>CAMLGZ010000004.1 GCA_946479745.1 uncultured Pseudoxanthomonas sp. | reverse complement strand
CCAGGTTCTTCTTCCAGTTGAAGCTGGGCGAGCAGTTGTAGGCCAGCAGCTTGCCGGGGAACCTGGCGTGGATGGCTTCGGCGAACTTGCGTGCGAACTCCAGGTCCGGTTTGCCGGTCTCGCACCACACCAGATCGGCATAGGGTGCATACGCCAGGCCGCGGCTGATGGCCTGGTCCAAACCGTTGCGCGTCTTGTAGAAGCCTTCGACCGTCCGCTCGCCGGTGACGAAGGCCTTGTCGTTGGCGTCGATATCGCTGGTCAGCAGGTCGGCGGCTTCGGCATCGGTGCGCGCGACCAGCAGGGTGGGCACGCCCATCACATCGGCGGCCAGACGCGCGGCATTCAACTTCTCGATGGCCTCTCGGGTGGGCACCAGCACTTTGCCGCCCATGTGGCCGCACTTCTTCACACTGGCCAGCTGGTCCTCGAAATGCACGCCGGCGGCGCCGGCCTCGATCATCGCCTTCATCAGCTCGAACGCGTTGAGCACGCCGCCGAAACCGGCCTCGGCGTCGGCCACGATCGGCTGCAGATAATCGACGCTGTCATCGCCCTCGGCATGGTTCAGCTGATCGGCGCGCAGCAGCGTGTTGTTGATGCGCTTGACCACCGCCGGCACCGAGTCGGCCGGATACAGCGACTGGTCAGGGTACATCTGCCCGGCCAGGTTGGCGTCGGCGGCGACCTGCCAGCCCGACAGGTAGATGGCTTTCAAGCCCGCCTTGACCTGCTGCATGGCCTGGTTGCCGGTCAGCGCGCCCAGCGCGTTGACGAAGTCTTCCTTCTGCAGGTAGCCCCACAGCTTTTCCGCGCCCAGGCGGGCGATGGAATGCTCCACATACACGGTGCCGCGCAGGCGCACCACGTCGGCGGCGGTGTAGTTGCGGGTGATGCCGGTCCAGCGCGGGTTGCTGTCCCAGTCTTTCTGGAGCTGTTCGGCGGTCTGCAATGTGCTCATGGTCGTTCGCTTCCGTGGGTAAGGGTTGATTTGTTTTTGTAGGAGCGGCCCATGGCCGCGAGCTTTTGACCTGTCGTGCCGAAGAGCTCGCGGCCATGGGCCGCTCCTACAGGATTAATCGAGGTATTCGTATGCCGGCAGGGTCAGGAACTCGGCCAGCTCGTCCGCATGGCTCAGCTGGTCCAGCAATGCGATGGCCTCGGGTATACGCCGGCCGCCCGGCATGGCGTCGGCATCGCCCAGTCGCGCCGGCAGATTCAACAGTGCGCGTTCCAGCAGGGCGAAATCGATCAAGGTGCCGTCGGCCAGATGCAGATTGTCCGAATGCAGCCATTGCCACAGCTGGGTGCGGGAGATTTCCGCAGTGGCGGCGTCTTCCATCAGCCAGTGGATCGGCACGCAGCCGTTGCCGTCCAGCCATGCGGCCAGGTAGCGCACGCAGACTTCCACGCTGCCTTCGAAACCGGCGGTGGTGATGGTGCCCAGCGAGGGCCTGATCAGATCGTCGCGGCTGACCTTGACGTCTTCACGCGACACACCGTGCTGATTGGGCGCAGGCATGTGTTCATCGAAGATGCCGCGTGCGATGGGAATCAGCGCCGGATGCGCGACCCAGGTGCCGTCGTGGCCGGCGCTGACTTCGCGCAGCTTGTCCGCACGCACCCGCGCCATGGCCTGCTCGTTGGCGGCCTCGTCGCCGCTGATGGGAATCTGCGCCGCCATGCCGCCCATCGCATGCGCGCCGCGCTGGTGGCAGGTCTGGATCAGCAGCTCCGAATAAGCCTTCAGGAACGGCTGGGTCATGGTGACCTGGCCACGCTCGGGCAGCACCTTGTCGCGGTGGCGGCGGAAGGTTTTCAGGTACGAAAAAATGTAGTCCCAACGCCCGCAGTTGAGCCCGACGATACGGCCGCGCAGTGCGTGCAGGATCTCGTGCATCTCGAACACCGCCGGCAGCGTCTCGATCAGCACCGTGACCTTCATCTGGCCCTGCGGCAGACCCAGCGCGGTTTCGATGTGCGACAGCGCGGTTTCCCACAGCGCCGCTTCTTCCATCGACTGCAGCTTGGGCAGGTAGAAATAAGGGCCACGATCCTTCGCAGCCAGGAGCTTTGCGTTGTGGAAGGCGAACAGGGCTACGTCGAACAGGCCGCCGGCGATCGGCGTGCCGTCGACACGCACGTGCTTTTCGTCGAGATGCCAGCCGCGCGGACGCACGATCAGCACGGCCTGTTCTTCGAAGGGCTTGAGCGAATACTGCTTGCCGGGAGCGCCATTGGAAGCGGGGGCCTTGAATTCCAAGGTGCTGGCGACCGCTCCGATCAGCGACTGCTGTCCTGCGATCAGGTTGGCCCAGGTCGGCGAGGTGGAGTCCTCGAAGTCGGCCATGAACACCTTGGCGCCCGAATTCAGCGCATTGATGACCATCTTCGGGTCGACCGGGCCGGTGATTTCCACCCGGCGGTCCTTCAGTGCAGCCGGCAGGGGGGCGACTTTCCAGTCCCCTTGCCGGATAGCGCGGGTGTCCTCGCGGAAGTCGGGCAGCCCGCCCGCGTCGAAGAAGGCCTGCCGTTCGATGCGGGCGGCCAGGCGCGCCTGGCGCCGGGGTTCGATCAGGCGGTGCAGTGAGGTCAGCAGCTCCAGGGCGGCCGGGGTGAGCACGGCGTCCTGTCCCGGAATCTGGGCGGTGATTTCGATCCCGGACGAGTGAGAGGGAGGCGGGGCGGCGAACACTGCGGACATGAGGTGGTTCCTTCGATTGCTGGCTACCGGCGGCCTCGAGACCGGGTCGTCGTCCCCGCGAAGGCGGGCATCCAGCGACTTGGGCCAAGGAGCTGAAGTCACTGGGTTCCCGCCTTCGCGGGAATGACGGCCGTTTGGTTTCTGGCCACTCAAGCTGGGGTGATCACCGTGCTCCCGCATCATTTATTTGACAACACAGTTTTATCAATGCAATTAATAAGCTCAGCTTATATGGTGCATCGCAATGCCTGACAAGCCTGTCGCAACTCCCCGATTTCCTTACAAATCGGACCGTCTCAAGCCCCTGCGGGCCTTCTGCCAGACGGTGCGCCTGGGCTCGGTTTCGCGCGCTTCGGAGGCTTTGTACGTGAGCCAGCCCGCCATCACCCTGCAATTGCAGGCGCTGGAACGCGAGTTGGGGGTGGGGCTGTTCGAGCGCAGCGGCAGGCGCCTGACTCCCACCCGCGAAGGCCAGCTGTTGTACGAACTGGCCCAGCCGCTGGTCGAAAGCCTGGACGGGCTGGGCAGCAGCTTCCGCGAAAAGGTGCGCGGACTGGACGCCGGCGAACTCAACATCGCCGCCAACAGCTCCACCATCCTCTACCTGCTGCCGAAGATCGTGGAGCACTTCCGCAGCCAGCATCCCGAGGTGCGCCTGACCCTGCATAACGCGGTAAGCGCGGACGGCACCGATCTGCTGCGCTCCGACGCGGTGGATCTGGCCGTGGGTTCGATGCTGGACGTGCCGCAGGACCTGAGCTACGAGCCGGTCTACCGTTTCGAGCCCCTGCTCATCGCTCCGCCCAACCATCCGTTGATCAAGCAACGCACGCTGAAACTGGAGGACCTGTCGCCCTACGGATTGATTCTGCCGCCGAAAAGACTGGTGACCTACCGCCTGGTCGATCTGGTGTTCCAGCAGAACCGCGTGCCGTACACGGTCGCACTTGAAGTAGGCGGCTGGGAGGTGATCAAGCAATACGTGGCCATGGGCATGGGCATTTCCATCATCACCTCGATCTGCCTGACCGACGCCGACCGCGACCGCCTGGCCGCGCGCTCGCTAAGCCAGTGGTTCCCCGCACGCAGCTATGGCGTGGTGGTGCGCAAGGGCAAGTATCTGTCGCCGCAGGCGCGGGCCTTCATCGAACTGATCCAGCCGGATCTGTTCACCCGCCGCAGTTACGACGATACCGGGCATTCGGAACGCTAGCGCTGCTGTTGCTGGTGTTGCTGTCGCTGGTGTGCTTTTGTAGAGCCGAGCTTGCTCGGCTGCCCTTGCTCTTGCTTTTGCTTTTTGGTGATCCACTAAAAGCAGCCGAGCAAGCTCGGCTCTACAAAAGCTTCGTCGGCTTTGCCCCTTTGCAAAGGGGGCTACGGGGGATTTGCTCTTGATCTTGCTTCTGCGATGAAGAGCAAGAGCAAATCCCCCTCAATCCCCTTTTTCAAAGGGGGAGGCGAAGCGCTCCTACCTTTTTCCTCTATGTAGCGGTGCTTGGCACCTGACGACCGCTGAGTGATGCGTCAGGCCTCTTTGGCCCTCTCTTTCAGGAACACGGGAAGATCCGTGGTCGGCGGAAAGACGGACAGATGATAGAGCATGTCCGCCACATGGCCCCGATGATAGGTCGTGTGGTTGACCACATGCAGCAGGATATCGTTGCGCGACATGGAGCCATTGCCGCCGCCAATGAACTCGAAGTCGACAATCCCATCCCTCTGATCGGTATCCAGAGAGTCGGCATAACCGACATACCAGGCATCCATCGCGAGCTGCCTTTCCCGCAACTCTTCGAACGCCGGGTGTTCATCCGGATTGCGCGTCGTGTACCCGTGCGCCTCTCCGAGCAAATGCGCCTGCCACACCCGGTCCATCGCATAGGAATGGTTAAGTGTGCGGATGATGCTGCCGAACAGGATCGGCCGCGGCGCGGTCAATTCCTTCCCGGGCAGTTGGGAAACCGTCGACAGGAACAGCTTATCGGCCCAGGCCTTATAACGGGTCAACGTCTGCAGGTGATTCATGTGCTTCCCTATGTGCGCTACGTGCTTGCTGAAGTGCTCTGCCCGATCCACAGCCGGTTTCCGTCCGGATCGTCGAAGCGGAATTCCTTCATGCCGTAGAACGACACTTCCAGATCGGGAATATCCAATCCGTTCTGGCATATCTGCTGGTGGTACTGGCTGATGTCGTCCGGGTACAAGTAGAGAACCGAGGTGCGTGGAGCCTCCGGATGGACGTTGATCGACTGGTCCACCATCAGGCGGCATTCGTCGAAGCGCAGCATCGCCCAGCGCCAATCATCGTTTCTCTGTTCGACGCTGAATCCGAGCTTCTGATAGAACTCGACGCTCGCGGGCATGCTTCTTACCGGCAGCATCGGGATGAGGCGGGTCATTTTCATGGGAACCTCGTGAGGTCGGGATTCTCAGGATCCAGCGGGAAATAAGCTCAATAGTCGCACTTCAACTCGCCCTCGATGACCCTGGAGCCGATTGAGAGAATGGCACGGCCGTCAGCGCCGTTGAGATTGAATGATGGCGGCAGAGCGAGGCCCTTTGTATCGCGGAACTCCAGGCTGACTTTCCCGACTTTTGGATTGAAATGCTCAAGCGAGTAATGGGAGGAATCGAGCGTAATGGGCTTGCCGGACCCGAATTCCGTTGAGCTGAAGACGATTGTCGGGTTCGTGTCGCTGTAGCCGACAAATTCCAGCTCGTAGTAGCGGGAGGCCTCGCCGGCCGAGAACGTGCAGAGGGTTTGCGAGGCGAGAGCAGGCTGGCTCATGAGGGCCAGCAAAGTCGCAACGGCAGCAAGCTTATGCGTCATAGGGCTTAATTCCTGGATTGAGCCGACCCGCAAAGCGGGTTCGTCTTCAATGAATTTTCAGACGGCAATCCAACCGAGTTGAATAGCAAATGTAGGGCGGGCATTGCCCGCCTCGTTTCCGCACCACGACCAAAAAAGCCGACGGGCAGTGCCCGCCCTACGCCAGCTCTTCGCCGATCCATTCCCATCATTCCATAGGTTGGCGGAGGATGGTTTTCCACTTGTCCGGCTTGGCGCGACGTATGTCGCTCAGGTAGACCTCGTGGTGCTTTCCGGCAAGAGCGGAGCGCGCAGCGATGAAATCGTGGACTCGCTGGATGGTCGGGCCTTCTTCGCTGAAGGGGCCGACGTGAAGTATCTGCGCGCACCGCCCTTCGGAGAAGTTCTCCAGTCTGAGCGCGGTTATTGCGGGAAGCGCTTTCTTTCGCTTCACTTCCGCAATGGCCGCCTGGATCATTACCTTTTCCACAAAATGGGGCTGCAAGATCATCATCGTCCATTTCCACTTCGATCTATCGTTGGCGACGAAGGCGGACAGGTCATCCGACCACCAAAGGCCTTCGAGGGGCATGACCGCATAGTCGATTCCTTGCGCTCCCTTCTTCACCATGAATTTCGCCGTGTAGGAAACGGAGAACAGCGCTTCCACCGCTTCGGCGTACTTTCGCGAGGTGTTGGGGTCGCCCTCGCCATCGATCATGAGGAACTGGAAAGCTGGCACTTCGACCTGGACCACCTCTTTTGCGGAGGGCTGGTAGAGATGCTTCAGTTCTTTCTTGAGATCGATCTTCTGCACGGATGATCCTGGTGATAGCTGCTGTCTGAACTAAGCCGAGTCGCGAGCGGCTCGGCTTGAGCTGACTGATTCTCCTTCTACCAGATCTCGATGGTCGCGGTGAAGTCGCCAGGATCGTGTGCACGAACCGCAATGGACGAGGGAACGAAGCTGTCCCCTTTGTACGCAGGCTCCACGGAGTACTTGCTGATCTTTTCTTCCTGGGCAAGAGGAAGGATGGTTCCCATGTCGATCCTCTGCTTCTGCTCTGCGGCCCACGCTGGAACAAACACCTGGTTGGGTCCGATAGGGTCTCCCCCAAACTCCTCCAGCATCAGCAGCATCGGTACAAGCTCTCCCCGCTGAGCGGCAGCCTCGACCTTTTCACGCGAGTTGAGCGCAGAGAAGTCTGGCCCGGCAGCTTGCTTCTTTTTGAACCAGTCAAACATTGATGTCTCCTGTAGTGCTTTTTTTTGAATTAAACCGAGTCGCGAACCGATCCCGGTTTGAATGAACAGTTGGCGATCACTCCCAGAACCTCCACCAACGGCGGTTCGTGACTTTAGGCGCTGAGCTGCTGCCAGGGCGATAGATGTCCTCTGATTGTCCATCCGCTACCGAGATGCCTAGCGCATTCGCTTCTTTGATTATGAAAGGTACGACCTCATCAGCTCTCGAGAACGAGATGGCCAACATTCCCATCTCGTGGGCAAAGTTTCCCAACATTGGACCATCCGCCCAAGGACTCTCATCCATCATTGGATCGTCCTCAGAATAGCTACAAAGGCACGGATATCTAGCAGTAAGCACAGAGTGAAGCGCAACAAGAGCTTCCGCTTTTTTGCGATCGTCGTTGTAGTAAGTTTCCCGCAGCGCCTCAATTTGTTTCCATGCCTCTTTATCGTCGCTTGGTAGTGAACCTACGATCAGATCTACGGTATAGCTCATGTGACCTCGAATACTTGAGTTGCACCTCATCTGTGAGGAAAGCGCATGATCCATCACGCATGACGGGTCAATCAATACCAGAATATTGCGAAGCATTCCGGCAGCCATGCATGCTGTGTACGGTCATGCACCCTCTATCCGTAACGGGATCGGCTCGAATTAGCTCGTAAGCAACCCAAAGGCCTCGGACCCGGCATCCAGGCATTCACAAGCCACTTCCCCCGCCAATGCAATGATCGAAGTCCCATTGGAGTGACGGGAACGGATTCGGTATGCCCACGGTTTGGCGGATCCTCGGTCGTTGGCTACGGTTGCGCAGGCGCATACGGCGCTGGCAGCCCACCGTTTTGCAGAAACCGCTGGTGGACGAAGAGCCGCTGCGGTCGCAGTTGCTCAGCGCCGAACAGATGGAATGGCACGGCAAGGCGCTGGCGCGCGGGCACCGCGTGCATCTGCTGCCGCAGCCGGACCAGCTGCTGTCCCGGCTGAAAGAGAACGAAGGCCTGCTGGACGACGCCAACTCCATGCTCACCAGGATGGTGCAGGACGAAGTGCGCATCACTCCCGCCGGCGAGTGGCTGCTGGACAACTACTACCTGATCGAAGAACAGATACGTACCGCAAGACGGCATCTGCCCAAAGGCTACAGCCGCGAACTGCCTTCCCTGAGCAAGGGCCCCTCGGCCGGACTGCCGCGCGTCTACGACCTGGCGATGGAAGCCATCGCCCATGGCGACGGCCGGATCGACGCCGAAACCCTGAGCCTGTTCGTGGCGGCCTATCAATCGGTCGCGCCGTTGAAGATGGGCGAATTGTGGGCTATCCCCATCATGCTGCGACTGGCGCTGATAGAGAACCTGCGGCGCATGGCGGTGCGGGTGATGCGCGACGGCGTAGACCATCGCCTGGCCAGCGAGTGGGCGAGCCTGCTCAACGACACGGCCGACAACACCCCCAAGAACGTGGTGCTGGTGGTGGCCGACATGGCGCGCTCCAGTCCGCCGCTGACCGGCGCCTTCGTGGCCGAGCTGATCCGCGGCATACACGGGCGCAGCGCGGCGCTGGCCATGCCGATGAGCTGGACCGAGCAGTGGGCTGCCGACGGCGGCCACAGCATCGAGGCGCTGGTGCACGCCGAGAGCCAGCAACAGGCCTCGGACCAGGTGTCGATAAGCAACAGCATCGGCAGCCTGCGCTTCCTGGCCAACATGGACTGGCGCGAGTTCGTGGAAACCATGAGCCTGGTCGACAAGACCCTGCGCGGGGACCCGGCCGGCACCTATGCGTCCATGGATTTCAGCACCCGCGATGCTTACCGGCACGTGGTGGAAAAAGTGGCGCGGCTCAGCGGCGCCGACGAAACGGAAGTGGCGGGCAACGTGCTGGCATTGGCGCAGGAACACGCCGGCACGCGCGATATCCGTGCGCATGTGGGTTACTACCTGGTCGACGAAGGCATCGCACAGATGCGTGCGGCGGTAGCGGCGTTGGAGACCGCGCGCAGGCCGGTACGCCTGCGTCCGCGCAGGATTCCGTTGTCTCTGTATCTCACGCCTATCATCGCCATCGCCCTGACCTTTACCTGGGTTCTGGTGACCGAGGCCAGCGCGGGCCGCTTCGACTGGGCGTGGCTGAGCCTGATAGGCGCCTTGGGCGTCATCGCCTTCAGCGAACTGGGCATCGCCCTGGTCAACTGGGCGGCCACAGTACTCGTGGCGCCGCAACCGCTGCCGCGCATGGATTACTCCCAGGGCCTGCCCGCCAATGCACGCACGCTGGTGGTGGTACCGAGCATGATCGGCAGCCTTCAGGGCATCGATGCGCTGGTCGAAGGGTTGGAAGTGCGTTTCCTGGCCAACCGCGATGCCCACCTGCACTTCGGCCTGCTGACCGATTTTCTGGACGCCGGCCAGCAGGTGCTGCCGGGCGACCAAGCGTTGCTGGACCATGCGACGGAGCAAGTGGAACGCCTCAACGCGCGCTACGCGCCGGAGAGCCACGATCTGTTTTTCCTCTTCCACCGTCCCCGCCAATGGAACCCGCGCGAGAAGGCGTGGATGGGCTACGAGCGCAAACGCGGCAAACTGGCGGCGTTGAACCGTCTGCTGCGCAGCGGCGCCGACGAGCAGTTCCTGAAGATCGCCGGCAACACCGCGGTGCTGACCAACGTGCGTTACGTCATCACCCTGGACACCGACACCCGCCTGCCGCGCGATGCCGCGCGCGAATTCGTCGCCACCCTCGCCCATCCGCTCAACCATGCGCGCTTCGACGAGAAGAAACGCCGGGTCACGCGCGGCTACGGCATTCTGCAACCCAGCGTGGGCAGCAGCATGAGCGGGCGCATCACTTCGCGCTATGCGCGCATGTACGGCAGCGAGCCGGGCATAGACCCTTACACGCGCACGGTGTCGGACGTGTACCAGGATCTGTTCGGCGAAGGTTCGTTCGTCGGCAAGGGCATCTACGACGTGAACGCGTTCGAGCATGCGCTGGAGAATCGTTTTCCCGCCAACAGCATCCTCAGCCACGATCTGCTGGAAGGCTGCTATGCGCGCGCGGGGCTGGTCAGCGACGTGCGTCTGTTCGAGGACTATCCGGCGCGCTACGCCGCCGATGTGAAGCGCCGCTACCGCTGGATCCGCGGCGACTGGCAACTGCTGCCCTGGTTGTTGCCGTGGGTGCCCCGCCACGGAGGCGGATTGGAGCGCAATCCCCTGTCGGGCCTGTCGCGCGGCAAGCTGCTGGACAACCTGCGCCGCAGTCTGGTGCCCGCGGCGGCCACCACTTTACTGGTGCTCGGCTGGACCCTGGTGCCGCGCACCCTGGCGTGGACCTTGTGGGTGCTGTGTCTTCTGCTGTTGCCGATACTGGTGCCGACGTTGCGCGAGGTGTTCGTCAAACCGGTGGACATGGCGCTGGAGACGCATCTGTTGCAGGTGCTGAAGTCGTGCGCACAGCAACTGCTGCGCGCAGTGGTGAATCTGGCCTGTTTGCCCTACGAAGCGTTCTTCAGTCTGGGCGCGGTGGTGCGCACGCTATGGCGGATGACGGTCAGTCGCCGGCATCTGCTGCAGTGGAATCCGTCCAGCGAAGTCGAGCGCAACCTGGGCAGCGGTTTCGGCGCGGAACTGCGCGGCATGTGGTTCGCGCCTGCGTTCGCCATCGCCGTCGCGGCGCTGTTGGTCGAGTTCAATCCGATGGCGCTGTGGGTGGCTGCGCCGATCCTGGCCTTGTGGCTGTCCTCACCGGCGCTGATGGCATGGATGGGCAGAGCGCCACGGCAGAAATTCGCCGAACTATCGCGTTCGCAGCTGGCCTTCCTGGGCCGCCTGTCGCGCCGCACCTGGGCCTTTTTCGAGACCTGGATCCGGGAGGAAGACCATTGGCTGCCGCCCGACAATATCCAGGAACATCCCGCTCTGGTGGTTGCGCGGCGCACCTCGCCCACCAACATCGGCCTGTCCCTGCTGGCCAATCTGTCGGCTTTCGACTTCGGCTACCTGCAAGTGGGCGGATTGATGGAACGCACCCAGCGCGCGCTGGCCACCATGGAAATGCTGCCGCGCCATCGCGGGCATTTCTACAACTGGTACGACACCGAAACGCTGCAGCCGTTGCCGCCGCACTACGTCTCCACCGTGGACAGCGGCAACCTGGCCGGGCATCTGCTGACCTTGCGCCAGGGTCTGCTGGCGTTGCTGGACACGCCCATCCTGGCCCGCTCCACTTTCAAAGGCCTGGCCGATACCTTCGGCGTGCTGGAAGAAGTGCGGGCAGCGGCAGGTTTCAGCGGCGACGGGCTGGATCTTGCGTTTGGAGCATTCCGCGAATCGCTGGAGGTTGCACGTGCGCGTCCGCAGGCGTCGCCAGCGGAAGCCGAACGCTTGCTGGCATCGCTGGCGACTCAGGCCGCGGCGATCGTTGTGGCCTGGCCGGTGCCTGCGGCGACGGAGTTCGACGCCGAACCGCACTGGCCGACGTTGCTGGCCAATGCGTGCCGCTCCGCGCATGAGGAACTGCTGTTCTTCGGGTCTGGATTCCCTTCACCGGAAGAAGCGAAGGACGAAGCGCTGGCGACGGCGACCGCCCGATCACTCCCGACGCTGCGCGAACTGAGTTCGCAAACTCACGACCTTCAGGCGCAGGGCCGCGCACGCGCGCGCATCCGCGAACTGGAGCGTCTGGCGCATCTGACCGGCCAGTACTCGTTGATGGAATACGGCTTTCTGTACGACCGCGGCCGCCATCTGTTGTCGATCGGCTACAACGTCGACGAACGGCGCCTGGACCCGGGTCACTACGACCTGCTGGCCTCGGAAGCCAGGCTGTGCAGTTTCGTCGCCATCGCCCAGGGCAAGCTGCCGCAGGAAACCTGGTTCGCACTGGGACGGCTGCTGACCGAAGTGGACGGCGACGCCACACTGCTGTCGTGGAGCGGTTCGATGTTCGAGTACCTGATGCCTCAGCTGGTGATGCCCAGCTATCCGGACACGTTGCTGGACCAGACTGCCAGGCACGCGGTCGATGCGCAGATCCACTTCGGCGCGCGGCGCAACGTGCCCTGGGGCATTTCCGAATCCGGCTACAACACCGTCGATGCGCGCATGAACTACCAGTACCGCGCCTTCGGCGTGCCCGGTCTGGGCCTGAAGCGCGGCCTGGGCCAGGACCTGGTGGTCGCGCCCTACGCCACCATGATGGCGCTGATGGTGGCGCCGGAAGCGGCATGCCAGAACCTGCAGCGTCTTACCGAGCTCGGTTTCGGCGGCCGCTACGGCATGTACGAGGCCATCGACTACACGCCCAGCCGGGTGCCCCGCGGACAGGACTATGCGCTGATCCGTTCGTTCATGGCCCACCATCAGGGCATGGGCTTCCTGGCCCTGGACTACCTGCTGCACGACCAGCCGATGCAGAAGCGCTTCATGGCCGATGCCGAATTCCAGGCGACCTTGCTGCTGCTGCAGGAACGCATTCCGCGCATCGGCGTATTCCATCCGCACGAAGCCGAAGCCACCGGGGTACGCAGCGCACCGGTCGCTGCGGAAACCCAATTGCGCGTGTTCCGCGATCCCAACACCATCAGGCCCGCGGTGCAGATGCTGTCCAATGGCCGCTACCACGGTCTGCTGACCAGCGCCGGCGGCGGCTACAGCCGTCTGCGCGACATGGCCGTGACGCGCTGGCGCGAAGACGGCACCCGCGACCACTGGGGCAGCTTCTGCTATCTGCGCGATGTCTACAGCGGCGAGTTCTGGTCCGCGGCCTATCAGCCGACCTGCGTGCCGGTGGATCAGTACGAGGCGATATTCTCCGATGCCAAGGCCGAGTTCCGCGGGCGCAAACGCGGTTACGACTCGCATCTGGAAATCGCCATCTCGGCCGAAGACGACATAGAACTGCGGCGCCTGACCATCGGCAACCGTTCGCGCCGCGCGCGCACCATCGAGATCACCACCTATGCCGAAGTGGTGCTGGCGCCTTCTATCTCCGATGAAATGCACCCCGCTTTCAGCAACCTGTTCGTGCAGACCCGGATCGTGCGCGACAAACAGGCGTTGCTGTGCACGCGCCGCCCGCGTGCGCACGACGAAGTTCCGCCGTGGATGCTGCATCTGGTGGCGGTGCACGACGCCGATATCGACAGCATTTCCTACGAAACCGACCGCGCGCGCTTTCTGGGCCGCGGCAATACCCCACGCAATCCGCAGGCCCTGTCTTCGCTGGAAACTTTGTCGGACTCGGAAGGATCGGTGCTGGATCCCATCGTGGCCATCCGTTGCCGGATCACGCTGGCGCCCGACCAGACCGCGATCGTCGACATGGTCACCGGCGTCGGCGCCGACCAAGAGGCGTGTTCGGCGCTGATCGACAAATACCGCGACCGCCGCTTGGCCGATCGCGTGTTCGATCTGGCCTGGACGCACAGCCAGGTGGTGCGCCGGCAGATCAATGCCTCGCAAGCGGACGCGCGACTGTACGAACGCCTGGCCGGATTGATGGTGTACGCGCATCCGTTCCTGCGTGCGGACAGCGCGGTGCTGATACAGAACCGTCGCGGGCAGTCGGGACTGTGGGGACATTCTATTTCCGGCGACCTTCCCATCGTGTTGGTGCAGATCGCCGAGGCGGCCAACATCGAACTGGTCCGGCAGATGGTGCAAGCGCACGCCTACTGGCGCTTGAAAGGACTGAACGTGGATCTGGTGATCTGGAACGAGGACCAGGCCGGTTACCGGCAACAGCTGCAGGAGCAGATCCTGGGCCTGGTTTCGGCCGGTCCGGAAGGCAACGTGCTGGATCGGCCGGGCGGCATCTTCGTACGGCCGGCGCAACAGATTTCGCAGGAGGACCGCATCCTGCTGCAGACCGTGTCGCGCGTGATCATCAGCGATCAGCGCGGCACGCTGGCCGCACAGGTCAGCCGTCACATGGCGCCGGACCGCAATATCCCGTTGCTGTTCGCCGACGGCGCGCCGCCTTTGCCCGACGCCTCGCTCGACGAAGGTTCGTTGTCCGGCTTGCCTCCGGCCAGCGCGCCCAGCGAAGACGACCCCTGGCCGTTCGAGGCGATGGCCCGGGAATTCCTGTTCGACAACGGCACCGGCGCTTTCTCGGCCGATGGACGCGAGTACGTGATCACCTTGCGCGAAGGCGCCCCCACGCCCGCGCCCTGGTCCAATGTGATGGCCAACCCCAAGCTGGGCACGGTGGTCAGCGAAAGCGCGCCCGGCTACACCTGGTTCGAGAACGCGCACGAGTTCCGGCTGACGCCCTGGCACAACGATCCCATCGCCGATGCCGGCGGCGAGGCTTTCTATCTGCGCGACGAGGAAACCGGGCGGATGTGGTCGCCCATGCCCTTGCCCTGCCGCGGCAGAGGCGACTACCGGACACGCCACGGTTTCGGCTACAGCGTGTACGAACACATGGAAGAAGGCATCGCCAGCGAACTGTGGGTGTACGTGGCGTTGGAAGACGCGGTGAAATTCTCGGTGCTGAAACTGCGCAACCTTTCCGGGCGTACGCGCAAGCTGTCGGCGACCGGTTATGTGGAATGGATACTGGGCGATATCCGGGTGAAATCGCAGATGCATGTGATCAGCGAGCTGGACAGCGCCAGCAATGTGCTGACCGCGCGCAATCCTTACAACACCGAATTCGCCGGGCGCGTTGCGTTCTTCGACGTGGACGGCCCCGCTTCCGATGGCGGGCGTGGCCGCAGCTTCACCGCCGACCGCACCGAATTCCTGGGCCGCAACGGCAGCCTGGGCAATCCGGCGGCGATGCTGCGCGAGAAACTTTCCGGAAAGCTGGGGGTGGGGCTGGATCCTTGCGCCGCGTTGCAGGTGCCGATCCGCCTGGCCGCCGACGAGGCCCATGAAGCCGTATTCCGCCTGGGTATCGGCAGCGACTACCGCAGCGCCATTCAACTGGCCCAACGCTGCAAAGGCCCGGGTGCCGCGCACGATGCGCTGGACAGCGTTCGCATCTACTGGCTGGACACGTTGAATGCGCTGCGGGTGAAGACGCCCGACCCCAGCGTCGACGCACTCGCCAATGGCTGGCTGCTGTACCAGACTCTGGCCTGCCGCTATGTCGCCCGCAGCGGTTACTACCAGTCTGGCGGCGCGTTCGGTTTCCGCGACCAGCTGCAGGACACCATGGCCACGGTGCATGCCAAACCCGCATTGACCCGCGAGCATCTGTTGCTCAGCGCCGCCCACCAGTTCCACCAAGGCGATGTGATGCATTGGTGGCATCCGCCGCAGGGCCGCGGCGTGCGCACGCGTTGTTCGGACGATTATCTGTGGCTGCCGCTGGCGGCATGCCGCTACCTGCAGGTCACCGGCGATACGAGCGTGCTCGACGAACGCGTGCACTTCATCGAGGGCCGGTTGGTGAATGCCGACGAAGAGTCTTACTACGACCTTCCGTCGCAGTCGGGCATACAGCGATCCTTCTACGACCACTGCGCGCTGGCCCTCAAGCGCGGCACCGAACTGCTGGGCGGACGCGGCCTGCCCCTGATCGGCACCGGCGACTGGAACGACGGCATGAACCGGGTGGGCGAAGCGGGCAAGGGCGAAAGCGTGTGGCTGGGCTTCTTTCTCTACGACGTGCTGGGGCGTTTCGGCGATGTGGCGCTCTCGCGCGGCGACGAAGCGTTCGCGACGTTCTGCGCGGAATCGGCCGATCGCCTGCGCTCGAACCTGGAAACGCACGCCTGGGACGGCGACTGGTACCGGCGCGCCTGGTTCGACGACGGCACGCCATTGGGGTCGAAGCGGAGCGACGAGTGCCGCATCGATTCCATCTCGCAAAGCTGGTCGGTGCTGTCCGGGGCCGCCGAGCCGTCGCGCGCGCGGCAGGCGATGGCATCGCTGGACCGGCATCTGGTGAAGCGCGATGCGGGACTGATCCAGCTGCTGGATCCGCCGTTCGACAAGACGCCGCACGATCCCGGCTATATCCGCGGCTACGTACCCGGCGTGCGCGAGAACGGCGGCCAGTACACGCATGCGGCGGTGTGGTCGGCGATGGCGTTCGCGCATCTGGGCGATCGCGAAAAAGCCTGGGAGCTGACGGGCATGATCAACCCCATCCATCATGCCGAAGACGCCGAAGCCAGCGCGATCTACAAGGTCGAACCCTACGTGCTCGCCGCCGACGTCTACGGCGTGGCGCCCCACGTCGGTCGCGGTGGCTGGACCTGGTACACCGGATCGGCCGGCTGGATGTACCGGCTGCTGACCGAATCGCTGCTTGGATTGCACCGCGAAGGCGATCATCTGTCGTTGAAGCCCTGCATTCCCGCCGACTGGAACGAATACAAGTTGCACTATCGATACGGCGGAAGCCTGTATCTGATCAATGTCAGGCAATTCGACGGCGGCGAGGCGACGTTGAGCGTGGATGGCTTCGATCAGAAAGGTCTGCGTTTCCAGCTGGTGGATGACGAGTCCATTCACCATGTGGAAGCGACTTGGCCGCGACCCTCGACATCGTGAACCGCATGCCGGACGCGCGCGACCGGTTGGAGGCGGACCTGGAGAATCTGGAGCGCATGCTGCCGGTCTGGCGCGCAAATTTGCGTCACGAGGCGCAGTTCTGGCCGCATTTCGATGTGCTGGCGCAGGAAATCCTGGCACGCGCCGATCCGCAGGATCGCCAGTACGCACAACAGCGCATCGACACGATGTTAACGAAACACGTACCGCCACGCCTTGGCGCCTGGACCCGTCTCTGATTTTCAATTTCGGAAGAACGCATTGAAGCGTGCTTTGAGGCCGCGGAAATATTTACGTTGCGCGTGTTGTCCGGGATGCTCGATTACCGGCGTTTGATCCGGATAACAGCGGACAATGGAGCGGACACGTGGACAAATGCGGAGCATCGGGTGCGACAGGCGATCATCGGCGGCAACAACGCGCCCTACGCCTGATCTTCGAACAGCGCGGCGACGAATTCAAGCTCGTCTCCACCCAGCGATTGAACATGGTGGTGCCGCCTCCGCAAGCGCTCGTACCCAAGGGTGACACGCGCGGTTCGTGGTTCGAACTGCGCGACAGCGAAAACCGGCCGGTCTACCGCCGCACCATCGACAACCCGCAGCAGGGCCTGGAAGTAGTGGCCGACGGACCGGGCGAGGCACTGCACAGGATCGACGAGGACACGGGCGTTCGCGCGTTCTTCGTGGTCGTGCCCGATATCGCCGGCGCCCGCAAGTTCGTGGTGCACGCAGAACCGCGGCGAGCGAGCCGCGACGACAAAGCCAAGGCGGCGGCGACCGCTGCCACCCACGAGTTCGATCTTTCCGACATCGACAAAGGAGCGCAGTGACATGGGCGTTGCAGACGGCACAGTGATCGGCGCGGTCAAGATCGTCGACAACGGCGACCCCGCCGAACGCTTCAACCTGGTACTGGTCGCCGAAGGCTATCGCCAAAGCGAACTGGGCAAGTTCGCCGAAGACGCCCAGCATTTCGCCAACGGCCTGTTCGACATCGCACCGTTCGACGACCATCGTTGCGCCATCAACATCTGGCGCCTGGACGTGGCTTCCGACGAGAGCGGCGCCGACGATCCCGCAGGCTGCGGAGGCACCGGAGCCACGCCGGACACTTATTTCGACGCGCGTTTCTGCAACGGCGGCATCAGGCGGGCGCTGGTTTGCGATAGTTCACTAGTGTTGAGCACAGTGGCCGCTCATGTTCCTCAGTTCCATTCGGCGCAGGTGATCGTCAATTCCGATGTGTACGGGGGAACGGGCGGCAGTGTCGGCGTCAGCTCGACGGCAACCAAGAACTCGCTCGGCAACGACATCGACTGGCGCGAGATCATCATCCACGAGATGGGGCATTCCATCTTTGGCTTGGCCGACGAGTATTTCTACTACGCCGGCTGCGGTCTCGACGGGCCGTCGCAAAACCAGCACGGCAGTCTCGAACCTTCGCAACCCAACGTCACGATCTCGCCGACCGCGACCGGCAAGTGGGACGACCTGATCAACGTTTCGACCTTGCCGACCCAGTCCAATCCCAATTGCAGCCAATGTCCGCCGGACCTGGTTCCCGCACCGCCGAGCTTTGTGGTCGGCACCTACGAAGGTGCCCACTACACGCATTGCGGCGCTTACCGGCCTTCCTACAACTGCAAGATGCGCGTGCTCGGTGAGCCGTTCTGTCCGGTCTGCCAGCGCGAGATCCACGAATTCCTGATGCCGTTCGATCCCGATGCCTGCTTCAAGTTCGACCGGCTGGACCTGTCGCGCTGGCTCGCGGTGGCGACGATACTGTTCGGGGTGATCCAGGACGGCGGCGGGGTGATCATCGTGGGCGGCAAACCCATTCCAATCGATCCGTGGGGACCTTTGCGCCATAGCCTGTGGGCAGCAATGGCCAATCCGCACGACGCCTCGCCCGCCATGCGCGACACCATAGTCGGCCTGGCGATGGACCACCTGTCTTCGCTGGTGTCGTCGGAGGAGCACCGCAAGCAGTTGCAGACGCAGACGCAGGCACTGCTCAATGAAGCGGTGGCGGAGCTGCCGACTCATGTGATCCGCTAAGGACAGGGGCGCGTTCCGACTGGATCGCGCACAAGCAGGGTCGCTTCCGGGAGGAGCGTTCATTTCAGCTTCCACTCGATGCCGACGTAAATTGAGCGGCCATCGCCCGGCAGGAAATTAGCGGCGTCCAGCCCGCGCGCGTCCGCAACCACACTGGTGGTGGAGATCCACTTGCGGTCCTGCAGGTTGCGCGCGTCGGCGAACCATTTCCAACGGTCGCCGATCCGGCCACCGATGCGCAGGCCGACCAGCGTGTAGCCCGGCGCGCGGAAGGTGTTGGCGTGGTCCACGTAGTAATCGTTCGGCACCCATTCCACGTTGGGGACCGCGTAGAAGCGGTCGCTGGGTTGCCAGCGTAGTTCGGCACGCAGTTGCTGCGGCGGCACGCCGGCCAGTTCGTTATCGCTGTAGACCGGATCGTGATCGAATCGGAAATCGTTCCACAGATAGTTGGCGGACAATCTGAAGGCACGGACCAACTGCCAACCCAAGCCGAATTCGACGCCTTGATGGATCGTGCGTTTCGCGTTCACCGTGCCGAGCGGATTGCCGGTGCCGTCGGTCAGGGCCAGCAGCTCATCCTCCACCCGCGCGCGATACAGCGCCAGGTCCACGGACAGGTTTTCGCGCTGCGTGCGGAAGCCGACTTCCGCGGTCGTGGCCCTCTGCTCACTCACGGGAGTCACGCCGGTTCCGCCGGTGATCTCGCCGAAGCTGGGCGGTTCCAGGCTACGGCTCAGGTTGCCGAAGATCTGGGTCATGTCATCGATCCGGTAGAACGCTCCCAGTTTTGGACTGATGCCGGAATAGTCGACATCGAAGCTCTCGTCGCGTCCGCCGGTGATGAACAGGTCGCGCGAACGCCGTTCTGATTTCAGCGCCTGCGCACCCAGCGACAATGCCCAGCGTTCGTCCAACCAGGTTTGGTTCTCGGCGTAGGCCTTGGCATTGCGGGCGCGTTGCTCAAGCTGGTTGGTGCGCGCGCCTTGCCTGCCGGCGACATTGGCGAAGCGGTCGTCTTCCACGTCGCCTTGCGCCAGCGCGAGACCCGCGATCAGTACGTTGCGATGGCCGGCAACGATACTTTCGCCACGCCAGCGCAAGTCCACGCCGTAATCCTGCGTGTCCTGGTTCAGCACCTGGAAGATCGGATGATGCAACGACTTGTCGGAATAGAACGCGGAGAAGACCAGGCTTTGCTCTTCGTTCGGCACCCATGCCAGCTTGCCGGCAATGCGGTCCAGCGTGAAATCGCGACGCTGGTCCAGTGCGATATTCCCGGCCGCGGCGAGCTCCGGATTGCCGCGCGCCTGGGCCAAGGTCAGGTTGCCCGGCAGTTCCGAGCGCGTGTCGACATGGGTGAGATACACGCGCCCGCCCAGGCTGTCGCTGAAAACGAAGCCGGCATTGCCGAACAGGCGATAGGTTTCCTGTCTGGCATGGTCGCGGAAACCGTCCTGCGCGAAACCGGTGACGCTGAGGTAGCCATCGGCGTCTCCGCTCACTCCCGCCAGCGCTACTTGCCCACGCTTGTAGCCGAAACTGCCCGCTTCCAGGCGCAGGGCGACCGGATCTGCGTCATAGCCGGAGGGAGCGACGAAGTTGATCGCACCACCCAGCGTGGCCGCACCGAATTCCAGCGCGTTGGCTCCCCGATAAACCTCGATGTAACGCGCAGACAATGGCTCCACCGCCTGGAAATCCACGCCGCCGTCGGCGAGATTCAGCGGGCTGCCATCCTGCAGCAATTCGATGCCCCGACCATGGAAAGTGCGCTGGATACCAGAGCCGCGGATCGAAAGCCGCGCCTCTTCCGCACCGAAGCGCGGTTGGATGAAGACGCCGGTGGCGTAACCCAACGCATCGGCCAATGTGCTGACGCGGCCGCCGCGATAAGACTCGCCGTCCACTACCCCGGTGCCGCCCGCGCGCTGATCAAGGCGCGCCTTGGCGTGCTCAAGGTCTTCGATTATTGCGGGGCGGAGAGGCTTGCCGATGACCTCCACTTTATCGAGCGTTTTGGCCGGCTCGGCGACCTCGGTGGAATCGGCAGCGAACGCCGCGGAAAACGGGAACAACACCGCGACGACAGCCACGGACAGACGCGACGAACGCTTCGCCGCGCGAACGGAAATGGACATGGAAACTCCAAAAGCACAAGGAACACGGCGTCATCGCCGTGAAGAGAAAGAATCGGGCTTGTGTTTCAGAGGGCGAGCGGCGGACCGCGGGAACCGAGTCCCGGGAAAACGGAGGAAGACCGGAAGTAAAGCGGCAGAGAGGCGGGAGCAAGGTTCGGCAGTACCTGCGGAAACAGCAACGCGAAGGTCAACAACAGCAGCGCTGCGCCAGCGAGCAACGGGCAGTAAGCGCAATCGGCGCCCATGCCGAAGTGGTCCGGTGCAGGAATTTTCGCTTTCTCTCCGCCCCACCCGGAAACGTCCAGGCTTTTCAGCCCGGATGTGGTGCATATTTCGGTCAGGCCAGGCAGGAGTTGCAACGAATCGCTCTTCACCCAGCGGCTGACCGCCGGCGCCAGCGCCATCAGCAGAACGGCGGCGAACGCCAGCCGGGCCATGGAACGCTGGAAGGTGAGGGAACGGAGCATGTTGCGATTCTAATGCATCGCGACAAAGGCGCGAAGCACGCTCGATGGAGAAATCGACGATAGTCCCGAGCGACGCGGATGCGTCGCCCGGAACACAACGCATACGCTACTTCTTGTCCGCGGTGCCCGCGACCGGTGCGCGAACGGAATGCATCCACCGGTACAACGTAGGCAATACCAGCAGCGTCAGCAACGTCGACGAAACGATGCCGCCGATCACCACGGTCGCCAGCGGCCGCTGGACTTCCGAACCGGCGCCAACGTTGAACGCCATCGGCACGAAGCCGAGCGAGGCCACCAGCGCGGTCATCAGCACCGGACGCAGACGACCCAACGCGCCGTCGACGATGGCATCGTCCAACCCATCGCCTTCTTCGCGCAGTTTGCGGATGAACGCGATCATGACCAGGCCGTTGAGCACCGCCACACCCGACAGGGCGATGAAACCGACACCTGCGGAGATGGACAAGGGAATGCCGCGCAGGGCCAGCGCGATGACGCCGCCGGTCAACGCCAACGGCACTCCGCTGAAGACGATGGCAGCGTCCTTCGCCGACCCGAACGCCATGAACAGCAATGCGAAGATGATGACCAGGGTCACCGGCACCACCACCGACAGGCGCTGGCTGGCCGAGATCAATTGTTCGAAGGTGCCGCCGTAGTCGATCCAGTAACCGGTAGGCACTTCCACTTCGGCACCGATGCGCTGCTGCAGCTCGCCGACGAAACCACCCAGGTCGCGACCGCGTACGTTGGCCGTCACCACTACGCGGCGTTTGCCGTTTTCGCGGTTGATCTGGTTGGGACCTTGCAGGGTTTCGATCCTGGCCACTTCGCGCAACGGTACGGTGCGTGGCGTGCCCGCGCTGAAACCGCCGCTGCGGCTGGATTCGTCGGGGTTGCCGCTACCGCCCAGCGCGATGGGAAGGTCCGCCAACGCCGCAGGATCCTGGCGCAGACGTTCCGGCAGGCGCACCACGATGTCGAAACGGCGATCGCCTTCGAACAGCTGGCCGGATACTTCGCCGCCGACGGCCGTGGCGACGGTTTCCTGCACCACGCCCGGATTCAGGCCGTAGCGAACCAGGGCGTTGCGGTCTGGCGTTATGGTCAGCAATGGCAGGCCGTTCGCTTGTTCGAGCTTGACGTCCGCAGCACCCGCCACCGATTTGGCCACTTCCTCGACGCGCTTTCCAACTTCTACGAGAGTATCCAGATCGTCGCCGTAGAGCTTGATCGCTACATCGGCACGCACACCCGAGATCAACTCGTTCATCCGCATCTGGATGGGCTGGGTGAACTCGTAGTTGTTGCCCGGCAGCTGTTTCACCGCGGCCTCGATTTCCGCCACCAGTACATCGCGCGGCTTGCGCGGATCGGGCCATTGCGCGCGCGGCTTCATCATCAGAAAGGTATCGGCGACCGAGGGCGGCATGGGGTCGGTGGCGACTTCGGCGGTGCCCAGTTTGCCGAACACGCGATCGACCTCCGGGAATTGCTTGATGCGCGCTTCCAGCGTGGATTGCATTTTCACCGCCTGGTCCAGACTGGTGCCGGGAATGCGCAGCGCATGCAGCGCGATGTCGCCTTCGTCCAGGTTGGGGATGAACTCGGTGCCCAGACGCGTGGCGAGCAGCGCGCACAACGCCATCAACACCACCGCCCCACCCATGACCCAGCGGCTACGCCGCAGCGACCAGGCCAGCAACGGCTGGTAGTGCCGCCGCACCCATTGCATCACCCGGTTTTCCTTCTCGTCCACCCGGCCGCCCAGGAACACGGCGATGGCTGCTGGTACGAAGGTCAGCGACAGCAGCATCGCCCCGCTCAAGGCGAGCACGACCGTGATCGCCATCGGGTGGAACATCTTTCCCTCGATGCCGGTCAGCGCGAAGATCGGCAGATACACCGCGGCGATGATGCCCAGGCCGAACAGGCTGGGACGGATCACTTCGGCCGTCGCCGATGCGGTGACCTCGTGTCGTTCTTTCTCGGTCATCACCCGGCCGAGCTGGTGCTGCATTTCGCCGAAGCGGCGCAGGCAGTTCTCGATGATGATCACCGCGCCGTCGACGATCAGTCCGAAGTCGAGCGCGCCCAGGCTCATCAGATTGCCGGAGACGCCGCCGCGGGTCATGCCGAACACGGTGAACAGCATCGCCAGCGGAATGACCATTGCGGTGATCAGCGCCGCGCGGAAATTGCCGAGCAGCACGAACAATACCGCGATCACCAGCAAGGCGCCTTCCATCAGATTCTTGGACACGGTGACGATGGTGCGGTCGACCAGGGCGGTGCGGTCGTAGACCGGCGTTGCCTGCACGCCGGCGGGAAGACTGGCGTTGGCCTCCTTCAGCTTGGCCGCCGATGCCTGCGCGACTTCGCGGCTGTTGGCGCCCACCAGCATGAACACCGTGCCCAGCACCACTTCCTTGCCGTTCTGCGTGGCCGCGCCGGTCCGCAGCTCGGGGCCTTCGCCCACTTCGGCCACGTCGCGCACGCGGATCGGCACGCCTTCGCGGCGATCCAGCACGATGTCGCGGATCGCATCCAGATCGGAGACCTGTCCGGGTACGCGCACCAGGAACTGCTGCCCGTTGCGCTCTATGTAACCGGCGCCGATGTTCTGGTTGTTGGCAGCGACGGCGGCGACCACCTCGTGCAGGGTGAAGCCCAGCGCGACGAGCTTCGAAGGCTCCGGCGTGATGTGGATCTGCCGCGCGAAGCCGCCGATGGTGTTGACTTCGGTCACCCCTGGCGTGTTGCGCAACTGCGGCCGCACCACCCAGTCCTGCAGGGTGCGCAGGTCGGTCGCGGTCCACGGCGTGCCGTCCTTCTTCAGCGCACCGGGCTTGGCTTGGACGGTATACATGAAAATCTCGCCCAGGCCAGTGGCGATGGGCCCCATTTCCGGCTGCAATCCCGAAGGCAGCTGCGACTTCACCTGCTGCAGCCGTTCGCCGACCTGCTGGCGGGCGAAGTACAGGTCGGTGCCGTCCTTGAAGGCGACCGTCACCTGCGACAGGCCATAGCGCGAAATCGAACGCGAGTAGTCCAACCCGGGCAGACCGGCCATCGCCGTCTCGATAGGGAAAGTGACACGCTGTTCGGATTCCAGCGGCGAGTAGCCGGTGGCCTCGGTGTTGATCTGCACCTGCACGTTGGTGATGTCGGGCGTGGCGTCGATGGGCAGCTTGGTGAAACTCCATGCGCCCAACGCGATCAACGCAAGAGTCAGCGCCAGCATCAGCCAGCGATGGGCGATGGCGAAGCGGATGATGCCTTCGAGCACACCGCGCACCTCCTGCGTCGGGCGATCAATGGTCATGGGAGGCTCCCGACTTTTCGATGTCGGCCTTGATCAGATAGCTCTGCTCGGTGACCACTGCGTCGCCTGCCTTCAATCCGGACAGGACTTCCACTTGCCTGGCATCGCGCTTGCCCAGTTCCAACGGGCGCACTTCATAGGTATCGCCGACGCGGATGAACACTACATCCCAGTCGCGGAAGTTCTGCAGCGCCGAAAGCGGAACGACCAACGCAGCGGGCTGTTGTTCGACCGTGATGCGCGCCTTCACCGCGGAACCCGGACGCCACAGGCCGTCGGCGTTGGCGAGGGTCGCGCGCGCCACCGTGCTCTGGCTGGCGGTCGCGGTGCCCGGCAGCACGCGTTCGAGCACGGTCTCGACCGTGGCGCCATCGCTCATGCGCGTTACCTTCACCGGCACGCCGGGCTGGATGTGCTGCGCATCGGAACCGAAGATATGCAGGTCCACCCACAACGACGACAAGTCCGCTATCTCGAACAACGCCGAGCCTTCGCCTGCGACCGAACCCACCGAGGCATTGCGCGCCAGCACCACGCCGGAAATCGGCGCACTGACGGTGTAGGCGGTCAGGCTTAGATTGCTTTCTATGGTGGCCAGCGCCTGGCCCGCACGCACCGTGTCGCCGACGTTGGCGCGCAGGCTGCGCACGGGACCGGGGAAGCGCGCCATCACGTTGGCCACGCGGCCTTCCATCGGCGTGAGCAGGCCCTGCACTTCGTGTTCGTCCGCGATCACCCCAGCGCCTGCAGGCGCGACACGGATGCCGGAATCGGCGGCGATCCTGGCCGCGATCTCGGTGCGCCCTTCGTAGCTGGGATATTCCCAACGCAAGGCTTTGCCTTTGATGCTCGCCAACACTTCGACTTCGAACGAATGCGGTTCGCCGACCACGGTGGAGGCCATCAGGCTGCCATCGGATCGCGGCTTGAGAACATGGTTCTCGGCGACATTGCCGAGACGTTTCAACCTGACTTCGACAGTACCTGCGGTTGCGGGCGCGGGCTTGCCGCCTTCGTACAGCCATGCCTGGTATTTCGGCGGCGTGCCGTCTTCGGCGATGGCCAGCTCCACCGCATAGCCGCCCTGCTCCAGCAGTCTTCCGCCGTGCTCGCCTTTTTTGGCCTCTTCGGCTTCTGCGTGTTCGCCGCCCTTTTCATGGCCGTGCTCTTCAGTTGCCTGCTCTTCGGTTGCCTGCTCTTCGGTCGCATCCTTTCCACAAGCGCCCAGCAGAAAGGCCAGCACCAATGCGCCGATCATATTTTTCGCTTTCATGGGGTCGTTTCCTGTTTTGTGTGCGACGCAGGGGCGGCGACGAACGCCTGGCCGGTGAGACGCTGGATTTCTATCAGTGCGCGCTGGGCTTCCAGTGCCGCTTCGAGTTGCTGCTTGCGTGCGTTGGTGCGCTCGGATTGCAGTTGCGCCCATTCCAGGTAGCTGATCGCGCCGCCGCGGTAAGCGCGCTCTGCCGCGCTTTCTGCCCTGGCGAGCCTGGGCAGCACATCCGACTGCAATCGGGACACTTCCAGCTGGGCGACGCGATAGCGGCCGTGCGCTTCGGACAGGGTGGAATACAACGACAAGCCTTGGGCCTCGCGTTCGATCTCGACCAGCGCCAGCTCCGCCTCCGCGGCACGGATGTCGGGCTGCGCGCGGCGTGAACTTCCCAACGGCATGGAAATACTGCCGATCAACGCGAAATCATCCGTAGCCTGCAAGCGGCGCACGCCAACCTGCCATTCCAGATCGGACTCGGCCTGGCTGCGCACCAATTGCAACCGCGCCTCGCCAACGCGCCGCTCGTCGGCGAACCGCGACAGCTCCGGCGTGCTGGTCAGCAATGCGTCCAGCGCTGCGAAGTCGGCGATGTCCGGTAAAACCAGAGGATCGCCTGCGGCTACGTCGAATACGGGATTGCGTTCGCCCCACAGGGCGGCGAGATGTTGTCGCGCGGCTGCGCTGCGCTGTTGGGCGCGGTCGCGCTCCATCTCGGCGCGCGCCAACGCGGCTTGCGCGGTCAGCACGGCCGACTCGGGCGATGCGCCTGCAGTCAGACGCTGCCTGGCGCCTGCGACGGTACGCTGACGTTGCGCGACATCCAGATCGGCGATGCGGCGCTGTTCCTGCGCGGCGTTGACGGCGAGATAACGGCGCGCGACTTCGGCCAGCAGGTCGAGTCGCTTGGTTTCCCGTTGCAGCGCCAGCGCATCGATGCGCGTCTGGGCGAGCGTGCGGCGAGCGTCCAGCTTGCCGCCACGCTCCAGCACGCCGGCCAGGGTCAGGCTGATTTCAGCTTGTTTGAAACCGCTGGCATCGCCTGTGCCGAGCGCATTTTCGATCTGCAGGCCGGCAACCCGGGCTGGCCGTAACGCAGCGCGTTCGGCCTCGGCCGACAACACCTTGTGCTGCCCGTCTATCAGGCGCAAATCGGGATGGGATTGGGCGACGCGCGCGAACGCCTCGTCCAGAGTCAATGTTTCAGGCGGCTGCGCCGATGCTTGCATGCACGACGCAACCGCGAAGACGGCCAATGCCGTCGAACGCAGCCACATGGGAATTTCTCCGAAAGATCGATGACGAAGGACCGGCGGGTTGCCGGCAAATCACGTCAGATCGCGATCGGAGGACGGAAATGGTCGGTGCGGGGCGGAGAGTGCGGGGCGGCGAAGGCCGGTACCGGCGGTTCATCGGAAAACAGCGGCGCTTGGGCTACGAAGGGAGTCGAAAAAATCGCGGTCAGATGGCCGCAGCAATGGGCAGCGTGCATCAGGGCGTGCAACAGGTCGGTTCCCTGTTCCTGCTTGCCGGCATCGGCATGATCGTGCGAGCCGGAAGGCAGCGCATGTTCCGCGCTGCCGTGGCTCGACTCATGCAAGTCGCCCACCGCCGCCAAGACCGGATTGACCAGCACGGCGAGCATAAGCAATACCAGCGCGGGCAGGCGCAGCAGTCTGGCGATGCGGTGGCGGGGCATGCGGATCATCGAATCCGCATGCTACGGGACACCTCGCCTGTTAAGCAATTACAGCGCTGAATCGTAGCCGGCGATCAAGGATGGAAGCGGCCTGATGTGGGAGTAGCGCACAGAAAAACGGGATGGCTGCGAAGCCATCCCGTTTCCCGATGCCGAATTTCTTCGCGGTCGTTTACTTCAACCCGCGATTCTCCAGCAACGGCTCCACGCTGGGATCCTTGCCGCGGAAATCGCGGTACAGCGTGGCCAGGTCGACTGTATTGCCGCGGGAGAGGATCTTGTCGCGGAAAATCTGGCCGTTCTCGGCGGTCATGCCGCCGTGTTCCTTGAACCACTCGAACGCATCGTCGTCCAGCACTTCGGACCAGAAGTAGGCGTAGTAGCCGGCCGAGTAGCCGCCGCCCCAGATGTGGTCGAAGTAGCTGGTGCGGTAGCGCGGCGGCACTTCGGCCAGATCCACTTTGAACTTCTTCAGGGCATCGGCTTCGAATTTATCCACGTCCTGCAACGGCGCGTCGGCCGGCAGCGTGTGCCAAGCCAGATCGAGCAGCGCGGCAGACAGGTACTCGGTGGTCGCGTAGCCGCTGTTGAACTTGCCGGCCTTCTTGATCTTGTCTACCAGCGCCTGCGGCATCGGCTCGCCGGTCTTGTAGTGCTTGGCGTAGTTGGCGAACACCTTCGGATCCGAAGCCCAGTGCTCGTTGAACTGCGACGGGAACTCGACGAAATCGCGCGAGGTGCTGGTGCCGGCGATGGAGGGATACTTCACCTTCGAGAACATGCCGTGCAGCGCATGGCCGAACTCGTGGAACATGGTGGTGACGTCGTCGAAGCTCAGCAATGCGGGCTGGCCGGCGGCGGGCTTGGTGAAGTTGCACACGTTGTAGACCACCGGCTTGGCGCCGGTCAGGCCGTCCTGCTCGACGAACACGTCCATCCAGGCGCCGCCGGACTTGCTGTCGCGCTTGAAGTAGTCGGTGTAGAACAGCGCCAGCGAGCTGCCGTCCTTGTCGAAGACTTCGTACACCTTCATGTCGGGGTTGTAGACCGGGATGTCCTTGCGCTCCTTGAAAGTGATGCCGTACATCTGCGTGGCGGCATAGAACACGCCGTTGTGCAGCACGTTGTCCATTTCGAAGTACGGTTTGATCTGCGATTCGTCCAGGTCGAATTCGGCCTTGCGCACCTGTTCGGCGTAGAAATCCCAATCCGAGGCGGCCAGTTTGAAACCGCCCTGCTGCTGGTCGATCACCGCCTGCATCTTGACGATCTCGCCGCGAGCCTTGGCGGTGGCGGCGGGCACGGTGTCGGTCAGCAGCTTCAGCGCCTTGTCCGGAGTGATCGCCATCTGGTCGGCCAGGCTGTAGGCCGCGTAAGTATCGAACCCGAGCAGCTTGGCTTTCTGCGCGCGCAGCTGGGCCAGACGCTGGATGATCTTGCGGGTGTCGTTGGCGTCGCCGTGCTCGGTGCGCGTTTCCGATGCCTCAAGCACTTTGGCGCGCAGCTCGCGATCCTTCAGCGAAGCCAGTACCGGCTGCTGGGTGGTGTTCTGCAGGGCCAGCAGCCATTTTCCATTGAGCTTGCGTGCGGCGGCGTCCTCCGCGGCCGAGGCGATGTCGCCTTCGGACAGACCATCGAGCTTGGCCTTGTCGTCGACCTGCACTGCGCCAGCGGCCGCGGCGGCGACCAGCTTGGTGTGGAAGTCGGTGGACAGCGTGGTCTCTTCCACGTTGAGCTTGCGCATGGTGGCCTTGTCGGCATCGGACAGCTGCGCGCCGGCGCGGACCATTTCCTGGTAATCGCGCTCGACCAGGCGCAGTTGTTCGGGGTCCAGCTTCAGCGTGGCGCGCGCGTCGTAGACCGCTTTCACGCGTGCGAACAGTTTGGGATCCAGCGCGATCTCGTCCTGGTGCGCGGCCAGCTTGGGCGCGACCTCTTCCTGGATCTTCTGCCGCGCTTCATTGGTGTCGGCCTGCACCAGGCCGAAGAAAATGCGGCTGACGCGGTTCAAGGTCTCGCCGGTGCGTTCGGTGGCTTCGATGGTGTTCTCGAAGGTGGCCGGTTCGGCGTTGTCGGCGATCTTGCGCATCTCGGCCAGGTGCTGCTTCATGCCCTCTTCGAAGGCGGGCAGATAGTCGGCATCCTTGATCTTGTCGAACACCGGCGCGCCGAACGGCAGCGTGCTGGTGGTCAGCAGCGGGTTTTCGGCGGCGGCGGGGGTGGCGGCGGGGGTGGTTTCGGTCACGGTTTCGGGCGATTTTCCGGTGCAGGCCGCAAGGGCCAGGCTGATGGCGGCGGCGAGGACTAAGGTGCGCGACATGGAACGCTTCCAGGGTCAGGGAACAAGCCGGCTACCCTAGCGCGCCGGCCCGTCCGGCGCATGTGTCGAAGGTGCAGGGCAAAGCCGCGGTTCAGTGGGACCGATAGCGTGGGGAGCGATAGCGTGGGAGCGGCGTCCCGCCGCGAGCTTTTGCTTTTCAGGTTGCAAAGTGAAGAGCTCGCGGCGGGACGCCGCTCCCACAAGGCGATTCAGACGGTGCCGCGGTTCTTGCCCTGCCACGGCCGGTAGTACTCGCGGATACGCGCCATGTCCTGCTGCAGGTTGTCGGTGGTGTGGAAAACCCGGTCGATGCCGATGATCTTCTCCGGGTAGTGGAAGTACGCCATGACGATGGGAACGTCCGCCGCGCGCGCGATTTTCCAGAAACCCGTCTTCCACTTCTCCACGCGTTTGCGCGTGCCTTCAGGGGTCAGGGTGAACCAGATGCGGTCGAAGTCGCGGATGATCGCGATCGCCTGTTCGATCGTTCCCTGCGGCGAACTGCGGTTCACCGGTATCGCCCCCAACCGCCGCAGCAGCGGGCCCAGCGGCCACCAGAACAGTTGCGTCTTGCCCAGCACGCGCACCTCCAGGCCCAGCGCTATTTTCGCCGCCATGCCCCAGTACCCGTCCCAGTTGGACGAGTGCGGGGCCACGATCAGCACCGCCTTGGCCAAATCGGGAATCGGGCCGACGATGCGCCAGCCCCCCAGCCTCAGGGCGGTACGGCCCAGCCAGCGGGTGAACCGGTTGGGCTTCACTTGCGGCATGAGGGGCGGGAGGGGGGGAATCAGATCCGTTGCATCGCTCAATCGATCACTCCCTTGGTCGAACGTCCGCGCTTGATTTCGCCGCGGCCGCGCTTGGCGTCCAGGCGGCGCGCCTTGGCGGCGCGCGAAGGTTTGGTGGCGATGCGCTTCTTCGGCGCCGTCAGGCCGGTGGCGATGAAGGCCGCCAGACGCTCGCGCGCGTCCTGGCGGTTGCGGTCCTGGGTACGGAAACGCTGCGCATCGATCACCAGCACGCCCTCGTCGGTGATGCGGCGGTCGCGCTTGGCCAGCAGGCGTTCGCGCACCGGTTCGGGTAGCGACGGCGAAGCGGCCAGGTCGAAGCGCAGTTCCACTGCAGTGGAAACCTTGTTGACGTTCTGCCCGCCCGCGCCGCTTGCGCGCACGAAGCGTTCGACCAGTTCGGTCTCGGGTATCGCCAAGGTTGGCGTGATTTCGAGTGCATCGCTCCCCATGCGCCAATTGTAGGCGCGATGCGGCGGCGCTGGAATCCGGCCTTGCGGTGGGCCCGGTTTAACCGGTCGTTTACTTTGCGCTGGGCACTATGCGTCTCCTTCATCCGCTCCAGGAACCTCCGGCATGCCGATTCCACGCCTGTTTCCGCGCCTGCTGGCCGCCGCCTGTCTTGCGTTGTGCGCCGCCACCGCGCTGGCCGCCCCGCCGACCGACGCCGATATCGAGCGCCTGCTGAAAGCTTCGCGCGCCGAAAGCATGCTCAACGCGATCCTGCCGCAGATGGAAGAGATGCAGCGCCAGCAGTTCGAGCAGATCACCAGCGGCAAAGACCTGAGCGCCGAGCAGAAGGCCGAGGTCGAACGCATCCAGTCGCGCACCAACCAGATCGTGCGCAAGGCCCTGTCCTGGAACGAGATGCGGCCCTTGTATATCGACGTTTACAAGCAGACATTCAGTAGCGAGGACGTCAAGGCCATGGCCAAGTTCTACGAAAGTCCGGCCGGCAAGAACCTGCTGGACAAGACTCCGGCGCTGATGCAGAACCTGATGGGCGCGATCCAGAAGAAGATCATTCCGATGATGGAAGAGCTGCAGACCGAGCTGAAGGAATCGACCAAGGAAGAAACGCCTGCACCGGAAGTCACCCCGCCGGCGAAGAAGAAAAAGAAAAGGTAACCGGAGCTCCGTAGGAGCGGGCCCTGCCCGCGACGCTTTTCAATATCGCCCAAAAGCGTCGCGGGCAGGGCCCGCTCCTACAGCTGCAGCTCCGATCTGGGCGGCAGCCGCCAGTCGATCGGCGTTTTTCCTTTCTGCGTCAGGAACTGGTTGGCGGAAGAAAAGTGCTTGCACCCCAGAAAGCCGCGATGCGCCGACAGTGGCGAGGGGTGCGGCGCGCGCAGGACACGATGGCGGCGGGCATCGATCACCTTGCCCTTGGCCTGCGCATAGCTTCCCCACAGCAGGAACACCAGGTCCTCGCGCTCGCTGGCCAGCGTTTCGATCACGTGGTCGGTGAACCCTTCCCAGCCCTTGCCCTGATGCGCGCCGGCACGGCCTTCTTCGACGGTCAGCACCGCGTTCAACAGCAGTACGCCCTGCCGTGCCCACGGCAACAGGCAGCCGTGGTCCGGCCGCGCGATCCCCAGGTCGCTGTTTATTTCCTTGAAAATGTTGTCCAGCGACGGCGGCACCGGCACGCCCGGCAGCACCGAAAAGCACAAGCCATGCGCCTGTCCCGCGCCGTGGTACGGGTCCTGGCCCAGGATCACGACTTTCGCTTCCTCGAAAGGCGTCGCATCGAAGGCTGCGAAGATCTGCGGACCGGGCGGGAAGATGCGCGCACCGGCTTGCTTGCGCTGGCGCAGGAACGCCGACAGTTCGCGCATCTCAGGACGCTGCAGCCAGTCGCCGACTTTCGCCTTCCAGGAGGGTTCCAGTTTGATATTGTCGGTGTCGGGCATGAGGGACAGTGGGATTCGATTGCTGAAATTGGTAGAGATCGTCATCCCAGCTTTCGTTGGGATGACGTCATGCTGGGTGACGTCATGAAAGTTGATGGCGCCACGGAGCATCATACAAACTCACACCAGCGAACGCGCCTCACCCATGCTCGACACGCGCAGCTGGAACAGCACCTTGGTGATCAGCAGACGCTCTTCGATGGGCTTGAGCACCAGATCGTTGGCGCCGGCCTGCAACAATTCGGACTGGTTGTTGCGGTTGTCGTCGCCGGTCATCACCAGGATCGGCAGGCGGCGCTTGCCATAGGCGAAATCGATGCGGACGCGCTGCACCACATCGCGGCCGCTAAGCTCGCCCTTGAGGGTCACGTCGGTCAGCACCAGGTCGAAACGATGGGTGGAATGGCCCAGCGATTCGGCGGTGAGCAGGGCGAAGGCGTCTTCGGCCTTGAGCACGTGCACGACTTTAAGATCGTGGCGTTCCAGCATGCGTTTGGTGGTTTCGGCGACCACGCGGCTGTCTTCCACGTACAGCACGGTGGCACCGGCGACCGGTTGCGGCTGCACGTAGCCGCGGATGAAGACCGCAAGCGCTTCGTGGCCCAGCGACTTGTCGAAATAATCGGTGACGTATTCGGTGAAGCGGCGTTCGACCAGATGCTGCTGCGCGTCTCCGGACACCACGATCACCGGCACGTACGCCTGCCCGGCGGTTTCGCGCACCGCGCGCGCGATCTCGAGCCCGTCGCCGTCTTTCAACGCCAGCGAAGTGGTGACCAGGTGCACCGCGCCTTCCGCCAGCGCCTTGCGTGCTTCGGCGACGCTGGCGCAGCCGATGACCTCAACGCCGGGCAGCTCGCGGGTCAGCACGTCGGCGATCATCTTGCGCACCATCTTCGAACCATCGACCACCATTACCCGCGGGGTATCGCTGATCAGATGTCGAAGTTCCTGCGAATGCATAGGGCCTAAGTTTCCGTTGGTCTGGTTTGACGCAGGAAATGTCCGGTGACCAGCCATGCGCCCAGCCAGCCGATCACCGTGGCGGCCAGCAGGAAGCCTGCGGCACGCAAGGGGTCCAGTCCGCTGAGCGCGAAACCGCTACCGTAACTTTGCGCCAACGCATGCAGCGGCGCGCGCAGAGCATACGCTGCTGCGGCCAGCAGACCCAAGGCCAGCGCGCCGGCGGCCAGGCCGTACCACGCGCCGAGATAGATGAAGGGACGGCGAATGAAGCCGTCGGTGGCGCCCAGCAGCTGCAGCACGCCGATTTCCTCCCGCCGCGACTGGATGTCCAGGCGCACGGTATTGCCCACCACCAACAGCGCGCCCAGGCCGAACAGCGCCGCCAGCACCCAGGCCAGGCGCTCGCCGAAACCCAGCCAGCCGTGCAGGCGTTGGCGCCAGGCAGCGTCGTGCTGCAGCAGACCGGTTTCCGGCAAGCGCTCCAGCGCCGCCACCAGGCTGGCATCGTCTTTGCCGGGCGTCACGATCAGCAGGCTGGGCAGCGGGTTTTCTTCCAGCGCGCCGATCGCATCGCCCAGACCGCTGCGCGCGCGGAACTCGGCCAGTCCCTGCTCCGGCGTGCGCACTTCCACTTTGGCCACGTCGCCGCGCCCGCGCAATTCGACCGCTAGCGCCCGCGCCCGCGCGACTTCGATCTCGGGCTTGAGGAACAGGTCGATCTCGCGCGACTGCTCCACGCTACCGGTGAAGTGCCGCAGGTTTTCCAGTGTCAGGCCCAGGCCCAGCGGCAAGGCCAGCGCCACCCCCATCACTCCGATGGTCAGCAGTGTGGCCCACGGCCGGCGCAGCACGCGGCCCAGGCTGGCGACGAAACTGTAGAGATGCTGGTCCAGCCAGATGCCGAAACCCGAACGCGGGCCGGCAGCGACCTTGTTGTTCTCACTGGCGCCACTCATTCGGCCAGATCCGCCGGAGAGATATCGTCCATCAGCTTGCCGTGGTCCAGGATCAGCACGCGCTTCTTCATGCGCTTGATCAGGGCAAGATCATGGCTGACCACCAGCACGCTGGTGCCGCGTTCCGGCATGGAGGCGAACAGCGACATGATTTCGGCCGCCAGCGTGGGGTCCAGGTTGCCGGTGGGTTCGTCGGCGACCAGCAGGCGCGGTTCGGCGACGATGGCGCGCGCGATGCCCACGCGCTGCTGCTCGCCTGCGGAAAGCTGCGAAGGCAACGCCTTCTCGCGGTGGCCCAGGCCCATGCGCGCCAACACTTCGCGCACGCGCTTGCCGATGTCGGCACGGCGGTCGCCGCGCAGTATCAGCGGCAGGGCGACGTTCTCGGCCACGGTGCGCTCGGCCAGCAGCCGGTGGTCCTGATGGACGGCGCCGACTTCGCGGCGATGCAGCGGAATACGGCCGCCCCGGACTTTCAGCAGATTGCGCCCGCCGAACACCACCGCGCCGCGGCTGGGGCGCTCGCTGAGATGGATGAGTTTGAGCAGGGTGCTTTTGCCGGCGCCCGAGTGGCCGGTGACGAACAGCATTTCGCCCTGCGCGACTTCGAAACTGACGTCGGCCAGCGCCTCATGGCCGCCGGGGTATTGCTTGCTGACGTTTTCGAATCGCAGAACGCTCATGCCGCGATTATGCCCTGTTCCCTTCTCCCTCCGGGAGAAGGTGCCCGAAGGGCGGATGAGGGAATGGATCGTCCGCTTGTAGTGAAAGTCGGGTGGCAAGTCACTGCCATTCCCTCACACCCCAAGGGTGCTTGCTTCGCGGCGTCCGTCGCTACGCGCCACCTTCTCCCGGAGGGAGAAGGAACAGCTTTACGACCCGGAGACCAACGACTTGAGCTTGCGGCCCAGCTTGGTCAGGAACGACGAACTGTCGGCGACTGGCTTGGCCGCCTGCGGCGACTGCTGCTGTGCCGTGGCGGTAGTCGTGCCAGCGCCCTCGACCGGCACGCCATGACGACGACGACGACGCTTGCGCGGCGGACGTGTCGCTTCGGAGGCTGCCGCAGGCGCAATTCCCGCAGCAGCCGCGACCGGCACGGAGACCGCCGCATCGCTGGAGGCGGCGACATTGACGCTGCGCGGCGGACGCGGTGCGCGCGGCTTGCCATCACTGGAAGGGGCGCCGGAACGCGGACGCGAAGGACCGCTGCCGCTGCGGCTGGAACCGCCGCCGCTGCTGCGGCCGCCACCGCGACGCTGCTCGTCGGCGATGCGCTGTTCGCGTGCTTCCTTGAAGATCGTGCCGATGCTTTCGCCGGCGTCTTCGTCCACTTCATCGCCCGGTTGCGGCGCGGCGCGCGGCGGACGGGGAATGGCGGTCAGCAATTCGCCGGTCACCGCTTCTACCGGCAGCTTCTGCTCGATGTAGGCCTCGATGTCCGGCAGGCTTTGCGCGTAGATCTCGCAGGCGAAGCTGATCGCATCGCCCTCGGCGCCCAGGCGCGCGGTGCGGCCGATGCGGTGCACGTAGTCTTCGGCGTCGAACGGCAGATCGTAGTTGTAGACGTGCGACACGCCGTCGATATGCAGGCCGCGCGCGGCCACATCGGTGGCGACCAGGATCTCCAGCTGGCCTTTCTGGAAACGGTTGAGCAGCGACTCGCGTTTCTTCTGCGGCACATCGCCCGACAGCACGCCGACACGGTAGCCGGCCCGCTCCAGCGAACGGGCCACGCGCTCCACCCAGACCTTGGTGTTGACGAAGATCATGGTGCGCGCGCCTTCGCTGCGCGACAGCAGACCGATCAGCAACGGGATCTTTTCCTCGTTGGCCGGGAAGTAGACTTTCTGGCGCACCTTGGCGGCGGTGATGAATTCGGTCTCCACCACCAGCTTCTGCGGCTCGTTCATGTGCTCGTACGCAAGCTCCAGCACCCGGTGGCTGAGCGTGGCGCTGAACAGCAGCGTCTGGCGGGTGGTGCGCTCGGGCATCTTGCGCAGCAGGAAACGGATGTCCTTGATGAAGCCCAGGTCGAACATGCGGTCGGCTTCGTCCAGCACGCAGATCTCGCAGGCGTGCAGCGAAACGACCTTGCTCTGCTTCACGTAGTCGATCAGGCGGCCCGGCGTGGCGATGATGACGTCCACGCCCTGGGTCAGCAGCTCGCGCTGCTTGTCGTAATCCACGCCGCCGTAGATCAAGGCGAAACGCAGGCCGAGGTCGGCACCGAATTTCACCGCATCCTTGTGGATCTGGATGGCCAGTTCGCGAGTGGGCGCCAGGATCAGCGCGCGCGGATCCTCGATCTTGCGGTCGGCCAGCGCCGGCCGGGTGAGCAGACGGTTCATGACCGCGACCAGGAAGGCCAGGGTCTTGCCGGTGCCGGTCTGCGCCTGGCCGGCGACATCGCCGCCCGGCAACGCGACTGGCAGCGTCATCGCCTGGATCGGCGTGGTGCGCGAGAACCCGGCCGCTTCCAGCCCGGCGAGCAAGGCCGGATGCAGGTCGAACGAGGAAAAAGTGATGTCGGTTAACGGCTTGTCGCTCATGCTTTCTTCTTTAGGGCTATAGCTTTATTAGGAGCTTGGCACGCGCATTGCGCAGGTCGATGCGCTTGCATCGTCGTCACCGGCGTCGCACACTGCGTTCCATGCCGGTGTACGCGAATCCAGGGCTAAGCCCTTGAACGGGATCGCGGAACGCCCCAGTTTACAGCAATGCGGAGGCCGGCATTTCGGCCCACAACCGGGCCCCGCCCTCCGCGGACCCCGCAGGAGACCCCAAAGTGAGCGATAAGGTGACACACGTCGGCGATGCCGATTTCGAGACCGCCGTGCTGCAGTCCGAAGAACCGGTATTGGTGGATTTCTGGGCCGAATGGTGCGGTCCCTGCAAGATGATCGCGCCCGTCCTGGACGAGCTGGCCCAGACCTACGAGGGCAAGCTGAAGGTGGTCAAGCTCAACGTGGACGAAAACCGCGCCACCGCCATCAAGTACCACGTGCGCAACATCCCGCTGCTGCTGCTGTTCAAGGACGGCCAGGTCCAGGCCACCCAGGTAGGCGCCGTGGGCAAGGGCCAGCTGACCCAGATGATCGAAAAGGGCATCGGCTCGACCGCTTCGGCGGCCTGATCACCCTGGTCTGTAGGAGCGGGCCCTGCCCGCGACGCTCTTAAGTCAGGTTGGAAGACAGAGCGTCGCGGGCAGGGCCCGCTCCTACAGATAGACGCGTTCCTGAACGGGTTTGCGGCATGGCGCTTGCCGCCGCCGCTTCCCGGTGCTAGTTTCAACACTATCCGGCGCGGGGTCTGCGCCGCACCCCTTCTGAAGCACTCATCACGAGAGCCCACTCTTCCACCCATCCCGCCCGCATTCGCAGGCGCTCGCAACCATAGCGAGGAATCGCAACTTTGTCCGATAACACCCCTGAAGCCGGCGACGCCGGCGCTCCTGCCGAAAAGCGTGCGCGCAAGCCGCGTGTCGCCAAGGCCATTCCCGCCTCCGAAGCACCCGCCGCACCGGCGCCTGCTCCCAGCGCACCTCCCCCGGCTCCCGCCGCGCCTCCGGCGCCGCGACCCGAATCTGCGCAGCCCGCCGCCGTGCAGGCGCAGCCCGCGCTTTCCCAACCGCAATCCCAGGGTGGCAACGCTCAGGGCGGTAGTCAGGAAAGCAACGGCCAGCCTTCCCAGAATCCGCAAGGCAACGCCCAGGGCGGCCAGCAGGATGGCGAGCCGCGCGACCAGAATCAGAACCGCTTCCAGAACAACAACAGCGGTGGCGGCGGCAACAACCGCCGCGACCGTTTTCGCAACCGCCGCGATCGCGAGCAGCGTCCGCGCAACGACGGCTTGCCCAGCGACAACGGTGCCAACGAGCCCTTCGTGCCGCGCGGCCCGGCCCCGGGCGTTCCCGAAGGCTTCCCGCAGTATTCGCTGAGCGACCTCAAGCGCATGCCGGCGCAGAAGCTGCTGGATATCGCCGAACAGCTGAGCATCCACGAAGGCGTGGCCCGCGCCCGCAAGCAGGACGTGATCTTCGCCCTGCTCAAGGTGCTGACCCGCCATGGCGAAGGCGTCGCCGCCGACGGCGTGCTGGAAATCCTGCCCGACGGCTTCGGTTTCCTGCGCGCGGCCGAGGCCAGCTACCTGGCCGGCCCGGACGACACCTACATTTCGCCCAGCCAGATCCGCCGCTTCAACCTGCGCACCGGCGACCATCTGAGCGGCCGCATCCGTTTCCCGAAAGACGGCGAACGCTATTTCGCGCTGTCGGTGGTGGACACCATCAACGGCGAACCGATCGAAGCCAGCAAGGGCAAGGTGCTGTTCGAGAACCTGACCGCGCTGTTCCCGCGCCGCCGCTTCACCCTGGAACGCGGCAATGGTTCCAGCGAAGACATCTCCGGCCGCATCATGGATCTGATGGCGCCGCAGGGCAAAGGCCAGCGCGCGCTGATCGTATCGCCACCCAAGGCCGGTAAGACCATCCTGATGCAGCAGATCGCCACCGCGATCACCACCAACCATCCCGACGTGCACATGATCGTGCTGCTGATCGACGAGCGTCCGGAAGAAGTCACCGAAATGCAGCGCACGGTGCGCGGCGAAGTGATCAGCTCCACCTTCGACGAACCGGCCGCGCGCCACGTGCAGGTCGCCGAAATGGTGATCGAGCGCGCCAAGCGCCTGGTCGAGCACAAGAAAGACGTGGTGATCCTGCTCGACTCCATCACCCGCCTGGCCCGCGCCTACAACAATGTGGTGCCCAGCTCAGGCAAGGTGCTCAGCGGCGGCGTCGACGCCAACGCGCTGCACCGCCCGAAGCGTTTCTTCGGCGCGGCGCGCAACGTGGAAGAAGGCGGTTCGCTGACCATCATCGCCACGGCGCTGGTGGAAACCGGCAGCAAGATGGACGAGGTGATCTACGAAGAGTTCAAGGGCACCGGCAACAGCGAAGTGCATTTGAACCGCCGTATCGCCGAAAAACGCGTGTACCCGGCCATCGACATCAACCGCTCCGGCACCCGCCGCGAGGATCTGCTGATCGAACCGGAGCTGCTGCAGAAGATCTGGATCCTGCGCAAGCTGCTGCATCCGATGGACGAGATCACTGCGATGGAATTTCTGCTGGACAAGATGAAGAACACCAAGTCCAACGACGAGTTCTTCAGTTCGATGAAGCGTTAGGTTTGGGTTGTTCTGCCGGATCGTTGAAAAGAACCCCGCAAATGCGGGGTTCTTTTTTTGCTTTATCGCTTAGCCCCCGTTCTGCCAAGCATGCGGGGATGGCGGTCCAGAGTGAGCTTCTCGAAGAGCCGGTTCGTGGTGAGCTTGTCGAACCATACTCTTGGCGCAGAAGCGAAGTCGCCGGTGTCCGCTTTCGCGAGGATGACGATTCTTTCGGCACCCACACCAATACGGCGCTTTCTTTTTACTTCTGCTTGCGCTGATTCTGTATGTTTATATCCACCCTGGATTCAGTGCTCCACCAAACGTGGGAGAGTTCTGGTGACAGACAAATAGCCAAATATCCACCACTGGCTTTCCATTCATCGCAGCCGTCACCCAAATGGTCGGACGCTTGACCATACTTGCTTATATAGTCTGCACGAATTTGCTTGGCCTCCGAAGAGGTCAAAGCGGGTCTGAACCGAAATGCAAGTTGACTAATCCTGTCGTTCTTAATGCCGGCCCATAATTTTCCGGGCTTATCGAAGAACCTATGCCCCTCTAGAACGCAGGAATTCTCACACTTCATGGCAGGGTACTTTTTAACCGCATCAACAATCGGCTGACCGATATATAGATCTAAAAGCTCGAACGACTCAGCTGGCTCTTTCGCTGCTGCCGACATAGACAAGCAAACAAGTACTGGCAGCAACACGATTCTTCTCATGACTAACCCCTTTGAAGCATGATGGACCGAAGGCATTGAAGGAGACGTTTCGAGCTTGTCACTTAAACGAGCTGTAAGCCGCCATTACAGTCGACACATCCATATTCCGGTGCATCTGTTGATAGTTCTGCAAATAGCCTAGCGCCCGCCTGTCTCCCCTTTCCATTGCTATAAACATTCCCGCAGCTGCTGACTCCGGTGAATAAGGATAGCTCAACGTCGAATACGCATAGCCTAGTTGATATCCAGCAAACGGCCCAGAGTAAGAAGACTGTATTTGCATGGCGCGCTCTGCAGCCTCCATAGCCAGCTTGTTCCCTTTGCCTTGGCTGAACTCTATGTCGTTAACTCCGCGAAGAGACAGGTATGGGGAAGCTTCTGACAATACTCTATCCAGGTAAAATGCCTTGGCCTTTATGTTACCGGCATCGGCCATACTCTTTAACTCCTGATCCGACATGGCTCGAGCTGCTAACCATTCGTCGGACAGGGGGAACCCGCTAGCCGCGCGCTCTTTCAATTCCATTTCGCTGCCATACTCGAACACGCCAAAATACTGCTCATTCTTTTCCTTCAAGAAAGCCCCGTCATCTGATGTAAGGCCCTTAAGAAGCTCATCCCAGTCTTTTGCTCGAATTGGATAGCTAGGCTGCTTAAAAACGAATTTGGAAGGAATACTTACAACCTTGTCGCTCGCACCAACGTGCCGCGAAGCCCCCCCCACCTCTTGAGTGGATAGTTGTGGTTGACGATTCTCGCTAGCCTTCTCTGTTTCTGAACTAACATTGTCGGCTTGGCATGATGTCGCCAATAATATTGTCGAGACGCAAAGTATTTTCTTCGAAGATTTCATCCGCAATCCCTCATTGACATCCATTTGCTCTCATATCCATAGCCCAAACAGCACACGTGCGATCGCCCGTTGAGCTGGCATAAGCACTGTAGCCAGGTCCGGTATTAGAGACTGCGTGGTGATAGAGGCCCGCAAATCCAAGGCAATTATTGTTCGCAGGCGAATCGCCGCCGCATGCAGCAATCATGTCCTGGCGAAAAGCATAGTCGCAGTTCCCTTTGGGGTTTGCCGATGCCCAGCAGGTATCGTGACCATTACATGCCGAGCGAAAGTTCGCCCCAGGAAAAGGGGACTGAAAATCACCCGAGTATGTTGGTCTAGAAGTTATCTCTAGAAAAACATCTGCAAACGCATTCACTAACCTTCCAGTCCCACAACCATTCGGTTGGTATGAAGCCTGGCCAGTTACTGGGATACCAGGTGATGGAGGAGGACTAGCAAGATTGCATCCTGCTGGCTTCAGTTGCTTCAAACCAGAGCAGAATTGAGGACCAGGCACAGGCGCTTCGTCCCCAAGCATGCCTTCACTGTCGAAGTTCTCCGGGTTGTATTGCGCTTTTAGACCATCGAGAAAAGCGGCGCATGCCGATCCTCTGCATATAATCGTTGGGCCACCTCCGATCCTTGGAGCGGTTGCGGTGACTGTGGGAAGTGTTGGCGGCGGCGGGGGTGCCGTAACAATTACTGGACCCAGTGTCTGTTGTGCGCTCGCGATAACCGCGAATAACAGAACGGATAGTGCGACGATCTTTTTCCAACTCCGTGCGTGCATGATTCAAACTCCATTTCGTCCGTTGTGCCGATCGACAAGTCTTGTGGACCGATTGTTTTGAAACTCAGTGACCAGATATGACGCTGCCACCGTGATTGTCAAGTCACAATTGAAGTAGGCAGCAACATTCCCCGCTGACGGTTGAGGAGTGTTCTACCACCGAACCGCGTAATTCCCGCTTATCCCCTGGGTTTCTCTGGTTCGTCAAATGCTGTTGGTTCGAGCGGATCGCTGTTCGAATGCTAGCGTTTCCGAGTTTGTTTGCTGCATTCACACATAATGTCCCACGGAGGTGCGCGCATGCACGGTAGCGGTCTGGAACTTGCCCTGGTTTTTCTGCTGGCCGCGGTGCTGGCGGTGCCCATCTTCAAGAAATTCGGGCTGGGCGCGGTGTTGGCCTATCTGGTGACCGGGGCGGTGCTGGGGCCGTACGGCCTGGGTCTGGTGCGCGATGCCGACCGCATCCTCAATGCCGCCGAGATCGGCGTGGTGATGATGCTGTTCGTGATCGGCCTGGAACTTTCGCCGCAGCGCTTGAAGGTGATGCGCAAGCCGGTGTTCGGCGCCGGTGGCCTGCAGGTGCTGTTGAGCGCGGCGGCGCTGGGCGGGCTGGCCCTGGCCATGGACATGCATTGGAAGACCGCACTGATAGTGGGACTGGGTTTGGCGCTGTCGTCCACGGCGGTGAGTCTGCAGCTGTTGTCCGAGCGCAAGGAGCTCACCACCGACTACGGACGCCTGGGTTTCGCGATCCTGTTGTTCCAGGATCTGGCGGCGATTCCTTTATTGGCCGCGATTCCATTGCTGGCCGGCGCCAAGAACGAAACCCTGAGCTGGACCATGGTGTTCCAGGCGGTGGGCGCGATCGCCGTTGTGGTCTTCGGCGGACGCCTGTTGCTGCGGCAGATATTCCGCGTGGTCGCACGCACGCGCATGCCCGAGGTGTTCACCGCCAGTGCGCTGCTGGTGGTGCTGGGCACTGCCTGGTTCATGCAATTGGCGGGATTGAGTGCGGGATTGGGTGCGTTCCTGGCCGGCGTGATCCTGTCGGATTCGGAATTCCGGCACGAACTGGAATCGCAGATCGAGCCGTTCAAAGGATTGCTGCTGGGCCTGTTCTTCATCGCCGTGGGCATGGACATCGACCTGGACCGCGTGGCGGCCGAGCCGCAGATCATTGCCGTGGGCGTGGCGATACTGCTGACGGTGAAGTTCTCCCTCCTCTACCTGCTCGGCCTGCGTCCCGGCAAGCTGGCGCCGCGCGCAGCGCTGATGTTGGCGGGTGTGTTGTGGCTGGGCGGCGAATTCGCTTTTGTGGTCTTCAGCGAAGCGGTGCGCGTGGGCTTGCTGGATGACCCCACCCGCGACCGTCTGGTGGCGGTGGTGGGCGTATCCATGGCGATGACGCCGCTGCTGCTGATCGCCATGTCGAAGATGCTGGCGCGGGTGAAGAAGCCGGTGGCCAAGCCCGAGTTCGACAAGATCGAGGAAATAGATTCGCAGCAGCCGCAGGTGCTGATCGCGGGCATGGGCCGTTTCGGCCAGATAGTGGCGCGCCTGCTGACGGCGCAACGCATTCCGTTCGTGGCGCTGGAACACAGCCCGGAACAGGTGGAGGACATGCGCCGCTTCGGCAACCGCATCTATTACGGCGATCCCACCCGCCCCGAATTGCTGCGCGCTGCCGGCGCGCAGCACGTGAAGGTATTCGTGATCGCCGTCGACGATACCGAAACCAACATCAAGGCCACGCGCCTGATCCGGCGCATGTATCCGAAGGCGCTGATCCTGGCGCGTGCGCGCAACCGCAGGCATGCATGGCGGCTGATGGACCTGGGAGCCGAAGCTTTCAGGGAGACCTTCGCCACCAGCCTTGAGATGGGAGAAAAAGTACTGGTTGCACTGGGACTGCCGGCCGAAACGGCAGCCGACCACACCAAGCGCTTCCGCACCCACGACGAGAAACTGCTGCGCGCGCAGCATCTGATCTACGACGACGATGTCGCCGTGGTGCAGACCGCGCGCGATGCGCGGGCGGATCTGGAGAGGCTGTTCGAAGCCGACGTCAGTGATAGCGATGAGATTACTGTCGAGGATCGCCAGAAACCAGAATGACCGTGTTTCCGCTGCTCGCGCAAATGTGACCCTGCCCGCCCTGGCTCTTGTAGAGCCGAGCTTGCTCGGCTGCCCTTCGCAGCGATTCAAAAGCAGCCGAGCAAGCTACAAATGCAACGGCAAAAGCAGCCGAGCAAGCTCGGCTCTACAGAGGCAGGGAGCCGACCAATGACGGAGTTCACTTACCGACAACGAGGAAAGCTCCGATTGTTCGATGGGAGCTTGGCGCAGATGCTGAAGTCATGGCCAGCCCTAAACTTTTACGTGGCCGCTCATCGTCATGTGGCGGCTACCACTCCATCACCACGGTCGTGTCTGGCAGGCGTCGCCTATTTTCGCGCGCGGGCTATGCCCAGGCCGTGCAGCACGAACTGCGGCAAGTCGAGCTCGAAGACCAAGTACGCAACTTTGCCTGGATGCTGATGCCGGACCATCTGCACTGGATGTTCCAGTTGCGGGCGGAATCACTGGGCAAGTGCATGCAACGTTTCAAATCGAACTCGGCTCGCGTGGTCAATCGACTCGCGAACAGTTCTGGTGCGCTTTGGCAAGCGGGCTATTACGATCACCAGATCCGAAGCGAGGACGAATTGATCGTGCAGGCTCGCTATGTGCTCGCAAACCCGCTTCGCAGTGGACTGGTTAGGCGAATAGAGGACTATCCCTGGTGGTGGTGTGCGTGCGAATCCAACCGCCAGGACTCGCCTTGGTGAGCAGCTGCGCTCTTGTAGAGCCGAGCTTGCTCGGCTGCTTTTGACTCAACGCAAAGAGCAGCCGAGCAAGCTCGGCTCTACAAGAGCGGGATCAAGGATGGTGATACCCGTCGGGATCACCGCGGTTCGCGCAGGAACCTTGCCATCGAGGCCCCCGACACCGCGGGCGAAAATTCGGCTGCCACATCGACGAAACCGCGCATCACCGCGATCTCGCGCGGCGTGCGGTTCAGCGCGTCGCGCAGGTCGGGATCGGCGCCGGTGCGCAGCAGCCGCTGGACCACGCGCAACAATCCATGCAGCGCCGCCAGGTGCAGCGGCCCGAAGCCACGTGGATCCTGCACGTCCAGCGAGACTTCTTCGTCCAGCAGGCGTTCCAATGCGGCCAGCACCACTTCCTCATCGCAGGCGGTGCCCGGTTCTGCGCGCGCGCCCAGCAACAGCAGCAGCGGCGTGACCGCACCGGCGGCGATCTGTTCGGGTTCGGCGCCGGCCAACAGCAAGGTGTCGAACAAGGCGACCAGACGCGGCTTGTCGCGCGCGATGAATCCGAACAAAGCGGCGCAATGCAGCGGCGTCAGCCCCTGCGCATCGCTGGCATGGACGTTGGCGCCGGCGGTGAGCAGGCGCGCGGCGATATCCGGCAGGCCCAGCGCCGAAGCCAGCATCAGCACGGTGACCCCGCCCGGCAGGCGGTGTTCTATCTGGGCGCCAGCGGCGAGCAGATCGTTGACGATATCGGCCTGACGCATGCTGACCGCAGCCGACAACGGCGTGGCGCCGGTGTTGGCCGCGTGCTGCGGATCGGCGCCATGACCGATCAGCAGATCGACCGTGACGCGGTGGCCGCCGCCGGCCGCGCGCAACAAGGCGGTGCAGCCCTGCGCGTCGGGCGAGTCGACCGCGAAACCCAGATCGAGCAGGCGGCGTACCGCATCGGCGTCGCCGGCCATTGCCGCGGCGGGCAGGTCGGCGGCGCGCAAGGCGCGCTTGGGCAGGGGCCAGCCGCGCCAATCCAGCCAATCGGCGAGGTCGCGGCGGCCGCTGGCCAGCGCTACTCCAAGAGGCGTCTGGCCATCAGCGGCGCGCGCCTCGGGCGAAGCGCCTTTGGCGATCAGCTGCTTCAGCACCGCTTCGCGGCCCAGCGCGGTGGCCAGGTGCAGGGCGGACATGCCATGGCCATCGCGCGCTTCGCGATTGAGACCCAGATCCAGCAGGCGATCAAGCAGGCGATTCCAACCCAGGCGGACCGCCAGCGAGAGCGGCGGATCGCCGTTGCGCGAAGGCGCGAAGGGATCGGCTCCGCGTTCCAGCAATTCCAGCGCGAATGCTTCGGCGCCGCGCATCGAAGGATTGCCCTGCAGACAGGCAGACAGGAAGCGGGACAAACCGCCTGCGCCGGCAGGCGACAGGCCACGCTGCAGCAATAACCGCAGCAGCGGCAACGCTTCGGGTCCGCGCGCCAGCAGCGCGAATACCGCTACATCGCCCTGGCTGTCGCGTGCTTCGCCATCGGCGCCCAGCCGCAGCAGCCACTCGACGCGCGCAGGCGAAGCGACGATGTCCGGATCGTGCAGCAGCGTGCCCAACTCCTGCGCTGAGCACAGCCTGGCCAAAGCTTCGAGCCCATCGCGCCGGTCGGCCTGCAGACCATCGCGGACCAGGCCTAGCGGCGCGCGGTCCGGCGGCACCTGGTCTTCCTCGCTCTCGGCCACGGCCGAGGGCAAGGCATAGGCGGGATCCAGCGCGGACACGATGGCCCAGCGCCCCGCCTCGGCGGCCAGGTCGACCGCACGCCTGTCATGGTGGTCGGCGTGGTCCGGGTCTACGCCCAGCTCCAGCAAACGGCGCACCAGCGTCGCGGGCACCGATTCGCCGGCGCAGGCCAGGATCAGAGCGTTGCGGCCTTCGCTGTCTTCATCGTTGGGAAGCGAACCCGCTTCGGCCAGCACATCCAATGCGGAGAGATGGCCGCCGCGCGCCGCCTCCAGCCAGGGCGTGCGGCCGGCCTGGTCGCGGCTCTGCACGTCGGCGCCGGCGTCGAGCAGCGCGGCGGTGATGTCGACATGGCCGGCGAAGGCGGCTTCATGCAGCGCGCTGCGACCACGGCTGTCGCGGGTGTCGATCTTGGCCTTGTGCTTGAGCAGCAGCGATACGCCGGCCGAATCGTCCTCCTCGGTGCCCGCGGCGGCCAACAGCACCGGCTGTCCGCCAGACGGTTCGGGTTTGGCGCCGCGCTCGAGCAGGAACTTGGCCAGGCGCCAGTTGCCGGCAACGCAGGCCACCGCCAGCGGAGTCATGCCTTCCGCGTTCAACGCATCGATTTCCGCTGCGGCATCGCGGAGCAAGGCGGCCACCCCGGGATCGGAGCTGCGCGCGGCGTGATGCAAGGGGGTGTTGCCTTCGCTGTCGGCAGCGCGCGGATCGGCGCCGTTGGCCAACAGAGTGGTCACCGCGTCGGGTCTTCCATGCCAGCTGTCGCGGGTGGCGGCCAGCAAAGGCGTCATGCCCGCCTGCGCCTGATTCAGGTCGATGCCGCGGCCGATCAGGGCGCGCAGCAGGCGCAGATCGGGCAACACCGCCGCCAGAGTGGCGAGGCTGCGCTGGTCGCGGGTATCGGAAGACACGCCACGCGGATTGGCGCCGGCCTCCAGCAGTTCCAGTGCGCGTTCCACCCTTCCCGCGCGCGCGGCGGTGAACAGCGCCGTATCCAGGTCCTCTTCGGCCGCAGGCGATACGGCGACAGGCGCGGAGCTTGCGCCGACCGCGGCTGGCGTCATCACCAGCACCGGCAGGGTCCGGGCCGCGGCGGCGCGCTGCAGGGCCCAGTGCAGTGCCGGCAACAACAACGTGTAGGCCAGCGCCAGAACCATGCGCAAATGCGCGGGCACCAATCCCGGCCAGGCCAGCACGCCGCCAAAACCGATGGCCACCGCCACCAGGGCCGCCACGCCCAGTCCATGCCAGGCATGGATATCGCGTTCGGACAGGCCGCGCCAATGTTCGGCAAGCGAGCCGCCTTCGCGTTCCAGCAAATGCCACATGGGCCAGGTCCGCCACAACCCGATCAGCAGCGCGCCCACCACCGCGCTCAGGCCCAGCGCTGCCGGCAGGCTGCCGCTCTGGCGCAAAGCGCTCAGTGGCCACGCCACCAGCAACGCAGACGCGAGGAAGCCCGCCGCCCACAACGACAACAACGCCAGCGCTTCGCCGCGCCAGACCGAACCGGAAGGGCGGGCGCGGGTTTGCCGCTGCCAGGACACCGCCAGCGCCAGCGCCGGTTGCGCCAGCAGCGCGCCCACGACGGCGAGCGCGCCGCTGAAGCCGGTAAGCGCGGCCAGCAGCATGCCGAGCGCCAAAGCGATCCACGGCGCGGAGCGGGACAGGGACGCTTTCCTAACCATCCGACTCAACCATCCAACCGGCCAGCGTTACCGCCCTGCAGATCGAATATCTGCGGCGGAAACTGCAGGTGGAAGCCATGCGTGGCCAGATTCTGGCGGACCGTTTCGGTGTTTTCCCGCGCCAGTTTGCGCTCCGGCGTCAGCGCCACTTCCAGCACGAACGCCAGCTCGCCCAACGGCGCACGCAGGGACTCGGGAATGCGTTCGAAATCGTCGCGTGCGGCAAGGTAGACAAAAGTGTCGGCCTTGCGCTGGCTCTTGTAGACGTAGGCTTGCATCCGCGCGTGACGCGTCCTGCGTTTGGGGGTGGGACGGATTGTGGAGGAAACGCGGGCATAGCGAAACCCGCGGCGGCGCGCGCAAGCGTGCGGGAGGGCTGGAAACTGCGGTATTTCCGCACGAAGGATGAACGCTCGTCGCGGTTTGTCTCACAAGGCTGAATCCCGAGCGCGGCGGCACGCGTCATTAAGCCGGCGCGAATTTCCCCGCTATCGCCACTGGCTATACTTCGGCCACGTTAGTTCACGGAATACCGCGTGCCGTCATCGCCGTTGTCACCCATGCCTGGCCTGGCGATCACCGCCTACACCGCCACCACCGCCCTGGGCCGCGGCCGCGACGCGCAGACCGAAGCCGTGCATGGCCGCCGCAGCGGACTACGCCGCAACGATTTCGGCGGCGAGGGACGCCTGGATTGCTGGATAGGCCGGGTGGACGGACTGGAACACTCGCCGCTGCCGCCCGCACTGTCGAACTGGGAATGCCGCAATAACCGGCTGGCATGGCTGTCGCTGCAACAGGACGGACTGCCCGAAGCGGTCGCCGAGGCCATCGCGCGCCATGGCGCCGACCGCGTGGCGGTGGTGGTGGGAACCTCCACTTCCAGCATCGGCGCCACTGAAGAGGCCTATACGCGGCTGTCGGGCGGCATGGACGAAAGCAGCCAGACCCGCCGTTTTCCACCGGACCTGGACCGGCCGATCGTGCACACGCCGCATTCGCTCGGCGATTTCGTGCGCCACGCCACCGGCTTGCGCGGTCCGTGCATCACCGTGGCGACCGCCTGTTCCTCAAGCGCCAAAGTGTTCGCCCAGGCCGCGCGTCTGATCCAGGCCGGTCTGGCCGACGCGGCCCTGATCGGCGGCGTGGACACTCTGTGCGGCAGCGTGCTGTTCGGCTTCAACGCCTTGCAACTGGTATCGCCGGAACCGTGCAGGCCCTTCGATGCGAACCGGACCGGCCTGTCGCTCGGCGAAGCCGGCGGTTTCGCGATGCTGGAGCGTCCCCAAGGCGAAAACGAAGGTCTATGGTTGCGCGGCTACGGCGAATCCAGCGACGCCCACCACATGTCCGCGCCGCACCCCGAAGGACTGGGCGCGCAACTGGCCATGCGCGATGCGCTGGCGCGCGCCGGCATCGGCGCCGGCGAGGTGGGTTACCTCAACCTGCACGGCACCGCGACGCCAGCGAACGACTCGATCGAAGCCCGCGCGGTCGCCAGCATGTTCCCGGACCACCTGCACGCCAGTTCCACCAAAGGCTGGACCGGACACACCCTGGGCGCGGCGGGCATCGTCGAATCGGTGATCACGCTGGCGGCGCTGGAAAACGGATTGCTGCCCGGCACGCTCAACAGCGCTATTCCCGACCCGGCCTGCGGTCCGCAGATCCGTTTCGACAACGCGCAGCGCGGCATCGACTACGCCATGAACAATTCGTTCGGCTTCGGCGGCAACAACGCGTCCCTGGTCTTCGGCCGCGCATGATCCAGTCGCACACGACCTCGCCCGTCCTTTCGGCCGGCATCGCCGGCATCGGTTTCTGGACCCGTGGCCTGCCCTCATGGGCGGCGGCGCGCGCCTATCTGGCCGATGGCCCAGCCTCCAATGGCATGCTGTCCGCCGATGCGCCGGCCAAGCCTTCACCCCGGTTGTTGGCGCCAAACGAACGCCGGCGCGCGCCGGAAACCGTCGCGGTCGCGCTGGAGGTGGCTTTGGCCGCCTGCACCGCTGCCGGCCGCGATCCGGCCACGCTGTCCTCGGTATTCGCTTCCACCCATGGCGACCTGGCCATCACCGACTACATGTGCGAAACCCTGGCCAGCGACCCGCATAGTCTCTCGCCCACCCGTTTCCACAACTCGGTGCACAACGCGGCGGCCGGTTACTGGACCATCGGCGCAGGCGCCATGGCCCCAGCCACGGCCGTCAGCGCTTACGACGCGAGTTTCGCGCAGGGCCTGCTGGAAGCGTTGGCGCAACTGGCCACCGGCACCGACGCGGTACTCCTGGTCGGCTACGACGGCGCCTCGGCGGGACCGCTGAGCGAGGTTTCCCGCAGTCAGGGGTTGTTGGGCGGCGCCCTGCTGCTGGTCGCCGAGCCGGGGCTGGGCATGCCACGCCTGCGCGCGAACATTCAGGAAGCGACCACCGTCAGCGTCGAAAATGACGGCGCGCTTTCGCGATTGGCCGCCGGCAATGCGATGCAGCCGATGCTGCCGCTGTTCGAAGCGCTGGCCTTGTCGCGCCCACACGCGGCGATAACGGCCGGATCAGGGAAGATTCTGGAGATGGAGATAGCTTATGACTGAGCCGAAACGGCTCGAACGCGACCAGGTCGCGGTGCTGATTCCGGCATTGAACGAATCGCTGCGCATCCGCGAAGTAGTGGAAGGTGCGTTGGCGCAGTGCCCCAACGTGATCGTGGTCGACGACGGCTCCACCGACGGCACCGGCGAACGCATCGCCGACCTGCCGGTGACCGTACTGCGGCATGAGCAACGCAAGGGCAAAGGACAGTCGCTGCGCGATGGCTTCGGCGAAGCGCGCAGACGCGGTTTCAAGGGTGTGTTGACCATGGATGGCGACGGCCAGCACTCGGCCAGCGACTTGCCGCGCTTGCTGGACGCGGCCAATCGTCATCCCGGCTGCATCGTGATCGGCGCGCGCCTGCGCAAGCGCGCCTCGCAGCCGACCTACCGCCGGCTGGCCAACGAATTCGGCGATTGGGGCCTGGCCTGGGGCACCGGCTACCAGATCGCCGACAGCCAGAGCGGCCAGCGCTTCTATCCGGCCGAAGTGCTGGCCCTGGACGATATCCCTGGCGAGAATTTCGTGTTCGAAGCCCAGATCGTGATTTCCGCCGCCCGCACCCTGGGCACGCGCTGCGTGTCGGTGCCGATCGAATCGCGCTACCGCTGCGCCGGCAGCGAGGAGCAGTTCCGGCCCAGCCATTTCCGGCCTCTCACCGATCTCTACCGCATCACCAGCCATATCGTGATGCAGGCCCTGCGCTACGGCGGCATTCCCGCGGTCTACCGCAGCATCCAGGCCAACCCGCCGATCATCGACGATCCTACTGGCGAATTCGGCACTGCCGCCGTCGTCGCCGACACCAGGAAGGCCGCATAAACCCAGCCGCCGCCGATGTCCTGATCCTTAGACATCGCAGAAAAAATAGGGTCGTCATCCCGGCGAACGCCGGGACCCAACTCCCAGACAAGGATGTCTATGAAACAATCCTGCGTTTACATGATGGCGAGCGGACGCAACGGTACGCTTTACGTCGGCGTCACTGCGAACCTTATCGCTCGTGTTTCGCAACATCGCGCCGAACAGATTGAAGGCTTCACCAAGAAGTACGGCGTCAACGTGCTGGTATGGTTCGAATTCCTTGAAACCATGGCCGAGGCGATTGCCCGCGAGAAGGCCGTCAAGAATTGGAAACGGGCATGGAAAGCAGATCTGATCCAGTCGAGTAATCCTTACTGGCTGGATCTTTATCCCGGGCTCGTTTAGTTGGGTCCCGGCATTCGCCGGGATGACGACCCTAGAGGGGGCATTTTCGCGATTGCATTAGCCCATTCCCCCGTTGATCCCGATCACCTGCCCGTTGATGTAACCCGCATCGGCGCTGCACAGAAATGCCACCAACGCCGCGACCTCCTCCGGCTTCCCAGCACGGCCCGCCGGCACTACCTGCTTGACCACATCGGGCGGAAAAGCATCGTCCGCCATGCTGCCTTCTATCACCCCGGGCGCCACCACATTGACGGTGATGCCGCGCGTAGCCATCTCGCGTGCCAGCGATTTGGATGCACCGTGCAATGCGGCCTTGGCGGCGGCGTAGTTGGTCTGGCCGCGGTTGCCCAACACCGCGGCAACCGAAGACACACTGACGATGCGCCCCCAGCGCGTGCGCGCCATCGGCAGCAGCAGCGGCTGGGTGACGTGGAAGAAACCGTGCAACGAGACGTCGATCACCCGCTTCCACTGCGCTTCGGACATGCCGGCCATCGGCGCGTCATCGTGGATGCCGGCGTTGTTGACGATGACCTGGATGGGACCGTCCGCGAGCAATGCCTCGATCGCCGCGCGCGTCGCCTCGCCGTCGGCGACGTCGAAAGCGACGGCGTCCGCGCTTCCGCCGGCCCCGCGGATCTCAGCGACCACCGCTTCGGCGCGCGCAAGATTGCCGTTGGCGTGGACGATGACATGCAGGCCGTCTGCGGCGAGCCGTTTGCCGATGGCGCTGCCAAGGTCGCCGCTTCCCCCGGTGACCAGTGCGCGTTTCATGGAGCCTTGCTGCATCGTCGTATCTCCCTCGTTCGTTGAACAATGCTCGTGCGATTTTTTGTAGGAGCTGCGTAAGCTGCGATCGTGGTCTTCCAGATCGCATGCGCGTGTGGTCCATTTTTTACGGTCGCAGCTTACGCAGCTCCTACGGCCTGAAGCATGACCGCGGCACGGCCCTCGGCGAGAAGATCGCCCGCATGGCGGATGCGGAACGCATACTGCTGGCTGCCCTCGCCTTCGGCCAGCACTTCGGCTTCGCATTCGAGCGCGCCAGGCAGATCGTCGAGATAGGACACGTGCAGGCGTACGCCACGCAGCGCGACCAGCAGGCCCGGGCCTGCCTCGCCGCCGCTCACATGCGCGCGCAGGCCGCCATGCACGGCCATGGCTTGCGCGCCGTACTCGCACAGGTGCACGGCGCGCAGCCTGTTCCGGGAACGCAGCGGATGCATGGCGTCGCGATGGTTGCCGGCGCGCAGGATTATCCGATACGCGTCCCACTCCGCCACTTCATCCCACAGGCACATGCTGCCCTTGTGCGGAACCACCGCTTCGATCTGCTCACGCGACAGCATCGGAGGTCTCCTGCACCGGCTGCCGCGACACCAGCAGCGCCAACACGAAATTGGCGAAGACCCCAATGGCGACCGTAGTGCCGATGGCGCGCAGCACGGGAATGGACGACAGCGCCAACAGACTGAACACCAGCAACGTCATCAGGCTGCACACGATCAACGCGTGCAGGGTGCGCAGCTGATCGGCGCGGTCGTCGCCGGCGTGATCGAAGAACAAGGCGTAATCCAGGCCCAACCCGGCAGCCAGGATCAAAGCGACCAGATGGAACAGATTCAGTTCGACTCCCAAACCACGCAGCACGGCCAGGATCAGCAGGGTCGTCAGTGCCATCGGCAACAGCACCCGCAGCACGCGCCGCGGCTGGCGCAATGCGATCCACACCGTGACCGTAAGCAACAACGCGGCGACGGCCAGCGCCGCCAGCACGCGGCTGCGGTAAGCGGCCACCAGCGATTCGGAGGCTTCCTTCAGATCCAGCAATTGCGCCCCATTGGCCGCGGCCACCTGCGCCACTGCGGCCGGATCCTGCAGGCCGTTCAACGAGACCAGCGCGGTGGCATGGTCGCTGCCGGGCAGCAGCAAACCGGCAACGCTCGCTGCCAGCGGCGTGCCCTGCAGATCGGTCCGGGAAAGTATGGGCGCACGCTTGGCGGCCTCGACGTCGGCGACAAAGGGATCGAACGCGTCCGCATTGAAGGGCGAATCCTGCAGCACCGTTCCCAGCATGGTCTGAAGGCGATCGCGCGCCGGCAACGCCTGCTGGCGCGCGCGCTGCACCTGCGCGCTGGGCAGGTAGCGCGAAGCCAGGTCGTAGCCTGCCAGCGCGCGCCTGGCCACCAGCTGGTCCAGCGCCGGACGCAAACGTTCCGAGGCCTGCAGCACCTGGTCTTCGGTCTTTCCCAGAAGCGTGAGCACATAGCGCACATCCGGCGCGCCCAGCTCATCGCGCAGCACCGCATCCTGTGCCAGCGCATCGGCAGGTACCGGCGTGAGTTTGGACAGATCGTTCTGCCAGAACGGGCCAGGCGCGAACGCGATGACGCCCAGCGCGACCAGGGCCAGCATCGCCAACGCCCCCTTCGGCCGCGGCAAACGCGCGATGCCGCGCCACATTCTCGCCAACATCCGCGAGTCGGCGAAATCGCGCGGCGCAGGATCTATCAATGCCGGTAGTAAGAAACGCGTGCTGATCGCCGCAGCGCCCAGGCCGGCGATGGTGAATACCGCCAGCTGCTTCAACCCGTCCACGCCTGAGAACAGAAAGGTGACGTAGGCGATGCAGGTGGAAGCCACGCCGGTCGCCAGCGTCGGCCACAACGAGCGCGCGTTGGTCCAGGGCGACATTCCCGGGCGCTGGTGACTGAAGAGATGGATCGGATAATCCTGCACCACGCCGATCAGAGTGAAACCGAAGGCGACGGTAATGCCGTGCACGCCCTCGAACATCAGCGCCACCGCGCCCAACCCCGCCAGTCCGGCAGTGGCCAGCGGCAACGCGCCCAGGATCGGCATCTTCCAGCTGCGGTAGGCGATTCCCAGCAGCAGGATCAGGCCCAGCGTATCGACCATGCCGATCCATTGCGCCTCGGCGGCAGTGCGTCCGCCGATCTCCACCGAGAACGCACCGGGACCGGTCAACACCAGTTCGCTGCGGGTGCCCGCAGCGATCTTGTCGAAGTCGGAATGGATGGCGTCGACCGCCGCTTGCTGGCCGGTGGGATCGAAACCCGCTGCCCGTGTCTGCGCCACCAGCAGGGCCTTGTCGCCAGCGCGATCGAACCAGACCTCGCGCAAGCGTTGCGGCACATTGGCCGGCTGCCAGCGTTCGGCCAGCTTCAGCGTTTCCAGTGTGGGGTCGGCAGGCAGTAGCGGTTCGATCAACGATGCGGCCGGCGAGCCCAGGTCCTGCACACGCGCGTCGAGTTCCTCGCGCAGCGTCGCTTCATCGAGCGGCCGCGCATCGAAAGTGTCGCTCAGCAGATAGCGGTACGGACGCAGCCGTTGCGGGATCGCCTCCAGGCTGGCGTCGCCGCCGTTGGCGACCAGCGCGAACTCCGGCCGCGCCGCCAGCGCGCTGCGCAACGCTTGCGATTGCGCGGCGAGAGTCGGCGCATCGGCGCCGGAAATCGACATCAGCAGCAGACGCGAACCCGGGCCTTCGCCCAGTTCGTCGATCAGCAGTTTCTGCGCCGGGGTTTCGGCGGCCGGCATGAACTTGCGCAGATCGCCGCTGAGTTGCAGTCGCTGGGTGATCGCCCATGCGGTGAGCGCCAGCACGGCAAGCCACAGCAAGGCCAGCGCGATGCGGCTGCGTGCCGACAGCATCAACGCGTAGCGCCCGCGTGGCATAGCGCGGCCAACGCATCGGCGGAGCTTGTGTTGCCAGAGCCGGCCTTGCCGGCCTCATTGGCCGCGCCTGCCAGCAGCGTGCGTTGCAGATCGCCTTTGAGCGGTCGGGTCTCGATGCAGCGCAGCTCTGCGCCGCGTCCGTAGAGAGTGATGTCGCGCACGCCGCTTTTCATTTGCGCATCGAGCGGAACGAGCACCAGCGTCCATTGCTGATGCGTGCCTTGCGGCGCTAGCCGGTAATGTTTTTCGAGCAAGGCGCGATCGCCCGAGAGCAACGCGCCGAAACTGGCCTGCAAACCCGCCAGTTCCGGTACCCGCGACAGCGCGAACTTGCGCGGCGTCCTGCCGGCGCGGGCGATGGTCGCCTCGCCGTTGCGCAGGGTGGTGGTTTCCACGTACGGCACGCGCACCGCACGCACCAGCGTATCTTTGTCGGGGCGCTGGTATTCGCCTTCTATGCGCAGCGGCGCCTTCAGCATCGCCGAGCCGCGCAACTCCACGAAGGCGGTGCGCACCGGCCCGGGCCGCGCCAGTTTCTGCAGGATCCAGCCCGCATCGACCGCTGCGGCCGTACCGGCTTCAGGGGCCGCGGCGCACGGCCACGCGGCGCTGCACAGCAGCATCAGCGTCGGCATGATCGATCGCCACGATGCGCGGCGCGTCGGCTGTGCAAGGCGTGCTGGCTTCATCTTCGTTGCCCCAGAAATCATAGAAATTGAACCAGTTGTAAGGTGCGGCACGGGCGTGATGCTCCAGCCTTGCGGCGTAACGCTGGATGAGCGAGAGCACCGCCTGGGCGCGGTGCTGGCGCGGCACGGCGACGCCGTCGCTGAAACTCTCGAAGGCCAGATGGTAGCGGTGGCCACCCAGATACAGGCCGAAAGCCAGCACCACCGGCACTTTGAGCGCCGCGGCGATCAGCCAGGGCGCGGTCGGGAAGGGCGCCTCGCGGCCCAGGAACGGCGCGTTCAATGCGGGCTCGCCGGCACGCGCGCGATCCACCAGCAGCGCGACCAGCGCGCCTTCGTCGGTGGCCTGCTTGATGGCCATGGCGATGGACGGCCCGTCCTGACCGGCATCGATCACACCGGCGGCGATCTCCGGATTCAACGCATCCAGCAACTGCGTCATCGCCGGGTTGTGCGCCTTGTCCAACACCACCCGGATCTTGTAGTCGGAGCGTTGCTGGGCCAGCACCCGCATTACTTCGAAGCTGCCCAGATGGGAGCCGAACAGCAGCACGCCCTGACGACGGTCCAACACTTCGTGCAGTTGCGGCAGGCCGGTGATGCGCACGTCGAAACCGCTGAAGCGTCCGCCCAGCAGGAAAACACGGTCCAGGATGGTCGCGGCGAAAGTATGGATATGCCGGGCCACCGCCGACAACCCTGCCTTGCGGCCCAATACGCGCGTCAGGTAGGTGCGCGAGGCGCGCCGTTCCGGGCCGCGCACCAGCAGGAAATAAAGCGTGATGGGATACAGGCAGGCACGGGCGACGCTGCGCCCACCGTAGCGCGCGATGCCGCGGATAAGCCAGATGGCGAAACGGCCACCGCCTTCCGGACGCTGTTTCCAGCCGGCGCTCATGCCGCAGCCTGCGCTTCGGCCACGATCTCGCCGCTGGCCAGCAAGTCATGATCGCGCAGCACACGGAAACGCCAGCGCGGCGCTTCGCCCAGCAACTCCACCGAAGCGGACTGGCCGGGAAGCAGCGGCTTCAGGAATTTGACTTGAGGCAAGCGCAACGGCGGCAGCGGCCCATGTCCGGCTTCAATGGCCTCGATCACCCGATCCAGCAGAACCACGCCCGGAACGATCGGCCGGCCCGGGAAATGTCCCGGCAAGCTCGGGTGGTCCGCTGGAATGATGAACTGCATACCGCATTTTCCTGGCTATCCCCTGCATGCAAGGATACCGGAGCGCTTTGCTGAACGCGGCAAGTATGGGCGGGTGCTCTGCTTTGGCTTTGGCTTTGGCTTTGGCTTTGGCTTTGGCTTTGGCTTTGGCTCTTGCTCCATCGCCCCGTGAGACGCGGCGAGCAGGCCGGGATCAACCCCGCAGGGGCGGCGCACAGGGATGTGCGCCGTTTCCGTAGACACAGGATGTGTCTTACGGAAATTCCCGGTCTGCTTGCGGACCCGGCGGCTTCATCGCCGGGCGCGACGTTAGGGCGGCTTTCTTTTGGTTACTTTTCTTTGCCGTTCAAAGAAAAGTGACTCGCGCGTAGCGCGAAACGCTTTTGCTTCGAGGCAAGGATGAAGATCAAAGCAAGATCAGGAGCACCCCTCCTCAATCCTCCCCTGCGCTGTGCCAAGGGAGGAGGCAAGAGCAGAAGCAGATCAAGATCAAAATGGATGACCAGCCATTCGGCCGTTGAAAAGCACTCCCAGCGTTCGCTGGGATGGCGACAAGAGTGGTGCGGGGACGCGAGTGATGCGGCAGAGTGAATGGAGCGGGGCCGAGCGAGTAGCGCACGGCGCACTCAGCGCATCAATTCATTCCAGAACCGCGGCCCCAACCGCGCCATCTGCTGTACGAACTCACCCACATTCCGATACGGCCGGTGCGGAAACCGCCGCTTGCGCAACCAGTATTCGACGACGAAGAATCCCCCCACGATGCCGTAATTCAGAACGTTGGCGAACAACGACCATTGTTCGTCGGTCACCGGAACCACGGGCGTAAAGCCGAACTGATGCAGTACCCCGCTCGGCACCGCACACAACGCCAGCAACAGATTCAACACCGCCAGCACCGCCAACATCCCAGCCCAGGCCACCGTCAGCTGGCGGGTGTAGAGATACAGCGCCGGGCTCACCGGCATGGCCGCCTGCGCATACAGGCCTTCCACGATGCGCGTGATCAGCGGCACCCTGCCGCCATACAGCGTGCGCCAGAACAGCCACGACACCAGCGCGATGAACACCACCGGCGGCGCCAGCAGCGGCATCAATGCATAACGCGATTGTGAGACCGCCCACAGTGCCAGCAGGCACAATCCCAGCAGCGACAGCGCCCAAAGCCGGCGCTTGAGCAATGGCTCCAGCAACAGCAGCAGAACGATATCGGCCAGCGCCAGCGCCGCCCAGCCGCCATCGCTACGGGCACTGGCCAGGTGCGCGAACACCGGATAGGCCAGAGCCAGCAGCAACCGCAGCCCCATCAGCAGCCCTCCGGAACCCTCCGGAGCGGCAAGCGCGGGGTCAGGCGGCCTTGTTGGTTTCGACATGCGCCGACAGTGCGCGCAGCGACGCGAAAATGCGACGGTTCTCGTCGTTGTCCGAACGCAACTGGAAGCCGTACTTCTTGCTGATCGCCAGCGCCAGCTCGAGCGCGTCTATGGAATCCAGGCCCAGACCGGTGTTGAACAACGGCGCCTCCGGATCGATCGCCCCGGCCTCGACATCCTCCAGGTTCAGGCTTTCGACCAGCAGATCGGCGAGTTCGCGTTCAGCGGCGGTTTGCGTGGACATCCAATGACTTCCCTAAGTGGCAGGGGCGACACGATCCGGCATCCACGCCGGCTTGGCAACCGGCGCGTGGGCGATGGCCGCCCGCAATGCCCGAGTTATCATGCGCGCCTGCTTCTTCAGCGATCACCGAACATGGTTCAGCCAGGATGACCCCAGCCGACCCCGCAAGCGCGCAGCTCCGCACGGACGTTCCACCGGCCGCCTCGGCCCCGGTTCCGGCGGCGGTCGATGTCCTGGTGATCGGCGGCGGCCCCGCCGGCACCACCGCCGCCACCCTGCTCGCGCGCAAGGGCTGGCGGGTAGTGCTGCTGGAAAAAGGCGAGCACCCGCGCTTCCATATCGGCGAATCGCTGCTGCCCATGAACCTGCCCATCCTGCAGCGCCTGGGCGTGCTGGAGCAGGTGAAGGAAATCGGCGTGTTCAAGCCGGGGGCCGACTTTCCCCTGCAGGACAACGCCAACAGCGTCAATGTGTTCCGGTTCGAGCGCGCGCTCAATCCTGTTTTCCCGCATGCCTATCAGGTCAAACGCGAGGAGTTCGACCACCTGTTGTTCCAGAATGCGTTGGACAACGGCGTGGATGCGCGCATGCGCACGACGGTGGAGAAGGTGGAGTTCGGCGCCGACGGCCGGCCGGCCACGGTGCAGGCGCGCACCGCCGAAGGCGAAGCCCTGGCATTCGCGCCGCGCTATCTGGTCGACGCCAGCGGTCGCGACACTTTCATGGGCGGCAAGCTGAAACTGAAAAAGAAGAATTCGCTGCACCAGTCGGCGGCCATCTTCAGCCACTTCCGTGGCGTGACCCGCCGCGAGGGCGCCGATGCGGGCAACATCACCGTCGAACGTTTCCCGCATGGCTGGATGTGGCTGATTCCGCTGCGCGGCGACGTGATGAGCGTGGGGGCGGTATGTTTCCCCGAATACCTCAAGCAGCGCCGCGGCGACAATGAGGCTCGCTCCAACGAGGCATTCCTGATGCAGACGCTGGAGGCAACGCCCTCGGTGTGGTCGCGCATGCAGCAGGCTGAGCGCGTGGCGCCGGTGCACGTCACCGGCAACTACTCCTACACCTGCACGCGGATGACCGGGCCGGGCTGGGTGATGGTGGGCGACGCCTATGCCTTCATCGATCCGGTGTTTTCGTCGGGCGTCTACCTGGGCATGAACAGCGGCGAGCATGCCGCCAGCGTGGTCGATGGCGCGTTGCGCGACCCCGCCAGCGAAGCGGCGTTGCAGCGGGCCATGGAAAAACGCCTGAAGCGGGGGCTGAAGCATTTCTCCTGGTTCATCTACCGCTTCACCACGCCGGTAATGCAGCGTCTGTTCGCCCAACCGCGCAATAGCTTCCAGATCGAACAGGCGGTCATTTCGATGCTGGCTGGCGACGTGTTCGACAACCGTCCCGTGCTGCGGCGCCTGCGCCTGTTCCGCCTGATCTACGCGATCAACGCGTTGCAGCTGGCGCCGCGCGCCTTCCGGGGCTGGCTGCGCCGCAAACGGCAGGTCGGCGAGAATTTCGGCGGCGACACTCTGCAGGAAGGCAATCCATGAGCCGGCCGATGACCTCCCTGCCCGTCGCGGCCTCGCACGCGCGGCTGGAAGTGGATTACGTGAGCGCCGATTCGCCCGCCGCGTTGCTGGCCGGTGACGACGTGTTGGCGGTGCTCGGTTTCGGCAACGGTGCGCCGTACTGCGACGATCCGCGCTACCTGCGCATCCCGCTGCAGCCGCATGGCGCCGCGCCGTTCGAGGTGTGGCGCGCCAACGCGCCGGTCACCTGCGGACGCGACGGCGATATCGCGTGGTCGACCGACGGGCAATTGCAGTTCGGCGCGATCGAGATCGACGAGAGCGTGATCGGCATCGAAGCAGCGGCCGATGTCGCCTACGCGCAATTGATCGACTTCGTGCGCCGCAGCGATACCCCGCAACTGTTGCGTATGTGGAATTACCTGGACGCCATCACCCTGGGCGACGGCGATGCCGAACGCTACCGCCAGTTCTGCGTCGGCCGTGCGCGCGGCATGGGCGATTTCGACGCCTCGCGCCTGCCCGCCGCCACCGCGATCGGCCGTTGCGACGACAAACGCGTCATCCAGATCTACTGGCTGGCCGCGCGCGAAGCCGGTACGCCGGTGGAGAATCCGCGCCAGGTCAGCGCCTACCGCTATCCGCGTCAGTACGGCCAGCAGTCGCCGAGCTTCGCGCGCGCCATGCTGCCGCCGCCGGGCGGGACCATGCCGCTGCTGTTGTCGGGCACGGCCAGCGTGGTCGGGCATGCCTCGCAGCACGTAGGCGAGCTGTTGGCCCAGATCGAGGAAACCCTGGCCAACTTCGATGCCTTGCTGTCCGCGGCGCGGATGCGCGCACCGTCGTTGCCGGCGCAGTTCGGTGCCGGTACGCGGTTGAAGGTGTATGTGCGCGACCGCGCCGATCTGCCGGTGGTGGCGCAAGCGCTGGACCAGCGTTTCGGCGACCGCGTGCCCAGGCTGCTGCTGCACGCCGCGATCTGCCGGCGCGAACTCAGCATGGAAATCGACGGCGTACACGGGTAGGTCGGAGCCACGCCCTCGACGCTCCCTGCGTCGGCCGCATGCATTTTCAGAAGCGCGTAGGAGCGACGTGAGTCGCGAATGAATTTTCCTAGGAGCATTCCATCGCGACTCACGTCGCTCCTACGCGCCATAGCATTTACCAGGCGTATCGCGGCGGAACGTCAAAGCAGCTTGAGCAACTCCGCGCGCGGCAGCTTGCCGGTTTCGCTGCGCGGCAACGCCGGCACCCGCTTCAATGGCCGCGGCAGAAAGACCGGATCGATGCTCTCGCGCAATGCCGCCAGGATCGCGGCTTCGTCCAGATCGGGCGCGACTACCAGCGCGGCGATGCGCGCCACGCCACGGTTGCCGCAGTCGTCCAGTTGCAGCATCACCCCATCGACCACACCGGGAACGGCGAGCAGGCGCCGGGTCAGGTCGCCCAGCGAGGCGCGCTTGCCGGCGATTTCCAGCAGATCGGCCTGGCGGCCCCGCAGATGGAAACGGCCGTTGCTCTCCACTTCCACCAAATCGGCCAGCGCTACCGGCACCGGCAGGTGAGCGGCATGGATCAAGGTACCGTCCGGCTTGGGATGCAGGTGCACGCCGGGCAGCGGCGTCCAGGCGTCTTCGCAGGCGGTACGACGCCGGGCGATCACGCAGGTTTCGGTGGAACCGAAGACTTCGCGCACCTCGCAGCCGAAACGCGCCTCGGCAGCGGCCGCCAGTTCCTGCGAAAGCGGCGCGGTGGCCGAAACGATTCCGCATAGCGCCGGCAAACGCACGCCCGATTCGACCAGCGCGCGCAGATGCACGGGGGTGGTGGCCAGCAATCGCGGCTCCGGCGTTTCCGCCAATGCGCGCGCCACGTCTTGGGGAAAGAACGGGCGTCCGGCATGCAATCCCGCCGGACCCAGCAACGGCAGCAGCACCGATAGCTCCAGGCCGTACATATGCTGCGGCGGCACGGTGGCCACCACATGGGGCATCGCATGTCCCTGCCACAGGCTTTCCAGTGCCGCGAGGTTTTGCGCGGTGCTGACGCAGAAAGCGAACCAGGTCTTGGGATTGGCTTTGGGCGTGCCGGTGCTGCCCGAGGTGAAGCCGATGGCCACCACAGCGGCGGCATCGATCATCGGCGTGCCGTCCATCAATGTGTCGCCCTGCAACTCCGGCAGTACGTCCGGCAGCGTCCAGTGGCCTGGCGGCACCGCCGCCAGCGACCCGTCGCCCAGGCTGTAGCTTTCCGGGTACTGCGCCAGCGTGTCGGTCACCACTTCCGGCGCCCGCGAGGGCGGCAGCAGAGTGATCTGTCCGCGCAACGCGACCGCGCAGAACGCCACCAGGAAACGGTAGCGGTCTTCGCACAGATTCACCGCATGCCGTCCCGCCGGCAGCGCCGCCGCGACGCCGCGCACCTGGGCCAGGAAGGTGTCCAGGCCAATACGCCGCCCCCCTTCCAGGGCCACGGTACGATCCGCATGGCCCACGGCCAGCGGCTGCGGGGCGGCCGATCCGAGAGGAGCATTGACGACTGCCGACATGGTGCTGCGATCTCTAGGGTCTGTTAACGCTATTGGAAGGGGTCACGCCACCGCTGAGTGCGCGTGGGGCAAGATTGTGTCGGAAATCACGGTCCTAAGGAATTGTGCGCCGCCCGGAGCATGACCACTGGCCGGGTCGTCCGCCGCAGGACGGCTGGTAATCTTGCCGATTCGCGTATGCCACGGAAACCCTATGCGTCCCCGCCTGAACGCCCTATTGCTCGCCCTTCCCCTTGCTTTTGCGGGTGCCAGCGCCGCCTCTGCACAGGATTCCAGCGCCCTGACCATCGAACAGGTCATGGCAGACCCCGACTGGATCGGACCGCCCGTGGAAGCCGCTTGGTGGGCATGGGACGGCAAGCATGTGCAGTATCAGCTCAAACGCCAGGACAGCCCCATCCGCGACACCTTCCAGCAATCCATCACCGGCACCGCTGCCCAGCGCGTGGGCGATGGCGAACGCAACACTCTGGATGCGGCCAGCCCCGTCTACGACGTGCAGCGCCGGCGCATGGCTTTCGTGCGCAACGGCGATGTGTTCCTGCGCGATCTGCGCAGCGGCGCGCTGACCCAGCTGACGCGCAGCAACGACGAAGAAGCCCAACCGCAGTTCTCCAGCGACGGCGGGGTGATCTGGCGCGTGGCCAACCAGTGGTACCGGTGGACTCCCGACACCGGCGTGGCCCAGGCCGCGCTGGTCAAGGCCGAGAAGGATCCCAACGCCAAGCCCAAGCCCGATGCGCTGCGCGACCAGCAGTTGCGCACGTTGGAAACGCTGGCGCGCGACAAGGCCCAACGCGATGCGCTGCAGACGCAGAACGAAAGCTGGCGCAAGGCCGACCCCAGCCGCGCGCCGATGCCTGTCTATCTGGGCGACGAAGTGGAGATCATCCAGAGCGCGCTGTCCCCGGATGCGCGCTGGCTGCTGGTGGTGACGCAGAAGAAAGGCGCCGATGCCGGACAGGCGGGCAAGCTGCCGCGCTATGTGACCGAATCGGGCTACGAGGAATTCCAGGAGGTCCGCACCCGGGTGGGACGCAACGCGCCACTTCCGCAAACCCTGTGGCTGGTGGACCTGGCCAGCGCCAGTGCACGCGAATTGAAGTTCGATGCCTTGCCTGGCATCGCTGATGATCCGTTGGCGGCATTGCGCAAGTCCGCGGGCAAGGACGCGTTGAAAGGCAACCGCGACGTGCAGGTGGCGACCAGCGGCGACAACGGCGACGGCGCCACCCTCCGCTGGAGCGCCGACGGCCGCAACGCGGCGGTGATGGTGCGCGCCATCGACAACAAGGATCGCTGGATCGCCAGCGTGGACCTGGCTGGCGGCAATTTGCCCCAAGCCGCCTTGAAGCCCCGCCACCGCCTGACCGACCCGGCCTGGATCAATTGGGGTTTCAACGATTTCGGCTGGCTCGACGACAACCGCACCTTGTGGTTCCTGTCCGAGCAGTCGGGCTATTCGCATCTGTATACGCAGCGCGATTCCGGCAAGCCGGCGCAGCTCACCTCGGGCCAATGGGAAGTTTCATCGCCAGTCCCCAGCACCGATGGCGGTTTCTTTTTCCTGTGCAACCGCAAGACGCCCGGCGCCTACGAGATCTGCCGCATCGACGGCGGCAAGGTGCGTGAGCTGACCGCTCTGGGCGGCGTGGAGGATTTCACCCTCTCGCCGGACGGATCGAAACTGCTGCTGCACCGTTCCGGCAGCTACTTGCCCTCGCAGCTCGCCATCGTCGACAGCAAGGGCGGCGAGGCGAAGAACCTGACCGACACGCGCACGCCAGCGTTCAAATCGCGCGACTGGATAGAGCCCGAATTCGTGCAGGTGCCTTCGCAACACGGCGCAGGCAAGGTCTGGGCGAAGTATTACGGCCCGGCGACGCTGGAACCGGGCAAGGAATACCCGATCGTGATGTTCGTGCATGGCGCCGGCTATCTACAGAACGTGCACCAGCGTTACCCCGCTTATTTCCGCGAACAGATGTTCCACAACCTGCTGGTGCAGCGCGGCTACATCGTCCTGGACATGGACTACCGCGGCAGCGAGGGCTACGGCCGCGACTGGCGCACCGCCATCTACCGCAACATGGGCCACCCGGAACTGGACGATTACCTGGACGGCCTGGACTGGCTGGTGGCCAACAAGCAGGGCAACCGCGACCGCGCCGGCATCTACGGCGGCTCCTATGGCGGCTTCATGACCTTCATGGCGCTGTTCCGCGAACCCGGCAAGTTCAAGGCCGGCGCCGCGTTGCGCCCGGTGGTGGACTGGACCCAGTACAACCACGAATACACCAGCAACATCCTCAACACACCGGAACTCGATCCCGAGGCCTACCGCAAATCCTCGCCCATCGAATACGCGGCCGGCCTGCAGGATCATCTGCTGATCGCGCACGGCATGATCGACGACAACGTGTTCTTCCGCGATTCGGTGGTGTTGACCCAGAAGCTGATCGAACTGCACAAGGACGATTGGGAAATTGCGCCCTATCCGCTGGAACGCCACAGCTTCACCCGCGCCGATTCCTGGCTGGACGAATACAAGCGCGTACTCAAGCTGTTCGAGGAGAACCTGAAATGAGCGCCGCACCGAATCTGCCGCCGCCGATCCCGGACCATGCGCGGCCGGGCAACAGCTTCGTTACCGTGCTGGCCTGGATTTCCATCGCGCTGGCGCTGTTCGGCCTGATTTACGGCCTGGTGCAAACGGTCATGGGGCTGGTGCTGCCGGCGGATTTCTACCTGCGCATGCTCAATCCCTACGGCGGCGAACCCCCGACCTTGCCGCCGCTGATGCACTGGATCTACACCAACACATTGCTGATGGGCCTGTCGATGCTGGTGCTGTCGGCCATTTTCCTGTGGGTGTCGTGTGGCGTGCTGAAACGGCGCGAATGGGGGCGCAAGGGTTTCATCGCCGTGCTGGTGATCGGCACGCTGTGGCAATTCGCTTGCATTTTCGCCCTGCCCCAGTTCATCGAGGGCATGCTGGCCATCCAGGGCGGCGCACTCCCTCAGGGCCAGAGCCTGCCGCCCGAGTTCGAAGGCTTCATGACCGCCGCCATGCTGATGGGCGGCCTGGTGGCATTGGTGTTCGCGGGCCTGCACGTCTGGATCATCTGGAAATTGTGCACGTCTACGGTGCGGGCGGAATTCGGGCGCAGGTAAGAACGCCACACCGCCCTCTCGTCGTCGAAAAGCGTCCGAACTTCAATCGGATCACCAGCCTCGATCGATGAACCGATACCTGGCTATCGTGGATAATGCCGTCCTGTTTCCTCGTTAGCTACGGAGTGCGTAATGCCAAATGGAATTGGAAAGCTCGGCCTGCTGGCCGCGCTATTGCTCGTCGCCAACCCTGCGAATGCCGCGGTGCCCGCTTGCGGCGTGTACCAGGATCAGAAGAACGAAAACTCCCGGCTGGTGATAGAGAGCGGCGCGCAAGCGCGGCAACTTTCGGCCGACGCCGCGCCGCGCCGCTTCCAATACCGCCGTGCCGGTGCCGAACTGCAGATGGCGGACCTGGAGGCAGGCTATATCTCAAGGTACAAAGTCGACGCCGACAACCGGATTACCGACGACCTCGGTTTCCACGAATACGTGCTGTCCGAATCCACCACCTGCCAACCATTGCAGCAAGCCGCCGCCGGCACCTGCCGCGCCGACCTGTCGCAATGCCTGGAAAACGCCTACAGCGCCGACGAAGCCACCCTGAGCCGATGGTGCGAAGTGGAGGCCCTGCCCTTCGCCTGCGACAAATTGATAGATCTCTATCAGGCGCAGGCCCAAGCGTCCGGTCCGCCCGAACCGGAGATCGAAAAGCCGCCCGTCTGCCAGGAAGGCACACCGGCTTTCTCGGAGGAAGGATGCGTAGCTGCGGCCAAGGAAATCCTGGGCGAGCAGATCGCCAAGAGCCTGGTGGGAGCGCTTGGCTCGATGTACGCCGATGCAGCGGTGCTGCCTCCCCCTCACCTGGATCGGAGCATCGCCATATGCGGCCGCACCGGCTCGGCAGAGGTCTGCAACAACGCCGCCGAAAAACTGTGGGCCGCCGGCCGCTATCTGCAGGCACGCAGTGCATTGCAGACCGCATGCAGCGAAGGCGGCGACCCGGATGCCTGCAAGAAGGCCGAACCTCTGCTGGGCATGACAGACAAGGATCAGCGATTTGCGCAGGCCACGCAGCTGCCGTGCGGCGACTACGCTGCCGCGACCGGCCTGATGTCGGAGCTGAAGTTCGGCGACCGCGGCATGGTCGAAGGCGGCTTCGGCAGCCGCCTGCGCGCACGTCTGGAAAACGGCATGGTGCGCATCCGCCACGACAAGGGCGGCGATTTCGTGTTCCGCGTGCTCGACGCGCAACGCATGCTGGGTATCGACAGCTGGAACCAGTTCGCCCTGTACGAGCGCAAGGGCGGCGCCGACCGCTGCAGCGCGCCAGCGGTCTACGCCGAAAAGCCGCTGCAGCAGGACTGCCCGGCGATCATGGAAGAAGGCGGCGCCAAGGCCTGTTGCGATGCGGGCAAGCTGCAGGGCTGCAACGCCCTGGGCAATCAGCACGCGTTGCGGGGCGACTGGACTGGCGCGAAGGTCTATTACCAGCAGATCTGCGCGCAGGGCGTGCGTACCGGTTGCGAGAACCTGACCCAGGTGTACGCCAATGCGGGCGACGAGTCGGTGATCGATTCGCTGGACCGATTGTGCGAGGCGGATCCCAAGCACGTCGCCTGCGATGTGCGCGAAACCAGCAATTGGGAAATGCTGGGGCTGACCCATGCCTTGCAGGGACTGGGCGATTCGCTGGAGGCGGAATTGCCCGCGGAAGACGATAGCGGCGACGAGAGCAATCCCGACGAGGATTGATGCCAAGGGCAACCCGATTCGAAAGCCGCAGACATATACCCCCTTTGCAAAAGGGGGTCGACCGGCTTCGCCGGGCGGGGGGATTTGCTCTTGATCTTGATCTGATTTCCCGCAAGCAAAAGCAAATCCCCCTCAATCCCCCTTTTTCAAAGGGGGAGGCATTTGCATGTTCTCGCGGCATTGATTCCGATCAAGGCACCCGTATCCACCCGCGGCTAGAATGCGTCCATGAACGATTTCAATGACGTCCGCGACTACCTGACCGGCCTGCAAGACCGCATCTGCGCCGCCATTGAAGCCGCCGACGGCGGCGCGCGCTTCGCAGAAGACAACTGGACCCGTGCCGAAGGCGGCGGCGGACGCACCCGCATCCTGCGCGAAGGCTCCGTGTTCGAACAGGCCGGCGTTGGTTTTTCGGACGTCTCGGGAACGAAACTTCCGCCCTCCGCCAGCGCAGCGCGACCTGAACTGGCGGGTGCGTCCTGGCGTGCGGTTGGCGTATCGCTGGTGTTCCATCCGCACAATCCCTATCTGCCCACCACCCACGCCAACGTTCGCCACTTCCGCGCCGAACGCGACGGCGAAACGGTGGCCTGGTGGTTCGGCGGCGGTTTCGACCTGACCCCGTTCTATCCCTTCGACGAAGACGTGCTGCACTGGCACCGCACCGCGCGCGGCCTGTGCGAACCGTTCGGCGGCGGCGAGCGCTACCAGGCGCACAAACGCTGGTGCGACGACTATTTCTTCCTCAAGCACCGCAACGAAACGCGCGGCGTGGGTGGTCTGTTCTTCGACGACCTGGGCAGCGACTTCGAACGCGACTTCGCCTACCAGCGCGCTGTCGGTGACGGTTTCCTGGACGCTTACCTGCCCCTGGTCGAGCGCCGCAAGGACACACCCTATGGCGAACGCGAACGCGAGTTCCAGCTGTACCGCCGTGGACGTTACGTGGAATTCAATCTGGTCTACGACCGCGGCACGCTGTTCGGCCTGCAGAGCGGCGGCCGCAGCGAAAGCATCCTGATGAGCCTGCCGCCCCGAGTACGCTGGGAATACGGATTTGCACCAGAGGACGGCAGTCCCGAATCGCGGCTGGCCGATTATCTGAAACCGCGCGATTGGCTGGCGGAGCTGACCTGACCTTGTAGGAGCGGGCCCTGCCCGCGACCGCTTTCAAGGAGTTCAGACCGGTGGTGATCGCCGTCCCAAAGCGGTCGCGGGCAGGGCCCGCTCCTACAGGATCGGTTACGTGGTCGGATCCTGCCTGATGATAGTGATGTGTCCGTTGGTTTCCAGCACGGCCGAGCCGATGTCGTCCACCTCCAAGCAGCCCGCCTCGCGCATCGCCTTGTCGAAATCGGCGCGGCTGATCAGCTCCTTGCGCAGCACCTCCTTATAGACCTTGCCGTCGCGCGCCAGCAGCACGGGCGAGCCTTCGATCATGGCTTCCACCCTGGGACTGCGGGCGGACACGAAGCCCACGCCCCAGTTGAGCGCGATCAGGGTGACGGCCAGCAGCAAGCCGCCGCCGACGGAAGTGTCTTCGCCCAGCAACGCGTTCTGCACTGCATTGCCCAGCAGCACCACCAGCAACATATCGAACGGGGTGAACTGACCCATGGTGCGCTTGCCCGAGGCGCGGATCATCGCCAGCAGAATGAAGTAGACGATGCAGGCGCGTAGCACGAACGCCCACCAGGGCATGGCCAGTTCGAACATTTGTGCGAATACGTGCGGCATGTCGGTTTCCAGTGCGGGATGCGCGCACAGTAACGCAGCGGCTGCGCCGGTCAGCGGATTTCGGATCGCCGGAAATAAAAAGCCCCACCGACCAGGGGGGGGTCAGCGGGGCCAGGGAACTAGGCCTGGGGAGGGGCCGTCGTTCCGGAGATCACTCCAGGGGATGGGAGAGATCCAGCGACAGACCTTGCATCTGTCACGGGCTATATGACCAGACCGCGCATGGATAGTTCGTGAAGATTCCGGTTAAAAAACCGTAAGGTTTAAGGCATATTCAGTTTATTGAACTAGCCAGTATTGAATTAGAAACGCAAGCGCGTGCACAGATATCGGCCGTAACTAGCCGCTTTGTCACGGGTTTGGGCCCGAACGCCAGCCTCAATGCGCCTCATCCCAGTTATCGCCCACTCCGCTGTCCACTAACAGAGGAACCGACAGTTTTGCGGCGCCCGACATCCTCGCAGTGACCTCCTGCAGCAGCGTTTCGACGAAATCCTGTTCAGCTTCGAACACCAGTTCGTCGTGCACCTGCAGGATCATCAGCGCACGCGGGGCGTGATCGGCCAGCCAGGCGTCCACTGCGATCATCGCGCGCTTGATGATGTCGGCCGCGGTGCCCTGCATGGGCGCATTGATCGCGGCACGCTCGGCGCCAGCGCGCTGGCCCTGTGTGCCCTTGGTGATGTAGTCCAGGTAGAGGCGGCGGCCGAATACGGTTTCCACATAACCCTGCTCGCGCGCCTGCTGGCGGGTGCGCTCCATGTAGTCGCGCACGCCGGGATAGCGGCTGAAATACAGGGCGATGTAGTCCTGCGCTTCGCCACGGCCGATGCCGAGCTGGCGCGCCAGCCCGAAGGCGCTCATGCCGTACATCAGGCCGAAGTTGATGGCCTTGGCCGCGCGGCGCTCGTTGCCGGTGACCTCATCGAGCTTGCGGCCGAACACTTCCGCCGCCGTGGCCTTGTGCACGTCCACGCCGGATTCGAACGCGCGTACCAGACCCGGATCTTCGGACAGGTGCGCCATGATCCGCAGTTCGATCTGCGAATAGTCGCAGGCGATCAGCTTGCGCCCGGGCGGAGCCACGAAGGCGCGGCGGATGCGGCGGCCATCGTCGGTGCGGATCGGGATGTTCTGCAAGTTGGGATCGGAAGAGGAAAGACGGCCGGTAGCCGCGCCGGCCTGGTGGTAGCTGGTGTGCACGCGGCCGGTTTGCGCGTTGACCATCTCCGGCAACTTGTCGGTATAGGTGCTGCGCAGTTTCGCCAGCCCGCGGTATTCAAGGATCACGCGCGGCAGTTCGTGCTGGTCGGCGATGGCTTCCAGCGCTTCTTCGTTGGTGGAAGGCTGCCCGGTCGGCGTCTTCAGCACCGCCGGCAGTTTCAGTTCGTCGAACAGCAGGGCCTGCAGTTGCTTGGGCGAATCGAGGTTGAAGGTGCGCCCGGCCAACTCGGTCGCCTTCTGCTGCGCGGCGAGCATGCGTTTGGACAGGTCGGCGGATTGTCGTCGCAGTTCGTCGGCGTCGATCTTCACCCCGTTGGCTTCGATGCGCTCCAGCACCGGCACCAGCGGCATTTCTATTTCGCGGTACACGCTTTCCAGGCCCGGTTCGGCGGCCAATCTGGAGGACAGCGTGCGGTGCAGGCGCAGGGTGATGTCGGCGTCCTCGGCGGCGTAGCGTGTGGCGTCGTCCAGCGCGACCTGCGAGAACAGGATCTGCTTGGCGCCCTTGCCGGCCACCTGTTCGTATTTGATCGTGTCGTAGCCCAGGTAGCGCTTGGCCAGACTGTCCATGTCGTGGCGGCTGCTGCCCGAGTTCAGGACGAAGCTTTCCAGCATGGTGTCGTCGGCATAGCCGGCCACTGTCACGCCATGGCGGCGCAGCACGTGCAGATCGTATTTTCCATGCTGACCCAGTTTCTTCTTGCCGGCGTCGGCGAACAGGGGCGAAAGCGCGGCCAGCGTCGAGGCGCGGTCGAGCTGCACGGGCGCGCCTGGATATTCGTGCGCCAGCGGAAGATAGACGGCCTTGCCGGGTTCGACCGAGAAGCTCAACCCCACCAGCTTGGCCTGCATCGGATCCAGACTGTCGGTTTCGCTGTCGAAGGCGAACTCCTCGGCTTCCCGCAGCGTGCCTATCAGTGCATCGAGTTGTTCGGCGCTGAGCACGGTTTCGTATTCGCCCTGCACCGATAGGGCGGGATCGATCGCGCCCGCCTCCGTGGCGGGCGCCGCCACGAAACCGTTGCCGCGTGCGCGGCCCGGCTCTTTTTCCGCGACCGTCCCGGCAGCCTCGCCACCCAGCTCCTTCAGCGCCTGATTGAATCCGTACCGCTGATAGAGCTGCCGCAGCGAATCCACATCGCGTTCGCGCATGCCCAGGCTTTGCGCATCGCCGTCCAGCGCGACGTCGGTCTTGATGGTGACCAGCTGGCGATTCAACGGCAGGCGTTCCAACGCGGCGCGCAGGTTGTCGCCGATCTTGCCCTTGATGTCGCCGGCATGCGCCATCACCCCGTCCAGCGTGTGGTATTCGGCCAACCATTTGGCTGCGGTCTTCGGACCGCACTTCTCCACTCCGGGCACGTTGTCCACGGCGTCGCCCATCAGCGCGAGCAGGTCCACGATCTGCCCGGGCTTCACTCCGAACTTCTCGAACACCGTTTCGTCCGAATCCATGCGGCTGCCGCTCATGGTGTTGACCAGCGCCAGCCCGGGCCGCACCAGCTGTGCGAAATCCTTGTCGCCGGTGGAAATGGTCACCTCGATGCCATCGGCATTGGCCTGCAGGGCCAACGTGCCGATCACATCGTCGGCCTCCACGCCGTCGATGCGCAGGATGGGCATACCCAAGGCTTGCACGATCTCGCACATCGGCAGCACCTGCGCGCGCAAGTCATCCGGCATCGCGGCGCGGTTGGCCTTGTACAGCGGATACAGATCGTCGCGGAAGGTTTTCCCGGGCGCGTCGACCACGAAGGCGACGTATTCGGGGTTTTCCTTCAAGGTTGCGCGCAGCATATTGACCACGCCGAACAGGGCCCCGGTGGGCTCGCCCGCGGCATTGGTCAGCGGGGGGAGCGCATGGAAGGCGCGATAGAGGTAACTGGAACCGTCGATCAGTACGAGTCTGGGCATGCGCCAATTCTAACCCCGGGCTTGCACGCCCGGGCCGCTATCGTTCTCACGCACGCTTAGCGTTGCCGGCGCATAATCGCAGCCCCGGTATTGCAGAGAACCCCCATGAGAATTCCCATGAAAGCCCTGTTGAGCGCACCTCTACTGGTGCTTGCCGGCTGCGCTTCCCTGGGGTCGGCGCAGAACAATCCGGGCGTGGACCTGGCCGATGCCCAGGTGGCCGTGCGCACCGAACCCAACGGCGATGTCATTGAGGAGTACCGCGTGGCCAACCAGCTGCGCATGGTCAAAGTCACGCCTTCGCGAGGCGCCGCCTACTATCTGATGGACGAGAACGGCGATGGCCGCCTGGACCACAGCAAAGGTGCCGGCGAGAAAGACATTTCGCCGGTGTACTGGAAGCTCTACGGCTGGTGAATAGCAGCTCTCGCTTCGAGCATTAAGCGTCGGGGACGTAGCCCCGACCTACGGTTGCGAATGCGTAGGTCGGGGCTACGCCCCCGACGCTCTTCGCACGCGACCGCTTCTCAGGGATCGCGAGTCACTTCGTACTGTTCGATGTCCTGCTGCTGCAATCGCGCGGCCTGTGGCGAAAGCGCGACCAGTGCCGAAGGCGGCGGCGCATTCTCATTCCAGGTGCAGGGGTTGAAGGTCTGTCCTCCGGTGGCAGTGGGCAAGGCGCGTGCCACTGTTGCCGACAGTTGCAAGGAGTAGTCCGCCGCGGTGACGGTTACCTCCGAGGGCAAGCTGGTTTGGCAGGTCTGCCCCGAAGCCTGACGACGGCCGAAAGCAGTAGTGCCACGCAAATTGCGGAACCAGTCCGCGCGGAACGGCGGCTGCGCGCACGCACCGGTGGGCAACATCGACGCCAACGACGGCGCTTGCGCAGTGCTGTGGCAGCTCATGCAGGCCGATGCCGGATTGTCCACCGGCCCGTTGAGGCGGTCATCGACGCCCAAATGCGCAAGCGCATAGGCCGGCGCCGCGGTATTGATCCAGGATTCGGCAATCGGCGCACCGCTGGGATCGTTGCCCCACATCAGACCCACCGGCGCCATTTTCTTCCACGGCGAAGCGCCGGATTGCGAGGCATCGTAGGCATAAGTGGCGAAGTACCAGCCGGTGTCGCTGGCACGTTTGTCCTTGACCGCGATATCGATCTGCATCAAGCGCACCGATACCGGAGCTCCGCCCGGGTTGGGCAAGATGTCGAGCTTGAGCGAGCCAGCCAGCAGATCCTGTGGAAACGCGCTCGGTGCGGCGGCGCTGTACAGCAGCTTGAACACGAAACTGCCCTCGGTCAATTTCATTCCACTGAGCTTGGGCTGATCGACACCTGGCGTAGACGTTTTCCACAAACGCTGGAACACCCTCCCGCCGCGCGCGTCGTAGTAGGCGACGGCGTAGTTCTGGAAGGCAACTGTATTGCTGCCGAGTTCGCCGACACGCACCGTGCGTTCCAAGGTCATGCCGTGCGCGGCTTCGCGCGTGCCGGGCGCATTGGTGGGTCCATAGAACATGCGCGGCGCGGGATACCACTTCTGATTGCGTTGCGACGCGCTCACCGTGCCGCCCGCCGCATCGCGATAGTCGGCCTCGGCAGTCAGTTGCGGGGTCAGGCCACGCACGACCGCGCTGCTGAAAGCGTAATTGCGTAGCGCCAGCGCATAAGCCAGCCGTTCGTCGGGATCGCGCGGATCGAAAGCCAGCCAAGGGCGCGAACCGCTCGGCACGCCGGTGGCGGCTTGCTCCAGCAGATTCGGCTGGAACCATGGACCGGCGTACGTGCCCGGCAGCGTGGTCTTGGGCACGATGAAATCGGCGAACTTGCCGCGGCATTGCGCAACAAAGGTTCCGCTGGCCAAGGGCCTTCCCGTGCCGGTGACAGACAGGCAGCGGGTGCCCGGTGCGCAGCCCGTCGCCGCAGGCAGAAGTGCGGCCGACATTGAAGAGGTATCGCCATCGGCTGATGGGGTTGGTTCCTGCGGACGTACGCGTGCATCCTGCGTGCAGGTGACCAGCGCGAAAGGCGCCAGCAATGAGAACGAGAGTCGAGCGATGCGGATATCCACGGGCAATCTCCATTTTTGTCGCAGCGCTTGCGCGCGCATAACCGTTGCGTCGGTGCCATCGCGGCGCGCCCGCCTCACGCCGTTAATTCTTCCCAACGCAGCAACGCAGCAGGGCCGGACACCTTGCCGTGCGATGGCCCCAACTCGCGCGCAACGGCGTTGGTACTGATACGCAGCGTGTTGCGCAGCGTAAATAATTCACATCGCACGATCTTTCCCCCGGGAGATCCCACGCATGAACTACCCTGGTTTGGGCGCCAGTCTTGCCTTGTCCCTGTGCTGCATGTCGCCATTGGCGACCTTGGCCCAGGACGCCCCACGCGAACAACGCATCAGCACCAGCGAACTGCGCGATCAGGTGCGGCGCAGGCCGCAGGGCGTGGTGGTGCCGGTGGAAATCACCAAGCAAGGCAGCAGAGTGGTGCTGCAGACAGCGGATTCTGCGGTGTCGGTGTCCAATGCCGATGCGGTCGCGCAGCAGGTGCGGCAGATGCCGGTGCAGGCCGCAGTGATCGACGGACCGGGCGATTCGGTGCAACTGCAGAACGTACAACTGCAGGCTACCAAGCGCTGGAACGATCTTGCACCCGCGCAGCGCGCCAAGTACCGCAATGTCGATGCCGCGCAACGGCGCATGAGCAACATCGCCGAAACCGCGCTGGGCGCCGATGCGACCGAAGCCGACCTGCTGCAGCTCAAGCGCAGTGCGGAAAACACCGAGCGGCAGCTTGTGCAGGCCTACAAGGCGCTGGACGACAGCCAGCGTACGGAGCAACGCGAACTGGTGGAACAGCATGCGGAAGTCCGCCGCCTCAACAAGTCGCTGTACGGGCTGGATCACGACGACCGCTACCCGCCGCAGACCTATCAACGCATCTACGCGAACTCGCGCGGCGCTTTCGCGCTGAAGGCCCGGCAGGAAGAGAAACCGCGCTGCAGCGCGGTGTTGATCGGCGAGAAGCTGGCGCTTACCAACAATCACTGCATCCTCGAAGAGATCCCGGAGGAACTCGAAGCCGTTTTCGACTACGAGGACGATCTGGACGGCAATCACCTCGCCAAACAGACCTTCCCCGTGACCGCGATCCAGCTGAGCGACGAGGACGAACGCGGAAACCTCGATTTCGTGTTGCTCGAGCTCGGCGCCAACGCCGACGGCGTGCTGCCTGGCGCGACGTATCCCCCGCAATGCCTGTCGCTGTCGCAGGTGAAACGCGACGATCCGCTGTACGTCATCGGCTATCCGCTGGGCGAACCGCGCACCGTGCACGACAACAGCTTCGTGTACTTCCCGTTCCGGGTCACTGCGGACGAGTACATCGCCATGAAGCTGCTGGTCAGCGCGGAATTCGATTCGATCGAGGCCGAAGACCTGTCCTATCGCGAGGGCAAGCTCAAGGAATTCGTCGACAGCTACCAGCTGCGCGAAGGCGGCGGCGCGCCCTATTACGAATACATCAGCGTGCGCTTCGACCAACAGCCGACCATCGGTGCCGACAGCGACACCTACCGCGGCAATTCCGGCTCGCCGGTCTACCACCGGCGCTCGCATGCGGTGATCGGGCTGCTCTTCGACGGGCAGGAAGATCTTTCCGAGCCTTGGGCCGCCGGCTGGCGCGCGCACGAAGCGGTGCTGCCCATCACCAAAGTAGTCGAACGCCTGGACATCGCCGCGCCGGCCTGGCGCGAGGATCCGCGCGTTTGCGTACTGCCCGCCACTTGAGGACAACGTCATGCGTCTAGCGTTCTTGCTGTTCCTGTTGCTGATGGTCGCTGCGTGCGAACGCGATCAGTCCGCTACCCCGACGACGCCGGCTGCGACCACCCCGGTGACGGCGCCGGTCGCCGCTCCCGCCTACACCCAGGGCTACGTGGTGGAACTGACGCCCACGCAAACGCCCGCCGACCTGCGCACGGCCGCAGAAGCAGTGTTCTCCGACGTGGTCAGCATCGAGCCCTTGTTCCCCGACGTGCTTGCGACCGACGACCCGGAAGGACTGTCGCGTATCCATCGCTTGCGCGTGTCCGACCCGCCGCAAGGCAACCCTTGGGACGCGGCGAATGCGCTGCGCGAACGCGGCGCATTTCTGCAGGTGGAACCGGACAGCGAGGACACCCTGGTCGAAGCGCAGAAGCGTTCGGCGGTGGCCGCTTGCTTTGGCGACGACGGCATAGCCGCACCGCCTAATCCCGCCTGGTCGCTGGACAAGGATCACATGGCCGTAGAGGACGCGCGAAAACTCACGCCGCTGCCCGGCGGAAAGACTCTGGGCGAAGGCGTGCGCATCTGCCATCCCGACAGCGGCTGGACCGATCATGTCGATCTGGATTCCGGACGCATCGACCGCAGCCTCACCCTCAACCTGATGGAAGGCGGCAACGACGCGCACGATCCGCTGGGCTATTCCGGCAATCCGGGCCACGGCACCAAGACCGGCAGCGTGCTGATCAGCGGCGGCGGTTTCGACGCCAACGGCAACACCACCGCGCCCGGGCGCATCGACGGACTGGCGCCCAAAGCGACCTTGGTGCCCATCCGTACCTTCAACAGCGTGATCCGCGTGCTGGACTCCAACACCGCGCGCGCCGTGCGTCATGCGACCAAGGCGCAGTGCGACGTGATCTCGATGAGCCTGGGCGGACGCGCGTTCTTCGGTCTGGAGCGCGCCATCAACGATGCCGTGCGCCGCGACATCATCGTGGTCAACGCCGCGGGCAACTGCATCGGCATGGTGGTGGCGCCCGCCAGCTACGACAACGCCATCGCGGTAGGGGCCACCAATGCCGACAACAAACCGTGGAAGGGTTCCTCGAAGGGACGCGCGGTCGACATCTCCGCGCCCGGCGAAGACGTCTATGTCGCCGATGCAGTGGTCGGCGCGACCGGCATCGAATCCAGCCCGGGCAACGGCACTTCGTTCGCCACCGCGGCGGTGGCCGGTGCGGCGGCCAGCTGGATCGCTTTCCATGGACGCGACCGTATCAAGAACGCCCAGGGAAGCCTGACGAGGCGCGACTTGTTCGTGCAGGCGATGCAGGCCAGCGCCCGTGTGCCGCAAGGATGGGATGCGCAACGTTATGGCACCGGCATCCTCAATCTGGACAAGCTGCTTCGCCAGCCTTTGGGAACGCCGCGCACGCAGTTGCGCGCACCGCCGAAGGACGACACCGTCAGCCTGCTGTCGCGCACGCTGGACCGCGACCCGGCCGACCTGCGCGCCGGCTTGCAGCGCCTGCTTGGCCAGCCCGCGAACCTGGAGGCGGAACTCGAACGCTTCGGCCCGGAGCTGCTGGATCTGGCGATGCGCGACCCCGAGGCGTTCCAACGCGCGCTCGAAGCGCCGCGTGCCGGCCAACTGCAGGCGCCCAATACGGTAAAGCCGAAAGCTTCGCGCGCGCTGGCTGCGCGCATGCCGGGTACGCCATGAACGCATTGCGCGTTCAATACGCCGCATCGTGCGCGCTGCTGACATTGCTGGCTTTGGTTTGCGCCTGCGCGGCTTGCAGCGCGCCCTCGCCTCCGCCACGCGAGACCGACGGTGCGTCTTCCGAATCCTCGCCTTCACCCAGCACACCGGTTCCCGATACCTACCCGATGGAAGCGACAATGCCCGATACGCCTGTCGCGGAAACGCCCACGCCAACCACGGCACCGACAGAGCCGACAACGTCGCCTGCGCAAACCGGTGCTGCTCCCACGCAGCCGCTTCCGTCAAAACCAAAGCCCGTGCCCTCCGACAAGAAACCGCTGGATCCCGCGCCATCGCCGACACCGCCTACCACCGAGGCAAAAGACACCCTGCCTGTAAGCATCACCATTGACGCGCTCTCGCGGGGGAAAGGCGTGCCCGCCGAAACCCGCGAAGCATTCAAGCAAATCCGCGCGCTGCTGGAACGGCAGCAAGCGACCACCGCCGTCGCCGCCATGCGCTACCAACGCATCGGCATCGAAGGCGAATCACGGCTTTGCGTCGAATTCCGCAATGCCACCGACGCACAGGCCGCACTGGCCGAGATCCGCAAGATCGCGGCTGGCGCCGACCTGCTCAACGTCGTCGAAGCACACTGCCCCTCAAAAAAGGAATAGAACCCATGAGCGCACCCACTTCCCCCCTCGCGCGTCCGTTGCTGACGCTGGCCATCGCATTGGCGTTTGCCGGCTGCAAGCAAGACGCTCCCACCTCGGTCGGCCCCACGCCATCGGTGGAACCCACGTCCGCACCCGCTCCGGTCGAAAGTGACATCAAACCGGCTACGGGCGCTGTCGCGGCGACCGAGGAGAACATCGCCGCGGCGCAAAAATCCATCGAAGAAGCCGCCGATGCCGCGCGCAGGAAATGGGTGGGCAAGACTTTCGAAGAATTCGAAGCGTCGGTCTACAAGGAGCCGGGCGAAGGCGGCAAGTACATCGTCAACGGCGACATCGCCATTCCCGACCGCAAATTGCTGCAGGAATTCTTCGAGAAAATGCAGAAAGAAACCGATGGCGTGGCCAACGGCAAACTGACCGTGGCGCTGGCCGCCGCCAAGGGAGCCAATGGCGGCGTCGATATCTGGACCAGTGCCAAGAAGAAACAGCTCACCTACTGCGTCAGCAATACTTTCGGCACGCACAAGGCCGCGGTCATCGCCGACATGGAGGCGGCGTCGCACGCCTGGGAAGAAGCGGCGAAGGTGGATTTCATCCATGTTCCGGCCCAGGACGGCGGCTGCAATGCCAGCAATCCGAACGTATTGTTCGACGTGCGGCCGGTGGACGTGGGCGGCGAATACCTGGCGCGCGCTTTTTTTCCCAGCGACCAGCGCAGCGATCGCAACGTGCTTATCGACAGCTCTTCCTTCGATCTTGCCCCGGGCGAGACGCTGCAGCTGGTCGGCATCCTGCGCCACGAATTGGGCCACACGCTGGGCCTGCGCCACGAACACACGCGCCCCGAGGCGGGCACCTGTTTCGAAGACAACCAATTCGAGCCGTTGACCGCTTACGACAAGTTCTCGGTGATGCATTACCCGCAATGCAACGGCGGCGGCGACTGGTCGCTGGTGCTTACCGGCCTGGACAAGGCGGGCTCAGCCTGCCTGTACGGAAAGGGCAGCAATAACCCGGAGAACCTAGCGCAATGTATTTATCACGCTCCCGACGCGCCTGCGACGGGCGCCGTGGAGACCAAGCTGTTCGACAGTCAGTCCGTAGCCAAGAACGCGAAGAAGCAGTACGGGCCGTTCACGGTCAAACCCGGCTCGATCGCCAAGGTGAAGATGCAAGGTGCCGGCAGCAATGCGGGCGACCCGGACCTGTACGTGCGCTATGTCGGACCGCCCGATACCTCAAGCTGGATCTGCCGCCCCTACCTGAGCCACGCCAACGAAACCTGCGAACTGGAAGTGCCGGCCAACCGCAACAAGATCTATGTGATGGTGCGGGGCTATGCGGCGGGCAACTACAAACTGGAAGTGACCTACACCAAACCGGATTGACGACGCATGCACCGGCTTTGGACTCGTTGCCGCACGATCTTTCATGCGGCAACGACGAAGGTGCCGTCAAAGCCTGTCCCAGGCCAAGCCTTCCCCGCGCCGGTAATAGACGGCGACCGCGCGGCCATACAGCTCGCCCGCCGGCACCAGTCCGAAGAAACGCCCATCGATGCTGTTGCCGCGCGCATCGCCCAGCATCAATACCTGACCACGATCAAGCCATGGATGTCCGGTCCGCCGCCATGCGACAGGTTGAGCGTGGCGCGGTGGTTGCGGAAGAGCTCGATATCTTCCGCATCGGTCGCTTCCAGCGGAATACCGTTGATGCTCAGCCTGCCGTCCACCAGTTCCACTCCATCTCCCGCCACCGCCGCCACGCGCTTGATCAGGCGCGTGCCGTCCTGCGGAGAATCGAACACAGCGATGTCACCGCGCTCGGGCTTGCCGGTAGCCATGATCTGTACGTCGGTGAACGGCAGGCGCACACCGTAGGCCCGCATATCGACGGCCACGCGATCGCCGACCTCCAGCGTGTGCTCCATCGAACCCGACGGCACGTAGTAATGATTGGCGAACGAGTCGCGCGCCGCCGCCAGCAGCAACAGCATCAATGCGATCTGCGGCAGTTCGCTGCGAATCCAATGTCCGGCTTTTCCAGAGCGGTCCGAGGATGTTGTTCGTGTTTGCATGGGCGCCTCCGGGTCGTTACCGGAGAAAGTAGCTCACGTGGCCGCGCAATCCGCATATGCCATGGGTCATGCGATCCGACTGACGGTTGCGCGGCTTCGACAATCGGAATCGCGATGCGCAGTGGCGCTCGGAGACCTAATTCCCCAATTTTCCGTGCAACGAGTACAGCGGCTCCAGCACCCACTCATAAAGCTTGCGACGCTCGCCCAGTATGTCGGCATCCAGTCGCATCCCTGGGCGCAAATGCTCCTGCTTGCCATAGGCGATAATGGATTGCTCATCCAAGGCCACCAGTACGCGGTAATAAGGCTCCGCGCCCTGACCATCGCCGCTCGCGGGGGTAATGGCGCTGCGTGACACGCGAATGACCTTGCCGCCGTGGTGCCCGAACTTCTGGTAGGGATAGGCCTGATAGCGCAGCAGTACCCGATCGCCGGGTTCAATGAAGCCCACCGCTGCGCTCGGCACCAGCAGCTGGGCTTGCAGTCGCGAACCTTCCGGCAAAAGGCTCATCACCGGCTGCCCTGCCTGCACAGCCTGGCCGGGCTCGATGAAGCGATTGGCCACCAATCCGGCCAATGGCGCCCGCACCAGCAATTCGCCATTGGCTTCCTGCTGCACGCGTTCCTGGTCCAGCATCGCCAGGTCGCGATTGGTCGTCGCCTGCAGTCCCCTGCGCTGAGCGGGTAGTTCGCGCGAAGTCTGATCCAGTTGCGCAAGGCTGCGGCGGATCGAAGTGGCCTGTCGTTCCAGGCTCTGCTGGGCATTGACCAGCTCAAGCAGGGATTGCTGTTGCTGGTTCACCTGCACCTGGCTGACGTACTTCTGGTCCGCTACAAGCTGGTATCGCTGCGTGGTTTCCCTGCCGATGCGAACCTGTTCGCGGCGGGTGGATATTTCGTCTTCTATCTGAGCCAGCTCGTGTTGCGCGGCGGCGTGCTGGCGGCCGATACCCTGGATCTGCGCGTCGATCTGCGCGGCTTGCGACTGTCCCAGTTCCGTCAGGCTATCGCGGCGTGTTTCCAGCCCCTCTCTGATCACGATCAACGCATCGCTGCCGGCGGCGGTCACTCGCGGTACGCCGATCAGGCTCAGCTCTTGGCCGGCTTGCACTTGGTCGCCTTCTTCGGGAAAGAGCCGGGTCACAACGCCACTCGCCGGCGACACGATGGTCGACAGGCCCAGATCGGGCACCAGCTGGCCCGTGACTTTGGAACGGCGCGTGTACTCGCCCAGGATCAGGAAGCCGAGGATGGCCAATGCCGCGAGTACTGAGAAACCGGCCAGTATCCATAGCCGCAGGGGCTGTGAAAGGGAAATTCCACCGAGCCAGCTGTTGCGTTTGGCTTCTAGTACTTCATGACGGAAGAGAGATTCAGTCATGGAATATGCCTTCCTTCTCCCCCCGGGAGAAGGTGGCGCGCAGCGCCGGATGAGGGAGGGAGAATGCCGACCCACGGGAACCAACCGTAATCTGATGGCGCACTCCCTCATCCGCCCTCCGGGCACCTTCTCCCGGGGGGAGAAGGGAAGCACACCCCTTCATACCGCCACCGCCACGGACACAGCCCGCACCGGCCGATGCTCTTCCACAATCCGCCCAGACTGCATCACCAGCACCCGATCGGCGCTGGCGATAGTCTCCGGACGATGGGCGATGATCACCTTGGTCAGCTTTAGCTCGCGCACGGCTTCGTTGACCAGACGTTCGCGCTCCACATCCAGATGACTGGTGGCTTCATCCAGGAACAGGATGCGCGGCATGCGGTAGAGCGCGCGCGCCAGGATCACGCGCTGCTTCTGTCCGCCCGACAGCGTAGTACCCATGTCGCCGATCAGGCTGTGGTAGCCCATCGGCATGGCGACGATCTCGTCATGCACCGCCGCCAGCCGGGCGGCGGCTTCGATACGGTCGAAATCGAAGCCTTCCTCGCCAAAGGCGATGTTCTCGGCCACGCTGCCAGCGAACAGCTGGTCGTCCTGCATCACCGCGCCGACCATCTGCCGGTAGTTGTGCGGCCCAAGCGTGGCGATATCGTGCCCGCCTACGGCGATATTGCCCTGCGTCGGCTTCAGCAGACCCAGCAGCAGCTTTACCAGCGTGGTCTTGCCGCAGCCCGAGGGGCCGACAATGGCGACCGACTCGCCTTCCTCCACGCTGAAGCTGCAGTCCTGCAGCACCCACGGCTCGCCTTCGGCGTAACGGAAGTTCAGCCCGTTGACTTCCAAACGCGTGCTTGCGGGCGAGGCCTGCTCGAATCGGTGGCCGTCCAGGACCTCCGGTTCGGCCAACACGATATCCGCCAAGCGTTCGCCATGCAGGCGCAGCATGCGGAACTCGATCCACTTGTCGATCAGGCCGCTTATCCGTCCGGCGAACTGGTCCTTGTAAGCCAGGTAGGCGATCAGCATGCCCACCGAGAACACGTTCTGCATGGCCAGCACCGCGCCTATCCAGATCACCGCGATGCGCTCGGCGCCGAAGATGAATTGGCTGGCGGTATTGAAGCCCAGTCCCAGTTTGGCCAGCCAGACATCGCGGTTGACCGTATCGTTCATCAGGTTGAGATAGGTGGAGCGACGGCTGGTTTCGCGACCGGCGACCTTCACCGATTGCACGCCGCGGATCGATTCAAGCAGATGGCTTTGTTGTTTGGCGCCGGCGACCAGTTGTTGCTCCGTGCCTTCGCGGACGGGGCGAAACGCCAACGCACGCAATCCGAGATACAGCGCGACCGCCAGCAAGGTGATCAGCGCCAGCTTCCAGCTGTAGAGCAGCATCATGCCCAATGTCACCACGGCCATCAGTCCGTCGATCAGGGCTTCGACGAAACTGGTGGTCAGGGTGCGCTGGATGGTTTGCACGCTGCCCATGCGCGAGGTGATATCGCCCAGGTGGCGTTTTTCGAAGAAGTCCAGTGGCAGTTTCAGCAAATGGCTGAAGACGTTGCCCATCCATTGCAGACCCAGCCGCGTGGACAGATACACCACGGACCAGCCGCGCAACAGTCCTATGCATACCTGTAGCAGCAGGGCGAGACCGAAACCCAGACCCAGTACGGTCAGCAGATCGCGATCGGCCGAGATCAGCACCTGGTCCACGACCCATTGCATGAAGAAGGGCGCGAGGATGACGAAGACCTGCAAGGCGACCGATAGCGCCAGGATCAAGGCCAGCGAACGCCACAAGCCGGTGACGCGGCCGGTCAGCTGGCGAAAGGAAATATTCGGTGCTTTCTTTTGCGGTTTGAATTCAGCAGTGGGGGTCAGTTCCAGCGCTACGCCGGTGAAGTGGTTGGAGACTTCGGCGAAGCTGAGTTCGCGCTTGCCGAAGGCGGGGTCGAGGAGGGTGACTTTCTTCTTGCCGACCTTGGCCAGTACTACGAAGTGGTTCAAGTCCCAATGCAAGATACAAGGGAGCTTGAGTTCGCCCAGATGCTCCATGTCCAGCCGCAATGGACGGCATTGCAGACCGAGCTGTCCAGAAATGGACATCAGGCGCCCAAGATTGGCGCCTTTTAGAGACAGCGGATAGCGCTGGCGCAGATCGCGTAGGCTGAGATTCTGTCCATGGTGTTTGGCCACCATGGCCAAGCTGGCCAGACCGCACTCTGAGGATTCGGATTGAAGTACTGCTTCCATGCGAGACCATTTTTTTAGATTTTGCGGCAATCCTCCAGCATTGCAGCCTCCTCGAAGGCTGACCCACAAAGTGAAACGACAATGGCCTCACTTGCCTCAAGCTGAGCCTTATTTTTTCGGCCTTACGTTACGCAGAGCCAAAAAATAAGCTGCAGCGATCCCCATCATTGTCCATCCAATGATCTTATACATTGATGTATCGAACTCACCGGTCAACGCCTGATATTTGAATCCAATTAATGCAAGAGTAGCTCCTTGAACGGCCGCATTAAGATTTGCTAAAAATGGGGCTCGACGAATTTCGGAGCTAGGCACATCAAATCTGACTCTCACCAATTTTTGGGTAAACATCTTTACTGAGTAAATTCCCATAAAGAATGCGAAGGCTAGAAAGATGGATGAACTTCCACTCTGTAGTACAGCGAAAGCGGACCAACCCAAGACTGAAAGGTGGGAAACAAAGAACAATGGCAGTGTTGCCTCATAGCGGACATATTCCGCCATCATGGCTTCTCCGCGATATTCCATAAGATAGCCTGGTGCTATAGCTTTCTCACCATTACTCTCAATCAAAAACATAAAATCCTCGCAGTTCCATATAGAGGGGCGCAATCCAATCGGTATTGCGCCCCAAAAAAGTTTGCAACGAACTTTAGTTGGCTGCCTTGTACGCATACACCGCAGAGCCAATCGCCGTCACGCCAGCAATAACGCCAAGCACCGGACTCAATGGAGACGGTATGGCAGCGCCAGCGCCGAAGGCAGCGGCAACACCACCCAGGAAGGAAGAATACTGACCGTCGGACATCGCGCCATTTACTGATTCAATTTCCATGAATGTTAGTTCACGCATCTTTAAATCCTTCTTTATAGATCAAGAACGCGGCCACACCAGCCTACGCCGCTGACTGTCGCCAGCGCGTTATACATAGCAATAAGCTTGGCAGTGCCTAGCCACTAAATGACGAACACATGGTTCTCATTTCACGAACGAAGGTGCGGAAAAGCAAAACCAGAAACGGGGTCAGAGTGCGCTTTCTGAAACGTGCTCTGACCCATGCTGGTCTGCATCAAAAAACTCTGGATCCGCCTCTCTGCGTCATTCTTCTTTTATTATGTATCTGACGCCAAAGACAACTATTGCAGCAATTCCACCAATCTTGAGAACCTTCACCAGAAGATTCCCGATGTCGTAACCAGCCTGGTAAGCCTCTGAATTCTTGGTTATAGCCAACGCAACAAGCGGGAATGAAAGAATTGCTGCGATGATTATCAGATTCCTCATCTTCATGGGATTCTTTTGCCGTATGAGACCAGACACATTCCTACGCCCTCGTCAGTTTCCAACGACACTCATAACTCCTTGTTGATATCCCTGGCTGAAATCCTTGGCCGCCGAATAGACGAGCTCCACGAATGCCAGCGTTAGAAACACCTTGAATGACAAGAGCCTGCCGACTCCATCAACTTGTCCTTAAGCGGATGATTGATACCTCCAGCTTCTACCACAACGCCCCCTTGATCAGCCCAATGAAAAGAAGACGGGCCCAAATGCATCTGCATAGAACTCCCGACCCCTGCCTCTCTCGCTGCGGGAGCGTGCTTTTCCTATTACCCGCCCGAGATCAAGGTGTAACCCACAGTTGCGACCATAAGCACATGGATCGCTTACTTGTGCTCATTAGCCATCTATAAGATTGTTGACCCGACTTGCGAGTCAGGGGTCGGCAGCTTGCATGGATGAGACGGCATAGCCAATACACAATGCGGAAACCTACAGTTCGCATTTTGCGAACAGACAAAAATCGCTGGCGGCATCGTGGACAGGCTTGCCTTCAGCCTTACTCCGTGGACTGATAGGGGCCAGCACCAGTCACTTGCCACCCCTGGTCGAAGTTCACCCGGGCATACGTCCCCGCCGCCTCAGCCATGCTTGCAGCTGTGAGTCGTAGCACACTACGTTCGCTCATCCGTACATTCGATAAATGTAGGCAAAAAAAACGCGGCTCCTTGTCAGAGCCGCGCCATAGCGCCCAAGAATGGATTTCCCCCCACCCTATGCGGAATGGACTTGGTCACTGGGGATAGCCGCCAATGCGATTGGGGCCCCATAGCTCCCACTGCTGAGCCCAGTACCCACCGATGCCATCGTGAACCACGACACCCGGCATGCCATAGAGCATCCGATCCATAAAATCATTGCCGCCCGCAACGGACTGAATCTCCGTCGTATTCAAATCACGCATCAGTACACCTCTTGTCTGCATTGTTGATTGGAGTACCTCTGCCGTTGCGCCGATTGAGAGCCTTATCGGTGTTGGCCGGAGGTAGTGCTTTACTACTTGCATTCAGCTTGATGCACAACGATATGGCACATAACAAACAGCACGCTACAGCATTCTCTGGCTTCATGCTCACGCGCAATCCTTTGCGGCATAGCGCTTGTCTACTTATGTAGACAAATATGAGGAGGGCGAGATTGTCTACGGAGAGCTCCACTTCGGCCCAGTTCCCGGCAGCATATGCGGTGTATCTATGGCATGCGCGGACTGAAGCACACCAAGGCCCTGTCCTCCGCTTCCGCCTCCGCAACGAATAGACTTTTTCCCGCGGGTCGCCTCGGTCGTTTACCAGAACATTCGCGCGCGATCTGTCGCGCTGTCTCGACGCGCCATTATTCGAGACATCCGATAGAACTATCAAGACATTACTTGTCCTCTCCAATGTCAGACCATCATGGAATCCAGCGCATTCTCCAGGACGCCATATGATCGGTAGTCGAAATTTGTTTCATCCACTATCGACCTATAGCTGCGCAATGCGGTTCGCGAAGACAAAAGAGCATGCTCCGTGGTGCTTCTACAGATAAATAGGCGCGGATTTCCTATACGCCTTTAGTCGAATACTTTTTCGTCTGCGTGTTCGGTGATCTCTCATTGACCGCTTTGTCTACGTAATGCGCCAATTTCAATAAATGTGACTTGCAATGAAAATTCTTGTTGGGATAGCCTGATTTTTACGTGATGATCAGGGGTTATGGGATGTCGTTGGGTTTGCGCATTCGCAAGGTGAGGCAACAAGCCAGACTCAGCCAGCGTCAATTAGCCTCCCATCTCGGCCTGGCCCACAGCACGCTTGGGCATTGGGAGAACAACCGTTCTTCACCTAACGCCTGTCATCTGCTCCGGATTGCCGAAATCACGGGTGCCGACGTTCTCTCGCTGCTAACGGGGAAGCCATCGCCGCTGACCGACGGCACCATGCGCAAAAGCGAGAAGGCTGCCTGAATTTTTTCCGCGCCCGGCTCGCAACTTGCTGAGCAGTTTTGAGCTGACCTCTTAAGCTGCGAGCATTTGGCTCAGCAGAGTTGAAAGAAATTCCCGTCGCCCCCGCGAAGGCAGGGGTCCAGTGTCTTTCGTGTCGCCACCGTAGGGTGTGTGGAAAAGCTTGAAGTCGCTGGATCCCCGCCTTCGCGGGGACGACGAGTCATTTTTTCCACTCTTCCGTAGATGAGCATGACGTTTTTCGGCAGGCGGTGAACGCGCTCTAAGGCCTCACAACACCTGCAGGTTCGCATAGGCCAGCACCAGCCACTTGCTACCTTCCGAGTCGAAGTTGACCTGCACTCGCGCATGAGCGCCCGCGCCTTCGTAGTCGGTGACTACCCCTTGCCCGAATTTGGGATGCGACACGTTGGCGCCCAGCTTGAGCGGTGGCGCTTCGATGGGCGCGTGGCCGAAGCTGCGCGGCGCGCCGGCCGAGTAAGTGCGCGACACCTGCACCTTGGGCCGCACTTCGTGCAGCAGGTGCGTCGGGATTTCGCGCAGGAAGCGCGAGGGGATGCCGTACATGTCCTGGCCGTGGATGCGGCGGGTTTCCGCATAGCTCAGCATCAATTTCTGCCGTGCGCGGGTGATGCCTACGTAAGCCAGGCGGCGCTCTTCTTCCAGCCGCCCGCTTTCGTCCAGCGACTTGCTGCTGGGGAACAGCCCTTCTTCCATCCCGCCCAGAAACACGACCGGGAACTCCAGGCCCTTGGCCGAATGCAACGTCATCAGCTGTACGCCATCCTCGCCCGCCTGCGCCTGTCCTTCGCCGGCTTCCAGCGAAGCGTAGGCGAGGAAAGCGGTCAGCGCGCTCATTCCTTCTGTCTCTTCATCGTCGCGGCGCACGAAACGCGAGGCGACGGAAACCAGTTCGTCCAGGTTGTCGGTACGCGAATCCTGCTGGCCCTTGCTTTCGTTGAGATAGAAATCGCGCAGCCCGGAACGCATCAGCACGTGGTCTATCTTGTCTTTCAGCTCGAGTTCGGCGACCTCCACCGAAAGCGCTTCGATCAGCGTGATGAAGCCCGCCAGCGCGTTGCGCGCACGGCCGGCCAGTTCGTTGCCCACCGAAAGCGCGCGCGCCGATTCGAACAAGGGTTGCGAAAGCGTACGCGCGCGCTTGCGCACCTCGTCCAGGGTACGGTCGCCGATGCCGCGCGCGGGCGTGTTGACCGCGCGCTCGAATGCCGCGTCGTCTGCGCGGTTGGCGACCATGCGCAAGTAGGCCAGCGTGTCCTTGATTTCCGCGCGCTCGAAGAAGCGCATGCCGCCATAGACCCGGTACGGAACCTGTTCGGCCAGCAACGCTTCTTCGAAAGCGCGCGACTGCGCATTGCTGCGGTAGAGCACCGCGGCTTCGCCGTAGCTGCCGCCGTCGCGTACCCATTGCAGGATGCGGTCGACCACATAGCGCGCTTCGTCGACTTCGTTGTAGGCCGCATAGAGATCGATCGGCTCGCCGTCGCCGGTGTCGGTCCACAGCTGTTTGCCGATGCGGTCGGGGTTGTGCGCTATCACCGCGTTGGCCGCGCCCAGGATGTTGGCGCTGGAGCGGTAGTTTTGTTCCAGGCGGATGGTCTGGGCGCTGCTGAAATCCTTGAGGAAGCGCTGCACGTTCTCGACCTTGGCGCCACGCCAGCCGTAGATGGCCTGGTCGTCGTCGCCAACCACGAATACGTGCCCCGTGTCGCCGGCAAGCAGGCGCACGAAGCCGTACTGGATGGCGTTGGTGTCCTGGAATTCGTCCACCAGGATCTCGCGGAAGCGCGCGCGGTAATGCGCAAGCAGCGCGGGCTGGTCGCGCAACACCTCATGCGCACGCAGCAGCAGTTCGGCGAAGTCCACCAGGCCGGCGCGATCGCAACGCTCCTGGTACAGCACGTAAGCACGGCGCAAGGTATCGGTCCACTGGTCGTCGCCGGGCTGGATATGCTCGGCGCGGCGGCCTTCGTCCTTCTGCGCGTTGATCCACCAGGCGATCTGGCGCGGCGGGAAGCGTGCTTCGTCCAGTTCCATCTGCTGCACCACGCGCTTGACCAGGCGCAGCTGGTCGTCCGAATCCAGCACCTGGAAGGTTTCCGGGAGCTTCGCCTCCTGCCAGTGCAAACGCAGCAGGCGATGGGCCAGACCGTGGAAGGTGCCGATCCACATGCCGCGGCTGCCGTTGCGCAACTGCGCGTCGGCGCGGTGGCGCATTTCGCCGGCGGCCTTGTTGGTGAAGGTGACGGCGAAGATGCCGTGCACCGGCACGCCGTGCACTTCATTGAGCCAGGCGATGCGATGGGTCAGCACGCGCGTCTTGCCCGAACCGGCGCCGGCCAGCACAAGGTAATGGCCCGGCGGCGCGGAAACCGCTTCGCGCTGCGCCGGGTTCAGGTCATCGAGTAAATGGGAGACATCCACGCGGCTATTTTACGCCGGGCCGCGCGCAGGCACTGAGATCGATCAAGGGGAAATCAGTGCTCGGCTTTGGGTTTGTTGGTCACGTGGGTCATCAAACGGTCCGTATAGGCGATGCCGATGGCCGAAAGGATGAATACGCAGTGGATGATGGTCTGCCACATCACGCCCGATTCGGTGAACTTGCTGTCCGGCATGCCCAGGTCACCGACTTCGATGAAGGTCTTCAGCAGGTGGATGGAGGAGATGCCGATGATCGCCATGGCCAGTTTCACCTTCAGCATGCTGGCATTGACGTGGCTTAGCCATTCCGGCTGGTCCGGGTGCCCTTCCAGGCGCAGGCGCGAGACGAAGGTTTCGTAGCCGCCCACGATCACCATCATCAGCAGGTTGGAGATCATCACCACGTCGATCAGTCCCAGCACGATCAGCATGATCGCCACTTCGGCCGTGGGCCCGCCTTCGGCCAGCTTGGCGGCCTGCTCGGCTTCACCGCCGTGCAGGAACACTTCACTCACCAGATGCACCAACTCCACGCCGAACTGCCAGACATAAACGGCCTGGGCGACGATCAGACCCAGATACAGCGGCAACTGCAGCCAGCGCGAAGCGAAGATCAGCGAGGGGAGCGGGCCGAGGCGATTGGGTTGCTGATGGGACATAAGACCGGAATGCTGCGTTGCGGGGATGCGGCAGGTTACCGGCCCATCGTGACGCTGCCAAGCGCGCGAGGAAGCTAAACTCCTATTTCCGCCGAGAAACGAGCCCCGCCATGATCGATCTGTACTACTGGCCCACGCCCAACGGCCACAAGATCACACTTTTCCTGGAAGAACTGGTCGATGCCGGCCACGCGCTGGAATACAGCATCAAACCAGTGGATATCGGCGCTGGCGACCAGTTCAAGCCGGAATACCTGGCCATTTCCCCCAACAACAAGATGCCGGCGATCGTCGATCATGCGCCGGCCGACGGCGGCGCGCCGATCAGCGTGTTCGAATCCGGCGCGATTCTGCAGTATCTGGCGGAAAAGACCGGCCTGTTCCTGCCCGAGGATCTGCGCGGGCGCACCGCGGCCATGGAGTGGTTGTTCTGGCAGATGGGCGGACTGGGGCCGATGACCGGGCAGATGGGCCACTTCAACGTCTACGCACCCGAGCCGGTTCCCTATGCCATCGATCGTTACGGCCGCGAAGTGACGCGCCTGCACGGGGTCATGGACAAGCGTTTGGCCGAGAACGAGTTCCTGGCCGGCGATACCTACACCATCGCCGATATTTCGAGCTACCCGTGGATCGGCGGCTACGACAAATTGCCGCCGGATTTCGCGGCTTTCCCGAACATCAAGCGCTGGCATGAGGCCATCGCCGCGAGGCCGGCGACCGAGCGAGCATATGCTTGGAAGACGAAGGTGAACCCGGATGCGGGAAAGCCGCTGGGTGAGGAAGAACGCAAGCACCTGTTCGGGCAGGGCGCGCAGAAGCAATAGACTCCTTCACCCCGGCGAATGCCGGGATGACGGCACTAAGGTAATCGGAGCACCGATGAAACTCGTACTGGCAACGCTGATGATCATTTCCACTGCAATCCAAACCGCCTCCGCATCCGCGCCCACCAGCACGCCCGCTTCGCGCACCTTGCTCGACCCCATCGCCGAGGCCTATGTGCATTTGAGCCTGGAAATCGGCGAGCACGAATCCGGCTACATAGATGCCTATTACGGGCCGGACGAATGGGCACAGCAGGCCAAGCGTGCGCCGCGTCCGCTGCCTGGATTGCGCGCCGCCGCCGAGGCGCTGCAGCAGCAGCTGGCCAAAGTCGATGACGCGCAATTGGCGCCGCTGGAAGTCCGCCGCAAGCATCTGCTCGCCGCGCAGCTGACCGCCGCGCGCACGCGCATGGCGATGCTTGCCGGCGAAAAGCTGGATTTCGAACACGAAGCCGAGGGTCTGTACGCGTTGCGCCCGCAACTCAAGCCGCTGTCCGATTACGACCCGGCACTGCAACGGCTGGAAGCGTTGTTCCCCGGCGAAGGCCCGTTGTGGCAGCGCGTGGACGCCTTCGCCAGCAGCACCGCGATCCCCGCCGACAAACTGCGGGCGGTGATGCATGCGTCCATCGAGGAATGCAAACGCCGCACGCTGCAGCACATCGCCCTGCCCGCCGAAGAGAAGTTCTCGCTGGAACTGGTCACCGGCCAGCCCTGGTCCGGCTACAACTGGTACAAGGGCAACGCCACCAGCGTGATCCAGATCAACACGGACCTGCCGGTGCTCATGAGCCGCGCGGTGGACCTGGGCTGCCACGAAGGCTATCCCGGCCACCACGTACTGAACATGTTGCTGGAGCAGCGTTTGTCCAAGCAACGCGGCTGGATCGAGTTCACCGTGTATCCGCTGTACAGCCCGATGTCGCTGATCGCCGAGGGCTCGGCCAACTTCGGCATCGAACTGGCGTTCCCGGGCGCGGAGAAACAGGTCTTCGAACACGACGTGCTGTATCCGCTGGCCGGATTGGATGCCGCGCTGGCCGCGCGCGACGCGCAACTGCAGCAGGCCCGCAGCGAACTGGCCGGCGCGCGCTTGACCATCGCCCGCGATTATCTGGACGGACGCATAGACCGCGCCCAGGCCATCCTGCTGGCGCAGAAATACCAGCTTGTATCGCCGCAACGCGCCGAGCAGTCCATCACCTTCACCGACCGCTACCGCAGTTACGTCATCAACTACGGCCTGGGTCTGGACCTGGTGCGCGACTATGTCGACGACGCCGGCACGACGCTGCAAACGCGGTGGGCGGCGATGGAACGAATTCTGTCCGAGCCCACGCTGCCGGCGGATCTGTTGCCGGCAACGGAAAAGCGCTAGCCTCGCTGCACCCATCCACCCATCCGAGGCTGCGCCATGAACACACCCGTTCGGCACCCATCTCCCGGCTGGTGGCGCCGCAACTGGAAGTGGTTCGTGCCGATGCTGGCGGCGGTGTTGCTGACATTGTTCGTGGCCGCGATGCTGGCCTTCATGTCGGCCATCTTCGGCATGATCAAGTCTTCCGACGTTTATCAGCATCCTCTGCGGCAGGCCCAACGCAGCCCCGCTGCGATCGCAGCGCTGGGCGAGCCGATGAAACCGGGCTGGCTGGTGATGGGCAACATCAACGTGAATGGCCCTTCGGGCGACGCCAACCTGCAGATTCCCCTCGCCGGCCCGAAGGCGAGCGGCGATCTGTTCGTGGAGGCGAAGAAATCCGCGGGCGAGTGGAGCTACCAGACCGTGGTGCTGCGGCTGGACAACGACGGCAAGCGCATCGACCTGCTGGAAGAAGACGCGGCGGCGCCCTGAGACAGCCGTGCATGACCTGTGGCGCATTGCCCGGCAAAGGGTGAGCGCGTAGGGTCTGCGGTCTTCTTCCCGCTGGAATTCACCGATGAAACCACTCGTGCTCGCCATCGCCCTGGCGCTGTCCGCTCCTCTGCCCGCGCTGGCCCAGGCCGTTACGCCGGCCGCGCAAGGCAAGCCCGCACCCGCCTGGGTCGAAACCAGCAACCGCTACGCGCAGATCCTGCTGCAGGCGCAGGCGCCGTTCCAGCCGGAATACGCGAGCTTCTTCGGCATTCCCGGCTACGACGACCAAGTGGCCGATCTGGGCCCGGACAATCCGAAACGCTACCGGGAGGCCACTGCGAAGGCCAAGGCCGAACTGCGGACCAAGCTCCAGCTGGAGCGTGATGCAAACGTGCGCCAGGATCTGGAGATCATGATCGCGGCAGCCGACCAGAACATCGAAGGCAGCGAGCTCAACGAAAAATACCTGTTGCCGTGGAGCGATGCGCCGCAGATGGTGTTCAACGGCATGAATGGCCTGCTCTCCGACCAGACGCCCGCCGAGCGCCGCGCCAAGGCGCTGGATCGTCTGAAACGCTACACCGGGCTGGCGCCGGGCAGCACCGCCATCGCCACCCTGGCGCAGCAGCGTTACCAGGAGAAGCTGGCCCACGGCGAACTGTTGCAGCCGACCAAGCTCGAAGTCGAACGCGCGGTCGGCAATGTGGATACCTATGTGAGCGGCGTGCGCGATCTGTTCGCCAAGTACAAGATCGCCGGCGCCGAAGAAACGCTGGATGCGATGGAGAAACAACTCAAGGCCTACAACGAATGGACCCGCACCCAGGTTCTTCCGAAGGCGCGCACCGATACCCGCCTGCCGCCGGAGCTGTACGCCTATCAGCTCAAGCAGTACGGCATCGATATCGATCCGGCCCTGCTGATGCGGCGCGCGCAGCTTGAATTCATGGAAACCCGCGCCGCGATGCAGCAACTGGCGCCGCTGGTGGCCAAGGCCAAGGGTATCGACGCCACCGACTACCGCGACGTGATCAAGGCGCTGAAGAAAGACAGCATCGCCAACGACAAGCTGGAAACCTACTACCGCGGCATCATCGACCGGATCGACCCGATCATCGAGCGCGAGAAGATCGTCGATGTGCCCAACCGGCCCATGCAGATGCGCCTGGGTTCGCCCGCCGAAAGCGCCGCGCAACCTGCGCCGCACTTCCTGCCGGCGCCGCTGGTGGGCAACACCGGGCAGCAGGGCACCTTCGTGCTGCCGCTGGGCAATCCGGACAAAGACGGCAAGGGCAAGAACTACGACGACTTCAATTTCGATGCGGTGGCCTGGACGCTGTCGGCGCACGAAGGCCGGCCGGGCCACGAATTGCAGTTCACCGCCATGGTCGAACGCGGCGTGTCGCTGGCGCGCAGCATGTTCGCCTTCAATTCGGTCAATGTCGAAGGCTGGGCGCTGTATGCCGAAGCCGAGATGGTTCCTTACGAGCCCTTGGATGGACAGCTGATCGCGCTGCAGTTCCGTCTGATGCGCGCAGCGCGCGCCATGCTCGATCCCGGTCTCAATCTGGGCTTGATCGACCGCGAGCGCGCGCGCCAGGTGCTGGAGCAAGACGTGGGTCTGTCCGAGCCGATGGCGCGGCAGGAGTTGGATCGCTACACCTTCAACGCACCGGGCCAGGCCGGCAGCTATTTCTACGGCTACACCCGCATCCTGGAACTGCGCATGCAGACCGAACTGGCGCTGGGCAAGCGGTTCGACCGCAAGGCCTTCAACAACTTCCTGCTCGATCAGGGCTTGCTGCCCCCGGACCAGCTGGCCAAAGCGGTGCGCGAGCAGTTCGTGCCGGCGCAGCAAGCGAAGAAATAAAAACGCCTCGATTTCAGTATGGAAAATGAAATCGAACCCCTCTCCCGCTTGCGGGAGAGGGTGCCGAAGGCGGGTGAGGGCAAGTCCGGAGCCGACCCACTTCGGAATCGGGCATCGCGCCGAGCGTGGGACTCCAGGTCTTTCCTACACTCCAGTTACCAACACCCGCCCAAACATTTGCGACTCCGCTCCCCCTCATCCGGCCTGTCGGCCACCTTCTCAGCCTTGCACACCCTGCGGGCGCCGCTAGCGGGAGAAGGGTGCAATTCCACACCAGGTCTCTGCGCATTCACCGGTCAGTGCGCGGGATGCTCCGCATGCGACAGGCCATGCACGAACGCATCCATTTCCATGTCGCCAAGATCGGCATGATCGACCTCCAGCAGACCATCGAGTGGCGTGAACGCCCGCTGCGCCGGGACCTGGGTCAATCCTTGCAGACGGATAGCATCCCTGCCGCTGCATTTCCTGCTGTCCGGCTTGCCGGTGCAGTAGCGGGCCGGCAAGCCGGGGGTCGCCAGCCAATCCAGTTCGACATGTTTTCCTTGCGCATCCGCGCCGCGATAACGGGCAAGCGGTCGCGCGAACACGATGGAATCGCCCGTCGATTTCAATCGCGCGCGCAACGCCGGGTCGACCAGACCCGATAACTGCGCCCAGTCCGGCACCTTGTCCAGGGTGCGCAGATCGCCGGGCGCGTACACCACCATGCGCCGATCGGCCGGATACAGTTCGCGCAGTTCTACCCCGTCGGGCGTTTGCCGCCACACTCTGATCGGCTCACCGGCGATGCGGTACTCGATGCGGGTGCCGTCGCGCACCAGCCTCAGTTCGCGCTCGCCGCGCGCATCGTGGATACGATAGTCGCCCACCCATGCCGCTTCGTTTCCGACCGCTTCGGAGCCGGGCTCATCGTTGCGGCCATCGCCGGCCCATCCCTGGCCGGCGACCAACGCGAGGAGCAATAGCCAGCCGCGCATCGTCACTGCTTCGTCATGCCGGCGCGCAAGTCGGCTTCGAGCAAGGGCGGCGCGATCGACGACTTCTTGTCGTTCTTTCCGCAACCGCCGAACAGCGAGCAGAAGAACACTGACGTGTCTTTTTGCGATTGCGCCATCACATGGAAAACGACGTTCTGTTCGACCACACCCTGGAAGGCGTGCGCACCGGGGCCGTTGGCGTAGATGCCCACGTCTTCGGCGGCGTGCGTTTCCGAAGCCATGGGCACCGTCGCTTCCTGTAGGAAGTTGACATTGGCGGTGTCGACATTGGTCAGGTCGGGACGTGCGGCCGGACCGCGATAGCCCGGGCCGTTGATGTAACCCAGCGTGGTGTAGGGCTTGCCGTCGGCGTCCAGCGCCAGCGCACCATCGGTAACCACCTTGCCCAGGATGTTGTTGCCGCGATCGGGATAGCCGGCGATGGTGAAGGTGTGGCTATGGTCGGCGGTGACGATGATCAGGGTGTCCTCGGCCGAACTCTTGCGCAGCGCCGCCCGCACCGCATCGGAGAGGGCGATGGCATCCACCAGCGCGCGGCTGGCGTTGCCGGCGTGGTGGGCGTGGTCGACGCGCCCGCCTTCCACCATCAGGAAATAACCCTTGTTGTCGTTGCGGTTCTGCAGGATGTCGATCGACTTGGCGGTCATCTCGGCCAGGCTCGGCTCCTTGCCTGCGTCGAGCGGGCGATCGGCTTCGTATTCCATGTGCGAACGCTCGAACAGACCCAGCAAGTGCTTGGTGGTGGCCGGATTGATGGCGTCGAACTGCGCCTTGTTCCAGACGTAGGCCGATGCGGGCTTGCTACCCCATTCGCTGGCCAGATTGCGGCCATCCAGACGGCGGCCCTTGCTGCTGGTGTCCTCGGGATCGTTGAGCGTGTTGGGCAGGAAATAGCTGCGGCCGCCGCCCAGCGCGACTTCAAGACCGTTGCCGTACGGGAACTCCACCAACTGCCGGGCGATATCTTTGCAGCCTGAGGCCTTGGCCTCTGCGCTGAGCTCGGCGTCGCTTTCCCAGTCGCGGTTGGGCGTATGCGCGTAGGTCGCGGCGGGGGTGGCATGGGTAATGCGTGCGGTGCTGACGATGCCGGTGGACATGCCCAGCGCTTCGGCCACTTCCAGCAAGGTCGCCACGCCCTTGCCCTTGGCCGAGGCGCAATTGTTGTAGCGCGCGTCCTGGGTGACGCCCAGCACGCCCTGGTTGGTCTTGATGCCGGTCATCATGGCCGTCATCGTCGGCGCCGAGTCCGGCGTCTGGCCATCGACCGAGTAGGTTTTCGACAGGCTGAGGTAAGGGAACCGCTCGAAGCTCAGCGCGTTCTCTTCGCCGCTGCGGCCCTTGAGCTGGCCTTCGAGGATGCGCGCGGCCGCAACCGTCGACAGGCCCATGCCGTCGCCGACGAACAGGATCACGTTCTTGGCTTTCCTGTGGCTGGGACGCAACTCGGCGCCGTCGCGCGCGGCGCGCGCGCCATCGCTGTACCACTGTTGCGCGCTCTCGCCGCGCGCCGGGGTCGGTGCGGAAGCGGCGCGTTTGGCCGAGGCCTTGCCGCGGATATGTTCGGGTTCGGCAGTCAGGCCGGGGCCTGCGATCAGCATCGTCAGGGCGGCGCAGCCCAGGATCGTGGACAGGTGGCGCATGGGCGTTCTCCATTGCTCGGGGGAGAACGCACTGTCCGCAAGGGCTATTGCAGCGATGTGTCCGGAAAACAACCGTTCAGCGACAATCCGCGGACGCTCCGCGGGATGCGCACGCGTGGTTGCCCGCTATGACGGACGGATGAGCCTTCTCCGGCGAACCCTGCTTCCTGCTACTGGGCCGGCACCGCCCCCGGCGGTACGTAGATCGCCACGCCGGCAGCTTTCTTCTGCGTGGTCGGAATGCCGATGCCGACACCACCTGCGCTGTGGCGGCCATAGCTGCCGGCGCCCACCGACATACCCACCGGCGAACCGCTGGAGCCGACGCCCATCAGGATCACGCCGTTGGCGCCCAGTGCGGCGGCTTCGCGCTTGAGCCGGGCGACGGCCGCGTCGGTCTGGCCCTGGGTGCCGAAACCGACCGCGCTGGAGGATTCGAGCTGGGCGATCTCGACAGAACCCGGCGGCGGTGTGGTGTAGATGCGGACCTGGGCAGGATCGACCGGCGGACGCGCCTGGCCCAACATGACCTTGGACGTGCCGGCGCAGGCGCTGAGCGCAAGGGCCAGCAGGAGAAGAATGGCGGGACGTAGGCTCATGGCGGTTTCCCCTGGAAGAATGGCCGAATGATCGGCCTGTGGGACTGAATGCTGGCATACCTTGGCACCCCCTGCGCGGATGCCGCGAGGGTGGCCGACGCGAGGCATAACCGGCCCGGATCGAAGGCGTCTGCGCGTTATAGTTGGCACATTAACAGGAGTGCTGTCATGGGTCTTATCAGTGTGTTGTGGGGCGTAGTGGCCATGATCTGGATGGTGCTGGCGCTGATTCCGCTGCTGGGTTGGGGCAACTGGTTCCTGATCCCTTTCGCCGCGGTCGGGGCGATCATCGCGGCCATCGGCATCCTGTTCACTTCCGACAACAAAACCGGACGCGCCAAAACCGGATTGCTGCTGAACGGCATCGTGATCGTAGTGGCTGTCGTCCGCCTGGGAATCGGTGGCGGCATCTTCTGAATCCAGGCGGAGTTGCAGACATGACCCTGTAGGAGCGACGCAAGTCGCGAAGCACGTAAAACCGAACCCGTTTTGGCGGATCTGACTTCCGCAGCTTCGCGACTTGCGTCGCTCCTACGACTTCCGCGATTGCGCGAGGCTGGGGCGCGCGGCAACCAGGGCCTGGGTATGGGGATGCCGTGGATGCGACAGCACTGTCGCGGTCTCGCCGGATTCCACGATGCGGCCTTGCTCCAAGACGGCGATGCGTTCGGCCACCGCCGAGGCCGCCGCCAGGTCATGGGTGACGAACAGCAGCGCCAGTCCACGCTCGCGTTTCAGTTTGGCCAGCAACGCCAGGATCGCAGCGCGATGATGTGCATCCAGGGCGGAGACCGCTTCGTCGCAGACCAACAGATCGGGTGAAGTCGCCAAAGCGCGCGCGATGGCGATGCGCTGGCGTTGCCCGCCGGAGAACTGGTGCGGGTAACGGTCCAGCGCGGAATCGTCCATACCCACGGCCTGCAGCAATTCCGATGCTTTCACGCGCTGGCTGGCGGCATCGCCGATGCCATGGATGCGCAAGGGCTCGCTGACGATGCTTGCGATATCCAGGCGCGGATCCAGCGATGCGTACGGGTCCTGGAACACCACGCCGATGCGCCGACGCAGCTTGCGCAGTTCGCTTGCGCTCAGCGAATCCAGGGCGACGCCTTCCAATACGATGCGGCCCTGCGCGCCACGCAGGAGTTTGAGCAGCACGCGGCCCAGCGTACTTTTGCCGCTGCCCGATTCGCCGACCAAGGCCAGGCCTTCGCCGCGCCGCAGCTCTATTTCCACGCCATCCAGCGCGTCGCGCGCCGCACCGCGATAGCGCATGCGCAGGTTCTCGGCGTGCAACAGGACCGGCGCATCGGCAACGGCCGCAGGCAGCTCCTGCAGCTGATCGGCGGCCAGCAGTTCGCGCGTGTAGGCATGGCGGGGTGCGGCGAATACCGCATGCGTGTCGCCCCTTTCCAGCACTTCGCCGCTGCGCAGCACCAGCAATCGCTGCGCATAGGTGCCCACCAAAGGCAGGTCGTGGCTGATCAGCAACAGGGCCAGATTCTGTTCGCGGCGCAGATCGTCCAACAGGTCCAGAATGTCGCGGGCGATGCGCGCGTCGAGCGCGGAAGTCGGTTCATCGGCAATCAACACGCGCGGCTGCGTCGCCAGCGCCAGCGCGATGGCGATGCGCTGGCGCTGCCCGCCGGAGAATAGATGCGGATACCTGGATAGCGCCTGGCGCGGATCGGGCATCTGCACGCGGCGCAGCAGTTCTTCGGCTTCTTTGCCCGCTGCTTCGTGCGACAGGCCGCGCGCCACGCGCAGGGTTTCGACCAGTTGCGCACCGATCCTGCGCAGAGGATGCAATGCCGCAAGCGGATCCTGCGGCACCAGGCCGAACACGCGTCCGCGCAGAGCGGCATGCGCGGGCGAACCGAATACGACTTGCTGCTCGTCGACGCGCAGGCTGGCGCCGGCTTTCAATCCCGGTGGCAGCAGATTGAGCAAGGCCAGCGAAGTCAGGCTCTTGCCGCTTCCCGATTCGCCGACCAAGCCCACGCATTGGCCGCCATGGAGTTCCAGCGAGAGTCCGCGCAGCAATTCGCCCCCGTCTCTTCCCGCCGTAGCGATGCGCAGATCGGAAAGCTCCACTTGAACGGCAGGGCTCATGCGGCGGCCGACTCCGCGCGCTCGCCGCGTCCGCTTTCGCCACGGAAGTCCATCCAGTCGCGCAGGCCATCGCCCAGGAACTGGAAAGCGGCCAGCGTGACCACCAGCAGCGAGGCTGGAAACAGCAGCGTCCACGGCGCCGAATCCAGTTCCTGCACACCTTCGGCCAGCAGGGTGCCCCAGCTGGCCGAAGGCTCGTCTACGCTCAGACCCAGGAAACCCAGGAAGCTTTCCACCAGGATCGCCTGCGGCAGGATCAGGCCCAGGTACACGAACGCCAGCGGCATCAGGCTGGGCAGCACGTGCCAGCGCAGGCGTTGCGCAAAGGTGGCCCCGGCCGCGTGCGCGGCCAGCACGAACGGCGCCTCGCGCAGGCGCGCGCTTTCCGCGCGCATCACCCGCGCCAGGTCGATCCATACGTAACCACCGATGGCGGCAAGCAGCAGGCCAAGCGAGCGTTCGAACAGGGTCAGCAGCAGGATCACCACCAACAGGAACGGCAGCGCGGAAAACACGTCGAGCACGCGCAGCATCGCCCGTTCCACCCGGCCGCCAGCCAGGCCGGCGATGGCGCCGTAAGCCAAACCGATCACCAGTGCGACCACGCTGGCCAGCAAGCCGATGGTCAGCGACAGCCTTCCGCCCGCCAAGGTGCGCGCGAAGACATCGCGACCGATGGCGTCGGTACCGAACCAGTGCCCGTTCACGCCGGGGGCGACGGAGAGCGAACTCCAGTCAGGAGAATGCGGGGTGTAGGCGCTGAACAAGGGGCCCAGCCAGCAGATCGTTGCCAACGCTGCGAGCAGGGCCAGGCAGGTGCGTGCGAGGGGTGGCAGGGAACGCAGTGCTTGCATGGTACGCATCGTAGCGCGCTCTTCCCTTCTCCCATGGCGGGAAGAGCTCGCCCCGTACTTGATAGCGGATGGCCACAGGGTGGATGAGGGTGTGGTGAAGTAATTGACGCCTGAGCTATCTGGACTTCGCCGTACCCTCACCCCGACCCCTCTCCCGATGGGAGAGGGGCTCAATGTCACAGGCGTATCATTTGCGCATCGATTGAGGAGCTCCCATGGCCTATCCCTACACCCGCCCCCGCCGCATGCGCCGCGACGATTTCTCCCGGCGGCTGATGCGCGAGCACGTGTTGACCGCCAACGACCTGATCTATCCGGTGTTCGTGCACGAACTGCCGGGCCGCGAGGCGGTGCCTTCCATGCCAGGCGTGGAGCGTTTGTCGATCGACGAGTTGCTGAAGGTCGCCGAGCAGGCTTCGGAACTGCGGGTGCCCGCACTGGCCCTGTTCCCGGTCACCGCGCCGGAAGCCAAATCCCTGCAGGCCGAAGCGGCCTGGGACGACAACGGCCTGGCCCAGCGCGCGGTGCGAGCGCTCAAGCAGCGTTTTCCCGAACTGGGCGTGATCACCGACGTGGCGCTGGATCCGTTCACCACCCATGGCCAGGATGGCATCATCGACGACAGCGGCTATGTGATGAACGACATCACCGTGGAAGCGCTGGTCAAGCAGGCGCTGTCGCATGCGCGCGCGGGCGTGGATATCGTGGCGCCCAGCGACATGATGGACGGCCGCATCGGCGCGATCCGCGAGGCGCTGGAGAACGAGGGGCACGTGCACACCCGGATCATGGCCTATTCGGCCAAGTACGCGTCCGCGTTCTACGGCCCGTTCCGCGACGCCGTGGGCAGCGCCGGCAACCTGGGCAAGAGCAACAAATACAACTACCAGATGGACCCGGCCAATTCCGACGAAGCGCTGCATGAAGTCGCCCTGGATATCGACGAAGGGGCAGACATGGTGATGGTCAAGCCCGGCATGCCCTATCTGGACGTGGTGCGGCGGGTGAAGGACGAATTCGGCGTGCCCACTTTCGCCTACCAGGTCAGCGGCGAGTACGCGATGCTCAAGGCGGCGTTCGGCCATGGCTGGCTGGATGAACGGGCCTGCGTGCTGGAGGCGCTGACTGCGTTCAAGCGCGCCGGTGCAGATGGCGTGCTCACTTATTTCGCTCTGGATGCGGCGAGGTGGTTGAAGGAAGAAAGCGCATAGTATTTTTGTAGGAGCGGGCCCTGCCCGCGACTGGGCATTGCTGACAGAGGCTCGTCGCGGGCAGGGCCCGCTCCTACAATGGAATTCAACCAAGGAGCCCTGCATGAGCCATTACGCTGTCTTCGGTCACCCTGTTTCGCAGTCGCTGTCGCCGCGTATCCACGCCGCGTTCGGGCGCCAGACCGGAATAGAGCTGAACTACACCGCCGTCGATGCGGCACCGGAAGCCTTCATGCAGGCGCTGGACGCTTTTGCGGCTGGTGGCGGCAGGGGCGCCAACGTCACTCTGCCCTTGAAGGAAGCCGCCTTCGCTCTATGCAGCGTCACCAGCGAACGCGCGCAGCGCGCCGGCGCCGTCAACACGCTGACCCGCAACGATGGCCAGTGGCATGGCGACAACACCGACGGCATAGGCCTGGTGCGTGACCTGACCGGCCGCCTGGGCCTGGACCTGCGCGGCCGCCGCGCGTTGCTGCTCGGCGCGGGCGGCTCGGCGCGGGGCGTTGCTCCGGCGTTGCTGGACGCTGGGGTTTCCGAACTGATCATCGCCAACCGCACCGCCGAACGCGCCGATGCCTTGGCCGATGCGCTGGGCGAACCGCAGCGTGCGCACTCGCGCTACTGGGAGGATCTGGTGAATGAGGGCGACTTCGCCCTGATCGTCAACGCCACCTCCGCATCACGCAACGGCGCGAAAGAATTCTCGCTGCCGTTCCAGTTGTCCACTCCGCGCACGCTGGCGGTGGATCTGAACTACGGCGAGGCCGCCATTGCGTTCCTGGCCTGGGCGCGTGCCGCCGGCTGCCGCGACATGGTCGATGGCCTGGGCATGCTGGTGGAACAGGCCGCCGCGGCATTCGAACTCTGGCACGGCGTGCGCCCCGATACCGCGCCGGTCTACGCCGCGCTGCGCGGCAAGGATGCGTCACTGGTCACGGCGGACTGAGGAGCGAAGAAATGGAACCTTTTCTGATGTCGGCGTTGACCACGCTGGGCTACTCGTTCCCGGAACTGCTGGCCTGCGCCATCGCCCTGGCGATGTTGTGGAGCGCGGCGCGTCCGGGCAAGCCGCGACAGCTGGGCCTGATCGGCATCGGCCTGATGCTGGCCTGCGCGTTATTGCAGCTAGCGCTGGGGCTTTACCAGAACTGGGTGATCAGTTCCGCGGTCGATTCCGCAACCCAGATCAGCACGATCTTCGCGCGACTCGGTGCGTTGCGTATGTTGATCAATTGCGTTTCGCTGGCGGGGCTGGTGATGATTGCATGGGGTTTGTGCAAGGCGACGCGGCAAGGCGACGCAGCCGCGCGCACGATCGCCGGACAGTAGTCGGCGATGAAGAGTGCGCGCGCGATCCTCCGCGCCGCATCTCCGCCAGACCACAGCGCGGGATAGTTCGCAACCGCATACCTCGTTGTCAATGCGGAATAGGTACCGCGGGAAAATCCAAGGCCGCGAGCCGGCGGTACCCGTACGAACCACATGTTTGCGCTACGATCGGGCCATGAGGAAATCCATTGCCCTGCTCGCACTGATTTGCGCATTGTTCGCATTGCCTGCGCGGGCGCAACAGCAGTTCAAGGTGCTGGTCGCGGCCATTCCCAACAAGTACCACAACGATTACATCGCCGTGGCCAAGCCTTCGTTCGAGCAGATGGCGCGGCGCCACAATTTCGAACTGGTCTGGGCGTGGGATACACGGCCTTTCGATGGCGACCTTACGCAGTACGCGGCCATCGTGTTCCTCAATACGCCTGGCGCGGAACTGGATGAGCCGCAGCGCAAGCGCTTCCAGGACTACATCCATGCCGGCGGCGGGTTCGTGGCTGTGCACAAGGCCATCGCCACCGCTCGCGAATGGGTGTGGTACGAGCATCTGGTGGGGCGTTCGTTCCGTACCCATCCCTACATCCAGACCGGCGTGATCGAAGTGGTGGATCGCAACTTCCCCGCCACGCTGGGACTGCCCGACCGCTGGATCTGGACGGACGAGTGGTACGAATACGACGCGCCCTATTCGTCCGACCTGCATGTCGTGCTGAACGTGGACGAGTCCAGTTACGACCCCACGCTGATATGGCCCGGCCAGAAAGCCGAAGGCATGGGCAAATCGCATCCGGTGGCGTGGTATCACTTCTTCGAAGGCGGCCGCAGTTTTGTCACCGCATTGGGGCATACGCCGGAGCTGTACAACGACCGGCTTTATCTGGATCACCTCTACGGCGGCATCTACTGGGCGGCCACGGGACGCGGCATTGTCGCGGACAAGCCGCCTCAGTAAGCCGCATCTCGTTTCGCTGTCGTCACCGGCTAAGGTGTCTTTCTCTTTCGGTCGCCACAGAGATTGGCAAGCTCCATCCGCTCCGCCGCTTCTCCGCACAGAAACGCCACTTGCGCCTCGCGCGTATCTGGCCCGTCGTACGGCATCGCGGTCCACCACTCCACCGCTTCCATTTCTTCGCCCGGTTTGAGCGTGCGATACGGCGCATGCACCTCCATTTCCAGCAGCCCTGCGGTCGCATCCGCGCTATCGTCCAGATAAAGCTCCACCTGGCCTTGCTCGGGATGGATTAACGAACGGGGGTGATGCGGGAACCGGATCAGGAAGAGCTGCCCGCTGGCGAATCCCGCCATCCAGCCTGCGGAGGGTTGGATCAAAACCTTGCCGCGCCGGGCGCTCATACCTTCGGCGAGCGCAAGCCGATCAAGCGAGAACAAGCCGCGTTCCACCCGCGGCAGCAAGGGCTCTATGCCCTGTTCGGTGGACGACTGCACGCGCACGTCCTCCTCTGCGGCCACCGGCACGTACACGCGCGTGTACGGCGGAGTGCGCGTGTTGAACCATAGATCCCACGCGATGTCGGTATCGCGGATGTTGCGTGCGGTCGCACGGACTTCCACCGTATCCGCCCCGGCAGCGGACAATTGGAATGTCTTGCGCAGGCGCACGCCCGAGATTGGGCTGTCCACACCTTCCAGGACCAGACGCTTCGGCGTTCTCTCCAGAATCCGAGTATCGGCGAAAGCCAGGAACGGATCCGGCGGCCAGTTGGCCCGGGCTTCGCGCCGCGCGGGATTGGCGTCCTGATGCACCCACCACTGGCTTTGCGGGCCCACCCATACATCGTGGCCGAGGTAGCCGATGTCGTCGGCCGTTGCGCTGACTTCGGGCTTGGGCCGAGTCGTCAACGGTTCGCCGGTCTTCAGCAGATTGGGGCGGCCCTTGAGCGAGAATGCCAGGCCGCGCCCTCCCAGCTCCGGAGTAACCTGCAGCGCGATAAGGTCATTTTCGAGGCGAACGGTTTCGACCGCCGAAGCAGCCATCGGCATGCAGAGTGCGGCTATCGCCAGCCAGCCTTTCATTGGACCCGCTCCGATTGTCGTGTGGCGCTGCAATGATCCTATCGCAACCCGGGAAACATCGCGCTCGCGGGGCGAACCTGCAAATGCCGAGCGACTACAGCAACCCATCGCGCTTGACCGCCAGGTAGCGCTCTACCAATGCCGCCGGCAATTCTTCGCTGGCCACATCCAGCACCATCACCCGATGGCTGCGCAGCGCCTCGTGCGCGGCGGTGCGCTGTTCGACGTAGCGGGCGACCGCGCCGGCGCGGATGGCGCCGGGCAGGTCGTGCACTTCGTCGGTCATGGCCTGGTCCAGCGCGCGTTCGCGCAGGCTGGCGACGCAGACAAGGTGGCGCTTCTGCAGCAAACGCACCGCGGCCAACAGGTCCTCGATGTCTTCGTCGCGTACGTTGGTGACCAGCATCACCAGCGAACGCTTGCGCTGACGCAGCGAGAGCTCGGTGGCGGCGGCCAGATAGTCGGTGGCCACAGGCTGCGGTTGCAGGTTGTAACTGGCGCGCAGGAGGGTGTCGATGCTGGCCATGCCGCGCTTGGGCGCGACCCAGCGCGTCTCGCCACCGGCAGCGAACAGCCCGACCGCGTCGCCCTGGCGCAGCGCCAGATAGGACACCACCAGCGTCGCGTTCAATACGTGATCGAAATGCGCGAGCTCGGCTTCCTGGGCCATCATGCGGCGGCCGGTATCTACCATCATCACCAACTGCTGGTTCTTCTCGTCCTGGTATTCGCGTGAGATCAGCTTGCGCGAGCGCGAGGTGGCTTTCCAGTCGATTTGCCGCAGGCTGTCGCCGACGCGGTACTCACGCATCTGGTTGAAGTCGGTGCCTTCGCCACGACGGCGCTTGAGGTGCGCACCGACCAGACGCGAAGCCTGTTCCGCGCTGAACAACGCGAACTTGGTCAGTGGCGCGAAGTTGGGATACACGCGCACTCGTTGCGGCACGCCGGCGATGCGCGACTGCCGCCAGAGTCGCAAGGCCGACGCGAGCCGCAGCTGCACGCCGTCGAAGGTCGCATCGCCGCGCGCCGTGGGGCGCAGGCGGTAACTGAAGGTGGAAGCAGTGGCCGGCACCAGCTTCAGCCGCTGCGGCAGGCCTTGCGCAGGCCAGCCGCCCGGATGCAGATCGAACAGGTCGACGCGCTGGCGTGACATCGATTCCACGCGCAGGGTGACATCGCGCTCGATGCCCAGCGGCAGGGCTTCGGGAATCTCGCGCGTAACTTCAGGCGTTGGGCGCCGACGCAGGAGCAGGCCGTCCAGCACGGCGAGCACGGCAAGGCCGACCCCCGCCAATTGCCAGGCAACCACGGGCACGCCTGTGAACAGCACGGCGAAACCGGACAGGCCCCACAGCACCAGCAACCCGATTAAAAACGGCGCAGGCCTCAAAGCGGCTCCCTCCTTTGGAAAAGGAGGGTTGGGGAGGATTTGCTCTTCACGGTAGCGCCCGAAAGCAAAGTCAGAAGCAAATCCCCCTCGGCCCCCCTTTTGCAAAGGGGGAAGACAAGCCGGGCAAGGGCGTAGCCATGCGGCTTCATTTCCGCGGCGCTTCCACCTTGGCCAGCAGCGCGTGCAGGGCATCGTCGGGCGATTGGCCTTCGATCTGCAGTTCCGGCGACAGGGTAATGCGGTGCCTCAGGGCCGGCTTGGCGATTTCGCGTACGTCATCGGGCGTGACGAAATCGCGGCCTTGCAGCACCGCCTGCGCGCGCGCCGCGCGGACCAGCGCGATGCTGCCGCGCGGGCCGGCACCCAGCGAGATGCCCGGCCACTTGCGCGTGGCGGCCACTATGCGCACCGCGTAATCGATCACCTGCTCGTCCACGATCACCGCGGCGGTACCGTTCTGCATGGCCACGATGTCGCCGGCACCGAGCACGCGGCGCACCTGGGAGAGATCGAAATCGCCCGCGCTGCGGCCGGTGGTGATGGCGTCGACCATGCGTTTTTCGTCGGCCAGCTGCGGATAGTCGATCAGTATCTTCAGCAGGAAACGGTCCAACTGCGCCTCCGGCAACGGATAGGTGCCTTCCTGTTCCACCGGATTCTGCGTGGCCATGGCGAGGAACGGCGGCGACAGTTCGAAGGGCTTGCCTTCGATGGTGACCTGCCCTTCCTGCATCACTTCCAGCAACGCGGATTGGGTCTTGGCTGGCGCGCGGTTGATTTCGTCGGCCAGCAGCAGGTTGGTGAACACCGGACCGCGGCGGATCTTGAAACTTTCCGTCTTGGGATCATAGACCGCGTGGCCACTGACGTCGCTGGGCATCAGGTCGGAGGTGAACTGCACGCGCGCGTAGTTGAGTTCCAGCGCCTGCGCCAATGCACGCACCAGCAGCGTTTTGCCCAGGCCGGGAACGCCTTCGATCAGCACATGGCCGCCAGCGAGCAGCGCAATGAGGATCTGGTCCAGCACCTCCGGCTGGCCGATGAAGGCCTTGGAGACTTCCTCGCGCACGGCGGCGGCGCGCTCTGCCAGCGCTTGGCCGGTGATGGCACCACTGGCGATAGCGGCGGGCGCATTTACGGAAGCGGTGGGCGCGTTTGCGGTTTCATCGTTCATATGCGGTTTCTCAGCTGGATCAGAGTGGAAATGCGGTCGCGGAAAGCGGGCTTGTCGTGCGAAGACGGCGGCTGCAGCGCGGTTCTTATTTTGTCGGCGGAAATGTTCAAACGCGTGGCGATCGCATCGATCTGGGCTTCGCCGGACAACGCCGCGGCCATGGGATCGCGGCGGCGCAAGCGGGCCAGGAAAGAGTTGCGCACCGCCGCGTACAGCAGGGCGCGCTTGTTGTAACGGAACAGATGTTCGCCGCTGGCGCGCACGTGTTCCAGCAGCGAACGCCGTTCGGCCGGCGGCGATGGCCGCAAGGGGCCGAAGCGCTGCATGCGCAGCCACAACCAGGCCAGCAGCGCCAACAGCAGCGGCGCCCACACCGGCCAGCCCTGCGTCAGTACGGTGCGGAACAGCGAAGGCATTTGCGCGGCGTAGACCAGGTGCACGGTGCCCTGGCCGTAATTGGGCGCCAGTATCTGCCGTGCCAATGCGCGATGCGGGCCATCGCGCAGGCCACCGGTCTGATCGTCTTTGCCCATGCCCAGAAAACCGCCGTCGGTGCTGCCTTTGTTGGTCAGGAAATCGAAATCGGCCAGCACGTCCAGATGGCCCTTGCCATGCGCCAGCCGCGCATACACGTAATTGGCCTGCAGATCGCCCCAGGAAAGTTCGGGTTCGACTTCGTCGAAATAAAAGCGGCGGCCGCTGCAGAACTCGATGTGGCCATCCTGGCCCTCCACCTGCAACGGCTCGCATTCCGGCGATTCGTCGCTCAGGAATATGCCGAGATCCTCCAGGATCGGAACACTGGCTTCCTCGTCATGACTCACCGTCGGCGGAGTGCGCACCAGCAGATGCCCGCCGCCGGCCACCCATTCCAGCAACCGGCGGGATTCCACCGGGGTCATGGTGCGCGGATCGTTGAGGATCAACAGGGTGTCGTGCGCGCCGAGTTGCTGTGTGGCCAGATTGAGGCGCTGGCGCGATTCGACTTTGACTCCGTCGGCCTGCAAGGCCTTCTTCAGCGCGTACAGCGGGTTGTAGCTGGCTTCGCCGCGCGGCGGAAGCGCGATTTCGCGCTCCACCTTTTCATAGGTATGCAGGAACCAGGCCACGGCACCGCCTATCACCGCCGCAGCCAGCAGCACGATCAACACGATACGCGCGGTGGAACCCAACCGGCTCATGCCGCCCACCGGTAGCGTTGCTGCAGGCTGGACAGCAGATCGTCGAATTCTTCCTGCGCGGGCAGCTGCTGCGCATAGGCCGCGTATTGCCACACGCGCACCATCCGCGCGAACAGGCTGCGGTCTTCACCGTCGGGCATGCGCCGCGAGGCGCGCAGGCATTCGGATTCGGTGGCGCCGGGCGGCAGGGCGACTTCGGCGCGCTTGGCCATGGTTTCCACGCTGGCGCGGTACAGCAGCGCCAGCGCATGCCGCGGCTTGCCCTGCGTCCACAATCGCCGTGCTTCGGCCGGCACGTTGTCGGGCAGGATTTCAGGAATCTGCAAGGCCTCGGTTTCCACCTCCACCGGCAGCGGCTTGCGCCGACGCAGCGATCCGCGCATCCACGGCAGCCAGTGACGCAGGGTCAGCAACAGGATCGCCACCAGTCCGGCAACCAGTATCCACAGGCCCCATTCGGCGATGAAGGCGAACGCCGTGGCGAAACCGGACAGCCACGACATGTCGCGTTGTGGCGGCGGCTTGGGCTTGGTTTTGTCCCGCTTCTCCCACGTCACCTGCTTGCTTTTGGAATTGAGCAGGGGATCGCGATAGGCCTGGTCCACGGCCTTGCTGAAACCGCGTTCGTCGACGCGCGCATCGCCGAACACGGCCGGCAACGTCGGTGCTTCTTCCTTTTCCTTGGCCGGCTGGGTCGGAGCCTGCGCTTCCTGCGCACGTGCGGGAGCCAGGCCGGCGCCCAGCAGAACCAGCACCAGTGCGAACGGCGCGGCCGCGGCGGTCAGTCTTGCGCGCAGCTTGCGGAAGGCGATTTCCACGTCCCAGGCTTCGATCTGGGTGCGGCGATTGAGGTAGAGGCCGAAGCCGGCACCGACGAAGAAGGGTTCGACGACCGAAACCGCGACCCAGACGAAAAAGTTCCATGTTGCCATCGCCCACCATGGCGTTCGCTCACCGATCATCGCCCAACCAGCGCGTACCGTTTCCGGCAGGTACTCCGGCTGTATGAACATCAGGATCAGGAACAGGCAGGCAAAGGTCAGTGATGCCTGAAAACACAGGAATACATAGGTCAGCAGCGCTGCGTTTCCGTAAACCGAGCCGCCCAGAACTCGCTTTCGTTCCCGCAAGCGCGAACCTTTGACACCTTCCAGCAGCTCTATCGGCATCAACAATGAGCGGGCCGGACTGAGTCTGCGCCAAGTCAGGTAGTGCAGCACCAGCCCCCAACCCCAGTGCAATTGCGCGAGCAGTGTCTCGCGGACGGTAGGCGTGGCGCCGAACACACTGCGTGAGATCACGAACAACGGAATCCTGTCCAGTGCTGGCTTCACCCACAACATCAACACCCAGGCCAGCCACATCGCATCTAGCGCCCACGCAATGGCATTGAGAGCGAGAAACAGAGGCAACGTGACCAGCACCCAGGCTTTCCAGATGGTCGCGGCGTGCCGGCGCACCAGCGCCGTTCCCAGTTCCACCGCCTCCCACGCCGAACGCGAGCGCAGGTGCACGGTCATCTGCTCAAGACGCATCGGCGTCTCCCGGCTGGTTGCGGCCACCGCGCCACAACCACAGCAGCACCAGCGTCCACAGCACGCCCGATACCGTGTACTTGACCGATGCGGGAATGGATTGCGTGGACGACCAGAACGCTTCGATGAAAGCCGCCACCAACAGCATGAAGGCGATGCCCAGGCACAGTCTGGCGCCCTTGAGGCCGCCAGCGACCAGCGCATCGATACGGGTGCGGCGGCCCGGCGCGATCAGGTTGAAACCCAGCCGCAATCCCGCGCCACCGGCAAGCACGATGGCGGTCAGCTCGAACGGCGCGTGGCCGGCGACGAAACGCCACAGCGGATCGCCCGAGCCGATCTGTTGCAGGTGTCCGAACGCCGCGCCGATACCGACGCCGTTGAGGATCAACACCAGGATTGTGCCGACGCCCGCCAGCAACCCACTGGCGAAAGTACGCAGGCCGATGCTGATGTTGTTCATGATGTAGTGGCCGAACATGGCCCAGTCGGTGCCGCTTTCGCGTCCCAGCTTGTTGCTTTCGTTGGCGGGGTCGTACATGCGCTCCAGCTGCGCCACTTCCTGCGGACTCATCAGGCCGTGGATCAGTTCCGGATAGAACTGCAACAGCACGAACATCGTCACCAGCGGCACCGCGAACAGCGCCAGCGCGGCCCACATGCAACCGGCCTCGCTGCGCACGAGGCGCGGAAAGTCGGCGAGCAGGAATTCGACCGCGCGCTGCCAGCGCGGCGCCGGCGTGCGGTACAGCAAGTTGTGGCCACGCTGCATCAGCGCCTGCAGCCGCGCGGTCACCACCGGGCTGTAGCCACGTTTGCGCGCCAGCGCCAGTTGCTGGCACAGGCGCCGATAGCGCGCGGGAATGTCTTCATCGCCGATGTCGCCGATGTTGCGCTCGGTCAGCGCGTGGCGCGTATCGCCACGCGTTTCCAGCCAGTGTTCGAATTGCTGCCATTCGCGTTGATGGCGGGCGACGAATTGTTCCTGCCTCATCGCCGCCCCAACAACCAGTTGGCCATGCCGTACAGGCGCAGCACGCCGCTCTGGCCGCGGCTGCCGGTCAGCGGTTCGACGATGTTGGCCAGTTCTTCCTGCCGCGCGGGCGTCAGCAGCGGCGCGCGTTCGCCGAAGGCGACCACGGCCGCCTGTTCCGCCGGTTGCAGTCCCGCGCTGGGCGCAAGCACCGCGTTCACCGGCGCGGCCGCCGCATCGCGTTCGCGCTCGTTGTGCACCACCAGCGTGCCGGCCACCATGTCGCCCAGGCGCCGCGCGTGCGGATCGGCCAGACAGGCGACCAGGCCGGCGGCGTAACCGAACGGCAGCATGTCCACGGTGCGCAGCAGATTGCGGGTGATCGCCGGCAACCAGCCCACCGGCGCGCCGTCGCCGTTGACCACGCGCAGCGACATGGCTTTCTTGCCAGGCGTCTGTCCGTCCCATAGCACCTCGAACAGGATGGGATAGGCCCAGAAGATCAGGAACGTCAGGATCAGGTACAAACCCTGTCCGGCCGCGCCCAGCAGGGCCAGCACGGTGCCGACCAGCATCAGGATGCCCAAACGGACGGCCAGATCGATGCCCCACGCCACCGCACGCGGCACCGGACCGGCGACAGGCAGATGCAGGGCCACGCCTTCGGGCGTGACCACCTCGCGATAGGTATCCAGCATCAAGCGCCGGCCCAACCGGTCGAGGCAACGCGGAGACTCGACCCTTGCGGGCGCTGCCAATGGCGGAATCCAGTCCGCGGAGATTCTTTGCGCGACATGCGCGTTCCTGTTGTCCTGTTCCCGTCGGAGCTGACTTTAGCTGCGAATCCACGCCTTGCCCAGCGCGGCTAGACTGTTGCGGTGACGCAAACCTCATTCCCCTGCCGCAGCCGTTGCGGCGCCTGCTGCATCGCGCCGTCGATCACCTCGCCCATACCAGGCATGCCGCAGGGCAAGCCGGCGGGCGTGCCTTGCGTGCAGTTGGACGAAGACCTGCGCTGCAGGCTGTTCGGAAAACCCGAGCGGCCGGCGTTCTGCGCCTCACTGCGGCCGTCGATGGAGATGTGCGGAGACGACCGCACCCAGGCGCTTGCGTTTCTCGGCCAGCTTGAAGCCGCCACCGCGCCCTAGCAACGGGCACGGCAGCGTCTGTATTCAGGCCGCCGCCTCTTCCTTGCTCGGCGTGAAAAACCAGATTGCGGCGCCGACCACGATCAGGCCGATGCGGATCGACCAGCCTACGGTGGGACCCCAGTTGTCGATCCACGAAAGAATCTTGAACTGCATGTCGAAGAAGTTGAGGATTATGGAGCCGAGGCCGAAGATGGCCATGTACATGCCGAGTGATTTCACGCGTTTCTCCTTGTTGAATATTGAACGGTTGTCCGCGGTCAGCTGACCGAACCCTTTTCACGCTTGCCACTGAACATCTTCTTGATCAGCGCGCCCAACCCCGCGACCGCGATCAGACCCAGCTTCCAGAACTTGGCCAGGACCAACCCCAGCTTCGCGAACAGCCCGGCCTTGGCCGCCAGCCCGCCGCCGATCAACGCGGCCACGCCATAGGCGGCGACCTTGTCGGTGGAGGCGTCGTAATCGGCGTAGCGGGCACCGGCGTCGAACTCGGTCATCGGCAGCAGTTGCTGCATGCCGGTCTGCACCAGTCCCAGCTCGGACATGCCGGAGACGGCATTGAGGCTCAGATAGCCGTTACGGCCGAGCACGCGTATGTCGTAGTTCAGCGTGTTGTCCTTGGACTCGTCGAACTTCAGCTCCTTGGCCCAGTACATTTTCTTGTTGGCGGCGTCGTAGCGCGGCGCCACGGCCCAACCCAGCAGATCAACGGTGCCGTAGCCGGCTTCCTTGCGTGCGGCGTTCTCGTCCTTGGTGCCCTGCTGCATTTCTTCCAGCATTTCCTGGTAGTCGATCTTGGCGGCGTCCTCGTCGGAGACGTAGCCGTCGTCGGAATAAGTCACCACTACCGCCCAGCTCTTGCCGTCCGTCAAAGTCGGAGCGGCCGGCACGATCAGGCCCAGCACGCTTTCATCCGGTGGATTGCCCCACAGTTCTTCCAGTACGCGGCGCGCGTCGGCCTGCTCCAGATAATGGAAGGCGGGCGTCAGGCGGAAGTGCGCCTTGGCTTGCGGTACCGCGATCTCTCCGTCCTTGAAATGCAACGAAGCGACGAACTGCTCTGGAGTCGTTCCCGACTCTTTCGTTTCCTCCGGCGCCTGCGCGGCTGCGGACAGGACCATACCCACGCACAACGTAGCCAGCAGGCCACGAATCATCGCCTTCATATCTATCGCTCCGTGATTGGGCATCCCCATGCCCGCATGCCAGTGTCGCGTGACCTGCGTCCAGGTGCAACGGGACGCCGCGTAGGTCGGGGCTACGCCCCCGACGCATGGCATTCGGTGGTGGCCACGATTCGGCGAAATGCGACCTGATTGGCGCTACGGAAGACGTAGGGCGGGCACTGCCCGTCGGCTTTTCGCTAAGTGCAAGAGCGGCGGGCGATGCCCGCCCTACGGGAGCGTCGGGGGCGTAGCCCCGACCTACGCGAGATACTGGTCTTTCAGACGTACGTAGTGCTGCGCCGAGTACAGCAGGCTCTCGATTTCCTTGTCGCTGAGCCGGCGCACGAAGCGTCCCGGATTGCCCAGCCAGAGCTCGCCTTCGCCCACCACCTTGCCCGGACCGATGATGGCGCCGGCGCCAACGAAGCCGTGGGTCTCCACTTTCGCCCCGTCCAGAATGCACGCGCCCATGCCGATCAGGCAGCGGTCGCCGATGCTGCAGGCATGGATGATGGTGCCGTGGCCAACGGTGACGTCTTCTCCGATCAGGGTCGGATAGCCGGCCTGGTTGTATGGGCTGTGGTGGCTGACGTGGATGATGGTGCCGTCCTGGACATTGGTGCGCGCACCGATGCGGACGTGATTCACATCGCCGCGGATGATGGTGCCCGGCCACACGGAAACATCGTCGCCCAGCTCCACCTCGCCGATCACGGTGGCGGCCGGATCCACGTAAACACGCTGGCCAAGGGTGGGAAGCCGGCCAAGATAGGGGCGTAGTGCGGTCATCGGCGCATTGTAATGCGCAAGCCCGCGGAGGCCCGACTACACTCTGGCGTATGGACACTGCCGCCGATACTCCGATCACCGAACTTTCCAGCACCCTGGCCCGCCTCCGCGCAGGCTGGCAATCCAGACGGCCGGATTACGCCCAGCGCCGCGACGACCTGCAGCGTCTGCGCGACGTTCTGAAGCGGCGGCTGGAAGAAATGGCCGACGTCGTCGCCAGCGACTTCGGCCACCGCTCGCGGCACGAAACGCTGCTGGCCGACGGCATGACCGTGCTCAACGAGATCGACCACCTGCGCAAGCATCTGCGCCGGTGGATGAAACCCACCCGCGTGGGCGTGGGCTGGCGCTTCTGGCCGGCGCGTGCGGAGATCCGTCCGGAACCGGTGGGCGTGGTGGGCGTGATCGCGCCCTGGAACTATCCGGTCAATCTGGCCCTGATCCCGCTGGCCACCGCCATCGCCGCCGGCAATCACGTCTACCTCAAGCCTTCCGAGCACACGCCCAACACCACCGGCTTCCTGCGCAACCTGTTGGCGGAAGTCTTCCCCGCCGATCGCGTAGCCGTGGCCGCAGGCGGTGCGGACGTGGCGGGCGCCTTCGCAGCGTTGCCTTTCGACCATCTGGTGTTCACCGGTTCCACCGCAGTCGGCCGCAAGGTCATGGCCGCCGCAGCGCCCAACCTGACCCCGCTGACGCTGGAGCTTGGCGGCAAGTCGCCGGCCATCGTGTGCGCCGATTTCCCGGTGGAACAGGCCGCCGCGCGTTTGGCGACCGGCAAATGGTTCAACGGCGGGCAGACCTGCATCGCCCCTGATTACGTGTTGATCGACGAAGGGCGCGCCCCGGCATTGGCGGCCGCGCTGCAAGAACAAGTGCGTGCGCGCTATGGATCGCTGGCCGATTCGGGCGACTACACCCGCATCATCAACGACGGCCAGTACGCGCGCCTGGAAAATTATCTGCAGGACGCGCGCACGCGCGGCCTGCAGGTGCTGCCACTGGGCGAACACGGCAAACCGGGCGAACGCCTGTTCGCACCGACCGTGGTGCTGGAACCGGGCGACGATGCGCTGGTGATGCAGGAAGAGATCTTCGGGCCGATTCTGCCCATCAAGTCCTACCGCAACCTCGACGAAGCCATCGCCTACGTCAACGCGCACGACCGGCCGCTGTCGCTGTATCCCTTCAGCCACGACCGCGGCAGTGTGGAGAAGATCCTGCGCAACACTCTGGCCGGCGGCGTCACCGTCAACGACACCGTGCTGCATTTCGGCATCAACAACCTGCCCTTCGGCGGCATCGGCCCCAGCGGCATGGGCGCCTACCACGGTCGCGCGGGTTTCGACGCCTTCAGCAAAGCGCTCCCGATCCTGTGGCAGCCGCGGCGTGCGGGCAGCGATATGCTCAAGCCGCCGTATTCGAAGGTGGCGCGCTTCATCGATTTCATCATCCGCTAAGCTTTTGCAGGAGCGGGCCCTGCCCGCGATGCCTTACCCTGACACCATCAAAAGCGTCGCGGGCAGGGCCCGCTCCTAACACAGGGCAGCACATGAAAATCGCCAGCTGGAACGTCAACTCGCTCAACGTGCGCCTGCCGCACCTGCAACAGTGGTTGGGCGCGTTTGCGCCGGATGTGGTGGGTATCCAGGAAACCAAACTGGAGGACCACAAGTTCCCCGATACCGTACTGGCGGAAGCCGGCTATCGCAGCGTGTTCGCCGGGCAGAAGACCTACAACGGCGTGGCGCTGCTGTCGCGGCTGCCGGCCAGCGACGTGCAGATGGGCATTCCCAATTTCGAAGACGAGCAGAAGCGCGTGATCGCCGCGACCGTCGGCGACGTGCGCATCGTCAATCTCTATGTGGTCAACGGTCAGGACGTGGGCACCGACAAATACGCCTACAAACTGCGCTGGCTGGAAGCGGTGCACGCCTGGCTTGAGGACGAGCTGCGCGCGCATCCCAAGCTGGTGGTGCTGGGCGATTTCAACATCGCGCCCGACGACCGCGACGTGCACGACCCGGCGGTATGGAACGATTCGCACATCCTCACTTCCACCGCCGAACGCGATGCGCTCAAACGCCTGTACGCGCTGGGCCTGCACGACGCCTATCGCCTGCACAACGAGGCCGGCGGCGTGTTCAGCTGGTGGGATTACCGCATGGCCGGCTTCCGCCGCGACCTGGGTCTGCGCATCGATCTCACACTAGTGTCCGAGGCATTGCGCGATAGCGCGCATGAGGCGGGCATCGACCGTGAACCGCGCACCTGGGAGCGCCCCAGCGACCACGCGCCGGCCTGGGTGAGGCTGGGGTGAGGCTGGGCGCTTAACGGACGCCCTCAAGGCGTTTGTTGGCCAGCCGAACGCCCGGCCATGAATGGCCGGGCCGGGGTGTCCGCAAGCGACGATGTTGCGCCATGGATGGCAAACGCCCAAAAAATAAGAAGTAGGGCGTCGCCCGCCATGCAGTTCCCACGGAAAGCGGCGGCCACACGAACAAAGGCCCGGCATTGCCGGGCCTTTGCGGTGCCACGAACCATGGGTGCGTCTTAATCGCGCACGCGGTCGCAGCGAAACGTTTAACGCGCTCTTCCGCGCGTAAACAGGTTGATGATCAATAGCAGGACAACCGCGCCGATGAAAGCGGTGATCAGGAAGCCCAGCGTACCGCCGCCCAGGCCGAAACCGATCTGCGGCAGCAACCAGCCGCCGAGGAACCCGCCGATGATGCCGACGATGACGTTGAGGATGATGCCTTGCGAACCATCGCGCTTCATCACGATGCTGGCCAGCCAGCCCGCGATACCGCCAACAATCAGATAGATCAGGAAGTTCATCAAGCGTTCTCCTTGCATATTGTGGAAAGGCGCCCCCGCGTCATTGCGGGAACAGTTGAACCGAAACTTTCAACCGGAACGATTTAAGGCTTCGAGATGTGAAGCCGCTGTTAACCCGCGTCCTGGTGGGGCCCTCTCCTTGTTGCCCTCTAGATAGCGCAAACCAGCCGCGCTTGCACGCCGCCACGCAGCAGAGAGAAATGTGAGACAGAAGGCCATCGGCTACATTGGTGCGCATGCCGAACCTGCCTTCCGAAACCCCCGTCCGCCTGTGGCTGCTGCGCCATCCCCGGCGCGAACGCGGCGAGCCCTACGTGCGTCCTCTGCTTTGCGAGGCGCTGGGATGCGACGACGACGACCTGCCCCTGTCGCGCGGCAGCGAAGGCCGCCCCTTGCTGGGGCCTCCTTACCAACGCTTCGACGCCGGCTGGACCCACAGTGGCGATGCCCTGCTATTGGCGTTGGGCGAATCCATCCAGCTCGGCGTGGATATCGAACAACTCCGGCCGCGTCCACGGGCGCGGCAGTTGGCGCAGCGTTTCTTCCATCCCGATGAAGTGCGCTGGCTGGCCGCCCAGGACGAAGAGACGATGGAATTTTCCTTCGTACGTCTGTGGTGCGCCAAGGAAGCGGTGCTCAAGGCGCATGGCAAAGGGTTGTCGTTCGGGTTGGAGAAACTGGTGTTCGCCGAGAACGGCGGCGATCTGCAACTGATCCGCTGCGACTTCGCGCTGGGACAACCGCAGGACTGGACGTTGCGCGAGTGGACGCCCTTGCCCGGCTATCACGCCGCGCTGGCATGGCGCATGTCGTAGGAGCGCCCCATGGGCGCGAGCTCTTGCTCCGATCTGGCGCTGAAAGCCGAAGAGCTCGCGCCCATGGGGCGCTCCTACGATGACAGCCTGCGATAATGCGGACGATGGACCACACCGCACTCCCTGCCGCCTTGCAAGACGATCTCAGCCGCGGCCTGACCTCCCTGAGCCTTGATGCCGGCGCGCTTGCACCGCCACTGCTGGCCTACCTGACCCTGCTGGATCGCTGGAACCGCACCTACAACCTCACCGCGATCCGCGACCCGCGCGAAATGGTGACCCGCCACTTGCTCGATTCGCTGGCCATGCATCCTTTCGTCGAGAACGAAGCCTTGGCCGATCTGGGAACCGGCCCCGGCCTGCCCGGCATCCCGCTGGCGATCGCCAAGCCGCACTTGCGGGTCACCCTGGTGGAAAGCAACGGCAAGAAAGCCCGCTTCCTGCGCGAGGCAGTACGCACGCTGGGCCTGACCAACGCGCGCGTGGCCCAATCCCGCGCCGAAGCGCTGGACGAGCCGGCCGCCTACGACGCCATCACCGCCCGTGCGCTGGATACGTTGGCGGGGATCATCGAGGTGGGCGGGCATCTGCTGAAGCCAGGCGGCAAGCTGCTGGCCATGAAGGGTGTCAGGCCGGACGAAGAGATCGCAGCGTTGCCGGCTGGGTGGACGGCCTCGGATGTACATACCCTTGCTGTGCCCGGTTTGGTCGGCGAACGGCATCTGGTGATCGTCGCCCGCGATGCGTGACCGGCCTCCCCCTTTGAAAAAGGGGGATTGAGGGGGATTTGCTTTTCGCGCCAAGAGCAAATCCCCCGTAGCCCCCTTTTCCAAAGGGGGCAAAGCGTCGGCTCCCGCTCTTTATGGACCGGGGACGCCCGAAATTACGATCACGGACGTCGATTCCCCAAAGTTCCACGCTTCATCCCGCATAATCCCCGACCCACCAAGGTTCCACGAGGCGCCCCACGCATGGCCCGCATCATCGCCATCGCCAACCAGAAAGGCGGAGTCGGCAAGACCACCACTGCGGTCAACCTGGCCGCGGCGCTGGCGCGCGCGCCCAAGCGCGTGCTGCTGGTCGACCTGGATTCGCAGGGCAACGCCACCATGGGCAGCGGCGTGGACAAGCGCGAGCTGGAAGCCTCCAGCTACGACGTGCTGCTGCAGGAAGCCGAGGCGCGCAGCGTGATCGTGAAGACGCCGGAAGACTTCGACCTGATGCCCGGCGACATCGACCTGACCGCCGCCGAGATCCAGCTGATGGAGATCGAAGACCGCGAACAGCGCCTGAAGGTCGCGCTGGATCCGCTGCGCGAGGACTACGATTTCATCCTCATCGACTGCCCGCCGGCGTTGTCGCTGCTCACGCTCAATGCGCTGACCGCGGCCGACTCGGTGCTGGTGCCGATGCAGTGCGAGTACTACGCGCTGGAAGGCCTGAGCGCGCTGATCGACACCATAGAGGCGTTGAAGGCGCGGCTGAACCCGGGCCTGGAGATCGAAGGCGTGCTGCGCACCATGTTCGATGTGCGCAACAATCTGGCCAACGCGGTCTCCGGCGAGCTGATCACCCACTTCGGCGACAAGGTGTTCCGCACCATCGTGCCGCGCAACGTGCGCGTGGCCGAGGCGCCCAGCCACGGCCAGAGCATCGTCGGTTACGACCGGGCCAGCCGCGGCGGCGTCGCCTACCTGGGCCTGGCCGGCGAGATCCTGCGCCGGCAGACCGAGCGCAACAAACAGCAAGCGAAATACCTGGAGAACGCGTAAATGTCCGCCCCCAAGAAACGCGGCCTGGGCCGTGGCCTGGAAGCATTGCTAGGCCCGAAAGCCGCCGCCACCGCACCCCCCGAAGCCCAGCCCGGCGAACACCTGCGGCAGATTCCGGTCAAACAGCTGCAGCCGGGCAAGTACCAGCCGCGCATGCACATGGACCCGGCCAAGCTGAGCGAGCTGGCCGAGTCGATCAAGGCCCAGGGCGTGATCCAGCCGATCGTGGTGCGCGAGCTGTCGTCTGGGCCCGCTGGAAAGGTGATGTACGAGATCGTGGCCGGCGAACGCCGCTGGCGCGCTTCCCAGGAAGCCGGCCTGGCCGCCGTGCCGGTGGTGGTCCGCGACCTGGACGACCGTACCGTCATCGCCATGGCGCTGATCGAGAACATCCAGCGCGAAGATCTGAACCCGCTGGAGGAAGCGCAGTCGCTGCAGCGCCTGATCGGCGAATTCTCCCTGACCCATGCCGAGGCGGCCGAGGCGGTGGGCCGTTCCCGCGCCGCAGTCTCCAATCTGCTGCGCCTGCTGGAGCTGCCGCCGGCCATCCGCGCCCTGCTGGAAGCCCGCCGTCTTGAGATGGGCCACGCCCGCGCCCTGCTGACCCTGTCACCCGATCTGGCCAGCAAGCTGGCCTCCGAAGCGGCCGAGCAGGGTTGGTCGGTGCGCGAGGTGGAGCACCGCGCCCAGCAGTTCGCCGCCGGCAAGGTGCCCGTCAGCAGCAAGAAGGCCAAACCGGGCAAAGCCACGCCGCAGGCCGATATCGCCTCGCTGGAGACCGAGCTGTCCGAGTCGCTGGGCACCAAGGTCAGCATCGCCCATGGCCGCGGCGGCAAGGGCAAGCTGGTCATCCATTACACCGACCTGGATACGCTGGAAGGCGTGTTGGAGAAGCTGCGCGTTAAAGTGAGTTGACTCACATTTTCCTCTTCTGATTCAGGCATTTACAATTCCCGGATCAATCGAATCGAGGGGGATGGGCAATGATCATTTGGAGAGGCTGGGGAATACTGGCCGCATTGATACCGGCAGCGTTTTTCATTCTGTTTGCGGTGGTGTTCGGGATAGGGGCCAAGGGCACGTTCCTGGCGAATCCCGCCCTCATGGTTCCGCTTGCCGGCGTTTGTTCCGCCGCAGTCGTCTGGTGGCTGGGAAGGAAGCTCAACTCGGCGCCCACCCGCGAGCTGGTGGATCAGAAGACCGGGCAGCGGGTGCTGCTGCGCAACGATCACAGCCTTTTCTGGATTCCCATGCAGTGGTGGGCGATCCCGATTGTTCTGCTGGCGTGCGTGTTGGCGGCCGGCATGTTCTCGGGCAAGTAGCCGCCATGGATCGTTGAAACAAGAACGGGAGCGGAGACGCTCCCGTTCGTATTTCCGCATGGGTGGGTTGCCCGTGGATAATTTCCGGTTTCCGGTTTCCGGTTTCCGGCGTCGGGGGCGTAGCCCCGACCTACGCCTGTCGGTCTCACGACTCTTCGCGACTCACGTCGCTCCTACGTGGAACGGGCCTTCCTTGCGGAAGGCCCCCCTGGGTTCGTAAGTGTTTGCGCGATAAGGGAAACCCGGGCATAATGCGCGGCTCGCTGCGTCCGGTTCGATCCGGATTTGCGCCCGGAAGTGCGATTCCGGCCCGCCCCGGCAGCAGAACTTTTGACCCGTATCGCGCGATGGCCGCACCTGTTCCAGGTGATCCGTCGGGGCCGCCGTTCTCCTGGCTAAGGAGGGCAACCAACACTATCGAGGTGCGTAATGTCCCGCGTATGCCAAGTGTCCGGCAAGCGTGTGATGACGGGTAACAACGTCAGCCACGCCAACAACAAAACCCGTCGTCGCTTCCTGCCCAACCTGCACGAGCGCCGCTTCTGGGTCGCCAGCGAAAACCGCTGGGTCAAACTGAAAGTATCCGCGCATTCGCTGCGCACCATCGACAAGAACGGCATCGACTCCGTTCTGGCTGAGCTGCGCGCGCGCGGCGAAAAGGTCTGAGGAGATAAGACATGGCAGGCAAACGCGACAAGATCCGCATGATTTCCTCGGCCGATACGGGCCACTTCTACACCACGGACAAGAACAAGAAGAACACTCCGGGCAAGATGGAGATGAAGAAGTACGATCCCGTGGTGCGCAAGCACGTGATGTACAAGGAAGGCAAGATCAAGTGACGCATTGGCCCGCGCGCTAGCGCGGCTTTGCCAATGCGTCATCCCCGCGCAGGCGGGAAGCGCTCTTCAACAGCCGCATGGCTGGTCATCCAGCGCCTTACAAGACAGACCCGCCGAAAGGCGGGTTTGTCGTTTGTAGGCCACAAAAAAATCTTTAGCGAAGCACCCGCTCTTGCCTCCTCCCTTGCGAAGCAGGGGAGGGCTGGGGAGGGGTGCTCTTTGCGACCAACTTTCCTGAGATTAATTTCACCGAAGACTTCGCACTGCTTCAGCTCGGAGCCGAGAGCCAAAACCCAAAAGCAAGATCAAAAGCACCCCTCCCCAACCCTCCCCTGCTTCGCAAGGGAGGGGGCCGTTCAAGGACCGCTCATTCGAAAGAGCGATTGCCACAGCTACTGGCACTTCTTTGTCCTTTCCCCCGCCACCCCGCAGAATCGGGTCCATGAACTCCTTCCTCCACCAGTTCGCCGAATGGGCCACGCCCTTTTCCGCCGGCGTGTGGCTGCTGGCGCTGGACTGGGTGATCCGTCTGGCGGCGTTGCTGTGGATACCCACACGCACCACGCCTGCAGCGGCGCGCAGCTGGTTGCTGCTGGTGGGCTTCCTGCCGCTGGTGGGCTTGCCGCTGTATCTGTTGTTCGGCCATCCCTGGCTGTCGCGGGAGCGGGTGCGGCGGCAGACTCTGGCTTCGGGCGTGATCCGCGAGGAGCAGGCCCCGCATGGCGCGCTGCGATGGTCGCCAAACGGAAACAGCGGACCCGCCGGAGAAATGGTGCCGCTGGTGGAAAGATTGGGCGACTTCATGCCCACCCACGGCAACGCGATCGAACTGCTGGACGACTACGCCGTTTCGTTGAAGGCCTTGCTGGCCGACATCGACAGCGCCAGCGAACGTGTGCATCTGCTGTATTACCTGCTGTTCGACGACGCCGTCGGCGAAGCCGTCTGCCAGTCGCTGGAGCGCGCCTCCGCGCGCGGCGTGCAATGCCGGCTGTTGCTGGATGCGGTGGGCGCCAAGCGCGGGTTGCGCCGTTACGCACGGCGTTTGCGCAAGGCCGGCGTGGAGGTCCGGGTGATGCTGCCGGGCGGGCTGCGCTGGCGCCGCAGCGGGCGCATGGATCTGCGCAACCACCGCAAGGTCGCGGTGATCGACAGCAGCGCCGGCTATGTGGGCTCACAGAACCTGGCCGCGCCGGATTTCGTACGCGGCTTCCCCAATCGCGAGCTGGTGGCCCGTGTGCGCGGACCGGTCGTGGCCCATCTGGAAGGCGTCTTCGCCAGCGACTGGTATATCGAGACCGGGCAAAGGCTGCAGGTCAAACCCATCCCCGTCATCAGCGACGCCAACATAGCCACGCAACTGCTGCCCAGCGGCCCTGCGTATCCGTTCGAGAACGCGCGCGACACGGTCAATGCGTTGATCCATCTGGCCCAGCGCAAGATCGTGTTGACCACGCCGTATTTCGTGCCCGACGATGCGACCTTGAGCGCGTTGCGCATCGCTGCGTTGTCTGGTGTGGAAGTGCAGCTGATCCTGTCGGCCAGCAACAACCAGCGGCTCACGGCGTGGGCGCAGGATTCGTACTACGGCGAGCTGCTGGCCAGTGGCGTGAAGATCGCCCTGTATCGCCCGCATTTCCTGCATGCCAAGCATCTGAGCGTGGATGAGGACATCGCCCTGGTGGGTTCGATCAACCTGGACATCCGCTCCTTCGCATTGAATGCGGAGATCGGCCTGCTCTGCTACGACCGCGGCGTGGTCGCGCGCATGCGGGAGATAGAAGCCGATTATCTGGCCCAATCGGACATCGTCACCCTGGACGGTTGGCGACGACGCGCCACCTGGAAGCGCAGCCGCGAAGGCATCGCGCGCCTGGCCGATTCGTTGATGTAAAGCCTCTCACAATGGAAGCAGCGGCGGCGGGGATTGCGAGCCTTCCCCTACAATAGGGCCGATGACGAACCGACTACCGCAACACGATTTCGACATCGCCATCATCGGCGGCGGCGCGGGGGGCGTACTGACGGCCATCCATGCATTGCGCCTGGCCGATACCGGCGTCCGCATCGCCTTGATCGAACCCACTGCGCGGCTGGCGCAAGGCGTGGCCTACGCCACCACCCATGCCGAACATCTGCTCAACGTGCCGGCGCGGCGGATGAGCGCGTTCGACGGCAAGCCGGACGACTTCGTCGATTTTCTGGCCGCCAGCGAGAGCGAGGCTGCACGCGAGGCCATTGCGCTGTCGTACGCGCAACGCCGTCACTACGGCGACTATCTGCGCAACCGCCTGCAACACGCGCGCGAAAACACGGCTGCGCATTTCGAAGTGTTGCACGACCAGGCGACGAGCCTGGACGACACCGACGGTATGCTGCGATTGGGGCTGGAATCCGGCGGCTCGATCCTGGTCCGCGGCGTGGCGATGGCGGTCGGCAACAACCCCAAGCCCCTGCCCGCCCGTGGCGCGTCCGGGCTGCCCAGACAATCGGTCCTGGAAGCCTGGGACTTCGATGCGATCAAACAGATCCCCAACGATGCGGAAATCTGCATCGCCGGTTCCGGTCTGAGCATGGTCGACACGGTGTTGAGCCTGGTCGCAAACGGCCATCGCGGCCGCGTGCACGTGCTGTCGCGGCATGCATTGCTGCCGCTTGCGCACACCAGGCATGCGGTGGCCGATTTCGATGCCGAAGCGCTGCTGGGCATGCCATTGCGCCAGCGCATGCGCGTGCTGCGCGCGGCCGCCCGAGATGCCGAGCGGCAGGGACTGCCATGGCAGGCAGTGATGGAAAGCGCGCGCCCTTTGGTGCAGAACCTGTGGCTCACGCTTTCGCATGAGGACCAGCGGCGTTTCCTGCGTCACGTGGTGCGCTACTGGGACGTGCACCGCCATCGCATCGCGCCGCAAGTGCATGCGCGACTGGCGGCGCTGCAAGCCAGCGGCCAGCTGCGGATGCACCGCGGCCGCCTGCAGACTGTAGCCCGCGAAGGGGAGCGCATACGCGTGACCCTGATGATGCGGGACCGGCGCACGCAGGAACTCGACGTGGACCGCATCGTCAACGCCACCGGTGTGGAGATGCGCGCGCAATTGATGCGCAATCCGTTGCTGTCCGACCTGCTGGGCAAGGGATTCGCGCGCCCCGGTCCGCACGGCATCGGTGTCGATACCTGCGCCGAGGGCGAACTGGTCGATGCGCAAGGCCGGAACCTGCCCGGCGTGGCCGTGGTCGGCAGCCTGCGTATCGGCGGACTGTGGGAAAGCATTGCGGTGCCCGAGTTGCGCGGGCAGGCGGAAAACGCCGCGCGGCGGCTGCTGGCGCGCACGCGGACGCCGGTGGTAGGAGCGACGTAAGTCGCGAAACGTTAGACCCGGAGAATTCAGAGATCAGGAGCTTCGCGACTCGCGTCGCTCCTGCAACAGCCGGCCTACAAGGGCGCGGCCAGGGCTTGCAGGGCACTACGTAGCTGCGCATCGGGCGGCAGATCGACCGGCAGCACCACGACGTCATCCTCGTCGGCGGGCTCCTCCAGGGCGGCGAACTGGCTGTCCAGCAGCGACACCGGCATGTAGTGGCCGCTACGCTCACGCATGCGCTGGCCGATCAGCGCCGCCTCGCCCCGCAGGAACAGGAACCGCAGCGGCAGTCCCGCAGCGCGCAGCAGGTCGCGATGCTGGCGGCGCAGTCCGGAGAAGGCCAGGGTCACGCGTTCTCCGTTGGCCACGCGGTGTTGCAGGTCGGCAGCGATACGCGCCGCCCACGGCTGGCGCAGCTCGTCGGTCAGCGGCTGGCCGCTGGCCATCAAGGCTCTGGCTTCGTCGCTGTGGAAATCGTCGGCATCGAGGAAGGTCGCCTCCCATGCGTCGGCCAGCGCGCGCGCCAGCGTGGTCTTGCCGCTGCCGGACACACCCATCACCACCGCCACGCGTACCTCGCTCACGCCGGACCCGCCTCACCCGGTAGTTCTACGCGAACCTGGTAGCAGCGCCCGGCCTCGATGCCGGAGAAGGCATCGCCTTCCAACCACTGGCCATCGATCGCGACGCGGGCATCGGTGCGGCCGGCGACGCGCTCGATCTCCACTTCGAATTCGGCATCGCGAAACCGCCGCCAGGCGCGCGCGCGCGGCCAGTGCGAGGGCAGCTGCGGTGCGATGCGCAATGCTTCTCCGTCGCCGCGCAGACCGAACAGTTCCTCCACCAGGCAGCGGTACATCCATGCCGCAGTGCCGGTGTTGAACAACTGGCTGGAGCGGCCGGCGGTGCGCGGATGCAGGCGCCAGGCGCCGCGGTAGTAGTTGGGCACGAACACCGGCAACTGCCCGCGCTGCAGGCAATCCTCCAGGTCCGGGCCGGACAGCATCGCGCGCAATACGCGCCAGGCGCGATCCGCCTCGCCGGCCTTGTACAGACTGTGCAGGTAGAAGGCGGCGGCGTGGTTGTAGACCGCGCCGTTCTCGGCCGAACCCGGGAACTTCTGGGTCAGCCGGCCGACGTCTTCGCGCATGCCGGTGTAGGGCGGGTCGAGCATGGCCACGCCGTACGGCGAGACCAGATGCGCATCGACTGCGGCCAGCAGCCGCGCGCGGCGCGGCGCGTCGGCGGCGCCGCTGAGCATGGCCCAGCTCTGCGGGTTGAGATAAATGCTGCCTTCGGTATCGGCGCGCGCGCCGAACGCTATGCCGTCGTCGGTGATGCCGCGGCCATACCAGTCGCCGTCCCACAGGTGGGTGTTGACCGCGGCGTTGAGTGCTTCGGCGCCGGCTTCAAAGCGCGCGGCCTGCGCGGTGCGTCTGCTGCGTGCGCAGACTGCCGCCCACAGGCGCAGTGCATGGGCGCTGGCCAGCGACAGCCAGCCGGATACGCCCTGCCCCTTCCAGCCGACCATGTTCATCGGATCGCACCAGTCGCCCTGGGCGATATAGCTGAGCCCGCGTGCGTCGCGCGCTTGCAGCAGCCAGTCCATCGCCCGGTCGATGCGTTCGGCGACGCTGGCCGTGCCGCCTTCGCGATCCGTCACCCTCGCTTCGAGCAGCGCCTCGTCGCCGGTCTCGTCCAGGTAGGCCTGCAGGCATACCGGCAGCCACACGCAGTGGTCGGTGTGCGGCACCTGGTTGATGTACTTCAGCTCCGCCCCCTCGACCAGCAGGATGCCGTCCGGCATCGCCCCGCCGGGCTCCTGCTGCGACAGCGCGTGCAGGAACGCCGCCCGCGCCGTCCGCGGCCGCAGATAGGTCATGCCCATGTGGTCCTGCAGATAGTTGCGGGTCTGCGGGTCGGTGGTCAGGCGATTGGAATCGCCGTGGTAATAGACCTGCCGCGGCAGCCAGTGGTTGGCGAAGTCGTCCAGCCATGGATCCGGCGTCTCCATCCGCAGGCAGCCGCGGCCCTCGTCCAGGTAGGCGGTGTGGGCGGTGGCGGCGTCAGCGAACCCTTGCTCGGACAGATAGCGGTCGCGAAGCTCCGCGACCTCGACGTCGCCGCGGGCCGGGGCGAAGACGAAGCGGAAGGTTTCCTCGCCCTCCGCCGCCAGGGCAACGCGGTACTGCAACACCGCCGCCGGCGTTTCGTACAGCGCATCGCCGCCGGCCAGCCGCTCACGCGCGGTGACGGCCGCCGGTGCGTTCAATCCGCCCTCGCCTTCGAACGCGGCCTGGTTCGCTTCCCAGGCATCGGGCTGGCGCTCGTGCAGCAGCACAGTGCGGTCCTTGAATTCGCGTTGGCGGAAGTAGTCGTCCACCTTCTGGTAAGGAGTGACGCTGTCGCAGACGATCCCGCCCAACTCGGCGCGATAGCGGCCGGACTGGTTCATCCACGACATATAGCCGACCGGAAAGTACGGGTACAGGCTGATCCGGCGCGCACGGCCGGAGCGGTTGCGCACGCGCACGGTCCACAGTTCGGCCACGTCTTCCAACGGCAACCGCACCGACATCTCCACTTCGATGCCGTCGCACTGCACGGTCCAGGCGACGTCGCCCTGGCCGACCGAGAAAGCGAACGCGTCCGGCGCACGATTCACCGGCGCGTGCGGCACGGAGAACAACAGGTCTTCGTCCTCATCCTTGACGTAGCAGAAGCGGCCGGGATGGTGCGCGTAATACGGCTGCTCCGGCTGCATGAAGCTCTTGGCTTCCAGCGTCGGCGCATGCGCGTACTTGGCCGGCTCCGGCTGCATGAACTGCGCGGTAGCGTAGCCGCGGCAGTTCAGCTGCAGCAGCATCCGCCGGTTCCACAGGAAGGTGGAGGCCTGCGGCATCGCAGTGGGACTGCTCAGAACGAAACGCCGGCCCTGTTCCTGGAAGCCATAAGGGACAGCCGGGTCGACAACACCGCTCATGCCGCCGTCTCCCGCCGCGCCTGCAGTTCCGCTTCGACCTGCGCCAGCGCGGCGTCATCCAGCGGGTAGGCCCGCATCACCCACACCGCCAGCAGCGCCACTACGCCCGGGATCACGGTCAGCAGCAGCACGATGCCCAGGCGCGAGGCGTCGGACTGGGCCTGGTTGGCGATGTAGCCCATCGCCGCCAGCATCCAGGCGATCGCCGCCGAAGCCACCGCGCCGCCCAGCTTCTGCGAGAAAGCTGCGGCGGCGAAGGTCATCGCGGTGGCGCGGCGCCCGGTCTTCCACTCGGTGTAGTCGGCGCAATCGGCATACATGGAGAACGCCAGCGGCGACTTCGGCCCCAGCAGCAATCCGACCAGGGTGTTGAGCGCGAACGTCACCCAGATCTGTTCCCTGGGCACGAAGTACATCGCGCAGCTGATCACGCCGACCCCGGCCATCAGCCCCATCATCAGCCGCCGTTTGTCCATCAGGCGGGTCAGCAGCGGCGTCAGCGCCGCGCCGATGGCCAGCGCCACCGAATAGCTGCCGAGGAACAGGCCGGTCAGCTCCGGCCGGCTTACGTAGTACTTGAGGTAGTACACCAGCGAGCCGCTACGCATCACGATCGTCACCATGATCACCAGCGCCAGCACGAACAGCACCAGCCAGGGCTTGTTGCTCAGCAGGTCGAGCACGTCCTGACGCATCGTGCTGCGCTGTTGCGGCGGCGGCTCGATCCGCTCGCGGGTGTTGGCGAACACGGCCACGAAGGTGGCGATTGCGATGACTCCATACAGGGCCATGGTCAGTTGCCAGCCAAGCTGCTCGTCGCCGCGGCCGAGCCAGCGCACCAGGTCCAGGGTCAGCCAGTTGACCAGGGTAGTGCCGGCGAAGGCGGCGATGAAACGGAAACTGATCAGCGTGGTGCGTTGCTGGCTGTCGGCGGTCATGACCCCGGACAGCGCCGAGTACGGCATGCTCAGCACGGTGTAGACGAACATCATCAGGGTGAAGGTGGCATAGGCCCACAGCAGGCGCCCGCCGCCCCCCAGGTCCGGGACCGTCCAGGTCAGCACGCCGGTGATCGCAAGCGGTACCGCGGCGAACAGCAGGTACGGCCGGAAACGGCCCCAGCGGGTACGGGTGCGATCGGCGATCGCGCCCATGAACGGGTCGGCCACCGCATCGACCAGTTTGGTCACCAGCATCATCGTGCCGACCGCGCCGGCGGCCAGGCCCATCACGTCGGTGTAGAAGATCAGCAGGAAGGCAGAGATGTTGGCCCAATAGAGATTGAAGCCGAAGTCGCCGATGCCGTAGCTGATCTTCTCGCGCAACGGCAGGCGTGCCCCATCCGCGGTCGCGCGCGGGCTTCCGGCTGGTGCCCCGGCGGGTGCCGTGTCCTGGTCCTGCGTCATGCGTTTGCTCCGGAAGACCGGCATGTCGGCGCACCTCGCGCGCATGCACCGGCTGTTGACCGCATTTCAGCTTGCCGCCATCGCGCGGTGCAGGCAAGCCGGCGGTCCATGCGGCGCGACACGGCATACACTCGCAGGCCCGAGGTGTGGAGCGCCGCCATTGGTTTCCAGCTGGGTCCTGCTATTGGTATCGGTCGGCTATGCCGCGCTGCTGTTCGGCGTGGCGTGGTGGGGCGACCGGCGCCCGATGTATCCGGACCGTCCCTGGTTGCGCCCGGTGGTCTACAGCCTGGCGCTGGCCGTCTATTGCTCCTCATGGACCTTTTACGGCGCGGTGGGCAGCGCGGTGCGCAACGGCATCGGTTACTTGCCGATCTATCTGGGCCCGCTGCTGTTGCTGCTGTTCGGCTGGCGCATCATCGAACGGCTGGCGCTGATCGCGCGCAGCCAGAACACGGTTTCCATCGCCGACTTCATATCGTCGCGCTACGGCCGTTCGCGCCGGCTGGCGGCGCTGGTCACGGTGATCGCGCTGATCGGCGTGGTGCCGTACTTGGCGCTGCAGTACAAAGCGGTGGCGCTGAGCCTGGGCGTGCTGACCGGCCAGGACGCGCAGAACAGCGGTTTCTTCACTGACCCTGCCTTGTATGTGGCGCTGTTGATGGCGCTGTTCGCGGCGTTGTTCGGCACCCGGCAAGTGGACGCCACCGAGCACCACCACGGCATGATGCTGGCCATCGCGCTGGAGTCTGTGGTGAAGCTGGTGGCGATGATCATCGTGGGCGTATTTGCCTACGTGTGGCTGGGCGGTCAGGCGCTGCACGTGGAGCAGTCCGCACGGACTCTGTTCGAAAACGCGCCGCCGGTGGGTTTCTTCACCCAGACCCTGCTCGGCTTCCTGGCCATCGTGTGCCTGCCGCGCCAGTTCCATGTGGCGGTGGTGGAATGCAGCGACATCGGCGATATCCGCAAGGCGCGCTGGCTGTTCGGCATCTACCTGGTGCTGATCTCGGTGATGGTGGTGCCGATCGCCGCTGCGGGCGTGGCCATGTTCGGTAGCGCCGGCGGCATTGCCAGCGACACCTTCGTGCTGGCGCTGCCGTTGACCGCAGGCAACAACGCGTTGGCGCTGGTGGCGTACATCGGCGGATTCTCGGCGGCCACCGGCATGGTGATCGTGGCCAGCATCGCCCTGGCCACCATGGTCAGCAACGATCTGGTAATGCCGGTACTGCTGCGGCGCGGCTGGGCCGAGCGCCATGCCGAGGCCGACGTGGCTTCGCGCGTGCTGTGGATACGCCGGCTGGCGATCCTGATGCTGGCGTTGTGCGCCTATGCCTACTACCGCACCAGCAGCAACGACAATTCGCTGGCCTCCTACGGGCTGATCGCGTTCGTGGCAGTCGCCCAGTTCGCGCCCGGACTGATTGGCGGCCTGTATTGGCGCGGCGCCAGCCGGCGCGGTGTGGAAATCGGCATGCTGGTCGGCTTCGCCACCTGGATCTACACACTGTTGCTGCCGACGTTGTCGGCCTCCGGCTGGCTGGGGCCGGAATGGCTGAAGACCGGGCCGTACGACATCCACTGGCTGCGCCCCCAACAGCTGTTCAACCTCACCGGTTGGGATCCGCTGACCCACGGCACCTTCTGGTCGCTGCTGCTCAATACGGCGGTGATGATGCTGGTGTCCGCGCGTTGGCGGCCCAGCGTGGACGAACGTTTGCGTATCGCCCCGTTCCTGGATCCGTATGCGCAACGGCAGGCGCTGGTGGCAAGCGAATGGCCGGGCAACGTGCGCGTGTCGGATCTGCTGTCGCTGGCCGAACGCATCGTCGGCGAGCGCCATGCGCGCCGCGCCTTCGCCGAGCAGGCCACCACCCTGCAGCGCGAACTGCAACCGACCGCCGCCGCCGACCGCGCCTGGGTGCAGTTCACCGAACGCCTGCTGGCCGCGGCGATCGGTGCGGCCTCGGCGCGCCTGGTGCTGACCAGCGTGCTGCGCGGATCGGGCATGGAACTGGGCGAAGTGGTGGCGGTGCTGGACGAAGCGGGACAGGAATTGCGCTTCAATCGCGAAATCCTTTCGACCACGCTGGAGAACATCAGCTCGGGCGTCAGCGTGGTCGATCCCGATATGCGCCTGGTGGCGTGGAACCGCCGCTACCAGCTGATGTTCGGTTATCCGCAAGGCATGCTTTACGTGGGTCGCCCGGTGGCGGATCTGATCCGCTACAACGCCGAACGCGGCGAGCTGGGCGGCGGCGAGCTGGAAGAACAGATCGCCAAACGCATCAGCTACATGCGCGTGGGTTCGCCGCACATCTTCGAGCGCGTGCGCAGCGACGGCAGCGTGATCGAGATGCGCGGACAGGCGCTGCCCGGCGGCGGCTATGTCACCAGCTACAACGACATCACCGATTTCAAGCGCGCCGAAAACGCGCTGCTGGAAGCCAATGAGAACCTGGAGCAGCGCGTGGCCGACCGCGGGCGCGAAGCCGAGGCCGCGCAGCAGTCGAAGACGCGGTTCCTGGCCGCGATCAGCCATGACGTGCTGCAACCGCTGAATGCGGCACGGCTGTTCACCTCTGCGCTGCGCGACAGCGACGAGCCGGCCGAACAACGTCACTTGGCCGAACGCGTCGACGCCTCGTTGCGCGCGGCGGAAGAATTGCTGGACGGGTTGCTGGACGTCTCGCGACTGGATGCCGGCGGCATGCACACCGAGATCGACGATTTCGACGCCGGCGCGCTGCTTCGCGAACTAGCTTCCCAATACGCGCCGGTCGCCGCCGGCCGCGGCCTGGATCTGCGCGTACACGCCTCGGCGCAGCCGGTGCGCAGCGACCGCCGGTTGTTGCGCCGCGTGCTGCAGAACTTCATCGCCAATGCGCTGCGCTACACCCGTAGCGGCCGCATCGTGCTGGGCATGCGTCCGCGTGGAGAGACTCTGGAACTGCAGGTGTGGGATACCGGCCCCGGCATTCCCGAACACCACATGCGCCAGATCTTCGAGGAGTTCCATCGCTATCCCCAGCCCTTCGACTGGGGCGAGCAGGGCCTGGGATTGGGCTTGTCCATCTGCCAGCGCATCTCGCGGCTGCTCGGCCACGATCTGGGTGCGCATAGCCAGGTCGACCACGGCAGCATGTTCTCGATCACGGTGCCGCGCGCGGCCTTCGCCGCCGACTCCATCCGCGACGCCGCGCCCTTGCCGCGCGCGGCGGACTCGCTGGCCGGGCTGCGCGTGCTGTGCCTGGACAACGACCAGGAAATCCTGGACGGCATGCGCGCCCTGCTGGGCCGCTGGCAGGTGGAAGTGATCACGGCGGCCACCGTGGACGAAGCCTTGCGGAAAATCGATCGGGCTCCGACCGTGATGCTGGTCGACTACCACCTGCACGACCGTATGGACGGACTGGAAGCTCTGGATGCCTTGCAAGCCGCCAGCGCGTCGCCGATCACCGGTGCCCTGCTCACCGCAGACGGCCGCGACGAACTCAAGCAGCGCGCGCGCGAGCGCGGTTACCGGTTGCTGACCAAACCGGTGAAGCCGGCCTCGTTGCGGGCGTTCCTGGCCGCGCACCACCAGACGCTGACGGTGTGAGCGGCGTCAGCTGCGCATGTCGCGTCTTCGCAAATGGGCCAGAGGGCTGAAGCAGCAGACTTTGGTCGTGTACTTCGCGGCTCGCGACCCACGCACCCCCTGGCTCGCCCGTTTGCTGGCGCTTGGGGTCGCGGCGTACGCGCTTAGTCCCATCGACCTGATCCCCGACTTCATTCCCATACTGGGCTATCTGGACGATCTGGTGATTGTTCCCTTGGGATTGATGCTGGTCTTGCGCCTTATTCCAGCCGATGTTGCTGCCAGTTCGCGGGCCAAGGCCAGCGACGCCATGGACAAGCCGACCAGTCCTGCCATGGCGGTAATCATCGTGGCCATCTGGATTATCGCGCTAGGTGTGCTGGGCCTTTGGGCGTGGCGGGCATTGCACCGCTGACAACTCATTGGGCAGAGTCGTTACGGTTGCGGGCGGGTAATTGACGGCGGGCCAGCTTTGTTCAGGCGCTCGTTATGCATCAAGCCGGGATGGCATGGCATAAGGTGGACGTTGCGGGATCTTCGCCACTTCTATGCAGTCGCGGCCTTTGCGTTTGGCCTCGTACAGCGCGGCGTCGGCGACACTGATCCAGTCGGTCACGTTGGCGATGGAATTATTGATCTCGGCCAAGCCAATGCTGACGGTGCAGCGCAGGTCGATGCCGGGAAAAACGTAAGCCGCCACCTGCCTGCGCAGGCGCTCGGCGGCGACGATGGCTTCTTCCCAATGGGTTTCGGGCATGACGATGCCGAACTCGTCGCCGCCGTAGCGTCCGCCGGTGTCCATGTCGCGCAGGCAGGCCTTCATCAGGCGCGCGAACTCCTCGATCACCGCATCGCCCACGGTATGGCCGTAGCCGTCGTTGATCTGTTTGAAGTAATCGATGTCGATCAGGATCAGCACCGCCGGCCGGCCCGCGCGTACGAAGCGGTTGAATTCCACTGTGGCCGCGTACTGCCACTGCTGCCGGTTCATCAGGCCAGTGGCGGCGTCGAAGCGCGAAGTCTTCTCGAACATGCGTTTTTGGCGCAGCGTCTGTTGCGCCAGCAGGCGGCTGGCGGCGCCGATCGCCAGCGGATAGACGATAAGCAGCGGCAGGCAAGCCAGCATGGTGCGGTAGCTGGTGTAGGGCTCGAAACGGAAACCCATCAGCGCGCTGGTGACCAGACAGGTCAGCGCCATCAACGCCAGGGTCTTGGCGCCGAAGCGGCGGCCGCCGACGATCACCTTGTCCATGGTCAGCATCACCGCCAGCAGCACGCTGGGCAGGGTGTCGAAAGCCATCGCCGCGATCCAGAAACCGCCGAATGCGGCATCGACCATCAGGTTGCGGTATTCGGCCTTGATCGGGTCGCGGCTGCGCAGGACGTGCGCATAGGCCAGGTGCGGCCAGAGCAGGCCGTCGAATATCAGCAGTCCCCATAACCAGGGAGCGGCCCCGTGTTCGTACATGACCGCGGCCACGCACAGCACGCCGATCCCCAGCCCGATCATGCGCAACGGGTATATGCGTCTGCCGAAATTGGTACGACGGGATTCGCCGCGGTCGCTATCCATCCACCTGTCCGGAAAGCCGGCACGCACCAAGCGGGCCCCATCGCACCATCGTAGCGCGGCCATGCCGGCGCCCCGGGTGCAATTTGTGCGCGACGTTACATTTTCATGCCTGTCGGATGCAAATCAAGCCCAGGCAGGAAAGGCGTCAGTCCTGCTCTTCCGGCGGCAACACCATGGCTTCGGGATCGACCGACAGACGCCCTGCCATCAGCACCGCCTGCGTGCGGTTGGTTACCCCCAGCTTGCGCAGAATGGCGGTGACGTGGGCCTTGATGGTGGCCTCGGACACGCCCAGGTCGTAGGCGATCTGTTTGTTCAAACGCCCCGCGCCCAGCATCTGCAGCACGCGGAATTGCTGCGGGGTGAGATCGCGCAGGCGTTGGGCCACTTCGTATTCGTCGCGACCGATGCCGGGTGCGGCAAGCGCTTCCGGCGGCGCCCAGCGTTCGCCGTCCAGCACCAGGCCGATCGCTTCGCCGATGGTTTCCGAGGCGGCCGACTTGGGAATGAAACCCAGAGCGCCGTGGTCCAGCGCGCGCCGCATCACGCTGGGTTCTTCGCGCGCGGACACCACCACCACCGGCAGTTGCGGATGCAGCACCCGCAGGTGCACCAGCGCGTTGAAACCCTGCGCGCCCGGCATGTTGAGATCCATCAACAGCAGATCGGCGTCGGGGTGCGCGTCGACCAAGGCATAGAGCGCATCGACGCTGTCGGCCTCATGCAGCTTCACCCCCGGCATCACCCGCTGCACCGCACCGCGCAGGGCTTCGCGGAACAGGGGATGGTCGTCGGCGATGAGCAGGGTGGTCATGGGCCTCGGCATCAGTGAAAACGTTCGTCATCCCAGCGAACGCTGGGATCCATCTTGACTTTGATGTCGTATCCACCTGACCAGCCCAAGATCAAAATGGATCCCAGCGTTCGCTGGGATGACGACGGGAGGGTCATGGCGGATCGCTGCTTCAAGGTCTATTTCACCTTGCGCTCTGCCACCAGCGATTCGACTACGGAAGGATCGGCCAGGGTGGAGGTATCGCCCAACTGGTCCGGCGCGTTTTCGGCGATCTTGCGCAGGATGCGGCGCATGATCTTGCCCGAGCGCGTCTTCGGCAAGCCCGGCGCCCATTGCAGATGGTCGGGCGAAGCGATAGGGCCGATTTCCTTGCGGACCCAGGCCACCAGTTCCTTCCGCAACTCGTCGGTCTGCGCTTCGCCCGCGATCAGGGTGACGTAGGCGTAGATGCCCTGGCCCTTGATGTCGTGGGGGAAACCGACCACTGCCGCTTCGGCCACCTTGGGATGCGACACCAGCGCGCTCTCCACTTCGGCGGTGCCGATGCGGTGGCCGCTGACGTTGATCACATCGTCGACGCGGCCGGTGATCCAGTAGTACCCGTCTTCGTCGCGACGGCAGCCGTCGCCGGTGAAATAAGTGCCGGGGTAGGTGCGGAAATAGGTGTCGATGAAGCGCGGATGGTCGCCGTAGACGCTGCGCATCTGGCCGGGCCAGGAATCAAGCAGCACCAGATTGCCTTCGGCGGCACCTTCGAGGATTTCGCCATTGGCATCGACCAGTGCCGGCTGCACGCCGAAGAAAGGCAGCGTGGCCGAGCCAGGCTTGAGGTCGATGGCCCCGGCCAGCGGAGTGATCAAAATGCCGCCGGTTTCGGTTTGCCACCAGGTATCGACGATGGGGCAGCGCGAATCGCCTACTACTTCGTAGTACCAGCGCCAGGCTTCGGGATTGATCGGCTCGCCGACGCTGCCGAGCAGGCGCAGCGAACTGCGCGAGGTCTTCTTCACCGGCGCTTCGCCTTCGCGCATCAGCGCGCGGATGGCGGTAGGGGCGGTGTAGAAGATCGTGACTTTGTGTTTGTCGATGACTTCCCAGAAGCGCGACACGTTCGGATAGTTGGGCACGCCCTCGAACATCACCGCGGTGGCGCCGTTGGCCAGCGGGCCGTAGATGATGTAGCTGTGCCCGGTGACCCAGCCGACATCGGCGGTGCACCAATAGATGTCGTCTTCGCGAAGGTCGAAAACGGCTTCATGCGTATAGCTGGCGAACAGCAGATAGCCGCCGGTGGTGTGCAGCACGCCCTTGGGTTTGCCGGTGGAACCGGAGGTGTAGAGGATGAACAGCGGATCTTCCGCATTCATGCGCTCGGGTTCGCATTCGGCCGGCTGGCCTTCGACCACCGCATCGAACCAGCGGTCGCGCGGCATCTGCATGTCCACCGCGCCGCCGGTGTGGCGCACCACCAGCACGGTTTCCACCGTATTGGTGCCGGGCAGTTTCAAGGCGGCGTCGACATTGGCCTTCAGCGGCACCTTCTTGCCGCCGCGCAGGCCTTCGTCGGCGGTGATGATGAGCTTGCTGGCGCAGTCGGCCACGCGGTCGGCGATAGAGTTGGGCGCGAAGCCGCCGAATACCACCGAATGGATGGCGCCGATGCGGGCGCAGGCCAGCATGGCCACAGCCGCGTCGGGAATCATCGGCAGGTAGATGGTGACGCGGTCGCCTTTCTGTACGCCCAGGTTGCGCAAGGCGTTGCCCAGCCGGCAGACGCGTTCGTACAGTTCGCGATAAGTGACGTTGTAAGAAGGACTGTCGGGACTGTCCGGCTCGAACAGCAACGCGGTCTTGTCGCCGCGCTTCTCCAGCTGCCGGTCCAGGCAATTGACGCTGGCGTTCAATTCGCCATCGGCGAACCAGCGGATATGGAAATCCTTGAGGTCGTAGCTGACGTCCTTGATCTGCGTGGGCGACTTGAACCAGTCGAGCCGGGTTGCGACCCGCCCCCAGAATCTTTCGGGGTCTTCGATGGATTCGCGATAGTCGCGCTCGTAGGCATTGCGGTCGATGCGCGCCTTGGCGGCTAATTCCGGATCGACGGGGTATTTCGGATTGACGGCGTGCGGATCAGACATGGGGCCCTTCCCTGCAGACCAATGCTGCAAGCGCTATTGATGGTGATGGACAGGAGGTTAAGGGAGCGATGCGCGCCAGTTTGACGCATTCGCCCATGACGCGATGCAGCAACGTCATTAGACCATCGTCGTATCCGTGCGCATAGGCCGCCATTCATGCGGACGCTTTCGACTAATGGCGAATAGGCGCGGCCGACGGGCGCGCGCAGTCTGCGGCGCAACCGTGCGCTCTGCGCGGCCCATCACGCATTATCGGGAGAGGGATAATGAGCAAACGCATCGCATCGATGTCGCGCCGTCCATTGGCCGCGGCACTGTTCGTCGCGCTGATCGCGCCGGGCATGGCCTTCGCCGAAACCGCGAAGGAAAAGGAACTGGAAGCACGCGTCGCCCAGCTGGAACAGCAGGTCCAGGCCTTGCTGTCTTCGCAACAGCAGCAACAGACGGCGATCGCAGATACGCAGACCCAGATCACCGAGGTCAAGACCGCGCAGGCGGCGCCGGCCGATGGCAAGCCGCGCATCCAGACCGGGCCGATCATGCCGGGCGCCAACCCGGGCACGTCGTTCACCTACGGCGGCTTCATCAAGATGGACGGCATGTACACCGACACCAGCGACGGCCGTATCGCCGATGGTTCCTCGGGGCGCCTGTTCTACCTGCCCAGCTCCATTCCGGTAGGCGGCCCCACCGCCGACGGCGGCGACCCGTACACCGACTACCACGCGCAGTTCTCGCGCTTCTGGTTCAGCGCCGACCACACCACCGACAAGGGCGACAAGATCAAGGCGTATATCGAAGCCGACATGTTCGGCGGCGGCAGCAACGCCCTGGCCGGCAACGAAACGGCGACCAACACCTATGCGGTCTCTCTACGCCAGGCCTATGTGAGCTGGAACGGCTGGCTGGCCGGCCAGACCTGGTCCAACTTCCAGGACGTGGCGGCGTTGCCGGACGCGGTGGATTTCGTCGGCACCACCGACGGCACCATCTTCGTGCGCCAGGCGCAATTGAGATACACCAAGGGTCCGTGGTCGTTCTCGGCAGAAAACCCGCAGACCACCATCACGCCCTATCTCAACAACGGCGCGCGCTTCAACAGCGGGGACAACGTGATCCCGGACATCACCGCGCGCTGGATCGCCAAGGGCGATTGGGGCCATTTCACCGTCGCCGGCCTGCTGCGCCAGTTCAAGTATCTGGATGAGACCGAAACCGGCGGCGCGGTCAGCGTGTCGGGCAAGTTCAACCTGGGCAAGAGCGACGACATCCGCTACGCGGTCAACGCCGGCAGCGGCATCGGCCGCTATCTGGCCTTCGGCCTGGGCAGCGACGTGGTGGTGGACGCCAATGGCGAACTAAATGCGCTGGATGGCTACGGCGGGTTCGTGGCCTGGCGCCATGTGTTCAATCCCAAGCTGCGCAGCAATCTGATGTATTCGGCAGCGATGTTCGACAACGACAAGGCCATCACCGGCTTTGGGGTGACCGAGCGTGCCCAGTCCTACCACGCCAACCTGATCTATTCGCCGTTCCCGAAACTGGACATCGGCGCCGAACTGATCTTCGGCCAGCGTGCGCTGGAGGACGATCGCGAAGGCGATCTGCGGCGCATCCACACTCACGTCAAATACAGCTTCTAACGGCCGCACCCCAACAGGAACCCTGACATGTCAACGACAGCAAACGCAGCATTGCCCAACGGCAAACCGCTGACCGCAGGCCACAAGAAAGTCATCTTCGCCTCGAGCCTGGGCACGGTATTCGAGTGGTACGACTTCTATCTGTACGGATCGCTGGCCGCGATCATCGCCAAGCAGTTCTTCTCGGCGTTGAATCCGGCCAGCGCCTTCATCTTCGCATTGCTCGCCTTCGCCGCAGGTTTTGCGGTGCGTCCGTTCGGCGCACTGGTGTTCGGCCGCATCGGCGACATGATCGGGCGCAAGTACACGTTCCTGATCACCATCGTGATCATGGGCCTGTCGACGTTCCTGGTCGGCATACTGCCCAACTACGCCACCATCGGCGTTGCCGCACCGGTGATCCTGATCGGTTTGCGGCTGTTGCAAGGCTTGGCGCTGGGCGGCGAATACGGTGGCGCTGCCACCTACGTTGCCGAGCATGCCCCGCACGGCAAGCGCGGCTTCTATACCAGCTTCATCCAGACCACCGCGACCTTGGGCCTGTTCCTGTCGCTGCTGGTGATCCTGGGCTGCCGCTATTTCCTGGGCACCGAAACATTCGAAGCCTGGGGCTGGCGGATTCCGTTCCTGGTGTCGGTGGTGCTGCTGGGCGTGTCGGTGTGGATCCGTCTGCAACTGAGCGAATCGCCGCTGTTCCAGGAAATGAAGGACCAGGGCAAGACCTCCAAAGCACCGATCACCGAGAGCTTCTTCTCCAAGAACGGCAAGATTGCGCTGCTGGCGCTGCTGGGCGCCACCGCCGGCCAGGCCGTGGTCTGGTATGCGGGCCAGTTCTACGCGCTGTTCTTCCTGACCCAGACGCTGAAGATCGACGCCACCACGGCCAACCTGCTGATCGCCGGCAGCCTGATTATCGGCACGCCCTTCTTCATCCTTTTTGGGTGGTGGTCGGACAAGATCGGGCGCAAGCCGATCATTCTCGGCGGCTGCCTGATCGCCGCGCTGACGTTCTTCCCGATCTTCAAGGGACTCACGCACTACGGCAATCCGGCGATGGAGGAAGCGGTGGCGACCAGTCCGGTGGTGGTGGTGGCCGATCCGGCGACCTGCAGCTTCCAGTTCGACCCGGTGGGCAAGAAAGTGTTCACCAGCAGCTGCGATATCGCCAAGGCCGCTCTGGCCAAGGCGGGCATCAGCTACTCCAACCAGGATGCGGCCGCCGGTACCGTTGCGCATATCAACGTCGGAACGGCCAAGGTGGAAGCATTCGAAGGCGCCGGTCTGGATCCTGCGGCGTTCAAGACCAGGACGGAGGATTTCGGCAAGGCGCTGAAGGCCGACCTGACTACCGCCGGCTATCCGGAGAAGGCCGATCCGGCGCGCATCAACAAACCGATGGTGCTGGTGCTGCTGACCATCCTGGTCATCTACGTCACCATGGTCTATGGACCGATCGCGGCGTGGCTGGTGGAACTGTTCCCCACCAAGATCCGCTACACGTCCATGTCGCTTCCGTACCACATCGGCAACGGGTGGTTCGGCGGTTTCCTGCCGACCATCGCTTTCGCCATGGTGGTGGCGAGCGGCAACATCTATCAGGGCCTGTGGTATCCGATCGTGATCGCGGCGATGACCCTGGTGATCGGCACGCTGTTCCTGCCGGAAACCAAAGACGTCGATATCACCAAGTAAGCATCGCCCCCGTTGCCGGACCTCGTCCGGACTTGCCTGGCGCCGACCCAAAAGGGTCGGCGCTTTTTTTTGCGGCAACGCCAAGCACTTTTGTCGAGCCTGCCCCGTACTGGATACGGGGGCGGGCATTGCCCGCCGCTCCTGGCGCAAGGCCGGCGGGCAATGCCCGCCCTACGCCCTTCTCCCAAGTTGGATAACAGCTTTCCTGCTCCGGCCGCGTATCACTGCGGCGGCGCGGCCAGCTCTTTTGCGCTCAGGCTGCCGTCGCGATTGAGATCCTGCTTCTTGAAGGTGGCGGTCAGGCGCTCGCGATGCTGCTGGCGTGTGATCGTCTGCCCTTTGCCGCCCGGAAGTTCATCAGCGGTGAGTGCGCCATCGTGGTTGAGATCGCGCGCATCGAAGGCGTAACTCATCCAGTCCAGGTATTCGATCTGGCTGACGCGACCGTCGCCGTCGCCGTCCATGCGCGCAAGGTAATCGCTGGTAGCGTCGACCTGGGCGAAAGCCGCAACCGGGAATAGTGCAAGAAGCAAAAGCGGTGCGAGCTTGAGAGCTACCTTTCGCCTTTGTAGGAGCGGGCCCTGCCCGCGACGCATCGCGACAAGATCCCGCCAGGAGCGTCGCGGGCAGGGCCCGCTCCTACAGCAATGCCCGGCGCCGGACATCAATGCGCTGCCAGCGCGTAACCTTTCAGACGTGCCGAATATTCCTGCAGCGCACGGATGCCGCTGGCTTCGGCTTCATGGCACCAGGCCTGCAGCTGCTTCAATCGCTCGGACGCATCGTGGGTGCGCGCTTCCAGCAGGGCGGCCAGACGCGCGCGGTGTTCGACCAGCGCCTGGATGCGGGGGCGTTGCGAGACCCAGCGCTGCAGTTGTTCGCGCGCATCGGGTTGCAGCCAGCGGCCGTCGTCGGCCAGTCCCTTGCGCAGCCGGCGCGGCAGCAGCCGGCGCAGTTTCTCGCCGGCAAGACGCGCTTCTTCCTTCAACGCCGGTTTCAGCACGTTGCGCTGATACTCGGTCATGGCCAAAAAGCGGTGCGACAGCAGCGCTTTCAACGTATCGCCGTCGGGCACGGAAATATTGGGGCGGATATCCAGGGTGGGCGCCACGCGCAGCACCTTGGCCAGACCCACCGCCTCCATCGCCTTGATCGCGGCCCAGCCGATATCCACTTCCCAGCGCCGCATCGAGAAGCGCGCAGAACTTGGAAAAGCGTGATGATTGTTGTGCAGCTCTTCGCCGCCGATCCACACGCCCCAAGGAGTCAGGTTGGTGGAAGTGTCGGCCGATTCGAAATTGCGGTAACCCCACCAATGGCCGAGACCGTTGACCACGCCGGCGGCCCAGAACGGAATCCATGCCATCTGCAGGGCCCATAGCGCGACGCCCGGCACGCCAAACAGGATCGAATTCACGAACAGCAATGCGACCGGACCGGCAATGGGGTGCGCGGTGTAGAGACGACGTTCGATCCAGTCGTCCGGTGCGCCCTTGCCGTATTGCTCTATGTCCGCGCGCTGCCAGCGCGCTTCGCGGTACAGCTCCACTCCGCGCCAGAACACGTTGCCGATGCCCTTGAACTGCGGACTATGCGGATCTTCCTCGGTCTCCACCTTGGCGTGGTGCTTGCGGTGGATGGCCACCCATTCCCTGGTGATCATGGAGGTGGTCAGCCAGGTCCAGAAACGGAAGAAGTGGCTGACCAGCGGATGGAAATCCACGCCGCGATGGGCCTGGCTGCGGTGCAGGTACAAGGTGACCGAGAAGATGGTCAGCTGGGTGAAGACCAGCAGCACGGCGAGCATGCCCAGCCAGCCCAGCCCCACCAGGCCTCCGGACAGGAAGTCGAACAGGAAATCGGGCATTACGGGCTCCGGCAGGCGGCCCGCCGGCGGGTCCGGCGGCGACAAGGACAATGATGGGGGCAGATGCGGCAAACTTCACCCATCGGCGGCGTATGGTGTTCATTCGCCGCACTGCCCTTTCTCGCTTTTCGAATTTTCGTCACAGTCCCCATGCCCTCTCTTTCCTCCGGGCCCGCCCGGAACACGTTTGCCGCCCCTCTGATCGAACTGGACCGCGCCACCGTGGTGCGCGGCGATGCGGCCGTCCTGCAGGCGCTGTCGCTGCGGATCGTGGCTGGCCAGCACACCGCTGTGCTGGGCCCCAACGGCAGCGGCAAATCCAGTTTCATCAAGCTGATCAACCGCGAGCTGTACCCGCTGGCGCGCGAAGGCCAATCGCCGGTGAAGGTGATGGGGCAGGAGCGCTGGAATGTGAACGAGTTGCGCACGCGTTTGGGCGTGGTCACCGGCGATCTCACCCGCGACTTGCTGGACATGCCGCACCTGGATGTGGAAACGGCCGTGCTCACCGGTTTCTTCGCCAGTTTCGTGTTGCCTACCGATGCGGAAGTCAGCGCGCCCATGCGCGAACGCACCCGCGAGGCCTTGCAGCGGGTAGGCGCCGGCGCGTTGATCGCACGGCAGGTGGCGGAGATCTCCACCGGTGAAATGCGCCGCGTTTTGATCGCGCGCGCGCTGGTGCACCAGCCACAGGCGCTGTTGCTGGACGAGCCCACCGCGGGACTGGACCTGGTGGCGCAGCGCGATTTCCTGCAACTGCTGAAGGAGCTGGCCGGGCAAGGCATCACCCTGGTGCTGGTGACGCACCATATCGAGGAGATCATCGCGGAGATCGACCGGGTGATCCTGCTGCGTGATGGCGGGGTTTATGCGGACGGGGATCGGGCTAGTACGCTGACTGCCAATAATTTGTCGGCGGTGTTCGGAGGTGAATTGCAGGTGCGGCAGGAAGGCGAGCGTTATTTCGCTTCAAGTGCGTAACGACGAAAAAACCTGGTCGTCATCCCAGCGAACGCTGGGATCCATCTTGATCTTGCTCTGCGCGCCGCCATAGTTTGAATCACACGACAAAGTCAAAATCAAAATGGATCCCAGCGTTCGCTGGGATGACGATACGAAGGTCTGACAGGACACGACGAAGGCCTTGTCGCACACGACAAACCGAGTCCCACACCCCATGCCCGAACTCCCCGAAGTAGAAACCACCCGCCGCGGCCTCGCCCCGCATCTGGAAGGCAAGCGCATCCGCGGGGTGGTGTTGCGCCGGCCCGATCTGCGCTGGCCGATCCCCAAGGAGATCGAAAGCGTTCTGCCCGGCCAGCGCATCGACGCGGTGCGTCGTCGCGCCAAATACCTATTGCTGGATACCGACGCCGGCAGCGCCCTGCTGCATCTGGGCATGACCGGCAGTTTGCGGGTGCTGCCGGCCAGCACGCCGGTCGGCGCGCACGACCATGTCGACCTGCAGCTCAGTTCCGGCCGGGTGATGCGCTTCAACGATCCGCGCCGCTTCGGCAGCCTGCTGTGGCAGCCGGCCGGGCAGACCCACGAACTGCTGCGCGATCTGGGGCCCGAACCGCTGGCCGACGAATTCGACGGCGACTATCTGTTCGCGCGCAGCCGCAACCGCAAGGCCTCGGTGAAGACCTTCCTGATGGACCAGGGCGTGGTGGTGGGCGTGGGCAATATCTACGCCGCCGAAAGTCTGTTCCGCGCGGGCATCTCGCCGCTGCGCGCCGCCGGCAAGGTATCGCGCGAGCGCTACGCGGCCCTTGCCACGGCGGTGAAGGACGTCCTTGCCTACGCCATCACCCGCGGCGGCACCACTTTGCGCGACTTCATCAGTCCCGACGGCGCACCGGGCTATTTCGAACAGGAGCTCTCGGCCTATGGGCGCGGCGGGCAGCCTTGCCCCAACTGCGGGCGCCCGTTGAAATTCGCCAACATCGGCCAGCGCGCCAGCGTCTGGTGCGGCCACTGCCAGCGCTGATCGCCCTTGGTCACGCCGGGCACGGCGTTTGGGGCTATATTCCGTCCCTGCATTCTTGGGGAATGACGATGGCCGACGCAGCAGATATCACCGTATGGCTGGATTCGGCGCGCAGTGGCGACCGCGCCGCGCTGGACCATGTGCTGTCCACGCTCTATCAGGAGCTCCACACCATGGCGCGGCGCCAGCTGTCCGGCCAGCATGGCTACACGCTGGATGCGACCGCGCTGGTGCACGAGTCCTACCTCAAGCTGATCGGCAGCAGTAGCAACGCCAAGTTCGACGACCGCGCGCACTTCTTCGCCTATGCCGCTTCATCGATGCGCAGCGTGGTGGTGGATTACGCGCGCAACCGGCTGGCGCGCAAACGCGGCGGCGACCTCAAGCGCGTGGCCGAGATTCCCGAAGACGTCGAAGGCCCGCTGCGCCTGGATGAAGACATGCTGGCGCTCAACGATGCGCTGGACAAGCTTTCCGCAGCCGACGAGCGTTTGGCCCAAGTGGTGGAAATGCGCTACTTCGCTGGCCTCTCCGAACTGGAAATCGCCGAGTTGCAGCAGCGCTCCGAGCGCAGCATCCGCCGCGACTGGCAGAAGGCGCGGCTGTTCCTGTTGGCGGCGATGCAGGACGACTGACCCCGGCTTCGGTGAGGCGCGCCCATGGATGCCGAGCGCTGGCAACGTCTGTCTCCGCTGCTCGACGTGTTGCTCGAGCTTGGCGCGGAGGCGCGCGCCAAGCAGCTGCAGATCCTGAAGGACCAGGACCCCGGGCTGGCTGAAGATCTGGAAAAACTGCTGGCGCTGGAAGACGACAGCGACGACTTCATGGCCCAGCCGCTGCTCGACAAGCCGGGTCAGCCGCAAACCGGCACCATGGTCGGTCCCTACCGGATGGAGTCGGTGCTGGGCGAAGGCGGCATGGGCATGGTCTGGCTGGCTTCGCGCGCCGACGGATTGTACGAACGCAAAGTCGCCCTGAAGTTGTTGCGCCCGGGTCTGGCCGACCCCAATCTGCGGCTGCGCTTCAGCCGCGAACGCGAAATCCTGGCACGCCTGGCCCATCCCAACATCGCGCGCTTGCTGGATGCCGGCATCGGCAGCGAGGGGCAACCCTACCTGGCCCTGGAATACGTGCAGGGCATCCCCATCACCGACTACTGCCAGGCGCATGGCCTGTCGGTGGACACGCGGCTGAAACTGTTCCTGCAGGTCTGCGAAGCGGTCAGCCACGCGCACGCCAACCTCATCGTCCATCGCGACCTCAAGCCGTCCAATATTCTGGTCACCCCTACCGGCGAAGTGCGGCTGCTCGATTTCGGCATCGCCAAGCTGCTGGACGACAACGAACCGGTCCCCGTGCATCCGCGCACCGAAGTGCGATCGTTCACCCTGCACTACGCGGCACCGGAACAAGTGCGCGGCGAACTGGTCACCACCATGACCGACGTGTATTCGCTGGGCGTGGTGTTGTACGAGCTGCTGGCCAACACCAAGCCCTATCGCCTGCGCCGGCAGACCGATGCCGAATGGGAGCAGGCCATTCTCGCGGTGGAACCGCTGAAACCGTCGCTGGCCACGCAACGCCCCACCGACGGCGGGCCTGTTCAAGCCAATGCCAGGCGCCAGGCGCGGCGTCTCAGCGGCGACCTGGACAACATCGCGCTCAAGGCCCTGGCGAAATTGCCCGAGCACCGCTACGCCTCGGTCGAAGCCCTTTCGCAGGATCTGCAAAGGCATCTGCAGGGCAGGCCCGTATTGGCCCGGCCGCAAAGCCTGACCTACCGCGTGAACAAATATGTTTCGCGCCATCGCTGGGGCCTGGCCGTCGGTGCCTTGATCGCCTCTGTGCTCCTGCTGGCGTTGGCGGCCAGCATCTGGCAAAGCCGGCAGGCCATGCGCGAGACCGCGCGCGCGCAGGCCATGCAGGATTTCGTGATCGGGCTGTTCGACAACGCCGGCGTAGCCCAGCAGGGCAACATCTTCGACGCGCGCAAGTTGCTGGTGGCCGGCGAACGCCGTGGCGAACGCGAGCTGGCCGATCAGCCTCTGGCGCGCGCGGAGTTGTTGGGCGTCATCGCACGCCTGCGCATCGGCCTGGGCGACTACCAGGAGGCTTTGACGTTGATAGAGCGCCAGGACGCTTTGCTGAAGCGGACGGATTCGGCGTCGGCAGGGTTGCGTCTGGAAGCGGTGACCCAGCATGGCCGCACCTTGCGTCTGCTCGACCGCACCGAGGAATGCCTGCAGGTCATGGCGCCGTTCGAATCCCAGGTTCCGGGCCTCCGCGCGCAACCGGCGCAGCAGGCCGACTTCCTTTCCCAGTACGGCCGCTGCCGGCGCCTGATGGGCGAACGCCAGACGGCCCAGCATCTGTACGAGCGGTCCCTGGCGCTGCGCCGCGAACTGAAAGACGAGACCGGTGTCGCCGAGAACCTGTACGACCTTGCCTTGATCGATAACGACCTGGGGCGCACCGACGATGCGCTGACCGGTTACGACGCGGCGTTGAAACACTTGCGCAAACATGTCGGTGCACGCAACGCGCTGGCCGTCGAAATCGAAGTCAGCCGCGGACGCCTGTTCCGCGCAAGAGGCGATACCGACCTCGCCCGCGTCACCTTCCGCCAGGCCCTGTCCATCGCAGAGGAAGTGCACGGCCCGCAACATCCGGTCACATTGACCATCCGGCGCTTGCTGGTCGCTATCCAGGTCGATCAGGAGCACTACCTCGAAGCCGAACAACAGATCGAACCGCTGTACCGGCTGACCTTGAACGCGCTGGGGCCCAACCATCGGGAAACCGGAATGGCGTTGAATACGCGGGGCGTGATCGCCTTCGAGCTGGGACGCATGAACCAGGCGATCGCCGATGTGGCCGAAGCGGTGCGCATCTGGCGAGGGGCGGCCGGCTCGCAGAACCTGCATGGCGGACTGTTCAATTACGGAATGATCCTGCATGGCGCCGGGCGCGAGAACGAAGCGCTCAAGGCGCTGCTGGAATCACGCGCGCTGCGTGCCGCGCAGTACGGCGCCAGCGACTCTTCGGTCGGCGAAGCCGACCGCATGATCGGCGAAATACTCGCTGGCCAGGGCAAGCTGGATCAGGCCGCCGTCTCCTTCGATCGGGCGGTCAAGCTCACTCGCGTGGGCTTGGGGCCCGAACATCCGCGCACGCTGTTCGCGCGGTTGTCGATGGCCCGGAACCAGGGTCGCATGGGCCAGAGTATCGCCGCGCTCAAGACGCTGGAGGCGCTGGCCACTCATCCGGGCGAGGACAGCGAGATTCCCAAACTGCAATGGAGCGCGCGTGCCTATGCCGCCGAAGTCAGGTGCCGCGACGGCCAGCACGAGCGCGCCAGACATGATCTGGACGCGCTGATAGACGAGCTGCGCGCCGCCCGTCCCGATGGCGGGGTGATCACCCGCGAAGCCGTGGCGATCCGCGCCGCTTGCCGTTGAGAAGAGGAACTATTCCTTCGCGAACGGGAACGGCGTCTGCAGCGGATCGATGCTGCCCTCGCCGCGCGCGATTCTTTTGTATTCGGCCCGGCTGACCGATACGTAGCGTTCGTTGCCGCCTATCTCGACCTGCGGCCCTTCCTGCAACGCATGCCCCTGGTCGTCCACGCGCACGGTCATGGTGGCCTTCTTGCCGGTGTGGCAGATGGTTTTTATCTCGGTCAGTTCATCGGCCCATGCCAGCAGATACTGGCTGCCTTCGAACAGTTCGCCCCGGAAATCGGTGCGCAGTCCGTAGCACAGCACCGGAATGCGCAGCTGGTCCACCACTTCGCTCAGTTGCCAGACCTGGCTGCGGGTCAGGAACTGGGCTTCGTCCACCAATACGCAGTCGAGTTTGCCGTTGGCGGCGATGTCTTCGACAAGCAAACGCTCCAGATCGGCATCGCGATCGAACGCGGTGCCTTCGGCGCTCAATCCGATACGCGACGCCACCACACCGCTGCCGGCGCGATGGTCCAGCCTGGGCGTGAGGATAGCCACCCGCATGCCGCGCTCGCGGTAGTTGTGCGCCGATTGCAGCAGGGTGGTGGTCTTGCCGGCGTTCATCGCCGAATAATAGAAATAGAGCTTGGCCATGCGCGGATGTTACTGCGTAGCCATACGGAACAACACTCGATCCCTGGTTTCAGTTCTCCGGGTCCAGCGGCGCTTCGCCTTCCTGCACCGGCACGCTTTCCAGGTCGCCTACACTTACGCTGCCCTTGAACTCCTCGCGCCAAATGCGATCCTGCAACTTCCAGTACTCCTCGGGCTCCCAGAATTCGCGCGCATAGAAGCGCTCGGGATCGATGGAGCCTCCACGTGCCAGGTTGATGTACAGCGCCGAGGCCGACGAATAACCCAGCAAACTGCCGGTAGAACTGCGCTGCCCCCTGCGCATCGCTTTCTCCTGGCGTACTTTGGCCACCTTGTCGGCGTATTCGGCAAGCATTCCTGGCTCGCGGCGCCTGGCGTCATCGCGTTCTGCTTTATCGAGCTTGTGCCAATAGTGCATTTTCCAAACATCGAATTCCGGATAGCCACGCTCCGACGCCAGGGCCATCCACAGGAACCCTTGCACGCGGTCCGATTCGCCGCCTTGTCCATTCCAGAACATTTCGCCCAAACGCGCCTGCGATGGCTTGTCGCCATAGCGCGCCGCCAAGCGATAGTGCTTTCGCGCGTCCTGATGGTTGCCGCTCGCGTCGGCGCGCATGCCTGCACGGCGATGCCACAGATCAGGATGGGCTTCCAGGAAGCCCTCGGTCATCACGTCGGTCGGGATGTCTTCGAATTTCAACGAGGCGGAACCGGTTTCGGCCGCCATTGCCCCGCCGAATGCGGTGGCCAGAATGAGGGAGAACACTATCCTTAGCACGTTCAGCTTCCTTGTTCCTCGATAATCTTGCTGGATTCTAGGCCTCACCCATCTGTTCAATCTATAAACTAATGGCCTATCGCCGTTAGTCATAGTCATGAACTCCCTCAACCAACCCCAACGCGACGCCGTCAGGCACTGCGACGGCCCCCTGCTGGTGCTGGCCGGCGCCGGCAGCGGCAAGACCCGCGTCATCATCGAGAAGATCGCCCACCTGGTCGCCTCAGGGCGCATGCCGGCCAAGCGCATCGCCGCGATCACCTTCACCAACAAGTCCGCCAAGGAAATGCGCGAGCGCCTGGGCAAGCGGCTGAAGGGCGATGCGGCCGAGGGACTGACCATCTGCACGTTCCACGCGCTGGGTTTGCGTTTCCTGCAGATCGAGCACGCCGCGGTCGGACTGAAGCGTGGGTTCTCCATCTTCGACGCCGACGACAGCAACGCGCAGATCAAGGATCTGATGCCTGGCGCGAAGAACGACGCGGTGGAAGCGGCCAAGAACCTGATTTCGCGCGCCAAGAACGCCGGACTCTCCCCTGAGGAGGCGCTGGCGGCATCGAAGACCACGCGCGAGCAGGAAGCGGCCAAGCTCTATGCGCGCTATCAGGCGCGGCTGTCCACCTTCAACGCGGTGGATTTCGACGATCTGATCCGTCTGCCAGTGCAAGTGCTGGAAAACGATGCGGAGATCGCCGCCGCCTGGCGCGAGCGCATCGGTTATCTGCTGGTGGACGAATGCCAGGACACCAACGATGCGCAGTACCGTCTGCTGAAAGTGCTGGCCGGGCCACGCGGCGACTTCACCTGCGTGGGCGACGACGACCAGAGCATCTACGCCTGGCGCGGCGCCAATCCGGACAACCTGATGCAGATGGCGCGCGACTATCCGGCGCTGCAGGTGATCAAGTTGGAACAGAACTACCGCTGCAGCAACCGCGTGCTGCGCGCGGCCAACACCCTGATTGCCAACAATCCGCACGAGCACCCCAAGAAGCTGTGGAGCGATCAGCCCGATGGCGACCGTATCCGCGTGTGGGAGTGCCGCGACAACGAACACGAGGCGGAGAAAGTCGCCGCCGAGATTTCCTACCTGCACACTGCGCGCGATGCGCCGTGGAGCGATTTCTGCATTCTGTTCCGCGGCAATCACCAGTCGCGTCCGCTGGAAAAGGCGATGCAGCTGCTGCGCATTCCCTACCACCTGACCGGCGGCACCGCGTTCCTGGAACGCCAGGAAGTGAAGGACGCATTGTCGTGGCTGCGGCTGGTGGTCAACCCGGACGACGACGCGGCCTTCCTGCGTGCGGTGCAGTCGCCCAAGCGCGAAGTCGGCGCGACCTCGCTGGCCAAGCTGGCCGAAATGGCCCAGCACGCGCATCTGCCGATGTCGCGCGCGGCCGAATCGATGGGCGCCTTGAAAGCGCTGCCGCCACGCGCGGCCAATGGACTAAGCGCGTTCAACGACATCCTGCGCGATCTGCGCGCTCATTCGGCGCAGCTGCCCGCGGCCGAGCTGGTGCGGCGCTTGAGCGAACGGTCCGGGCTGCTCGCCGAGATCCGCGCGCAATGCAAGGACGATGCGTCGTTCGCGCGCCGCCGCGCCAATCTGGATGAACTGGCGGACTGGTTCGAACATACCCATCGAAGCGAGGGCCGCGGCAGCGCAGGCGACCTGGCCGCGCAGCTGGCCCTGCTTTCGCGCAACGACAAGGACGACGGCGGCAACCAGGTGCGGCTGATGAGCCTGCACGCGGCCAAGGGTCTCGAGTTCCGTTACGTTTTCATCGTCGGTTGCGAAGACGGCACCCTGCCGCACGAGATGAGCCTGGACGAAGGCAACCTGGCCGAGGAGCGCCGGCTCATGTATGTGGGCATCACACGTGCCAAGCAGGGCCTGTATCTCAGCCACAGCCGCGAGACGCGCAGGTTCCGCGAAAAAGTGCGCCTCAAGCCCAGTCGCTTCCTGGATGAGCTGCCGCAATCGGAACTGCAGCGCGACGGCGCCGATCCGGAGGCCGATGCAGCGAGCAAGAAGGAACGCGCGAGCGCGGGACTGGCGGCTATCCAGGCCTTGTTCGACTGAGACAGGGCGGGCACGGCTCGCCGTGCCCGCGTCCCGTCGCCGAAGAGGCTTCGTCCCTTGTAGAGCCGAGCTTGCTCGGCTGCTCTTGATGTTCGCGATGCCCGATCGAAAAGCAGCCGAGCAAGCCCGGCTCTACGGCAAGGCGGCCAAGGAAATCCTGCGTTAGGCTGGACACCTTCGTCCGACGCGCAAACCGCCATGACCCGCTCCAGTCCCGCCTGGTTGTTCATCGCTTTCCTGATCGCCCTGGTCGGCGTCGGCTTCCCCTACTGGCAGATCGATTACGCGCAGTTGGCGCTGCCTGAATCGCTGTATGGCCCGGGATTGGTCGCGGTAGGCGTGGTGGCGATGCTGGCGCGCGCGTTCGGCGTGGCGCGGTTCTGGAAGGTGTGGCTGTGGATCGCCACGACGGTGCCCTGGGCGGTGCTGCTGCGCATCGTGATGGAAGCGATCCTCGCGCCCGGACGGCACGATCTGTGGCCGCTGGAACTGCTGGTCGCGGCAGGTATCGGCCTGATGGTTTCGTTTGCGGGCACCTTGCTGGGCAGCTTGTTCCTGCTTCGCAGCAGCAAACGCCCTTGATCGGCCGGCAATTCCAGCGGAGATGATGCAGATGGTGACTCACGAATACGCGCGTCGCATGGCGGCCTACAATCGCTGGATGAACGAAAAGGTCTATGCGGCGGCGGCGCGGCTCCCGGCTAGCGAGTTGGGCGCCGAGCGCGGCGCGTTCTTCGGCTCGGTGCTGGGCACGCTCAATCATTTGATGGTCGCCGACTTGATATGGCTCAAGCGTTTCTCGGCGATGCCGGTCTTCGAAGCAGCGCTGTCGCCATTGCGCGGTCTGGCGGCGCCGACCGCATTGGATGCGATGCCGTATCCGGATTTCATTCAATTGCGCGAACGGCGCCAGTGGCTGGACGGCATGATCCAAGCTTGGGCCGAGTCGCTCGGCGCCGACGACCTGCAACAGGTGCTGGAATATTCCAACACCCGCGGCCAGCGTTTCCGCAAGCGCATGGCCGGCGCGGTGATGCATTTCTTCAACCACCAGACCCACCACCGCGGGCAGATCACCACGCTGTTGAGCCAGGCCGGCGTCGATGTGGGCGAAACCGACCTGCGTGCCCTGATTGCGGACGAGCCCGACTGACGGGCCTTCGATTCAGGCCGCGCCGTCGCGCACGGTGAGGGTGGACACGATCTCGCGCAACTCGGCCACTTCGTTTTCCAGCGTCTGCAGCCGCGCCTCCAGCGCCGAAGGCGACGATTCGCCCGCGCTTGAGGAAGAAGCGATGCGCGCGGTTACCGCCGCCAAGTCGATCGCGCCGCTCAACAGGTGCACATAACGGTCCTCGCGCTGTCCGGGCCCGCGCGGGATCTGCTGGGCCAGTGCCGGTTGTCGCTGAATCAGGCGATCCAGATGATGGCGGACGTCGTCGGCATCGTTGAACGAGGCCAGCCGCTCGCTGCGCGCCAGCAATTCATGCACGGTCTGCGGACCGCGCAGCAACAGCAGGCCGATCAGGGTGAGTTGCTGCCTGGACAGGTCCAGGGCTTTGTCGGCGCGATGCTCGTAGCGCTCGGCGCGCGAGGAGAACACCTGCTTGGCCAGTCCTTTCTGTTCCAACTGGCGCAGCGCGTGGTTCACGTCGCCGGTGTTCAGCGCCGTCACCGGATCGCGCGCGGTTTTCTGGTTCGCCGCCACCTGCGCGGCATTGACCGTGAGCGGATACGCGTCGGGCGTGGTGGCTTCCTTTTCTATCAGGCAACCCAGTACGCGTGCTTCGGCGGTGGTCAGCACCAGAGCGGAGGTTTCTTCGGTCGTACCCATATGCGTGCATCCTCTGAACAGCGCGCAAGGATAGCGGAGTACGCGTGGGAGCAGCCTCCACAACAGGTTGTCATCGGCAACCGGTAAACTTCACGGATCGTCGCCCTGATCGAATGCACTCCATGCGCCTGCTCGTCCTTGCCGTCTGCACCGCCCTGACCCTGTCCGCCTGCAAGCGCGCCGAGACGCCAGCCGCAGCGCCGGCAGCGGCCGAATCGCCGAAGTCCGCGACTGCGCCTGCCGCATCGAATCCAGCCCACGACAATCTCAATGCCGTGGCCTGGGTGCAGACTTCGGTGGAGTACAAGGCGCTCAGCGAACAAACCTACCGCGCCGCCGCCGACCACCTGGACAAGGCATTGAAGGAGAAGAATTGGGACGCGTTGGTGCCGGAGGAGCGCGGCAACGCCGCTACCGGCTTGAAGCCGGCGGTGGTGATGGATGTGGACGAGACGGTGCTGGACAACTCGCCCTACCAGGCGCGATTGATACGCGACGGCGCGGATTACGATGAAGTCACCTGGGCGCAATGGGTGGCTGAAAAGAAGGCCAAGCCGGTGCCGGGCGTGGTCGATTTCGCCAAGGCCGCCAATGCCAAAGGCGTGACCGTGCTTTACATCTCCAACCGTGCCGAGCACCTGAAGGAAGCCACCCTGGCCAATCTCAAGGCCGCGGGCCTGCCGGTGGCCGATGACAGCGTGTTCCTGGGCCTGGGCACCTTCGTCAAGGATTGCGAACAGAACGGCAGCGAGAAGAACTGCCGCCGCAAGCTGGCCGGACAGAAATACCGGGTGCTGATGCAGTTCGGCGACCAGATCGGCGACTTCGTGCAGGTGGTGTCCAACACCCGCGGCGACCGCGACAAGCTGTACGCCGAATACCACGACTGGTTCGGCGAACGCTGGTGGATGCTGCCCAACCCCACTTATGGCTCGTGGGAGCCCGCTTTGTTCAACAACGAATGGGCGCAGCCGAAGGAAGCGCGCCGCCAGTCCAAACGCGATGCGCTGGACTACGCACCATGAGCGGGCGCGACAAATTGCAGCTGGGCCAACGCGAACGCCTGATCTTCGCGCTGGACGCGCCCGACCGCGAACAGGCGCTGGCCTGGGTGGAGCGGCTGGGGGATTCGGTCGGCTTCTACAAGATCGGTATGGAGTTGCTGGCTTCCGGCGACTATTTCGCCGTGCTGGACGAACTGGCGCGGCGAGACAAGAAAATCTTCGTCGACCTGAAGTTCTTCGATATACCGGCCACCGTGGCCGGAGTGATCCGGGGCCTGTCGCGCTGGCCTGTCAGCTTGGCCACGATCCACGGCTGGCATGCCGGGATGATGCAGGCGGCGGCCGACGCTCGCAGCGGCGATTTGCGCTTGCTGGCGGTCACCGTGCTGACGTCCATGGATGGCAAGGACCTGCAACAGATGGGCATCTCCGGCGAACCGGCAGACATCGTCGTTCAACGCGCGCTTGCTGCCCAGGCTTCCGGAATCGACGGAGTCATTGCCTCGGGACAGGAAGCCGGCGTGATTCGCGCCGCCTGTGGACCGGGCTTCTCCATCGTCTGCCCCGGCATCCGCCCAGGCGGCCCGGGCGGAGACGACCAGAAACGAACCGTCGGCGTGGCGGAAGCCTTCCAGCGCGGCGCCGATGCCATCGTGGTCGGACGCCCCATCAGCCAGGCCAGCGACCCGCGGGCCGCCGCAGAGGCTATTCAGAACGAAATTCCCGTCCAATAATCCATTTAAATCAGTTAGTTACATGCTTTTAATTGAAGTATTGCATTAACTGTTAACCAGATTTAACATGGTGGCGTCCGGTTTCGGCCGGAAATGTGCCACAACAATGTCTACCGGCTTAGGCCGGCTTTCAGAGGCCCTCTGCTTTCGCAAGAACGCACGGCCTCTTTTTTATTGCCTGCGGGCGGACATCAAAGACACGTATCGTCGGCATTGCCCGGCTGGGCTAAGTAAGCATGTCCAGCAACGTGAAGCCCGTGCTTGCTGGCGACAGGGGGAGAAAGCAAGATGCAGAAGGATCGGGGAATCCATATTTATGCCGTCGCGCCTGTCCGTATACCGATGGATCTTGCTCGCCTTGCCTTTATGCGGCTTGTTGGCGCTGGCTGCGTGCAAACAACAACCCGCTGAGCCGCAGGTATCGGCGAGCGGGCCCGAAGCCACTGTCCTGCAGCTGGTGAGGCGCCTGCACGAAAGCGATCTGGAAGGTTTCGCCCGCGATGCGGTGCCGGCCGCCGACTATGCACGCCTGGAAATCGCCTGGAACGAAGGCCGCAGCCGCTGGCCGCTGACCGAGCTGCCGCTCGACGATCAGCTGGAATCCATGCTCACCGCGCTGGCCGCACCGGATTCGGAACGCAAGCTGCAACAAGGCTTCAAGCGCAATTTCGCCAATCAGGACAAGGATCTGAAGGGCGCGGCGCGTTCGCTGGGCCTGTTTGGCGTGCAATACGTCAAACGCGAGGGCGTGTTCACCGACGAAGAACGCGCGCACTACGCCCAGATGATTGCGGCGCTGAGCGAATGGGCCCAGCGCGCACCCCTGTCCGATCCGCAGCGCGGCATGGCCGCGATTCCTCCGCTGGTCGCCGCGGCACGCAAGACCGGCCTGACCGACGAGCAGAGTTTCCGCGAAGCCGGCATGACCGGCAGCCTGCGGCGCCTGTCGCCGTTTTTCTTCCAGGCCAAGGCCCTGCTGGCCAGCTACGGGTTGCCGCTGGACCTGAGCTTTTCGGAGCTGCGTACTGTTTTGGTGGAACAGAAGGGCGATCAGGCGCGCGTGCGCGTCCACTATCCGTTGGGCGATCGCGAAATAGACACCGTGGTCAGTCTGCAGCGCCGTGACGGCCGCTGGTACCTGACCGATTATTTGCGCCATGCGGAGCAGGCGCTGGCGCCGACGGCCGACGAAGCCGCGCCGGAGGGCACCACCCTGGCCGATCCCACCGGCAAACCCGGCTGAGGCTGCGGATTTGGCGGCATGGCCCGCTAGGCCATAATGTCGCCGATGCCCGAACAGAACTCCCTGCCGTTTCCGGACGCGACACCGCCGCCGTCCGACCCTTCACCAGAGCCCAAACCGCCGCTGGAGCCCTTCTCTGCGGGTCCGCGTCCGCCCACACGCCCGCCCAAGCGTCCGCTCTGGGCCAACCTGATGAGCAAGCTGGCCGATCCCTGGCTGACGCCCAGCATCGAGCCCGAAGACCCGCGCCAGTACGTGGACACCCGCCCGATCTGCTACGTGCTGGAGGACTACGGCCTTTCCAACGCCCTGATCCTGGACCGCGCCTGCCGCGATGCCGGCATGCCCTCGCCGCTTTCCCCGCTGCCCGGCGATCCACTCGGCCGCAAACGCGCCTATGTGGCCCTGTCGCGGCGCAACGCCGGCGCGCTGATCCCCGAACCGGGCAGCACCAAGACCCACTCCGGTTCGCTCGCCCGCCTGTTGCAGGCCCACCGCGCCAATCCGGAGCTGGACGTGCAGCTGGTGCCGGTGTCGATCTTCGTCGGCCGTTCGCCTGACAAGGCCAGCGGCTGGTTCTCGGTGCTGTTCTCGGAAAACTGGGCCATCGTCGGCCGCTTCCGCCGCCTGCTGGCGATCCTGTTGAACGGCCGCGACACCATCGTGCGTTTCGCCGCGCCGGTCTCCATCCGCGAAAGCATCGCCGAGGACCTGCCGCCCGAACGCACCGTGCGCAAACTCTCGCGCGTGCTGCGCACGCACTTCCACCGCATCCGCGAAGCGGTGATAGGTCCCGATCTCTCCACCCGTCGCCTGCTGGTGGACCAGGTGCTGGCCGCTGAGCCGGTGCGCGAGGCCATCGCCATCCAGGCCAAGCGCGACAACATCAAACCCGAGGACGCGTGGAAGAAAGCCCACGCCTATGCCTGGGAAGTGGCCGCCGACTACTCCAATCCGGTGGTGCGTTCGGCCAGCTTCCTGCTGACCCATGTCTGGAACCGCATCTACGATGGCGTGCTGGTCCATCACCTGGACAAGTTCAAGGCAGCCGCGCCCGGCCATGAAGTGGTCTACGTGCCCTGCCACCGCAGCCACATGGATTATCTGCTGCTGTCCTACCTGCTGTACGAACGCGGCATCGTGCCGCCGCACATCGCCGCCGGCATCAATCTCAACCTGCCGGTGATCGGCACCTTGCTGCGCAAGGGTGGCGCGTTCTTCATGCGCCGCAGTTTCCGCGGCAACCCGCTGTATTCGGCGGTGTTCACCGAGTACGTGGCGCAATTGGTTTCCGGCGGCTATTCGCTGGAGTACTTCATCGAAGGCGGGCGTTCGCGTACCGGGCGGCTGCTGCAGCCCAAGGGCGGCATGATCTCGATGACGGTGCGGGCGTTCCTGCGCCAGCCGAAGAAACCGGTTCTGTTCCAGCCGGTGTACATCGGCTACGAGAAGCTGCTGGAGGGCAACAGCTATCTGGACGAGCTCAGCGGCAGGCCCAAGGAAAAGGAATCCATCTGGGCGCTGCTGTGGGGTATCCCCAAGGTGCTGCGGCAGAACTACGGCCAGGTGGTGGTGAATTTCGGCGAAGCCATTCCGCTCAGCGACGTGCTGGCCAAACATGCACCCGAGTGGAACGGCGAAGCATTGGGCGAGGAAGACAAGCCCGCCTGGCTGTCCGACACCATCGACGTGCTGGCCGATCAGATCCACGTACACATCAATGCCGCGGCCGACGTCAACCCGATCAACCTGCTGGCCCTGGCCCTGCTGTCCACGCCCAAACACGCGATGGGCGAAGCCGACCTGATCGCGCAGATCGAACTGTGCAAGACGCTGCTGGTCGAAATGCCGTACTCGGACCGCGTTACCGTCACCCCGCACACGCCCGAACGCATCATCGCCCACGGTCTGGACATCAACGTCCTGCAACGCATCAAGCATCCGCTGGGCGACGTGCTGGACGTGGTCAGCGAAGACACCGCGGTGCTGATGAGCTACTACCGCAACAACGTGCTGCATCTGTTCACCGCCGCCGCGTGGATCGCCTGCTGTTTCCAGACCAACCGGCGCATGGTGCGGCAGCGGGTGATCAAGCTGGGCCGCTCGCTGTACCCGTTCCTGCAGGCGGAATTGTTCCTGCCCTGGAGCGAAGACGAATTCGCCGAACGTCTGGACAAGACCATCGACGTATTCGTGCGCGAAGGCCTGCTGGAGCAGGTGAACGAGGACGACGGCGGCATCCTGCAACGCAACGCCGGCCAGACCGACGAAGTGTTCCGCCTGCGCGCCATCGGCCATTCATTGCAACAGGCCTTCGAGCGCTACTACATCGCCATCAGCGTGCTGGTGAAGAACGGCCCAGGCGTGCTGGGTGCAGCGGAGCTGGAAAGCCTGTGCCAGCAATCGGCGCAGCGTTTGAGCCTGCTGTATGCGCCGGCGGCGCCGGAGTTTTTCGACAAGGCCCTGTTCCGCGGCTTCATCCAGAAACTGCGCGAACTGAAGCTGGTATGGCCCGACGAGAACAGCAAGCTGGTGTTCGACGAACGCCTGGACGCCTGGGCCAAGGACGCCAAGGTCATCCTGGGCCGCGAGCTGCGCCACACCATCGAGCGGGTGAGCCCGGAAGCGGCCAAGCCCGAGGTCGAGGTCGCGCCGCAGGACTGAGCTCTGCGTGCCCTGCTCTGCCCCATCCCTTGCGAAGCAGGGGAGGGTTGCCTTTGATCTTGGCTTTTTGCTCTTGTTCTCGATGCTCATGCACCCCGCGAAGAGCACCCCTCCCCCTCAGCCGCTTGAGGCGGCTTCGAGCTCCCCTGCGCTGCGCGCAAGGGAGGGGGCAGAACAAAGTCTCTAAAGCGCGGAACTCTTTTCCGGAAACGTACGCATCAGCCACCCTTGCGCGGCGTTGCCCGCCACCGGGTTGCGCACCAGCGACAGCAGCGGCGAGTCGCATTCGCGCAACAGCGCGGCAGCGTCGACCACCAGACCCATGCGCAGCAGGGCCAGCCCGGAGGGCAATACGGCCGGCGGCAGATATTCGCGGAAACCGTAGTGTTCGAACACGCTGTACAGGAAGGGCTCGCAGGCGATCAATCCGAACTGGATGCCTTGTTCGTGGGCATGGCGGTAGGTTTCCTCGACCAGCGCATCGAGCACGGCCTTGGCGCGCCGCTCGGCCTGCACCGCGAAACGCGTGCATACCGCCACCCGCTCCAACGGCCAGGTGCGCGCGAAGCGATCTATCTGGAACAGGCTGCCGTATTCGACCTGCACCGCCGGCGAGCCGAAGTCGTGCATGCGCAGGGTAGCCACGGCCTGGCGGCCTTCCTCCACCACCACGACCGTGCCGCTGGCATCCAATCCGTCCGAGACGCGTCGGCTGTGCAGCTTGTCGTTCTTTCCCTGCTCCTGGAAATACACCTCGCGGCGCAGTCTCTGCACATCCCCCAGCGGCTCCCCAGGCTGGATACGCCGCACCCGCAAGGGCTCGCCCCGCGACAGCCGGGACCCGCGCAGCGGCTCACGGCCTGCGGGGTCGTAGGCGCCGGTCAGCGTGGGGCCAGGTGCAAGGTTGTCATTCACCGCAAATCCTGAAAACAGAAGAAAACGAGCTTCTGTTCACAGTTACGCAAGCATCGGGCCAATCCTGAATGACGCGTTTTGGCCGCACATCTTGCTTATCGGGCCGGTTATCGGCGGCCAGTGTTGCGCCGGCAAAGCCGCTAGTGACGCATCACGTCAGTAAGAGCAACGGCGGGGATTGGAGCAAGCACGCTCTGCCCCTCCCTTGCGCATAGCGCAGGGGAGCTCGAAGCCGCCTCAAGCGGCTGAGGGGGAGGGGTGCTTTTGGCGGGGTGCATGAGCATCAAGAGCGACGCAGGAGCGAAACCAAAATCAAGATCAAAGGCACCCCTCCTCAATCCTCCCCTGCTTCGCAAGGGAGGAGGCAGAGCAGAGCCTCTACGCCGGCTCGTCCGGGATCAGCGCACTTTCCAGCCGGGAGATGCAGTCCTTCAGCCACAACTTGCGCTTCTTCAGGCGCTTGATGGTGATCTCGTCGGCCTGGATATCGGCGATCAGGCGATCTATCTCGGCGTCGAGATTGCGGTGCTCGAGCTTGAGCTCGGACACGCGCCGGGTGATTTCGGAAAGGCTCAGGGATTCCACGCGGCCAGCGTACACCGCAGGCCCGGCGCCCGTCATCGCGGACGCGGCCGGTACAATGGGGCACTCGATGACCGCCGTCAGTCCCCTTCCTTCCCCGCTGCGCGATCCCGCTCCCCGTCTCCCGGCAGGGGCGGACGGCAAACGCGCGCTGGGCCTGCGCAGGCAGGTCGGCCAGGCCATTGCCGACTACGGCATGATCGAAGCCGGCGACAAGGTCATGGTCTGCCTGTCCGGCGGCAAGGACAGCTACACCCTGCTGGATATCCTGCTGCAGTTGCAGAAGAAGGCGCCGGTGGATTTTGAACTGGTGGCCGTGCACCTGGACCAGAAACAGCCCGGCTACGACGCCCACGTATTGCCCGGCTACCTGCGCGGTCTGGGCGTGTCTTTCCAGATCATCGAGCAGGACACCTATTCGGTGGTCAGCCGGGTGATTCCGGAAGGCCGCACCATGTGTTCGCTGTGTTCGCGGTTGCGGCGCGGCGCGCTGTACGCGCATGCCTCGGCCCATGGCTTCACCAGAATTGCGCTGGGCCATCACCGCGACGACGCGGTGGCCACGTTCTTCCTCAACCTGTTCTTTCACGCCAAGCTCAGCGCCATGCCGCCCAAGCTGCTCAGCGATGACGGCCGGCACGTAGTGATCCGCCCGCTGGCCTATGTCAGCGAAGCGGAGATCGCAGCGCATGCCGAAGCGATGGCCTTTCCGATCATTCCCTGCAACCTGTGCGGTTCGCAGGACAATCTGCAGCGCAAGCAGGTGCAGAAGATGATGGCGGCGTGGGAGGCTGAAACGCCCGGGCGCATCGATCAGATCGCGCGGGCGCTGGGGCGGGTGGAGCCTTCGCAGCTGGCGGATCCGAAACTGTTCGATTTCCTGGGCCTGGCCGCCAAAAATGAAACCGTCATCCCGGCGAATGCCGGGACCCAAGCATCGCCACACGCATAGTTGGGTCCCGGCATTCGCCGGGATGACGATCTGAAAAAAGTATTTCCTCCTCCATTTCTCTTGTCATTCACCCCACCGGATACCTGATGTTCTTTCGCAACCTGACCCTGTTCCGCTTCCCCACCACCCTGGATTTTTCCCAACTCGACAGCCTGCTCGCTGAAGTCCCGCTCAAGCCGGTCGGCGCCCTTGAACTTTCCTCGCGCGGTTTCGTCTCGCCCTTCGGCCGCGATTCGGAGGAGTTCTCGCACCGCATCGGCAATTCCATCTGGCTGACCGTCGGCGGCGAAGACCGGTTGCTGCCCGCCGCCGTGGTCAACGACCTGCTGGGCAAGAAGCTGGCCGAGATAGAGCAGAAGGAAGGCCGCAAACCCGGCGGACGCACCCGCAAGCGCATCAAGGAAGACCTGGTGCACGAACTGCTTCCGCGCGCCTTCGTGCGGCCCTCGCGCACCGATGCGCTGCTGGATCTGGAGCATGGCTTCGTGGCCGTGGACAGTTCCTCGCGCAAGAGCGCCGAAAACGTGGTCTCCGAAATCCGCCACGCGATGGGCAGTTTTCCCGCGTTGCCGTTGAATGCGGAAGTGGCTCCGCGCTCCATTCTGACCGGCTGGATCGCCGGCGAACCGCTGCCCGAAGGCCTGGCCCTGGGCGAAGAGTGCGAGATGAAGGACGCGATGGACGGCGGTGCGGTGGTCAAGTGCCAGAACCAGGACCTGCAGAGCGACGAAATCGCCAAGCATCTGGAAGCGGGCAAGCAGGTCACCAAACTGGCCCTGACTTTGGACGACCATCTGTCCTTCGTGCTCGGCGAGGATTTGATCATCCGTAAGCTGAAATTCCTCGACGGCGCGGTGGACCAGCTGGAGAACACCGAACGCGAAGACCTGCGCGCGGAGCTGGATGCGCGCTTCGCCTTGATGAGCGGTGAAGTGAAGCGCCTGTTCGCGGTGCTGGAAACGGCCTTGAAACTGAGCAAGGCCGAGGCCTGAGGCTCGGAAAACGCAACCTATGATGAAAATCCCGCGCAGTGCCGCGGGATTTTCTTTTTTCATACTCCATAATCGGCGGCATGCTGCTGCGCCGCCTCCGTATCCTGCCCCCGCGTTCCGTCGAACGCGACGTGGTCACCCTGGAACTGGCGGACAACGGGCGGATCGACGTACAGCGCGTGCGCGACCCGCGCGCCAAACGCATCAAACTGAGCGTGGATGAGCGCGGGGCGCGGCTGACCCTGCCAGCGCGCGCGAGCCTGGTGTCCGGCGAGCGATTTCTGCAGGAACACCGTCACTGGCTGTTGGTACAGCTGGAGAAGTACTCCAGCAATGACGCATCGCCCGCACTGGTGCGTGGCACGACCGACCGCCTGCCCCTGCGCGGCGAACAAATGCCGCTGCATTGGCACGAGGGGCGCTACACGCGACTCACGCGCGATCCCGACGGTCTGCATTTCCATGCTCCTGCCAAGGATGCTCCCGCCAAAGCCGGCGACGCCGCATTGCGACGCGTGCTGCGCGAGTTCTATGAAGCCGAGGCGCGCGCCGACATGGGCCGTTGGCTGCCGAAATATCTGCCCGGTCTGCCGCGTGCGCCGGCCCGTCTGCGCCTGAAGGTGATGTCGTCCCAATGGGGTTCGCTAAGCCCGGAGGGTTCGCTGGCGATGGATTTGTCGCTGGTGCTGGGGCGGCCTTCGGCGTTCGAATACGTCCTGGTGCACGAACTCTGCCACCTGATCCACGCCGACCATTCGCCCAGGTTCTGGCATGAGGTGGAATCCCGCTTCCCGGCATGGCGCGACGAACGCGAGTACTTCCATGCCCAGGGCCGTCAGCTGAAAGCCAGCCTGCGCGCGCTGGTATCCGCGTAGGTCGGGGCTACGCCCCCGACGCACGCAGATACGTTCCCTGCTGCTCCCGCTCTTGATTTTGTAGAGCCGAGCTTGCTCGGCTGCTCTTCGCCAAGATCAAGAGCAGCCGAGCAAGCTCGGCTCTACAAAATCAAGAGCAGAAGCAAGAGCGGGGGCAAGCGCGAAAGCAAGGCCATTCGCCGCGCACGCAATCAGGCGAAGAAATCGCCAATGGTTGCGGCCACCGCGGCCGGTTGCTCCATGTGCAGATGGTGCGTACCTGGCAGCACTGCAACCCGGCCCTGCGGCAACAAGGCCGCGCGTTCGCTGCGTAGCGGTTCGGGCAGATAGGGTTGCGGGGGATCGGCGAACACCACTTGCACCGGACATTCGATGCCGGCGATCAATTGCCGCACCTGCGCTTCGGTCATGCGCTGCAACGCGGGCAGGGTGAGGCGCGGGTCGCTGCTCCAGATGAAACCGCCTTCCACCGGCGCCACGCCGCGCTCCACCAGCAGACGCGCACTGGCTTCGCTGAGCTGGTTGGCCTGCATGCGCGCGCGCACCGGCGCGGCCAGATCGGGGAAGACGCGCAGCTTTTTCGACGGCAACGCACGTGCCGCTGCCACGCCGTCGCGCAAGCGCTGCGCGGTGCGTTCGGGCGCTTCGGCCAATGCACCCAGCGCTTCGATGGCGACCAGCCGCTCGATCCGCTGCGGCAGCGACGCGGCCAGGATGCTGCCGATGCCCGCACCCATGGAATGCCCCAGCAGCGCGAAGCGTTCCCAGCCCAGGCTGTCGGCCACGTCCAGCACGGCGTTCACCGTGACCAGCAGGTTGTAGTCGGCGCCAGGCGGCAGATGCGCACTGCGGCCGTGGCCCGGCAGGTCCAGCATCACCAGGTCCAGCTGCGGAAGCTGCGCGGCCAGAGGCAGGAAACTGGCGGCGTTGTCGAGCCAGCCGTGCAGAGCCAGCACTTTCGCTGCGCCCGGGGCTCCGCTGCGCAGGCCGGCGATGCGACCCATCGGAACGTCGAATACGACCTCGCGCGCGGTCATTCCTTCACCGCGCGTCGCGCCAGTCCCACCAGCGCATCGGCGTGCGCGGCGGAGTCGTTGAGGCAGGGGATGTAGCGCAGTTCGCCGCCCTTTTCCGCGAAACCTTCGGCGTACTGCATCGCCACTTCTTCCAGCGTTTCCAGACAATCGACCGCGAATCCGGGGCACACCACATCGATCTGGCGCACGCCACGCGCGGCCATTTCTTCCAGCGCCTTGTCGGTGGCCGGCGAAAGCCAGCGCTCCTTGCCGAAGCGCGACTGGTAGGTCAGCGTCCACTCGGCGGGCGACAACCCCAGCGCGGAAGCGATCGCCTGCACGCTGGCGGCGCAGCGTTGCGGATACGGGTCGCCGTTGTCGGCGATGCGTTGCGGCAGGCCATGGAAGGAAAACAGCAGGTGCTCGCCGGCGCCGTGCTGTTGCCGCCAGCGGGCAATGGAGTCGGCCACCGCGGCGACCCAGCCCGGCTCGGTCGAGTAGTCGTCGATGAAGGCGACCGGCATGCCTGCCGCTTCCCGCTTCACCACGTCTTCCATCGAAGCGGTGGTAGTGCTGGAGTACTGCGGGTACAGCGGCAGCACCACGATTTTGTCGAACCCCTGCGCACGCAGGTCGGGCAGCAGGCCCTTCAGCGCGGGCTTGCCGTAACGCATTGCTGCAGCGACCTGCCATTGCGGAAGCCGTGTCTGCATGGCGGCAACCAGGCGCTGCGTATGAACGGCCAGCGGCGAGCCTTCCGGCAGCCAGATCTTGGCGTATTTGGCCGCCGCTTTCGGGCCGCGCAGGGGCAGGACCACGAAATGCAGCAGCGGGCACCAGATCCAGCGGGTCAGCTGGACCACACGGCGGTCGTGCAGAAATTCAGCCAGGTAGCGCCTTACGGCCTTGGCGGTAGGTGCGTCCGGAGTGCCTAGATTGGCGACCACCAGGGCGATCCTGGGTGGGCTGTCGGGGGTTTCGGGCATCGGCACATGATGACAGATGCGTTTGCGGCTTCGCCCACCGGCGCCGAGTAGAGCCGGGCTTGCCCGGCTGCTTTTCGCGCTGGATCAGGAGCAGCCGAGCAAGCTCGGCCCTACAAGGGCGAAACTCATCGACGATTCACGCTGCCGCGTCTAGGCTCGGAGTTCAAGGCTGCACTATCAAGGTTTTAGCGCACGTTTCTGCTGCGCCACCTCGCCATTGAATCTACTTTCGGGAGTCAACCATGTCTGTCCTTCGCCCCCTCCGAAGACTGCGTCTTTCGCGCCTGGTCCTGCTGCTGGCAGTCGGCGCATTCGCCGGCCAGGCGCTGGCCGGGACCGAAGAAGACAAGCGCGCCAGCGATGCGGTGCGCGTGCTCAGCGAGATCCAGAAAATCCCCGAGCAAGGCATTCCCGACAAACTGCTGGACGAAGGCCGCGCGGTGGTGGTGATTCCCGACACCCTCAAGGTCGGCCTGGTCATCGGCGGACGCCGCGGGCACGGATTGATGTCGGTGAAGACTGCCGATGGCAGCTGGTCGCAACCGGTGTTCGTCAAGCTCACCGGCGGTAGTATCGGCTTCCAGGCCGGCGTGCAGTCCTCCGACGTGGTGCTGGTGTTCCGCAACGACCGCAATCTTGAAAACATCGTCAACGGCAAGATCACCCTGGGCGCCGATGCCGGCGTGGCCGCCGGTCCGGTCGGCCGCAACGCCTCGGCTTCCACCGATGGCCAGTTGAAGGCGGAGATCTGGTCGTGGTCGCGCGCGCGCGGGCTGTTCGCCGGCGTGGCATTGGACGGCGCGGTGCTGCAGATCGACGACGATGCCAACGTGGCGGTGTACGGCAGCGCTGCTACCCCGCGCGCCATCTTCGAAAGCCGCGCCGGCATTCCTTCCGACGCCGTGGTCGGTTTCCGCGACCAGCTGGAGGAAGCCACCGCCATCGCCCGCGCAGCGCGCCGCGATGAACCCTCCGAACCGGCGGCCCCGATGGCCGCACCGGTCACCGTCACCGGCTCATCGGCTTCCCAACCGGAAGTCTCCCAGCCGGAGCCCGCTACCACCGAAGCCCAACCGCAGGGCTTCCAGCCCGTGGCCGACGGCGAGATCCGCAGCGAGCCGCTGCCGACTACGCCATAACGCGATTGCGGGCCGGTTTCGCATTCACCGGCCCGTAGCTGCGTTATCCTGATGTCCCTCATTTTTTTGGCGAACGCACCATGGGCGGTTTGAGCATCTGGCATTGGATCATCGTGCTGGTGGTGGTGTTGCTGGTTTTCGGCACCAAGCGCCTGCGCAACGCCGGTCAGGACCTGGGCGAAGCGGTCAAAGGCTTCAAGAAAGGCATGAAGGACGAGGACAAGCCCAACGGCCAATTGGGCGACGAGTCGCGCGAGGAAAAAAACAGCGAGTCGAAGGACCGCGATCGCGACGCGCATTGATTCCCCGGACCCAGGCCCATCAGGCCTATAGAGGTTAGACCCCGCCATGTTCGGTATCAGCGGCGGCGAACTGTTCTTCATCGCCATCATCGCCTTGATCGTGCTCGGCCCCGAGCGGCTGCCCAAGGTGGCGCGCATGGCCGGCATGTGGGTGCGCCGTGCGCGCACGCAGTGGAATTCGGTGAAGGACGAATTGGAACGCGAACTGGCCGCCGAGGAACTCAAGCGCAGCCTGCACGACGCGCAATCGGCGATACAGGATACCGAGCAGCGGATCCGCGACAGCGGCGCCGAAGCGCGACGCGAGTTCGAGCAGATGCGCGCTTCAGTACAGGAACCGGATAGTTCGGCCGACGCGTCCGCGCCGGCCTCCGAGGAGCCGGCGCCAACACCCCCGTCGAAACCGCAGGAAGACCAGAGCGATGAACCGCGCAACGCCTGAGTCCGACTCCGAATCCAGCCTGCTCAGCCACCTGATCGAGCTGCGTACGCGGCTGATGCGCGGGCTGGCCGGCGTATTCGTGGTGTTGCTGGGCTTGCTTCCTTTCACCAGCAAGCTCTACAACTGGATCGCCGAACCGCTGATCGCGCGCCTGCCGGCGGGGCAGTCGATGATCGCGACCGATCCGGCCGGCGGTTTCATCGCGCCGGTGAAGCTGGCGTTCTTCGTGGCGCTGTTCGTCGCTGCGCCCTGGCTGCTGTACCAGGCGTGGGCGTTCGTGGCGCCGGGCCTGTACCAGCGCGAGAAACGCCTGGCCGTTCCCTTGCTGGGCTCGGCGGTGGTCCTGTTCTATGCCGGCTGCGCCTTCGCCTACTTCCTGGTGCTGCCTTCGCTGTTCAAGTTCGTCATCAACTTCACTCCGGAAGTGATTTCGGTCACCCCGGATGCCAGCGCGTACCTGGATTTCGTGCTGGTGATCTTCCTGGCCTTCGGCGCGAGCTTCGAATTGCCGGTGGCGCTGGTGATCCTGGTGCTGCTGGGCTGGGTGACGCCGGAACAGTTGAAGGAAGCGCGCGGCTACGCGCTGGTCGGCATCTTCGTGCTGGCGGCGGTCATCACCCCGCCAGATGTGGTTTCGCAACTGCTGCTGGCCATCCCGATGTATCTGCTGTACGAAGCCGGCATCATCGCCTCGAAATGGATCACCCCGCGCGAAGCAAAAGAATCGTAGGTCGGGGCTACGCCCCCGACGCACGCACCTCCTGGCACAGAGCGTCGGCCACATAGGGCCGACCTACGTGGTTGATGCCGACCTCAGAATCTCGATGCTATGGGTTAGCTTATGCCTCAATGTGCGTTGACGCCTGCGCCGCGGCATGCGACGACTCGCCTTCATTACCCGCGAGGACTTGTTGCCATGCCGTGTACGCGGCACCCGCGAGCACCGGCATCAGCACGGCCGCGAGTAACAGGTTAATGACCAACAGCGCCACCATAGGTCCCAGGACGAACTGCACCATCAGGCCGACCAATTGAGCCACGGCGCTTATCCCAAAAAGCAGTGCAGTAAGCAGCAATGAAAAAACGATCATCGCCGTGAAGTTTTTGAAGTTGGCGGCGATGCTGAGGCGCAATGCGGCGAATCCACTGCGACCGGAGAACACCACGTCCGATACAGCGAGCATCAGTACGCAAACGACGAAAGGCGTCGTCAACAGGGTCAACAGCATCCAGAAGAGGAACCGGAACACTGGCAATGTCGCGATAAGGGCCTCAACTTCGACGGGATTGGGCTGCGCACCGTTCGCGAAAAGAGCCTGAAGCTTCACCAGCACTTCGTTGACGTGCTGAACACCTTCGTTCCCTAAGAGAGCAATCAGCAGTAGCGAGGACAAGAATAGGCCCGCCATCGGCACCACGGATGTCACCAGCAGGGCGCGGACATGGCCAAGGCCTGCTTGCAAATGCTGCACCCGAGCTGGTCTGCCGAGCGCCACTTCGCGGGCTGCCCAGATCGCACCTGCAAATACCAGGCATGGAACGCCTAGCGTCAACGCGCAGTAGATGGCCAGTGGAATCAAAGACAACGGAAACGGAAACGAGGCGGTCGCCGTGACAACGACCAACGCCATCACCACGGCCATCATCACGACGAACAGACCTGCAATGCTGACCGTTGCCATCGTGGCTGGCGACCGCCACAGCAACTTGAAGCCGCCCAGCAGCCATTCCGCACCGGCACTAGCCGGCACTTTGTTGATAATCGACATCCAGGGTTTTCCGATGGTCTTGGGGGATTTTGTGGGGTCGCCGGAACAGTCAGCGCGCGTGCAAACCGCGCGCATGCTTGACGAAGCGCCGCAATAGTTTGCGCGCCTGCGGCGCTGCCGTCACGTCGCGGGCGATGGTGGTGGGGCAGCGGCCGGCTTTTTTCAGCTCCTCGCCGCGGAAGGCGACGTAGCCGCGCATGTGGTGGGTGGCGAATTCGGGATGGAACTGCACGCCCCAGGCCCGGTCGCGCCAGCGGAAGGCGTGGCAATCGTCCTGTTCCGATTTGGCCAGCACGGTGGCGCCTTCCGGCGGCCGCAACACGGTCTGCACATGGGTGGAATGGGCGGCGAACGTGAGCGGCATGCTGGAAAACAGCGGATCGTCGTGGGCGGGCGGATGCAAATCGATGCGCACCGTACCCGATTCGCGGCCGGCCGGGTTATCGGCGACTTCGCCGCCCAGTGCATGCGCCAGCAACTGGTGGCCGTAGCAAATGCCCAGTAGCGACATGCCTTCGTGGGCGGCGTCGCGCAACCAGTCGGCGCTGCGTTCGCTCCAGTCCGCCTTGTCGGTGACCATGGCCGCCGAACCGGTGACGATGACACCAGCGAATCCTTCGCGCCGCGGCAATACGCCGCCCTGTTCCACATTCACCACCACCGCCTCGCTGGCTTCCAAGCCGGCGGCCACGCGGATCCAATGAGGGAAGCGGCCGTAGCGGCGCAGCCGGATGGCGGGCTGTCCGGTTTCTACGATCAGGAAAGGGGCTTTGTGCAGGGTGTTCACGGGCAAAAACAGAGGCCGGTCAGGAGCTTGCGCGCTTATACTAGCCCGCTTTTCCGCAGTGCAATAAAAAGCCATGACAGGACCCACGTTCCAGGGCTTGATCCAGACCCTCAACGCCTACTGGGCGGCCCAGGGCTGCGTGCTGATCCAGCCGCTCGACATCGAAGTCGGCGCCGGCACCTTCCACCCCGCCACCTTCCTGCGCGCCCTGGGCCCGGAGCCGTGGAGTGCGGCCTACGTGCAGCCCTGCCGCCGCCCCACCGACGGCCGCTATGGCGAAAACCCCAACCGCCTGCAGCACTACTACCAGTACCAGGTGGCGATGAAACCCAACCCCGACAACATCCAGGAGCTGTACCTGGAGTCGTTGAAGGCGCTGGGCATCGACCCGCGCGTGCACGACTTGCGCTTCGTCGAGGACAACTGGGAATCGCCCACCCTGGGTGCCTGGGGCCTGGGTTGGGAAGTGTGGTTGAACGGCATGGAAGTCACCCAGTTCACCTATTTCCAGCAGGCTGGCGGCCTGGAATGCCGGCCGGTGCTGGGCGAGATCACCTATGGTCTCGAGCGCTTGTGCATGTACCTGCAGAACGTGGACAACGTCTACGACCTGGTCTGGACCGAAGGTCCGCAGGGTGTGGTGACCTATGGCGACGTGTACCACCAGAACGAAGTCGAGCAGAGCACCTACAACTTCGAACTGGCCGACGTGGCCGAACTCTTCCACCGCTTCGACGCCTGCGAGGCCGAGTCGCAGAAGCTCGTGGAAGCCGGCTTGCCGCTGCCCGCCTACGAGCAAGTGTGCAAGGCCAGCCATTGCTTCAATCTGCTCGACGCGCGCCGCGCGATTTCCGTCACCGAACGCCAGCGCTACATCCTGCGCGTGCGCAAGCTGGCGCAGGCGGTGGCCGAGGCCTACTACGCGCAACGGGAGAAGCTGGGCTTCCCCGGCGTGCGCGACAAGAAGGATCTGGCCGCGTGATCCTCATCGGCATGTTCGATTCGCCCTACGTGCGGCGCGTCGTCATCGCCATGACTTTGCTCGGGCTGGAGTTCGAGCACCGCAACTGGTCGGTCGGCAAGGACTTCGATCGCATCCGCGAATACAGCCCGATAGGCCGCGTGCCCGCACTGGTGCTGGACTCGGGCGAAGTGCTGGCCGAATCGGCATTGATCCTGGATTACCTGGACAGCCTGGCCGGCCCGCAACGCGCGTTGCTGCCCGCCGAAGGCGACGCGCGGCGCCAGTCGTTGCGTCTGATCGGCCTGGCCACCGGCGCGGTCGACAAAGGCATCACGATGGTGATGGAGCGCGTGTTCCGCCCGGAAGAAAAACGCCACGCGCCCTGGACCGACCGTTGCCGGGTACAGGCGCAGGGTGCGCTGGCCGAACTCGAAAAGCACTGCATCCAACGCAATGGCCAATGGCTGGTGGGCGATGCGATGACGCTGGCAGACATCACTGTCGGCTGCAACGGCACTTACTTGCGCGAAGCGGTGCCGCTGGATCTGTCTGTCCATCCGCATCTGCAGGCGCACGTGGACCGCTGCGAGGCGCTGCCGGTATTCCGCCAGTTCCACCTGCCGTTCGATCCGCCCACGCCGGCATCGCCATGAAGGAACGCCTGACGCCCCACCATGCGCTGGCCGCACTGGCCAGCAACGAAGGCAACCTGCCTTTTGTGGAGTTGCTTACGCACGGCACGCTGTCGGTGGAGATCTACCGGCCGATAGGCCGGGACCTGCAAACGCCGCATACGCGCGACGAGGTCTATGTGGTGGTGTCGGGCGTGGGCGAGTTCGTCAACGGCGGCCAGCGCAAACCTTTCGAGCCTGGCGAGTTGCTGTTCGTACCTGCTGGTGTCGAACACCGTTTCGAGAATTTCAGCGACGACTTCGCCACCTGGGTGATCTTCTACGGCCCAGAAGGTGGCGAAAAGTCAAAAGCCCCTCTCCCGCCGGGAGAGGGGTTGGGGTGAGGGTACGGCGAAGTCCATATGGCACAAGCATCATGGACTCCGCCGCACCCTCACACCCCAAGGGTGCTTGCTACGCAGCGTCCGCCCCTTCGGGGCACCTTCTCCCGATGGGAGAAGGGAACCACCACCAAGGTTTTTTGAGATGACCGAAATGAAACCCCTGCTAATCGAACTAGGCACCGAAGAACTCCCAGTCAAAGCCCTACCCGGCCTGGCCCAGGCGTTCTTCGACGGCGTCATCGACGCGCTGCAGAAGCGCGGCATCGACTTCGACCGCACCGATGCCAAGCCGCTGTATACGCCGCGCCGCCTGGCCGTGTTGCTGCCTGGGGTTTCGGTAGAGCAACCGGAGCAAAGTTCCGAAGTGCTGGGTCCGTACCTCAATATCGCTCTCGATGCGGAAGGCCAGCCGACCAAAGCTCTGCAAGGCTTCGCGGCAAAAGCCGGTATCGACTGGTCGCAGCTGGAGCGCACCACCGACGGTAAGGGCGAACGTTTCGTGCATCGCTCCAACAAGCCGGGCGCGAAGACCGCCGATCTGCTGGCCGACATCGTGCGCGAGTCGCTGGCGGCCATGCCGATTCCCAAGCCGATGCGCTGGGGCGACCACGACTATGCGTTCGCACGGCCGGTGCACTGGCTGGTGATGCTGCTGGGCAAGGACGTGGTGGACGCCGAAGTGCTGGGCGTGCGCAGCGACCGCATGAGCCGCGGCCATCGTTTCGAGCACGACAAGCCGGTGTGGATCAACAACCCGGGCGACTATGTCGACGCGCTGCGTGGCGCGCATGTGCTGGTGGATGCGGACGAGCGCCGTGCGCGCATCGCCCGGCAAGTGCAGGAAGCGGCCGCCAAAGCCGGCGGCGATGCGCGCATCACCGAGGACAATCTGGAACAGGTGAACTGCCTGGTGGAATGGCCGTCGGCGGTGCTGTGCAGCTTCGAGCCGGAGTTCCTGGCGGTGCCGCAGGAAGCGCTGATCGCGACCATGGAAGCCAACCAGAAGTTCTTCCCGGTGCTGGACCACGGCGGCAAGCTGACCGAGCGTTTTATCGGCATCGCCAATATCGAATCGCAGGACGTGGGCGAAGTCAGCAAGGGCTACGAACGCGTGATCCGTCCGCGTTTCTCCGATGCGAAGTTCTTCTTCGATGAGGATTTGAAGCAGGGATTGGTGGCAATGGGTGACGGACTGAAGACCGTTACCTATCAGGCCAAGCTGGGTTCAGTTGCCGACAAGGTCGCGCGCGTTGCTGCGCTGGCCGAGGCGATTGCGAAGGAAGTCGGCGCCGACCCCGTCCTCGCTCGGCGTGCGGCGGAACTGTCGAAGAACGATTTGCAGTCGCGCATGGTCAACGAGTTTCCGGAACTGCAGGGAATCGCGGGGCGGCACTATGCGAACGCTGCGGGTGAACCGAGCGAGATCGCGCTGGCGATCGACGAGTCTTATCAGCCGCGCTTCGCTGGCGACGACATCGCGTTGTCACCGGTCGGCAAGGTGTTGGCGATTGCGGAGCGGCTGGATACGTTGGCGGGGGGTTTCGCGGCCGGTTTGAAGCCTACCGGGAACAAGGATCCGTTTGCGCTTCGACGCAACGCGCTGGGCTTAGCGCGGACAATCATTGAGTCCGGATTCGATTTGAATCTTCCGGCTCTTCTTGAGTACGCCGTCGGATACGTGGATCACCACATGGCCGGCGAAGTTGGATTGAAATTGATTAGAGCCGAGCATGTCGCGAAGAAAGCTGGTGTCCATACCGGTGGCGGCTCGCTTCCAGGTCGCGATGTTTCCGTTGAGCAAACCTCAAGCGATCTCTACGACTTCATCCTCGACCGTCTCCGTGGCTACTACGCTGACAAAGACGTTCCGGCCCAGCACTTCAACGCCGTAGCCGAGCTCCGTCCGCATTCGCTGTACGACTTCGACACCCGCCTCGACGCCATCGGCCAGTTCGCCGCGTTGCCCGAGGCTGAAGCTCTCGCCGCCGCCAACAAGCGCATCAACAACATCCTGAAGAAAGCCGACATCGAAATTCCGCACACCATCGACCGCAGCCTGCTCAACGACCCCGCCGAAAGCGCGCTGGCCGAAGCGGTGGAAGCGGCCCTGGGCGACACCGACGAGGCCCTGCACCATCACGACTACATCCGCGTGCTCAGCCGGCTGGCGCTGCTGCGCCCGCAGGTGGATGCGTTCTTCGATAGCGTGATGGTGAATGTGGATGAGCCCGCGATCCGAGCCAATCGCCTGGCTCTGCTCAAGCGCTTGGCCGACCGCTTCCGTGCAGTGGCGGCTATCGAACATTTGTCGAATTAGCCGAACCCGTAGACTCAACCCTTCTCCCCTTGTGGGAGAAGGTGCCCGCCAGGGCGGATGAGGGGAGCGAGCGCAGCGAGTGCTTGAGCCCTGCGCGAAGATCAAAATGGATCCCAGCTTTCGCTGGGATGACGTCTTAAACGATATCGCCCTTCCACGCTCGGCATTCGCGACTCACACAACTGCAGCCCTAACGGCCTGCACAAATGTGCCACCGGCCTCACCCTCGGTTAACCCGATTCCGCGCCCGCCCGGTATCCTGTGCCGCATGCGCTCATCCCCCCTGCTCGCCGCCGCCGTTCTGTTCACCATCGTCGGCCAGGCGCAGGCAGCTTCCACCATCGACAAGGTCGAAGTCCGCGGCTTGAACCCGGAAAACGAAACCGAAGCGTTGATGATCGAGAACATCAACGTGGCCCTGTCGCTGAACGACATCATCGGCCGTCGCCAGGGCGAATCGCGGCTGGAATACCTGATGACCGAAGCCAAAGCCGAGGCGCGCGAAGCGCTGGAGCCGTTCGGTTACTACTCGCCTGAAATCGCCGTGGACGCCGCGCGGCCGGGCGGCGAGAACGAGCACATCACCGTGGTCGTCACCGTCGACAAGGGCGAACCGGTGCGCGTGCGGCATTCGGACCTGAGCATCGAAGGCGCTGGCGGCAGCGACCGTTATCTCAAGGAAGACCTGGCCGCGTTCCATCCGCAAGTCGGCGACATCTTCGACCACACCACCTACGAAACCAGCAAGACCCAGATCGTACGCCGGCTGGCCGACCGCGGATATTTCGATGCGGACTTCATCCATCGCCGCGTCGAAGTGACCCGCGCCGAGCGCGCCGCCGATATCGACCTGACCTGGGCCAGCGGCATCCGCTACGACATGGGGCCGACCACCTTCCACCAGACCAAATTCCGGCCCGGCCTGCTGGACAAACTGGTGTACTGGGAAGAAGGCAGCTATTTCCACCAGGGCAAACTGGACCGTCTGCGCGAATCGCTGGTCGGCCTGGACTACTTCAACAACATCGACATCCAGGCCAAACCGGAAAACGCGGTGGACGGCCGCGTACCGGTCGACGTCAATCTCACCCTGGCCAAGCGCGACGTCTACACCACCGGCGTGAGCTACGGCACCGAGAGCGGCGCCGGCGTGCGCTTCGGGCTGGAGCGGCGTTACGTGAATTCGCGCGGCCACAAATTGTCCACGCAACTGGACTACGCGCAGAAGCGCAAGAACTTCATCACCCAGTACCGTATCCCGGCGTTCAAATGGCTGGATGGCTGGTACACGGTGGCCTTGCAGGCTTACGACGAACAGACCGACTACATCGATACGCGCCGCCTGGAACTGGTGGGTAGCCGCAGCGGCGAGCTCAATGACCGCTGGACCTTGCTCGCTTCGGTGCATGCCCTGCGCGAACGCTGGAGCTATGGCGAAACGGTGCCGGGCGTCGCCCCGGACTATCAGTATTCCACGCTGACCTATCCGGAAATCAGCGGGCAATACGCGAGCGTGGACAACCGCACCTTTCCGCGCAAGGGCATCAGCGGCAGCATCGCCCTGCGCGGCGGCGTGGAGGGCGTCGGTTCCGACGCCAGTTTCGCGCAACTGCATTCCATCGCACGCTGGTATCACGGCATGGGCGAAAACAACCGCCTGCTGGTGCGCGGCGAGTTCGGCTCCACCTATACCAACGCATTGGTGGCCATGCCGCCCAGTCTGCGCTTCTACGCCGGCGGCGACCGCAGCGTGCGCGGCTACGCCTTTCGCGAAGTCGGCCCGCGCCTGCCCAACGACTACGCCCTGGGCGCCAAGCACATCGTCACCGGCAGCGTGGAATACGAACACTACCTGCCGGGCAGCGCCTGGGGCGGCGCGGTGTTCGTCGATACCGGCAGCGCCTTCGACGACACGCCGGACCTGAAGACCGGCGTGGGCGTCGGCCTGCGCTGGCGTTCGCCGGTGGGGCCGGTCCGCGTGGATATCGCGCATGGCCTGAACGATCCGGATTCCAGCTTCCAGCTCTACCTCAATATCGGAGCGGACCTTTGAACCATCGCCCTGACGACGTGAGCCCGGAGGAGCACGAAGCCCGCATCGCCGAGCTGCGTGCGCGTCGCCGCGCGCGCATGCGCACACTGGCCGTGCGCAGCGCGTTCGCTTCGCTGGCCGTGACATTGTTGCTGGCGGTGGCGCTGTACTGGTTATTGCAGACCGTCGCCGGACGCGATGTGCTGCTGAATCAGATCATCGTGCGGCTGCCGGCTGGTTCTTCCTTCACCTGGAAAAAGGCAGAGGGCCCGCTAGCCGGCCCGCTGACGCTGCATGGGGTGGATTTCCGCTACGAGAAGATCCATTTCACCGCCGAGCGCGTGTACCTGGATCCGGATCTGCGGCCGCTGCTCGGCCGGCGTTTGCGGCTGGACGCGCTGCAGGTGACCAACGCGACGCTGGACATTCCCAAGAGCGACGAACCCTTCAAGCTGCCCACCTGGCCCGAGCTGCTGCCGCAGATCGAGATGCCGCTCGCCATCCAGGCCGACACCCTGGCGATCGATGGTTTTCGCATCACCCAGAGCACGCAGCCGTTGATCGACATCCGGCGCGCGCGCGGCGGCATCGATATCGGCGACGGCTACTTCAAGGCCGAGAAACTGGCGATCGACAGCGATCGCGGGCGCATCGCCATCAACGGCGGCTACGAGCCGCGCAAGGGCTACGCCACCGATGTGGTGGCGACGGCGGTCTTCCCGGCATCGCTTGGCCGCACGCCCGCGAGGCTTGGGCTGGTGGCGCGGGGAAATCGAAAAAGCATGGATATGGGCCTGGCCGGCAACGCGCCAGCACCCGTGCGGGTGATGCTGGGCGTGCGCGGTGAAGACAACCCCACCTGGAGCTTCAGCGGCAAGACCGAAGCGTTGGATCTGGCGTTGCTGGGACTCGTCGAGGACAGCATGCCGCTGGCCTTCGACCTCAAAGCGAAAGGTGCCGGCGGCGGCGCCGACCTGCAGGGCCGCATCGCGCAGGGCGGCTTCATCGCGTTGATCGAACCTTCGAAGATCCGCATCGCCGATGAAGTGCTGACCGTGGAGCCGCTGGCGGTGCGCGCTTTCGATGGACTGACCACGCTGCGCGGGCGCGCCGACTTCAAGGATCCCGAGAATCCTGTATTCAAGTTCTCCGCCAATGCGCGCGGCCTGCGTTGGGGCCAGGATGCGCAGACGCAGATCGGCGCCGACGCCGACCTTGGCATCGCCGGTCAAATGAAAGCCTGGGCGGCGATCGGCAAAGCTGTGCTGGTACGCGAAAAACAGAAGGCCACGGTCGACTTCGACGGCCGCGGCGATGACCGGCAGCTGGTGCTGCACAAGTTGCAAGCGAAGATGCCGACCGGCACCCTGGACGCTACCGGCACTGTGGGCTGGGAGCCGGAACTGCGGTGGGACCTGGGCGCGAAGCTGGCCGGTTTCGATCCGGGTTATTTTCTGGCCGACTGGAAGGGCAACGTCTCCGGAAATCTCGCCAGCAAAGGCCAGGCGCGCGAGACTGGCGGCTTCGATGCGACGCTGGACGTACCCAGGCTCGGCGGCAATCTGCGCGGAGGCAAGCTGGACGGCCGCGGCAAATTCGCGCTGCACGGCGATCAGGGCGAGGGCGAACTGGCGCTCTCTCTCGGCAACAGCCGCGTGGATGCAAAGGGAAAAGTCGGCGACCGGTTGGATATAGACGCACGCCTGCAGCCCCTGCATCTGGACGATCTGTTGCCGGAGGCCAATGGCAGCATCGCCGGCACGCTGAAGCTGACCGGTACGCGCAATGCGCCCAACGTGGATGCCGATCTCACCGGCAGCGGTTTGAAGTGGAGCGGCTACAGCGCCGAGTCGCTTAGCGTGCGTGGCCGCCTGCCGTGGACCGGCAGCAACGGCGAACTGGCGGTGCGCGGTTCGGCGGTCCACGTCGGCATGGTCCTGGACAGCGTGCGTGTGGACGCGCGCGGTGCGGTGGAGAACCTGCATTTCGATGGCGACGCCAACAATGCGATGGGGTCGGTCTCGTTGGCCGGCACCGTATTGAAGCGCGGCGCCAACTGGCAGGGCAGCCTGGACGCTTTGCAACTCACGCCCTCGAAGGGCAGCAGCTGGCGCCTGCAGCAAGCCGCGCGTTATGCGCAGAACGGCTCAGCATTCACGCTTTCCCCCGCGTGCCTGGCCGCCAGCGGCGGCGGCGCACTGTGCGCGCAGGCCAACTGGCCGAAACAGGGAATACAGGTGCATGCCGATGCCCTGCCGCTGACTCTGGTGCAGCCCTGGCTGCCGCCCAACAACGGCCGGCCGCTCACCCTGCGCGGAGAGATCAAGCTGGAAGGATCGGTGAAACCGGCCGGCAACGCATGGGTGGGAGAACTGCACCTGAGTTCGCTCGATGGTGGCCTGAAGCTGGGCAACAACGCGCGCGGCGAGATCGTGCGCTACGACAACTTCACCCTGGATGCCGATTTCAATCCGCAGACCATCAAGGGCCGGCTGGGCACCGGCTTCAAGGGCGACGGCTTCGTCGACGCCACTATCGCCACCGGCTGGGACGAGTTCGCGCCGCTGAAAGGCGACATCTATTTCCATAACTCGCGTCTGTTCTGGCTGGAATTGTTCTCACCGGATCTGGTGCGTCCCACCGGCAAGCTGCAAGGCCACGTAGGTCTTGCCGGCACGCGCGGCACGCCCGCGCTGAGCGGCGACGCACAGCTCACCGAGTTCAAGGGCGAGCTTCCCTCGCTGGGCATCACTCTGACCGATGGCGTCGTCAATCTGGACGCCCAGGCCGACGGCAGCGCGCGCATCGACGGCACGCTTAAATCGGTCTCCTCCACCGGGGGCACCGTCAACGGCGGCACCTTGAGTGTGGACGGCGCACTGGACTGGAAGGTGGAAGGCTCGCCGCTGCAATTCAATATCCGCGGCAAGGACTTCCTGATTTCCGACACTACCGAGCTGCAGGCTGTCGCTTCGCCGGATCTGCAGGTGGGTTTCGCCAACAACACCATCCAGGTACGCGGCAAGGTGGTGGTGCCGTCGGCCAGCATCGACGTGGAGAAACTCGACGATGGCGTTTCGGTGTCCGAAGACGTGGTGGTGCTGGATCCGGCCGATCCCGAGCGCACGCCCAGTTCGCGCCTGGACCTGGACATGGCCATCACCCTGGGCGATGCGGTGAAGTTGAAAGGCTACGGACTGGACGGCACCCTGGCCGGCACCATGAACGTGCGTTCGCGCATCGGCCGCGAAATGGTGGCCACCGGGCGCCTGGATGTGGACGGGCGTTACACCGCCTACGGACAGAAATTGAACATCACCCGCGGCGAACTGGTGTGGAGCAACAACGCGGTTTCCGACCCGCGCATCAACATCCGCGCCGAGCGCGAAGTGGTCAGCGCCGGCGTCACTGCCGGCATCGATGTCACCGGTCGCGCGGGCAGCCCCAAGGCGACCATCTGGTCGAATCCTGCCATGGACGAATCGGCGGCGCTGGCCTACCTGGTGCTGGGCCGTTCCTTGAATACCGCAAGTACCGATGAAACCCGGAAGATCAATGCCGCCTCCACCGCGCTTGGTGCCGGCGCCGGCCTGCTGGCCTCGCAGCTGGGCGCCAAGATCGGTCTGGACGATGCGGGCGTACTGGAATCGCGCACCCTGGGCGGCTCGGTGTTCGGGGTGGGCAAGTATCTGTCGCCCAAGCTCTACGTCAGCTATGGCGTATCGATGGTGGGCGGCGGTTCGGCGATCACGCTGAAATATCTATTGCGCAAGGGTTTCGACGCGGAGATCGAATCGAGCACGGTGGAAACGCGCGGCTCGTTGAACTGGCGCAAGGAAAAATAGGAAGCGGCGGGAATATGACGACGAAGGTCTCCCGAATCGCGCAACTTCGCCTGCAACGGCAACGCATCGCCAGCGGCGAATTCGAATCGCCGGTGGAAGTCGTTTCCTGGCTCGGTGCCATGCAGGCGCAGGACTACGCCGCGGCGCTGTGGGCCATCGGCCTGCGCACGCGCGAAGCGACGCAGGCGTCGGTGGAACAGGCCATTACCGAAGGCCGCATAGTCCGCACCTGGCCGATGCGCGGCACGCTGCATTTTCTGGCCGCCGAAGACGTGCGCTGGATGTCGGCATTGATGGCGCCGCGCGTCATCGCCAACAACAAGTCGCGGCTGCAGCGCGAATTCGACCTGGACGATACCGTACTCGCCCGCTGCCGAAAGGTGCTGGTGAAGGCCTTGCGCGATGGGCAGCGGCTGACGCGCGGCGAGGTGTACGCGAAGCTTGAAGAAGCCGGCATCGCCACCGCTCGCCAGCGCGGCATCCACATTACCGGACGCCTGGCCCAGGAAGGTCTGCTGTGCCTGGGTCCGCGCGCGGACAAGCAACCGACCTTCGTGCTGCTGGATCACTGGATTCCCGATAGCCGCACGATGGAACGCGAACAGGCGCTTGCGGAGCTGGCGCGCCGTTATTTCCACAGCCACGGGCCGGCCACGGCGCAGGATTTCGCATGGTGGTCGGGGTTGACGGTCAAGGACGTGCAGCTGGCCATCGAACTGGCCGCCGCCGATCTGACCCGGGAAATCATCGATGGCCGGCTCTATCTGCACTCGGGCGAAGAACTTGAATCGGCCGATGTTTCTGGCGATCCGCATCTGCTGCCTTCGTTCGACGAATACCTGGTCGCCTACAAGGATCGCAGCGAGGCCGTGGAAGCGCGCTTCAGCCCGCAGGTCATCGGCATCAACGGTCTGTTCAATGCCGGCATAGTGATCGGGGGACGCATCGTCGGCACCTGGAAGCGCAACATCGACAAGAGCGGAGTGACGGTGGAGTTGAGTCCGTTCCGCGTCTTGCTCAAGAAGGAACTGAAATCGCTGGACAAGGCCGCGCGCCGCTACGGCGATTTCATCGGCTTGCCGGTGCAGATGAAACTGGCGGAAACATGATCGTAGGGCGGGCAATGCCCGCCCTGCGACAACCTTTGTCTTTGTTCATGGCGAGCTCGTCGCTCCCACACTATGAATTGTGCAACCTCGAAACCCGCAATTGCCTTCCTGTCAACGGGTTCCCTCTACGCGCTACGACCGCCACAATCGGTGTCTGCCACTCACGAATTCGAACGAACGCAATGAAGGACACCCCAAAGCAACTCGCCCAGCACATCGCCCGCACCATCGCCGCGGAGATCGGTGCCCAGACCGCGCAGGCCCTGGCCGCCATCGCGCTGCTGGACGAAGGCGCCAGCGTTCCCTTCATCGCCCGCTACCGCAAGGAAATCACCGGTGGATTGGACGACACCCAACTGCGTAATCTGGAAACGCGCCTGGTTTACCTGCGCGAGCTGGAAGACCGCCGCGCCACCGTGCTGGTCAGCATCGAAGAACAGGGCAAGCTGAGCGACGCATTGCGCGCCGAGATAGAGGCTGCCGACAGCAAGGCGCGGTTGGAAGATCTGTATCTGCCGTACAAACCCAAGCGCCGTACCCGCGCGCAGATCGCCCGTGAAGCCGGGCTGGAGCCGCTGGCCGACGGATTGCTGGCCGATCCCACCCAGGCGCCGGAAACCTTCGCCGCCGGTTTCGTCGACGCCGACAAGGGCGTGGCCGACAGCAAGGCTGCGCTGGACGGCGCGCGCGCGATTCTGATGGAGCGCTGGGGCGAAGATCCCGCTCTGGTGGGCGAGCTGCGCAACTGGCTGGGCGAAGCGGGTGTGATCCGCGCACGCGTGGCCGAGGGCAAGGAAGAAGCCGGCGCCAAGTACCGCGATTATTTCGAACACAGCGAAGCGCTGGCGAAGATTCCATCGCACCGTTTGCTGGCGTTGTTCCGCGCACGCAAGGAAGAAATCCTGTATCTCGACCTGGATCCGGGCAAGGATGCGGAAGCCGGACATCTGTACGGCGACGGCCGCGTAGCGCTGCATGCCGGCGTCAGCGATCAGGGCCGTTCCGCCGACCGCTGGCTGCTGGACAGCTGCCGCATGACCTGGCGCGCGAAACTGCACCTGCATCTGTTGCTGGATCTTTTCAGCCAGGCGCGCGAGAAAGCCGAAGCCGAAGCCATCGCGATCTTCGGCGACAATCTGAAGGATCTGCTGCTGGCCGCCCCGGCCGGCGCACGTACGGTGATGGGCCTGGATCCGGGTATTCGCACCGGCGTGAAAGTCGCGGTGGTGGACCGCACCGGCAAGCTGGTGGCGACGGACACGATCTATCCGCATGAACCGCGCAAGCAATGGGACCAGTCGTTGCATTCTTTGCACAAACTATGCGTCCAGCACCGCGTGGAGCTGATCGCCATCGGCAACGGCACCGCCTCGCGCGAGACCGACAAGCTGGCCGGCGAAGTGATCGGCAAGCATCCCGAGCTGAAGCTGCAGAAGATCGTGGTAAGCGAAGCCGGCGCTTCGGTGTATTCGGCCTCGGAACTGGCGGCGAAGGAATTCCCGGAACTGGACGTGAGCCTGCGCGGAGCGGTGTCCATCGCGCGCCGGCTGCAGGACCCGCTGGCCGAACTGGTGAAGATAGAACCCAAGGCGATAGGCGTGGGCCAGTACCAGCACGACGTGGATCCCTACCGCATGGCGCGCGCGCTGGATGCGCGCGTGGAGGACTGCGTGAACGCGGTCGGCGTGCATGTGAACACCGCCTCGGCCGCGCTGCTTTCGCGCGTGTCCGGGTTGTCCGCTTCGGTGGCGGAAAACATCGTGCTGCATCGCGACCAGAACGGCCCGTTCAAGCGCCGCCGCGAACTGTTGAAAGTACCGCGCCTGGGCGAGAAGACCTTCGAGCAATGCGCCGGCTTCCTGCGTATCGCCGATGGCGACGAACCGCTGGACGGGTCTTCGGTGCACCCGGAAGCGTATCCGGTGGTCGAGCGCATCGTAAAGGACAGCGGTCGCGCGGTGAAGCAGTTGATCGGCGACAGCGGCTATCTACGCGGGTTGAAGCCGGAGTCGTTTACCGACGAGAAGTTCGGCGTGCCCACCGTGCGCGACATCCTCAAGGAGCTGGAGAAACCCGGCCGCGATCCGCGCCCCGAATTCAAGGCCGCTCGTTTCGCCGAAGGCGTAGAGGAGATCAAGCACCTGAAGGCCGGCATGATTCTGGAAGGCGTGGTCACCAACGTCGCCGCCTTCGGTGCGTTCGTCGATATCGGCGTGCACCAGGATGGCCTGGTCCACATCTCGGCACTGTCCGACACTTACGTGAAAGACCCGCGCGACGTGGTCAAGGCCGGCGACATCGTCAAGGTGCGCGTGCTGGAAGTGGATATTCCGCGCAAGCGGATCGCGTTGACGCGGCGGCTGGAGGATGTGCCGGTGGTCAAACCCGCGCAGGAAAATTCGCGACGCGATACAGGACCGGCGCGCGACAGGAAGTCGGAACAGCGCAATGGAAAGCAGGCTACAACCGTCCGTCCACAACAAGCGCCCGTCAACAATGCGCTGGCGGCGGCCTTCGCACGCGCCAAGCAAAGCTAGCGGCCCTGTAGGAGCGGGCCCTGCCCGCGACGCTCTTCGTGACGCCGCGATAAAAGGCGTCGCGGGCAGGGCCCGCTCCTACAGGTTTCGTTTAAGCCACGCGGCTGCGGCGTGCGCGGGTCAGATGCACCAGCAGCAGCGAAATCGCTGCAGGCGTCATGCCGGGAATGCGCTGCGCTTGGCCGACGGTCTGCGGCTGTACGCGTTCCAGCTTCTGCAGCACTTCGAAGGACAGGCCGCGCACGCCGGCATAGTCGAAGCCCGACGGAATGGCAGTGTCTTCGTTGCGCTGCTGGCGCTCTATTTCTTCGCGCTGACGGTCCAGATAACCGGAATACTTCACTCCGATCTCCACCTGTTCGGCGACCTTGGCGTCTTCCACGCCGGGTCCGATCGAAGGCACCGACACCAGCTTGGCGTAGTCCAGCTCGGGGCGCTTGATCATGTCCAGCACTGTGGTTTCGCGGCTGACCGCGATGCCCAGCGTCGCTTCGACTTCGCGCCCCAGTGCGTTTCCAGGCGTCACCCAAACCGCGCGCAGACGTTCGTTCTCGCGCTCGATGGCTTCGCGCTTGGTATCGAATTTCTGCCAGCGCGCTTCATCGACCAGGCCCAGGCCGCGACCGATTTCGGTCAGACGCAGATCCGCATTGTCTTCGCGCAGCTGTAGGCGGTATTCCGCGCGGCTGGTGAACATGCGGTACGGCTCCTTGGTGCCGTTGGTGATCAGGTCGTCGATCAGCACGCCGATATAGGCTTCGTCGCGACGCGGACACCATGCTTCTTTCTGCTGCACCTGCCGCGCGGCGTTGAGGCCGGCGATCAATCCCTGCGCGGCGGCTTCCTCGTAGCCGGTGGTGCCGTTGATCTGCCCGGCGAAAAACAAGCCGGCCACGGCCTTGGTCTCCAGCGACGATTTCAATCCGCGCGGATCGAAGAAGTCGTATTCGATGGCGTAGCCAGGCCGCGTGATGTGCGCCTGTTCCATGCCGCGGATGCTGCGTACCAGCTCCAACTGCACGTCGAACGGCAGCGAGGTGGAGATGCCGTTGGGGTAGATTTCGGCGACATCCAGGCCTTCCGGTTCGACGAAGATCTGATGCGAGGCCTTTTCGGCGAAACGCACCACTTTGTCTTCGATGGACGGGCAGTAGCGCGGGCCGATGCCTTCTATCTGCCCGCTGTACAGCGGCGAGCGATGTAGCGCGTTGCGGATGATTTCGTGCGTGCGCTCGCTGGTGTGGGTGATCCAGCACGACACCTGGCGCGGATGCTGCGCGGCGTCGCCGACGAAGGACATTACCGGCAGCGGATCGTCGCCGGGCTGTTCTTCCATCATCGAATAGTCCAGCGAGCGGCCGTCGATGCGCGGCGGTGTGCCGGTCTTCAGACGATCGACGACGAACAGGCCTTCGCGGAGCTTGTGCGCCAACGCTGTGGCGGGCGGATCGCCAGCGCGGCCGGCAGCGTACTGCGTTTCGCCGACATGGATCTTGCCGGCAAGAAAAGTGCCCGCGGTCAGCACCACCGACGGCGCGTCGAAACGCAGCCCAGTCTGGGTAATGGCGCCGCGTACGCAGTTGTTCTCTATCACCAGGTCGTCGACGGCGGCCTGGAAAATCGTCAGGTTGGCCTGCGCTTCGACGATGCGGCGGATGGCGCTGCGATACAGGGAACGATCGGCCTGGCAGCGCGTGGCGCGTACCGCCGGGCCTTTCGAAGCGTTGAGCGTGCGCCATTGAATGCCGGCCAGGTCGGCCGCGTGCGCCATGACTCCGCCCAGCGCGTCGATTTCCTTGACCAGGTGACCTTTGCCGATACCGCCGATGGCCGGGTTGCAGCTCATCGCGCCCACGGTTTCCACGTTATGCGTGAGCAGCAGCGTGCGTGCGCCGGCGCGCGCCGAGGCCAGCGCCGCTTCGGTACCGGCGTGGCCGCCGCCTATGACGATGACGTCGTAGTGGTGGAAGGAAGCGTTCATAGGCGATCAGTTTCGCATTGCAAGGAAGGAGGAGCGAACCGGGGTATGCAGAAAAGTTGGCACGGTTTCTGCGTTATCCCCATTGCACCCGTCGTGGCAAGCGACCAGGGGCGCAGGCTGGTAATTGGAACAGGGGCCAGCCATGTGCACTGCGGGGGAGCGCGGGGCCGGTAGTCGGGGGACTGCCGGCCCCATTTTATTTGCAACGCGTGGCCAATCCAACAAAAAGCCCGGCATGGCCGGGCTTTTGCATGAGCGCCGACGCCCGGCAGGGCCGGAACAGGGGGGATCCAGATTTCCCCACCGGACGTCGACATAGAGGCTTGTCATTCCAATCACGTCAATAAGCGACGCAACCGGTCAATCCGTCATGACAAGCCTGCGGTGTCCGGGTACCTGCGGCTGGGCTCAGCGTTCTTCGGTTCTTGCCCGCTCACGGTTTCCCGTTCGCGGTGCGGGTTGCGCACGTTGCGCCGGCTGCGATCTTTCCATCTGCCGGGGCTGGGAGGGGTTCGCCATCCGTGGGGCCTGGTTGCCGCCCTCCGGCCGGACCCGCATGCCCGGGTAACGGCCGCGTTCAGGACGGACCTGGGGCTGGCTGGGAACCTGGGGAACGCCGTTGCGGGGCGGAATCATCACCTGACCCGAATCCTGGTAGCGGCCATCGGGACGCCGCCACGGAGGCGGACGACCGCCCTGACTCGGCGGTGGCTGGTTGTCGTTGTGATCCGGACGGTGCGGGCGATGCGGACGGTAGGGATAGTACGGGTAGTAGCCGCCGTAATAGCCGTAAGGAGAATAGCCATAGCCGCCACCGTAACCATAATAGCCGCCGTAGCCGTACGAGCCGTACCCGTAGCCGCCGCCGTAAGGTCCGTAATACTCCACCGAAGGCCGGCCGTAGTAATAGCCGCCGGGCGCGCTGCCGCCGGCATAGTCGTACGTCGCGCAGCCGCCGAGTGCGGCGGCGGCGAAGAGTGCGGTCAACAGACGCATTTTCATAAGGTACCCCTGGTCCATACGGTGAGAATCTGCCTGCCGCATTGAATCAGTGCTTAATTCGGCAGGCGATCGTCGGTGCCACCCGGTTCCATTCATGTGCTCGAGCGGGGCTATCGATGCCGGTCGCCTTCGGCCGGTCCGGGACCGGCAAGGGATAAGTTAATCTTTCGGGTATGCCCGACTCCCTGCCTTGCTTCGACGACATCCTGGCCGCGGCCGCACGTATTTCGCCCCATGCTTACGTCACCCCGGTACTGCGTTCGCGCACGCTGGACATGCTGGCGTCGGCGCAGCTGCATTTCAAAGCCGAGCATCTGCAACGGGTGGGCGCATTCAAGTTCCGTGGCGCCTGCAATGCGGTCTGGGCGCTTTCCGAGGCGCAGGCCCGCGCGGGCGTGGTCACCCACTCCTCCGGCAACCACGGCGCGGCACTGGCGCTGGCCGCCCGGACCCGCGGCATCGCCTGCCACGTGGTGGTGCCCGAAGGCGCGGTGGCCACCAAATTGGCTTCGATCCAACGCTACGGCGCGACCCTGCACGCCTGCGCGGCCAGCATCGCCGCGCGCGAGGAGAAGTGCCTGCAGGTGCAACGGGAAACCGGCGCGGTCTTGGTCCACCCCTACACCGATCCGCGCGTGATCGCAGGCCAGGGCACCGCGGCGCTGGAATTGCTCAATGCCGTGGAAGCGCTGGAAGTGCTGGTGGTGCCGGTTGGCGGTGGTGGTCTGGCCTCGGGCACCGCGATCGCTGCAGCGGCATTGTTACCGGATTGCCGGGTGGTGCTGGCCGAACCGGAAGGCGCCGCCGACACGGCGCGCTCGCTGGCCGCCGGCGAACGCCTTGTCGATTTCGTTCCCGATACCGTCTGCGACGGCCTGCGCGGCACCTTGGGACAGCCGAATTTCGAACTGTTGCGGCGGCACGCGGTGGAAGTGCTGACGGTGCGCGACGCCGACACGCTGCAAGCCATGCGCTTGCTCTGGCAGACCACCAAGCAGCTGGTGGAACCCTCTTCGGCCATCGCCCTGGCGGCGGTGCTGCAAAATTCCGCGCGGTTCGCCGGACGGCGTGTCGGCGTGCTGTTGTCCGGCGGCAATGTCGACCTGGATGCCCTGCCCTGGAGCGCCAGATGAGCGCGCGCCGTCAGCGCAAGCGCCGCGGCGTGCTGGGTTGGACGTGGCGCCTGCTGCTTTTGCTGGCGCTGTGGCTGGTGGGCGTGGCGGCCTACATCGTCTGGGTCGGCGAGCGGGACCAGGCCGCGCCTGCCGATGCGATCATCGTGCTGGGCGCCGCCGCTTACGACGCCCGTCCTTCGCCGGTGTTCGCCGAACGCATCCGCCACGGCATCGACCTTTACCAGCGCGGCCTGGCCAAGCACCTCATCTTCACTGGCGGTTTCGGCAATGGCGCGCGCTTCTCCGAATCGCAGGTGGCCCAGCGCTATGCGTTGAAGCATGGCGTACCGGGACAGGCGATCCTGATCGAAACGCAATCGCGTACCACCCACCAGAACCTGCAACAGGCGGCGGTGCTGATGAAGGCGCATGGGTTCAAGCGCGCGATCATCGTCAGCGATCCCCTGCATATGGCGCGGGCGCTGCGACTGGCGCGGGAAGCGGGCATCGACGCACTGGGATCGTCCACGCCCACCAGCCGCTTCCGCAGTTTCGAAACGCGCAAGCGCTTCCTGCTGCAGGAGGTGTATTTCTTCCATCGCGATCTTTTCGTGAAGACCCGATAAGCATGGCCTATGACCCGCACTCGGCAATGGGCCAATGCCGCCGAACGGGGCCGGCGCTATGATGAAATCGGCGACTACGCGCACAGGGGATCTCTGTTCATGAAGATCGATGGCAACCGCAAGCAGGACCGCGCCACCGAGCTGGTGCTGACCTATTACTCCGCCTTCAATCGCGGCGACTGGGACGGCATGCTGGCGCTGTTGACCGAGGATGTGGCCCACGACCTCAACCAGGGCGCACGCGAAACCGGACGCGAGGCGTTCGCTACGTTCCTGGCGCGCATGCAGGCCAGCTACCGCGAACAGCTGCGCGACATCATCGTGCTGGCCACCATCGACGGCGACCGCGCCGCTGCCGAATACGTAGTGCATGGCCAATACCACGCCACCGATGAAGGATTGCCCGAAGCCAAGGGGCAGGAGTACGTGCTGCCGGGCGGTGCGTTCTTCGAGATCCGCGAAGATCGCATCGCAAGGGTCAGCAACTACTACAACCTGCAGGACTGGATCGCGCAGGTTTCCGCGTAACCGGCAAAAGGAGCCCGTGCTCTCTCCTCTCCCCTTGTGGGAGAGGATGCCCGAAGGGCAGGAGAGGGGTGCGCGAGTGCAGCGAGCGTGCTTTGGCTCTTGGCTCTCCTTCACTGCGATCCGCAAAAGATTGTTCGCCGATGTTGGCTCCGGTTCACCCTCTCCCGGCCTTCGGCCACCCTCTCCCATCAAGGGAGAGGGGTTTCATTCCCGGCGACGGATCGGTATGGCCGACAGCGGCACTGAAGCAACCTCTTCTCCCTGTCCGCGGATCGGCGCGCCCGGCGGCGGCGCCCAGGCATGGGCGTAGATCACTTCCCAGGTGCTGGGCAGTTTTCCGTCTTCACGTCGTAAAGCTTCGTAGGCCGCACTTGCCGCGGCGAAGCGCGAACGCCCCGTCAGCGTGTGCCTGCGCGATTGCAGCGCATTGGTGGCGCCCATCGCCCGCAGCTCGCGCATCAACGCGGGAAGGTCATCGTAGGTCAGCGTGAAGCGATCCCGGTCGACCACCGGATCGCGAAAACCCGACATCAGCAAAGCATCGCCGAACTGCGCGATGGGCGGGAAACGGCTGACGTGCGGCGCCGCATCGGCCTGTACGAAGGCGTCGCGCAATTCGATCAGCGTTTCCGGGCCGAAGGTGGAGCACAACAGCAGCCCGCCAGGTTTGAGCACACGCCGGAATCCGGCGAACACCGCGGGCAGATCTTCTACCCATTGCAGGCACAGGTTGCTGAAAAGGACATCGACGCTGCCGTCGGCGAAAGGCAATGCGCGCGCGTCAGCGCACACGCGCGAGAACGGTTTCCACCAGCCGGCATGCTTCTTGGCCTCGCGCAGCATCGGCAGGGCCATGTCCAGCGCCACCACCTGCGCACGCGGCCAGCGCTTGCGCATGGCCGCGGCCGCATGCGCCGGGCCGCTGCCGACGTCCAGCGCTACTTGCGGTGTGCGTTCGCCTAGATAGTCCAACGATTCGAGCAGACGCTTCTCGACTTCGTGCTGCAAAGCCGCTGCCGCGTCGTAACTGGAAGCGGAGCGCGAAAAGGCGCGGCGGATCTGGCGATGGTCGAAAGGAGTGCTCATTGAAGAGGATTCTGATGCAATCTCTGATGATCGTAGGGGCGGTCGTAGGAGCGACGTAAGTCGCGAATACAAGGTCGCGCAACGGGTGTGTATTCGCGACTTACGTCGCTCCTACGGTGGGGGAAGGCTCGCCATGAAGCTGCGGACTTCTTCCGCAACCTGGTCGGCATGGCCGAGGAAAGGGGCATGTCCGCCGCCGGGGATGTCCAGGTAGCGGCTCCCAGGCGTCAACGCAGCAGCGGCCTGCATGGCCATGGGTGACACTAGACGATCGCGATGACCGGAAATCCACAGACTGGGAACCGACATCGCCGGCAACGACCCGCGCAGATCGCTTTGCTCCAGCAAAGCGAGACCTTGTTGCAAAGCTTGCGGCGAAGGTTCGCCGCGCGCATAAAGATTTTCCTTCAAGGTACGAAGCTCGGCGCGCGCATGTTCGGAACCTATCGTATCCAAGGCCAGGAAGCGCTCCAGCGTGCCGCGATAGTCCTGCTGCAGATCCTTGCCGAACTGCTCGAATACCGAGGCCTCCACCGCCTGCGGCCAATCCGCACCACGCACGAAACGCGGCGTGACCGCGATCAGCGCCAACGCGCGCACCTGCGCGGAAACCGAAGCGGCGTGCAAGGCGAACAAACCGCCCAGCGACCACGCCAGCCAAGTGGCGGGCGGCGTGCGCGCAAGAATTTCGGCTGCGGCTGCTTTCATCGTCAGCGGCGTGGCGTCGTCCCGGCTGTAGCCGTGGCCGGGCAGATCCACCAGATGCATCTGGAAACGATCGGACAAACGGTCGACCAGGGGCGCGAACACTCCGCCGTGCAATCCCCAACCATGAATCAATACCAAGGGTGGGCCATCGCCCACGATTTCTATATGCAACGGCATCGAATCAGGCGGCGCCCCGCACGCGTTGAACGGCATCGCGCGTGCGCGCCAGGATTTCGACCAGGGTATCCACCTCGGCCGCCATGTGCAGGGCGGACAGAGTCACCCGCAGGCGCGCCTTGCCTTCGGGCACGGTAGGCGGGCGGATGGCAGTGACCAGATAGCCGGCGTTTTCGAGCGCCGAGGACATGGCCACCGCGGTCGCATCGTCGCCGCACATGACCGGCTGGATGGGCGAATCGGAAGGCAACAGCTCCAGCCCGTAGCGTTGTGCACCGGCCCGGAAGCGGCTCACCAACCCGCGCAGTTTTTCCCGCCGCCATTCGTCGCGACGGGCGTGTTTGACCGCAGTCAGCGCGGCGGCGGCCTGCGCCGGCGGCAGCGCCGTGGTGTAGATGTAGGGACGCGAGGTTTCGTGCAGGTGCTGGATCAGCGCATCGTCGCCCACCACTACCGCGCCGTAACCGCCCAGCGCTTTGCCCAGCGTGACCAGTTGCAGCGGCACTTCGACCATGCCCAGATTGGCTTCGGCCACGCTGCCGCGTCCCTCGGGCCCGCGCACGCCCACGCCATGCGCGTCGTCCACATACAGCAACGCCTGCTGCATGCGCGCGACCAGAGTCAGTGCGCGCAACGGCGCCACATCGCCGTCCATGCTGAAGACGCCATCGGTCGCCAGCATCGCCGCGCCTTCCGGCGCGTGCTTGAGTTGACGCAATGCGCCTTCGGCGTCGGCATGCGGATAGCGCCGCAGCTTGCAGCCGGCCAGTAGCGATGCGTCCAGCAGACTGGCGTGGTTGAGCCGGTCCTGCACGCAGACATCGCCGTCTTCCTGCAACAGGGCCTGCTGCACCGCCAGGTTGGCCAGGAACCCGCTGCCGAACAGCAGTCCGCGCGAATAGCCCAGCCACTGTGCGATTTCCCGCTCCAATGCTTCGTGCGCGGCATGATGGCCGCTGACCAGATGCGATGCGCCCGCGCCGACGCCGTCGCGCGAGGCTCCGTCCTGCAACGCGCTGACCACTTCGAACTGTTGCGACAGGCCCAGGTAATCGTTGCCGCAGAATTCGGTCAGCCAGCGGCCGTCGACTTCCACGCGTACGCCGTCGCGGCGGGTGATGGTGCGACGCACGCGCACGCGGCCCTGGGCGATGCGCAGTTTGCGCAGTGCGTGAACGCGTTCGTGCAGATCGGGCCGCATGGTTTTAGGCGGCGCGTCCGCAGGCGTGGCCAGCGTGGTCGACGATGGTGGTTTCGATGATGTCTGCATGCACGGTTCCCCCTGGCGCTGGCATGGCTGGCTCCACCGGCATGGGCCGCAGGCCCAGGCGCGCGAACAGCGCCTGGTCGCGTTCCACGTCCGGGTTGCCGGTGGTCAACAGTTTTTCCCCGTAGAAGATCGAATTGGCGCCGGCGGCGAAGCACAGCGCCTGCAGCTCGTCGCTCATGGATTCGCGACCAGCCGACAATCTGACCATAGAGTGAGGCATGGTGATCCTCGCAATTGCGATGGTGCGCACGAATTCGAACGGATCCAGCTCGGCGGTGCCATGCAGCGGGGTCCCTTCCACCTGGACCAGGCGGTTGATCGGCACCGAATCGGGATGCGCCGGCAGATTGGCCAGGGCCAGCAGCAGGCCGGCGCGCTGGGCGCGCGACTCGCCCATGCCTACGATGCCGCCGCAGCAGGTCTTCATGCCGGCGTCGCGCACGTGTTCCAGCGTGTCCAGGCGGTCCTGGTATTCGCGGGTGTGGATGATTTCGCCGTAGAAATCCGGCGCGGTATCCAGGTTGTGGTTGTAGTAGTCCAGCCCGGCAGACTTCAGCGCATCGGCCTGCGGAGCGCTGAGCATGCCCAGGGTGGCGCAGGTTTCCAGCCCCAACGCCTTCACTTCCCGGATCATGGCCGCGACTTTGGGGATATCGCGGTCTTTGGGCGAACGCCAGGCCGCGCCCATGCAGAAGCGCGAGGCGCCGGCGGCCTTGGCCTGTTTGGCTTTTTCCAGCACCGCCTCGGTGCTCATCAGCTTCTGCGCGTCGACGCCGGTGTGGTAGCGCTGGGCCTGCGGGCAGTAGGCGCAGTCCTCCGGGCAGCCGCCGGTCTTGACCGACAGCAGGGTGGAAACCTGGACTTCGGCGGGGTCGAAATGCTGGCGGTGCACGCTGGCGGCGCGGTGCAGCAGCTCGGGGAACGGCAGATCGAACAGGGCCAGCAGTTCGGACTGCTGCCAGTCGTGGCGGAGCGTGCCCAGGGACGTACTCATGGAGGCCGGCGGACTGGCGGCGATCGGGGCTTGTGCGGACATCGGGGCCTCGCGGCGTTAAAGTCCGGGCAGTCTGAAAACCGGAAGCAAGGCTGTCAACCGCATGGACGCTCTGAAAGTTGACGGATGGCTGCGAAAGGCCGCCCGGGCCGTGTTTTCGCCACGTTGCCTGTTATGCGGCGAAAGCGGTGCGGAGGGTCGGGATCTGTGCCGTGCCTGCAGCGAAGCGCTGCCCTGGAACGACAGCGCCTGTCTGCGTTGCGCCTTGCCGCTGCCCGTGCCGGGCACCTGCGGCGCCTGCCTGCAACGCCCGCCGCCGCTGACCGAAACCCATGCCGCGTTCGTTTACGGGTTTCCGCTGGACCGGCTGGTGCCCAGATTCAAGTTCCACAACGATCTGGCCGCAGGACGGTTACTGTCCGAGCTCATGCTCCAAGGCATATCCAGGCTGCCCAGGTCTTCGGCGTTGATACCTGTACCGCTGCACGACTCCCGCTTGCGCCAACGCGGCTACGATCAGGCACGGGAACTGGCCAAATCCCTGGCCCGCGCATTGCAGGTTCCCTTGCTGTCGGAGGCGCTGGTGCGCACGCGCGCCACCTCGCCGCAGTCCGAGCTGGATGCCGGCGCCCGTCAACGCAACCTGCGGCGCGCTTTCGAAGTGCGCGCAGGCGCGGCATTGCCTGATCATGTGACGCTGATCGACGATGTGATGACTACTGGGGCGACGTTGGAAGCGGCAGCCAAGAGTTTGCGGCGCGCGGGTGTGGCGCGTGTGGATGCGTGGGTTTGCGCGCGGGTGCCTTAGGAGCCTGTCTAACGTCTCGATCGAAAGAGCATTTTTGCCACGGATCAGAGCAGATCAACACGGATCAGTCACGCTTGTCTCCTCCCTTGCCCGCGCAGCGGGTAGGGGAGGCTGGGAGGGGTGCTTTTTGGCGGGGAGTTTGAAGATCAAACACCAGGCAAAAAGCACAAAGCAAAATCAAGAGCACCCCTCCCCAACCCTCCCCTGCTTCGCAAGGGAGGGGGCAGGAGCTCGCAGCGAATCAGCCGCACGCTTGCAGCGAAGATCGCAGTGCAGGAGCCGCCGCCTCGGCCAAAGCCGCTCCAATCAGGATCACGCCCGGACTGCCCAGGCCGGCATGGCGCGCGTCGGCGGCCAATCGGTCCAGGGTCGTGAGCAGCCGCGCCTCGTCCGGCTGGCTGGCCGCTTGCACCACGGCGGCCGGGGTATGCGCCGGCAGATACAGCAACAACGCTGCGCTGAGCGATTCCAGCCGGTCCATGCCCATGTAGATCGCCAATGTGGTGCCGGTGGCGGCCAGCGCCGCCCAATCCGGTTCGCTGTGGTCCTGCGCATGGGCGGTAACGAAAGTGACGCCGCGGCAATGATCGCGATGGGTCAGGGAAACGCTCAAAGCCGCCGCCGCTGCGAAGCCGGAACTGATGCCATTGACGATCACTACTTCGATGCCGGACCTGCGCAGGAAGCCGATTTCCTCGCCGGCGCGGCCGAACAGCAGCGCATCGCCGCCCTTGACCCGGACCACATGCGCACCGCGTTGCGCATAGCGGCGCATCAACCGGCAGATGAATGCCTGCGGCGTGGAGCGGCAACCGCCGCGTTTGCCCACGCGGATCACCCGCGCGCGCGGCGCCAGCGACACGATCTGCGGATCCACCAGATCGTCCAGCATCAGCACGTCCGCGGTCGCCAGCGTTCTGACCGCTTTTATCGTCAGCAATTCCAGATCGCCCGGCCCGGCCGACACCAGACTGACCTTGCCGCCGCGTGTGTCCGCGGTGCCGGAGTTGCGATGGGTATTCATTACATTCGGTTCTCCGGAAAAATCGTTGTCATGCGCGAGTAGGTCGGGGCTATGCCCCCGACGCACGGGACCCCTCCCTCTGTGCACGTCGGGGACGTAGCCCCGACCTACCCGCTGTTCACAGTTTCGCGGCACATGCGTACCAGCTGCGGTACGCAGGAGCCGCAGACGCTGCCGCAACCCAGCCGTTTTTTAAGCTCCTCCACGTCGGCGCCCTGCGCGATGGCCGCACGTATGGGGGATTCCTTGACCTGCATGCATTGGCAAACCAGCGCATCGCGCGCGCCGCCTGGCAGACGCTGGGTGAACACCGCCAAGCGCGAACCGGTCCATGCCGTACCGGCCAGCGCGATATCCAGCAAGGCTTCGCTGGCCGCGTCGCGTTGGCCGCCCGACAACAGCAGCCCTTCGATCCGATCGTTGTGCGCATCGCTGCCCCAGCCGACCCGCTTGAGCAGACCGCGGCGCGCGTCGTGGTATTCCAGCACGTGTTCGCCCGGCTGCAGTTGCAACGTCTCGGCCAGGCGCTGCAACCACTGCGGCGGCGCGGTCTCGGCGGCGGCGCGCAACACCAGCCAGGCCTCACCCGAGGTCGGATCGGCATCGGCGCGCAGGGTGAGGGAAGCGAATGCGCATTCGCGCAACAGCGGCTGCACCGCGATCTGCAATGCGAGGGCATCGCCGCGCCGTGCGGCCAGCAGGTTCCAACCGAAAGCCGCCTTCTCCACTCGCACCGCTGCGTGCTTGAGTTCGGGCTGAAATGATTTCGGATCGACCGCGCCGTTGCTGACTTCGTTGATGCCGCCGCTGGCCAGGAACTGCCCGCTCCAATGCATCGCGGCGAACACCGTGCCTGAACCCACTTCGTCGGACACCGCCAACGGCAGCAGCAGTTCACCGCGCTTGCTGGTCACGCGCACCAGATCGCCAGCGCTCAGGCCGCGGCGCGAGGCGTCGTCCGGATGCATGGTCAATTCCGGCTCTGGCGCATGCGCGAACAACCCCGGCACCCGGCCGCTACGGCTCATGCCGTGCCATTGGTCGCGCAGGCGACCGGTCAACAGGCGCAGCGGATAACGCGCCGAAATCGGTTCGGCCACTGGTTTGTAAGGGGTGATATGGAAACGCGCGCGGCCATTGGTGGTGGCGAACACGCCATCGCCGTAACGTCGCGCCTGGCCTTCGCTAGCGCCGGCCGGAAACGGCCATTGCTGCGGTCCCTGCGTTTCCAGCATGGTGTAATCGAGGCCGCCGATATCGAGATCGCGCCCCACGGTCAGGCGGCGGTGTTCGTCGAACACTGCTTCGGTGTCGGCGAACTCGAACAGCGGCGTAGCGCCGGGCGGTGCCAATCGCGCTTCGATGCGCCGCGCTATTTCTTTGGCGATCCACCAATCCGCTTTGGCTTCGCCTGGCGCCGGCAGCGCTGCGCGCACGCGCGAGATGCGGCGTTCGGAATTGGTCACTGTGCCTTCTTTCTCGCTCCAGCTGGTCGCGGGCAGCAGCACATCGGCATAGGGCACGGTGTCGGTGTTGAGGAAGGCTTCCTGCACCACCACGAACTCGGCCTTGCCCAACGCCTCGCGCACCAGATTGATATCGGGCATCGAGTGCACCGGGTTGGTACAGGCGATCCACACCGCTTTGACCTTGCCGCTGCGCAAGGCATCGAACAGCGCCACTGCCGGCAGCCCGGGGCGATCGGACAAGGTCTGCGCGGGCAGACTCCACAAGCGTTCGAGTTCGGCGCGGTGCGCGGGATCGGCGATCTCGCGATGCGCCGCCAGCATGGTCGCCATGCCGCCCACTTCGCGCCCACCCATCGCATTGGGCTGCCCGGTCAGCGAGAACGGCCCTGCCCCGGGTTTGCCGATCTGCGCGGTGGCCAGATGCAATTGGATCAGCGCCAGGTTCTTGTCGGTGCCGTGGCTGGACTGGTTCAGGCCCATGCAGTACAGCGACAGCGCGGCCGGACTGCGGCCGAACCATTCGGCGGCCTGGACGATGTCTTCGGCCGGCACGCCGCACAGATCGGCGACGAAACGCGGCGTGTACTCGCGCAGCATTTTCTTGAGCGGCTGGAAGCCTTCGGTATGCGCGTCGATGTAGTCGGGGTCGATCAGGCCTTCCCAGATCAGGTGATGCAGCATGCCGTTGAACAGGGCCACGTCGGTGCCCGGCTGCAGGGCCAGATGCAGATCGGCCATGGCGGCGGTGTCGGTGCGGCGCGGATCGATCACGATCCATTTGGTTTCCGGATGCGCTTCGCGTGCCGCTTCCAGGCGCCGGAACAACACCGGATGCGCATAGGCCATGTTGCTGCCGGCGAACAGCACGGTGCGCGCCTGCTCCAGATCGTCGTAGCAGGTCGGCGGACCGTCGGCGCCCAGCGCCAGCTTGTAGCCGCTGACCGCGCTGGACATGCACAGGCGCGAATTGGTGTCGATGTTGTTGGTGCCGATCAGGCCTTTGGCCAACTTGTTGAAGACGTAGTAGTCCTCGGTCAACAGCTGTCCCGACAGGTAGAAGGCCACCGAGTCCGGGCCGTGTTCGGCGACGATGCTGGCGAAGCGCTCGGCCACCGTGTCCAGCGCCACGCCCCAATCGACTTCGCGGCGCACATCGCCGCGCAGGCGGCGCAGCTGCGGAACCAGCGCGCGGCCGGTCGTGTCGCGCGTGGTCTGCGGCAGGTTGAGGCCCTTGGTGCACAGGCGGCCGAAATTTGCCGGATGCTCCGGGTCGCCGGCAATGCCGGTGATGCGGCTGCCGTGCGCACCGTGCTCGGCGTCGATCAGCACGCCGCAACCGACCCCGCAATAGCAGCAGGTGGAACGCGTGCGCGTGCGCTGCGGCGATTCCGCGAGAGAATGCAGGTTCGCCGGGCGCAGATCGCCATCCATCAGGCCGTGACCGGAGGTCCGCAGTCCGCGGTAACGGCCGCGGATATCGCCTGACGGGTCAGCGACAGCCACACCACGCCGTCTTCCACCCGCACCGGAAAAGTCGCCACGCAACCCACGTCCGGCGCGCGCGCTTCGCCGGTATCCAGACCCAGGTTCCAGCTGTGCAGCGGGCAGGTCACCGTTTCACCGGCCACGATGCCCTGCGACAGCGGCCCGCCCTTGTGCGGGCAACGGTCGCGCAAGGCGAACACCTTGCCGCTGGCGGTGCGGAACAGGGCGATGTTGTCGCCACCGTCCCTTTCCAGCACGCGCGCACCGAGCGTAGGGATGTCGTCGAGCCTGCACACTTCGATCCACTCCGATGCGGACATGGCTCAGGCCTCCACCGGATCGGCCAGCAATTTCAACTTGAGCGGCTGGAACTCATGCCGCTGCGCACCGGCCACGCGCGCCGCCCACGGATCGGACAGTCCTTCCAGTGCGAACAACAGACGTTCGTGCAGCGCCTTGCGGTTGTCGGCGTCGTCGACCACGCGCTGGCGGATGTAATCCAGCCCGACCCGGGCGATGTAATGCACGGTGCGGTCCAGGTAATAGGCTTCCTCGCGATACAGCTGCAGGAACGCGCCGGTGTATTCGCGCACCTCGTCGCTGGTTTTCACCTTGACCAGGAACTGCGCCACTTCGGTCTTGATGCCGCCGTTGCCGCCGACATGGATTTCCCAGCCCGAATCCACCGCGATGATGCCCACGTCCTTGATGCCCGACTCGGCGCAGTTGCGCGGACAGCCGGATACCGCCAGTTTGACCTTGTGCGGGCTCCACATGTTGGCCAGCATGGTTTCCAGATCGATGCCCATCTGCGTGCTGTTCTGGGTGCCGAAACGGCAGAACTCGCTGCCCACGCAGGTCTTCACCGTGCGGATGGATTTGCCGTAGGCGTGCCCGGACTGCATGCCCAGGTCCTTCCAGACGTCCACCAGGTCTTCTTTCTTGATTCCCAGCAGGTCGATGCGCTGGCCGCCGGTGACCTTGAGCATCGGCACCGCGTATTTGTCGGCCACATCGGCGATCCGGCGCAGCTCGGAGGCGTTGGTCACGCCGCCTTTCATCTGCGGAATCACCGAGAAAGTACCGTCCTTCTGGATGTTGGCGTGCGCGCGTTCGTTGATGAAACGCGATTGCGGATCGTCCACCGCTTCGCGCGGCCAGGTCGACAGCAAGTAGTAGTTGATCGCCGGGCGGCAGGTGGCGCAACCGTTGGGCGTGCGCCATTCCAGGAAGTCGTACACCTCGCGATGGGTCAGCAGATGATGTTCGCGGATCGCCTTGCGCACTTCGCCGTGCGCGTAGCCGGTGCATTCGCACACCGCCTTGGTCTTGGGCGTCTGCTGGAAGCTGGAGCCCAGCGTGTTCATCAGGATCTGCTCGACCAGACCGGTGCACGAGCCGCACGAACTGGAAGCCTTGGTATGTTTCTTCACCTCATCCAGGGTGAACAGACCGCTGCCGGTGATCGCCTTTACAATCGTGCCTTTGCACACTCCGTTGCAGCCGCAGACCTCGTCGCTGTCCTGCATGCTCATCGCCCGGCTCTGCCCGGAATGGCCGGCGTCGCCGATCGCGCTTTCGCCGAACATCAGCTGGTCGCGCAGATCGTCGATCTTGCGGCCGTCCTTGAGCAGCTTGAAATACCAGCCGCCGTCGGTGGTGTCGCCGTACAGGCAGGCGCCCACCAGTTTTTCGTCCTGGATCACCAGCTTCTTGTAGACGCCGCCGGCCGGGTCCGACAGCACGATTTCCTCGGTGCCTTCGCCGCCCATGAAATTGCCGGCGGAAAACAGATCTATGCCGGTGACCTTGAGCTTGGTCGAAGACACCGAGCCCTGGTAGATGCCGATGCCGTAGTGGGCCAGATGATTGGCGCAGATCTTGGCTTGCTCGAACAACGGCGCCACCAGTCCGTAAGCGATGCCGCGATGGCTGGCGCATTCGCCCACCGCGTACACGCGCGGGTCGTAGGTCTGCAGCCCGTCGCTGACCACGATGCCGCGGTTGCAGTACAGCCCCGCTTCCTGCGCCAGCTGCGTGTTGGGGCGGATGCCGGCGGCCATCACCACCAGGTCGGCCGGCTGCTCGCTGCCGTCGGAAAAACGCACACCAGTCACTTCGCCGGCTTCGTTGCCCAGAATCTCGGTGGTGGAGGTGTTGAGGCGGAATGCGAGGCCGCGTTCGCTAAGTGATTTCTCAAGCAGACCGGCGGCGACTGGATCCAGCTGGCGTTCCAGCAGCCAGCCGGCCAGATGCACCACGGTCACTTCCATGCCGCGCAACTTCAAACCGTTGGCCGCTTCCAGACCCAGCAGGCCGCCGCCGATCACCACCGCATGGCGCTTGACCTTGGCGGTGTCGATCATGGTCTGGGTGTCGAAGATGTCGCGGTAGCTGATGACGCCTTTCAGATCCTTGCCCGGCACCGGCAGGATGAAAGGCAGCGAACCGGTGGCCAGCAGCAGACGGTCGTATTCGGCTTCGGTGCCGTCGGCGGCGATTACCCGGCGCCGCACGCGGTCGATGCGGGTGACTTCCTTGCCCAGGTGCAGGCGGATGCCGTTTTCGGCGTACCAGTCCAGCGAGTTGAGCACGATGTGTTCGAATTCCTGTTCCCCGGCCAGCACCGGCGAAAGCAGGATGCGGTTGTAGTTGGGGTGCGGTTCGGCGCCGAACACGGTGACGTCGTACATGTCCGGCACCAGCTTGAACAATTCCTCCAGCGTGCGGATGCCGGCCATGCCGTTGCCCACCACCACCAGTCTTGGCTTCTTCATCGGGCGTTCTCGCTATGCGGACCCGCAAGGGCGCGCGTCATGAATGTGCTGCAGGGGTCTTCGGCGTAATCGCCGAACGGACCGCAAGGGACGAAGCCGTAGCGCGCGTACAGCGCGCGTGCGGGGGCAAACTCCGGCTGAGCGCCGGTTTCCAGGCTCAGCCGGCGAAAGCCGCGGGACCGGGCCTGTTCCAGCAGATGGTGCAGCAACGCCGCACCGATGCCGCGGCGACGCTGTGCCGTGGCGGTGCGCATCGACTTGATCTCGCCGTGGCCGGCATCGAGTTCCTTCAGTGCCACGCAGCCGGCCAGGACGTCGCCGGACCATGCGCTCCAGAAGGTGATCCCGGGCCCGCGCAGTTTCTCCAGGTCCAGCGCATGCACGCTCTCCGGCGGCGAGATCCGGTACATGTCCTGCAAGTGCTCGCCCAGCAGCGCGGCGATCTCCGGGCCATCCAACGGATCGATGCGGAACTGCAGGTCCATGCTCAGACCCGCGCCGCGCCCAGCTCGGCCCAGTGCACGCGCCAGCGCTGCTTGACTCCCAGTAGGCACAGCGAGGCCGCGAAAGCGACCCCGGCGAACAGCCACAGGCCCACGGCATAAGAGCCCAGGTTCTGCTTGATCACCCCCAAGCCCGCGGCAAGCAGGAAGCCGCCCACGCCGCCGGCCATGCCGATCAGCCCGGTCATCAGGCCGATCTCAGCGCCAAAGCGTTGCGGCACCAGCTGGAACACCGCGCCGTTGCCCGCACCCAGGCACAACAGAGTGAGCACGAACAAGGCCACTGTCGTCGTCGCGCCGCCGACTCCCAGCGCAGCAGCGGCCACTAGCAGGGAGACGGCGATATAAACCATCTGCAGCGAACGGGTGCCGCCGATGCGGTCGGCGATGACGCCGCCCAATGGCCGCATCACCGAGCCGGCCAGCACGCAGGCGGCCGTAGCCCAACCGGCGATCCTGGAATCGAAACCGAACTGGTCGTGGAAGTAGCCCGGCAACGCGCTGGCGAAACCGGCGAAGCCGCCGAAGGTGATCGCGTAGAACAGCATGAACCACCACGAATCCCGGTTCCCCACCAGCACCTTGCCGTAGTCGCGCAGGGTCTTGCGTTGCACCGGCAAAGGCGCATCGCGGGCGTACACGGCGAATACCAACAGCACCAGCAACAGCGGAAGGCAGGCCAGTCCGAATACGTTGTGCCAGCCGAAGGCGATCGCCAGCACCGGCGCGAACAACGCGGCCAACACGGTGCCCGAATTGCCGGCGCCGGCGATACCCAGCGCGGTGCCCTGATGCTCCGGCGGGTACCAGCGCGAAGCCAGCGGCAAAGCGATGGCGAAGGAACCCCCCGCAATGCCCAGGAACGCACCCAGCAGCAACACCTGGCCGAAGCTGTGCACGCCCAGCCGCCAGGCCACCAGCAACGCCACGATCACGATCGCCTGTGCGATCAGGCCGGCGCGGCGTGCGCCGATACGGTCGGCCGCCATGCCCATGAACAAGCGCAGCACCGCGCCGCACAGGATCGGCACGGCCACCATCAGCGCGCGCTGCTGGGTATCCAGGTGCAGCGACGCTGCGATGGGCACCTGCAGCGGTCCCAGCAGATACCAGACCATGAAGCTCAAATCGAAATACAGGAACGCCGACAACAAGGTGGGGGTATGACCGGCCTGCCAGAACGAGCGATTCATCTGTGATGCCTCTGCAATCGATGGGGGTCCGGTAGGGCGTCTACCGGCCGGGCAAAAAAAACGGCGTGCTTCCAGCTTTCGCTGGAAAGACGCCGTTGTCCGTGCGGGAAGCGGGCCGCCGTTGGCCACTTACCGGTATTTGGGGTGCCGACACTTCGTTGTGCCGTCGTGGGAAACAAGAGCAATCGCCGTGCCAACATTTCGCGTTGCCGCGAAATTCCTGGAAATCTCCATTCAATCAATGGGTTGAGCAGCCATTCGTGCGAGTCGGCAGGCCTGCGCCATTCTCTTCGGCAGGCGTTTACGCACGCATGCGGTGCTAACCGCTGTGCAACTGCACAGTTATTGTGCGGCGCAGCAGTTGTGCTGGTTCTGGGTAAGCCTGACGGATTAATCCGTTCGTGGTGAGCCTGTCGAACCACGCTCTATGCGATTTATCTCAGTGCGCAGCGACTTGTTTTCCCCTCGAAAAGCGTGGTTCGACAGGCTCACCACGAACGGGATCTTGGTAGGTCGGGGCTACGCCCCCGACGCACACGGAGCCGGAGTCTGCACACAACATACCGACGCGCGATGCGGGTTCCCGTGCGTCGGGGACGTAGCCCCGACCTACGCGCGGATAGCGAATGCGTCCGCGTAGGCCTGCGGCGCATGCCCGTCCCAGACGATGCCGTCGCAGAGCACGCTGCGGCGATTCTCCGCGGCCGGCACCTGCACCGCGACGCTGGCGGCCGCTTCCCGATAGCGCGTGGTGCCGTGCACTTCGGCCACTTGGCGCGCCCAGTCCGATTCGGTGCGGTCCTGTGCCAGCCAACCCCAGCGCCGGAACTGGCTGAGGAACCACAAGCCATCGGACAGGTAGGGGAAGTTCGCCGCACCTTCGTTATGAAACGACAGCCGATGCGCGCCCGCCGCGTCGGGGCCCAGACAGGCAGCGATTTCCGCCACCGGCAAACCGATGATGTCCGGCTCGGCCAACCAGGCGGCCGCCTGATTGCGATTGCCGGGCTCGTCCAGCCAGCGGCAGGCCTCCAGCAATGTTGCGGTCAACGCCACCGCCGTTTCCGGTTCCAGAGTGGCGAAATCGCGGCGGCAGGCCAGTACTTTTTCCGGATGGTCGGGCCAGATCTCGCCGCTGGCCACTAGCCGGCGCCCCACCTGCAAGGTTTCCGCCTGCTGCGCCCAGGGCTCGCCGGCGCAATAACCGTCCAGTTCGCCGCGGACCAGCGCATCGGCCATCTGCGGCGGCGGCATGGCCACGCTGCGGATCGCATGCAGCGGGGACACGCCCTGCGCAGCCAGCCAGTAGTACAGCCACATCGCATGGGTGCCGGTGGGAAAAGTCTGCGCCAGCACCGGTGGCCGACCCAAGCCGGAAAATGCCTCGGCCAACGACTGTCCCGCGACCAGCGCCTGGGACAGCGAATTCGAAAGCACGATGCCTTGCCCGTTGCGGTTGAGGGTCAGCAGAATCGACAGGTCGGCTTGCACACCGCCGATACCCGATTGCACGCCATGCACCAGTCCGGCCAGTGCGTGAGCCGCGTCCAGTTCGCCGGCCAGCAACTTGTCGCGGATCGCCGCCCACGAGGCCTGGCGATGCAGTTGCAGGTGCAGGCCGTGCTTGCGGTCCAGCTGCAGGCGCACGGCGGCCACCAGCGGTGCGCAATCGATCAGCGGCATGAAGCCCAGTCGCAAGAGACGCTGACCGGCGGTGCCGTCGGAATGGTTGAGGGTCATGCGTGCGTCATCCCAGTAGGTCTGCCATGGCTATGATCTGGCGGGCGATGTCCACCAGCTTCAGGCCTTGCCGCATGGCCAGCTGGCGCATGCTGGCGTAGGCCTCGGCCTCGCTCATGCCGCGCTTTTCGACCAGCAGGCCCTTGGCGCGATCGATCAGCTTGCGGTCGGCGAGTTGCTGCTGCACTTCGCCCAACTGGCGACGGACATGCGCTTGCTGTTCAAACCGGGCCAGCGCGACCTGCAGGATCGGCGCCATCCTCGCAGGCGTCAGGCCGTCCACCACATAGGCGGTCACACCGGCGGCGACCACGTCGCGGATCAACCGGTCGTCGCCATCGGCGGAAAACATCACCACCGGCCGCGGCGCGTGGCGGTGCATTACCGCCAGTTGCTCCAGCGTGTCGCGGGAAGGCGAATCCACATCGATGATCACCGCATCCGGCTGTTGCGACTCCACCGCCTTGAGCAGCGCATCGGCGGCGGCGACCTCTTCCAGTACCTCATAGCCCGCCGCCTCCAATGCGGCCCGCAGTTCGCCGATCGGCTTTTCGGTATCGTTGACCAGCAGGACACGCAACATGACGGGCAGAGGGCTAGCCAGAGGAGTCCGCTTCATGTTGCCATGCAACATGATCGCTGGCGAGCCACCCTCCACGAGCCCCCTCTTCAGTCGCTCTCTTCAGGAATCCGCATGTCCCCCTCTCCGCTGTTTCCCCTGTTCGCCGATCTGGCCGGCCGCGAAGTGCTGGTGGTCGGCGGCGGCGAAGTCGCCGCGCGCAAGATCGAGGCCCTGTTGCAGGCCGGCGCGCGGGTGCGGGTGCATGCGCATGCGCTGAACGCGACGCTGGCGCAGTGGCTGGCGCAAGGTCGCGTGCAACGGCTCGAAGGCGTGTTCGATCCAACTTGGCTGGACCATGTCTGGTTGTTGGTGGCAGCCACCGACGACCACGCCTTCAACGCACAACTGGCGCGCGAAGCCGGATCGCGCCGGCTGCTCGCCAACGTCGTCGACGACGCCGAGCTGTCCACGTTCCAGATTCCCGCCATCGTCGATCGCGCCCCGCTGCTGCTGGCGATTTCTTCCGGCGGTGCGGCGCCCATGCTGGCCCGGCGGCTACGCGAGCAACTGGAAACCCTGCTGGATCATTCGCTGGGCGAGTTCGCCGGTCTGTTCGCACGCCATCGTGCCGCGATCCGCAGCCGCCTGCCGCAACTCGCGCTGCGCCGGCGCTGGTTCGAGCAGGTGATGGAGGGCCCGGTGCCCGTGCTGCTCCAGAGCGGGCGACGGGACTCTGCCGAACGGGCGTTCCTTGCGGCGCTGGAAAGCAGCGGGGACGTCGCCGCCGCCGGCAGCGTACTGCTGGTGGATGCCGGCAGCGGCGATCCTGGCCTGGTGACGCTGAAAGCATTGCGCGCGCTGAACCGGGCCGACCTGCTGGTTTGCGATGCGCAATCGCACCCCGCCATCGTGGCGCTGGCCCGCCGCGATGCCTCGCGCCTGTCGTTGCCGAACGACGACGAGGCTTTGCTGGCGCTGTTGCTGGAGCACGCGCAGTCCGGCCAGTGCGTGGTGTGCCTGAAATCCGGCAATGCCTTCCAAACCACAATCGGCGACCGTTTCGCGCAGCGGCTCAGTCAGCAAGGCGTCGCGTGCGAAGTGATTCCAGGAGTGGGTGCTTGAGGTCTGGACACGCTCGGGATGACACCGGGTTGTTCAGAGGCTCAGCGCGCAGACCAGCGAGCGGCTGCGCGAAGTATCCGCAGGAACCTCACCCCGCGGATTGCTTCAACGCCGCGGCGGGTAGTAGTCCGCGCCGCGGTCGAAATAGGGATACGGATAGTAGCCGCCGAAACCCGGGCCATCGCCTTGCTCGACGCGGATCTGCAGATTGAACGCGTTGGGGCGTTCGCCATCGCCGAAGGATTTGCTGACGTTGACCTCGGCAGCGTTGTAATGCGAAGTGCCGTAGCCCTTGGTGTGGCCTATGCCGGTGGTGAAGCTGCCCCAGACTTTGGCCTTGCCGTCATCGGCGACCGCGGTTTCGTCCGCATCGCGCCGCGACGGTTTGCCGCTGGTGTCGCCGTAATAAGTGCCGGGCGGATCGCTCTTGGCCACCGTCCCGGAGACCGCAGGCGCCGGGGTTTGTTCGGGAACGCGCAGATCGAGTGCGGTGTCGGCGCTTTGAGCGGCAGCGCTACCGGTTGCGACCAGGGCCACGCATAACAGGATCGATCGTTTCATGTGGCGCCTGCGAAGGAGGGAGGACCGCCTGGACAACGGAAACCCACCGCTTCCGCTTTCATGCGGTCTCACAGTAACCGGCGCTGCTTGAATGCAGGCTACACCGGGCTGGCAATCAGGGCGTGGCTGGGCCGGGCGGCGTTGCGGGCTTCGGAATTTCCGCCCTGGCGGTGCGGCCCGAACCGATGATCGCTTCCGCGCGCAGCTCCATCGGCGCCTCCGCCGAGTACAGCGCCGTGGTGCCCACCGCGGTCCACGCCGGGTAATGGTCCTTGAAGAACTCCCTGTGCACCTTCAGCACCGGCTCCAGGTGTTTGCGGAAATCGTCGTGGCCGGTGGACACATGGAAACTGGTCAGTTCCACCACGTCCTCCATGCTGGCGCCCGCGGCTTCCAGGTGCAGCTTGAGTTGTTCGAACATCCAGCGGATCTTGGCTTCCTCGGTGTCGCCCTCCAGGGCCGGAATACCGGAAACGATGACCCGGTTGCCGATCTTGACCACCGGCGAATAGTGCAGCTGGTGATAAGAGCCTTCCCATCCCGCGGGCGCAAAGTGTTCGCGTGGAGCCGTCTCCGCCGCAAGCGCAGGATTGGCGAAAACGGCCAGCACGCAGCCGATCAGGATTCTCATCGTGTTTGTCTCCGGCAAGGGGCGTCGACGCAACGCTCGCAAGAGTAGTACGGCGGTGAGCTGGTCAGGTTTGCAGAAAGTGGTGGGTTGCGATTCCCGCGAACACCGCCGCGCCCACCCAGTTGTTATGCAGGAACGCGCGGAAGCAGGCTTCGCGTTCGCGATGGCGGGCGATGCCGAATTCGTAAGCCACCAGCACGGCCGCTACGCCCAGCGCAGCCCAGTAGTACAGGCCCAGCTGCGCCTGCCGGCCCACCATCCACAACGCCGCCAACATCAGCGCGTACAACACCGCCTGCGCGATGAGATCCATGTCGCCGAACAGGATGGCGGTGGATTTGGAACCAGCGCGGATGTCCTCGTCACGGTCCACCATCGCATACCAGGTGTCGTAGGCCGTGGCCCAGAGGATGTTGGCGAAGTACAGCACCCACGCCACCGGCGGCACGCTTCCCTGCACCGCAGCGAACGCCATCGGGATGCCCCAGCCGAAAGCCAGCCCCAGGTAGACCTGCGGCAGATAGGTATAGCGTTTGAGATAGGGATAGCTGGCCGCCAGGAACAGGCCGACGACGCTTAGATAAATGGTCAGGCGGTTCAGCGTGAGCACCAGCGCGAAGGCGGCGATCATCAGCACCGCGAATACCAGCAGGGCCTCGCGTCCGGACACCGCACCGGTAGCCAGCGGACGCCCGCGCGTGCGTTCGACCTGCGGGTCCAGCCAGCGGTCGGCGTAATCGTTGATCACGCAGCCTGCCGAGCGCGTCAGCCACACGCCGGCGGTAAACACGAACAGCATCCACAGGGAGGGCACGCCCCTTGAAGCGATCCACAACGCCCACCAGGTCGGCCACAGCAGCAGCAGCACGCCGATCGGGCGGTCGCCGCGCACCAGCTTCCAGTACTGGCCCAGCCGTTCGCGCCAGCGGGGCGGGCTTGCGGATTGAAAACGTTCGTAACCCATGCCGCCAGCCTAGCAGGCCGGTCCCCACGCGAAAAAGACGCTTGGCCGGTTTGCCGGTAGAATGCGCGTCCCGTGCGCCCGTAGCTCAGCCGGATAGAGTAGTGGCTTCCGAAGCCATTGGTCGGGGGTTCGAATCCCTCCGGGCGCGCCATCCTTCGAGTTTTTCGGCGGCCAGGTGGCCAGCCAATCACTTGATGAGAACATTCTCATTATCTAGTGGTTCTCGGCTGGCCTCCCTCAGACCACTCTTATAAACCAACAACTTAGTGGCTTGACGTTGCGCTGCTCGGGAGTTGGTGAGAATTTTCACGCCACAGGCGGCGTGTCCGCTGTCGGCCAGAAGCCGTCGTCTGAAAAACAGCGCGGGTCTGGTTCCCCAGCCTTTGCCCGTCTCAGCCATTCTCAAGCTCCTTGAGGTAGGCGCAAAACATATCGGACAAGGCATCGGCATAGGCCCCGGTCTCCGCGGTACTCCGTGGGCTTTCCGAAAAACTCTTGCCTACCCTGCTGAGCGTCGTCGTGATCAGATCACTGGCCAGGGCGCGAGTCGCTTCCGAGGCGGCGGGCAGCGCCTTCTGCATGAAGGCCCGGAAAGCACGTTCTCCCGACGCCTTGGCGTCCCGCGCTTCGGGCGCATCGCGATAGAGCGGAGCTGCGTCGTTCAGTGCGGTGCGAATCTTCGCTTCATCGCATTCGGAACGGATGAAGGCGTGGACCAGGACGCGCAATCGTTCGAGCGGCGGCTTCCCGGCGTCCCCGAGGATGCCGTTCCACAGCTCGGCCGTCTGTCGCCATTCGTCGCTTTGTAGCCGAAAGAGGATCGCCGCCTTGTTCGGAAAGTACTGGTACAGCGATCCCACACTGACCCCGGCCTTCTCGGCCACCCGCGCGGTGGTGAAACGCTGCGATCCTTCCTTCTCCAAAACCTGAACTGCTGCCTCCAGGATGATGGCGACCAGCTCGTTCGAGCGGGCCTGTTTGGGTTGTTTTCGCAGGGAAATCTTGTGTTTTCGGCGATCGGTCATGGCGGCGCTGCAATGCGAATAGCGAATCTGACGAATTAGTCGCATTCTAATTCGACGCAAAGATTCGTGCATTTCACACAGGAAACCAACATGACCACCCTGACTTCAGCCCCGATTGCTCCCTTGCTGGATCGTTTGTTCGAAGAGGCCGCGGCGGCACCGCCGGCGACGAGCCCCGCCGTGGCCGCGCTCTCTCGCCAGGAGCGGGAGCGCCTGATGCAAAGCAAAACCGAATACCTCGACTATTACGGACGCATGAAGGACCTTGCGCTTCCCGTCTCCAGAGAAACGGGGACGTTGCTCTACATGCTGGCGCGCAGTTGCAGCGCACGCACGATCGTCGAGTTCGGAACCTCGTTCGGCATCTCTACCCTGCATTTGGCGGCGGCTCTGCGCGACAATGGCGGCGGTCGCCTGATCACTACCGAGTTCGAGCCGTCCAAGATAGTGCGAGCCCGGGAGAATTTGACGGCCGGTGGTGTCACCGACCTGGTGGAGATCCGGGAAGGGGATGCGCTGCAGACGCTGAGCGCCGATCTCCCCGAAACGATCGATCTGTTGTTGCTCGACGGCGCCAAGGCCCTCTACCCCGAGATCCTGGGACTAGTGGAGAGCCGCCTCAGGCCGGGTGCGCTCATCGTCGCCGACAACGCCGACTACAGTCCGGATTACCTGGCGCACGTACGCTTGCCCGCGAATGGCTACCTGTCCACACCCTTCGGCGAGGACGTCGAGTTGTCCATGCGGCTCGGTTGAACCAGCAGCATCTGCCGGCGCATGCCGGAAAAATATAGCTGCTCCAATTGCATCGTCGCCGAATCGTAGCGGTCCGGCGGTAACCCAGGAGATTCAACATGCATGTATTCGTAACCGGCGCCACCGGATGGGTTGGCTCCGCCGTGGTCGAAGAACTGCTTCGTTCTGGCCACCAAGTCACGGGCCTGGTCCGCAGCGACGACAAAGCCGCCGCGCTCGCAGCGACAGGCGCCCACGTCGTCCGCGCCACGCTCGACGACCTTGACGTCTTGCGCAGTGCGGCGTCGATGGCGGACGCTGTGATCCACACTGCGTTCAACCACGATTTTTCCAAGTTCACCGAAAATGCCGAGCAGGACCGGCGCGCGATCGAGACATTGGGAAGCGCTCTGGAAGGATCGGAGCGCCCGCTCCTGGTCACTTCGGGCCTGCTGAGGATCGCGCAAGGCCGCCCCGCGACCGAGATGGACATGCCTGACCCGTCTTCACCTCGGAAGTCGGAAGCGGCCGCCAGAATGCTTGCCGAGCGTGGCGTGCGCGTTGCGACGATCCGGCTCGCGCCATCGGTCCATGGCCTCGGTGACTACGGATTCATCCCCATCGTGATTCGTTCGGCGCGCGAGAAGGGCGTGTCGGCTTATCTCGGCGAGGGCCTGAACCGCTGGGCCGGCGTGCACCGGTCGGATGCGGCACGCCTCTACCGGCTCGCGCTGGAACAGGGGGCGGCTGAATCCGTCTATCACGCGGTCGCGGATGAAGGCGTATCGTTCAAGAGTATCGCCGAGACGATTGGTCGCCGGCTCGGTCTGCCCGTCGCATCACGGGAGCGGGATCATTTCGGATGGTTCGCGGATTTCGCGGGCGCGGATATGTTCGCCTCCAGCGCACGCACACGCGCATGGCTCGGCTGGAAGCCGACCGGTCCGGACTTGCTCGCCGACCTCGATCGACCCGGCTACTACAGCGGGTGACCGCACGCATCGCCACGAATGCGGCCCGTGAGTCGACGTTCGATGGACGATGCCGGGCTGGTGGAACGTATCCGCACGGTGCACCCGCAGAGCCACCAGACTTACGGTAGTCCGCGTGTCCACGCGGCGCTGAAGCGGCAAGGCGAAACCGCCGGGCGGCGGCGGGTGAAGCGGTTGATGCGCGAACATGGCGTGCGTGCCTGCTCCTCGCGCTTGTATCGGAGGCGGCCCGGGCTGGCCCGGTTCCTGGCCAGCGTGGAGAGCCACGCACACACCGTGCAACCCACAGGTCTGGGTGGCGGACGTGACCTACCTGAAGGCGGGCGGGCAGTGGCGGTGCCTGGCCACGGTGATGGACCGTTACTCGCGTCGGCTGCTGGGCTGGTCGCTGGGTTCGGATCGCACGATGGCTCTGACACGGCGTGCGCTGCGATCGGCGCTGCGCACGCGCACGCCAGGCTCCGGCACGCTGTTCCACAGTGACCGCGGGATCGGGTTCATCGCCGGTGACTTCAAGCAGTGTCTGCACGCCGCAGGACTCATACAGTCCGCCAACCGCCCGCAGCGCATGAACGACAACGCGCACATGGAATCCTGGAACAAATCGATGAAGGCTGACATGTACCACCGGAGCACCTTCGACGACGATCAATCGCTGCGCCGTGCCATCGTCAACTATGTCGACTTCTACAACCACCAGCGCCTACACTCGGCGTTGGGATACCGATCACCGGCAGAATACGAACGTCAATGTATCTAACCAACAGGTGTCCACTTTTGCGTAGGAACTCCCAACCGCTTGGCAGGTCGGCTTGATTCAAGCATCAGGCCCCAGAGAGAGATTCATGCGAACCGTCGTCCTTTCGCTCCTGCTAGCCACAGCACTGCCCTCTCATCCCGCCCTTGCCCGTCAAGGCAGTGGAGGCGCGGTTCCCTCTGCACAGATTGCCCGGCTTGCGGACGAAACCGTGCTCAAGCACTCCGCAAGTATCCTTGGCATCCCCATTGGCAAACTGCAGGTCGATCGGCCTTACGCAAACCAGGTTGTAGCGGCCGACGCTCTGGATATCGTTGAAATTGTCATGTCCATTGAGGAGGACCTCAACATAACCATCGACGACGACGCCCTCGACGCATCCATTGGCGCCTCCGGGGTTGCGGACATCGCCAGGCGCCTGACCATCGCCCGCCTGCAGCAGGTCGTGCGCAACATACTGGTGAAGAGGCATGGCAATTCGTTCAAGGCGAAGCCGCGTCGCGGCCCGGCTTAGTCCAGGCGTCAGCTGCCTGGATCCGCCAACCACTAATGGAGTTTCATGACGATTGCCCAAACCGCCCCATGCGCCATCAGCCCATGGGATAAACAAGCCCAGGCCAAGCGCGTCGGCGATGATCTTCTCCGGCATCACGGGAAACGGAAGTTCTATTCCATCGACCAGGTCCGGGAAGCCAATCGACGATGCGGGATTTCGCTCGATGCAGCCTGTTGGTCGCATGCGCTTTTCAACTCGCACGACGACTTTGACCGGATACACACCGCGGTCGGCAAGGCTTGCGACTACCCGGCAATGAAAAAAGAGATGCTCGAGTCCTTGTCTACCGGTTCCTCATCCACCTGGTTCGACCTGGATTTGTCATGGCTTGAGTTTCCGGACCTTGATTGGTCCATCTTTGATTTCTTCGACTAGCCTGCAAGCCTGCCTTTACAAGCCTACCTTTAAAGGAAAATTTCATGGGAACCTGGTCACACGAACCATTTGGCAACGACAGTGCGAATGACTGGGCTTATGGCCTTGAGAAACAGACGGATTTTTCCCTGGTTGAGAAAACCATACAGAACGTGCTCGATAATGGCGCTGATTACCTCGACGTCGATCTGGCCGTTGACGCTGTTGCCGCTGCGGAAGTCATAGCCAAGGCTTTGGGGCGTGGCACGCAATCTGATGCATACACGGAAAATGTGGATGCTTGGCTAAGGTCCATTTCCGCCAGACCATCCGCTAATCTGCTATCCAAGGCACAGGAAGCACTGACCCGCATACTGGGCCCGGATTCCGAACTCAAAGAGCTATGGGAGGAGAGCGATGACTTTGAAGAATGGGAGCTCTCGATCAAGGCCCTCCAGTCAGCAATTGGCGCCCGGTAGTTCGTTCGAGGCCGACTTGCTCGCGGGTCGGTTTAGTTCAAGTTTCAAGCCGCAGTGATGCAAGTCGCAAGACTCGCCCTTGTCACGCTCATTTGCTGGGGTCTTCTCTGGTTTCTTTGCCGGGAGATCTATGCCGGCCTCAGATCGGGACAGGTTGCCTACGGCCGATATCGTTGGCGCTGCCGGCGCATCGGCAATCCCTTTGGCTTCTGGCTCATTATTCTGACGTTTATTTGTTTCGCCTTGGCAGCGGCTTACGCGTGGTGGTGCGCCGTAACTCAATTGCCCTAGGATCTATTCCGCATGGCAACCGGCCGACCTTGGCGGTTCATTCGAACCGGGCCCGCTTCGCGGGTTACGATTCGCTTCGAAATCGAGGGCAGCCCTTGTTGGCGCTCAACGCCGGGCCGGGCTTCCCGTTCACCGCGGCCGTCCCGCTGATGATCGAATGCGAGGACCAGGCCGAAATCGACGAACTCTGGTCCAAACTCAGCGCGGGCAGCAGCGAAGGAGCCTGCGGCTGGCTGAAAGACAAGTTCGGCCTGTCGTGGCAGATCGCACCACGGGACGTCATCCGGATGTGCATCGGCCCTGATACGGACGCGAGTGCGCGGGCGATGCAGGCGATGTTGAAGATGAAGAAACACGATATCGCCGCGCTTCGCGCCGCGTACGAAGGCAATTGAGCGCAAGCGGGAACATGACAGGCGCCCGGGTCGTCGGCGTCATGGAGATCAACCTGCGCCGCGGGCTTATTTCATCTTGTCGCGCAGCCGCTGGATGCGGTAGCTGGCTTGGTATTTTTCCACTAGGGCGCCGAGCAGCGCCTGGGTTTTCGGTAGCTCATCCAGGGCCTTGACCACGTCTTCCCAGACGTCCTCGTGCGCCCAGCGGCCAAACCGGATGTAGATGGCATGCCAGGCGCCGTACTCGATCGGAATGTCCGACCAGTAGGCGCGGGTATGGGCCATCCACAGTACCGCTTCGACGAAGCGGCGGGCATTGCCGCCGTTGCTGGCGCGAACGCCGATGCGGCCGGGCAGCACTCCGAGAACTTTGGCCCATTGCGAGTCGTTCAGACGCTGGCGCGCGCGCCAGTTTTCTTCGAAAGTCGCCTTGTCCATGCCCACGTCGTCTATGCGAAATGCCCATTGCGGCCTCACGGCCGTGTCATGCAGATTTACGTCCATTGCCTTCATGGCCATCCTGTTCATGCGCGCATCACCACCCTGCGGATGGAATGGCGGGCAGCGGCGGATTGTTCGTTCATCCTTGCACCTGTCTGCATTCCGGAAAAAAACGAGGGGGCCGAAGCCCCCTCGACCTGTCGCCGTCGGAGCGACTGCGATACCCGCCAGAGCTTGGGGAATTGACGGGTACCGCACGCGGCGCAAGAGTGGGGTACTCGCTGCGCCACGCGACTGCCGGGGGGAAGCCGCCGGCAGAAGCCTTGAGATCCTTGGGGTCGCCACGCGGCCGCCGATTGCTCGGTGACCGCGTGGGCGCAGGACTATCCAACCCCTGCGCTTGTGATCGCCTCCACTCTCCGTGTGGGACGAACACCCGACAACTGCTCCTGGGGCATAGCTTAGGCAGCGGGCCGGAACGCGCCAGCCATCTGTGACGAACTGATGGTTCGCGATTCGCGAACGCTGATCAGGCCCCTGTTATCCGGCCACTGCTGGAGGCGGATGTGCCGGTTGCGGCGGGTCGGTCACGCCGCAGACAAAGCGTTACGGCGCGGCTTGGGCCTGTGCGATGCGCTCGTCCCAACTGGCGACCACCGTGATGCGTTCGCTCAGGAACGACAGCAGAGCCTGCACTTTCTGGGAAGCGCGCCTGCTCCTGGGATAGACGATGGAGATCTGGCTGGCGGGTGGCGCGAACTCGGGAAGCACGATACGCAACCGTCCTGAAACGATAGCGTCTGCGGCAAGAATGCTGGACGCCCGCACGATGCCCAGGCCCGCGCACGCGGCCGAGATCAGCTGTTCGCTGCTGTTGCTGCGGATCCGCTCGCGTACCTGGCAGCTACGCGCCTCCCCATTGACCCAAAGCTGCCAGCCACCATGGCTTTCGTCCGAAGCGTCGATCAGGCCGTGATGCTCGGCCAGATCGATGGGGGACTGCGGCACGCCATGCGCCTGCAAGTAGGCGGGGCTGGCGCAAAGCCACTGGCGGAAGCTGGCCAGCGGACGCGCGATGAGGTTGGCGTCGCCCAGGCGGCCGACGCGAATGGCGACATCGAAATGACTGTCGCCCAGATTGACGTACTCGTCATCGGCCTGGATATCGAGCAGCACCTCGGGATAGCGTTCGGCGAATTCATTGAGCAGCGGCGCGATCAGCGCGCTGTTGAAGGATTCGGGCAAGGCCACGCGCAGACGCCCGCGGACCAGGCCGTTGAATCCGGCGACAAAATCGGTGGCTGCGCCGATGGATTCCAATATGCGCACGCATTTGGCGTAGTACACGGCGCCCACTTCAGTGACGCGCACGCTGCGCGCGTCGCGCTCCAGCAAGGGCGCTCCCAATTCGCGCTCCAGGTCGCTCACCCGCCGGCTGATCACCGACTTGGTCGTGGTCAGGCGCCGGGCCGCTTCGGTGAAGCTGGCCGTTTCCACCACGGCGACGAACGCGGCCATGTCGCCAGTCTGGATCACCGCCCTTCCCCTGTCATCGCGATCATCCGTCGCCCGATTTCCTTCATCGTCCGATCACTCTAACCGGCCAACACGGTAAACAAGGCCGCACGCAGCGTGTCGCGGTCGGCATCGGAGGCGACCTGCACGCAGTTGCGGTCGCGCAGCCAACCCATCCGGCCGGGGACTTCATCGGCGGAGGTGAGCAGCATGACGCTGGTTTCCGTCGGCAGTTGCAGGCGATTGAGGAGCTCGCGGCCGTCGCTGCCCTGGAACGGACTGGAGAGCACCAGCGCGCCCAACGCGTCGTCGCGTATCAAGGCCTCGATGCGCTCGATGTCCTGCACCGACACGACCGGCATGCCCAGATCGGCCAGCAGCTCCATCAGGCGGGTCGCGGGCTGCGCCGGCTCCACCGCCACCACCGCCACTTTCTCGCCATTGAGCAAGGCGGGAGGAAGGGAAGATTCCGGCACGCGCAACCCCTCTTCAGCGCCGGCCACGCGGTTGAGCGGCACGTGGATCCAGACTTCATGGCCGCCATCGCGCCTGGATACCAGTTCCACAGTCGCCCGCATCTGCTGCAGCAACTGCTGACTGACCGCCAGACCCAGGCTGCCGCCGGCATTGGATTGCAACAGATCGGCCGTGGTGACCAGGGGACCGAAATGATCGGCGCCGAAGCCCGAAGGCTCGCATGCGATCTCGATCTCCAGACCTTGCGCAGCCGCCGACAGCGACACCACCAGACTGCCGGACTCGATGCCTTCCAGGGCGTGGATGATCAGGTTGACCAGAACCTGACGCAGGGCGAGCGTATCGATTTCGATGAGGCTCTCGCTTTCGGGTACGCGCACTTCGAAACCGATGCCCTGCGCATGCGCCTGCAACGCGAAAGTTTCCTGCAGCAGCGCCGCCAATTGCGACGGATCGACGATGCCCAGATTACGGGCGCCTGCGCTGAGTTCGCCCAGGCCTATCAGGCCGTTGGTGGATAGCGCATCCAGGCGCACGGCAGCGTGCTGGATGGCGGCGATGGAGCGTAGTGCGGCCGGATCGTTCTTGCATCGTTGCTCCAGCAGGCGCGCATGCCCGGCCAGCTGGGCCATGGGCGCACGTGCGCTGTTGATCAATTCGGCGAACAGTTCCGAGCTGCGGCGGAACTGCCCCAGAGGACGCGGCGGCGGCGACGCGTTCGGCGTGCTTTTGCGCAGTTCGCGACGGCGCTGGTCTTCCAGCAGCGCGGCTTCGTTGCCGGCCTGCTGGTTGCGGCGCAGTACCTGCATCAGTTCGGTCACATCCAGCAACACGAAATGGCGGCTGTCTTCCTCGGCCACGATATGGATGTCGGCATAGCGTCCCTGCGACAGCTCCATGGCCGGGATGATGTCCGGCGTACCTTCCCTTCCCTCGCGCAGGTCTTGCAGGCGTTTGTAGATGTCCTGGCGGGTGTCGTCGCCGGCGACGAACCGGTCGATGTCGCCCACCACATCCAGCACTTCGCCGTCTTCGTCGAAAGTCACCACCACCGGCGGCCGCGGCCGTACGGGCACTGCGGCGGGCTTGCGTGGCACGCCGCTCACAGGGAACTCCGGCCAGAAGGTACGGCCACGGCGGCGGCCAGCGTGGCGAACGCTTCCTCCACGCCCTGCCCGGTACGTGCGCTGGCGCTGAACACCGGCAACCGTTGTGCAAGTTCGCGGATGCGTTGCGGCGGCACTTCCCACTCGCCGGCCAGATCGCATTTGTTGAGGATCAACACCGCCGGCAGCTCGCGTCCCAGTAGGCGTATGGCTTGGTCGCGCAACCGCAGCACGGTATCCACTGTGTCGGCGCGGGTGCCGTCGGCGACCAGCAACAGGCCCTGGCTGCCGCCGATGTAGTTGGCGCGCATCTGGTCCAGCGAGTTGGCGCCGGCGATATCCCACAACACCAGGCGCAGGTCGCGGCCCTCGGTGTCGGAGAGGGTCTTGGTATCCACCTTCACCCCGACCGAGGTCAGATAGGCCTCGGAAAAGGTGTTGCGCACGCTACGCGCGATGGTGCTGGTCTTGCCGACGGCGAAATCGCCGAGCAAGCTTATCTTTCGGGACAGGGAAACGCTCATTGTTGTCGCACCGGCGCGGGATAGGGCTCGACCGTGACCACGGCGGCGCGCACGGGCGCGCTCTGCGACAAGGTGCCCCGCGCCAGAGTGCTCTGCGGCAGCGCGAACGCAGCGTCCTGGTTGACCGCGATGGTCGAAGGCGGATGCAGTTGCGCGGCCAGGCGGCTGGCCAGCCATTCGGCGCGCTGCTGGCGCAAGCCGCGGTTCTGGTCGAGCGTGCCGGGCTCGTCGGTCAGGCCTGCGGTCTGCATATGGAAGGCGATGGAGGAAGTCGCGCCGAGACGCTCCAGGGCCTGCAGTTTCTGGCCCATCTCGGCCAATGTCTTCTCCCAGCCGTCCTCCGGCGTCACCGTGCCGTTCACGAACGTAAGCTTGAGCGACTGGATGGAAGCGATGGCGGCATCCATTCGCTTTTTCTGCGGATAGGACAATCCCTCGTAGTCGATGCCGGTGACGCCCGGCGTGGACAACGACGTGGCGCGTGCGCGATACCAGTCGGGAAACGGCACCGAACCGGTCAAGCGGATCACGCCCTTGGCGTCGGGCGTTTTCACCGCCGCTTCGGGCAGCTGCAGAGTCTGGGCCACCCGCCGCTGCACCAGCTGCGGTTCCAGCGACACGAACGGGCGCGTTCGCATTTCGACTTCGACGGTCGGATAGTGTTGCGCCAGCCATGCACGCGGATCGCTGGCCAGGGGATCCATCAGGCCCTCGATGCGCAAACGGCCGCGTTCGCCATCGTCCAGCTTGGACACCACCAACCCGGGCGTAGCGGAAAGATGGCGCCCGATCGCACCGACCTGCGAAGACCAGCGCCAGCCGAGCGCGGCATAGACCAGCAACGCCAATGCCGCGAGCGCCAACGCCGCCCATACGTATTTGCGGCGCTGCGGACGCGCACCGCCCTGCCGGGTCGCCCAGCGCGAATTGAGTTCGTCCAATTGCGGCTGTTCCAACAACCCGGCGCCGGCGACGCCTGCCGATTCGGCCTCGCCCAATTGCACGCCGTAGCGCGCGTGCAGCTCCTCGTTGAGTTCGTCCAACCGCAGGCCGAAATCGCTGGACGGCACGCCGCGCACGAACGCCACCAGGCGCGCGCCCGGGCCTTCGCTGACCGCAAGCCGGTAACCGCCCACCGTCGCCGAGCCGATGCCTGCGCTGTCCTCGTCAACCGTGACCGAATCGCGCACGAACTGGTGGATGGCGGTGAACATGCCGGCCACCGCGTCGGCATCCAGCACCGGCAAACCGCTGGCAGTGAGGTGGCCCAGCAGCAATCCCGATTCCGGTGCGATCAGGAACAAATGTTCGACCTGGTAACGCGTGGTATGGCGCAACATCACTTGCGCGTAGGAGGTGCCGCTGCGCCAGGCTTCCCAACGCCACAGCAGCGCGCGCGGGCTGAAGGTGTCGCTGAGCGCGCGGTCCAGATCGTCGGCCATCTGCCGCAGGGCATCGCTGAGCGAACGGCGGATGGCCGGGCCGATGATCGGATATACCGCCTGCACCACCGCCTGCGGGCGGCGGCGCACCGCGATTTCCAGCGAATCGGCGCTGGCTTCGGACAGTACGTTGGCCAATCGCGAACGCTTGCCCGCACGGAGGCTGGCTTCGATGTCTTCGGCCAGCAGGTCCGGTACGCGTTCGAAACGCGCGGTCGCCTTGCCTACGCTGTCCTGCAGCGCGTCCATGCGGCCGCGCTCCTGTTCCAGCAGCAGTTGGCGAAGACGCTCGTATTCGCCGTTCATGCGCAACCGGTCCTCAGCCGTTCTTCGAAGCGTCCTGAGTGCCGCGCAAGCGCAATGAGACCTCCGCCATCAGGTCGGCCAGGTCTTCGCGCGCCAGTTTCTGTCCGCCCAGTTCGCCGCGCGTCGACGACAGCGCATCGCGCACCGCCTGCAGGGACGCCTGGGTGCGTTCGTCGAGTTGCGCCAGCGCGTCGCGGGCGCGGGCTTCGGCAGCGGCGGCGCTGTCTTCGTGTTGCTGCAGCACGGCGTTGATCTCGCTGCGCTGGGTGCGCTGGGACTGGCCGAAGCGCATGTCGATGTCGTCCAGCGCGCTGGTGCGCGCGGCGCTTTCCTGGCGCAGCTGGGCGCCGAGCTTTTCGATCTGCGGATCCAACCGCGCCTCCAATCCGGCGATGCGCCGCTCGTAGTCGGCGGCCACACGGGCCAACTCGCTTTCCATGAGGTCGCTGAGTTCCTTGATGCGACGATCGAAATCGCGGACCACACCGCCGAACATCAGTTCGCGAATCTGGTCCATTTTGTTGTCGCTGGCGTCCGTATTGGCCGCATCGGGCGCCTTTTCGGCGATTTCAAAACGTTTGTTCGCACCCATGTTCACTCCGACGTGTTTTGCAAGGCGTGTTCTGCGAGGCATGTTCTGCAAGACCTGCTCTACCGAGCCTGCTCTGCCGAACGCGTTCTGCAAGATGACTTTGCCGTCGCGTCCGCCTCTGCGCCAACTTGCGGCCGCGCTGAACAGCATCATGCGATATTTGTCACATTATCGGCTGTTCAGTGACGAAACTCCCATCACTTCGCTAATAGTGAGAACACTCACATTACTGAGATTCAGGATTATTCGCTGTGCAGTTCGGCAACGAAGTCGTAGGCATCGCCGCGATAGAACGAACGCGTGGATTCCACCACCCGACCGTCGGCCAAAAAAGCGCGGCGCTCTATCAGCAGGCCCGGGCTGCCGGCCGGCAGGTGCAGCAGCTTCGCGGTTTCGGCATCCAGCGCCACGGCGCGCAGGTGCTGCAAGGCGCGCACCGGGCGATGGCCATGCGGCTGCAGCGCTTCATAAAGAGAGTCGACCACGCTCAGCGGATCCGGCAGCAGCGCATGCGGCACCAGCGTGCGCTCCACCGCCAACGGCGCATCGCCGCCGTAGCGCACACGGTGGAAGCGGATCACGCCGCTGCCCGGCGACAGGTTGAGGGCCATGGCTTCTTCCGGAGTGACTTCGCCGACGCTGCGCTCGAAGAATTCCGAACGCGGGTTGAGCCCGCGCTCGCGCAGGTCATCGGTGAAGCTGGTCAGACGAGAAAACGAGCGCTGGATGCGCTCGGCCACGAAGCTGCCGGCCCCATGACGCTGGGTCAGCAGGCCGGACTCGACCAGCCCCGACAGCGCGCGGCGCACGGTGACGCGGGACAGCGACAGTTGCTGGCACAGGTCGCGCTCGCTGGGCAGGGCCTGTCCGGGCTGCAGCACGCCGCTGTCGATCAGGTTCTGCACCGCCCGTCGCAACCTCGCATAAGCCAGCGTGCGGGTGGTATCGGCGGCGCCAAGGCGCTGGTATTCGCGGGACAGGGCTGAGGACATGAACAGAAAGTACCAATGAAATACCAATCCCGCAAGCGAAATGACCAATCTCCATTAATCAAGGGTATGGATGGCGATCATGGTATTTCGGTGGTATTTTCCCCGTTCCTGACATAGTTCCCCAAGAGACCTGCTGTGACCGCCAAGACTGTCCCCGTCGACACCTTCGACCTCGTGATTTTCGGCGGCACCGGCGACCTGGCGCTGCGCAAGCTGCTGCCGGGCCTGTTCCGGCGCTACGCCGACGGCCAGATTCCCGAGGACAGCCGCATCGTCGGCGTGGCCCGCGACAAACAGTCCGACGACGACTATCGGGCCAAGGTCAACGAGGCGCTGGGGCCGGTGGTGGGCAGCGAACCTTCACTGCAGGCCAAGCTGGCTCCGTTCCTGCAGAAACTCGGTTACCACGCGCTGGACGCAACCAAGGACGAAGGCTGGCAGGGTTTCGCCGACGAGCTGGCGACACATGGCGACCGCATCCGCGTGTTCTACCTGTCCACCAGCCCCAGTCTGTTCGTGGACATCTGCACACGCCTCAAGGCGCATGACCTCAATCATGGCAAGTCGCGCGTGGTGATCGAGAAGCCGATCGGCAAGGATTCGGCCAGCGCAGCGGTGATCAACGACGCGGTGGGCGGCGCTTTCTCCGAAAGCCAGATCTTCCGCATCGACCATTACCTGGGCAAGGAGACGGTGCAGAACCTGATGGCGCTGCGCTTCGCCAACATCCTGTTCGAGCCGCTGTGGAATTTCAACTACGTCGACCACGTGCAGATCACCGTGGCCGAAACCGTGGGCCTGGAAAAACGCGCCGGCTACTACGACACCTCCGGCGCGCTGCGCGACATGGTTCAGAACCACCTGCTGCAGCTGCTGTGCATGGTGTCGATGGAACCGCCGGCGGCGATGAACGCCGATGCGGTGCGCGACGAGAAGCTGAAGGTGCTGCGCTCGCTGCGGCCGATCGACGCCGAGGACGCCGCGCAGATGACCGTGCGCGGCCAGTACCGCGCCGGCGCCAGCAACGGTGGCGCGGTGCCGGGCTATCTGACCGAGCTGGGCCGCAACGATTCGCGCACCGAAACCTTCGTGGCATTGAAGGCCGAGGTCGATAACTGGCGTTGGGCCGGCGTGCCGTTTTATCTGCGCACGGGCAAGCGCTTGTCCGAGCGCGTATCGGAGATCGTGATCGCCTTCCGTCCCGTGCCGCATTCCATTTTCGATCAGGCCTCCGGCCCGGTGATGGCCAACAAACTGGTGCTGCGCCTGCAGCCCGACGAAGGCGTGAAGCTATGGCTGATGATCAAGGACCCGGGCCCGGGCGGCCTGCGCCTGCAGCACGTGCCGCTGGACATGAGCTTCGCCGAAGCCTTTGGCGTGCACCAGCCCGAGGCCTACGAGCGCCTGCTGATGGATGTGGTGCGCGGCAACCCCACTTTGTTCATGCGCCGCGACGAAGTGGAAGCGGCGTGGAAGTGGATCGACCCGATCCTGGCCGCGTGGGAAACCCTGCGCGAAGCGCCGAAGCCGTATACGGCCGGTTCGTGGGGGCCGAGCGCAGCAGTAGCGCTCATCGAGCGTGATGGACGCACCTGGCATGAAGACGCGACGTAGCTGCTTATCCTTCTCCATCGGGAGAAGAGCCTGCCCCGTACTTGATACGGGGTGCCCGAAGGGCGGATGAGGGAATGGGAAATCAGTTTGTACTGAACCTTCCCTGGCAAGTCATTCCCCCTCTCTCATCCGTCGCCGCGCGCCACCTTCTCCCGGTGGGAGAAGGAAAGCAGGAGCAACCATGACAACTGATCTCTCCTTGAAAACCCAGCTACTCGACTTTCCCGACCCGCAGACGCTGGCCCAAGCGTTGGCGCAATCGGTCGCCGAGGATCTTCGCGCTGCGCTCGCCGAACGCGGCGCTGCCAGCCTTGCCCTGTCCGGCGGCAACACCCCCAAAGCCTTCATGCAGGCGCTCGCGCAGCAGCCGCTGGACTGGCCACGCATTGCGGTGACCCTGGTCGACGAACGCTGGGTGCCGGAATCCAACGCGCGCTCCAACGCGGCGCTGGTGAAAGCCAATCTGCTGGAAGGGCCGGCGGCCGTAGCCCGCTTCGTACCGCTATACCGGGCAGTACCGCAACCGGAAGACGCGCTGGCCGAAGTGGAGCGCGCGCTGCAGACCATACCTTCGCCGTTCGATGCGCTGGTGCTGGGCATGGGTAATGACGGCCACACCGCCTCCTTTTTTCCTGGGGGGGACCGTTTGGCCGAAGCCCTGGATCTTGCCGCCAAGGCAGTGGTGCTGCCGATGCGCGCGCCTGGCGCGGGCGAACCCCGCATCACCCTCACCCTGCCGCCGATTGTGGCCGCGCGCGCGCTGTATCTGCATATCGAAGGCGCGGACAAGCAACGCGTCCTGGCACAGGCCTTGTCGGGCCAGGGCCAGGGCGCCGCCTACCCCATTGGCGACGTGCTGCGACATGCCCCCGCGCCAGTGCGGATTTACTGGACGGCTTGAGGCATCCGCACCGGCCCTGCTTATAATGGAGGCCTTGCCTGCGGCGCTTGCGCCCGGATCCGTCCCTCAACCTGCATGCGGCAGCCCCGGGATTCCTGATTTTCAGTAGCCAAGCGCGGCTCCGGCCGTGCTGCCAAAGGTGGAAAGTGCGTAACTACGACCTCGAATTCCTCAAGCATTTCTCCATGGTCATCGGCTTCCTGATGCTGGTGACCCTGGGCCTGATCGCCGGCGCGTTCTATCTGCACGGCAGCATCCCCCCCGAGGTCTCGCCCGTGGCGGCCAAGCAGACCGAGGCGCGCATCGCCCCGGCCGGCGCCGTGTACGCCGGCGCCACCGGTGCAGCGGCCCAGGCGGCAGCACAGTCAGCCGCGCTGGCGGCGGCTTCGGCCCAGCAGGCCTATGGCGGCACCCTGGACGGCGGCGTGATCTATCAGAACCTGTGCGGCGCCTGCCACACCAATGGCGTGGGCAAGGCGCCGACGCTGACCGCCGCCGGCTTCGGCGCGCGCGCGGCCAAGGGCAAGGACACTTTGTACAAGCACGCCACCGAGGGCTTCACCGGCCCCGACGGCGGCGTGATGCCGCCCAAAGGCGGCAATCCGGGCCTGACCGAAGAACAAATCCACGCCACCGTCGACTGGATGCTGGCCAACGTGAAGTAAGCTTCGGCTCCTCGCCGACGCGCGCAACGCCGCCTCCGGGCGGCGTTCTGGTTTGAACCCTCTTCGGAGCCGCCATGACCGTGTCCCGCTTCCACGCCTCCCTGCTGCTCGCGCTGGTCTGCGCCTGCGGCGCCGCCTCCACGTACGCCGCGGTCAAGCGCAGCGTCATCACCATCGGACGCGCGCAGGGGCGCGGCGATCGCAGTCCGCTGGAAGGCCAGCCGGTCATCGTGCAGGGCACGATCACGGGCAATTTCGTCGACGGCATGGGTGGATTCTTCCTTCAGGACGGCGGCGATGGCGATCCGTTCACTTCCGACGGCCTGTTCGTCGTTCCGCCCAAGGCGTCCAAGACCAGGCTGCGCGCCGGCGACACGGTGCGCGTCTATGGCCGCATGTTCGAGGATGCGGGCGACGGCAGGTCGGTGGGTACTTTGACCACCGTGCGGGCCGAACGCATAGACCCGGTAAAGCTTCCCAAAGCCGTCCCCGTCATCCCCACCGTCTTCACCGCGCCGCCGGATCGCTGGGAAGTGCTGGAAGGGATGCTGGTCATGATCGACGCGCCGTTGAGTCTCAATGGCACCGATGCGCGCTACGCCGAAACCAGCACCAGCTTCGATGGCCGCCTGTGGACCCCGACCGAGATCGCCGCACCCGGCAGCGACCGCTACCGCGAGATCGAAAGATTCAACGCCCGGCACCGGATCGTGCTGGACGACGCCAGTACCCGCCGCGATCCGAAAACGGTCTGGTACCTGCCCGAGGGCGTTCCGCGCAGCGGCAGCACCGCCAGTGGCGCGCAAGGCATCGTCGATCAGCGCCAGGGCAGCTATCGCGTGCAGCTGACCGCCCCGCTGGAAGCCAAACCCGCCGCGCGACCGGCCGCGCCCAAGGTGGCCGGCAACCTGCGCGTGGCCGTGTTCAACATGGAGAACCTGTTCAACGGCGACGGCAACGGCGGCGGATTCCCCACGCTGCGCGGCGCCGCGGTACCGGCGCAGCTGAAGGCGCAGACGGACAAACTGGTGCTGACGCTGAAGGCGCTCAACCCTGACATAGCCGCGCTGATGGAGTTGGAGAACGATGGCTACGGCCCGCAATCGAGCATCGCGCAGTTCGTCGCTGCGTTGAATCAGGGCGGCGGCGACTGGCGTTTCGTCGATGCGCAGAAAGGCCCGGGCGGCGATGAAATCCGCGTGGGCCTGATCTACCGCAAGAGCCGTGTATCGCCGGTCGGCAAACCGGCGGTGCTGGAGGAAGGACCGTTCGGTGCGCGCAGCCGCGTGCCGTTGGCGCAGGCGTTCCGCCGCAGCAAGAGCGGCAGCCAGACGTTCCTGGTGGTGGCCAACCACTTCAAGTCCAAGGGATGCACCGAAGCGACCGGCCCCGATACCGACCAGCGCGACGGGCAGGCTTGCTGGAATGCGCTGCGATTGGATTCGGCGCAGCGCCTGGACGCATGGCTGAAGACCAACCCCACCGGCCAGCGCAGCGACAAGACGCTGGTGGTCGGCGATTTCAACGCCTATGCGATGGAAGACCCGATGCGTGCTTTGCGCGAACGCGGATGGAAGGACGCCTTCACGGTGGCCAAGGTCCCGCAGCCCTACAGCTATCTCTACAACGGCATGCTGGGCCGCCTGGACCATGCACTGCTCAGTCCCGCACTGGCCAAGCGTTTGCGTGGCGCGGCCGAGTGGCATAGCAATGCGGACGAACCCGAGGCCGAAGGTTACGCCGGCAGCGATATCGAAGGGCCGTGGCGCAGTTCCGACCATGATCCGATGGTGTTGGGTTTCGACCTCTAGCTCTTTTTGAGTCTAGCTCGCTCGGCTGCCGTCGCCTCTGTCTTTGTAGAGCCGGGCTTGCTCGGCTGCTTCTGGCACGACGCAAAAGCAGCCGGGCAAGCTCGGCTCTACAAATGACTGGGCCTGCGGTTGCGGCGGTATCATTCGGCCATGACCTCTCCAGACTTTCCCACGCAATCGACCACGCTGCAGCTGGACGGACCCGCCGGTGCATTGGAAGCGGCCGTCGACCGGCCCGACGCCGAAGTCGCGCCGCTGCCGCTGACCGTGGTGCTCTGCCATCCGCTTTCCACCGAAGGCGGCAGCATCACCAACAAGGTGGTGACCATGGCCGCGCGCAGCCTGCGCGAACTGGGCGCCAATACGGTGCGCTTCAACTTCCGCGGCGTGGGCCAGTCGGCCGGCAGTTTCGACCACGGCAACGGTGAATTGCAGGATCTTCTGGCGGTGGTGGAATGGGTGCGCGAGCAGCGCCCCGACGACGATCTGTGGCTGGCCGGTTTCAGCTTCGGCGCCTATGTCTCCTTGCGCGCCAACGACACGGTGCTGCCCGATGCGTTGATCTCCATCGCACCGCCGGCCGGACGCTGGGACTTCGGCAAGATCGCCACGCCGGTGTGCCCCTGGCTGGTGATTCAGGGGGAGAACGACGAGATCGTCGATCCGCAGGCGGTCTACGACTGGATCGATACGCTCAAACGCAAGCCGGATCTGGTGCGCATGCCCGACACCAGCCACTTCTTCCATCGCAAGCTGATCGATCTGCGCGGGGCTCTGCAGCACGGCGTGAAGCACTGGTTGCCGGCTGCGTGAGCGCCGTCGAAGCGGCGGGCGCGCCGACGCCCTCGCAAGCCTATGCCGAAGGCGCCGCGCGCGGCGATTGGCAGAACGACCCCGCCCAGCACGCCGCACTGAAAGAGCTCGACCGGCTGCACGCCGCACTGGTGGAAGCCACGGACGTCGGCTGGCGCGAGAAACTCTCGTTCTGGAAGAAGCCGGAAACGGTGCGCGGTCTGTATCTATGGGGCGGCGTGGGCCGCGGCAAGACTTTCCTGGTGGACCTGTTCTACGACGGTCTGCCGATCCAGCGGAAATACCGCACCCATTTCCATCGCTTCATGCGCGGCGTGCACGAACGCCTGCGCGAACATGCCGGCCAGAGCGACCCGCTGGCCAAGATCGTGGAGGAATGGCGCGACGAGTTGAGCGTGCTGGTGCTGGACGAATTCTTCGTCACCGACATCGGCGATGCGATGCTGCTCAGCCGTCTGCTGGAGCGCATGTTCGCCGAGGGCGTGACCCTGGTGACCACTTCCAACACCGCGCCGGAAAACCTGTACAAGGACGGCCTGCAGCGCGAGAGTTTCCTGCCCGCCATCGCCCTGCTGCAGAAATACTGCGTGGTGCTGCATGCCGACGGCGAGGAAGACTATCGCCTGCGTGCCTTGACACGTTCGCCGGTGTACCGCGCGCCGCTGGATGCGCAGTCCGATACGTGGCTGGTTGAACGTTGGACCGAACTCAGCGGCTTGCCGGAGAAACGCGGCAATATCGAGATCGAGTCGCGCAAGATCCCGGTGCGCGGGCGCGGCAAGAGCATCGTCTGGTTCGACTTCGCCGCGCTATGCGAAGGGCCGCGCGGCACCACCGACTACATCGAAGTCGCGCGCGAATTCAACACTGTGCTGCTGGGCGGCATCCCTGCCTTCGACCGCAGCAACGAAGACGCCGCGCGGCGCTTCGTCAACCTGATCGACGAGCTGTACGACCGCCATGTCAATCTGGTGTGCACCGCCGCGACACTGCCGACCGCGCTTTATTCGGGAGAGCGCCTGCAAGGCGCATTCGAACGCACGGCTTCGCGGCTGATCGAGATGCAGAGTGCGGAGTATCTGGCGTCGCAGCACAAGGCGTGATGCGAACCAGCGCGGCCATCGGAACACGCGATGGTTTGCGGAAATCCAAGCCGTTATCGGGATCTTCCGGATAGCGGGCCAGCCCCATTCTTTACTGTTCCAACATTTCAGATGCAAGCACCATGTCCAATTCTAGAATTGAGGTTGGACCATGGATCGGTGGAGCTGGGATGTTGAACTGTTTCAATCGCAACACGTTGCGCTGTCCCGCGATGTGTCGGTAGCCCCTGATTGCATATGGATAGGGCCACCACTCTCCTTCGGCCTCAAGCAAGTTGTTTTCGTTGTATCGGACCTCACGTACGCGTAGGCATGATCCCAAACTAGGCAGCATGGGCTGTGCGCAGGGTTCTTCCTGGGATGCCACCTCAAACAACACGCTCGCGTAGTCATCGCCAGAAGTTGATTCGGTGACTGCATATAGCTTTAGCCGAGTTCCATCCGAGAGGAGAAATTGCATGAACTTCTGATCCGGGATTCGAGCATCGTCGATAAAACCAACCTTCAAAGCACCCTTTAAATACGTGGCGATCGCGTCATCAATGGCTTTTAGCTTCGTGTCGCCACATTTCATCGTCGTCTGCATCATTTCTCCGACGTCCATCCTGTCAGCCTCGTACCGATACGGCGCGGCGAATCGATTGCAACCGCCGCTGACGGAAATTCGCCTGTCGGCGAAAGACAGTTCCAATGCGCCGTAATAGGGAGAGGGTTGCAGGGAAGCAATCGTTCCTCCCATGCTGTCGTTCGCGGAAAACAGGATCCAGCGAGTTCCGATAAGCATGGATGCATTTGTAGCAACGGCCGAAATTGGTGCCGGCTGGCTATTTGCGGCGCTGGAGTTGGAATTGACAGGCACCTCGCCCGAAAAACTTGAGGCTAGGGCCGACCTCACATGCGCGGTGCATAGAGCAAGCGTGATCAGAATGAGAGGTATGTGGCGAACGGTCATGCGGATATCCCTATGCGCACCGAGCTGACGGATGGACTATATGCTTGAAAGAGAATGTTTTTGGACGAATGTCTGCAAATGTTCTTTTATCTCACAATGAATCAGGATCAAGGCAAGGCTGCATCAAACGCCTAAGGCGACCTCTCAAGAGTGAATTGCGACCCGCCAATTTGGCAGCTCACGAACACATCGGGCGCTCCGCTTGTCGTGCACAGTGCCCGCTCCGAAATCCTGCTGGGGGGCACCTGCCGAAGTAGGGTAGTACCCACCAGCATCGAGAACGATCAGCTGGCGATGTTCCACGATCAGCGACTTGCACGCGGCTGGCGTGAAACCTGGTTGACCGGATCCGGGTCACCGGCTAACCGACGGATGACGGCAGAAAACTCCACATATCGTGTTGACGTATATCTGTAACCACACTATGTTGTGTCTGTCGGTTCCGACGGCTCGCGCCCTCGGATGAAAAGGGAAGCCGGTGAGAATCCGGCACTGCCCCGCAGCGGTATGTGGAAACGAACCCGTCATTGCACTGGGATGCCATCCCGGGAAGCGATGGGCTAGGAGGAGGGCCAACGCCTTCCACGTCCACGAGTCCGAAGACCTGCCGACAGCCGCGCGAAGCACACCGCGCGGTGCCGGCCGCGGAATCTCCGGGGGGAGACAGGCTGGCGACGCGAGGCAAGCGACTTTTCGTCGCGGCGCCTGCGACGCCGCTTTCCCATCCTTAGAGGCACAAGGCCTGCGTTGCCTGCGAGGGACAGGCCGCCGCGTGCATCATGATGGGAGATACACCCGTGACACAGAACGAACAGGCGCTCGCAGAAGCGACCGACGACACTTCCTTTTTACTGACTCCGCCGCCTACCGCCACCGCGATGAGCGTGACCAAGCGCAACGGCGGCCAGGAGCCGGTGGACCTCAACAAGATCGTGCGCGCGGTGCAACGCAACTGCGAAGGCCTGCATGCGATCGACCCGATGCGCGTGGCGACGCGCACCATATCGGGCCTGTACAACGGCGCCACCACGCGCGAGCTGGACGAGCTGTCCATCCGAACCGCCGCGTTGCTGACCGCCGAAGAACCCGAATACGGCCGCCTGGGCGCGCGCCTGCTGGCCAACTACATCGCCAAGGAAGTCACCGGCCAGGAAATCCACGCGTTCTCGCAGTCGATCCTGCGCGGCCACGAAGTCGGCCTGATCAACGACCGCCTGCTCGGCTTCGTGCAGACCAATGCGCGCAAGTTGAACGATGCACTGGACGCCTCGCTGGATCTGCGCTTCGACTACTTCGGCCTGCGCACGCTGTACGACCGCTACCTGCTGCGCCACCCGCATACGCGCAAGGTGATCGAAACCCCGCAGCAGTTCTTCCTGCGCATCGCCTGCGCCTTGAGCGAAGACGTGCCGGAAGCGCTGGCGCTGTACCGGCGCATGGGCAACCTGGACTACCTGCCCAGCTCGCCAACGCTGTTCAACGCCGGCACCACGCACGAGCAGTTGTCCAGCTGCTTCCTGCTGGATTCGCCGGTCGATTCGCTGGAATCCATCTACCAGAAGTACGGCGATATCGCCCAGCTCTCCAAGTTCAGCGGCGGCATCGGCGTCAGCTTCACCCGCGTGCGTTCGCGCGGCTCGCTGATCAAATCCACCAATGGCCATTCCAACGGCATCGTGCCGTGGTTGAAGACGCTGGATTCCTCGGTCGCAGCGGTGAACCAGGGCGGCAAGCGCAAGGGCGCGGCCTGCGTGTATCTGGAACCGTGGCATGCGGACGTGGAGGAATTCCTGGAGCTGCGCGACAACACCGGCGACGAAGCGCGGCGCACGCATAACTTGAACTTGGCCAACTGGATCCCCGACCTGTTCATGCAGCGCGTGGAAGCCGACGCGGACTGGTCGTTGTTCGATCCGCGCGTGGTACCGGAATTCACCGATCTGTTCGGCGCAGATTTCGAACGCGCTTACGCGCAGGCCGAACTGCAGGGCAAGGCGGTGAAGTCGATCAAGGCGCGCGAGCTCTATGGGCGGATGATGCGCACCCTGGCCCAGACCGGTAACGGCTGGATGACCTTCAAGGACAAGTGCAACCGCGCCAGCAACCAGACCGCCAAGGCCGGCAACGTCATCCATCTGTCCAACCTGTGCACCGAGATCCTGGAAGTCACTTCGGCCGAAGAGACGGCGGTGTGCAACCTGGGTTCGATCAACCTCAGCCACCACCTGGACGAAGACGCGCTATTCGATTTCGACAAGCTGGCCGAAACCGTGCGCCTGGCCGTGCGCCAGCTGGACCGGGTGATCGACCTCAACTTCTATCCCATCGAAACCGCGCGCCGCGGCAACCTGCGCTGGCGCCCAGTCGGGCTGGGCGTGATGGGCCTGCAGGACGTGTTCTTCAAGCTGCGCCTGCCCTTCGACAGCACCGAGGCGCGCAAGCTGTCGGCGAAGATCGCCGAGACGATCTACTTCCACGCATTGGAAACTTCGGTGGAACTGGCCGAGGAACGCGGCCGGCACCCTTCGTTCAACGACACGCGTGCGGCGGCCGGCGAATTCCAGTTCGAAGCCTGGAACGTGACCCCCGAGCACATGGACCGCTGGGAGACGCTGCGCGAGCGCATCGTCGGAAGCGGCCTGCGCAACTCGTTGCTGATCGCCATCGCGCCCACCGCGACCATTGCTTCCATCGCCGGCTGCTACGAGTGCGTGGAGCCGCAGACCAGCAACCTGTTCAAGCGCGAAACGTTGTCGGGCGACTTCCTGCAGGTCAACCGCTACCTGGTGGGCGAGCTGAAAAAGCTGGGTATGTGGACGTCGGAAGTGCGCGATGAGATCAAGCAGGCCGAAGGTTCGATCCAGAACGTGCCGCGTATCCCCGACGCGCTGCGCGAGATCTACCGCACCACCTGGGAAGTGCCGATGCGTTCGCTGATCGACATGGCCGCCGACCGTGGCGCCTTCATCGACCAGTCGGCCTCGCTGAACCTGTTCATGGAGAGCCCGAACATCGGCGCGATGTCGTCCATGTACATGTATGCGTGGAAGAAAGGCATCAAGACCACTTACTACCTGCGCTCGCGGCCGGCAACGAAAATCGCCAAGACCACAGTGGGCAACGCGACGGCCGAAGCGCCGAAGCCTGCGTACGCACCGGTGGAAGCGGTTAGCTGCTCGCTGGAGAATCCGGAGAGTTGCGAGGCTTGCCAGTAGTTGCCTACTCCCTTCTCCCTCCGGGAGAAGGTGGCGCGCAGCGACGGATGAGGGAATGGCAATGACTCACTCGCCAACTTTCATTACAAGCTGACGATCCATTCCCTCATCCGCCCTTCGGGCACCTTCTCCCAAAGGGAGAAGGAAACACCAGGAATTCCATGTCCACCCACCCCCAGCAACTCCTCCTCGACCCCGGCTTCGAACTGACCCTGCGCCCCATGCGCTACCCACAGTTCTACGAGATGTACCGCAACGCCATCCGCAACACCTGGACGGTCGAGGAAGTGGATTTCTCGCTGGACACCAAAGATCTGAAGGACAAGTTCGGTCCCGCCGAGCGCCACCTGATCGAACGCCTGATCGCCTTCTTCGCCACCGGCGACTCCATCGTCTCCAACAACCTGGTGCTCAACCTGTACCAGCACATCAACGCGCCGGAAGCGCGCATGTACCTGTCGCGGCAGTTGTACGAGGAAGCGCTGCATGTGCAGTTCTATCTCACCCTGCTGGATACCTACCTGCCCGATCCCAACGAACGCGCCAAGGCTTTTTCTGCGGTGGAAAACATTCCTTCCATCCACCGCAAGGCCGAATTCTGCTTCAAATGGATCGACTCGCTGCAGGGCATCACCCGCATCGAAACGCGGGAACAGCGCCGCCAGTTCCTGCTCAACATGGTCTGCTTCGCCGGTTGCATCGAGGGGTTGTTCTTCTTCGGCGCCTTCGCCTACGTGTACTACCTGCGTTCGCGCGGGCTGTTGCATGGACTGGCCAGCGGCACCAACTGGGTGTTCCGTGACGAGAGCGCGCACATGGCTTTCGCCTTCGAAGTGATCCGCACCGCGCGCGAGGAAGAGCCGGACCTGTTCGACGACGACCTCAAGGCCCAGGTAGTGCAGATGATGAGCGAGGCGGTGGAATGCGAAGTCGCCTTCGCCGAGGACACCTTGAGCGGCGGCGTCGCCGGCCTGTCGATCAAGGACATGCGCCAGTACCTGGAATACTGCGCCGACCAGCGCATGGCGCAGCTGGGCATGCCCAAGCATTTCGGTTCGACCAATCCGTTCCCCTTCATGGATTTGCAGGACGTGCAGGAGCTGACCAATTTCTTCGAGCGCCGGGTCTCGTCATACCAGGTCGGCGTGCAGGGCGAAGTCGGTTTCGACCACGCGTTCTGAACAAGGCGGTAGGAGCGCCCCATGGGCGCGAGCTCTTTGCTATCGACGCACGAAAAAGCTCGCGTCCATGGGGCGCTCCTACAACCCACAACGAGCCACACGGGTCGCCCCGTCTTACATAGCGCGCATCTCCTTCGCCGCAGCCACCATTGCCGTCAACGCAGCCCGCGTCTCCGGCCACCCGCGCGTCTTCAAACCGCAATCGGGATTGACCCAGATCTGTTCCGGCGCCAATACGGAACGCGCTTTCTTCAATAGATCCAACATTTCCTGGCCATCCGGCACGCGCGGCGAATGGATGTCGTACACGCCCGGCCCGATCTCGTTGGGATAACGGAACTTGACGAAAGCATCCAGCAATTCCATCCGCGAGCGCGACGTCTCGATGGAGATCACGTCCGCGTCCATCGCCGCGACCGCTTCCATGATGTCGTTGAACTCGGAATAGCACATGTGCGTATGGATCTGGGTGACGTCGGCCACGCCTGAGGCGGTGATGCGGAAGCATTCCACAGCCCAGTCCAGATACGTCTTCCACTCGCCGCGACGCAGCGGCAGGCCTTCGCGGATCGCCGGCTCATCGATCTGGATCACGCCGATGCCCGCGGCTTCCAGGTCGGTCACTTCATCGCGCAACGCCAGCGCGATCTGCCGGCAGGTTTGCGAACGTGCCTGGTCGTCGCGCACGAACGACCACTGCAGCACTGTCACCGGGCCGGTCAGCATGCCCTTCATCGGCTTGCCGGTCAGCGATTGCGCGTATTGCGACCAGCGCACGGTCATCGGTTGCGGACGGGTCACGTCGCCGTAGATGATCGGCGGCTTCACGCAGCGCGAACCGTAGCTCTGCACCCAGCCGAGCTTGGTGAAGGCGAAGCCTTCCAGTTGCTCGCCGAAATATTCCACCATGTCGTTGCGCTCGAATTCGCCGTGCACCAGCACGTCGATGCCGATGTCTTCCTGGAAGCGCACGCATCTTTCCGTTTCCGCGGCCAGGAACGCATCGTAATCGGCATCCGAGAGCGTGCCGGATTTGTTCCTGGCGCGCGCCTCGCGCACTTCCAGCGTCTGCGGAAACGAGCCGATGGTGGTGGTGGGGTAGGCCGGCAAGCCGAGCGCTGCCTGTTGCAGCAAACGCCGTGGCCGGTAGCCGGACTTGCGCTGCGCATGGGCATCGGTCAGCGCAGCCAGCCGCGCGGCTACTTGCGGTTTGTGCACGCGGGAAGACCGGCGCCTGGACTCGAGCCGGTCGCGCGCGACGTTCAATGCCAGTTCCGCGCCCGGCCGACCCTGCAGCGCATCGGCGAGGGTCTTGAGCTCCTCGATCTTCTGCCGCGCGAACGACAACCAGGAGTGCAGATCGCCGGGCAGCGATTTCTCGCTGGCCAGATCCACGGGCACATGCAGCAGCGAACACGAGGGGGCCAGCCACAGATTGTCCGCGCCGACGTGCCCGCTGGCGTATTTGGCCAGGATCAGCGCGTCGTCCAGGTTGCTGCGCCAGATGTTGCGGCCGTCGACCAGGCCCAGGGAAAGCACGCGCTGCTTGGGCAGCGCTTTCAAGACCGCATCCAGTTGTTCCTTGCCGCGCACCAGATCCACGTGCAGACCCTCTACGGGCAAGGAGGCCGCGAGGGCGAGATTGCCGTTGAGCGCGCCGAAGTAGGTGGTCAGCAACAATTTCGGACGCGCTATGTTCTCGAACGCGGCATAGGCGGTGCGACAAGCAGCATGATCGTCGGCGTCCTGGTCCAGCACCAGGCAGGGCTCGTCCATCTGCACCCAGTCGGCGCCGGCGTCTTTCAGCTTGCCGAGCAGTTCGGCATAGACCGGCAACAAGCGATCGAGCAACTCCAGGCGGTCGCTGCCGTCGACGGCTTTGGACAGCAGCAGGAAGCTGACCGGTCCCAGCAGCACGGGACGCGCGTTGAATCCCTGCGCCTTGGCTTCCAGGAATTCCGCCACCGGCTTGTCGCCGCGCAATCGGAACCGCTGGTCGCGATGCAGCTCGGGCACCAGGTAATGGTAGTTGGTGTCGAACCACTTGGTCATTTCCAGCGCATGCAGATCCACGCCGTCCTTCTGCAGGCCGCGGGCGAGCGCGAAGTAGCCGGCCAGCGGATCGCGATCGGCCAGCGGCCCGTAGCGATCAGGGATGGCGTCGAACAGGAATGCCGTATCCAGCACATGGTCGTACAGCGAGAAGTCGTTGCAGGGCACTAGGTCGGCGCCTGCTTCTTTCTGCAGTCGCCAGTGGCGCTGGCGCAGGTCGCGTGCGGTGTCCTGCAGCTGGGCGGCGGAAATCTCGCCGCGCCAGCAGGCTTCCAGCGCACGCTTGAGTTCGCGTTTGGCGCCGATGCGCGGGAAGCCCAGGTTGGTGACAGTGGTCATAACTTTTCCTCATGCGGTTTCGGATGAGGAACGAAGGAACCGTGCGGCGGTCGAGCCGCAATGCGCTCGGTTTCGCCACGTCAGCGACCTTCGCCCCCGCGGGCGAACCGGACTTTCCATGAGGAAGAGGCGAGAGGATGCGTCCGCGGAATTAGCATCCCGGACGCAGGCTCCGGCCACTTCCCCTCGGAAGTTCCAGGTCATGCGGAAGGACGGTCTTGTCCTTCCGGCCGGGGCAGGTCTTCGGGCTCATGGACGGGCGCACGGAACGGCGAGTGCGCTTGCCTACTTCCCGCCGCTTCCCGATCCGCAAGGATCAGTGCTGTTGGCGAGGTTCGTTTCCAAATACCGCTGCGGGGCAGCGCCGGAATTGGACTCTTGCGGAGTCCGCACCGGCTTCCCTTTTAATTCCATCGCTTTATCTGCATAAAGAGATGGAAACCTTGGCTTGCGCAAGTTACGCCGCCAATAGCGGGCCGTCAAGCCATGCCCGAAAGACGGCCCGGGGAACGGGCTTGCCGCGTAGAGCGGAAACCTATCCAATGCCAGCGATGCCGGTCAGCCCCCCTCATTCGAAAAGCCGCCGCCGTTTCCTGGGCGCAAGTGCCCTATCAGGACTTGCGGGATTGGCGCCGCTCAACGCGGTTGCGGCGCAGTGCGCGAAGGACGGCGGGCCGTGGATTCCTTCCGACGTTTTTCTGGCCGAACTGCCACGCATCATGCAGGCGTTCGCGGTGCCGGGCGTGGGCATTTCGGTGGTCGAAGACGGCGAAGTCGCCTGGAGTCGCGGCTTCGGCACGACCAATGCAGTGATTGGCGCGCCGGTGGATGCGCGTACGGTGTTCGAAGACGCTTCGCTCAGCAAGCCGGTGTTCGCCTATCTGGTCATGCAGTTGTCGGACCGGGGCCTGATCGATCTGGACCGGCCGTTGGTGAGCTACCGGCGCATGGATTACCTGGCCGATCATCCGTGGATAGAACTGATCACTGCACGCGATGTGCTGCGCCATTCCACTGGGTTGCCCAACTGGCGCAAGTCGCCGGCGACGGAAAAACTGGTGCCGATGGTCAAGCCCGGCACGCGCATCGACTATTCCGGCGAGGCGATCTTCTGGCTGCAGCTGGCCGTGGAAACCATCACCGGCCAGAGCCTGGACGAATCGATGCAGGCGCATCTTTTCGGCCCCGCTGGCATGAAGGACAGCAGCTACACCTGGAATGCGGATCTTGCTGCACGTTCGGTGTACGGGCATCGCAGGCACGACACAACCGAATCGGGCATGCCGCCGCAAATGTTCCGCGAGCAATGGAGCATCGCCCAACGGGTCGCCGACCGTTGGGGCAAGCCGCTTTCGGCGTGGAAGTACGACGATGCCGCGCGCGCGATGCCGGAAGTGGTGGCGCTCGCACCCGCGGGACTGGTGACTTGGCCGGGCGACATCGTGGCCAACGCGGCGGCGAGCTTGCGTTCCACCGTGCAGGACTACGCGACCTTCCTGACCCTGATGATGGTGCGCAAGCAACGAGGCCCGTGGGAGATCACCGAGGCCACGCGGCAGGCCATGCTCACCCCGCAGATCAGGATCCCAGGACGTTGGACGGAAAAAGGACTGGGCTGGAACATGGAAGAAACCCGGGACGGGCCGGTGTTCTACCACTCGGGCAGCAACGGCGACATCTTCAAGAACTTCGCGGTCGGCGATGCGCAACGCCGGCGCGGCATCGTGGTGCTGACCAATGGCGGCAGCGGCTCGTTCGTGCATCAGCGGGTGGTGCGTGCGGCGACTGGGTACGACCTTTTGTCCTACGATTTGTAGGACCAAATTAGAAAATCGTCATCCCAACGAAAGCCCAGGCATCGTCATCCCAGCGAAAGCTGGGATCCATTTTGACTTTGCTTCTAAAGAAGCCGGCGTTCCAGCCACAATCAAGATCAAGATGGATCCCAGCTTTCGCTGGGATGACGTCCTCCTGGATCTGCGTCAACGGTAGCCCTACGCAGAGCGGTAGTATTGCCCCATGCACCCCGACTACATCCTCACCCTGTCCTGCCCCGACCGCACCGGCATCGTCTATCGCGTGACCGGCCTGCTGTACGAGCTGGGCTGCAACATCCAGGACGCGCAGCAGTTCGGCGACGAAGAAACGCGGCGTTTCTTCCTGCGTGTGCATTTCGACTTGCCCGCGGCGGCCGAAGCGGGAGCATTAAGGGAAAAGTTCGCCGTGCTGGCCGAGAGCTTCGGCATGGACTGGCAGATTCACGACGCGCGTCGTCGCGCACGGTTGCTGGTATTGGTGAGCCGCCAGGGACACTGCCTCAACGACCTGCTGTTCCGTGCGCATAGCCGGCAATTGCCGGTGGATATCGCGGGCATCGTTTCCAACCACGAGGATTTCACGGCGCTGGCCGTTTCCTACGGCGTCCCTTTCCACCACCTGCCCGTGACCGCGGCGTCCAAGCATGCCCAGGAACAGCGGATCCTCGATCTGGTGGCGCGCGAAGGCATCGACTTGGTGGTGTTGGCGCGCTATATGCAGATTCTGTCGCCGGAGTTGTGCGATGCGTTGGCCGGGCGCGCCATCAACATCCATCACAGCTTCCTGCCCAGCTTCAAAGGCGCCAAGCCCTACCACCAGGCGCACCAGCGCGGGGTCAAGATCATCGGCGCCACCGCGCACTACGTGACCCGCGATCTGGACGAAGGCCCGATCATCGAACAGGACGTGGCGCGGGTGGATCACGCGATGACGCCCAAGGAACTAGTGCGGGTGGGCAGCGATACCGAATCGCAGGTGCTGGCGCGCGCGGTGCGTAGGCATGTGGAGCACCGGATTTTGTTGAATGGGCATCGCACGGTGGTATTTCGTTGAGACGACCAGGAAAAAGTCGTCGTCATCCCAGCGTAAGCTGGGATCCATCTTGATCTTGCTCTTTGCTCTGCGTGAACAGCCAAAGGCAAAGTCAAAATGGATCCCAGCTTTCGCTGGGATGACGGGCGAGAGTTTCGTTACTAAGAGCGGACACCGACATGACGACCGATTACCACATCATCGGAAATTACATTTCCCCCTACGTACGCAAAGTATTGGTATGCATGGAGCTGAAAGGCCTGCACTACACCATCGACCCCATCGCCCCATTCGTAGGCAACGAACGCTTCAGCGAGCTGAGCCCGCTGCGCCGCATCCCGGTACTCATTGATGGCGACCGGGTCATCAACGACTCTTCGGTGATCTGCCAGTACCTGGACGAAAAGCATCCGCAGCCCCCGCTGTATCCGGCCGACATCGGCGACCGCGCGCAGGCCAGGTGGCTGGAGGAATACGCCGATTCGTGGCTGGGCGATGTGGTGATCTGGGGCATGTTCTATCAGATCGGGGTCAAGCGTTTCCTGTTCGGCGAACAGGCGGACGAAGCCATCGTCAACCGTGCACGCGACGAACAGTTGCCTCAGACCCTGGATTATCTGGAGTCGGTATTGCCGGCGGAAGGATTCCTGTTCGGTACGCTGTCGGTGGCGGACATCAGCATCGCAAGCTTCTTCCGCAATGCGGCCTTTGTCCGCTACACCGTGGATGCGCAACGCTGGCCGCGCACCGCCGCCTTCCTTGAACGTACCCTGGCTCTGCCCGCGTTCCGCAAGTTGGCTACCTTCGAAGAACGCATGCTGCGTACGCCGCTGCCCGAACAGAGAGAGATGCTGAGGGAGCTGGGCGCGCCGGTCAGTGCAGAAACGCTGGGGTGCGCGACGGCGCGCAAGAGCATGGCGCGTCGCGACTAGGAGTTATCGCTTAGGGACGGCCTGGATACGCGCAGCACCCCATACACAAGCACCAGTCCTGCCAACGCTACCCCGATCGCCATCCATTCCTTGCCGGTCAGCGTGGTCACGATCAACGCCATCGCCACGACCCCGAGCAGCGGCACCAGTGGACCGCCCCACAATACGAAGGGTTGGCCGCGCTCGCGCAGATCGATCCTTTGCCCGCGCCAGGCCGCCAGGCTGACCAGCGCATACACCAGGCAGATCGCGCCGCCGGAAATCAGCGCCAGCGCATCGAAGGTACCGCCCAACGCCAACAGCCACGCCAATCCCGCGTGCGTGGCCAGCGCCAGCAACGGCACGCGGTGGGTGGCGCTGACGCGGCTGTAGACGTGCGGCAGGTAACCATCGCGACCCAATGCGAACAACAGCCGCGAGGAGCCTAGAAGATTGCCGAGCAGAAACCCGGCCATCGAAATGCAGGCGGTCACCAGCAGCACGATGCGGCCCGCCGACCACAACACGCCCGCCGTATCGGCGATGGGTACGCCGCTGCCGGCCAACGCCGGCCCCAGCAATCCCTGGCTGACGATCTGCAGACCCATGTACAGCAACACCACCAGCAGAATCGCCGCCATGGTCGCGCGCGGCACGCTGCGCGAGGGATCGCGGACTTCGCCGGAAGGCACCAGTGCGGTTTCCATGCCGGAGTACGCGAACATCACCAGCACCATGCCGGTGCCCAGCGCAGTCCATGACGGAAGATCGCCCACCGCGAAACTCACCTGCGTCCAATCCACGAAGAACAGGCCGATCCCCGCCAGCAGCAACAAGGGCGTCAGTTTCAATGCAGCCAGCACGGCGATGGCACGGGCGCCCAGCTTCACTCCGAACGCGTTCAAGGCGAACAGCAAAAGATAGAGGACCGTCAGCAAACCAACGCGCGGCTGCGGCTGCGCGAACCAGGGCACAAGGTTGGCCATCTGTACCGCGAACGCGGCGGCCACGCCTGCGCTGGAGGCTACGTTGCTGATCCACATCAGCGAGCCGGCGATGAAGCCGGCGAAGCTGCCGAAGGTCGCCCCCAGATAACTGATGGGCCCACCGGTGGCGACCGCGCGGCTGCCGATGGCGGCAAAGCACAGCGCCACCGGAATGATCGCCAGTGCGCCCGCGATCAGCGCAAGCGGCGCAGCGGCGCCCAACTGTCCCGACAGCGCGGCCGGCATGCGGAAGATACCGCCGCCAACAATGATGTTCATCACCGCCGCGGCCAGCGCGAACGAGCCGACCGCGCGGATCAGGGCGGCGTCGCCTTCCAGCGGTCTGGTTTGGGAAACGGGTTCGGGGCTCATGGGCGTCCTCGGTTGTGGCGCATGCAGCGTCGCATGTCTTGTAGAGGGATTGCGAGCCATGTGCCGTCTATCGATATGCCTTTCCCTCATGTAGGAGCGGGCCCTGCCCGCGACGGGCTTCACTAGTAGTGTAGTGCTCGGTCGCGGGCAGGGCCCGCTCCTACAGGGGTGGGGTTTGATCGCGCTACCATCCTTGCCCCCCACGTGGAATATCCGGATGCCTTTCCCGAACCGAATCGCCACACGCGCCCTGCTCTTCACCTTGCTGCTGACCGGCGCAATCGCCGCGCAGGCACAAACATCCGTCGCAACGGATGCCTTGCAACGCCTGCAGCCGAAGATCGTCCAATGGCGCCGCGACATCCATGAACACCCGGAACTGGGCACCCATGAAGTCCGTACCGCCAAACTGGTCGCCGATCAGTTGCGCGCGCTGGGCCTGCAACCGAAGACGGGCATCGCCCAGACGGGTGTCACCGCCATCCTCAAAGGCGGCAAACCCGGCCCGCGCATCGCAATCCGCGCCGACATGGATGCGTTGCCGGTGACCGAACAGACCGGCCTGCCCTTCGCGTCGAAAGTGACCAGCGAGTATCGCGGCCAGCCCGTGGGCGTCATGCACGCCTGCGGCCATGATGCGCACGTGGCAATGCTGTTGGGCGTGGCCTCGGCGCTGGTGGCGATGAAGGACCAATTGCCGGGTGAGGTAATGTTCGTGTTCCAGCCGGCGGAGGAAGGCCCGCCGAACACAGGCGAAGAGTTCGGCGCGGCGTTGATGTTGAAGCAGGGCATCTTCGCCGACTTCAAGCCGCAGGCGGTGTTCGGCCTGCATGTCTGGGCCGGCTTGCCGGTCGGTAAGATCGGCTATCGCAGCGGCGCGGTGATGGCCAGCGCCGACGAATGGACGCTGACCGTCCATGGCAAGCAGACCCATGGTTCGCGGCCGTGGGACGGCGTGGACCCGATCACGCTGGGCGCACAGATCCTGTTGGGTACGCAGAGCATCATCGCTCGCCAGGTCAATATCGCCGCCACGCCGGTGGTGCTGACCGCCGGACAGTTCCAGAGCGGCGTGCGCTTCAACATCATTCCGGACCAGGCCAAGCTGGTGGGCACGCTGCGCACCTTCGACCCTGCCGTGCGCGAGGATGTCATCGCCCGATTCCGCCGCACCGCCGAAGACTTCGCTCATGCCGGCGGCGGCAGCGCCGAACTGCAGGTGGTGAACAACGCACCGGCGACCATCAACGATGCGGCACTGGCGTCGCGCATGCGGCCTTCGCTGGATACGGCGGCGGGCGCGGACAATGTGGTGGAAATGCCGCTGGTGACGGTGGCGGAGGATTTTTCGCAGTACACCCAGCACGTGCCCGGATTCTTCTTCTTCGTCGGTTCGACCGCGCCAGGCATCGATCCGGCCAGCGCGCCGATCAACCATTCGCCGCAGTTCGTGCTCGACGAACAAGCGCTGCAGGTCGGAAGCAAGGCGATGCTGCAGGTGGCGCTGGATTATCTTGGCGCGGGAAAGTAAGTCGGTCGCTCCGCAAGAGGCATGACAGAGAGCGCCACCCAATCAAATAAAGAACGTCATCCCGGCGAAAGCCGGGACCCAACTTTACGTGCCCTGATGGTTGGGTCCCGGCTTTCGCCGGGATGACGTTCTCAAAGTTTTGTTTCGCTTTCTTTTGATTTTCTTCACCCGCACACACGGCCACACATCACCCGCGCTACTATCCAGCAAGACCACAACGGAACTCCCGCATGCCCCGCCTCTCCACCGTTTTGACCCTCGCGCTGCTTGCACCGTTCCCCGCCCTGGTCCACGCCCAGACCGCACAACGCCCGGAAGTCGCCGCCGCCGCGACCAAGCTCGATGCGAAGATCGTCGCCTGGCGCCGCGATTTCCATGCGCATCCGGAACTTTCCAATCGCGAGGAGCGCACTTCGGCCAAGGTGGCCGAACACCTGCGCGCGCTCGGCTTGCAGCCCAGGATCATGGCCGGCCACGGAGTGGTGGCGATAATCGCCGGTGGCAAGCCGGGCCCGAAGATCGCGTTGCGCGCGGACATGGACGCGCTACCGGTCACCGAACAGACCGGCCTGCCGTTCGCATCCAAAGCCACTTCCACCTATCGCGGCGAAAACGTCGGCGTCATGCACGCCTGCGGACACGATGCGCATACCGGCATCCTGATGGGCGTGGCCGAGGCGCTGGTGGCGATGCGCAAGGATCTGCCGGGTTCGGTGATGCTGATCTTCCAGCCCGCCGAAGAAGGCGCGCCGCCGCCGGAGGAAGGCGGCGCTTCGTTGATGCTGAAGGAAGGACTGTTCAAGGACTTCAAGCCGGAAGCCGTGTTCGGGTTGCACGTTTTTTCCAGCGTGCAGGCGGGACAGATCGCGGTACGGCAGGGGCCGTTGATGGCCGCCTCGGACCGGTTCTCCGTCAAGGTGACCGGCCGGCAAACGCATGGCTCGGCGCCGTGGAACGGCATCGACCCCATCGTGGCTGCGGCCGACATGATCGGCACCGCGCAGACCATCGTCAGCCGGCGCACCAACATCGCCAAGCTGCCGGCGGTGGTGACCTTCGGCGCCATCAAGGGTGGCATCCGCTACAACATCATTCCCGACGATGTGGAAATGGTGGGCACTATCCGCACCTTCGACCCGAAGATGCGCCAGCAGGTCTTCGCCGATCTGCGCAACGTGGCCGAACACACCGCCGCCGCGCATGGCGCCACCGCCAAAACCGATATCTACGAGAGCGATGGCAATCCGCCCACGGTCAACGACCCGGCGCTGACTGCGAAGATGCTGCCCAGCCTGCAGGCGGTAGTCGGCAAGGACAATGTGTACGAGCCGCCGTTGCAGATGGGTTCGGAGGATTTCTCGCTGTATGCGCTGGAAGTGCCGTCGATGTTCTTCTTCGTCGGTTCGACCTCCGAAGGCATCGATCCGGCCACCGCACCCAGCAACCATTCGCCGAAGTTCCTGCTGGACGAATCGTCGCTGGACATCGGTTTCCGCGCACTGATGCAGGTAACGCTGGACTACTTGAACCAGAAGCCGTAGGTCGGGGCTACGCCCCCGACACCACGCTACTCCACCACCACGCGATAGCTGGCGGTCCGGACCGGCTCCACGTCTTTTTCCCACGAGCGCCGGTACACCAGGCGCAGGTCTGCCGTTCCGGACTGCGCCGCACGGAAACGCCACCGCGAAGTTCCACCGGCTCCCGGCATCGGAGCAACCGCAGGCACGGCGATGGCGGGGACCGGCGCGGGCTCGAGCACCGGGCTTCCGTCTTCGACGATTTCCCAGGCGTAGCCTGTGCTGGCGTTGCTGTCGAGTTCGATGGCCAGCAGCTGTCCACGCTGCAGGCGGGTTTCGCCGTCTGCGCGAGCGTCGATCACGGCCGTTTCCGGGGTGTTTGCGGAGGCCTTGTCGGCTGTCGGCGTGTCATCCGTTTTAGAGGCGCATCCAAGCAACGCTATCGCGCACGCCAGGAGGACGATGGCGCCAGCAATCGGGTTTAGGGACATGACTGGATCCTGTGGCCAGTGGCTGAAGTCCGCCGTTTATACACCCCGCCCACCGGCACGCCCGTAAAATGAAGCCATGAATACCCCACAAGATTCCAGCCTGGGTCGGGAAGTCGCCTACCCGTCGCAGTACGACGCCGGGCTGCTGTTCCCGATTCCGCGCGCCGCCGGTCGTGCCGAAATAGGCGTCGCCGGCGATGCGCTGCCCTTCATCGGCCATGACCGCTGGCAGGCCTACGAGCTCAGCTGGCTGGATGCGCGCGGCAAGCCGTGCGTGGCCACCGCCACTTTCACCGTGCCTTGCGATTCGCCGAATCTGGTGGAATCCAAATCGCTGAAGCTCTATCTCAATTCGCTGAACGCCGAGCGTTTCAACAGCGACGAAGCCGTGCGTGACCGCATCGCCATCGATCTGTCCGCACGCGCAGGCGCGGATGTGACGGTCGTATTCGGCTTGCCGGAAATGTCGGAAGCCGACACCGGCGAATCCATCGATGCGCAGGACATCGAAATCAGCGACTACGGTCCGCCGAACCCTTCTTACCTTTCGTCGGATGAGGCGCAGATCGTTGAAGAGATACTTTTCTCACATTTGCTCAAATCCAACTGCCCGGTCACCGGCCAGCCCGACTGGGGTAGTGTGGTGCTGGCCTATCGCGGGCCGCGCATCGAACGTACGGGACTGCTGCGCTACCTGGTGAGCTTCCGCGAACACGCCGGATTCCACGAACAATGCGTGGAGCGCATATTTCAAGAGGTTTTGACGCATTGCCGGCCCAGCCAGCTGTCGGTCGAAGCGCGTTACACGCGCCGTGGCGGGCTCGATATCAATCCCTGGCGGGCGACGCCCGGAACCGCTGCGCCCGTCGCCTTGCGCGAGGTCCGGCAGTAGGGTCGCGTACCTCGAAATTCCAGTTTCACCTGCACGCGATGAATTCTTAACAAAGCATGTGTAGATTTGGCGTCCCCAGCACACCAACTCCCTCAGGGAGGAGTCCCCGCATGAGTACCGAAAAGAAAGCAGATTTTTCAGGTGTCACCGCGAAGGTAGATAGCACCGCTCCGCAAGTAGAGAAGGCCGACTTCTCCGGGGTCTCCGCCACAGTCGACAGTACCGCCGAGATCGTTGGCGAGCGCACGTACACCATCGAGAAGGGCGACACGCTCTCCAAGATCGCCAAGGAACAGCTTGGCCACGCTAGCGCGTGGAAGCAGATCTTCGAGGCCAACCGCGATGTACTGGACGATCCGGACCGCATTTTCCCGGGCCAAGTGATCAAGTTGCCGCCCGCCGATACCGATACGACCGCCTAAATCCTTCTCTCTCTCAATAAATTCATTTCAAGGAACGACACCATGAAGCTCAATCGCATCTCTTATGCTCTGATCGTCGCGCTGGCCGGCACCGTCGCTCTGGCTGGTTGCAAGAAGAAGGAAGAAGCTGCAGCTCCGGCTCCGGTCGTCACCGAACCTGCGCCGGCTCCGGCCCCGGTCGAGCCGGCTCCGGCTCCGGTCAGCGCCACCAGCGTTACCATCGGCAATACCGCCGCTGCGGACAAGTCGGTTGCCGCGCTTTCCACTTTCGGCACCAAGGACAAGATCATCGTTTCGGTCAAAACCGATGCCGCCACGCCGGCTAATGCCGCTATCGATGCCAAGCTGACCTTCCAGGATGGTCAGGTTGCCGGACAGAAGACTGCAACTGTAGTTGCGGGCGGCGTCGACACCACGAATGTGGAGTTCACCAACACCAACCCCTGGCCGGCCGGCAAGTACAAGGTCGACGTGACCGTGAACGGCCAGGCCGCCGGTATGACGCAGGAAATCGAAGTCAAGTAATCATCGTTTCATAGGATGGCAAGTCTTGCGATTTGCCTAAAAAAGCGCGGAGTAATCCGCGCTTTTTTTGTTTGTTTTCTTCAATGCAATTGTGAGTTGCAATCCCTCCATCAAAGTTGCAGTCTGCTGGAGTCTTGGAATCAGAGCCGAGACTTTGTAATTAACTAAGGAGTTTCATATGAAGGTTTTGAATGAAAAGGAAGTGCAATTGGTCTCTGGCGGTGAAGGAGCGGATTTTTCAGACGTAACCGCGACTTTTGATTCCACCGAGGAAATTGTCGAACCGACGCCAAATTGGCAGGCTTTTATTCCTGGGATGTTTCGTTGATTTGAAGTGCTTACAAAAGGGCGGCCTAGGCCGCCCTTTTTTATAACCTTCGTAAACACCTTCTCGCACGACGCCGAATCTTGGAATCGCTTACACGGTTCCGCGACTAGTACCTCGCACTTAAATCCTTCGTGCGATATGCGCCCTCATACCTACAGGGCGAAATGTGACGCTGACCTCAATGATTAGCCCCCAACGACTCCATATTGACTGACAGTCGGAGATCCATTTTCAATGGCTGCGCCCCTGACCAGCTGGAGAATGCAAGCTTCAAGAGCCAGCCCCGGCATGACCCAGGAAATCGAAGTCAAGTAATCCACCCTCTCCCCAGGGTGGCAGCTCGGGCGCGGAGCAATCCGCGCCCTTTTTTTGTCCGCGACCAAGGTCGGCTTTGCCCTGCGCGCCGCTAAGCGCGACAATGCCGGTCCGCTTCACACGCATTGCGCGCAGCCCCCCGCGGCGCGTTCCGTTCCAACCCCAGGAGCAATTCCATGGCAGAACCCGTCCTCACCCCGCCCGCCGGCGGTGAAACCATCACCATCAGTGGCGGCAAGCTCAATGTGCCCAACCACCCCATCATTCCCTTCATCGAAGGCGACGGCACCGGCCCGGACATCTGGCGCGCCAGCGTGCGTGTGCTGGATGCGGCGGTGGCGAAAGCCTACGGCGGCGCCAAGAAGATCCACTGGCTGGAAGTGTTCGCCGGCGAGAAGGCCAACAACAACTACGGCACCTGGCTGCCGGATTCCACCGTGCAGGCCTGCCGCGATTATTTGGTGAGCATCAAGGGTCCGCTGACCACGCCGGTCGGCGGCGGCATCCGCTCGCTCAACGTGGCGCTGCGCC
>CAMLGZ010000003.1 GCA_946479745.1 uncultured Pseudoxanthomonas sp. | reverse complement strand
GCTCAAGTACGTCTATGAGACCAAGGGCCGCGAACTGGAACAGATGGAAGGCTGACAGGATCGACGCGGGGAACCGGTTGCGCGGCGACTTCCGCGCATCCGGTCTGTCCTGTCTGGGGGTGGGTTAGCTCGTCGACGCGGCGGGCCTGCACCTCATCTTATTCACGCTTGATGGAGCCACGACTTTGAACGCACTCGCTACGCCCTACCGTTTCCGGACCAGCTTGTTGTTGGCCGTTCCCGTAGCCTTGGCATTGCTGGCCTCGAGCTGCCGCGACGAAAAAGCGCCGGCCGCTACAGCCAAAACCGCATCGTCTCCGTGGCCTGCGGTCGCCTGGCCGCTGGCCGAAGATCCCGCCATCGAGAAGCGCATCGATGAGCTGATGGCGAAGATGACGGTGGAAGAGAAGGTCGGCCAGATCGTGCAGGGCGACATCGCCAGCCTGAAGCCGGAAGATGTGCGCAAGTATCGATTGGGTTCGGTGTTGGCCGGCGGCAATTCCGATCCGGGCGGCAAGTACGACGCGTCGCCGGCCGAGTGGCTGGCGCTGGCCGATGCTTTCTATGAAGCGTCGATGGACACCAGCAACGGCGGTCATGCCATCCCGATCCTGTTCGGCATCGATGCGGTGCACGGCCAGAGCAACATCGTCGGCGCCACCTTGTTTCCGCACAACATCGGCCTGGGTGCGACCCGCAATCCGGAACTGATGCGCCAGATCGGCCACGTCACTGCCGTCGAGACTCGTACTACCGGCATGGAATGGGCGTTCGCGCCGACCGTGGCGGTGCCGCAGGACGATCGCTGGGGACGCACCTACGAAGGCTATTCCGAATCGCCCGACGTAGTGGCCAGCTTCGCCGGCAAGATGGTCGAAGGCCTGCAGGGCAAGGCCGGTGCGCCGGACTTCCTGGATGGCTCGCATGTAATGGTGTCGGTGAAGCATTTCCTGGGCGACGGCGGCACCACCGACGGCAAGGACCAGGGCGACACCAGGATCGACGAAGCCGAACTGGCGCGCGTGCATGGGGCCGGTTATCCGCCCGCTATCGCTGCGGGTGCGCAGACCGTCATGGCGTCGTTCAACAGCGTCAACGGCGAGAAGATGCACGGCAACCGGCATCTGCTGACCGAAGTGCTGAAAGGGCAGATGAAATTCGGCGGCTTCGTGGTGGGCGACTGGAACGGCCACGGCCAGGTCAAGGGCTGCACCAACGACAACTGCCCGGCCACGATTGTCGCTGGCCTGGATATGGCGATGGCGCCCGACAGTTGGAAGGGTTTCTACGAAACCGCGGTGGCCGCGGTGAAAGCCGGCACGCTGCCGATGGAGCGCTTGGACGATGCGGTGCGGCGCATTCTGCGGGTGAAGTTCCGCCTTGGCCTGTTCGAGGCCGGCAAGCCTTCGCAACGGCCGTTGGGCGGCAAGTTCGAATTGCTGGGTGCGCCCGAGCACCGCGCAGTGGCCCGTCAGGCCGTGCGCGAATCGCTGGTGCTGTTGAAGAACCAGGGCGGCGTGTTGCCGTTGGATCCGCACAAGACCCTGCTGGTGGCCGGCGATGGCGCCAATGATGTGGGCAAGCAATCCGGCGGCTGGACATTGAACTGGCAGGGCACGGGCACCACGCGTGCGGACTACCCGAACGCCGATTCCATCTGGGAAGGTTTGCAGGCGCAGGTGAAAGCCGCGGGCGGCAATGCCGAACTGGCGGTGGACGGAAAGTACAAGCGCAAACCCGATGCCGCCATAGTGGTGTTCGGCGAAAATCCCTATGCCGAATTCCAAGGCGATATTCCCGATCTGTCCTACAAGTCCGGCGACGACAGCGATCTGCAACTCATCAAGCGCCTGAAGGCCGAAGGCATTCCCGTGGTGGCGGTGTTCCTGAGCGGCCGGCCCTTGTGGGTGAACCGCGAGATCAACGCCGCCGATGCCTTCGTGGCGGCCTGGCTGCCCGGATCGGAAGGCGCGGGCATCGCCGATGTTCTTTTGCGCGACGCGCAGGGCAAGGCGGCGCACGACTTCAAAGGCAAGCTGGGCTACTCCTGGCCGCGCACCGCTACGCAGTTCGCCAACAACGTGGGGCAGAAGGACTACTCACCGCAGTTCGCTTTCGGCTACGGCCTGACCTATGCCGACAAGGGCGACGTCGCACCGTTGCCGGAAGTGTCGGGATTGTCGGGCGAACAGAAAGTCGCCGGCGTCTACTTCGCCCGCGGACGCGCCGCGCCGGGAACCAGCCTGCGTCTGGTAAACGCGCAGGGCCATGCGACCAAGGTCACCACCTTGCCCGCCGCGGTGCAAGACAACAGCCTTCGCGTCGTTGCGGTGGACTACAAAGCGCAGGAAGATGCCTTGCGCTTCTCCTGGGCCGGTACCGGCAAGGCCAGTGCGTTCCTGTTGGCCGATGCTCCCTTCGATGTACTGCGCGAATCCAACGGCGACGTGATGCTGGTATTGACGCTGCGTCCGGAAACGGTGCCGCAGGCGGAGGTGAATCTGAGCGTGGCCTGCGGCGAGGGCTGTGCCGCCGCGGTGTCTTTGCACGACACCTTGGCCGCGTTGCCGAAAGAGCAATGGACTACGTTGGGAGTGCCGCTGAAGTGCTTCGGTGCGGCGGGCGCCGATCTGACGAAATTGAATCAGCCGATGCGGCTGGAGACTGCGGGCGCCTTGCAATTTTCGTTGTCGCGGGTGGCGCTGGGTGCTATCAACGAGGCCGAACACGTGTTCGAGTGCCCCAAGCCCTAGCGATTCGTCACGCGTTTTCTTCCCCGGCACATCCTGCCGGGGTCCATGCCGACCAGGTTTCCAGTTGAGGCTGAAATGACACTATCCCCGATCGATATCGGTATCGTCTTGGCCTACCTGGCCGGCATTTTCGTGCTGGCGCAACTGGTGTCGCGCGAGAAAGGCGGCCACCAGAAATCGGCGAAGGATTATTTCCTCGCCAGCAAATCGCTGCCGTGGTGGGCTATAGGCGCTTCGCTGATCGCGGCCAACATCTCGGCCGAGCAGATCATCGGCATGTCCGGTTCCGGCTACGCCATCGGCCTGGCGATCGCCTCTTACGAATGGATGGCGGCGATCACCCTGCTCATCGTGGGCAAGTTCTTCCTGCCCATCTTTCTGCGCAACGGCATCTACACCATGCCGCAGTTCCTGGAAGAGCGTTACGGCACCAGGATCCGCACGCTGATGGCCGTGTTCTGGCTGGGGCTGTACGTCTTCGTCAATCTCACTTCGATCCTGTGGCTGGGGTCGCTGGCCGTGGCGCAGGTCACCGGCATGGACCAGATGCTGGCGCTGGCGCTGCTCGGCATATTCGCACTGGCCTACCAGTTGTACGGCGGACTGAAAGCGGTGGCGTTGACCGACATCGTGCAGGTGTCGCTGCTGGTGCTCGGCGGCCTGCTGGTGTCGGCGCTGACGCTAAGCAAGATCGGCGACGGTGCCGGCATCGTGGCCGGCTTCAGCAAGCTGTGGCAGGCGCATCCCGAGCACTTCCACATGATCCTGTCCAAGGACAGCCCCTTCTACAAGGATCTGCCGGGACTGAGCGTATTGATCGGCGGCATGTGGATCATGAATGTCAGCTACTGGGGCTTCAACCAGTACATCATCCAGCGCGCGCTGGCGGCCAAGGACATCAAGGAAGCGCAGAAGGGCGTGGTTTTCGCCGCCTTCCTCAAGCTGTTGATGCCGGTGATCGTTGTGTTGCCGGGCATCGCCGCCGTCGTGCTGGCCAAAGACCTGGCGCGTCCGGATCAGGCCTACCCGACCATGATGGCGATCCTGCCCAGCGGCATTCTGGGCCTGGTGTTCGCGGCGCTGGTGGCGGCGATCGTGGCGTCGCTGGCTTCCAAGATCAATTCGGTCGCCACCATCTTCACCCTGGATTTCTACGCCAAGCAACACAAGAACCACGACGAAACAAAACTGGTGCGCGTCGGCCGCATCGCGGCCACGGTGTCCATACTGCTGGCCATCCTGACCGCGCGTCCGTTGCTGGGCAGCTTCGACCAGGGGTTCCAGTACATCCAGGAATACACCGGCTTCTTCACTCCGGGCATCGTGGTGATTTTCGTGCTGGGTCTGTTCTGGAAGCGCGCCAACGAGGCCGGTGCGCTGGCCGCGGCGATCGGTTCGTTCGCGCTCTCGGTGGTGTTGAAGCTGGGCTGGCCTTCGCTGCCGTTCATGGATCGCGTCGGTCTGGTGTTCCTACTGGCCCTGGTGCTGGCGATCGTGGTGTCGCTGGCCAGCAAAGCCTCCGGCGTCAGCGATCGCATCAAGACCAGCGACGTCAGTTATGCGACCAGCGGATCGTTCAATATCGCCAGCGTGGCGGTGGTTGCGATCCTGTGCGCGTTGTACGCCAGTTTCTGGTGAAAGAACCGGCGCTGTCGGGCAGGGCCCGCACCGGATCCATTAACCGACCCGATACTACATCGGGCTGCATTCGCAGCAACTCCGGCCTTTCAGTCGCATAGCGCTATTCAATGGGCGCTTGTTTTGGACAGCAAGTTCAGGACCGCGACACCGCTGATGATGAGGCCCATGCCGACCAGCGCCCACGAATCCAGCTTCTGTCCGTGGAAGAGCCATGCGATGGCTGCGACCAGGACAATCCCAAGCCCGGCCCAAACCGCATAAGCGATGCCGACGGGAATCGACTTCAGGGCCAGGGAAAGGAAATAGAAGGCCGCACTGTAGCCTGCGAGAACTATCAGCGAGGGCATCAGCCTGGTGAATCCCTCGCTGCTTTTCAGCGCCGAAGTCGCCACCACCTCGCCAACGATTGCAATAGCCAGAAAGAGCCAGTTCTTCATCGCGTGTCTCCATAGAGCGGGGCGGCATTCTGCTCGCCAAAGGCGCGATAAAACAGTCTTGTTCTTCGGTCGATGCTGTGAGCGCTTTCGCTGAAATCCGGAGCGTCCAGCCGCGGTACCGGCGTATCACTTCCGGTGGCAGCAGCGGTTCCGATTCGACTTTCGGTGCGACGTAGGCGTCCAGTGCATCGCGCACCATACGCTGCGCCTCAGGAACGTCGGGCCAATGCCGTGGCCATCGATGAAGCGACAAACGGTCTAGCGTTGTAATCGACCTTACAGAATCCTTTCGAAACGATCCAAAGAGCAGCACCGAATTTTCGCGACGATCCGATTGCCGGGATGTGAAATATTTACATTGCGAAATCTGCAATAAAGGCGCCGGGCCATGCCGTTCGAGAACCGAAAACAGGGCAGGCTCTGCATTCAACGTTGCCGGGAAGCGCCACGCACCATGCAGGATTGGCTCGATCCAAATACGCGTCTGCGACATGGCGGCGCGACGGAAGCGCTGGGCACTAGGGACCGATCAAGGCTTCCAGGAGCTTGCATGCCACGAGCTGCTTTTTTACCGGCATCTGGCGCAAAAGGTCCAGCACCCGGCTTTCGATATCGTCCTGCGCGAAATCCCACGCGACCGCAGCGGTACCGGATTCTGCGTAAAAACTGCTGTTATCGGGGCCTCTCCCGGTCGCCAGCCATTCGAAAGTCGCACCGGTAACCACCGCCAGTTTCGACAGGTGTTCGACGCTGGGATGAGTGCCATTCTCACTTTCCCATTGGGCAACAGCGCTTCTTTGGACACCGACAAGCAGCGCAAGCTCGGTCTGGGACAGCTTGGCGCTGTTCCGCAATTTACGGATACGGCACGGCATCGACATCATTCAATCCCCCAAGTGCGGATGTAAGCGATTCTGACTGCTAAACAACTCTTACCGAAAGTTGTAGTCAACCGCTGACGCATGTTCAATTTTCCCCTGCGGCCGATAGTAGTCGAATCCAACGCTAAGGCGTGCTAACCCAAATCACAGTTATTGAAGGTTGACCGCTTTTGTAAGCCGCCATATTAATCCCCCAAGTAGCGGCGCACCGGTACCTCCCGGCGGCGAAAGACTCGCTGGCGCTACGGCATCGACTACATGGGGAGTGAGCCGATGAGGGATCGTTCGGTTATGGGGATGTGCGCGCGTGGACGATTCGTCCGCATGGCATTGACGGCTTGCCTGTCTGCGCTTGCCTTTTTTTCGGTTTCGCCGCCGGTTCGCGCCCAGACTGGGTGCACGGCGGGCGCATGCGTGTCGGCAGGCCCGCGCCTGGTGCAGGTGGACAGTACCCAAGGGCCTTTGCTCAACTTGCTGTTGAGTACGCTGTTGCCTGGCACCACGGTCAATGCGAGCGTGTTGGACTGGAATGCATTGGCGCAGTCCGACATCAACTTGAATGCCTTGATCGCGCAGCTGGGCGTGAACCTGGGCCTGAGCGATACCAGCCAGATACTCAATTCCGATATAACTTTGGGCCAGCTGCAACTGGCGATGGCGCAGGTCTTGCAGGCCGATGGCAACACTGCAGCGGCCAATGCGCTGAACGCGTTGCCGCTGGGCGTGCCAGGCCTGGTCGGCACCATTCGTCTTTCGGACTTACTGCAGATCGCATTGCCGCCTGGTTCGCTTGCATTGGTGGAATTGGACCTGCTGGATCTGGTGACCGGCGCGGCGCAGCTTTACAACTACCGCAACGTTCTGACTACGCCGCAACCCATCACCGTCAACACGGCAGCATTGGGTTTGACCGGCCTGGCCAACCTGCAGCTGTGGCTCCAGGTAGTGGAACCTCCCGTTTACGTCTGCGGGCCGCAAGGCGTCTCGTTCCACACCGGCGCCATACGCGTCAAGCTCAACGTCGATGTGGTGCAGGGCCTGGATCTGACGGCGGTCACCAATGCGATCAATGCGCTGGGCCTGGGGCTGACCAACGTCACCCTGACTGCGGACGTGCTCAAGCTGCAACTCTATGCCGACATAGCACGCGCCGAAGGCACCATCACCGCCGTGGATGCGCTTGCCGGCACGGTGAGCTTCAATGCCCGTCCGGGCCTGGTGAATTTCTACGTCGGCACAGTGGCCGACAGCGTGTTCTTCAATCGCACCACCGTGATCACCGATGCGGTGGTCACGCCCGTCACCATCAACAATCTCGATCTTCGGTTCAACGTCAACCTGTTGGGCGTTGGCCTGGTCGCGGTGCGCGTTCCACTGACGGTGACCGCGCGCGCAGCGGCAACCGGATCTCCCTCGCTTCAGAGTTTTACCGTCAACGCACCCTATCCGCAAACCCGTACCGCAAGCAGCGGAACGGTGAGTGCGGGAACGCTGGTCGTGGATCTGTTGAACACCCTGGATATCAATGTCACCAGCGGCACGCCGACGGTGACGTTGCTGGGCCTGCCGATCGGCGTGCCGCCTGCGTTGGTCCCGATCCTGAATTCGGTGGTCAGCGCAGTTGAGGCCAGTCTGGGATCGACCGCCACCGCAGTGCTGCAACCGGTGTTCAATGCGCTGTTGGGCGGCTTGGTCGATAACCTGCTGGGCTTGCTGGGCATTCGCGTAGGCAACGCGGTGTTCACGGTCGAAGGCATTGCGCGGTCCTGCGCCGCATTGCTGACTTTGGCGAAGGTGCTGCAACCGGTAGAAGACCCCGGGCTATTCAATCTGAGCGTAAGCCAGAGCGGTACCTTGGTGGCATCGGCCAGCGACGTTGGCAACGGCGGTGCGACCGCGCCTGCAGTCACCACGCCGGGAGCGGCGTACGACTTGGCGGAAGCCGCTGGCACCGGCACCACGCTCGGTCGCTATGTCAGCACCTGGGCGTGCACCGACCAGAACGGAACCCAGATAAGTTCCGGCACCGGAAGCAGCTTCTCGTTATCGGCTCCCGCGCTGACGCCCGATCCGGTCACCATCACCTGCAGGATCACCAATCGGACCCGCCAGGCGGATGTGTCGGTCACCAAGTCCGACGGCAGCGGCACCTACACGCCGGGCGATACCGCAACCTACTCGATCACCGTCAGCAACGCCGGGCCCGACGCGGTCGTCGGTGCGGCCGTCAACGACGTCCTTCCCCCCGGCGCGACGCTCTCGGCCCCGTGGACCTGCATCGCAACCGGCGGCACCTGTGCTGCCGCCAGCGGCGGCGCTGCAGGACAACAGAGCGTCAGCGTCACCGTCGACCTTGCCGCGGGCGGGCAAGCCACGATCACCGTACCCGTTGCGTTTAGCGCCGACCCCGCAGCGTATTGATTCGAAGCAGGCCTACGCAAGAACGACAGGCAATGGATTGGGGAACGCAAATGGCCAGTAGGGAAAACGCGGTAGCCACGTACGGCGGGGACACGGTTATGCGACAGCGCACTCTTGCACTACCGCGACCCCTATCCACCGGCGCGAGCGTTCTGCTTGTGCGCTACGCCGTGGCGGCCTCGATATTCCTGGCCGCCTTGACGGCAGCTTCCAATGCATTCGCCCAGACTTACCCCGGCACTCTGTCCAACACGGTCACCGTGACGCTGCCGGGGGACACCTCCGATCCGGCGGCCGGCAACAACAGCGCCACCGACAACAACGCGCTTGCGCTGCAGGCCGACGTGACGGTTCTGAAAACGCTGATCAGCGCTTCGCCAGCGCTGGCCGGCTCCCAGGTCACTTATCGGATACAGGTCAGCAATGCCGGCCCTTCTCTGGCATCGGGTGTGACCGTCATCGACACCTTGCCCAGTGAGTTGAGCGCGATCGGCTGGACATGCGCTCCTGTCTCGGCAGGATCGAGCTGCAGCGCGGCTGCGGGAACCGGCAACCTCAACTTGTCGGTGACGCTCGCCGTAGGCGGCGCCGTCGTCATTGATGTCACCGGCACCGCTCCGCTGGCGACTCCGGCAACCATTGGCGCCAATACAGCCAGCGTCTTGCTGCCGCCCTCGGTCACCGACCCCAACCCTGGCGACAACACCAGCACCACGCCACCGATCGCGGTGCTGGCCAATCCGCTGATAGCCAACGACGACGATGCCAGTGCGAGTCCAGTACCTGGACTTGCCGGAGGAATCGCGGTGGCCAACGTGCTGGCCAACGACAACCTCAATGGTTCGGTGGCTACGCTCGCCGGTGTGGATCTGAGTTTGGTCAGCCCGGCCAGCGACCCGGGCGTATCGCTCAACACCGGCAATGGACAGGTAACGGTTGCACCCGGCACGCCCGCGGCGACGTACACGCTGACCTACCGCATCTGCGAGCGGAGCAACCCGACCAACTGCGATACGGCGTTGGTGACCCTGGTCGTGTCGCCCGCAGTCATCCAGGCGGTCGACGACAACGCTGGACCGTTGAACGGAAACACCGGCGGCATCGGCGTGGTCAATGTGTTGTCCAACGACACGGTGGACGGCGGTCCGGCAAGTCTCTCCCAAGTCACGCTGACGCCGACCAACGGCGGTCCGTTGACGATCAATCCCAGCGGCAGCGTGGACGTTGCGCCGAACACTCCCGCCGGAACCTACACGGCGACCTACCAGATCTGCGAGCAATCCAACCCTGGCAATTGCGACAGTGCGGTAGTGACGGTGGTGGTGGCTGCGGCGGCGATCGACGCGGTCAACGACACCGCCGGTCCGGTATCGGGCACGGCCGGTGGAACGGCGGTGATCAACGTACTGAGCAACGACACGCTCGACGGCGTGGCGGTGGTGCCGGCGCAGATCACTTTGACGCCGACCAACAGCGGTCCGCTGACCATCAACCCGGACGGCACGGTGGACGTGGCGCCGGGCACGCCGGTCGGCACGTATACGGCCAGCTACCAGATCTGCGAAATCCTCAACCCGGCCAACTGCGACACCGCCACGGTATCGATAGCGGTGGAAGCGGCGCTGATCAATGCCGCCGACGATACCGCCGGTCCGGTCAATGGAGGACCCGGCGCGATTGCGGTGACCAACGTGTTGAACAACGACACGCTCGACGGCGTAGCGGTGGTGCCGGCGCAGATCACCCTGACGCCGACCAACAGCGGTCCGCTGACGATCAACCTGGACGGCACGGTGGACGTGGCCCCGGGCACGCCGGTGGGCACTTATACGGCGACCTACCAGATCTGCGAGAACCTCAATCCGGCCAACTGCGACACCGCCACGGTGACGGTGACCGTAAGCACGGCCACGATCAACGCGGTCGATGATCTGGCCGGTCCGGTCAATGGCGCCAGCGGCGCTACGGCGGTGACCAATGTGCTGGGCAACGATCTGCTCAACGGCGTGGCGGTAGTGCCGGCGCAGATCACCCTGACGCCGGCCAACAGCGGTCCGCTGACGATCAACCTGGACGGCACGGTGGATGTCGCACCGAACACGGCCGCCGGCAGCTACACGGCCAGCTACCAGATCTGCGAGAACCTCAACCCGACCAACTGCGACAGCGCCACGGTGACGGTCAGCGTCTCGGCCGCCACCATCGATGCGGTCAACGACACGGCCGGTCCGGTTCCCGGAGCCAGCGGCGGCACGGCGGTGACCAACGTACTGACCAACGACACGCTCAACGGCGCAGCGGTGGTGCCGGCGCAGATCATCCTGACGCCGACCAACAGCGGACCGATCACCATCAATGGCGACGGCACCGTCGATGTCGCACCGAACACGGCCGCCGGCAGCTACGCGGCCAGTTACCAGATCTGCGAAATCCTCAACCCGGCCAACTGCGATACCGCCATCGTCAATGTCACCGTCGGCGCCGCTTCCATAGACGCCGTCGACGACACCGCAGGACCCGTAAGCGGAGGAACGGGCGGATCCGGCGGCGTTGCGGTGATCAATGTGCTGGCCAACGATCTGCTCAACGGCGTGGCGGTGGTGCCTGCGCAGGTGACGCTGATCCCGGCCCGCAACGGTCCCATCACCATCAATCCGAATGGCGCAGTGGACGTCGCAGCCAATACACCGGCCGGCACTTATACCGCCAGCTACCAGATCTGCGAGAACCTCAATCCCACCAATTGCGATACCGCCACGGTGACCGTCATCGTGGCCGCCGCGGTGATCGTCGCCAACGACGACGATGCAAGCGGCATGCCGATCGCCGGTCACGCCGGCGGAACGGCCGTGGCCAATGTACTGGCCAACGACAGCCTCAACGGTGCGGTTGCCAGCGTGGTCGATGTAGTCCTCAGCATCACTGTTCCACCGGGCAATGCCGGCGTCGTCCTCAACACCAGCAATGGCCGGGTCGATATCGCGCCCGCCACGCCAGCGGGCAGTTACAGCCTGACCTACCAGATCTGCGAGCAATCCAACCCTGGCAATTGCGACAGTGCGGTAGTGACGGTGGTGGTGGCTGCGGCGGCGATCGACGCGGTCAACGACACCGCCGGTCCGGTATCGGGCACGGCCGGTGGAACGGCGGTGATCAACGTACTGAGCAACGACACGCTCGACGGCGTGGCGGTGGTGCCGGCGCAGATCACTTTGACGCCGACCAACAGCGGTCCGCTGACCATCAACCCGGACGGCACGGTGGACGTGGCGCCGGGCACGCCGGTCGGCACGTATACGGCCAGCTACCAGATCTGCGAAATCCTCAACCCGGCCAACTGCGACACCGCCACGGTATCGATAGCGGTGGAAGCGGCGCTGATCAATGCCGCCGACGATACCGCCGGTCCGGTCAATGGAGGACCCGGCGCGATTGCGGTGACCAACGTGTTGAACAACGACACGCTCGACGGCGTAGCGGTGGTGCCGGCGCAGATCACCCTGACGCCGACCAACAGCGGTCCGCTGACGATCAACCTGGACGGCACGGTGGACGTGGCCCCGGGCACGCCGGTGGGCACTTATACGGCGACCTACCAGATCTGCGAGAACCTCAATCCGGCCAACTGCGACACCGCCACGGTGACGGTGACCGTAAGCACGGCCACGATCAACGCGGTCGATGATCTGGCCGGTCCGGTCAATGGCGCCAGCGGCGCTACGGCGGTGACCAATGTGCTGGGCAACGATCTGCTCAACGGCGTGGCGGTAGTGCCGGCGCAGATCACCCTGACGCCGGCCAACAGCGGTCCGCTGACGATCAACCTGGACGGCACGGTGGATGTCGCACCGAACACGGCCGCCGGCAGCTACACGGCCAGCTACCAGATCTGCGAGAACCTCAACCCGACCAACTGCGACAGCGCCACGGTGACGGTCAGCGTCTCGGCCGCCACCATCGATGCGGTCAACGACACGGCCGGTCCGGTTCCCGGAGCCAGCGGCGGCACGGCGGTGACCAACGTACTGACCAACGACACGCTCAACGGCGCAGCGGTGGTGCCGGCGCAGATCATCCTGACGCCGACCAACAGCGGACCGATCACCATCAATGGCGACGGCACCGTCGATGTCGCACCGAACACGGCCGCCGGCAGCTACGCGGCCAGTTACCAGATCTGCGAAATCCTCAACCCGGCCAACTGCGATACCGCCATCGTCAATGTCACCGTCGGCGGGGCCACCATCGATGCCGTCGATGATGTAGCCGGACCGGTCAACGGCGCCACCGGCGCTATCGCGGTAATAAACGTACTGACCAACGACCAATTGAACGGCGCGCCGCTGTCGCCGGCTTTGGTTACCCTGATCCCGACCAACGTTTCGCCGCTGACGATAAACGCCGATGGCAGCGTGGACGTCGCTGCCGGCACGCCCGGCGGCAGTTACAGCGCCAGCTACCGCATCTGCGAAAACCTCAATCCGGTGAACTGCGACAGCGCGGTGGTCACGGTGACGGTATCGGCTGCCGTCATCGATGCAGTCGATGATCAGGCAGGACCCGTCGGCGGCGCGCAAGGCGCCACGGCGCTGATCAACGTGCTGGACAACGACACCCTGGGCGGCGCGCCCGCCAATTCCGGCAACGTGCTGCTGGCGCCCGTCTCGCTGGGACCCATCACGATCAATGCGGACGGCACGCTGGACGTCGCCGCCGGAACCCCGCCCGGAACCTATACCGCCGGCTATCGCATCTGCGATGCAGGCGATGCCTCCCGTTGCGACAACGCCATCGCCACGGTCGTGGTGGTCGCCACCCTGGTGGAAGCGGTGGACGACGCCGGTTCCACCCCCCAGAACGTCGCCCTGACCGTGCCGGTGCTTGGCAACGATCTGTACAACAACGCGCCGGTCCAACCGTCGCAGGTGACCATAACCGCCGCCACGGATCCGGCGCACGGCACCGTGACCATCGCCGGCAACGGCGTCGTCAGTTATATGCCCGACGCCAACTACAGCGGCGCCGATACGTTCGACTACACGGTCTGCGAAACCCAGGCGCCCTCCAGCTGCTCCACCGCCACGGTAAACATCGTGGTCCTGGCCAACCAGGTGACGGCCGTGGACGACCAGGCCACTACCGTACAGCCCGATCCGGTAGTCATTGCCATATTGACGAACGACACCTCTGCCGGCGCGCCCCTGGATCCGGCTTCGCTGACGGTTTCGTCCGCGCCGGCGAACGGCATCGTGGTTTGCGCGCAGGGCGCGTGCACCTACACCGCCAGCGCCGGCTACTCCGGACCGGACAGCTTCGTCTACAGCATTTGCGATGTTTCCCAGCCGGTGCGGGTGTGCGACTCGGCGACCGTTACCGTGACCGTGCTCGCTACGCCGGTGCTGATCAGGTTGACCAAGCAGGCCGGGCAGAGGACCGCGCGTATCGGCGACCTGGTGCGCTATACGGTGACCGCCGAGAACATAGGCGAAGTCGATGCGATCGCCGTGTCCCTGCTCGACGCCGCGCCTGCCGGATTCACGCTGGTGGACGGCCAGGTGCAAGTGGACGACCTGGACGATTCGGGCACGGTCGTCGCAACGCGGCCCATGCGCGTCGACGCCCTGGACATACCGGTGGGCAGCCGCGCGAGCATCGTCTACTACCTGCGGATCGGTGCCGGCGTCGGTCCGGGTGTGCATACCAATCGTGCGGTGATGCAGGATGCCGCCGGCGAGGCCATCAGCAACGTGGCCACGGCCGATGTGGAAATAGAGTCGGATCCGCTGTTGGAAGACAGCCTCATCCTCGGCACCGTATTCAACGACCTCAATGGAAACGGCACGCAGCAGCCGGGCGAGCGAGGACTGCCAGGGGTTCGCATCGGTTCGGTGGAAGGCCTGATCATGGAAACCGACGCCTACGGACGTTTCCATCTGGTGGGCATCAGCGGAGGCGCTTCGGCCCGCGGCCGCAATTTCATCCTCAAGGTGGACACGGCCACTTTGCCGGCCGGCAGCACCTTCACCACTGAAAACCCGCGGGTTCGCCGCATTACGCCGGGCATCCCGGTGCGCTTCGACTTCGGGGTGAAGATTCCCGACGGCAGGATCGGCGGTGGAAGCGCCAAGGCCATGGTCGAGCTGGGCGAGGTGTTCTTCGAGTCCGGACGCGCGACCATCGATCCGCAGTACGAAGATCTGTTCCAGAAAATACTCGAGCCCATCAAGTCGGCCAAGGGCGGCCGCTTGCTGATTACTGCCCACGCCGACGCCGAAGATCTCGCCCTGCGCAGAGCGCAGGCGGTGCGCACCGCACTGAACGAGAAGCTGGACGCGGCCATCGCTGCGCAGACGGCCATCGAACTGCGTACCGAGATCGATAGCTCCGAAGCGCTCGTCACTCTGGATTCGAATGTCGTCCTGGGCGACCTGCTGTTCGATACCGACCGCGCGACGATCCGGCCGCAGTATCGAAAACTGATCGAACAGGTTGCCCAGAACATCAACCAGCGGGGAACAGGAACGATAGAGATCGCCGGCCATGCCGACATGCGCGGAAGTGTCGAGCACAACCTCGCGCTCAGCCAACGACGGGCCGATGCGGTTTTCCGGGCGATCGCCGCCTTGATTTCGGAACAGGTGCGGCAGCGATTGCGCGTGGTGGTGTCCGCAACCCCTACGCCCCCGGCGATGTCGGCAGGAGCCAGAAAATGATCATGACCACAAAGCAGTCGTCGGTGAAATTGATCGTTCTGGCTTTCCTGATGCTGGCGGCGATGCCGCTCGCCGTGCCGGCATGGTCTGCCGAAACACCCAAGGCGCAGGCGCCGGACTGCGGCCCCGAGGCCTGCCGCAACGGCGACGATCTCATCTTCCGTATCCACAGCTATGGCGAAACCCGACCGGCTCGCGCCGGCGACGACGAGTCCGCATTGCAGGCCAGTCGCCGGGTGCAGATAGCCGCAGTGCAGGACAATCGCGGCACCAGCGGCGTCGGTGAGGAGGGCCGGGCGGTGATCTCCGCGGAAACCAGCATCGAGCTGCCGCAGGGCGGCCTGGTGTGGGCGACCGAGGATCCGGCATTGGCCGTGCCCGTGCTCAACGTGCAGGGCGCTTCGGTAGTCGCCTTCGAGCAAGGCCGCATCGCGGGCCCGGTTCGCTTCCATGCCTACAGCAACTATCCGGCATTCATCGAGCGCCTTGAGGTGCTCATCTATCGCGGTAGCGATACCGATCTGGTCGCTCCGCTGGCGACGGTACCCGTGCCTATCGGCATCGTCGGCAGCGCCGATTGGGACGGCGTCTTGCCGGCCGGCATCAATCTGCGTCTGGGCGATGAGCTGCTGTATGTGGCTCGCGCTTACGGAGCAGAAAACGCGTTCGATGAAACCCATGCCCAGCGTTTGCGGCTGGTCACCCCCGCCGATCTCGCCCGCAACGCCGTGTCCGCCCAGGACCAGGCGCAAAAGACCCTGGGCGTGGCGCTGGACGCGGACTCGGCGCAGTCCCGCCAGATCAGCAATGCGGTCTACGGACGCAACGCGCTGCGGACGCAGAACATCGCATTGAACGGCTCGCGCATCCGCTTGCAGGGCCAGGATATCGCTACCGGCACACGCCTGAGCATCAACGGCCAGAACATTCCGGTCGACCAGGAAGGCAAGTTCGCCGCCGAGTTCCTGGAGCCGGTAGGCACCCATCGCTATCTGGTGGCCGCCACTTCCGACAACGCCACGGTCGAGCGAGCCATAGACTTGGACGTCACCGGCCGCTATACCTATCTGGTGGCGATGGCCGACCTGACCCTTTCCCAAAACGACGTAAGCGGAAACGTCGAACCTTTGGCCGGAGACGAGAACTACGAAGACGGCTTCTTGAGCGAAGGCAGGTTGGCGTTCTATCTGAAGGGGAAAGTACGCGGCAGGTTCCTGCTCACCGCCCATGCCGACACGCGCGAGCGCGACGTCGAGCATTTGTTCGACGGGTTCCTGGACGCCGATCCGCAGGACATCTTCCGCCGGCTCGATCCTGATCTGTACTACCCGGTGTATGGCGACGATTCCAATACCTATCGCGATGTCGATACCCAGGGCAAGCTCTACGTCCGCGTGGATTGGGACCAGAGCCAGGCGTTGTGGGGAAATTTCGCCACCGGTTTCACCGGCACCGAATACGGCCAGTACAACCGCTCGCTCTACGGCGCGGCATTGAACTGGCGCTCGCGTCCGGCCACCGCCTTGGGAGAGCCGCGCTCGTTGCTCAAAGCATTCGCCTCCGAGGCGCAGACGGCACTGGGCCACAGCGAGTTCCTGGGCACCGGGGGCAGTCTGTACTACCTGCGTCATACCGATGTGCTGCGCGGTTCGGAACAGGTGGTTCTGGAAGTCCGCGATCCCACTACCGGCCGTACCGAAGCACGGGTGAATCTGCGCCAGGGCGTGGACTACGAGATCGATGCGCTGCAGGGCAGGCTGTTGTTGACCCGGCCGCTGGCCCAGCTGACGCGCGAGAACGTGCGCACGCTCAGCCGCGATACTCCGCTGGACGGCTACGAACAGCTGCTGATTGCGGATTACGAATACGTGCCGGTCGGATTCGACGCGGACGATGTCAGCATGGGCTTGCGCGGCCGGCACTGGTTCGGCGAGCACCTGGCGTTGGGTGCGACCTATGTCGATGAGAATCGAAGCGGAGACGACTACCTGCTGCGCGGCGCCGACCTGACCCTGCAAGCGGGCCGGGGCACCTATCTGAAACTGGAGGCCAGCCGCAGCGAAGCGACGGCAGCGCCGCTGTTCTATTCCGACAACGGCGGACTCAGTTTCATCCAACGCAACGCAGCGGCAGGCGCGCGATCCGGCGACGCCCGCGCGGTCGAGGCGCGGGTCAATCTGAAAGAGCTGGGCTGGACGAAGCAGGAATGGACCGTAGCGGCGTGGTGGCGAAGCGTCGATGCCGGATTCTCGGTCTCGCGCTTCGATACCGGGACCGCGACGGAGGAATACGGCGCCGAATTCCTGGGCTATTTCACCGACAACCTCAGCCTGTTCGGGCGCTACACCTACGCCGAACGCGGGGACGCGTCGCTGGAGCAGACTCAACTGACCGCCGACTGGCGGATCGGAAGCGACGGGAGTTTCGGCGCCGAACTTCGCCGCGTGGACGAACGCACTGCCGCCGACAGCACGGTGGGCATGCTGGCCGCGGTCAGTTACCGCCACCACGTTACCGAAATGCTCGAATTGTATGGAGTGGGCCAGTACACCCTCGACGACGATGGAGGGCGTTACGCGCGCAACAATCTGGCCACGGTGGGTGCGCGCTATCTGTTCGGGGATCGCTCCAGCGCAGGCGCCGAAATCAGCAGCGGCAGTCGCGGGCACGGCGGAAAGCTGGATCTGGAAACGCGCGTGGGTCCGGACCATACGTTGTACGGCGCCTACAGTTACAGCACGGACACCACTTCGCGGGACCCGCTGTTCGACCGCGGCCTGCAATCGGGCTGGACCCTGGGCCAGCGCTGGCGCCTGAACAACCAGACCAACGTGTACAACGAGAGCCAGTACTTGAAGGACACGCACAGCGAAAGTGCGGGCCTTGCCCACACCTTCGGCCTGGATTTCACGCCTTCGCCGGGATGGAACCTGGGCTTTACCGTGATGGACGGAGACCTCGATTCGAGTTCGGGACACGTGGACCGCAGGGCGTACAGCATCAGCGGCGGCCGGACCGATCCGCGCACGCAATGGTCCAGCAAGCTGGAGTACCGCAAGGACAGTGGCGCCGAGCAGCGCGAGCAATGGGTCACCACCAATCGTCTGCTGTTCAAGATCAACGAAGATTGGCGCATCGCCGCGCGCGCCAACTACGCCGACACCCAGGACGATCTGAGCTCGGCGGCGAGCGCGAAATTGGCGGAGGCCAACGTGGGATTCGCGTGGCGTCCGCACGACAACACGCGGTGGTCGGCCTTCGGCAAGTACACCTACTTGTACGACGTGGCCACCCTGGGACAGGAAGGCGGCAACCGTTACGACCAGCGTTCGCAGATTCTGTCTTTCGAAGGCATCGCCCAACTCGATGATCGTTGGGAACTGGCGGGCAAGGTGGCCAGCCGGCGGGGCGACTATCGCATTGGCCGCGGTACCGGCCCTTGGTTGAACAGCGACGTGGAATTCGCAGCGGTACAGGTGCGGTACCACCTGATCGCCAAGTGGGAAGCGTTGGCGGAATACCGCTGGCTCGGAGTGACCGACGGCGGCGACAAACGGGGTTGGCTGGTGGGCGTGGACCGGAAAATCAGCGACAACTTCAAGATCGGCGTTGGATTCAACTTCACCGAGTTCGATGACGACCTTACCGACCTGGAGTACGACAACCGGGGTTGGTTCCTGAATCTGTCTGGCTACTATTGAGGGTAACCGTCACGCGAACGCACGCGACCGAAGGCAATGATTCTGTCGGTTTCCGGCATTCCGGTCATGGTCCGGCCTTTCTTTCCGGATACGGGCCCGCAGCGATTACGCCGCGTGGAAGTGGCGTTTGAAGGCGACCTCTCCCGTCGGATCGGCATCCAGTTCACGGGCGTAGCGATGGCCTTCATAGACCGCATGTGCGATGAGTCCCGGCGCATGCGCATCGCCGATGCAGCGCACGGAACGGATGCCGGCATCGGCCCATTCGGCCTGGCGCGAGAGTAGCGCCTGGTAGAGGGAATCATCGGGCAGCCTTGCGGTGATGGCCACGACCGCATCGCATTCCAGCACGCGCGGCTTACCGCTCCAAACCTGTTCCAGCGACAGCGTCGTGCCTTCGAAACCGTTGGGGTTGTGCGACACCAGCTGTTCGACTTCAAGCCCGGCCATGCGGACCTGGATATGCCGGTACTCCAGCGTGTGTACGCTCCACGAAGCGATGGTGTCGTCGGCGGTCAGATAAGCGACTTCGCAACCGTGCTTGCGCAATGCTTCGGCGACCACGCTGCCCAGATAGAAATAGTCGTCGTCGAAAATGACCACCCGGCCTTGCGGCAGGCGACCGTCCATGATGTCGTCGGGTGTGAAGAGGCGGTCGTTGTCGGCGAATCCCGCTATCCCCAGTCCGTTGCTGCGTCCGTAGCCGTCGCGGCGCCAGTGGCAGCCGGTGGCCAGCACCACATGTTCGGCGCCGAAGTCGAGCACGTCCTGCGCGGTCAGTTGCGAATCCTGGTAGATGCTTACGTTCTCCATTTTGCCGATCTGGCCGACGCGCCAGTCGCGCACGCGCGCCCATTCGGACAATCCGGGCAGGCGGGACTCGCGGGTAACGCGGCCACCGAGTTCCTTGCGGCCTTCGGCCACATTCACTTCATAGCCGCGCTGCCCCAGGGCACGCGCCGCCTCCAGCCCCGCCGGGCCGGCACCGACCACCAGCACGCGCGATTCGGATTGCCGCTCGGCGATGGTTTCCGGATGCCAGTCCTTGCGCCACTCTTCGCCCATGGTCGGGTTCTGCGTGCAGCGGATCGGCGAAATGGTCATGTCGCCGGAGACGCAGATGTTGCAGCCGATGCATTCGCGGATGTCGTCGATGCGGCCTTCCTCGATCTTCTTCGGCAGGAAAGGATCGGCTATGGACGGGCGCGCGGCGCCGATCATGTCCAGCACGCCGCGTTTGATCTGCGACACCATGGTGTCGGGCGAAGTGAAGCGGCCCACCCCGACCACCGGCTTGCTGGTGGTCTTCTTGACGAAATCGATGAAGGGTTCCTGCGCGCCTTCGGCCGCGAAGCGCGAGGGTAGGGAATCGTTGTACCAGGCGGCCATATTCACGTCCCACAGGTCCGGAATCTCGGCCAGCATGCCGACGATGTCGCGCGCCTCGTTCAATTCCACGCCGCCCGGGCCCAGCAGTTCCTCGGTGGCGAAGCGGATGGCGACACCGCAGGTGTCGCCCACGGCGTCCTTGGTGTCCTGCAGCACCTCGCGCAGCAAGCGCACGCGGTTTTCCAGAGAGCCGCCGTATTCGTCGGTGCGCTGGTTGCGGCGGCGCTGCAGGAAATGCATGGCCAGCGACAGGTCGTGCCCGGCGTAAACGTAGATGATGTCCATGCCCGCACGCTTACCGCGGATCGCCGCTTCGCGATGCCAGCGCCGGTACTCGCGGATGTCGTGCAGGTCCATGGCCCGGGCCTGCGCCGGGTAGCCGTACTTGGAAGGTTGGTGCGAAGGCGCGATCAGCACCTCGCGCGAAAAAAGATTGGAGGCGGTCGGTCCGTTATGAGACAGCTCCAGCGCCGCCAGCGCGCCGTGCGCATGCACCTTGTCGCTCATCAGCGCCAGCGCGGGGATATCGCGGTCGTCCCACAGGCGCGCTTCGACGTACGGGGTCAGATCGCTGCTGGGATGGATCTCGCATTCCTCGGTCGAAATCACCGCCCAGCCGCCTTCGGCCTTCACCTCGCGCATCGCCGCGTGCGCCAGCGGCATGGCATGGCCCATACCGTTGCAATGCGGTACCTGGAAGAAGCGGTTCTTGGCGATGACGGGGCCGATTCGTATCGGCGTGAACAGAATGTCGTAGCGTGGATCGCGAGCCATGGATCAGGACCGGTTGAGTCGCGCGCGCAGCACACGCATGAAGATATAAAGCGGCAGGCCGCAGGCGGCCAGCACCAGCGCCATCATGAAGGCCTCGTGGCCCATGCCGATGAAGGCGAAGAGGGAGTAGGCCGCTCCCAGCACCGAGATCAGCACCAGCCCGCGTACGGCTTTGTCGTCCAGGCGTTTGCCGCGATACCACAGCACCGCCAGCGCCAGTGAACAGCACAGATACAGCGGCAGATTGGCCGCCGTGACCACCTGGGTCAGGACAGTGAAGCCGTTCACCAGCGACTTGCTGTAGTTCATCAGGATCATCGCGCTTGCGAGCAGCGCAGTGACGACCAGCGCGAAGGCCGGGGCACCGCGCCGGTTGTTGCGCGCAAGGAAGGCGGGCAGCACGCCGTTGTCAGCCATGGTGCGGGTCAGCTCGCCGACCAGCAGCGTCCATCCGTTCAACGCCCCCAGCCCGCTGACGACGACGAACAACGCCAGCCAGCGGCCCACTCCCTCGCCGACGAAACGATCCATCAGCAACGCGAACGGCGCCGGTGCATTCGCCAGTTCCTGTTCGGGTAGCAGCAACATGGGCACGGTGGATACGACCAGGTAGATCGCCGCGGTGAGCAGAGTGCCGACGATGGTGGCGCGCGGGATCGTGCGTCCCGGATTCTCGACCCGGGAAGCGGGCACCGTGGCCGACTCGATTCCGAGCATCGCAAACAGCGCGATAGTCGAGGCCGCCATGGTATCGCCCAGGGTGACAGGCTTGGTCGGCGTGTGCGCTGCGTAGGCCTGCGGCGAATCGATCAGCATCCACACGGCCAGCACCGCGATGGCCAGCATCGGCAATAGCTTCAGCGCCGTGGTCACGATCTGCACGCCGCCCCCGGTTCGCACGCCGCACAGATTGATGATCACGAAAGTCCACAACAGGCCCAACGCGAACAGCGAGGGTTGCAGCTGGCCCAGCTCGGGAAAGACGGCGGTGATGTAGGCGACCACGCCGGTCGCCAGCGCCGCATTGGTGATCCACAGGGAGACCCAATAGCACCACAGTGCGATATAGGCGGGCAGTTCGCCCAGAGTACTGCGCACGTAGCCGTAAGGGCCGTCGGCATTCGGAAGTTCACGCGCCAGCCGCGCGAATACCCTCGCCAGCGCGATGCAGCCGACCACCGTGATGCCCCAGCCGATAGTCGCGTTGAACCCGTACGGCGCCAGCGACGCCGGCAGCAGGAAGATGCCCATGCCGATGCAATTGCCTACTACCAGGGCGGTGCAGGTCCAGAAGCCGATCTTCTTCGTATCGTTCATGGGAACCCTGGAAAATTGAGCTCGTGCGAGTGGGTGAAGCATGAGAATGACCCCTTCTCCCCTCGTGGGAGAAGAGCCTGCCCCGTACTTGATACGGGGTGGCGCGAAGCGCCGGAAGAGGGGGCGCCGGAGCCCGAATAACTTGCCGAGCATGGAAGTTTCGAGTGTGGCGTCCAGCTGGTCGCGGCTTCGGAAACCTTAACGGCGTATTGAGCAACGGGCTCCGGCGACCCCTCTCCCGCCGCGCGAAGCGCGTCGACCTCTCCCACAAGGGGAGAGGTGGAGATCCATGCGAGCTTCGTCAGAGTCATGCTCTATCGATTCAATCAAGCGAGACGGATTGACCCGCCTTGACCACGCCGCGCACCTTGCGCAGGCATTCGATGTCCTGCAACGGATCGCATTCCACTGCAACCAGATCGGCGAACTTGCCGACGGCGATCGATCCCAGCTCCTTCTCTTTCCCAAGCAACGTGGCCGAATCAATGGTCGCCGACTGGATCGCCTGCAGCGGCGTCATCCCGTACTTCACCATGTAGGCGAACTGGCGCGCGTTGTCGCCGTGCGGGTAGACGCCGGCGTCGGTGCCGTAGGAAATGTTGACGCCGGCCTTGACCGCCTTGCGGAAACCCTGGCGCTGGGCGTCGGTGGTTTCCAGGTTCTTGCGCATGATTTCCTCGGACCAGCCGGCCTGGCGGCCGACGGTGTCGATGTAGTCGCCGTTGTAGATGTCCGCGTCCAGCCAGGTGCCGTGCTGCTTCATCAGGGCGATGGACTCGTCGTCCATCAGCGAACCGTGTTCGATGGAACGCACGCCGGCGCGCACCGCGCGCTTGATGCCCTCGGCGCCGTGCGCATGGGCGGCGACGAAGGTGCCGTGCTGGGCGGCTTCTTCGACGGCGGCGCGGATCTGCGCCTCGGTGTATTCGGACTGGCCCGGTTCGGTGCCGGCGGCCAACACGGCGCCGGTGGCGATGACTTTGATGAAGTCGGCGCCGTGATCCAGCAGGTAGTCCACATGCTTGCGGATTTCCTGCTCGTTGTCGGAGACGCCCAGGCGGAACTCCGGCGGCACCACCGTGCCGGCGGGCAGGCCAGTAATCTCGCCGCCGCCGCCGCTGATGGTGATGTAGGCGCCGGCCACGAACATGCGCGGGCCCAGCACCAGCCCGGCGTTGATCGCATCGCGCAGGGTCACGTCGGCCAGGCCGCGGAATACGCCGACGTCGCGCACCGTCGTGAAGCCGGCGCGCAGCGTGTCGCGCGCATTCTTGGCGCCGATGAAGGCATCGCGCGCGGGGTTGCTCTTCAGCGGCGTAGCAGGATCGGCGGACTGGCCCTCGTCGGCCAGGTGGGTGTGCATGTCCATCAGGCCGGGCACGACGGTGTAGGCCGACCAGTCGAGGACGCGGGCGCCGGTGGAACCGGCGTTCCAAGGCGTTATGGAGACGATCTTCCCGTTCTCGATGCCTATCGCCTGGTCATCCAGTACCTTGCCGGTCTCGACCTCCAGCAGATGCCCGGCACGTACTACGGTGCGTTCGGCGCAGTTCGCATCGGACGTGGACGCGCAGAGCGAGCACGCGGCCAGCAGCAGGGAAGCACGAACGGTCATGCGGTTGCTCCGGTATCGCCGGCATAGGCCGCGCGTAAAAGATTCTGGAAATGCCAGACGCCGCTTTCGCGTTTGGGGCACAGCCTGCCAGCCTCGTAGAAGCCCGAGGCCAGGCCTTTCTGCACGGCTTCGCAGATGGTCACGTCCTCGATCTGTACTTCGTCGCTGAAAGCCTGGTCGGCGGCGATGCGCGACATGGCTTTGTCGTCTTGCGCGTAGTAATAGTCGAACTCCACCCGGCAGCGCCCCGGACCCAGCGGCAGGATGCGGTTGGTCTGCAGGCGGCCTGGCATGATGTTGAGCATCACGTTGGGATAGACCTGGTAGTAGAACGCCTCGCCTTCGCCATAGAACTCACCACCGTCGCGCAGCGGCGAGGACTGCAGCGAGTACCACGGGAACAGTTCGGTGTCGTAGGCGCGGTAATCCAGCACCTTGGATAGTCCCGGATGCACGTGCGGCAGGTGGTAGCCTTCCAGGAAATTGTCGATGTAGACCTTCCAGTTGCAATCGATGTCGTAGGAATCGCGGCGCAGGTAGCGCATCGCCGACAGGTCGATCGGGGCGATGCGTTCTACGATGCCGCCGTACACTTCATCGAAAGCCGGAACGTCCTCGTTCAAGGCCACGAACACCAGCCCCTGCCATTCGTGCACGCGCAACGGCGGCAGGCGGATGTTCGTTACGTCGAAGTCGGCGGCGGCCTGCATTTCCGGCGCGCTGCGCAGCTGGCCTTCCAGCGTGTAGGTCCAGCCGTGGTACTTGCAATGCAATGCGCGCGCGCCCTTGCCATTGCATAGCGCCAACGGTCCGGCGCGGTGGCGGCAGACATTGGGGAAGGCGCGCAGCACGCCGTCCTGTCCGCGGATCACGATCACCGGCACTTCGCCTATCTTCTCGACCACGTGGTCGCCGGGTTCGGCCAACTGGTTGTGGTGCGCCACCAGCTGCCAGCTGCGCGCGAACACCGAACGCTGTTCCATCGCCAGCATGTCTTCGCCGAAGTAATAGCGCGCCGGCAAGGCGCTCGCCAACTCCAGTTCCTTTGCCGCATCAACTGCCCGCATCGCGTGCTCCCGTGGTTGTCAGCTTCAGTGCCGCCCGGCCCGTTTGCGGCGCCTTCCAATGATCCGTTTCCTCGCCGCAGCCGCATTGTGCGCGCTCTGCGCGCCTGCGTCCGCTGCCGGATGGCATGTGCCGTAAAAGTGGGTTTCTGCACCAAAGATACTTGTCATCCCGAACGCAGTGAGGGATCTGCTTCTGCTTTCGCTCGGCCGCAGGCAAGCAGATCCCTCACTGCGTTCGGGATGACAGGGCTTATTTACCTTGCTTGAGCCGAACATCATGCGGCTCAAGGTTTCAGATACTTGTCGTACCACGCCAAGTTGCGCTCAAGCCGATCCCGCAGATAACTCGGCACCGTCAGCCCGTGGTTCTCGCCCGGGTAGATCACCAGCTGCGTGGGCACGTTCAACGAGCGCAGCGCCTGATACATCTGTTCGGCGCCCAGGCACGGTACGTTGAAGTCCTTCTCCGCGCACTGGAACAGCGTCGGCGTCCTGATCCGGTCCGCATGCAGGAACGGATAGCTGGCGCGATCGTACTGCTCGCGGTCCTTCCAGGGCGTACCCAGCTCCAGCGCGTATTCGCGGACGTATTGGTCATGACCGAACATCGCATACATGTTGGAAGCGCCAGCGCCGCTGACCGCGGCCTTGAAGCGGGTATCGCGCGCGATCACCGCATTGGTGAGGATGGCGCCATAGCTCCAGCCGCCGATGCCCAGGCGTTCGGGATCGGCGATGCCCATCCGCACCACGTGGTCGACACCGGCCAGCACGTCCTGCATGTCCTTGTTGCCCCAGTCGGCATAGATGGCCTTGGCGAAGTCGAAGCCCCTGCCGGAACTGCCGCGTGGATTGACCGCCACGATGGCGTAGCCCTGCGCGGCGTACGCCTGCCAGTCGGGCATGAATTCATGGCTGTATTCGTATACCGGCCCGCCGTGCAGGCGCAGCAGGGTAGGGTAGCGCTTGCCCTTCTCGTAGCCGACCGGTTTCATCAGCAGGCCTTCCAGCTCCGTTCCTTCTTTATTGCGGAAACGGATCTTCTCTACATCGGCCAGCTGTTTCTCCGCCAGCCATTCGTTATGCCTGCCCAAGGCACGCAATCCATCGGCGTCCACGGTGGAGACCTCGTAAGGTTGATGGTCGTCGCCGCCAAGCACCACGATGCGGCCATTCGCGGAGATGTCCAGGTCGTAGTCGAAGCGGTCGCCATGGGTGATGTCGGTGACTTTGCCGTCGGCCAGGTCGATGCGTGAGAGGTGGGTGACAAGGCTCTGTTCGACCAATGCGTAGACGCTTTTTCCATCGGGCGACCAGCGCGGCTTGTAGAAGCAGCGGTCGATGTCGGCCGGGATCGTTTCCTTTCCCGTGGCCAGGTCCACCACCGCCAGTTGCCACGGGGCGTAGTAGATCCACTTGTCCTCACCGCTGCGCAAATAGGCGATGCGCTGGCTATCCGGGCTCCACGCGGGCCGCGTTTCCCAATACGGATCAAGATCGGAACCGGGGAAAGTGGTCAGCTGCCGCTCCTTCGCGCCGGCCCTGGGTTCGATCGCGTAGAGATCGAAGTTGAGGTGCCGGTCGGGGTCCAGTCCGCGCTTGGTGACGTAGGCGATCAGCTTGCCGTCGGGCGACCATGCCGGCAGCAGTTCGTCATGCGCGCCGAAGGTCAGTTGTTCGACCTTGCTGCTGACGATATCGAGCAGATAAAGATGCTTGCGCCGCGCGCCCAGATAGTCGGCGCCGTCTTCCTTGAATTGATAGCGCTCGGTGACGATGGGCGGGGGGTTCTTCGGTTTGGGTGTGCCGGGCGGAAACTCCGGATCCAGCGCGATCACCGCCAGTCGCTCGCCGTCCGGCGACCAGGCGAAATCTTCCACGCCATCGGTGAAGGCAGTGAGCCTGCGCGCCCTACCGCCTTGCGCAGGAATCGCCCAGATCTGCGTAATCGCATCTTCCTCTTTTCCGTTTTCCCGTTTCCGGTCGGACAGAAACGCGATCTGCCGTCCATCCGGAGACCATTGCGCACGCGATTCGCTGCTGTCGGGCGTATCGGTCAATCGCCTGCGTCCGCCGCCGTCGTAGCTGACGCGCCACAGGTCGGACTGGCTTTTATCCTCGGCCGCATTGGCGGTGGTGACCGAATAGACCAGCGTTTCGCCATCGGGCGCGAACTCCGGTTCGGCCACGTCGGCCAATCGCGCCAGATCGGAGGGCAGGAAGCGACGGTGGGGTTCGGGCGATTGAGCTGCGCTGACGAACGGCAATCCCATGGCCAGCAACAGGGAAAATCTGAGCATGCCGTCAGTGCTCGCTCGACAAGGCTTCATCCATGCCGATCCGAAGCAGCGCAATGGCTTCGTCCACCTCTTCCGTGCTCACGTTCAGCGGCGGCATGAAGCGCACCGTGCTGACGCCGCAGGAGAGCAGCAGCAGACCGTTGTGGAAGGCACGGGTGACCACCTCGTCGCACAGGCCGCGGGCCGGGGTCCTGTCGGCATCGCTTTCGATCAGTTCCATGCCGATCATCAGGCCCTGGCCGCGCACTTCGCCGATACAGGGATAGTCGCGCTTGAGTTCGCGCAAACGCTGCATGAAATACGCGCCGACGGTGGCCGCGTTGTCGACCAGACCGCCGCGCACCAGATCCAAGGTCGCGTTGGCGGCCGCGCAGGAAATCGGATTGCCGCCGTAAGTGTTGCCGTGCGCGCCGCGCTTCCATTGCGACATCAGCGACTTCCGCGCCACCACCGCGCCGATCGGAAGACCCGAACCCAGGCCCTTGGCCAAGGTCATGATGTCGGGAGATACGCCGGCGTGTTCGCAGGCGAACATCTTGCCGGTGCGGCCTACGCCCGATTGCACTTCGTCGAAAATCAGCAGGATGCCGTGCTCGTCGCATAGCGCGCGCAAACCCGTCAGGAAGCCCGGCGGCGGCACCAGATAGCCGCCTTCGCCCTGCAGCGGCTCCACCAGGATCGCGGCGACTTCGCTCGCAGGCACGCTGCGCTCGAACAGCATGCGGATGTAGTCCAGCACCGCCTTGCCCTGATCGTCGCCAGCGAACAGCGGGCGATACGGATTGGGGTAGGGCACATGGGTCACGCCCGGCATGGTCGGCGCGAAGCCCAACTGCTGGGTGTACTTGCTGGAAGTGAAGGACAGCGAACCCATGGTGCGCCCGTGGAATCCGCCCAGGAAGCCGATGAAGCGCGGCCGTTTGGTCACGTAGCGCGCCAGCTTCAACGCGCCTTCCACCGCTTCGGTGCCGGACTGGCAGAGGAAACTCATCGCCGGTTCGGGCATCGGCGCCACCGCGGCCAGACGCTCGCCGAGTGCGGTCATGTTCTCGTGCCAGTAGTCGCTGGAGATGTGCAGGAAGTCGTCCGCCGCCGCTTTCACCGCGGCCACCACCTGGGGATGCGCATGGCCGGTCGCGCATACGGCGATGCCGGCGGCGAAATCCAGGAAGCGGTTGCCGTCCACGTCCCACACTTCGGTGCCGCGGCCGTGCGACATGACGAAGGGATAGTCGCGCGGATAGGAAGGCGAGATCACCTCCGCGTCGCGCGCGATCATGGCGCGGGCCTTGGGGCCGGGAAGTTCGGTCTTGAGGTGCGGGTTGCTCATTGAGGGCCTTGGATGGATTCGTTGCAGGGTCGTCAGAGAGGAATGGCGACCGGCCGGGCGTGCGCCTGGCCGGTACGCGCATGCAGGGCGCGCAGGGTCTCCAGTTCTTTGGCCTCGGGCGGATCGACGATGCCGACATGCGCGGCCAGCGCCAGCGGCCAGCCGACCGCGGCGCGCGCTTCTTCCACGCCGACACCGGAGAACAAGGCGGCCAACTGCAGTTCCTGGGTGTCCGGATGAGGCTTCAGCAAGCCGAAGTCGGTGATCACCGAACGCGGCCCGCCACCGGGTGCTGCGCTGCGTGCACGCGCGCCCGATCCCTGCAGATAACCGGCCGTAGTGCGGAAATCCAGTTCTTTCACGAAGCTGCGCGGCGTCGCTTTCAGCATCACGAAGGTCTGCCGCGCATGCGTGGCGATCTCCGGCGCGCCTCCGGCGCCGGGCAGGCGCGTGTGCGGCGTGTCGTAACTTCCGATCACCGTGCTGTTGAGATTGCCGTAGCGATCGATCTGCGCCGCGCCCAGGAAACCCACGTCCACGCGACCGGCCTGCAGGTAGTAGCTGAAGATTTCCGGAAGCGAAACCACGCAGGTGGCGGTGCGGGCCAGCTCGCCATCGCCGATGGACAGCGGCAGCACGTCGGGACGCGCGCCGAGAGTGCCGGACTCGTATATCAATACGATCTCCGGCGCATGGGTGAGACGGGCCAGGTTGCACGCCGCACTGGGCAGACCGATGCCGACGAAGCAGACGCAGCCGTCCCACAGCAACCGCGAGGCCGCTATGGTCATCCACTCCTCGCGCGTGCAAACCGTCACGCCGCGTCTTCCAGCAGGCGGCCCAGAAAGTCGCGGTGGTCGACGCAGCGCAGCACATGCACGTCCATCCAGGCCAGGAAGTTTTCGCGGTCGCGCGCGATGGTGTCCCAATGCTGGTAGAAAGCGTTGTCCCGTTCGTAATGCCCCTGCGCATAGGAGGGATAGGCGCCGCCGGGGCAGTGCACCACCGCGCTCACCAGCCAGTGGGGAAGCAGGACGGCGTTCATGGCCGGCGCCAGGTTCTCGACCAGTTCTTCCACCGTGACCACCAGCGTCTTGGCCGCCAGCGCCGCTTCGCGCGCGGCGCCGACGATGCCGTGCAACGCGATGTTGCCGTGCCGGTCCGCGCTTTGCGCGTGCAGGATGGTGACGTCGGGATTGATCGCCGGCACCGCCGCCAGCATTTCGCCGGTGTACGGGCACTGCACACGGCGGATGGCGGGATTGTGCGCCGGCAGATCGGTATCCAGGTAGCCGCGCAGCACGCCGAAGGGCAGGCGCGCCGCACCGGCGCAATAGGCGGCCGCCATGCCGGCGTGATTGTGTTCGTCCAGCTGCAGCGGCGCGGGCCACCGCCGTTCCACCGCATCACGCAGGCGGTGCAGGGAGCCGACCCCGGGATTGCCGCCCCAGGAGAAAGTCAGCTTGCGTGCGCAGCCCATGCCGATCATCTGGTCGTAGATCAGGTCGGGCGTCATCCGCACCAGGTGCAGGTCGTGGCGGCGCTGGCGGATGATCTCGTGGCCGGCCGCGAAGGGAATGAGATGGGTGAAGCCTTCCAGTGCGACACAGGCGCCGTCGTGCACGTGTTCGGCGATCGCATCGGACAGCGAGAGAAAGCGCGCGCTCACTCCACCACCGTGCGCGATTGTTCGCGCAGATACTGCGCCAGGTAATAGAACGAGGCGATGGCCTTGCCGGTGGAGCCGGAACCCTTCCAGCCGCCGAAAGGCTGATAGCCCGGCCATGCGCCGGTGGTGGCGCCCTGCGGGCGGTTGGCGTAAGCGACGCCGGCTTCGATGTGTTCGAAGAAGTAAGCCAGCTCCTCGTCGTTGCCGTAAAAGCCTGCGGTCAGTCCCAACGGCGAATCGTTGGCCAGCCGCATCGCTTGTTCAAGGCCGGAGACGCGGCACAGCATGACGATGGGCAGGAACATCTCTTCGCGGAACAAGGGATGGTCGGCCGGCGCTTCGGCCAGGGTCGGGGCGACGAAATACCCGCGCGCCAAATCTCCTTCGGCCAGGCATCGCGCGCCGGCCAGCACGCGCCCGCCACGCTGGGCGAGCAGGGCCGAATAGCGCTGGTAGTTGGCCAGCGCATTGGCGGTGGCCACCGGTCCCAGCCAGTTCTCTTTCAGGCTCGGATCGCCGATGCGCAGCGCATGGATCTTCTCCAGCAATTTTTCGATCAATGCATCGGCGACCGCTTCCTCCACGTACAGACGGGAAAGCGCCGAGCACTTCTGTCCGCCCATGCCGAACGCCGAACGCACGATGCCGGTGGCGGCGCGTTCCAGATCCGCGTGGGCGGTGACCACGCAGGCGTTTTTACCGCCCATTTCGGCCAGGCACGGCCGCGGGTAAGCGCCGCCGGCCATCGACCGGTAGATGCGCATGCCGACATCGAAAGAGCCGGTGAAAGTGACGCCGGCGGTGCGCGGATGATCGACCAGTGTCTGCCCGACCTCGCCGCCGTTGCCGTTGAGGTAGTTGAAAACGCCTGGTGGAAATCCGGCGTCGCGCAAGCAGTCGGCCAGCAACCGGCCCGACCAGGGCGTATCGCTGGCGCTTTTGAACACGACCGTGTTGCCGGTCACCAGCGCCGCGGCGACCGGACCGCCGGCCAGCGCGAACGGGAAATTGAACGGTGCAATCACCACCCAGGCACCGTAGGGCCGCATCACGCTGCGGTTGCGGGAGCGGAAATCCGGAAGCGGGTCGTCCGGCAACGGATGATCGAAGCCTTGCTGGCGTTCGAAATCCTCGGCGTAGAGGCGGAAGAAATCTGCTGTCTCCTGCACTTCGCCCAATGCTTCCATGCGGTTCTTGCCAACTTCCAGGGTCAGCGCGGCGGCGATCGTATAGACGCGCTCTTCGATCAGCGCGGCGGTGCGTTTGAGCAGGCGTACGCGCTCGGTCGTGGCCGTCGCACGCCAGTCGGGGAAGGCGGCATGCGCCGCTTTCATTGCCTGGTCGGCCTGCGCAGTGTCCGCCAAAGCGAAACGGCCCAGCACCCGCCGCTGGTCGATGGGGCTGCGGCGTTGTTCCGAATCGGCGCCCGCGCATTCTTCTCCGTCGATATGCAGCGCATGCGACGCGCCCAGTCCCGCTTCGATTTCTGCCAGCGCGGCATCGAAGCGCGTGTGCAGATCCGCCGGCGGATCGAACATCGTGGCGTAGGTCAGCTTGTAGCTCATGCCGGCTCCTGTTCGACATCGCCCGCCTGCGCATGGGTCATCGCGCCGATGAGCCGGTCCAGCAAGTCCAACGCGTCGGTAAGTTCGTTTTCCCCGATCACCAGCGGCGGCGCCAGCAGGATCAGGTTGCCGCGCGCGGCGAAGGACACGCCCTGCTCAAGCGCTTCGCGCAACAGCGCCTTCAGCGCCGGCGCCATCTGCGGCCAGGGCGCCAGCGGCGTACGGCTGGCACGGTCGGAAACCAGTTCGACCACCGCGAACAGACCCTGGCCTCCGCGCACGTCGCCGATCACCGGGTGGCGCGACTGCATGCTCCGCAACGCTGCGAACATCTGCGCGCCGAGCGAGCGCGAGCGTTCGATGAGGTTCTCGTTTTCGTACGCCTGCAGCGCGGCCACGCCTGCCGCGCAGGACAGCGGGTGGCCGCAATAGGTCAGGCCGGTGTAGAGCATTTCATGCTCCAGCGACGCCGCGATTGCGGCGGATACGACTACTGCACCTAACGGCAAGTGCGCGCCGGTCAGGCCTTTGGCCAGCGTCATCAGATCCGGCCTGGCCCGATCGCCGTGGCGCTGCCAGGCGAACCATTCGCCGCAGCGGCCGAAGCCGCTCATCACTTCGTCGGCGATGAGCGGAACGCCGCGTTCCCGGGTCAGTTCCCGCAACTGCGGCCAATAATTGTCCGGAGCGACGATGCCGTTGGTGCCTGCGTTGGGCTCCATCATCACTGCGGCGACGTTGCCCGGACCGTGCTGGTCGACGGCATCGGCCACCGCGGCGGCGGCGCGCTCGCCGCATTGTTCGTCGCTGTCGCTGCCGAACGGGCAGCGATAGGCGTATGGCGGCGGAACGTGCAGTACGTCGAACATTTCAGGATCGACCTGCGACCGCGTGCGCGAGTCGCCCGACAGCGCCATGCCCGCGTAACTGGCGCCGTGATAGGAGCGGTCGCGGGTGATCACCTTGCCGTGCGGCAAGCCGCGCGCCTGCCGCGCGAACTTGACCGCGTTCTCATTTGCATCGGCGCCGCCCAGGGTGAAGAACACGCGGCCCCCGTCGAAGCCGGATTTGTCCAGCAGCATCCCGGCCAGTTCCGCGCGCGGCTGCGCGCCCCAGGCCGAAGTGACGAAACACAGGCGCTCCGCCTGTGCGCGGATGGCGGCAACGATGTGCGGATGCTGGTGACCCAGATTGCTGCATTCGGCCAGACTGCTCATATCCAGGTATTCGCGTCCCGCGTCGTCACGCAGGCGTGCGCCTTGGCCGCCGACAATGGTCGGCGCCAGCCATTCGGACTGCACGCACCAACTATGCAGCACGTTGTCGCGCTCATTCGTCACAATTCGCCCCGGCCCTGATATTTGTGCGGTAATCGAACACTAATTCGTATTGCGAACCCATTGGAAACCTTCTACGCTCGGGCTGTCAATCCACACGCGATAGCGCATGGCAGCCAATCCCTTCGAAGAAAGCCCGGACTATGTGCAATCGCTCGCGCGCAGCCTGCAGGTGCTGCGTGCGTTCGGGCACGACCTGCCCAGTCCCAGCCTTTCGGAAATAGCGGTCAGCACCGGCCTGTCGCGCGCGGTGGTGCGGCGCATCCTGCTGACCTTGCAGCACCTGGGCTACGTGGGCGCGCGCGGACGCAATTTCTTCCTCACCCCACGGGTGCTGGAACTGGGTTACAGCTATCTCTCCTCGCTGGATCTCAACGAGTTGGCGCAGCAGACCATGGAACAGCTGGCGCAGAAAGTCGGCGAGTCTTGCTCGCTGGCGGTGCTGGACGGCTACGACATCGTCTATGTGCTGCGCGTGCCGGTGCGGCGGGTGATGAGCATCGCGCTGGGAGTGGGCGCGCGGCTGCCCGCGTTCGCCGCCTCGATGGGCCGGGTGATGCTGGCCGATCTGCCCGATGCCGAGCTGGATGCCTGGATGCAGGGGAACAAATTCCAGCCCTATACGCCCAAGACGCTGCGCAACGCGCGTGCGCTGAAGAGCGAACTGCTGCAGGTGCGCAAGCAGGGCTATGCGATGGTTTCGCAGGAGCTCGAACTGGGCCTGTGTTCCATCGCCGTGCCGATCCGCGCCGCCAACGGCTGCGTGGTCGCCGGCCTCAACGTGAGCATGCAATACAGCGACAAGGCGCAGGGCCGGGCATTGAAGGAAATCCTGCCCGCCTTGCGCGCCGCACAACCCGAAATTGAGCAAGCGATCCGGCAGGGCGGCTGGGACCCGCACGTTTACAGGAGACAGGGCCTGTGACCCGCGCTTACCTCGTCGATGCGACGCGAACGCCTTTCGGGCGTTACGGCGGCGCACTCGGCGGGGTGCGCTGCGACGACCTGGCCGCCCTGCCGTTGATCGCATTGAGGGAACGCCATCCCGCACTGGACTGGGCGGCGTTGGACGAAGTGATCCTGGGTTGCGCCAACCAGGCCGGCGAGGACAACCGCAACGTCGCACGCATGGCGGCGCTGTTGTCGGGGTTGCCGGAAAGCGTGCCGGCGGTGACGGTCAACCGCTTGTGCGCCTCCGGCCTGGAAGCGATCGGGCAGGGCGCCCGCGCGATCGTTTGCGGCGAAGCGGACTTGGTTATCGCCGGTGGTGTTGAGAGCATGTCCCGGGCGCCCTACGTCATGGCCAAAGCCGGCGGTGCGCACGCGCGCGACCAGCAGCTGGCCGACACCACGTTGGGCTGGCGCTTGGTCAATCCGCGCATGCAGGCCAGTTATGGCGTCGATTCGATGGCCCAGACGGCGGAGAACCTGGCGCGCGAACACGGCATAGCGCGCGCCGATCAGGACGCGTATGCGCTACGCAGCCAGCAGCGGGCGTCGCATGCGCAGTCGCAGGGATGGTTCGTCGAGGAGATCGCTGCCGTTCGCGCCACACAGGGAAAGCAGTCGCTCGCTTTCCAGGCCGATGAACAGCCACGTCCCGAGACGACGGCCGAAGGACTGGCCGCACTGGAGCCTTTGCTCGGCCCGGAGACCACCATCACCGCCGGCAATGCCTGCGGCGTGAACGACGGCGCCGCCGCCGTGCTGCTCGCCTCGCAGGCGGCGGTCGACAAGCACGGGCTGCAGCCGCTCGCGCGAATCACCGGTATGGCCTCGGCCGGCGTTGCGCCGCGGATCATGGGCATGGGTCCGGTGCCCGCCATCCACAAGCTGCGCGCCCGCCTGGGTTTGGAGCTCGCCGACTTCGACCGCGTCGAAATCAACGAAGCCTTTGCCGCGCAGGTGCTGGCCTGCACCCGCGCTTTGGGATTGGCCGACGATGCCGAACACGTCAACGCCAACGGCGGCGCCATCGCCCTGGGCCATCCGCTTGGCGCCAGCGGCGCGCGGCTGGCCATGACCGCGGCCTACGCTCTGCGCCGGCATAGGCAGCGGCGCGCACTGGTCAGCCTGTGCGTCGGGGTGGGCCAGGGTTTGGCGCTCGCACTGGAAACCCCTTAGAACCTGTTCAAGATCTTGGTCAAAGAGCTTTTTTTGCCATGGATCAGAGCAGATAGACGCGGATAAGCAAAAACGGAAGTACCTCAGTGAGACCTTGCATAACCGAGCTTGCCTTATCCGTGTTGCTCCGCTCTGATCCGTGGCAAAAGCTCTTTTGACCAAGATCTTGAACAGGGTCCTTAAAAAAACATCGTTACGGGAACAGGAATGAAGCATCGGATTTTCGAGAAAATACGCCTGACTGGCTTGGCGACATTGTTGTCGCTGCCGCTCACCTCATTGGCGGCCGAGCAAACGCCAGCTGCCCATCGGACGCTCGGCCGCGAACTGCTGCGCGAACTGATCGATATCGACACCACGCCGGACCACGGCAGCACCACCGCTGCTGCCGAAGCGATGGCAAAACGTTTCCTGGACGCCGGTTTCGACCCGGCCGATGTGCTGGTGGTGGGCGACAATCCGCTCAAGCGCAATCTGGTGGTTCGGCTGCGCGGTCGCGGGGAACGTCAACCGGTCCTGTTGCTGGCCCACCTGGATGTAGTGGAAGCCAAGCGTGAGGATTGGCATTTCGATCCTTACCGGCTGACCGAGGACGGCGGCTACTTCTACGGCCGCGGCACTTCCGACATCAAGGGCGGCGCGGCCGGTCTGGTCGCCGCGCTGCTGCGTCTGCGTCAGGAAGGCTTCGTGCCGCGCGGGGATTACGTGCTGGCGCTGACCGCTGGCGAAGAGGACGGCGGCGACAACGGCGTGCAGTGGCTGCTGGCGCATCGCCCGGAACTGATCAAGGCCGAGTATTCCCTCAATGTCGATGGCGGCGGGCCGGAGATCCGCAACGGCAAGCCGGCGGTGCTGTCGGTGGAAACCGCGGAGAAGGTCTATCTTAGTTTCACCCTTACCGCGCGCAACGCGGGTGGGCACAGCTCCTTGCCCACCGCGGACAACGCCGTCTACCGCTTGGCGCATGGCCTGACGAAACTGTCGGCGTTGCAGTTCCCGCTGCACACCAACTCTGCCACACGCGGCTACTACGCCGGTCTGGCCGAGTTGTATTCAGGAGAGGCCGCCGCCGGGATGCTGGCCGCTTCGCGCGAACCGCAGGATCCGGCGGCGTTGGCCCGGCTGGCGGCCACCTCCACCTACAACAACGCGCAGCTGCGCACGACCTGCACTCCCACCTTGCTGAAAGGCGGCCACGCCGAAAACGCGCTGCCGCAGATGGCGCAGGCCACGGTGAATTGCCGTGTGCTGCCCGATGAAGACCTGGCCGGGGTCGATCTTGCCCTCAAGCGGGCGCTCGCCGATCCGGGCATTGAGGTCGCCCGCGTCGCCGAGCCCCATCCCAGCCCGCCTTCCCCCGTCAACGCCGAACTCTTCGCCCGCATCGCCGAGGCGGCGAAAGCAGTGTGGAGTGAAATGCCGGTTTCGCCCTACATGTCCGCCGGCGCCACTGACAGCGTATTCCTGCGCGCAGCCGGCATGCCGGTCTACGTGTTCAATGGCATGCCCTACGACGTGGACGACGACCGTGCCCACGGCCAGGACGAACGCATTCTGGTGGCTTCCTACTACCAATCCCTTCAATTCAACTATAGATTGCTGAAAGCGCTATGACGGAACGGACTGCCGCGAACGAGCTGAACGGGCTGCAGTGAACAGGCTGCCGTGAACAGGCTGCCGTGAACAGGGTGCTCCAATGAAGCGCGAAACAACACAATCGATCGGGAATGCTGCCGGCAAGGCGGCTTCGCGCTGCCAATCGCAAGCCGGCGGCCGGATCGCATGAACGCCGCCACCGGGCCCGTCACCGCTTCTGTCGAAACCGCGCTGGCGCATGCCTCGCACCTGCTGGCGACGGACCCCGCGCTGGCCGGCGAGCAAGCCAGGGAAATCATCAAGGCCGTCGGCGACCACCCCATGGCCCTGCTGGTGCTGGGAATTTCGCATCGTGCACGGGGCGACATCGACGGCGCGCTGGGAATCCTGCGGCCGTTGGCGGCCGGGCAACCCAATTCGGCCATGGCCCAGCTGGAACTCGGCATCGCGCTGAGCCGAGCCCGGCAGGGCGATGAAGCAGTGGCGGCATTGCGCCGTGCGATAAAGCTCAAGCCCGACCTGCCGCAGGCGTGGCTGGCATTGGGCGATCACCTGATGGCGATGGACGACGCCGACGGTGCCGATGCGGCTTACGCCAACCACCTGCGCTACTCCACCCGCGATCCGCAACTGCTGGCCGCCGCCAATGCCTTGCACGAGCAGCGCATTCCCGAGGCCGAAGCGCTGCTGCGCGAACAGCTCAAGCGCGCGCCCACCGATGTCGCCGCCATCCGCATGCTGGCCGAAGTGGCGATGCGTCTGGGCCGCAACGAGGACGCGGAAAACCTGCTGGCGCGCAGCCTGGAACTGTCGCCCAGTTTCCACGCCGCGCGACAGAACTATGCGCTGGCGCTGCACCGTTCCAACAAACCCGCCGAAGCGCTGGCCCAGATCGACCGGCTGCTGGCGCACGAACCCGACAATCCCGGCTATCGAAATCTCAAGGCCGTGGTGCTATGCCGTATCGGTGACTACGAACCCGCCATCGATCTGTATCAGCAGATCCTCAAGGTCTATCCCAAGCACCCGAGGATCTGGATGAGTTACGGCCACGCGCTCAAGACCGCCGGCCACCAGGACCGCGCGATCGAGGCCTACCGCCGCAGCCTGCAGCTGGAGCCCGGCTCGGGTGAAGTGTGGTGGAGCCTGGCCAACCTGAAGACTTTCCGCTTTTCCGGCGACGACCGGGCGGTGATGAAGCAGGAACTGGCCAAGCCCGACCTGGCTACCGAACACCGGCAGCACCTGGAGTTCGCCCTCGGCAAGGCACTGGAGGACGAGGGCGAATACGAAGCTTCGTTCCTGCACTACCGGCAGGGCAACGACCTGCGCGGCGCCACTCTGGCGTACAGCGCCAAGGACACCTCATCGCGCGTGGCCCGCATCAAGCGCGGCTATACGCGCGAGTTCTTCGAGCAGCGCCGCGGTTACGGCGCCGTTGCCGCCGACCCTGTTTTCATAGTCGGTCTGCCGCGCGCCGGCTCGACGTTGCTGGAGCAGATCCTGTCCAGCCACTCGGCGGTCGAAGGCACCATGGAACTGCCGGAGATCACTTCCATCACCCGCGAATTGCGCGGCCAGGGCAGTGCCGGCCAGGCCATGCCCTATCACGACGTGCTGGAAGCCATGGGCGCCGACGAATTGCGCGCGCTCGGCGAACGCTACCTGCAGCACACCCGCATCCAGCGCAAGACCGATGCGCCGCTCTTCATCGACAAGATGCCCAACAACTTCCTGCACATCGGCCTGATCCAGCTGATGCTGCCCAACGCGAAGATCGTCGATGCGCGCCGGCATCCGCTCGCCTGCTGCTTCTCCGGCTACAAGCAGCACTTCGCGCGCGGGCAGAGCTTCACCTACAGCCTGGACGACATCGGCCGCTACTACGCGGACTACGTCGAGCTGATGGCGCATTTCGACGACGTGCTGCCGGGGCGGGTGCACCGGGTCTTTTACGAGGACATGGTGGACGATACCGAAAACCAGGTGCGCCGCCTGCTCGAATACTGCGGACTTCCGTTCGAGGACCGTTGCCTGCGCTTCTTCGAGAACAAACGCGCCGTGCGCACCGCCAGTTCCGAACAGGTACGCAAGCCGATCTACCGCGAAGGCGTGGACCATTGGCGAAATTACGATCCATGGCTGGGGCCGCTGAAACGCGCGCTGGGTCCGGTCCTGGACAGTTATCCGGTAGTGCCGGAGTTTCCGTTGGCAAGGTAGTTATCGCAGCATCGACAATAATCACTGGAGAGAGTGACGCAGATGAGCAGATACGATTCGAAACGAAGCGAACGAAGAAAACCCCCGTCGTCTTTTGCAAGATTGCCGCTGGCGGCGGCTATCTATCTTGCGGTGAGTTCGGCGGCCTTCGCGCAGGAAGCCGCGCCCGCGCCGACGCCTGCGGAAAAGGAAGCGGCCACCCTGGACACCATCACGGTGACCTCGCAAAGGCGCTCGGAAAACCTGCAGAAGGTGCCGATCAGCATCCAGGTATTGGGAACCGAGAAACTCGAAGAGCTCAACGTCAGCGATTTCGAGGACTACGTGAAATTCCTGCCCAGCGTCTCCTACCAGACGTTCGGCCCCGGCTTTGCGCAGATCTACATGCGCGGCGTGTCCAGCGGCGGCGACGGCAACCATTCCGGTCCGCTTCCCAGCGTGGGCGTGTACCTGGACGAACAGCCGGTCACCACCATCCAGGGTCCGCTGGATCTGCATATCTACGACATCGCGCGCGTGGAAGTGCTGTCCGGTCCGCAGGGCACGCTGTACGGCGCAAGCTCGCAGGCCGGTACCATCCGCATCATCACCAACAAACCCGATCCCACCGGCTTCGAGGCCGGTTACAGCCTGGAAGCCAACAGCGTCAGCCATGGCGGCACGGGACACGTGGCCGAAGGCTTCGTCAATATCCCGTTGTCCGAAAAGGCGGCGATCCGGTTGGTGGGCTGGAACCAGCATGACGCGGGGTATATCGACAACCGCGAGAACGACCGTCAGTTCCCGATCCGCGACCCGGCAGACCCCGATGCCGTACCGAGTTGGGGCGGCGTGGTCAGCAACCGCGATTGCACCTCCACCGATCTGCTCCTGTGTACCGGGCGCGCCAAGGACAACTACAACGACGTCGATACCACCGGCGCGCGCTTGGCGCTGCGGCTGGACCTCAACGAAAACTGGACCATCAGTCCGACCGTGATGGGCCAGCGCTCCACCAGCAACGGCCTGTTCGCCTTCGACGAAAGCGTCGGCGACCTGGCCGTGAACCACTATTACCCCGAGCGCACCGAAGACAAGTGGATGCAGGCGGCGCTGACCGTGGAGGGCAAGATCGGCAACTTCGACATCACTTACGCTTTCGCCCACCTGAAGCGCGACGACGAGACCGATTCGGACTACAGCGATTATTCGTTCTGGTACGACACGCTGTACGCGTACGGCGGCTCCATCTACAACGACAACGGCGACTTCATCAATCCGTCTCAGTACATCCGGGGCAAGGACGGCTACAAGAAGACCAGCCATGAGTTGCGCATCTCCTCGCCGGCCGAAAACCGCTTCCGCTTCGTCGGCGGCCTGTTCTGGCAGGACCAGAAGCACGACATCCAGCAGGATTACCGCATCGACGGGCTGGCCACCGATCTCTCGGTGCCGGGCTGGCCGGGCACGCTGTGGCTGACCAAGCAGATCCGCGAAGACCACGATGAGGCGATATTCGGCGAATTCTCCTACGACATCACCGACAAGCTGACCGCCATGGCGGGCTTCCGTTCGTTCCGGGTGGACAACACGCTGAAAGGCTTTCATGGTTTCGCCAGCTACATAGAAGACGATCCGGACAATCCCACCGATGCTTTCTGCGCCGATCCCGCTACGCCGTTCATGAACTCGCCGTGCGTGAACATCGACAAGGAGCTGAAAGAGCACGACACCATCGGCAAGTTCAACCTGACCTACGAGTTCAGCGACACCAAGATGATCTACGGCACCTGGTCGGAGGGCTACCGCCCGGGCGGCAACAACCGCCGCGGCAGCCTGCCGCCGTACGTGTCGGACTACCTGACCAACTACGAGCTGGGTTGGAAAACCAGCTGGATGGACAACCGCCTGACTTTCAATGGTGCGGTGTTCCGGCAGGAGTGGGAAGACTTCCAGTTCAGCATTCTGGGCGCCAACGGCCTGACCGAAATCAAGAACGCCAACCAGGCGCGCATCAACGGTCTGGAAATGGAGCTGAATTTCGCCGCCACCTACAATCTGCAGCTCACCGCCGGTGCGGCGTTCTACGACGCCAAGCTGACCGAGAATTTCTGCGGTCTGACCGACTCGTCCGGCAAGCCGATCACCGAGTGCCCAGTGGGAGTCATCAATCCGGAGACAGGGGAGGAATTCGAAGGTCCGGAAGCGTCCAGCGGGACCCAGCTGCCGGTGACGCCGAAGTTCAAGGGCAACCTGACCGCGCGTTACCTCTTCAACATCGGCGGCTTCGATGCCTATGTACAGGGAGCGGTAGTGCATGTCGGCGAACGCACTTCGGATCTGCGTGACGCAGAGCGGGAAATCCTGGGGGACTTGCCAGCCTACACCACGGCCGATTTCTCGGTGGGCATCGCCAAGAACAGCTGGTCCCTGGACTTGTTCGTCAGCAACGCTTTCGACGAGCGCCCGCAGATCGCCCGCTTCACCCAATGCGCCGAATCGGTGTGCGGCAACGTGGACCATGCGCCCGTACCCGGTTACGAAAACGGGCAGATCTACACCGTCACCTCTCCGCCGCGCACGGTGGGGTTGAGGTTCTCGCAGAAGTTCTGAGTCATCGGAAATCGATTGGCACTCCAGACCCCGGCTCAGGCCGGGGTCTTTCGTTGCGGCTTCCCCCAACAACGACTTTGTAAGCGGCAGCCGGGTCGGCCACAATGGGCCATGGACAACGCCATCGATCTGCTTGAAACCGTAGAACAGGAAACCGGCCCGTCGCCGCAATGGTCGGTGATCTGGCTGCACGGCCTGGGCGCCGACGGCCACGACTTCGCGCCGCTGGTGCCGGAGCTGGTGCGCCAGGATTGGCCTGCGCTGCGCTTCGTGTTCCCGCACGCGCCGGTGCGCGCGGTCACCATCAACAACGGCGTGCGCATGCGTGCGTGGTACGACATCGTCGGCATGGATTTCCCGACCCGCGCCGACAGCGACGGCGTCGACCAATCCGTGCTGCAGACCGGCGCATTGATTGACCGCGAACATGCACGCGGCATCGACCCGCAGCGGATCCTGCTGGCCGGCTTTTCCCAGGGCGGCGCCATCGCACTGACGGCGGGCCTGCGGCGGAAAACCCCGCTGGGGGGACTGATCGCCCTGTCGACCTATCTGCCTGGCGCCGAGGCCGCGGGGGAATCCCTGGGCGAAGGCTCCGCCACCCAGCCTGTCTTCATGGCCCACGGCACGGCCGATCCGGTGATTCCGCTGATGTACGCCGAGCGCAGCGCGCAACTGCTGCAATCGTTCGGTTTCGCGGTGGAATGGCACCGTTACCCGATGGCGCACCAGGTCTGCGCCGAGGAAATAAGCGCGCTGGGCGACTGGATGACACAGCGGTTCGCGCACTCCTAAGTGTGCGCCGCGTCGCAGGGTGACGCTGGACGGAACGGTCGCTACCATGGGGTCGCATCTCTATGCAGAACCGAGGAAGCAGGCACCGTGAAGGTGGTGATCGCCGACGACGAACCCTTGGCCCGCGAGCGCCTGCGCGCGCTGTTGGCCGAGCACGCCGGCGTGGAAGTCGTCGCCGAGGCCGATAACGGGCTCAGCGCCTTGCAGGCCTGTGCCGAATTCCGACCCGACCTGGTGCTGCTGGACATCGCCATGCCTGGCGTCGATGGGCTGGAAGCCGCCCGCCATCTCACCGCATTCGACCCGCGACCGGCGGTGGTGTTCTGCACCGCTTACGACGAGCACGCGCTGTCGGCCTTCGATGCCGCGGCCATCGATTACCTGATGAAGCCGGTGCGTGCCGAACGGCTCGCCGTGGCCCTGGAGCGTGCGCGTACCTTCATCGCAGGCCGCGAAACGCAGGCGCCGGCGCTACCGGGCCGTATCCCGCGTACGCATCTGTGCGCGCGCATGCGCGGCAGCCTGCGCCTGATTCCGGTGGAAGACGTGCACTACCTGCAGGCCGAAGAGAAATACGTCGTAGTCCACCATGCGCGCGGCGAAGACCTGATCGAGGAATCGCTGCGGTCGCTGGAAGACGAGTTCAACGGACGCTTCGTGCGCATCCACCGCAACTGCCTGGTGGCGCGGCACGAGATCACCGAGCTCAAACGCATCGGCGATGGCCGCGTGCAGGCGGTCCTGCGTCACGGCAAGGAGCCGCTTGAGGTCAGCCGCCGCTGCGTGGCGGGATTGCGCGATACGGTCAAGAACCTTTAGCGAAGCCCGCATTCCGTTCGTATATAAAATCCCGTTCGTGGCGAGCTAATAAAAAAAGCCGTTCGTGGTGAGCCTGTCGAACCACGCTCTTGGCGGACTCTTCCAGATCGTGGCAATTCCGCATCCTGCGAAAAGCGTGGTTCGACAGGCTCACCACGAACGGGATATTTTGAAACCGGATATTGAAACGGCATGCTGAAACGGGATCTTGAGCTGCCTATCCAGCCCCCCATACCGGCTTCATAATGGACGCATGAAGCAGATCCGCATCGCCACCCGCAAAAGCCCGCTGGCCCTCTGGCAGACCGAACACGTGGCCACGCTGCTCCGCGCCGCGCATCCGGGAATCGAAGTGAGCCTGGTGCCGATGAGCACCCGCGGCGACGATGTGCTGGACCGCTCGCTGGCGGCGATCGGCGGCAAGGGTCTGTTCCTGAAGGAGCTGGAGTTGGCCATGCTGAGGGGCGAGGCCGACTGCGCGGTGCATTCGCTCAAGGACGTGCCGATGGAGCTGGACGCGCCGTTCGCATTGCCGGCGATCCTGGAGCGCGCCGATCCCGCCGATGCCTTCATCAGCAATCTTCACGCTTCGCTGGAGGCCCTGCCGCAAGGCGCGCGGGTGGGTACCTCGTCGCTGCGGCGGCAGGCGCAATTGCGCGCGCGCCGCCCTGACCTGCAGTTGCTGGACCTGCGCGGCAACGTCAACACGCGCCTGGCCAAACTGGATGCAGGCGACTACGACGCCATCGTGCTGGCCTGCGCGGGTTTGCAACGGCTGGGTTTCCACGAACGCATCGGCGTGCGTCTGGCCGCGCCGGAGTGGCTGCCGGCACCGGCGCAGGGTGCTATCGCGATCGAATGCCGCGCCGGCGATGCGCGGATGCGGGAAATGCTTTCGGTACTGGATCACGCGCCTACCCGGACTTGCGTGGAAGCCGAGCGGGCCATGAACCGGGCCCTGCATGGAAGCTGCCATGTGCCGGTGGCGGCCTATGCGCAATTGCGCGGCGACCGCCTGCAGTTGAGCGGATTGGTCGGTTCGGCCAGCGACGGGCGCATGGCGCGCGCGCAGGACGAAGCGGCGAGCGATGCGCCGGAGGCGCTGGGACAGGCTGTGGCCCGGGAGTTGCTGACGCAGGGAGCGGGCGAGTTTCTCTAGGCGACCTTGTAGAGCCGAGCTTGCTCGGCTGCTCTTGCCGCGCGATAAAAGCAGCCGAGCAAGCTCGGCTCTACAAGAACGCGATGCCGCCTACTTGAAACGGTACACCACGTTCATGGTGGTCAGCGTGTCGGTCTTCTTGCGGTCGGCTTCGACCTCGCTGTTGCGGCGCGCCTGCAGCCCGGCCTTCAATGCCAGGTGCGAATTCATCGCCACCGAAACGCCAAGGTCGTTCTGCGCATAGGTGTTGTGGCTGCCCGACTCGACCAGCAGATTGTTGGACAGTTCGGTGTTGTCGGTCAGGTCGAACTTCAGGCCCACAAAGCCGCGGCCGATCACGCCGGTCTCGGTCACGCCCTCTTCTACGTTGTGCGCGCGCCTGAAACCCGGGCCCACCTGCACGTCGAGCTTGGTGCGTTCGCCGTCCATCATGCGCGTGCCGTAACCGATGCTGGCGGTCTGCAGCCGGTCGTAGGTGGCGAAATCGTCCTGCTCCGCACGCAGGGCCGTGGTGAACTGGCGATGTTCGCCCAACTTCAGCGCGCTGTTGGCGCCCACGGTGTAGCGGTTGGCGGTGGTCTTGGCCTCGCCGCGTGTCAGGTTGCCGTTTTCGTCCTCCTCCCGGTACTCGGCGCGGGCGCGCAGGCCGAACAGATCCACGCTGTGGATCCAGTCGCCTTGGGTGTACTGCACGTTGAAACGACCGTTGAGGCTTTCATTGATGCTGTTGCCGCGGGCCGAGGCAAAGCCCAGCTCGCCGCCGCCGGTCCAGTGGGAAATCTCCTCCGCGGGTTTTTCCTCGCCGTTGCACTTGCAGTCGGCGTCCTGGCCCCAGGCGGCGGGCGCCAGAGCGACCAGGAAAACAAGTGTGGATAGCGGTGCGTAACGGAACATGGGGGCGAACCTGCAAAAGGAAGTCAGAGGAATATCGGGTGTCGGGGATGCTGTGAAATCGGTTACAGGATACCCGCTACAATCACTCTATACCAGTGCAAGTTATTGTTCCAAATGACATTTATGAGACCTGGATAACAATAGTTCAGGGTCGGCAGTACTCGCGGTCGCGCCGCAGCTCTTCTTCCAGCAGTTCACGTTCCTGGTTGGAAGTTGCGGTCAGCAGGCCAGGAAGGTTGGCAGCGATGCGTGGACAGGGGGATTGGCTGTAGCCGCGTCCGCCGGCCATTTCGCCGATCGCCTGCAGAACCTTCCGCGGACTCGGCGGTTCCTTCATCCGGAATCTTCCGCGTCCGTCTCCGCCCGGCAGCTGCGCATGGCGATTGCGTAGCGGGTCGGCAGTGAAAGAAAGCGGCTCCCGGGCCTGTGCTGATTGCCGCGCCTGCTCCGCCCAGTTGGATGATGGAGTTGCTTCGGCCGTGCTTGCGCTGGGCGTGGACAAAGGCGGCCCCGCAGGGGCAGCCAGATCAATGGGACGTGGCCGGATTGCGGGAGGTACCGGTCGGCTCGGCTGCGGCGGAAGCACAAGAGGATCCGAAGGCGCCACAGGCGCCATCTGTCGCGATCGCGGCACGAACACCAAGCGCAATCGCTCGGCGCTTCCGGACTGCGTCGTCAGCCGGCCTTGGCAGGTCAGCAACCAGAACAATCCCGCATGCACCACCAGCACACCCAACCATGCCACCACCTGGGTACCGCTTCCCGATCGTTCCTTCGACTGCATACAGACTCCACTGAGTGCGCGGAGTCTGGCAGCGACGGGCGTCTTGCTCCGGTTAAACCGGAGTTAGGAAATCATTGCGGCGGATCGATGGTTATGGTCGGGTCATCGAAACGCGAATAGCGCAAAGTCATCGAATACGGTTTGCCCTGCGCCTGCCCCTGATGCAGCAACTGCAGGGGCAAGCCATCGCTGCCGATCCAGAAAGTGAGCTCGTTGGGTTCGGGCTGGCCCGCTTCGGGTTGCGTGTTCTTGACCAGGTATTTCTTCGCCGCCTGGCCCTCCACGTTGTCGCTGCCCAATGCTTCCACGCTCAGTCCCGCCTTGTTCTGCTCGATCTTCAGCGGATCGCGCCATTGGCTCAGCGTGCCCTTCGGCAGCGGCACCTTCATCGAGCGGCCGTCGGCCTGCATGTACATGGTGTCGCCTACGATTATCTGGGTGCCCACCGGCATCTTCATGCGGTAACGGTCGGGGGCCACGAAATCCATCTCGTTGGTCATCCCGCGCGCGCCTTCCATGATCATCACCGCATGGAAGGACTTGGCTTTCAGGAACTTGTCCATCGACGCCTTCACCTCGTCCTCCGGGTTGGCCATGGGGTTGAGCGCAGCCGCCGCGGCTTCGGTCACCGCAGGGGCGGTGGCTGCCGCCGTGGGAGCGGCGGAAGGGGAAGGTTTGCAGGCGGCGAACGCCAGGACCAGGCAGCCAAGCGCGAGCGGACGTAGGGTCATGCGGAACTCCAGGGCTTGGGCGGGCAGAGCACACATTAGGAACCGGTTGCGGAAACGCCGCAAACGCCGGCAGCTTGGGTCCGCGCGTTGAGGGGTCGCTGTGCATGGGTGAATGCGCAGCGGTGTCCGGCACCGCACGGGCCCAAGCTGCCGAACAGCCGGTTCCCCTATATTTGCTTCAACGGCATCTTCATCGCGAAAACGGCCACGGCTCGGCCATAATCGGCGCATGGACAAGATCGAACGCATCACCGCCCTGCACCGCATCCTCAAGGCCGCGCGCTACCCGGTCACGGTCAAGCGCCTGCAGGAGGAGCTGGGCTGCTCGCGCGCCACCGCCTACCGCGACCTGGCCTATCTGCGCGATGCGCTGATGGCCCCGATCGAAGGCGATGGCGAAGCCGGCTTCCGCTACCAGGCCGGCGAAAGCGAACGCTTCGAACTGCCGGGCCTGTGGCTGAGCTCGGAGGAACTCTATTCCTTGCTGGCCGCGCAACAATTGCTGATGCGCACCGGCGGCGGCGTGCTGGCCGGCGCGCTGGCGCCGCTGCAGAAGCGCATCGAAGGCCTGCTGGCCGACCATGCTGGCGTCGACCACTGGCCGGTGGAGCGGGTGCGGGTGATTCCGCACCGCGGACGCCGGCTGGACGAAGCCAGTTTCCGCAGCGTGGCCTCGGCGGTGCTGGAGCGCAAGCAGCTGAATTTCGAATACCGGGCGCGCTCCACCGACGAGCGCACGCGGCGCACGGTCTCGCCGCAACGCATCACCCACTACCGCGACAACTGGTACCTGGACGCATGGGACCACGAACGCGCCGGCCTGCGCAGTTTCGCCGTGGACCGCATCAGCAACGCCAAGGTGCTGGACGAAGCGGCGCGCGACTTGACCGACGCCGAGCTCAATCAGCATCTGGCTTCCAGCTACGGCATCTTCTCCGGCGAACCCAAGGGCTGGGCCACCATCGTGTTCAGCGCCAAGACCGCGCGCTGGGTGGCCGACGAGCAATGGCATTCGAAGCAGGAAGGCAAGTTCCTGCCCGATGGCCGTTATCAGCTGAAGGTGCCCTATAGCGTGTCCCGCGAATTGCTGATGGATATCCTGCATTACGGCGCGGACGCGGAAATCATCGAGCCATCGGTGCTGCGCGAGCAGGCCAAGTCGTTGTTGGAGCTGGCGTTGAGCAATTACGGGCGTTGAGCGCTTGTCCCTTCTCCCATCGGGAGAAGGTGCCCGGAGGGCGGATGAGGGAATGGACTTCCAGTTTGACGGATGGTCTCCGTGGGTTGGAATTCTCCCTCCCTCATCCATCGCTTCGCGCCACCTTCTCCCAAAGGGAGAAGGGAAGCAGCCGCGGTCGCAACCCCTGAGATAGCGCCACTGCAGTCTGGCCTCCCAGCCAAGGAGCCACTGCCATGCCAAAGCCCGTATCCCGGAAAGACGCTGCCGTTCCGGCCGATCCGCAACTCGAACGCATCGTACGCCTGGTCCTGCTGACGGGACTGGCCCTGGTCGTATTGCTGCCGGCCGCGCGCAGCCACAGCGAGTGGCTGGGCTGGCTGCCGATGTGGCTGGTGGGCATGCCGGCGATGGCGCTGTGGTCCTTGCATCGCTTCCGTCTGCCGGCCGGCAACGCGACAGCCGCAGGCTTGGCCCCGTCGCGACGCCGTCGCCGTCCAGGCACACAGGCCCGCCGACGCGCTATGCCCGCCGCGCAGCGCCTGCCCCGGGCGGCCTGACCTTCGGCAGGGGGTTGGGTTGACGGGCTGTGCTAGCGTGGAGAATTGATCCACGCACGGAGTACCCATGCCCAAACTCACCCATGCCTGCCGGACAATCGTCATCGCCGCGGGTCTTGCCGCTGCCGCAGGCAGCACTTTCGCCCAGGAGCCCAACGCAGTGACCGATGACAAGTACGCCTGGCTGGAGGACGTTGAAGGGCAGAAGCCACTGGAGTGGGTGAGGGCGCAAAACGCGAAGGCCGAAGCCGAAATCGCCTCGACCCCGGAGTTCAAGCAGCTGGACGGCAAGATCCTGGCCATGCTCGACTCCGACGCCAAGATTCCGGGCGTGGAAAAGATCGGCGACTACTACTACAACTTCTGGAAAGACAAGAACCACGAGCGTGGCCTCTGGCGCCGGACCACGCTGGAGGAATACCGCAAGTCGCAGCCGCAGTGGGAAACGGTCATCGACGTGGATGCGCTGAACAAAGCCGAAGGCCTGCAGGACGACAAGAAATGGGTCTGGCACGGCGCCGATTGCCGCAAGCCCGACTATGTGCGCTGCCTGATCGCGCTGTCGCGCGGCGGCTCCGACGCCGATGTCACTCGCGAGTTCGATCTGACCACCAAGCAATGGGTCAAGGATGGCTTCTTCCGTCCCGAAGCCAAGGGCGCTCTTGGCTGGAAAGACGCGGACACCGTCTACGTCTTCACCGATTTCGGCCCCGGCAGCATGACCCCTTCCGGCTATCCGCGCATCGTCAAGGAATGGAAGCGCAGCACGCCGCTCAGCACCGCCACGGTGGTGTACGAAGGCACCAACCAGGATATGTACATCGCGGCCTATCACGACAGCACGCCCGGCTTCGAGCGCGATTTCGTCAGCCGCACCATCGCCTTCTACAACGACGAACTGTATCTGCGTGGTAGCGACGGCAAGCTGACCAAGATCGACGTCCCCAATTCCACCGGCAAAGGGGTGGTGCGCGACTGGCTGACCGTGGAGCTGCGCGAGCCCTGGGAAGTCGACGGCAAGACCTACAAGGCCGGCTCGCTGCTGGCGACCCGGTTCGACGACTTCATGGCCGGCAAGCGCAAGTTCGAAGTGTTGTTCGAACCCACCGACTCGACTTCGCTGGCGGGCACGACGTGGACCAGGAACCATGTAGTGCTTAACGTGCTGGACGACGTCAAGAACAAACTGATCGTGCTCACGCCCTCGAACGACGGCTGGAAGCAGAGCGAATTCGCCGGCGCTCCCGCGCTGGGCACCATCGGCGTCGGCGCGGTGGATAGCGACGACAGCGATGCGGTGTGGCTGACCGTCACCGATTACCTGACCCCGACCACGCTGATGATGGCCGAAGCCGGTGGTCCTGCGTCGGTGGTGGAAACGCTCAAGACCATGCCCGCCTTCTTCGACGCTTCGAAGGACGTGGTGGAGCAGCATTTCGCCACTTCCAAGGACGGCACCAAGGTGCCTTACTTCCTGGTGCGTCCCAAGGACCTGAAGTACGACGGCAGCGCGCCGACGCTGCTGTACGGCTACGGTGGTTTTGAAATCTCGCTGACTCCGGGCTATTCCGGCGGCGTGGGCATGGGCTGGCTGGAGAAGGGCGGCGTGTATGCTGTGGCCAACATCCGCGGCGGCGGCGAATACGGACCGCGCTGGCACCAGGCCGCGTTGAAGCAGAACCGGCACAAAGCCTATGAAGACTTCGCGGCGGTGGCGCAGGACATGATCGCGCGCAAGATCACTTCGCCCAAGCGCCTGGGCATCCAGGGCGGCAGCAACGGCGGTCTGCTGACAGGCAACATGCTGGTGCAGTATCCGGAGCTGTTCGGCGCGGTCGTGGTGCAGGTGCCGCTGCTGGACATGAAGCGTTACAACCACCTGCTGGCGGGCGCTTCGTGGATGGCCGAATACGGCAATCCGGACACCTCCGATTGGCAGTTCATCCAGAAGTTTTCGCCGTACCACCTGTTCGACCCGGCCAAGACCTATCCGCCCACGCTGTTCATGACCTCCACGCGCGACGACCGCGTGCACCCGGGGCATGCGCGCAAGATGATGGCCAAGATGCTGGACGCCGGCAAGGACGTGCGCTACTACGAGAACATCGAAGGCGGCCACGGCGGCGCGGCCAACAACAAGCAGTCGGCGCATATGAGCGCGCTGGCGTATACGTTCCTGTGGCAGCAGCTCAATAAGTGACCTTGGGACCGTCATCCCCCGCGAAGGCGGAGACCCAGTGTCTTTCGCCCTAAACAACAAAATAATCATGAGGTCATCCCAGCGGCCTTCAACAGCCGAATGGCTGGTCAAGCTGGGATCCATCTTGATCCTGCTTTTTGCTGTCGCCTTTGTTGTTGCTGTTGCCTCCTCCCTTGCGCGTAGCGCAGGGGAGGATTGAGGAGGGGTGCTCTTGATCTTGCCTTTGCTTTTAACTCAATGCAAAAGCGTTTCGCGCTTTGCGCGAGTCACTTTCTTTGCTTGTGCAAAGAAAGTAACCAAAGAAACACACCCTAACGGCGCGCCCAACGATGAAGCCGTTGGGTTCGCAGGCGAATCGGGAATTTCCGTAAGGCGCATCCTGCGCCTACGGAAACGGCGCACATCCCTGTGCGCCGCCCTTCGGGTTTACCCGATTCGCCCGCCGCGCCTCACGGGAGGGAAGAGCAAGAGCCGACTGGAAGCACAGCACAAATCGTTCTCCCAGGCCGCTTTTCCCCGCCACGGGACGACGATTGATAGTTCAAGATGTTTCCCGACCATTGCGCAGTGCCCAACAAGGACATACTTGTAATGAAACCAACCTATTTCCTGCTTGCGGCCACCCTTCTGATGACGACTTTCCCCAGCTCCGCCCTTTCTCCGGTCGCCAACGCGCCGGATGCCGCCAAAAAACCGCATGAGGTCAAGGCTCCCTTCGGCGCAGTCCGCAACGACGACTATTACTGGCTGCGCGATGACGACCGCAAGAATCCGGAGATGCTGGCCTATCTCAATGCGGAGAACGCCTACGCCGATGCGGTGTTGGCGCCGACCAAGCCGCTGCAGGAGAAGCTCTACAACGAGATCGTCGGGCGCATCAAGCAGGACGACGCCAGCGTGCCCTACCGCGAACGCGGCTACTGGTACTACACGCGCTTCGAGACCGGCAAGGACTACCCCATCCACGCGCGCCGCAAAGGCGGCATGGAAGCGCCGGAAGAGATCCTGCTGGACGTCAACGCGATGGCCGAAGGCAAGGGTTACTTCAGCGTCGGCGACGCCGAAGTGAGCCAGGACAACAAGCTGCTGGCGTGGGCCGACGATGCGGTGGGCCGCCGCCAGTACGTCATCCGCTTCAAGAACCTGGAGACCGGCGAAATCTATCCGGACACCATCAGCGGAGTGTCCGCCAATGTGGTCTGGGCCGACGACAACAAGACGCTGTTCTACGTTGAAAACGATCCGGAAACCCTGCTCACGGTGCGGGTGAAATCGCATGTGCTGGGCACGCCGGTCTCCAGTGACAAGCTGGTCTACGAAGAAAAAGACGACAGCTTCTACATGGGCATCGGCCGCAGCCGCGACGACAAGTTCATCTGCATCTCCGTCGAAAGCACGGTTTCCTCCGAACAGCGTTGCGCGCCGGCCAGTGATCCGTCGCGGTTCACCGTGCTGGCGCCGCGCGAACGCGATGTGGAGTACAGCGCCGACCATCTGGACGGGCGCTGGGTGATCCGCACCAATTGGAAGGCGAAGAACTTCCGCATCATGACCGCGCCTTCCGGTTCCACTTCGCGCGAAGAGTGGAAAGACTGGGTCGCGCACAGCGATGAGGTCTACATCGAAGGTTTCGAGCTGTTCGACGGTTTCACCGCCATCAGCGAACGCTCCAACGGTCTGGAACGCCTGCGCCTGCTGCGCGCCAATGGCAAGGAGGAGTACGTCAAGGCCGACGAGCCGGCTTACTCCATGGGTCTGGACGTGAACTCCGAACACGACACGCCTTGGCTTCGCTACAGCTACACCTCGATGACCACGCCGGCCACGACCTACGAGTTCAACGTGGAAACCGGCGAACGCAAACAGCTCAAGCAGCAACCGGTGATCGGCTACGACGCCAGCAAGTACGCCACCGAGCGACTGTGGGCCACCGCGCGCGACGGCACCAAAGTGCCGGTATCGCTGGTCTACAGGAAGGGTTTCCAGAAGGATGGCAAGGCCGCGCTGTTCCAGTACGCCTACGGCAGTTACGGTTCCTCGACCGATCCGGGTTTCAACTCGACCATCGTCAGTCTGCTGGACCGCGGCGTGGTGTACGCCATCGCCCACATTCGCGGCGGCCAGGAAATGGGCCGCGACTGGTACGACAACGGCAAGCTGTTGCACAAGAAGAACACCTTCACCGATTTCATCGACGTCACCGACACGCTGGTGAAGCTGGGTTACGCGGCGCCGGACCGCATCGCCGCGTCCGGCGGCAGCGCCGGCGGCCTGTTGATGGGCGCGATCGCCAACATGGCGCCGCAGAAATACCGCGTGATCGTCTCGCAGGTGCCGTTCGTGGACGTGGTCACCACCATGCTGGACCCAAGCATCCCGCTGACCACCAACGAATACGACGAGTGGGGCAATCCGGAGAAGAAGGAGTTCTACGACTACATCCTCACCTATTCGCCTTACGACAACATAAGCAAGCAGGCGTATCCGGCGATCTTCGTGGGCACCGGGCTGTGGGATTCGCAGGTGCAGTACTGGGAGCCGGCCAAGTACGTGGCCAAGCTGCGCGACGACAACACCGGCACGCTTCCGCTTTTGTTCCGCATCAACATGGAAGCCGGCCACGGCGGCAAGTCCGGCCGCTTCCGCCGCTACCGCGAGGCGGCGGAGTATTACGCCTTCGTGCTGGACCAATTGGGCGTGGCCGAACCGGCAACCAACTAGCAGGCTGCCCGCTCCTACGCTGACCGCCTGGCCTTATGATGTGGCCATGACCGAACGTTCGCGTTTCCGCTGGGCCTGGTGGCTGTTGGCCTACGTCAGTCTGGGCACCGGCATCGTCGGCATCTTCGTTCCGGGCCTGCCGACCACCGTGTTCATCCTGGTGGCCGCGTATGCGGCCTCGCGCGGATCCGACCGCCTGCATCGCTATCTGCAACAGCATCGCCGCTTCGGCCCGATGATTCGCGACTGGCAGGCGCACGGAGCGGTGTCGCGCCGCGCCAAGTGGGCGGCCACGCTGACCATGTTGGCTTGCGCGGCGGTGTTGGTGGCGATCATGGTCAACGTGGCCTCGCACCGCTGGTGGATGGCGGCGCTGCCGATCGCCTGCATGGCGCTGGTATCGGCCTGGTTGTGGATGCGCCCGGAACCACCGGTCTAGGCCCTTCTCCTTGTTCCGTTCGTGCTTCTTATTCCGTTCGTGGTGAGCCTGTCGAACCACGCCTTTCGCATGACAATGCAGCCGTCGGTATCCGAAATGTTCCGCCAAGAGCGTGGTTCGACAGGCTCGGCACGAACGGTTCAAAGGAATCCCGGCATACGCACGTAAAACGGCGCCTTTCGGCCATGCCCGTTCATGCTCATCTGGCTATACTCCGGCTATGAACAAACCCATCCTCATCGCCCTTTCCCTGTCCATATCCGCCCTCCTCGCTGGCTGCGGCGCCAAGGGCCCGCTGATCCTGCCGGAGAAGGCGGCGCCGATCGAAGCGCCCGCGGAAACGGTACCGGAAACGCCTGCACCCACCGACGAAACGACCACTACCCCCGCCGACCAGAAAGCCGAAGACGCGGTCGACGATCCCGTGCCGCCGGCCAAGAATGACTGACCAGGCTTCCCCGGGCGTGCCAGCGTTGCGTTTCTCCAAGATGCACGGCGCCGGCAACGATTTCGTCGTGGTCGACTTGCGCGACGGCATGCCGCCACCGGATGCGGCGCTCGCTTCGCGGTTGGCCGATCGCCATTTCGGCGTCGGTTGCGACCAGATCCTGACCATCGAGCATCCGCGCAGCGCCGGAGCGGTGGCTTCCTATCGCATCTGGAATTCGGACGGTTCGCCTTCGCAGCAATGTGGCAACGGCGCGCGTTGCGTGGCGGCCTGGCTGGTGCGCGATGGCGTGGCCCAGGGAAACCGTTTCCGTGTCGACAGCCCGCTGGCGACGCATGAAGTGGAGCGGCTGGAAGGCGATCGCTACTCCATCGCGATGGGCGTACCGCAGTTCGAGCCGGCTGCGATTCCTTTGGCGGGATTCGCCGCTGCTCAGGACAGCTACGAAATTGAACTCGACGGTGAGACCGTCGTCTTCGGCGCGGTATCGATGGGCAACCCGCATGCGGTGATCGAAGTGGCCGACATCGACAGCGCAGCGGTCGCCGAACTCGGTCCGGCACTGCAATCCAGCACGGCCTTCCCGCAATCGGCCAATATCGGTTTCGCCGAGGTCGTCGCCCGCGACAAACTGCGCCTGCGCGTGTTTGAACGCGGCGTCGGCGAAACGCTGGCTTGCGGCAGCGGCGCCTGCGCGGCCGCGGCGGTGCTGATGCGGCGCGGGAAGATGGACAGAACCGTGATCGTTTCGCTGCCTGGCGGCGATCTGCGGATCGGCTGGCCCGATGACGCCGCCGAGGTCATCATGTCCGGACCAGCGGCATTCGTATTCGAAGGGGAATGGAAACAATGACCGAAGCACAAGAAAAACTGGGCGCCCACGAGATCGCGGCCTGGCTGCGCCGGCACCCGACCTTCCTCAAGCAGTTCCCCGATCTGGCCCTCACCCTGATCGTGCCGCGCGAGGAAGGCCCCACCGCTTCGCTGGCTAGCTACCAGTTGGAAGTGCTGCGCGACAAGAACCGCGAATTGTCCAAGCGCCTCAACGACCTGTTCGCCAACGCGCAGGAAAACGAGCGTCTGGCGGTGCGTACCCACCAGCTGACCCTTTCCCTGTTGAAGCAGAACACCGCGCAGGACACCTTGCGTGCGATGGCTGCGTCGCTGGCCGAGGATTTCAACGGCGACCTGGTGCGCATCGTGTTGTTCGAGCCAGTCGCGGGGTTGGACGATGCCGAGTGGCTGCAGGTCGTGGCGGAAAACAGCACGCACTTGAATTCGTTCCGCGACTGCCTGAAGGACGGCGAGCCGCTGTGCGGCCGTCTGCAGCCTGAAAAGAACGCCGTGCTGTACGCAGCGCGCGCAGAGGAAGTGCAGTCGTCCGCGCTGTTGCCGTTGCCCGGCCTGGGCCTGGTCGCAGTAGGCAGCCGCGACGGCAACCGCTTCTATCCGGGCATGGGCACGCTGTTCCTGCGCATGATGGGCGAGGCGCTGGCGGTGGCGGTGAAGCGGTTCGATGCCTAGCCGAACGACTCGTTCCCTCATCCGTCATTCCCGCGAAGGCGGGAACCCAGCGACTTTGTTTTTTTCTTCATCGACCTTGAACTTTCCGCCAGAGTTGGAGGAGAGCAAAGTCACTGGGTTCCCGCCTTCGCGGGAATGACGAGTTGAGAGCTGTGCGGATGTTCGAAGACTTCCTCGCCCACCTTCAAGTCGAACGCCGCATGTCGGCGCACACGCTCGATGCTTATCGGCGCGATCTGACCGCGTTGGCCGACTGGGCCGCCGGGCAGGGGAAGGACAACCTGGCCGAACTCGATACCGGGCAGCTGCGTGCCTTCGTCGCCGCCGAACACCGACGCGGCCTGTCTCCGAAAAGCCTGCAACGCCGGCTTTCGGCCTGCCGCAGTTATTTCAACTGGCTGCTGAAGCACGGCCGTATCGCGGCTAGTCCCGCTGCCGCATTGCGCGCGCCCAAATCGCCGCGCAAATTGCCGCAGGTGCTGGATGCCGACGAGGCTTCGCGTCTGGTGGAAGTGCCTACTGACGTGCCGTTGGGATTCCGCGATCGCGCCTTGCTGGAACTGTTCTATTCCTCCGGTCTGCGTTTGAGCGAACTGTGCGGCCTGCGCTGGAACGATCTGGATCTGGCCAGCGGTTTCGTCACCGTGCTGGGCAAGGGCAGCAAGCAACGCAAAGTGCCGGTCGGTTCGCACGCGCGCAAGGCGCTGCAAGCCTGGCGCGAGGAACAGAAACCGGCAGGCGACGCGCCGGTGTTCCCCGGGCGCGGCGGCGGTCCGATTTCGCAACGTGCCGTGCAGATCCGCATGAAACTGCTGGCGCAGAAGCAGGGCATGTTCAAGAACGTGCATCCGCACATGCTGCGGCACAGCTTCGCCAGCCATATCCTGGAATCTTCCGGCGACCTGCGCGGTGTGCAGGAGCTCTTGGGACACGCGGATATCGCCACCACCCAGATCTACACGCACCTGGATTTCCAGCACCTTGCCAAGGTCTACGATGCCGCGCATCCGCGCGCCAAGCGCAAAACCTGATGCCTGTAGGAGCGGGCCCTGCCCGCGACGCTTTTTTTACCCACGACACCGAGAAGAGCGTCGCGGGCAGGGCCCGCTCCTACAGGGCGACTCTCTGCCATTAGTCACGCTTGAACCCGCCCCGGCCGTCCCCACCTCCTAGTTACCACCACGGAGGCCGCATGGACCCCAGTCAGAATCCCAATGTTTTCCACGCCACCACCATCCTGTCGGTGCGGCGCAATGGCCACGTTGCCGTGGCGGGCGACGGCCAGGTCACGCTGGGCAACACCGTGATGAAAGGCAACGCCCGCAAGGTGCGCAGGCTGGGCCGCGACGGTCAGGTACTGGCAGGCTTCGCCGGCGCGGCGGCCGATGCCTTCACCCTGTTCGAACTATTCGAAGCCAAGTTGGAAAAACACGGCCAGCTGCAGCGCGCCGCGGTCGAACTGGCCAAGGACTGGCGCACCGAACGCCGCCTGGGCAAGCTTGAGGCGCTGCTGGCGGTGGCCGACAAGGACACTTCGCTGATCATCAGCGGCACCGGCGATGTGATCGAGCCGGAAGACGGCATCATCGCCATCGGTTCCGGCGGCTCCTACGCCCTGTCGGCTGCGCGCGCCTTGATGGCGCATACCGAAATGGACGCCAAATCCATAGCGGTGGAGTCGCTGAACATCGCCGGCGACATCTGTATCTACACCAACCGCAACGTGGTTGTAGAAGAACTCTGACCTTCCCGTAGGAGCGCCCCATGGGCGCGAGCTTCTATCGCCGATTCCGCGCAAGAGCTCGCGCCCATGGGACGCTCCTACCAAGCACAACCTTCTGGTACGCAATCGATGAAAGCCGACAACAATTCCACCATGACCCCGCGTGAAATCGTGCAGGAACTCGACCGCCACATCGTCGGCCAGCACGGTGCCAAACGCGCCGTGGCCATCGCCTTGCGCAACCGCTGGCGGCGCATGCAGCTGCAGCCTGATCTGCGCGACGAAGTGATGCCGAAAAACATCCTGATGATCGGCCCCACCGGCGTAGGCAAGACCGAGATAGCGCGCCGCCTGGCCACGCTGGCCAATGCGCCGTTCGTGAAGGTGGAAGCCACGCGTTTCACCGAGGTCGGCTACGTAGGCAAGGACGTGGAACAGATCGTGCGCGATCTGGCCGATACCGCGGTCAAGATGTACCGCGAACAGGCCAAGGTGCGCGTGCGCATACAGGCCGAAGAACGTGCCGAAGACCGTATCCTGGACGCGCTGTTGCCGCGGCGCAGTGCCGGCATCGGTTTCGATGCCGAAGCCGCCCGCAACGAGCCCTCGGCGCACGACGGCGATACCCGCACCAAGTTCCGCAAGATGCTGCGCGCCGGCGAGCTGGACGATCGCGAGATAGAACTCGAACTCTCCGCCAACGTCAGCATGGACATCATGACCCCGCCGGGCATGGAGGAAATGGGCCAGCAGCTGCGGCAGATGTTCTCCAGCATGGGGCCTTCCAAATCGCACACGCGCACGCTGACCATCAAGGCCGCGCGCCCGCAGCTGGTGGAAGAAGAAGCGGCCAAGCTGGTCAACGAAGACGACATCCGCGCCGCCGCCATCGAAGCCTGCGAACAGAACGGCATCGTGTTCATCGACGAGATCGATAAAGTCGCCAAGCGCGGCGGCAACATGAGCGGCGGCGACGTCAGCCGCGAAGGCGTGCAGCGCGACCTGTTGCCGCTGGTGGAAGGCTCCAACGTCAGCACCAAGTACGGCACGGTGAAGACCGACCACATCCTGTTCATCGCCTCGGGCGCGTTCCATCTGGCCAAGCCCAGCGATCTGATCCCGGAACTGCAGGGCCGTTTCCCCATCCGCGTGGAGCTTTCGGCGTTGTCCAAGGACGATTTCGTACGCATCCTCACCGAGCCCAAGGCCGCGCTGACCCGCCAGTACGAGGCGCTTTTGAAGACCGAGGGCGTGACGGTGGAATTCACCGTCGATGCCGTCGACCGCCTTGCGGAGATCGCAGCGCAAGTCAACGAGCGCCAGGAAAACATCGGCGCTCGTCGTCTGCACACGGTGCTGGAACGGCTGCTCGATACCCTGAGCTACGAGGCTCCCGACCGTGATGGGCAGAAGGTCAGTATCGACAAGGCTTATGTCGACACGCACCTGGGCGAACTGGTGCAGGATCCGGACCTGAGCCGCTATATCCTGTAATCATTCCCGTAGGAGCGCCCCATGGGCGCGAGCTTTTGGTGCCCGGCATGAAGATGAAGAGCTCGCGCCCATGGGGCGCTCCTACGTTCGGTCATTGCGGTTCTATGGTGACCTCGGTCTTCACCGAATTGGCGATGAAGCAATGCTCATGCGCCGAATGGTGCAGGCGTTGCAGTCCCTCGGCATCCGGCGCGCTGCCTTCCGCGAACACGATCTTCGGTCGCAGGGCGACCTGGGTCAGGGCGATCCTGCCGGCCTCGTTCTTCCCCAGCGTGCCCACGGCCTCATCGGCGTAACTGTCGATCACCCAGCCTTTCTTTGCGGCGATGGCCAGCAAGGTCAGCATGTGGCACGACGACAACGCCACCACCAGCGCTTCCTCCGGGTCCACGCCTTGCGCGCTGCCCAGGTAAGCCGGCGCAGCGGAACCGGTCAAGCGCTGACCGCGCTCGAAATTCCATTCGTGATCGCGGCTGTAGCCTTCGGGCGTGAAGGGCTTGCCATCGCGATTCCACTGAATGTTGGTTTTATGCTCGGACATGGCACGGCTCGTAGACTGGGCGGGAGAGAGGGCCAACGATATACCAATGCCACCGACGGGGGTGTCTGCTAGCCTTGTAGGAGGACAGGGGAGACCGGCCATCGAGAGGAACAGCAAAGAGCCAGGGAGCAGAACCGTACTGGTAGTCGGCGCAGCAGGATTCCTGGGCGGATACATTGTTCCGGCTTTGCGCGAACACGGGTGGCGGGTGTTGCGCGGCGTGCGCGCAAAAGGGCGCGTGCTTATGGCTGACGAACGCGAATGCGATCTTCAGGAATTGCGTTCGACGGAAAGCTGGTTGCCCTTGCTGGAAGGCGTCGATGCCGTGGTCAATGTCGCCGGCATCCTGCGCGAGGAGCGTGGCCAGCGCTACGAAGACGTTCACTATGTCGCGCCGCTCGCACTGGCAAGCGCATGCGTCGCCAAGGGCGTGCAGTGCTTCGTGCAGATATCTGCATTGGGATTGCAGGAGGATGGCGAATTTGTCGCTTCGAAGCATCGTTTCGACAAGGCTTTGCTGGAGTTTCCGCTACGCAGCGTGATACTGAGACCTTCGGTCGTGTACGCCATTTCGGGTTCGTATGGTGGAACCTCATTGTTGCGTGCCCTCGCGGCGTTTCCCGGCGCGTTGTTGTTGCCGGGCGACGGTCGCTGGTTGATCCAGCCTGTCGCGGTTCAAGACTTGGCCGATCTCGCCGCGCGTGCGTTGGAGTCGGAGGCTTCGGGCATCTACGAGGTCGGTGGCCCCGAGCGCATGACCCTGCGCGAATACCAGCGCGCCTGGCGCGAATGGCTGCGCATCCCCGGCAATCGTGCCTTCTTCACTCCTGTCGGTTGCGTGTCGCTGCTGGTGCGTTTCTGGGAAACCATCGGCAGCGGACCGGTAGGCGAAACCATGTGGCGCATGCTCAGGCGCGGGAACATCACCGCCAGTGACGCAACCGCGCGTCTGCGTCAGGACTTTGGAATCGCTCCGCGATCCTTGCAGGAAGTGCTGGCCTCGGCGCCCAGCCAGGTCCAGGATCGATGGCAGGCCCAGCTTTACTTCCTCGCGCCCGCGCTGCGCCTGAGCGTCGCCTTGCTCTGCCTGATTTCGGCATGGGTCGGTTGGACAACTCCCGCGGCCGAGATCGAGAAATTGACCTCCGGTTCGATGCTTAGCGCGATGGAGCCAGTGGCCATCGCACGTTCTGCGGCTACCCTGGACCTTATTCTCGGATTGTGGTTGCTGCTTGGTTTTAGGTTGCGCTCAGCGATCGCATCGACGATGGCGCTTGTGCTGGTTTATACCTTGGTGTTCGGTATTGCATTGCCGGCGCTGTGGCTGGACCCATTGGGCGGGTTGGCGAAAAACCTGGTCATTCTGCCGGCGCTTGCCGTGTTATGGGTGCTTTCGGAGAGGAGGTGAGCGTGCTCTATCTTTGGGTGAAATGGATCCACATCCTGTCGTCGACACTGTTGATGGGCACGGGACTGGGAATCGCCTTCTTCATGTGGGTGGCGCACTTGCGCGGCGATGCGAAAGTGATTGCGGCGACTGCGCGCACGGTGGTGATTGCCGATGCCTGCTTCACCGCACCGGCGGTGATAGTGCAATTGCTGACCGGCCTCTGGCTGACCCGCATCATGGGAATACCGCTGACCCACTATTGAGTCAAGATCGCGCTGATCCTGTTCGTGCTGGTCGGCTGTTGCTGGCTGCCGGTGCTGTGGTTGCAGATCCGTGCGCGTAACCTGGCCATGCAGGCGTGCGCACGCGACGAACCATTGCCGACTGCTTACTACACCACCATGCGCTGGTGGTTCTGGCTGGGCTGGCCGGCTTTTATCAGTGTGATCGCCATCTTCTGGCTGATGGTGATGAAGCCGGCCTGACGCCGTTCACCCCTCGCCGATATCCTCGTTCCACACTTCCGGGTTGGCGGCGATGGAGCCTCCCAGATGGCGCTGCCGCCAAAGATGACAGATTCACCGCATTACCACAGTGCGGAACATTGAACTGCTGCATAACCGCTATGAGAAGGCACACAAAAGCAGGCCACTGTTTCTGGTGAGTGGGTTATTGAATGCGAATAAACGTGACATTCCATACACGGATTAGTGCTGAATCTGTGCATCGTCTAACAGTTAGTAAAGTAACAAATCATCCAGCTTGGAAAATAATGCTGATTGCAATCTAATGATATTGACGCCTTTTTTTTGGTGACGTAACAATCAGATTGCTGGCTAATGGAAGCCAGTGAACAGATGTCATCTCACATAAGGAAATAGTTATGAAGCCATTCGTACTGAAACAACATGACAAAGATCGCGCCTCTATTCGAGAGTTGCGCGACTCTGAGCTGAAACATATTGCCGGTGGAGCTGAAAACTCGGATTACGTTCCGACCACGAAACTCAGCACAACGACGGTTACGCCGCGCGGATCCAAAGACGACGGAGCGGACGAAGGTTAATTGTACGAGGGGGGGGGCGGCAACGCCTCCCCTTCATTTGAATAAGGAGGTTCTAAGATGTATTCCTTGGTGATTCTTGGTACGAACGATGATCCGCATGTTGAACGTGTTGCGGCTTACTTGTCGACGATAGAAGGCGCAGAAGTTGTCGTTCTTGACTACAATAATGGTACGAAATTCTCAATGCAGATCGATGCTAAAGGGGGTCGAACATTTCGCGTAAATGATGTTGTTTTATCAAACTACATCGTGTGGGACAGAAGAAAGCTGATTCCGGGCACAGACTTCTACATCAGAGGCGATGAAGAACATAGTGGGTACGCCGCGCAAGAATGGCGATCCTTCTACACTCTTGTTTGTGGTTTTGCAGCGGGCAATGCTTTCAACTCATTAGCATCGAGAGCTTGCCTCATAAAGCCTTTCCAGCAATCGATAGCGTCGCAAGTTGGGATGCTTACTCCTCCCACGTTGGTTACCAATGACAAGGCGGACTCCCTGGCATTCCAAGCCTCGCAAGGATCGCTAATTCTCAAGTCGGTCTCTGGGGCAAAAGTGCAGACCGCTTCGGAAGGTGAGTACATTCCTTTTAATATCATGACAATGAGGGTGGACCCATCCGATCTTCTAAACGCAGATGATCACGAAGTTGGATACTGCCCACACTTCTTCCAAAAGGAAATAGTTAAAGACTACGAGCTTCGCGTGGTTTATATAGATGGGGAAATTTGGTCCTTCAAAATTGAATCTCAGGGTTACCGAGCAACTGAGGTGGATTGGCGGAAGGCCATGGACGCGGTGCAGTTCACTCGTTTCGATATGAATGACGATATGTCACACAAGATCGCTCGATTCATGGAGACGATGGGATTGACGTTCGGCAGCTTAGATTTAATCGTTGATCGGACTGGAAAATTCTGGTTTCTGGAGTGCAATCAGGACGGCGCATGGGGATGGTTGGACGATATTGTTGAAGGCGCCATAGCACGTTCATTTGCGAATGCCTTTCTAAGGCGTATGAGTTCTGGCGGTAGCGTATGCAAGACCGATGGATTGGGACTTCGTGCTTAACAAGGAAAGTATTTCCGAAGCTGTGGCCGCAATTATGAAGCCAAAGGTGCTATCCGGTATTTATCTAGTCAGCGCGACGCTCCTTACAGGCTGTAAAACCTCACCTTTGCAGGTCGGTGACGAGCAGCATGCTCATCGTCAGCCGCAAACGTCAGTGTCCCGCGAGATAATTTTGCCGCGGGATAGCAATGTCTACACGCGGGAGGATGGTGTGTTCTATACCCTCCCCAAAGAATCGGATGGAAACCTCAATCCTTCATACCCGCGTATCGATTCAACGATAGCAAGCGATACAGTAGTCACTGTAAAGCTATTGGTCGATACGAGAGGGCAAGTCTACGATGTCAGGGATTTGAACGGCGACAAGCGCGGGGAAGCTGATCCATTTGTAGCTAGCGTGGTTGCTGCATGCATGAAATGGGCGTTCTCGCCGTTGCTTGCACATCGGGAAAACGTGGTTCCTGACGGAACCGTATTCGGTGCGCCGAAGGTCAGGGTTATTTCGAGCACTGAACCTTTGCCTTTCTCCCGTGACTATCGGTTCTTCTTCTCTAGAAATGGGAAAGTAGAGGTACGCCGCGATGAGCAGAAGTAATGGTGCCGGGGTCATCACCTGCGTATGTATGCTGGCCGTTCTTGCTGTTGCGCCAATCTCGCTGGCTGCCCCTGGCAGAGGTGAAGATCGCGGTGAGAAACCGACAACAAGCATGCTCAATGGTAAATTCCTGCCTGTCTGGGCTCGCGTGCTGGAAGGAGAGGGAAACCAGTTGGCGGACTATGCCGAGCTGCGGAAGATCTATGGGCAACTGGCAGGAGCGGAGCAGAGGCAAGCAGCGCAGATTCTTTCCATGGCCGATACGTTGTACGGTAGGTACTCTGATGCTGAATCTCATTATGCGGAAGCGTTTCCAGATGGGATTCGTGAAAGCTGCCCGGCAGGCGCATACGAAAGTAGAGTCGCCGCGACTGCGTTAGATGAATTGGCTGAGAAAGTAGATATCTTCCTGATCAACGAATCGCATTCGAAAATCGCGACTCGCGCGTTCTTGTTCCAGTTGCTGCCGCAACTAAGAGCCTCAGGTTATCGGTTTCTCGCTCTCGAGGCGCTTTTCGGTGAAGGAAACGACTACGAACAGAGCTACTATGGCATTCGACCCGTCGATGGACAGCTGGGGAAGCGCGGATTTCCATTGGATGAGGGCAGGTTCGGCATCTATTTGCGAGAACCGGTGTATGGCGAAATCATTCGGGAAGCGCATCGGCTGGGATTTGAGTTCGTAGCCTATGAACCGAGCGACGCCGATTCCAAACAGCAACGAGAACAAGGGCAGGCTAATGTGCTTGTAGCGCTTGCGAAGCGTAACCCCGGACAGAAAATTGTGGTGCTCGCCGGCTACTCCCATATCTGGAAAACGGAAGGCTGGATGGCCGAATATTTGCGGGCTGGAACTGCGGCCCGTGTCCTTTCAGTCGATCAGGTGGCCGGATTAGGAGGCAGTTGTCCCGACACCGAAGACGGCGGACCACCGGGCCGAGCCACGACCGGTGCAACGGTAGTCGTGAACAGCGATGGGAGAATGCTGGCTGGCAATCCCGATCGCGTGGATGTCACGGTCTATCAGAAACCGGAGAGCAGCAGAACCTCCGCCTCTAGTTGGCTTACCTTGAGCGGCCGGCGTCATCCAGTGACAATCGACCTTAAAGAGTGCCGCAATCGGTTGCCTTGCTTAATATCCGCGCACTACGTCAGCGAGCCCGACAGCGCCGTCCCGGCTGACAGGATCGCCGTATTCGATGCTGCCGAAACGCCGGTTCTGTTCCTGGGCGCAGGTACCTATCGATTGTCCGCGACAACCGAAAGCGGGATCAGGGTCAGTCGCATGTTGAAAGTTGCGGGCCCAGCCACCAATCTCCCAGCTTGCAGCCCCGCTCACCCCTCGCCGATATCCTCGTTCCACACTTCCGGATTCGCGGCGATGTAGTCGCCCAGCATCGCGATGCACTCCGAATCTTGCAGGTCGATGACCTTGACGCCGTTTTCCCGCAGCCAGTCGATGCCGCCGCTGAAGTTGACCGATTCTCCTACCACCACCGTGCCGATGTTGAATTGCCGCACCAGGCCGCTGCAGTACCAGCAGGGCGCCAGGGTGGTGACCATGATGGTGTCGCGGTAACGGCGCTGGCGGCCGGCTTTGCGGAAGGCGTCTGTTTCGCCGTGGACCGACGGGTCGTTTTCCTGAATGCGGCGATTGTGGCCGCATCCCAGCAGGTCGCCGTTGTTGTGGAAAAGCGCCGCGCCGATGGGGATGCCGCCCTCGGCCAGACCCCGGCGGGCTTCGGCAACGGCGGTTTCCAGCAGGGAGCGGTAGTCGATGGTGTTCATGAAAACCCGGAAAAGAGGCGGGCCCGAAGGATAGGCGCGGTAGGATGTTGCCATGCGTGGAGGCGATTCAGGAAATGCGGCCTGGGTCACTCCGGCAGCGGCGGTTGTCGTCTATCTAGTCATGGCAGGAAGCGGAAGCGTGCAGTTGCTTCCGCAAAGATCAGGGGGCTGAAGTGGCAATAGCGAAAAGCGTATCGCTCGTGGCCGGCATGCGGGTCATGCTGGGAGCGGTGCTGATGGCGGGCGCTTTGCAGGCGCAGGCGCAGATCGTTCAAGGACAGCTGCAATTGCAGTGGGGCGACCCGCGCGGGGATACCGGTCAGGCGAAGCGGCCCGGCAAACTCCTGGTCGCCGTGGTGACCGATGAAGGCAAGCGTCATGCGCTGGATCCGGTGCAGGCACGCATTGCCGCTGGCGATCTGTACGCGCTGGCCAACCGCCGGGTAGCGGTCGAGTTCGCCACTGACTCCCGCGGCGCAGCGCGTGGGAAAGTGGAAGCGATCGTTCCCGCCGATAATCTCCGCCAAAGTTACGACCCGGCGGTTCCGCTGAAGACCGGGCCGGTGGCCAAGGCGGTCGCAGGGACCACGCGCTGGGTGACGGTGGCCTGTAAATTTTCCGACATCGCTACCGAGCAGAAGACGGTGGACTTTTTCCGTGGTCAGTACGGCACCTTGGCCGGCCAGCTGGGCCATTACTGGCCAGAGGTGTCTTACGGAAAAGTAAGCCTCGCCGGTAGCGATGCCTATGGCTGGTTCGTCCTGCCTCAGCCGCGTTCGTACTACGTCACGGGCGAAGGCGATGGAAAAGCCGATCTGGACAAGCTATTCGAAGATTGTGCGGCCGCGGCCGATCCGGTGGTGGATTTCAATGCCGTGCAGGGCATCAACATGATGTTCAACGGCGACCTGGACGGCTATGCGTGGGGCGGTAGCGCTTGCGGTCCTCTGGAGGGCGCCAACCGCTGCATCCGCAACACCTGGAATCCGCCGTGGGCGTTCAACAATCTGGCGCCGCTGGCGCATGAAATGGGTCACGGCTACGGCCTGCCGCACTCCAACAATTCCGACGGCGACGACGACCCCTACGACAATCCATGGGACGTGATGAGCGATGGATGGCACAACGCCGTCGCCAATGCGACCTACGGCAGCCTGCCCAAGCACATCAATATCTACCAGCGCGATCGTCTGGGATGGGTGGATGCGGCGCGCAAGCTGACAGTGGCGGCCGGCGGACCGCGGGTGACGGTCAACCTGGATGCGGCCAGTCTGGCGGGTTCGCTGAACAAGCAGATGGTGGTGTTCACCATTCCGCAGGAAGCCGGGGTCCTGTATACGCTGGAGGCACGCAAGCGCACCGGCGCCTATGAAGCCAACCTGGCCGGAAACGCAGTCATCATCCATCGCGTCGTCAATGGCGGCATGGCTTACAGCATCGATGCGGCCGTGCCACCGGCCAATGTTTCGAACAACGAGGGATCGATGTTCAAGGTCGGAGAAACCTGGGTGTCGCCCTACAACGCCTATTGGGTCACGGTGGAGTCGGAAACCGCGACGGGCTTCATGGTGTCGCTGGGTCCGCAGCCGCGCTACATGGGCGGTCCCGCGCCGGTGCGGCTCTCGACCGGCGCCGCCGCCAGCGCCTCGCAACCGGTGTTGTTATCGACCCCGGCGAGCCGCAAGCCCCGCCGGACAAGTGGGTGCGCGACAGGAGGCGGCGGCATCTCCACGCAAAAGGGTTGCGGCGAGCGCCTCAAATAGCCGGCCGCAGGCACGGGCTGCACGGTTCGTGGGCGACCTGCGCGCCGGCAGTGCGATAATGGCGGCATGAGCGAATCCCCCTACAAATCCGGCACCACCCATTTCGGCTTCAAGGACGTCGCCGCCAAGGACAAGCAGAAGCTGGTCGGCGAAGTGTTCTCCTCGGTCGCGGGCAACTACGATCTGATGAACGACCTGATGAGCCTGGGCGTGCACCGGGTGTGGAAGCGCTATTTCGTCGGCACCGCGCAGGTCAAGCGCGGCGACCGCGTGCTGGACCTGGCGGGCGGCACCGGCGATATCGCGGCGTTGCTGAAGGACCGTGTAGGCCCGGAAGGCGAGATCGTTCTGGGCGACATCAACGCCGGCATGCTCTCCGTCGGCCGCGACCGCATGACCAATCGCGGTCTGGTCGGTGGCCTGGACTATGTGCAGTGCAATGCCGAGGCGCTGCCGTTTCCCGACAACAGCTTCGACCTGGTCACGATTGCTTTCGGCCTGCGCAACGTCACCGACAAGGATGCGGGCCTGCGCGAGATGTTCCGCGTATTGAAGGTGGGCGGACAGGCGAGGGTGCTTGAATTCTCCGAAGTGACGGTGGACTGGTTCAAGCCGGTCTACGACTTCCACTCGTTCAAGATCCTGCCGAAGCTGGGTCAGCTGTTCGCCAAGGACGCCGACAGCTACCAGTACCTGGCCGAAAGCATCCGCAAACATCCGCCGCAGGAAGAGCTGAAGGCGATGATGCAGGAAGCCGGTTTCGAGCGCTGCAGCTACAAGAACCTGTCCGCCGGTATCGTAGCGGTGCATACCGGCTACAAGGTCTGATGCGGACGACTCGAGAAGCAGTTATAAAGCGATCATGAGAAAATTTCTGACAATCGCTTGCATCCTCTTGAATATGAATGCCGCTTCCGCTCAGGAAATAACAGACCCGAAAGCGACCGAGGTCTGGCAGCCCGAACCCGAAGTCGTAACCCCCGGCGCGGCAGGACGTGCGGCGCCGCCGGCCGATGCCATCGTTCTGTTCGACGGAACGGATCTGGAGGAATGGGTATCGACCGATAACGCGAATGCTCCCGCGCAATGGACGGTTTCCGACGGCGCGGTCACGGTGAAGAAAGGCACCGGAAACATCCAGACCAGACGGTCGTTCACCGATTATCAGTTGCACCTTGAATGGCGCATTCCCGAAAACATCACGGGCGAAGGGCAGGCGCGCGGGAATAGTGGTTTGTTCCTGGCCTCTACCGGCCCGGGTGACGAAGGCTATGAAATCCAGATCCTGGATTCCTATAACAACAGAACGTATTCGAACGGCCAAGCGGGCGCGATCTACAAGCAGCATATTCCCTTGGCCAATGCCAATAGAAAGCCTGGGGAATGGCAGGCCTACGATGTGGTCTGGACCGCGCCCCGATTCAACGACGACGGGTCGCTGAAGAGTCCGGCAAGGGTGACGGCCTTCCTCAACGGCGTGCTGGTGCAGAACAACGTCGAGCTGCAAGGGATTACCGTTTATATCGGCAAACCGCATTACAAAAAGCATGGTCCGGCGCCTATCAAGCTTCAGGATCATGGGGATCCGAGTGAGCCCATCAGCTTCAGGAATATCTGGGTGAGAGAGCTTTAGGCGTTGGCCGGCATTCTGGCGGTGCATACCGCCTGCTTTTCCTTCTCCCTCCGGGAGAAGAGCCGGCCCCGTACTTGATACGGGGCGCCCGGAGGGCGGATGAGGGAGTGGGATATCGGTTTGTGATGCAGTTCCCGTGACTCGAATTCTCCCTCCCTCATCCGTCGCTTCGCGCCACCTTCTCCCGGAGGAGAAGGGAGCAAAGAGCGGTAAACTTGGCGTATCCCCCGTTCCTGGATACCCCTGATGCGTTCCACTTTCCTGTTGCTGTCCTGCGCCGCCGTGCTTGCGGCCGGGTGCTCCCGCGAAGCCACCCCCACCCCTGAAGCCGCTCCCGCCAAACCCAAGCCCGCTGTCGTGAAAGTGGACCGCAGCCAGGACGAAAGCTCCTATTCCGAACCCGGCAAAGTCGTCATCACCGATCTGGCGCTGGATCTGGCCGTCGATTTCGACAAGAAGACCATCGGCGGCACCGCCACCTACAAGCTGAATTGGAAAGACAAATCCGCCACCCAGCTGGTGCTGGACACCCGCGCGCTGACCCTGTCCAAGGTGGAAGGCGACGACGGCAAGGGCAACTGGACGCCGCTGAAATACGAACTGGCCGCCAACGACAAGATCTTCGGCAGCAAGCTGACCATCGAAACGCCGGCGCGCAACCCCAGCGTGCGCATCGCCTACCAGACCTCGCCGGAGGCCTCCGGCCTGCAGTGGCTGGAGCCGTCGATGACCGAAGGCAAGAAGCTGCCCTTCATGTTCAGCCAGTCGCAGGCGATCCATGCGCGCAGCTGGGTGCCGCTGCAGGACACTCCCAGCGTGCGCTTCACCTACAGCGCGCACGTGACCAGCCGCCCGGACGTGATGGTGCTGATGAGCGCCGACAACGACCCCGCTGCGCCGCGCGATGGCGACTACAGCTTCAAGATGCCCAACCCCATCCCGTCGTATCTGCTGGCGATTGCTGCTGGCGATCTGGTGTTCAAGCCCATCTCCGCGCGTAGCGGTGTATGGGCCGAACCGACCATGGTCGACAAAGCCGCCAAGGAATTCGAAGACACCGAGAAGATGATCGCCACCACCGAGGCGTTGTACGGCCCGTACCGTTGGGGTCGCTACGACATGCTGGTGCTGCCGCCGTCGTTCCCGTTCGGCGGCATGGAGAACCCGCGCCTGACCTTCGTCACGCCTACCGTCATCGTCGGCGACAAGTCGCTGGTGTCGCTGATCGCGCACGAACTGGCGCACAGCTGGTCCGGCAACCTGGTGACCAACGCCAGCTCCAAGGACATGTGGTTGAACGAAGGCTTCACCACCTACGTGCAGTCGCGCATCACCGAGGCGGTGTACGGGCAGGAAGCGGCCGAGATGGAGCGCCAGATCGACCAGGCCGACCTGGCCCAGGAGATCAAGAGCGCCGCGCCCGGCGACCAGCTGCTGGTGCTGGCGCCGCTCACCGGTCGCGATCCGGACGAAGCCTTGTCCGGCGTTCCGTACAACAAGGGCGCGTGGTTCCTGCAGTTCCTGGAGCAGCGTTTCGGCCGTGAAGTGTTCGATCCGTTCCTGCGCGGCTGGTTCGACGACCATGCGTTCCAGAGCGTCAACAGCGACCAGTTCGTCGCTTACCTGCGCAAGAACCTGCTGCCCAAGAATCCGAGCGCGGTCACCGATGCCGAGCTGAACACCTGGCTCAACGAGCCGGGCATTCCCGACTTCGCGCCCAAGGCGCAATCGCGCGGCTTCGCCATCGTCGACACCGCACGCATCGCCTGGCTGGGCAGCAAGACCCTGCCCAACGCGCAGATCACTTCGGAATGGAGCACGCAGCAGTGGGTGCATTTCATCGACGGTCTGGGCGACAAGCTGGGCGCCGAGCAGCTGAAGCAGCTCGACGACGCCTACAAATTCACCGGTACCCAGAACGGCGAGATCGCGATGCGCTGGTATCCGCTGGCCGTGCGCAGCGGCTACGCCGAAGCGCAGCCGGCCATTGGCGCGTTCCTGGAACGCGTGGGCCGCCGCAAGCTGATCATGCCGATCTACGAGGAACTGGTTAAGACGCCGGAAGGCCTGGCCTTCGCCAAGCAGGTCTTCGCCAAGGCGCGTCCGGGTTATCACCCGATCACCACCGCCTCGGTCGAAGCGCTGTTGGCCAAGACGGAAGCCGGCAAGTAGGCGATGCGTTCGCGTCGCCGTACCCTGAAAACGGTCGCCTTGCTGGCGGCCGTTTTCGTTTGCGCGATGGCGGTGTGGCTGTGGCGCGATCCGCTGGCGTTGATCCATGCGGAATTCGCGCGGCAACGCTGGGCGGCGGGCCTGTCGCTGGACCAGACGCAAGTGGCGGGCCATCGCTGGGTCTATGCGGTGCGCGAAGCGGATCGGGCCGATGCGCCCACCGTAGTGATGATCCACGGCTTCACCGGCAGCAAGGAAAACTGGTATCCGCTGGCCGCCAAGCTGCGTGGGCGTTATCGGTTGGTGATTCCCGACCTGCCCGGTTGGGGCGATAGCCAGCGCATAGACGGCGCCGATTACGGCTTCGTTGCGCAGAGCGAACGTGTCGCCGCATTCGTGCAGGAAGTCGCCGGGCAGAAAGGTGGGGTGGTATTGCTGGGGCACTCGATGGGCGGCGGCATCGTCGCGCTGACCGCCGCCGCGCATCCCGACCTGGTGGCGCGCGTGGGTTTGTTCGATGCGGCCGGCGTGCGCTTCAAGGACAACCAATTCGGCATCGACGTGCTGGCGGGCAAGAATCCGTTCGGCGTCGAAGACGACGCTTCGCTCAAGCGCTACCTCGACACCGTGTTCTACGGGGAAACGGCCAGGCCGGTTATTCCGTGGCCGGCTTCGCGCGCGGTGATCGACTGGCGCAAGCAGCAAGCGAAGTTCGAACAGAGCGTACTGGACAAGATAGGCCGCAGCGACGAACGCTTCCTGCCTGGCGAGGCGGCCGCGCGCATCCGTCAGCCGGCATTGCTGCTGTGGTGCCGGCAGGACGCGGTGATCGACTACAGCGCCATGGATCTTTACGCTGCGCAGATGCCGCAGGCCAGCGAGGTGTTGCTGGAGGATTGCGGGCACATGTCCATCGTTGAAAAACCCGGCGCGGTGGCAGCTGCGGTCGACGACCTGATCAACAAGGGAAAACCTGAATGAAAATCAGCTCAATGAAAATCAGTCTGATGAAAACCGCAATGCTCCTGCTTTTCTGCGCGCTTGCGCTGACCGCCTGCGGCGACCGCGAAGCCGAACAGCGCGCTGCCGCCCAGGCGCAGGCCGCCGCGCAGGAAGAAGCGGCCACCGCGCTGGCGCGCGAATACGACAACGCGGTCGCCGCCCAGAACTGGGACATGGCGCGTGTGCATGGCGCGGCGCTGCTGTCGCAGTATCCCGACAGCCAGGCCGCTGCGAGGATGAAGGCCGGCTACGAGGACGTGAAGGCCAAGGGTGAGGCAGCGCGCGAACAGCGCAGACTCGCGGCACTCTGGAACTATGCACAGGTCGCCGCGCCCGGTGGCACCCAGAAGTCGGCGATGATCTACAGCAAGGATCCGGTCGATCTGGACGGCAGCGGCGCCAGGCCCGTGCAGCTCGTGTTCCGCGATCATCCCAAGTGGAAGCGCAGCGCCTATCTGGTATTGCAGGCCAGCGATTTCCGCTGCGCCGGCGGCTGCACCGTCAAAGTGGTCGCCGATGGGGCGGCGGCGAAGTCGATGGCCGCGTGGCGCCCTGATACCGACGAAGCCATCGCCATGTTCGTCACCGATTTCAAATCGTTGTGGCGTCTGGCGCGCAAGACGAAAGTCATCTCGATCGAATTCCCGGTCAAAGGCGGCGGTACGCGCACGGCGACTTTTGAAACCGGTGGCCTTGATGGCGCGCAGATGCCGGGTTGGAATTGATCGCCTGTTCGTAGCAAGTAGCCGCGTCGACCTCCCCCTTTTCCAAAGGGGGCGCTCCGTGCTCCGCTCCTTTCCCTGTCAATCAAGCTTCTTGCAGTAGCGGACAGAATCATCACGCCCCCCTCGGCTGACGGGAGTATGCTCGGCCGCATGGCGAGCGCGCGCGTATCGAGCGCGTCGCCATGGTGACGCGACGCCCGGAAGCGCGCGCCTGGCACACCAGCGACGCATCGCCGCATCGGACGGCAGGCGTGCGCCACGCGGAGGCGACCATGCTCTCCCCACGACTGCACCACTTTCTCGACGAGCGCCACGGCCACTACACCGCGCTCACCCACGAACGCACCATCACCGCCGATCAAACCGCGGCCGCCACGCATATCGGCAGCCGGCATTTCGCCAAGACCGTGATGCTCAAGATCGACGGCAAGCTGGCGATGATGGTGATGCCTGCGTCTTATCGGATCGATCTCATGCGTCTGTCGCGCGCGCTCGGCGGCAACCTGGTGGAACTGGCGCAGGAAGAAGAATTCCGCGACGCTTTTCCGGATTGCGAGCTCGGTGCGATGCCGCCGTTCGGCCATCTGTACGGCATGCCGGTCTATGTCGATTCCCGCCTGACCGGACACGCCGATATAGCTTTCAACGCCGGCTCCCACACCGACGCGGTGCGTATGCCGTATGCCGAGTTCGAACGGCTGGCGCAGCCGGAAATTCTATGGCTGACGCATGTGATGTGAACGGAGGCGGGCAGGAGCGCAGTCTCGGCGCGAGCTTTTCAAGCATCGGAGCTCGCGGCGAGGCGCTGCCGCACGGAATCTGGAAGGCGGACCGATCCTCGGATCCCGCGAAGGGGCGACATATGCACACCCCAGTTTCCGGTATCGGCGGGCCGGTGAGGAGCGCAGGGAGGAGGGGGCGGGATTAAACGCTTAAACAGTTTTTAAAGTCGCTCCGGCAACGTTGGCGTTATCCGAGGACGACCCGTCAGCAAGCGAGAACCGCCATGTCGTTGCAATCTGTCCCATCGACGCCGTTGCCGGACGCCGCCGTGGACGAGGAACGCATTCGCGTCCTGCGTGTGGAAAGTACTGGCCTCGCGACGTTGATGGCGCTATGCGCCGAGCACGCGGCGCAGGTGACGCCGGAAAGAGAAGCTTACGGCCGCGCCCGTAACGCCGCGTTGGAGCTGATGGAAGCGCTGTTCGACCCGCCGCTGCGCGCATGGGCCTGGATCATCGAGGCGGATGGAATCCCCGTAGGCTACGCGGGCGCCAGCGTAGGAGTTTCCTTGCTGGAGCGCGCGTATTACCTGAACCTGGAGTCGCTCTACGTGCGCGACGGCCGGCACAGGAAGGATCTCGTCCAGAGACTGCTGGCGGAAGCGACCCTCACCGCGGAACGGCTCGGTTGCCGCAATCTGCAATGGCGGGTATCGACGAGCGAGACCTTCGTTTCGTCCAACGAGCTCCCCCCGCGTTGCGCCGCCTTCGGTACGACGCAGTTCGTGCTCCCGATGGGCGACGAAGGGGTTCAGTGAGCGGGCGGCAAGGCTGCCGGCGCCAATGATGCGGGCGGTCCGCTTCAATCGGTGGTGGCAAAGGTGACGGTGACACCGAAGCCATGGCCGTCGATTCCCGTGCCGACCGTGAGCGTCGCGCCGTGGGCCCGCGCGATGCGTGCGATCAGCGACAAGCCGATGCCGCTGCCGCGCTCGCCGTTGCCGTTGCTGCCACGGAAGAAGCGCTCGAAGACGCGTTCGCGCTCATCGGGCGGCACGCCCGGGCCGTCGTCGGCGACGACCAGGGTGACGTTCCCGGTATCGGATGTGGACGTGCAGGACACCTTGATGCGACCGCCTCGCTCGCTATAGCGGACGGCGTTGTCCACCAGGTTGCGCACCAGTATTCCAAGATCGTCGAGGTTGCCGTTCACTGCCGCCATTTCGGTATGCAGGGCGATGGTCTGCTGTTTGCGTGCGGCCATGCTCTCGAACTCGCGCGTCACCATCGTGATCACCTCCGCCAGCTCCACCCTGGTTTGGTCTTGCCGATGCCGCGGCACATCGACGCGCGCCGAATCGAGCAATTGCTGGGCGAGCCGCGAGGTACGCTCGACGCCGCGCGCGAGTTGCTCCAAGGCCGGGCGCGCCTCATCGAAGGTAGCCGCGCGCTGGGCCACATGGGCCTGGGTCAGCAGTGCGGCGAGCGGCGTGCGCAGTTCGTGGGCCGCGTCGGCCAGGAACTGGCGCTCGCCTTGCACCGCCTGCTCCAATCGTCCGAGCAGGCCGTTGAACGAGCCCACCAGCGGGCGGATTTCCTCCGGAAGAGCGGAATCGGACAGCGGAGTCAGATCCATGGTTTCGCGCGCGGCGATGGATTCCTGCAGACGAACCACCGGACGCAGGCTCCAGCGGATCACCAGCCATATCGAGAGCGCCAAGCCCAAAAGCACCAGCCCGGCCGTGCCCAGGCTGGCGCGGAACAAACGCAGCTTCACGGCATGCAGCTGCGACTCGGTGCGGCCAACCTGGATCTGTACCTTTCCTCTGGAATCGGTGAGCGCGTACACCCGCCAGGTTTCGCCGTCCACCGTGGTGCGGGCATAACCGTCCTTGAAGTCGGGGCGCAGCGGAACGCTGGGCGCCCCTGCCGAAACAAGTACGCTTTCGCGTCGGTCGAGCATCCACGCCTGGTAACGCATTTTATCCAGCTTGCTGTCCACCCTGTGGCCGGATATGGCCGGGAAATCGGTGGGCAGCTGCAAGTGCGGACCCTCGTTGATGGCCTCGATGTTGCTGGGCAGGAACAACAGAATCTGTGCGGCTACCTCGCGCAACGAACGGTCCCAGTCCCCGCTCTGTTGACGCGACATCTGCAGGTACTGACAACCCAGCCAGAACATCCAGCCGAGTAATAGGGTTGTCATCAGCGCTATCAACAGCCGGCCGCGCAACGACTTCATCATTCGGCTTCTCCAATGCGGTAGCCGTAACCGTGCACGGTGGTGATGAGGTCTTCGCCCAGCTTCCGCCGCAACAGATGGACGTAGACCGCGATGGTGTTGCTCTCGATGGTGCCATCGCCGCCATAGACCAGGGATTCCAGCATGTCGCGAGCGATCACCCGGCCCTGGCGTTCCATCAGCGCGAGCAAGGTCCGGTATTCGTGCACGCCGAGCTTCACCGGCTCGCCCGCGCGCGAAACCGTGCGGGAAGCGGGATCCAGGACAATGTCCTGGTAGGCGAGCGAGGGAGCCACGCGGCCCTGGCTGCGCCGCACGACGGCCCGCAGCCTAGCGCAAAGTTCATCGGTCTGGAACGGTTTGAGGATGTAATCGTCGGCACCCGCATCCAGGCCGCGGATACGGTCGCTCAACTGGTCGCGCGCGGTGACGATCAGCACCGGAGTGGTGTCGTACCGGAGTCGCAAGGCGCGAAGCACGTCGATTCCCGAGCCATCCGGCAGGCCGAGATCGAGAAGCACGGCCGCATAAACGCCATCAAGCAACGCCAACTTCGCCGCGATGGCGTCTTCGGCGCGGTCGACCTTCCACGCATCCTGTTTCAAAGCCGCGGTCAGCGCATCGCCCAGCATGCGGTCGTCTTCGACTAGAAGAATCCTGCCCAAACCGTTTCCTGAAGTTAAGTGCGGCATGAATGCTATAGCGGCGCCATTAAAGAGATTTTAAAACCCGCTCGCTACGGTTCCATCGTCGCAGCATAAGCCGTGCGAACAACTCCCCCACGAGAACATCCGATATGCGAATCATCCAGGCTTCATTGTGTTTTGCCGCGTTGGCTCCCTTCACACTGTACGCCCAGGCGCAGGAGACTGGCGAAGAACCCGCGGAAGAGCAGTCGTCCCACTGGGGCATCGGCGTGGCCGGCGCTATCCGAAGCGAAATATATGCGGGCGAAGGAAACCATTCCCGCGTCATCCCGTTCGTCACTTACGAAGGGGAGCGGTTGTACTGGCGGGGCGCTACCGTCGGCTACCATCTGATAAAGCGCGAGGGTTTCGTATTCGACGGGTTTATCGCCGGGCGCCTGGATGGCGTCGATGCGGACGACTTCGGTGTTGACGAGCTCGCCCTGCGGGGCATCGACCGCGATCTCCTGGAAGACCGGGACGACAGCGCCGATGCGGGGCTTTCCGCCACCTGGAAAGGCTCTGCGGGCGAGGTCGAGCTTGAGTTCAAGGCCGATATCACCGACACGAGCGGCGGCTACGAGGCCGATTTCAGCTACCGCTATCCGCTGCGGTTCGCAGGCGCCATGGTCACGCCCAGTGTCGGCGTGACGGTCCTGTCCAAAGACATGGCCAATTACTACTACGGCACCCTGGACGAGGAAATCGCCCGCGGCGTTGTCCAGTACCGGCCAGGCAGCGCGACGATTCCCCACGTGGGCATTGCGGTGGTCAAGCCGTTCGCGCGGCGGTGGCGGCTGATCGCCAGCGCTGAATACCAAGTGCTCCCCGACGAGATAAAGGACAGCCCGCTGGTGAAGCAGGATGCCGACGGTGTCGGCAAGCTGTTCCTGGGCGTCTCGCGGGGGTTCTGATCGGGATTGCCCTGATCGAGGCCGCTCTGATTGGATGCTGATCGGCTGCCGTGAAGGGTGCGCCTTGGGCCATCACTCCGTCACGGGTTATCGCGGACAGGTGGATGGCAATGGTGGGCCGGGGCCTGGTGGGCCGGGGCCCACCCTATGCAATCCTTACAGCGAATAGCCGAACTGCTGTTTGAATTGCTCGGCGAATTCGGCGTAGTCGAAGCGCTGGTTCTGGGTGCCCGGGTGTTCCACCTTCAGCGCGCCCATCAGGTTGCCCATGCGGCCGATGGTCAGCCAGTCGTAGCCCTTCTCGATGCCGAAGATCAGGCCGGCGCGGAACGCGTCGCCGCAGCCGGTGGGATCGGTGACGCGGCGCTCGTGCGCGGGCGGGATTTCGAAGGTCTTTTCCGGGGTGTGGATCTGCGAGCCGTGCGGGCCGCGGGTGGTGATGTAGGCCTTCACCCGCTGCATGATCTCGTTCTCGCTCCAGCCGGTGCGTTCCTGCAGCAGGTTGGACTCGTAGTCGTTGACGGTGACGTAGTCGGCCTGTTCGATGAAATGGCGCAGCTCGGCGCCGTTGAACAGCGGCATGGCCTGTCCGGGATCGAAGATGAACGGGATGCCGGCCTCGGCGAATTCGGTGGCGTTCTGCAGCATGCCTTCGCGGCCGTCCGGGCTGACGATGCCGAAAGTGACGCCGGGCACGTTCTTCACGTGGTTTTCGTAGCTGCGCATCATCGCCCCGGGGTGGAAGGCGGTGATCTGGTTGTTGTCCAGATCGGTGGTGATGAATGCCTGCGGGGTGAACAGCTCGTCGATCACCTTGACCTGGCTCATGTCGATGCCCTGTTCGACGAACCATTCGCGATAGGGACCGAAGTCCTGGCCCACGGTGGCCATCGGGATTGGTTCGCCGCCCAGCAGCTTGAGGTTGTAGGCGATGTTGCCGGCGCAGCCGCCGAACTCACGGCGCATACGCGGCACCAGGAAGGACACGTTGAGGATGTGCACCTTGTCCGGAAGGATGTGGTTCTTGAACTGGTCCGGGAACACCATGATGGTGTCGTAGGCAAGGGAACCACAGATCAGTGCGGACATCGGGCAGTCTCTTCAATGAGGAAAGTCGCTCCCGGCGGCCCGGGCAACAGCCAGGCGTCGGCACCTTGGCGGCGCAAAGGGTAACGGCTGGGACAGGTGCAGGCCAGCGCGAACGAACTGCGAGGGGTGTGAACGATCGCGGCGGATGTCGCGAAACGCTGGAATAGTACGGTTTTACAGAGATTTTCCCTTGCCGCACCCCGGGGTGGTTGTTAGTCTAGCGAACCCCCGAATTCCCCACCGCGCGGACTTTGCGCCGCGTCGGCACAGCAGGACTCTTCCCTCGATGTTCTTCAAGAAACTCCGCGGCATGTTCTCCAACGACCTGTCCATCGACCTGGGCACGGCCAATACCCTGATCTACGTGCGCGGCCAAGGCATCGTCCTCAACGAACCCTCGGTGGTCGCCGTGCGCCAGGACCGCGCTTTCGGCGGCACCCGCACCGTGGCCGCCGTCGGCGCCGAGGCCAAGCAGATGCTGGGCCGCACACCGGGCAACATCACCACCATCCGCCCCATGAAAGACGGCGTTATCGCCGATTTCACCTACACCGAGGCGATGCTGAAGTACTTCATCAAGAAGGTGCACAAGTCGCGCTTCCTGCGCCCCAGCCCGCGCGTGCTGGTGTGCGTGCCGGCCGGTTCCACCCAGGTGGAGCGCCGTGCGATCAAGGAATCGGCCGAAGAAGCCGGCGCCCGCGATGTCTACCTGATCGAGGAACCCATGGCGGCGGCCATCGGCGCCGGCATGCCGGTCACCGAGGCGCGCGGCTCCATGGTCATCGACATCGGCGGCGGCACCACCGAGGTGGCGGTGATCTCGCTGAACGGCATCGTCTACTCGCAGTCGGTGCGCATCGGCGGCGACCGCTTCGATGAGGCCATCACCAATTACGTGCGCCGCAACCACGGCATGCTGATCGGCGAGGCCACGGCCGAGCGCATCAAGCTGCAGATCGGCTGCGCCTATCCGCAGCCCGAAGTGCAGGAACTGGAGATCTCCGGCCGCAACCTGGCCGAGGGCGTGCCGAAAATGATCAAGATCACCTCCAACGAGGTGCTGGAAGCCCTGCACGAGCCGCTGGCCGGCATCGTCAGCGCGGTCAAGCTGGCGCTGGAGCAGACCCCGCCGGAGCTGTGCGCCGACGTGGCAGAACGCGGCATCGTGCTCACCGGCGGCGGCGCGCTGCTGCGCGACATGGATCGCCTGATCTCCGAGGAAACCGGTTTGCACGTGCAGGTGGCCGACGATCCGCTGACCTGCGTGGCTCGCGGCGGCGGTCGCGCGCTGGAACTGGTGGACATGCACGGCAATGAGTTCTTTGCACCCGAATAAGCGTCTTTTGTAGGAGCGCCCCCTGGGCGCGAGCTTTTGATGTCCAGCGTGATCCTTGAGAAATGCTCGCGCCCATGGGGCGCTCCTACCTCCACCTGACCAAGCCGCCCAGTGCCCTCCTACGCCGGTCCTCCCGTCACTGCCCGTCCAGGCGAAGTCGCCAGCACGCTCAGGCTGTTGGGGTATCTGGCGTTGGCCATCGCGCTGATCATCTTCGATCATCGCGGTGGCTGGCTTTCCCAGTTCCGCATCCAGGCCAACGTGGCCACCCAGCCGTTGTGGTGGCTGGCCGGCCTGCCCGGACGGCTGGGCGCGCGCATGCAGGACGATGCCGGCACCCGCACCCGCCTGACCACCGAAAACCGCAATCTGCGCAACGAGTTGCTGATCGCCAATGCGCGCCTGACCCGTCTGCAGACGGCCGCCGCCGATAACGCGCAGCTGCGCGCCTTGCTGGGCGCCGCCGAAAGCCGTGGCCTGGATGTGCAGCTGGCCCCGATCCTCAACATTGACCTGGATCCGACCCGCCAGCGCCTGGTGCTGGATGCGGGCAGCAGCGAAGGCGTGCACGTGGGCCAGGCGGTGATCGACGCCGGCGGTTTGATGGGACAGATCATCGAAACCACACCGTCCCATTCCACCGTGCTGTTGCTGACCGATCCCGACCATGCGGTGCCGGTGGTAGTGGCGCGCAATGGCGTGCGCCTGATCGTGTACGGCCGCGGCGATCATCTGGAACTGTCCGATGTGCCGTTGAATACCGACGTGAAGATGGGGGACGTGATCGTCAGTTCGGGATTGGGCGGGCGTTTCCCCGCCGGCTTTCCGGTGGGGACGGTGACCGCCCTGCGCCCCGACGACAGCCGCGCGTTCCTGGTCGGCGAGCTGAGGCCGGCGGCCCAGTTGAATCGCGGACGCGACGTGCTTCTGTTGCGTTCGGCGCCGAAGATGTTGATAGGGAATAGGGAATCGGCAACGGGCGAAGCCGCCGCGTCGAGCCCCTCTCCCCTCGGGAGAGGGGTTGGGGAGGGGGTACGGGGTGAGGCGAATGCTGGTGCTGGCGTTGAACCCACTTCGTCCGCAGTCGAAAATGCGAATGCGCCGACGTCTGCCGCTTCCCGTGTGGACCGTACCCTCACCCCAACCCCTCTCCCGACGGGAGAGGGGCTTGAAGCCGTACCCGCACGACCCGCCGCAAATCAAACCCCGCCCATCCAGCAAGAGCCACGCCGATGAGCCGTCCGCGCAGAGGTTGGATCATGCCGGTGAGCATCATTCTGGCGCTGCTGCTGGGCCTGCTGCCCTTGCCGGGCATGCTGCAGCCGCTGCGCCCGTACTGGCTGGCGCTGATCATGGCTTATTGGGTCATCGAGGCACCCGATAGCGCGGGGCTGGGTTTCGCCTTCGCGATGGGGATAATCGCCGACCTGATGTTCGGCGGGCTGCTCGGCGAACAGGCGCTGCGTCTGGTGATCATGACCTTCATCCTGCAGCGGTTCCGCGCGCGCCTGCGCTTCTTCCCGATGTCGCAGCAGGCGTTGGCGATAGGTGTGTTGCTGCTCAACGATCGCGTGGTGACCGGTGCCGTGCATCTGGCGCTGGGCGAACCGGCCTTGCCCTGGAACTACTGGTGGGCGCCCGTGCTGGGCATGCTGCTGTGGCCGCCGCTGTTCCTGATGCTGGATGCGCTGCGTCTGGGCAAGCGCCAGTAATCATGCGGCCCGTCCGCCGACCGTCGAAGAATCCGCATGCGGAAGCCGAGCAATTCCGCCGTCGCGCGGTGCTGGGCTTCGTGGTGGTTGCGGTCGCGCTGCTGGGACTGGCGGGGTGGTACTTCAAGCTGCAGGTGGTGGACCACACCGAGTACGCGACGCTGTCGGAGGCCAACCGCATCAAACCCAAGCCGGTGGTGCCCGGCCGCGGCAGCATCTTCGACCGCGAGGGGCGGTTGCTGGCGGAAAACGTGCCTGCGTTCCGGCTGGAAGTAATGCCGGAGAAGGCGGGCGACCCGAAAAAGCTGGTCGCCGAACTGGGCAGGATTTTCGTGCTCACCCCGGAAGACATCGAACGTTTCGAAGCCACCCGCAAAGCGACCCGCGGATTCCGGCCGATCACCCTGAAACTGCGCGTCGGCGAAGAAGAGATGGCGCGTTTCGCAGTGGATCGCTGGCGCTTTCCCGGTGTGGAGCTGGAGCCCTATCTGACCCGCCGTTACCCGTATGGCGATCTGTTCGGACACATCGTGGGCTACGTGGCGCGCATCGACGACAAAGACCTGGAAACCCTGGGCGAAGGCAACGCCGCGCTGACCCATATCGGCAAGACCGGTCTGGAGCGCTATTACGAAGAAACCCTGCGCGGCAAGATCGGCTACGAGCAGGTCGAAACCAATGTGGAAGGTCGCGCCCTGCGCACGGTGGGACGCGTGCCGGCGCAGGCCGGTGCGGATCTGCGCCTGGGCGTGGACGCCAATCTGCAGTTGGCCATGGTGCGGGCGTTCGGCGATCTGGAAGGCTCTGCGGTGGCGCTGGATCCGCGCACCGGCGAAGTGCTGGCCATGGTCAGCCTGCCGAGCTACGACCCCAATCTGTTCGTCAACGGCATCTCGCACGCCGATTTCAACGCGTTGAACAGCAATCCTTCGCGCCCGCAGTTCAACCGCCTGGTGCTGGGCGGAGTGGCGCCGGGTTCCACCATCAAGCCACTGACTGCGCTGGCCGGGCTGGACAGTGGTTTGCGCAAACCCGAGGACAAGACCCTTTCCACCGGCATGTTCCGCCTGCCCGGCATGAAGGGCCGTGGCTGGGGCGATTCCCACCGCGGCGGCCATGGCTGGACCGATGCGCGCAAATCCATCGCAGATTCGGTCAACACCTATTACTACCGCCTCGCACTGGACATGGGGGTGGAACGCTACGACACATATCTGAAGAAATACGGCTTCGGCGCGCCCACCGGGATCGACCTGATGGGCGAGATCGACGGCATCCTGCCGTCGCCGGCGGCCAAGCTGAAGCTCAACAAGGAGCGCTGGTATCCCGGCGATCTGGTCAACGCGGCGATCGGACAGGGCATGTGGAAGGTGACCCCGCTCCAGCTCGCGCGCGGCACCGCGGCGCTGGCCGACCATGGCATGTTGCGCCGTCCGCACCTGGTCGTCGCGCAGCGCAGCGGGTTTGATTCGCCCTGGCAGCCGCTGCCGCAACCGGCGCCGATCCGCATCACCGACCACCCCGAGAATCTCAAGGTGGTGCAGGAAGGCATGGAAATGACGGTCAACGGCCCCGGCGGCACCGCGCGCAGAGTCGCCCTCGGCGCGCCGTATCGCATGGCGGGCAAAACCGGCACTGCGCAGGTGGTCAACCGCAGCGCTTATGCGGTGGATCCCCGGTCGCTGCCCATGCACAAGCGCCACCGCGCGCTGTTCATCGCGTATGCGCCGGCTGAAAACCCGACCATCGCCATTGCCATTGCGATTGAAGGCGGCGGCTTCGGTGCCGACACCGCCGCGCCGATCGCACGCAAGGTCTTCGATGCGTGGCTGCTGGGCAAGATGCCGGAAGTGCCGGAGACGCCGGAAAAGCCAGGAACAGGAACGGCAGAGGCCGCCTTAAGCCCCTCTCCCGGCGGGAGAGGGGTGAGGGTACGGGACGAGGCAGAAGCCAGTACTCGCGTTGAAGCGAATTCGCCCGCACTCGAAAACGCTAGAGCAGTGCAATCTGATCCTCCACGTGTAAACCGTACCCTCACCCCAACCCCTCTCCCGCCGGGAGAGGGGCTTAAGCCGAAACCGCAGGAGCGCAAGCCATGAGCGAGATCCTGCGTTGGCTGGCCGACCTGGTCCGCTATTTCCTGCGCACTCTGGACTGGCCGCTGCTGCTGGCGCTCAGCGCGTTGATGGGCATCGGCCTGGCGGTGCTGTACAGCGCCGGCGGCGATGCGCAGGGCATGCGGCTGATGCTGGCGCAGGGCGCGCGTTTCGTGGTCGGGCTGGCGGCCATGTGGGGCCTGTCGCGGGTCACGCCTTCGCGCTTGCGCGCGTGGACGCCGGGTTTGTTCCTGGTTTCGCTGCTGCCGTTGATCCTGGTGCTGTTCATCGGCAGCGGCAAACACGGCAACCACTGGATTGACTTGAAGCTGTTCTATTTCCAGCCCTCTGAACTGATGAAACTCAGTCTGCCGATGATGATGGCCTGGTACCTGCACCGCGAGCCGTTGCCGCCGCGCATACGCACCGTGCTGGCGGCGGCTGTGCTGATCGGCGTGCCGACCGGGCTGATCCTGCTGCAGCCGGATTTCGGCACCGGCATGCTGGTCGCGGCCAGCGGCGTGTTCGCGCTGCTGCTGGCCGGTTTGCCGTGGTGGTGGGTAGGCGTGGCCGTGGGCGGTGTGGCGGGCGCGGCGCCGGTGGCGTGGTTGTGGTTCCTGCGCCCGTACCAGAAGGATCGCATCCTGACCTTCCTCAACCCGGAGAACGATCCGCTGGGCACCGGCTGGAACATCATCCAGTCCAAGATCGCCATCGGCGGCGGCGGCATGACCGGCAAGGGCTGGGGCGAGGGTACTCAATCGCACCTCAACTTTCTGCCCGAGCACACCACCGACTTCATCTTCGCGGTGCTGTCTGAAGAATTCGGTTGGCTCGGCGTGGCAGTGGTGCTGGCGCTGTACCTGTTCGTGATCGGCCGCTGCTTGTGGATCGCCATCGATGCGCGCGACACCTATTCGCGCCTGGTCGCCGGCACCATCGGGCTGTCGTTCTTCGTCTACGTGATCGTGAACGGGGGCATGATTTCCGGCCTGCTGCCGGTAGTGGGAGTGCCGATGCCGTTGCTGAGTTACGGCGGAACCTCGGCCGTGTCGCTATTGGCGGGATTGGGATTGGTGATGTCGGTGCGCGCGCATCGTCCGGTGCATGGATATTGAGACAACGCATGCCTGACAAGAGCATGCCTGACGAGAGCATGCCTGACGAGAGATGGATCCGTTGGATGAATAGGTGCAGCCCTGGCTTTTGCTTTGCCCCCTTTGGAAAAGGGGGCTTACGGGGGATTTGCTTTTGATCTTGCTTGTTGATGAGCGAGTTGTGAGAAACAACGCAACATCCAGAGCAAGAGCAAATCCCCCTCGATCCCCCTTTTTCAAAGGGGGAGGCAAAGCAGCGTTCCACTGCGCCAGTTTGCTCCCGCACGATTCACTCTTCACCGCTTTACGCATGCTACCCTCGGCGCCGATGACCCGAACCGCTCTTTTCTGCCTCTTCACCCTTGGCCTCGTCGCTTGCGCGACACCGGTCAAGTCTCCGACTCCGGCGCAGCAAACGGCTGCCGAGCCAGCGACGCCGAAGTCCGCTATAGGCCCCGCAGAGGCTTCCGTCGAAGCCTTGCCGGCCGGTGCGCTTATCGATCCGATTCCTGTTCCGTTCGAAGTTGCGCGCGCCGATTTCGTGCGCGACACCGCGGCCCGCTACGCCATCGCGCCAGCCAACATCGAAACGGTGTTGTCGCGGGCCCAGTTCCTGGACAGCGTGGTCGCGTTGATGTCGCGTCCGGCCGAGCGCACCAAGACCTGGGCCGAATACCGTCCCAACTTCATCACCGATTCGCGCATCGAGGGCGGGCGGGCCTTCCTGGCCACGCACCGCGACGAACTGCAACGCGTGCAGGCGCGCACCGGTGTGCCGGCCGAGATCATCGTCTCCATCATCGGCGTGGAAACCAGCTACGGCGGATTCACCGGCAAGACGCGGGTGATCGATGCGTTGTACACGCTGGCGTTCCGTTATCCGCGCAGCGGCAATCCCGGGCGCGCGGCCTACGAATACAAGCGCGAGCAGTTCTTCCGCGACGAACTGGCGCAGTTGTTCGCGCTGGGCCGCGATGAGAATCTGGACATCGCCAACCTGACCGGCAGTTATGCCGGCGCGATGGGACTGGGCCAATTCATGCCGTCCAGCTATCGCGAATTCGCGGTGGATGGCAACGGCGACGGACGCCGCGACCTGTTCAACAGCTATGACGATGTGTTTTCTTCCATCGCCAACTACTTCCTGAAGAAGGGCGGCGAACGCGGCGGCTGGGTGCGCGATGGCGCGGTGGTGGCGCGCGCGGAACTGCAGCCCGGCTTCGCCGAATTCAATCCTGAAACCTGGACGCCCGACTACACGCTGGCCGATCTGGCCCAGCGCGGGTACCGTCCGCTGGATCCCGTCGCGCCCGGCGCCACCGCCACTCTGGTGTCGCTGGAAGGCAGCACCGGCAAGCAGTACTGGCTGGGCTTCCAGAACTATTACGCCATCACCCGTTACAACAACTCCAAGATGTATGCGATGGCCGTCTATCAGTTGTCGCAAGCCATCGCCGGCAAAGAGATCCCACCGGCATGAAGTGGCTGGCGCTGCCTTTACTGGCGCTCACGCTCGCTGCCTGCAGCAGCGCACCGAAGAAATCCTCTCCTCCGCTCTCATCGTCCGAAGCCGGTAGACGCGCCCAGCCTTCCGTGCCGGCACAGGCTGTGGCTGCCGGATGCGCGCAGAAGTACTCGCCCGCGCAGGAAGACCTGAGCAAGCGCGGCGACTACAAGGCCGGCGGCCTGTACGCGCCACATGTTCCCGACACCACGCCCGACCATGTTCCCGATGTGGATTGCATCGCAGAACCGCTGGTTACCAACGAGCCGCCTTCGGCCGTCGGCAATCGCTCTCCGTACAGCGTGCTGGGCAAAAAATATGAAGTGATGCAGCGCGTCGACGGCTACGTGGAGCGGGGCACGGCTTCGTACTACGGCAACAAGTTCCACGGTCGCCGCACTTCCAATCAGGAGGTGTACGACATGTACGCCTTCACCGCCGCGCACAAGACCTTGCCGTTGCCCAGCTTCGCGCGCGTCACCAATCTGGAAAACGGCAAGTCGGTGGTGGTGCGCGTCAACGACCGCGGCCCCTTCCATGAAGGCCGCGTCATCGACCTCAGCTATGCGGCAGCGGTCAAACTGGACATCACCCGGCGCGGCACCGGAAGGGTGGAGGTACGCGCGCTGACCGGCAACGACGACGGCGGCACGATGGTCGCAACGGCGCCGGTGAAGACCACGGTCGCGACCGGCGTTCCCACCCGCATCGCCACCGGCAAGCCCACGCCGATGGATCAACTGGTTGATCGTCTGCCCAAGCAGACAACGACCGACCAGGCGCAAGGGCCCGCTTCGGCACCAGCCGCCTCGGACCCGGGCGACCCATGGCGCTACCACGTCAGCGCCGAACCCAAGCAGAAAGCCAGTTCCGAAGCCTTCGACGCCTGGATGAGCTCGCGCGGCGTGCGCGTGGCCACCGGCAAACCGGCCACCGTGCAGAAGCCCGCCGATAGCCCGCGCCGTGTGGCGGCGGCCGCGCCCGCGCCGCGCGCTGTCGCGTCGGCTCCCACCCCAACCCCAGCTCCGCCTTCCAATGCCACGCTGCCTTCGGGCAATGACGTGCAGCTGCAGGTCGCAAGCTTCGCCAGCCGCGAAAATGCCGACCGCGCGCTGGCCCGGCTCAGCGCTGCCGGCATCGTCCGCGCCAGCCTGAGCGACGTGGCCAGCAACGGCCGCACGCTGTGGCGTTTGCGCGTGCAGGCGTCCGATCCGGCCTCGGCCACGGAACTGGCCGGACGTATCGCAGGTCTGGGATTCGGCCAGCCGCAAGTGGTGCGCGAGTAAACCCGGCGCCGGCCCCTTACAATTCGCCTCTTTTCCCGCTTTTCCCCTTTTCGAACTGGCCCCGGCCTCCTGGAGTTAGCAGCAAATGAAGTTCCGTTTCGCAATCGCCGCGCTGGCCACCGTTTCGGTCGGGCTGGCTTTCGCCCAGACTCCTGCGCCGCAACCCGTCGCTGCACCTGCCGCGCCCGCCGCGCCGGTCGCCATTCCGCCGGCGCCCAAGCCTGCGGGCACCGCCTGGGTGCTGATGGACTACACCACCGGCCAGGTGCTGGCGGGCGAGAACTACAACGAACGCGTGGAGCCCGCCAGCATCACCAAGGTGATGACCTCCTACACGCTGGCCGCCGAGCAGAAGAACGGCAAGATCAAGCCAGACGATCAGGTCATGCTGAGCGAGCGCGCCTGGCGCGAGGGCGGCGCGGGTACCGACGGCAGCTACAGCGGCTTCGCCGTCAACCAGACCGCCAAGCTCATCGACATGGAAAAAGGCATGGCGGTGCAGTCGGGCAACGATGCGGCGATCGCACTGGCCGAACACGCTGCCGGCAGCGAGGAAGCCTTCGCCGCACTGATGAACAACTATGCCGCCAAGATCGGCATGAAGGGCTCGCACTTCGTCAATGCGCACGGCCTGTCGGCGCCGGAGCACTATTCCACGGCCTACGATCTGGCGTTGCTGGGCCAGGCCTTGATCCGCGACTACCCGGAAACCTACGCCTTCAACAAGATCAAGGAATTCACCGTAGGCACCATCACCCAGCCCAACCGCAACCTGCTGTTGTGGCGCGACTCGGCGGTGGACGGCATCAAGACCGGCCACCATTCGGGTGCGGGCTATTGCCTGATGAGTTCGGCCAAGCGCGGCGACCAGCGCCTGATCGCGGTGGTAATGGGTTCCACTTCGGAAAAGCAACGCGCCGACGACAGCATGGCGCTGTTGAACTGGGGCTTCCGTTTCTTCGAAACCCATCGCCTGTACGAGGCCGGCAAGCAGGTCGCGCAGCAGAAGGTGTGGAAGGGCACCACCAAGGAAGTGCAGCTGGGGGTGGCCACGCCGTTGCTGGTGGGCGTGCCGCGCGGCCGCTATGCCGACCTGAAGCCGAGCATGGACGTGCCCAAGGTATTGGAAGCGCCGATCAAGAAGGGCCAGGCCATCGGCACGGTGAAGGTCAGCCTGGACGGCAAGCTTGTGGCGCAGGCCCCGCTGGTCGCGCTCAACGAAGTGGAAGAAGGCGGATTCTTCCGCCGCCTGTGGGACAGCTTCTGGATGTGGTGGGAGTCGGAGTGACACGATCCGGTCGACCGGACCGCCATGACCCCACGAAAAGCCGGCGCAAGCCGGCTTTTCCGTTTCCGCCGGTGGCCGCAGGCGGCCTGATTTGCCGTTTCAATTGATGAATCCAGTGCCGGCTTCGCAGGTCGCACGCGGGAGTCCGTAACGGTTGATTTATCATGCCGGCTCGGGGCCGTAGGGGCGTACCGGATCCAGGGGGATCCGCTTCGGGGCCGCGAGTCGACAAGGAGAATGCCGCAGGGCATTCATGCACGTTTATCTCAATAGGGAAGGTTCAATGAACATCAGTATTTCGAAACACGCGGCCCTGGCCGCAGGCGTGTTCGGCTTGGCCGTGGCGGTCGCCTCGGCGCCGGCATCGGCCCAGCGCAAGAGCGCGCAGGAACAGCGCAAGGAACAGATGGCCCAGATTCCGACCTGCGCCAAACCGCTCGGCTCCATCTCGGTGATCGAACCGGAAGATGCGACCAACTGGTGGAGCGGCCAGCAGCTGCCTGCGCCCTCCAAACTGATCAAGGTATTTGTCAGCAAGTCGCGCTGCTTCACCCTGGTGGACCGCGGCGCCGGCATGAACGCGGCCATGGGCGAGCGCGCACTGGCTTCCAGCGGCGAACTACGCGGCCGTTCCAACATCGGCAAGGGCCAGATCAAAGCGGCCGACTATGTGCTGGTGCCGGATCTGATCGCGCAGAACAGCAACGCCGGCGGCAACGCGATCGGCGGGTTGCTCGGCGGCCTGATCGGCGGCGATGTCGGCCGAGTCGCGGGCGGCTTGAATTTCAAGAAGAAGACCGCCGACGTGGTCCTGACCGTCACCGATGTGCGCTCGTCCGAACAGGTGGCCATGGCCGAGGGCAACGCCAAAAAGACCGACATAGGCTGGGGCGCCAGCGGCGGCTTGTTCGGCGGTAGCGGTTGGGGCGAGGCGGGCGCTTCGGGCTATGCCAACACCGAGCTGGGTCAGGTCATCACCCTGGCGTATCTGCAAGCCTACACCGACATCATCAGCCAGCTGGGCGGCCTGCCGGGCAACGCCTCGGCAGCCAACGCCACCCAGGCGCTCACGGTGACCAAGGCCGCGCGTCTGCTGGCCAACTCCAAAGGCACCGGCAAGGCCGTGCGCACGCTGGATCCGGGCATGATGCTGTACCCCACCGGCAACAAGGACGGCCTGATGTGGGAAGTGGAAGACGAACTGGGCAACAAGGGCTGGGTCAATTCCACCATGACCGAGCTCTCGCGCTGATTCAGGCCCATCACTCCGCGTTTCATCCGAAGGGCCGCATGCGAATGCGGCCCTTTTCCTTGGTGGGGTGTTGTGGGAGCGGCGGGACGCCGCTCCCACGCAACTTCCGCAACGCTTGGGTTTCGGCAGAAACGGCCCAATAATCCCCGCATGGAAATCAAATCCGACAACCCCGATCACGGCTTCCAATTTCCCGGCACCTTCGAGCTCAGCGCCATGGGTTCGGCCGATAGCGGCTTGGAAACCGAACTGCCGCGCCTGCTGACCGCCGCCGGCATCGAAGTGCTGGAGGAAAGCATCAGCTGGAAGCATTCCTCCAACGGCAAGTACGTGTCGGTGCGCATCGGCTTCTGCGCCAGCGACCGCGCCCAGTACGATGCCGCCCACCACGCCTTGCGCACGCATCCGGAAGTGAAGTGGACGATCTGACCGTGTTGCCCGGTCGCGTGCGCGAACTGGGCCGGCAGGCTTACGAGCCGGTGTGGCGCGCGATGCAGCGCTTCACCGACACGCGCGACGAGCACACCGAAGACGAAATCTGGATGGTCGAACACGACCCGGTGTTCACTCTGGGTCAGGCGGGAAAACCCGAGCACGTGCTCGCGCCCGGCGATATCCCGGTGATCCACGTCGATCGCGGCGGCCAGGTGACTTACCACGGCCCCGGGCAGATCGTGGCCTATCCGCTGTTCGATCTGAAACGCATGAAGGTCGGCGTGCGCGAATACGTCAACCGCATCGAACAGGCCATCATCGATACCGCAGCGGAGTGGAACATCCACGCCGAACGCAAGGAAGGCGCGCCCGGCGTCTATGTCGCTGGCGCCAAGGTCGCCGCGCTGGGCATCCGCGTGCGCCGCGGCTGCACCTTCCACGGCCTGGCCTTCAACATCGGCATGGACCTGGAACCGTTCCATCGCATCAATCCCTGCGGCTACCAGGGCCTGGAAGTCACCACGCTGTCCGACCTGGGCGGGCCGTCCGGCATGGACGCGGTGAAACCGGTGTTGCTGGAAAACCTGGCCCGGCAGTTCGGGCTCCGGTTGCGGACTGAGGTGGAGCTGCCGGACCTGTCCCTGGCCGCATAGCCGCCCGTTCACGCTCCAGGCAGAAACAAGCCGCGCGAAAGGCGCGTGCCGCTTGGGTTTCACCGCCCAATAACCGCGTCTTCTGTATCCAGTCGGTTATCCGCAGCGAAAGGTGAGTGCAATGTCCATAGTCAATGCATTGGCTGGAATCGCAGTCAAGGACATCGATGCCGCAGTGATCTGGTATGAGCAGATACTGGGGCCGGCGTCGCGCCCGATGGACGAAATGGCCGAATGGCAGCTTCCCAACGGCGGATGCGTGCAGGTGTTCGAGGACGGCAACCGTGCGGGGCTATCGTCGGTGACCCTGGTGGTGGAAGACCTGGACCGCGAAATCGCCGGCCTGGAATCCAAAGGCATACGCATCGGCGAGAAATCCAGATCCGACCTGGTGGACGTGGCCATCGTGCAGGACCAGGACGGCAACCAGGTCGTGTTCGCGCATGCCAAGAGCGACGTGCTGGTCAGCTAGCGCCGCCTCTTCAACTCCCGCCTCAATCCAGACCCCGTCTCTCCGATTGCAGTTGCCTTTCCCTGCGCCCGACCTTCGGGTTGGAGTCCGCAGGGAAGGGCGACGGCTTCGCCCATGGACCCGGGATTATTTCTTCAGATGCGAGTGGTGGCGAGGAAGCGTTCGCGGTCCTGCTGGGTGCGGTTGCGGATCTCGGCCAACGCCTGATTTTCGGTGGCTTCCAGCATCGACTCGAACAGGCGCTGGAAGTGGTTGCGCATCGCATTGCGTGCCGCCGCCGGATCGCGCGTCTTCAAGGCGTCCAGGATCGCGGCATGCTCGTCGGTCCGGGTGTCGTCGTGCTGGTGGCACACGTGCGCGTAGACCTGGCGCACGCGCGGCAATTCGTTGCGCATGCGCCAGATCAGCTGGATGCAGTATTCGACCACCGGATTGCCCGACATGCGCGCGATCGCCAAATGGAAATGACGGTCGTATTCGCCGGCCATTTCTTCGGTCGCATCGGGATCGGACATGGCGCCGACCAGCGCTTGCAGTTCATCGATGTCGGCATCGGTGAGGCGACCGGCGGCCAGCGCCGCCGCTTCGGCCTCGATCACCGTGCGTGCGGCGGTCAGGTCGAATGCGCTGACATCGGGCAATGCGCCCTGCGCGTCGATCGGCCGCGGCCGCACGTAGACGCCCGAACCGGTCTTGATCGCGATCCAGCCCTGCGCCTCCAGTGCGATCTCCGCTTCGCGGATGGTGACCCGGCTTACGCCGAAGCGCTCGGCCAGGTCGCGTTCGCCCGGCAGGCGTGAGCCGATGGGGAATTCGCCGGACTCGATCATCGACAGGATCTTGGTGGCGATGGACTGGTAAAGACGGCTTTCGGACATTGAAGCGAGACCCGTTCGTTGTATTCCGCATCGGCACCGGGATGGCTCCCCGAGGTCGATATGCGACTCGAAAAACGGCGCGGCCGGAGCCGCGCCGCTGGTTCAGAACTTGTATCGTACACCCAAAAATGCGCGTCGCCCGTAGCTGACGTATTCGCGGAAATTACCGTAGATCGGCTGGTAGGCCACGCGCGGTTCGTTGGTCAGGTTCATCAGCTCCAGCGATAGCGACAGGTGCTTGTTGACACTGTAGCGGGCACGGAAATCGACGCTGGTGTTGTCGCCGTAATAGCGGTTCTGCTGGGCGACATTGCCGGTGAAGTCCTGGTAGTACTGCGAACGATACTTGCCGATGACCTGCATGTTGAAGCGGCCTACATCCCAGTAGATGGAACCGGACATCACGTGGCGGGAGAAACCGCTCAGGCCGGCTGGAGCGACGATGGCCGGAGTGACCGCGCCGGTGGCCGTATCCACCTGTTCGCCCAGGCGCGAATCCTGGGTTTCGTAGTCCGTATCGGCGTAGTTGTAGCTGATCTTGAAGCCCAGCCCGTCGAACGGCTTGGGCAAATAGGAAAAACGATGGGCCGCGCTCAGTTCGAAGCCGGTGAGAGTGCTGTCTTCGTCCGTGGTCACCTGCTGGCGCACCGGCACGGTCACGCTCTGGCCATCGATCACGAAGTCCTCGTCGATCAACGCGGTTTCGGTGCCGCCGTTGAACTGCTTCCAGTACACCGCACCGGCCAGGATGGTGTCTTCGTTCGGATACCACTCCAGCGACAGATCGCCGTTCCAGGACATCAGCGGTTCGGCGGCGGGGTTGCCGCTGGCAGTGATCCCCGCCACGGCTTCGGCCAGATCGGTGTAGTTCGCATCGCTGTTGACCGTGATGGTGCGCCCGGCGCCCAGTGCCGAGATGTCCGGGCGGGACATGGCGCGGTAGGCGCCGGCGCGAAGCAGCAGGTCGTCGCGCAACTCGAAGGCGGTATTGAGCGAGGGCAGCAACTCGCTGGTGCCTGCCTTGTAGACTTCGGTCTGGAAACTGCCGGTGGGTTCCAGGCGAATGGTGCCATCTCCGTTGTCGATCACTTCCAGGTCGGTGCGCACGCCTTCCGAACGCACATCGGTCTTGACCCAGCGCACACCCATGTTTCCCGAGACCGGCACGCCGAACAATTCGCTGCGGAAATCGGCCATCAGGAACACCGCTCTGGTCTTCTCGACCACGTCGACGCTGTTCGGATCCACGTAGTCGGGGTCCACGCCGGTGTCGCTGGTGCCGCGAAAGGCTTCGTACACGCACGCCGGATCGAAGTAGGCCCAGCTGGAAATCGTGTTGCCGCTGGCCGCATCCAGGAAATCGTCTTGCGGAAACGGCGCGCGGCAGGCCCGGTTGGCTGCGATGATCTGCGCCCGGCCGGCGCCGGTGGAGTTGATGTCCGTGGTGATGGTGTTGTCGAAGTACCGGTAGTCCGCCTGGCTGGCGCGGACGCCGGCCTTGATCGCGGTGAAGGCGCCGTCTTCAGGCATGTAGCTGACGTCGAAGCGTCCGGCACGGATACGGTGCTCGTTTTCTTCTTCCTCGGAGCTGATGCGGACCGCGCCGGTGTAGGCGTCCCAGTCGTTCACGTCGAAGGCCGGGTTGAGATGGATGCTGGGCACGTCGCCGTCGTTGATCCAGTCGTAGCTGACATAACCGGTGGTGCCGCTGCTGATGCCGGGTACGACGGCGTTGTCGACGTCGCGGGCGTTGGCGCGCATGCGGTTCACGCGCTGGGTGTCGTGGCGCAGCGTGTGCGAATAGGAAAGATCGGTGGAGATTTCCCAGGCCGCGCTCGGGCGCAGGATGAAGTTGAGGCCGCCGCCGGTGTATTCCTCGTTGCGGTCGTAAAGAGTGGAGGACGAGTCGATGGAGGTGCTGCCGGTGAAGCTCTGCAGCACGCCGTTGTCGTCCATCACCCGGTTGACGATGCCGCGGCGCGCGTTCGAAAGGCTGAGGTCCGAGCGCGTCTCGTTCCAGTTGCGGTCCGTGTGTTCGTAGTCGACATTGACTTCGAGCAGGTCGCTGGGCCTCCACTGGATCGCCGCGAACTCGGACTGGCGGTCGTTGCGCTCCTGCTTGAGGCGGTAGATGCGGCTGCTGGGCACCAGATAGAACGGCGCGCCGTTGGAGATCGCGTTGGCGCTCAGCTCGGAGCAGTTGGCGTTGGCCGCGTTCTGGGCGGCATCGCAGGCATACCAGGTCGAGCCGCTGGTCATGCTCTCTTCCGGATCCGTGCCCTCCAGGGCCTGCACGCCCAACGACACGCCCAGCTTGCCTCCGTTGGCGAATTCGAACTGGTCGATATAGCTGGCCGTGCCGCGCCAGCCGATGCCGTCCTTCTCGCGGTATTTGCTGTCGTACTCGGCCCAGCTGCCGCGACCGTCCACCTGGATGGCGCGCTTGCCGTAGTCCAGCGGTTTGACCGTTTCCAAGCCTATGGTGCCGGCCACGCCGCCTTCGATCAGATCCGCGCGCTGGGTTTTGTAGATCGCAACGGTGTTGACCAGTTCGGCCGGGAACATGTTGAAGTTCACCGAGCGGTCGCCGCTGCCGTTGGTGATCTCGCGGCCATTGAAGTTGGTGCTGCTCAGGAAGGCACCCAGGCCACGGATAGAAATCTCCGAGGCGCCGGTCTTGTCGCGGGTGGACGAGGCGCCGGTCAGCGTCTCGATGGCATCGGCCAGCGACGGTGCCGGCAGATCGCCGATGTCGTCGGCCGACAGCACGTCGGAGATGACGGTGTTGTCGCGCTTCTTGTTGATGGACGACTGGATCGAACCGCGGATGCCCTTGACCTGCACCTCATCCAGCGTAGTGACATCGCCACTGGTCGGCGCGGCGTCGGTGGCGGGAACCTCTGGCGCCGTCTCGGGCGCTGCGGGGACCTGGGCCAGCGCGGCGACGCTGGTCAGCGATGCGGCGATGGCGCAGGCCAGGGCGCCGCGCAACACCGGTTGCCTGACGCGTCTGGTGGGCTTGGTCGTATAGGGGTGCCGCATGGATTCTCCTCCCGAGTAAAGCCGCAGGACTACGACTTTGGGCGCGCAGCCTTACCCCGCTTTCGACCAATGTCAACAAATTGGTACAAATATCCGCATAGGTCAATTGGTACATAGAATTACCCCCTATTAATGTGCAATTGCAGCATGCCAATTGCGCAATTAGACCAATCCAATCTACCAATTTTGGTATGTGAAATTGGTTGATAACTGTTCGGCCTCTGCTACCATCCGGCCACGAGCAGGCCATCCGGGCGCTCAGGAGGGCAGGCCATCATGTTATCGAACGCTCCCCGCGCAGCCATTGCACTATTGCTGCTGGCCGTTGCCAGCATGCGGGTCGAAGCCGCCGAGATCCTGGTCGGCACGCCTGCCGAATATGACGCGGCAGTCGCCGGCCTGCAGCCAGGCGACTCGGTGGTGCTGGCCGATGGGGAGTGGCGGGATTTCCAGATCGTGTTCTCGGGCAAGGGCACTGCGGCATCGCCCATCAGGCTGACTGCCCAGACCGCCGGCAAGGTGATCATCAGCGGACAGTCCAATTTGCGCCTGGCCGGCGAGTACCTGCAGGTATCCAATCTGGTCTTCCGGAATGGCTACAGCCCGACTGGCGAAGTGCTGGCGTTCCGCGCATCGCCCAAGGAACGTGCGCGCCACAGCCGCATCACCCAGGTGGTGGTCGACCGGTTCAACCAGCCCGATCGCAGCCGCTCTGACCATTGGGTGGCGATGTACGACAGCCATAACCGTTTCGACCACAACCAGCTGATCGGAAAAAACAACGTCGGGGCCACGATGGTGGTGGTCCGCGACCCCGTGCAGGGCCTGGACAACCGCCACCGCATCGACCACAACTGGTTCGGCCCGCGCCCCAACCTGGGTTCCAATGGCGGGGAGACACTGCGCATCGGCACCAGCAAGGACGCCGCGTCCGATTCCAATTCGCTGGTCGAGAACAATTGGTTCGAAGGCTGCGACGGCGAGGTGGAAGTGGTTTCCAACAAGTCCGGCGGCAATACCTATCGCGGCAATGTGTTCAAGCAATCGCGCGGCGCGCTGGTATTGCGCCACGGCGACGGGAATCTGGTCGAGAACAACGTGTTCTTCGGCGATGGAAAACCCGATACCGGCGGCATCCGCGTCATCAACCGCAGGCAGACGGTACGCAACAATTATCTGGAAGGACTGGCCGGCGACGGCTATTCCTCGGCGCTGAGCGTGATGTACGGCGTGCCGGATTCGCCGCCTCACCGTTATGTGCAGGTGGAGCGGGCGCGGATCGAACGCAACACCTTCGTAGGCATCAGGCAGATGCTGTTCGGCGCCGGCAAGGACGACGAACGCTCCGCCGCACCGATCGACAGCGTCTTCGCCCGAAACCTGATCGTGGACGAAGCGGATCCGGTACGCGTGCTCGGGGACTTGTCCGGCCTGGTCTTCAGCGGAAACGCGCAGAGCCCTGCCGCGTCGGCTCTGCTGTCCGGCGGCGTGAGCGGCGGCAAGCGGGTGATGGTCCGTGCTGCCACCGGTCTGCTGGTCGCTGACAAAGCGGACGGCGTCGGCGCCGATCCGACGCTGAGCTATGTGCCGCGCAACGACGTCGGCGTTGCCTGGTATGCGAAGGAAACGGCTCCGAACGCGCTGGACAGTGGCCGTCGCCATCGGGTGCAGCCCGGCGACGACACGCTGACCGTGGCCCTGGCCAGCGCCTCGGCAGGCGACCGTTTGCAGCTGGACTCCGGTCAATACCTGGTCGACCAGGTGCTGGCGGTGGATCGCCCTCTCTCCATCGAAGGCCCGATCCATGGCCAGGCCCGTATCGCTTTCTCGCGCTCGACGCTGTTCCAGATCGGGGTGGGCGGCGCATTGAAACTGTCGCGCCTGCAGATCGACGGAAGCGCGGCGCCGGACGAAGTCGGCAACGCGGTGATCCGTACCGCAGCCGGTTCCAACGCCGCCAACTACACGCTGATCGTGGAGGACAGCCGCCTCCGCAACCTTACGGTCAACCGTGGCTTCGATGTGATCGCGCTGGGCAAGGGCACGCTGGCCGACCACATCGCGCTGCGCAGGGTGGTGGTTGAGGATGTTTCAGGCGCAGTGCTGTCCGCGCGCGCGGAAACCGACGATCGCGGCACCTACAACGCCGAACGCGTCGACATCGCCGATTCGCAGTTCCGCCGCATAGGCGGAGCGGTGGCAGATCTGTATCGCGGCGGCAGCGACGAAAGCACTTTCGGGCCGGTGCTGACGCTGACCGGTTCGCGGCTGGAGCATGTCGGCGGCGCCGGAGAAGCTTCGCTGCGCCTGCATGGTGTGCAGCGTGCGGTCCTGCTGGACAACCAGTTCATCGACAGCGCGCCGGTTCGCGCCCGGCGCACCACCGGCAAGCCGCAACTGATCGCCGCCCGCAACCAGTTCGTCGGCACGCCGGCGCTGCAGTCCGACTATCCCGTGGAGCCATTGCTATGACACTTCGCCACCCTCTCGTGCTGCTGGTACTGGCAGGTATCGCAAGCGCCCAGCCGTGCGCCTGGGCCGCTTCCGGTACGCCTGACGCGGCTCAAGCGAGCTTGAGCCCGGCGGCGAGCGAGGCGGCGCCGGTGCTGGTGACTGTCGCCGAATGGCGGCAGATGGCGACCGACGGCTCACGCTATCCGCTGTTCGCACGCGAGCAGGACCGCGCCATCGCCAGCGTGCGCGCGGCGATGAAGGCCGGTGTCGATGTGCCGGTGCCCAAGGATCCGGGCGGTGGTGCCAGCCACGAGCAACACAAGCGCAACTACCAGGCGATCCAGGCTGCGGGCGCGCTGTATCGCCTCACCGGCGAGCGCGCCTATGCCGACTACGCGCGCGATGTGCTGCTCGCCTACGCACGCCTGTACCCGACGCTGGGCGCGCATCCGGCCGGTCGGGGCCAGGTGCCGGGACGGCTGTTCTGGCAGTCGCTCAACGATTCGGTCTGGCTGGTCTACGCCAGTCAGGGCTACGACGCGATCCGCGACAGCCTGAGCCCGGCCGACCGCAAGACCATCGACGAGCAGGTGTTCCGGCGCATGGCCCGATTCCTGTGCGACGAGAACCCGGACAATTTCAACAAGATCCACAACCACGCCACCTGGGCGGTGGCCGCGGTCGGCATGACCGGCTACGTGCTGCGCGATCCCGAACTGGTCGACAAGGCATTGCTCGGCGCGCAGCAGGACGGCAAGGCCGGTTTCCTGAAACAGATCGACCGGCTGTTTTCGCCCGACGGCTACTACGCCGAAGGCCCGTACTACCAGCGCTACGCGCTGGCGCCGTTCGTGCTGTTCGCGAGCGCGATCGAACGCAACCAGCCGCAGCAGAAGATATTCCAGCGCCGCGACGGCGTGCTGCTGAAGGCGGTCGATGCGCTGGTGCAGAGCAGCTATGCCGGTTATTTCTTTCCGATCAACGACGCGATCCTGGACAAGGGCCTGGACACCGAGGAACTGGTCGCCGGCCTGGGTATCGCCTATGCGCAGACCCGGGACCCGCGGTTGCTGTCGATCGCGCAGCGCCAGCAGCGCGTACTGCTGACCCCTGAAGGCCTGGGCGTGGCCGCGGCGCTGGCGGCCGGCAAGGCCAGGCCGTTCGAGTTCCGCTCGGCGCTGTTGCGCGACGGTGCGGACGGCGACCAGGGCGCGCTGGCGATCCTGCGCGAAGGCGGCGAGAACGGCCAGACCCTGGTGATGAAGAACACCTCGCAAGGCATGGGCCACGGCCATTTCGACAAGTTGAACTGGCTGTTCTACGACCATGGCCAGCGCGTGGTCACCGATTACGGCGCCGCACGTTTCCTCAACGTCGAAGCCAAGTCCGGCGGCATCTATCTGCCAGAGAACGCCACCTGGGCCAAGACGACCGTGGCGCACAACACGCTGGTGGTGAACGAGCGAAGCCACTTCGACGGCGACTGGTCGGTCGGCGAAAAATACGCACCGACGCCGCTGCTGTTCGCACACGACGACGACGGGCACGGCAGCAGTACCCGGATCGTGTCCGCTCGCATGGACCACGCCTACGAAGGAGTCAGTTTCACCCGCACCCAGGCGCTGCTCGGACATCCGGACCTGGGCCTGCCGATCGTGATCGACCTGCTGCGCGTGGACGGCAGCAAACCCGCGCGCTACGACCTGCCGCTGCACTTCAACGGCCAGATCATGCGCATGGGCTTTGCCGCAAAACGCGCCGTGGCCGAGCGCCCCGTCCTGGGCAAGGCCAACGGCTACCAGCATCTGTGGGTGGACGCGGCCAGCGAGCCGTCGGCCGAACCGCGCAGCCTGAGCTGGCTGCTCGACGGACGCTTCTACAGCTACCGCTTCGGCAGCAGCGCGCCGTCGCGCGCGATCCTGGCCGAGAGCGGCGCCAACGATCCGGACTTCAACCTGCGCCACGAACCTGCGCTGATCCAGCGCATCGATGGCCAGGCCCAAGCCACCTTCTTCGGAGTGCTGGAGCCGCATGGCGAATACAACGGCACCGCCGAATACGTGCACGGCGCCGACAGCCGCATCCGCGACATCGCCTGTGTGCGCGGCGACGATGCCGAGGTGATCGTGCTGACCCTGGTATCCGGCAAGACCCTTGCTCTGGCGGTGGCCGACGATGCGGCCGACGCGCGCGAACACAGCGTACAGGCAGGCGGCCAACGCTACGCGTGGCGCGGCGGCTATGCGCGCTTCGACCGCGCGGCGGGCGGCAAGTGAGCGTCGCTCCGGCGCCCGCCGGCGCGGCCGGGCCGTCGGGAAAACGCAGCGCAGTGCGCTGGATGATCGTCGGCTTGATCGCCATTGCCACCGTCATCAACTACATCGACCGCAATGCGCTGGCGGTGATGTGGCCGGCGATCTCGCAGGACATCGGCGCGACCAAGGAAGACTACGCGCTGCTGGTGACGGTCTTCATGCTGTTCTACGCCACTGGCCAATTCGCGTTCGGGCGGCTGTTCGACATCATCGGCACGCGGCTGGGCTTCGCGCTTTCGATCGCGGTGTGGTCGGTCTCCATCGCCCTGCACGCGGTGACGCATTCGATCTTCTCCTTCGGCGTGGTGCGGGCGATGCTGGGCATCAGCGAAGCGGGCGCCTGGCCGGGGGCAGTGAAGGCCAACGCGGAATGGTTCCCTTCGCACGAGCGCGCGTTGGCCCAAGGCATTTTCAACGCGGGCGCCTCCATCGGTGCGATCGTGTCCGCGCCGCTGATCGCGCTGCTGTTCGTGGGATTCGGGTGGAAAGGCACTTTCGTGCTGATCGGCACGCTGGGTTTCATCTGGCTGCTGCCATGGCTGGTGATCTACCGCGCCGGACCGGACCGGCACCCATGGGTCGATGCCGCCGAACGTGCGTTGATCCTCGATGCTCCAACCAATGGCGCCGTGCCGGACAAGGCTGCCTATCTGCCGAGCCTGCGCCAGATCATGTCGCACCGGCAAAGCTGGGGCATCGTGCTGGCGCGTTTCTTCATCGACCCGATCTGGTGGCTGTTCGTGTCGTGGCTGCCGATCTACCTGGCCGAGACCTTCGATTTCGACATCAAGCAGATCGGAGCGTTCGCCTGGGTGCCCTTCGTCGGCGCGATGCTCGGCAGCCTGTCTGGCGGCTGGTTGTCCGGGCGCCTGATCGCCGCGGGCTGGAGCGTGGATCGGGCGCGCAAATGGACCATCACGCTCGGCGGCGCGATCATGGCGCCCGCTCTGCTCGGCGCCGTGCTCGCCGCCGATCCCACCGTGGCGGTGTTGACGATCGCCGTGGTGCTGTTCGGCTTCCAGATCGCCATAGGCAATATCCAGACTCTGCCGGGCGATCTGTTCGACGGCAAGTCGGTCGGCTCGCTGGCCGGCATCGGCGGCATGGCTGCAGTGGCAGGCACGCTGATCACCACCTGGCTGGTGCCGGTGATGACCGCTCGTTCGTACGCCCCGATGTTCATCCTCGTCGCCGCGCTGGTGCCGGCGTCGCTGGCCGCGATATGGCTGGTGACCGGCCGTATCGAAAAACTCGACGGTCCGGCCGCGCAGCGGTGATCCGCATTCACACGTCCCACTTTCCGCTTCCCTTCACACACAAGGACTCATCGCTCATGCAATTCAAGGACAAGGTGGCCATCGTCACCGGTGGCGGCCGCGACATCGGCCGTGAAGTCTCGCTCAAGCTGGCGGCAGCCGGCGCCAAGGTGTGCATCAACTACGCCAACGACGAAGCCAGCGCCAGCGAAACGCTGCAACGGATCCAGGCCGCCGGTGGCCAGGCCATCCTGCACCGCGCCAATGCCGCCGATGCGCAGGCCGTTGCCGGCCTGATCGCCGCGACGCAAGCGGCTTTCGGCCAGCGCATCGACGTACTGGTCAACGTTGCCGGCGGCATGATCGCGCGCAAGCCGCTGGCCGACATCGACGAGACCTTCTTTCACCGGGTGATGGATCTCAACCTGAAATCGGTTTACCTCACCACGCAGGCGGTGGCGCCGCACATGGGAGAAGGCGGCGCCATCGTCAACTTCGCCTCGCTGGCCGGACGCGATGGCGGCGGACCCGGCGCAGCGATCTACGCCACCGCCAAAGCTGCGGTCATGACTTTCTCGCGGGCCATGGCCAAGGAGCTGGGGCCGCGCGGCATCCGCGTCAACGCACTTTGCTGCGGCATGATCGCCACCCGCTTCCATGACGAATTCACCAAGCCGGAAGTGCGCGCTGCCGTGGCCAACGCGACGCCATTGCGCCGCCAGGGCCGCGCCGACGAAGCAGCCGACGCTGCTCTCTATCTGGCCTCCGATGCGGCCAGTTTCATCAACGGCGCCAATGTCGATGTGAATGGCGGCGTGTTCTTTTCTTGAACGACCTTCGAAGCCCGCCGTTTCGGCGAAAGCGGAGATGACAGGCGAGACCACGACAACCCTGGGAGGGGATGGCTCCATGCACAAGCGATGGATGATAGCGGCATTGATGACGCTCGCATTGGCGGGCGCGGCGGGAAGCGCCTGCGCGCAGGTGTGGGTGCCCGTATGGACCGCCTCGCCGGCGCCCGACCGGCGCGACGGCACGCCCGATGCGCCATTGCAGTTCGCCGACCAGACCGTCCGCCAGGACATGCGCCTGGGCGCTTCGGCCAAGGCGTTGCGCTTCCGTATCAGCAACGAGCTGGGCAGCGCGCCGCTGAGACTCGATACCGTCACCGCCCGTCTCGTGGACAGCAACGCGAAAGCGCAGCCCGTTCTGTTCGACAGCCGTACTGAAGTCGTGATTCCGCCCGGCGCGGTACTGATCAGCGATCCGGTCGCCATCGCCGCTCCGGCCTTCGCGCAGGTCGCACTCAGCGCACACTTCCCCGAGCCCACGCGCCCGGCGGTTCGGCGTACCGCGGTGCGCATAGCGGCGGGAAAGACCGAGGTTGCCGACAGCGTGCCGCTGAGCTATCGGCAGAATGTGGTTTCGGCGATCCTGGCCGAACGCGATCGGGATCCGGTGACCATCGTGGCTCTGGGCGATTCCATCACCGAAGGCGCAACCGCTGGCTTGGGCAAAGAGGGCGATTGGCCCGCCCTGCTGGCCCGCCGCCTCGATCAGGCGTGTCCCAACCGATTCGTGGTGCTCAATGCCGGGATCAGCGGCAACAAGGTGCTCGATGCCGGGCGAAGCCACAGCGCGTTGGCACGACTGGATCGCGACGTGCTGTCGCTGCCGGGGGTGGATTACGTGATCGTGCTGGAAGGCATCAACGACATCCGCCACAGTGGAAAGCCCGATTTTCTTCTCGGCCGCAATACGCAGGACATGATCCTGGGCTACAAGCAGATCGTCACACGCCTGCAATCGCATGGCATTCGCACTTTCGGCGCCACGCTGACGCCGTTCGGCGGTTCGGAGCGCTACGAACCGGTGTCCACCGAGACACGCCAGGGGCTCAACGCTTTCATTCGCGACGGCAAGACGTTTTCGGCAGTGATCGATTTCGATGCGGCGCTTCGCGATCCAGCCAATCCGGAATCGCTACGTGCGGGTATCACCCGCGATCATCTGCATCCCAACGCCGAGGGCTACGCGGACATGGCCGAATCGATAGACCTCTCCCTGTTCGGCTGCCAGGCACGATGACCTCATCGGCATGTGATGTTTTGAACGTGCCTGCGGCGCACGGCCGGCGCTGGGACTGCCTGGCTCTGGGAGAAGTGATGCTGCGCTTCGATCCAGGGGAAGAGCGCATCCGCTCCACGCGCCAGTTCCGCGTCTGGGAAGGCGGCGGCGAATACAACGTGGCGCGCGGTTTGCGCAAAACCTTCGGCCGCTCCACCGCCGTGCTGACGGCATTGCCGCGCAATGAGTTGGGCTTGCTGGCGGAGGAACTGATCCTGCAAGGCGGAGTGGACACCAGCCGCATCGTCTGGCGAGATCACGACGGCGTGGGCCGCAACACCCGCATGGGCCTCAACTTCACCGAGCGCGGGTTCGGCGTGCGCGCGGCTCTTGGTCTGTCCGACCGCGCCAATTCCGCCGCGGCCCAGATCCGGCCGGAGGAATTCGAATGGGATGCGCTGTTCGGCGAAGGCGGAACGCGCTGGCTGCATACCGGCGGCGTTTTCGCCGCCTTGTCGGAAACCACCGCCCTGACTGCGAAAACCGCAGCCAAGGCCGCGCGCCGCCATGGCGTCATCGTGTCCTACGATCTCAACTACCGCGCCAGTCTGTGGAACAGCCATCCGGACCCGGACGCCGCACGCAAGGCCAATCAGGCCATCGTCTCCCAATGCGACTTGCTGATCGGCGACGAGTTTTCGTTCGCCTCCTGCCTGGGATTGGAGGCTGGTGTCCGCCCAAGGACCACGCCGATGGATTCGGGCCCCGCCGATGCGGCCTGCGCGTATGCATTCGAGCAATATCCGAACCTGCGCATGATCGCCTTCCCGCTGCGCGATTCGCTTTCGGCCTCGCGCAACGCCTGGTCCGGCGTACTGCACACCCGCCAGTCCCGGTTCGAGGCTACACAACCGGGCGAACTGGAAATCCTGGACAGGGTCGGAGGCGGCGACGCCTTCGTCTCGGGACTGATCCATGGCCTGCTCGGGAATTGCAGCCTGCAACAGTCGCTCGACTTCGCCGTGGCCCATGGCGCATTGGCGATGACCACTCCTGGCGACAATGCCATGGTCTCGCAGACAGAAGTCGAGGCGGTCGCGCGCGGAGAAGCCGCGGCCGCGCGCCGTTGAGTCCCGGCTGCATCGCCCATCAGCACGCACATAGCGGAGAAAATCATGCCTGAAGTCGTCGTCTACGCGCTCTCCGGGCGCTCGTCCGAACAGAAGCAACGGCTCACCCAGGCCATCACCGACGCGGTCGCCGAGCATTTCGAGGTACCCACCGGCCGCATCGTGGTTCGAATCGTGGAATCGGATCCCAAGCCGAAGGAAGATCCACCGCACAGCGAGCGGCAGCCCCAGTGACCTCCGGTGCCCGCCGGCGTTCGGAATGAACTGCGCGGCTTTGTCGCGCAAAAGCTGTCCCGGATGGTAAAGAGCGGGGCCGATACCCCGTTTGAAACGCATTGCGGGCCGCCACCGCCAGTAGGGCAAGGATGGCATCGCGCCGGGTGGATCGTGAGGAGGGTTCGCTGGTCAAATGATCGGCGAAGGTCGCCTGGACGTGCTTGGACAACAGCAGGCAGGCTTCCGGCACGGAACCTCCGGCTCTTGGGTTTCATGCCCCTACGGCGGACAATAGCCCTCCAGCTCCCTCCGCGCTCCTGAAACGACGCCATTGCGCGTCAGGGCAGGACAAATTTCAGATGAAATCAGAGATGTTCAGTAACAGCGAGGATTACCAGCTGTCGGTCGCTCCCATGATGGACTGGACCGACAGCCATTGCCGTGTGTTCCACCGGCTTTTGGCGCCGGGCGCGCGTCTGTATACCGAGATGGTGCACGCCAATGCGGTGTTGCAGGGCGATCGGGCACGCTTGCTGGCGCGCGATCCGGTCGAGAATCCGGTTGCCCTGCAATTGGGCGGCAGCGATCCGGCATTGCTGGCGGGCGCCGCGCGAGTAGGGCAGGAGCACGGGTTCGATGAGATCAACCTCAATGTCGGCTGTCCTTCCGACCGCGTGCAGGCCGGCCGCTTCGGCGCCTGTCTGATGAAGGAGCCCGCGCTGGTGGCCGACAGCGTAGCGGCCATGGTCGCGGCCGTGGATATTCCGGTCACGGTGAAGTGCCGCCTGGGCGTGGATGAGGAAAACGACTACGGGCGTTTCGCCGGTTTCATCGATACCGTGGCCAGCGCGGGTTGCCGCATTTTCTTCGTGCATGCGCGCAACGCCTGGTTGAAAGGCCTCTCGCCCAAGGAAAACCGCGAAGTGCCGCCGCTGCGCTACGACTGGGCCTACCGGATCAAACGCGAGCGGCCGGATCTGACCATTGCGGTCAATGGCGGCATCGCCACCCTCGAAGATTCGCTGGCACATCTGCAGCATACCGATGGCGTGATGCTGGGCCGCGCCGCCTATCACGATCCGTATCTGTTGCACCGGCTGGACGCGGCGTTGTCTGGCGGGGAAGTGCAGTCGCGTTCACAGTTGCTGCGCGCATTGCGTCCGTATGTAGAGAGCAAACTCAATCAGGGCGTGGCGTTGAAGCACATTACGCGGCATTTCCTGGGCCTGTTCCATGGACAGCCCGGCGGCCGCGCCTTCCGCCAGGTGCTGAGCGAGGGCGCGCATCGCACTGGTGCCGACTGGGCGCTGGTAGAGCAGGCCATCGCCACAACCGGGCCCTCGCTGCAATCGGCGGCCTGATCGCCTGCGGGCCTCGGCGATCCGGCGGGGACTTCAAATAGACCGGTAGTACGTACTATGATCGGGGCAGATGCCAGGAGGCCAGGCCATGACGGAATACAGCCATTCGATACTCATCAGGGGGCGTTATCAGATCGTCGCCTTCACCGATGAAGCGCAATTCGACCCGGCCGAAGTGACCGGTTACGCTGTGTTGTCGCCGTCGGGCGAAAAATTGCGGCATGAACTTACCCTTGAAGACGCGCGTCTCTGGGCGGACAGGCTGATCGAAGAAGAAACCGCGCAACGCATCGATCCGGCTTCGCCGGCCTCACCGGCGAGAGCGGTCAAGCGCCGGCGATAACGCGGCCGCCTCACGGAAGAAGAAACAGGACAGGAAGTAGTTGATGGACAAGAAAAAGCTCGTCTTCGCGTCGGTCGCCTCGCTGGTTCTGTTGCTGGCTGGGCTGTATCTGTCCGGTTATCTGGCGCTGCTGCTGCTCAAGCTCGATACCGGCTTGTTGAAGTGGAACACCTATCTGCAATACCTGAAGGCGTTGGACCTGCCCCAGGTGCAGCGTTACGCCGGCAAGATCAAAGTGGCCGGCTATCTTGGTTTCGGCTTGCCCCTCATGGCATGGCTGGCGCTGCTGTTCCTGGTATTGCGGCCGGCCAAACAGTCGATGCACGGCGATGCGCGCTTCGCCGGCGGCGGCGACCTGGCCAAGCATGGCCTGTTCAAGCAGTCCGACAACGGCATCGTGGTCGGCAAATTCAACGGCAAGCTGGTGCGCCTGAGCGGGCAGCAGTTCGTGATCCTGGCCGCGCCCACGCGCTCGGGCAAGGGCGTGGGCATCGTCATCCCCAATCTGCTGGACTACCAGGAATCGATGGTGGTGCTGGACATCAAGCAGGAAAACTTCGACCTGACCAGCGGCTGGCGCGCCAGCCAGGGCCAGGAAATCTATCTGTTCAATCCTTTCGCAGAAGATCGCCGCACGCATCGCTGGAACCCGTTGAGCTACGTGTCGCAGGATCCGGCCTTCCGTATTTCCGATCTGCAGAGCATCGCGGCCATGCTGTACCCCGATGGCTCGGACGATCAGAAGTTCTGGGTCAGCCAGGCGCGCAACGCTTTCACCGCCTTCGCTCTGTACCTGTTCGAGAATTTCGATGAGCAGCACCGGCAGGGATACCCCAAGGAATTCCTGTCGTTCCCGACGCTGGGCGGCATCTACCGGTTGTCTTCGGGCGATGGCAGCGAGTTGAAGGCCTATCTGCAGAACCTGTCCAAGCAGCCGTTCCTCAGCAACCATGCCAAGACCGCCTTCGCCAACCTGCTGTCGCAGGCGGAAGAGACCTTCGCTTCCATCCTGGGCACCTTCAAGGAACCGCTCAACGCCTTCATCAATCCGGTGCTGGACGCGGCCACCAGCGCCAACGATTTCCTGCTCACCGACGTGCGCAAGAAGAAGATGACCATCTACATCGGCATCCAGCCCAACAAGCTGGCCGAGAGCCGGCTCATCGTGAATCTGTTCTTCAACCAGATCATCAATCTCAACACCAAGGAACTGCCGCAGAGCAATCCGCAGCTCAAGCACCAGTGCCTGTTGCTGATGGACGAGTTCACCGCCATCGGCAAGGTGGAGATCATCGCCTCGGCGGTGTCCTACATGGCCGGCTACAACATCCGTCTGCTGCCCATCATCCAGAGCATGTCGCAGCTCGACGCCACCTACGGCAAGGACGTTTCGCGCACCATCATCACCAACCACGCGCTGCAGATCATCTACGCGCCGCGCGAGCAGCAGGACGCCAACGACTATTCCGACATGCTGGGCTACACCACGGTACGCAAGCGCAACCGTTCGCAGTCGCATGGCGCGCAGGGCAGCGTGTCGTTCAGCGAATCGGAAGAGAAGCGTGCGCTGATGCTGCCGCAGGAACTCAAGGCGATGGGCTTCGACAAGGAAGTGTTCCTGTACGAAGGCATTCCGCATCCGGTGAAGTGCGACAAGATCAAGTACTACCAGGACAGTTACTTCACCCAGCGACTGCTGCCGAAGGTGGAGATTCCAAAACTGAAGATTGGAGGCGAATCGGCGCTGAGCAAAGCCGCCAAGACGGTCACGGCGGCGGTAAGCATTGCGCTGGCGGTGACTGCATGCGATCCGGCTGGGACCGACAAGAGTGCTGGTGGTTTGGACGCGCCTAAATCCCATCCAAGCGCCAAAGCCGACGAGTACAAACGTAATCCGAACCCTAGGCAGCGTTACGACATCACCATGACTATTGCGGACGCACCAGGGCCGTTTGGGTCAGTGGAAGGGTTTGCACAGTACGAGGCGCCAGACTGTGTCTTTACGCTGGACAGCATTGCAGGAGTCCATTCAATACCAAAGTACCGAATGCCAATTAGCTATCGGAAATTAGATAACGGCACTTATACCGGTACGGTTTATCTGGATGCGATGTTGAATGAGGACTATTTTGGAAATGGCGTCTGCCATTGGGAGTTCACCGGAACGACGGTGATATTGAAGGCAACTGGAGCTGATGTAGAAACGGGCTTTGCCCCGAGTCTAGAAGACAAACAGGTCTTGGCGCAGAAACTTTCTACCTTGTATTTTATGAAGCAATTCTATCCAAGAGATAAAAAGATCGACGACTATTCTGAGTTCGGGCAGGCAGACCGCGCACGGTTTGCGCCATACGTCACTGATGACGATATCTTCACCATTACTCTCGCGCCCAAGGAAGTGCAGCCATGAGTATTAGCAGCCAGCAGTATGCCTACCTCGCGGATGATTCCTACAACCCGCATGAAAAGGATGATGAAGTCAGGTTCGAAGGTGTTAGGTTCAAGGTCTTAGAGCATGTAGATAACGAGATCAACGGCTATCAGGGCAGCATTTACCAGCGTGTTGACACCGGCGAGATTGTGGTAGCGCATCGTGGCACAGAGTTCAAGAGCGGTCTGAAGGCCGCACTACAAGATGGGGTTCTCGCCGACGGCGGAATGATATTGGCGAGAACTAATGCGCAGGTAAACGATGCAATCGAACTGACGAAGCGGGCGCGTGAATTTGCTGAAAATTCAGCTTCAAGATTTGGCGGCCACGCCCCGCAAGTCACCGTTGCCGGTCATTCCCTGGGCGGCTGTCTGGCTCAAGTCACTGCACACAAGTTCAACCTCAATGGTGAGACCTTCAACGCCTACGGAGCGATCAGCTTGGATCAACGCATTCCCGAAGGTGGCAATAACCTCATCAACCATGTGATGGCTGCCGATCCGGTCAGCTCGGCTGGCAAGCATTTCGGCCAGGTACGCCTCTATGCCACGCCTGAAGAGGTATATGAATTAAAGCATGCTGGTTACGACAACAATCGCAACCCTATACAACCGCGGGATTTACCCTTGGCGGCTCTGTCTTCACTGAATTCCCACTACATGGACAACTTCTTGAATGTGGATGCGGATGGCAAGCCAGATAAATCGGTATTGGCAGACCCGCAGACCAGACAGTTGGCCGCTCAGTTCGATCCGGCCATCGACCGCTATCGCAGCGACATCGCCCTGGCTCGTGGCGCAATCACGTTGCTCGCACGCGACCCTGCTGGACGCATGCAAGACGGAATCGACTCCCTGCGTGGGCCGTTGCCACCCGGCGAGCTTGTCAGGCGTCAGGAACGTATTGATTCTGCATTGACTTGGGAAGAGAGCCGCGGCGTTGCTGATGTACATCGGCTGCTCCCATCCCGCGAAACTCCTTACCGCCCGGAAGTGACCAAGCCCGGCGGCGGAGTTTCCCTTCCCGGCTATCTACCGCAGTCCGATGCGCATGATCGTCCACCCTTGAAGCAGGACGAGACGCCCCGGTATAGAGGCATGCCGTCGAGCGGCATTACTCCCGGCCATCCTGATTATGCGTTGTACGCAGAGCTGAAGCAGGCGTTGCCGGGACAGGCCTCAGAGGACCGGCTGGCGCAGATCACCGTGGCGGCCAAGATGAGTGGAGTCAAGGCAGGGCAATTGGATGGCGTCCACATCGACGAGCAATCGCTGCAAGTCTTCGTTTCCGGCAAGATTCCAGGAAATAGGTGCTGCGTGGATCTGGCAACGCCGCCGCCGACCGCGCAAGAAACCTTGCAACGTTCGGAAGCGTTCGATCAACAGCAGGCCCAGCAACTTGCGCAGTTCCAGGCGCAGCAGCAAAGCATCAATGCTCGGAACAATGGCGGTATCAGCATGGCTCTTGGATGAGGTCGCGAGAATACGAATCGATTGTTGTCTAAAAGGCAAGGGAAGAAGTGAATCCTATGGACAAGGGAATAAAGGACATGAGCGGAGGCGCCAGTCAAAAAAGTGCGCGTCTTGAAACACTCGAACGCCGATACAAGCATTTGAACTTGGCTCACAACGTTATCGGAATGCCGATTATTGTGATTCTGTTGGTTTTCGGGCTTCCTATTATCGGGAATATAACAAGCGGGCTGTTCTTTGAATCGATTGGCTGTGTGGGAAATGAAGGTAGCGGCATCGACTGCTCTTTTCTGGGAAGAGACGTCGGAGATATCGCTTACGGATACATGGTGGGGATGTTTCTGGGGGGTTCGTCAATCCGTTTCTGGTGATTCAGTTTCTCTCCATTTTCATCCCTGCTCCAATGGTAGTTCTGTGGATTTCTACCGCAGGGCTTCTTGTGCTGGCGAAATACCTGGTGCGCATTGAAATAAAGCAATTAGCCGGATAGTCGTCGACGTCGCGCTTCGCAAGCTGCCGGACCAGATCGAGAGCGTGGTCTGTCCTCGTCCGCAATCGTTCCACGTTTAAGCTGAAGTAGAGGTCCGGTACCTAGCACTCCATGAAAACCAACGCCGTCATCCGCCCAGCCCGCCCCGCCGATGCCGCCGCTTTGTCGGCGTTGATGCGCCGGACTTTCCTGGCTGCCAACGGCCATTGCAGCAGTCCGGAGAACGTGGCCCGTTTCCTGGACGAGGTGTACACACCGGAACTGCAGGCGCGTGAGATACGGGACCCGGATACGTTCACGGTGATCGTCGAGCAGGACGGGCAGTGGGCCGGCTTCGCGCAGCTGCGCTGGGGTTCGACGCCGCCGCCGGAAGTGACTCTGCTGCCGACGGTGGAGCTGGGCCGGATCTATCTCGACTCCGCTTTCCACGGCAGGGGCATCGCCGCGCAGCTGGTCGCCAATCTGCTGGCCGCCGCCAGCTTGCGCGGTTCGCGCTCGGTCTGGCTCAGCGTCTGGCAGGAAGCGGCGCAGGCGATCCGTTTCTACCAGAAGCATGGTTTCCAGATCGTAGGCAGCTCTCTTTTCAAGGTGGGCGACGACGTCAAGGACGACTGGGTGATGACGCAGGCGCTGCCCACCGGATAGAAGGCGATTGCTGGCGCGGTGCCATGATGGCGTCGCGCAGCTGCCTGGTTTTTGCGTTGCCGGAAAATGCGAGCCCCTCGCCGTTCCTGCTGATGCCGAGTTGCGCATAGGCATCGGCCAGGGAAGGAAACTCGCGGCTGTCGGCATAGCGACGGTACAGCGTCGAGAAAACGTCGCTGCCCGCCAGGGCGTCTAGCGCCAGTGCGAAATCCTGCGGCATCACCGAATCGGTACCGTGCAGGCAGCAATCGGCGTACCGGTCGAGGACGGCATCAAGCGTGGTGCCGGAATCGCGGCGCAACGCCAGGTCGACTTCCAGCCAGTACGCGGCGCCAGCCCAGTACACGCGCATGGTGCCGTCGCGTCCGCGGCCCATCGCGCCCAGCCGCGCGCCGGTGGAGGCGGCTTGGCCACGACGGAATCCGGCATCCAGGCGTCGCCAGGCCTCTTCCTCGTCCAGCATGCCGGCGCGTGCGCGCAAGACGTTCTGGTAATAGCTCGCCAACCCTTCCGCCAGCCAGCGTCCGCTGTCGCCCAGGTAGGGATGGAACAAGTGCGATAGTTCGTGCACGGCTGTCCAGTCCGCACGCAGTTGCTCGTAACTCGCATCGCGCCGCACGTAGAGCAGCACGCCGACTTCGCCGCGACGACGCGTCTGCCCCCAGGGCACGGGGCTGTCGTCGTCGCTGTCGGTCTGTTGTATGCGTACATAGGCGTCGCGCAGCGGGAAACGGCCTGATTGGGTCTTGGTGGCTTCGGCGGTTTCTTCGGCCCAGCGTTGCAGCATCCGCACGCGCGCAGGATCGTCCACGTCGACAATTTCAACGCGCAGACGCGTATCGCCCGCCTGCAGCACACGCGACTGCGTGGCTGCCAGGCATACGGCCGGCAATAGCAACGGAATCAGCAAGAAGAGGCGCATGGGGCATTGGACGCGCAGGGGCCGGCAAGGTTCCGTGAAATCCCCATGGCGCCTTGACGGGATGCACTCTCCCGCAATTGCGGGCTAATCCACTGCGGTGGCCGTGCGTAGACTTGCCGCTCTCATTCCATCGGCGACAACACCATGAGCGATACCCTTTCCATGTACCAGGCCACCGTACCGGTCAGCCAGCGCGCGCTGCGCAATCTGCGCCAGTTGCTGGCCAAGGGCGAGGCCCATGCGCAAGCGCAGGGCTACGACGCCGGCGTGCTGCTGCAGATGCGGCTGTATCCGGACATGTTCCCGCTGCTGCGCCAAGTGCAGATCGCCACCGACGGCGTCAAGAACGCCGCCGCACGGCTGGCGGGCGTCGAAGCGCTGCGTTTCGAAGACGACGAAACCACTTTCGATCAGCTTTACGGTCGGCTGGACCGTGCCATCGAATATCTGGGCACTTTCACGCCGGATCAGTTCGTGGGCAGCGAAGCGCGGCCGATCACAGTGCCGCGCCGAACCAAAGAGCCGCTCAACTTCGACGGCCGTACCTATCTGCTCAGCTTCGTCACTCCCAATCTGTACTTCCACGTCGCCACTGCTTACGCGATCCTGCGCCACGCTGGCGTGCCGCTGGGCAAGGCGGAATTCCTCGGCGGAAGCTGAGGATTTTCAGGGCCTGTCCTGAGCGGTAACAGGCGCTAGAACACCGCCGCTGTCCGCAGCGGCGCCGGATCGGTCCAGTGTTTGCGCGCGTCCAGAAAGCCGAGTTCCAGCAGCACCGCCGCGCCGACGACTTCGGCGCCCTGTTGCCGGGTCAACGTTAGCGCCGCTTTCAGCGTGCCTCCGGTGGCCAGTACATCGTCGACGACGATCACGCGTGCGCCGGGCGGCAACGCATCGGCGTGGATCTGCAGGCGGTCGCTGCCGTACTCCAGCGCGTAGTCCAGCGACAGCGTGCGCGCCGGCAGCTTGCCGGGCTTGCGCACCGGCACAAAACCGGTGCCCAGCTCGCGCGCCAGAGCGGCGCCGAGAATGAAGCCGCGCGATTCGATGCCGACGACGGCATCCAGGATTATTCCGCGCCATGGCGCGGCCATTTCCCCGATCGCGGCGGCGAAGGCGTCGGCATCGGCCAGCACCGGGGTGATGTCCTTGAACAGGATGCCGGGCCTGGGGAAGTCGGGTACATCGCGTAACAACATTTGCCAGGAAGACATCGGAAGGTCCGTCAGGGTGGTTGACGATGCTAAACCGTAGCCGCGCCGTTTTCGCGTTTCCAAGCCGACGCTCACGCCGGATTGACCTTTCGGGTCGCAAACTCCCGTCACCGCCACACCGGACGCCAGAGCCATGAAACGTGCGTGCCGTGCTGTCCATTTACGTGCCGTCTGTCTATCGGCCTTGGCGCTGCTGTCGGCCTGCAGCAACGGCCATACCCAAACAGCGGCCGGGCAGGACACCGGGCCCTCGCCGGTGCTGGCCGAACCCAGGACTTCGTTGATTCCCACCGTGGACATCGCCCCGGCCGTGGGTTGGCCGGCGCAAGGAAAACCCGTGGCGGCCCAGGATTTCGCGGTGAACGCGTTCGCCAGCGGCCTGGATCATCCGCGCACGGTGTACGTGTTGCCCAATGGCGATGTACTGGTCGCCGAAACCAACGCGCCGCCCAAGCCCGACGATGGCAAGGGCATCAAGGGCGCGGTGATGAAATCGACGATGAAAAAAGCGGGGGCCGGCGTGCCCAGCGCCAACCGGATCACTTTGTTGCGCGACGCCGATGGCGATGGCGTGGCGGAAACGCGCAGTGCGTTCCTGCAGAACCTCAGTTCTCCGTTCGGCATCGCACTGGTCGCCGATACCCTGTATGTGGCCAATACCGATGCGGTGGTGAGTTTTCCCTACCGCAAGGGCGATACGACGATCACCGCCGCCCCGACGAAGATCGCGGATTTGCCGGCGGGCACGCTCAACCATCATTGGACCAAGAGTCTGGTCGCCAGCGCCGACGGCAAGCGCTTGTACGTGGGCGTGGGTTCCAACAGCAACATCGGCGAGAACGGCATGGAAAAGGAAGTCGATCGCGCAGCGGTGCTGGAGATCGATGCCGCCACCGGCACGCGTCGCGTATTCGCCAGTGGTCTGCGCAATCCCACTGCGCTGGCGTGGCAACCGCAGGATGGGAAATTGTGGGCGGTGGTCAACGAGCGCGACGAGCTGGGCAACGATCTGGTGCCGGACTATCTGACTTCGGTGCGCGAAGGCGCGTTCTACGGCTTCCCCTACAGCTATTACGGCCAGCATGTGGACAAGCGGGTGAAACCGCAGAATCCGGCGCTGGTAGCCAAGGCCATCGCGCCGGATTATGCGCTGGGTTCCCACGTCGCGCCGCTGGGCCTGGCCTTCTACACCGGCCAAGCGCTGCCGCCGCGTTTCCGCAACGGGGCTTTCATCGGCCTGCACGGCTCCTGGAACCGCAAGCCGCTCAGTGGCTACAAAGTGGTGTTCGTGCCTTTCAATGAAGGCGTACCTTCCGGCCCGATGGAAACCGTGCTGGAGGGATTCCTCGACAACCAAGGCCAGGCGCAAGGGCGTCCGGTCGGCGTGGCACAGGACAGCGCGGGTGCGATCCTGATCGCCGACGATGTGGGGAACACGGTCTGGCGACTGTCGTCGCGATCGGCGCAGGCAAAACCCTGATTTACCGGCTGATTTCCGGGCTCCGGAACCGACTCAGCCGAACGGCCCCAGATAATCCAGTTTTCCGACTTCCACGCCCTGGTGGCGCAGGATGCCGTGCGCGGTGGCGAGGTGGAAATAGAAGTTGGGCAGCACGAAAGTCAGCAGGTATTCCTCCCCGGTGAGCGTGGCCTGCATCTTGCCGAATTTCAGTGCGACCTCACGCGCCGCGCTGCCTTCCAGCTGGCCGGGCTCGACACTGGCGAAGAAGTCGAGCGTGTCGCCGATGCGCTGCCGCAATTCGGCGAAGGTGGTTTCGGTATCGGGGAAGCTGGGCGCGGCGATGCCGGCCAGACGCACGATCGCATTCTTGGAAGTATCGCTGGCGCGCTGTACTTGCCCGGCCAGAGGCAGCATGTCGGGCGACAGCCGCGCCTGCACCAATATCTCCGGTTCCAGGCCGTTGGCCTGCGCATGCGCGTCGGCTTTGTCCAGATAGGCGGAAAGCACGCCGAAGCCGCGCACGAAAGCGGGGATCGACAGACGGTACATGGAAAGGGACATGGCAATCTTCGGGCCGGGAAAAGAATGCGCGACCTGTCGGCCGCGGCTTTCCCGCCAAGATACTAGGGCTTATCCCGATAGCGTTAACAGACCCTGCGCCGAAGGCATGGGCGCCGGTCAGGCATGCACCAGGTTGCGGATCTTTCGCGGCTCCATGTTGCGCGGCGGCGGAGGCATGGCGACTGCTTTGCGTGACCCAAGGCAGGGCTCCCCGGACTGTATCCGTTGCCACACCGCCTTGACGATCCTCTCCACGGTGCGCCATTCGGTACGTTGCGGTAATGGAAACTGCCGCTGGTAACGTTCCTTCAATGCGGGGAACAGCAGTTTCAGTTCGTCGCGATGGTGGTATAGATAACAGTCGTAGGCGAACTTGATCGCCGGCACATAGGCTTCGTACGCCAGGCCCTGGCGATGGAACGGCATCCTGCGGTAGCAACGCCGCCAGTATTCGAGTTCTACTTCAATATCCAAGGCTACCTGCTGCGGAGCCGCGAGCGTATCGAGGAACGGACCCATGGTCTCTCCTTCACATGCGCACCCGCATCCTTCGCCCCCTCGGGGATTATGCGTGGCATCGTGATGTTCACGATCCCCCCTGTACTACAAAACGGGAATAGCACATACACCGGCCAAGTACTGTTACAAGCCGACGAACGGATGGACATTCCGCTGCAACAACCGCGCGCCACCATGCCCGACGCAAGCCGCGAGGCCTGCGTTGGCGTGTTGGTTGCGGGAGGAAGAATCATGCAGAGAGTACTGTTCACCATTACCGCCAGCTACAACGGCTGGCAGGTGCGCGATGAGCTCAGAAACCGTGACTGGTTCGAGCAATTGGAAGACGCGGTGGCTTCCGCCAATACCCTGGCCCATACCCGGTACGTGCTGACCGGCCATTCGACGGGTGTACTGGTCGAGGTAGGGCAGGGCGATACCGTCATGCATATGCGGCACGGTTGAATTCCGGGCGCATTACGGAAAGTGATGGAATTTTCACCCGGACATGAAGCTTGCGCGGGTAGGGTTGAACACCCTGGTGTCCTGATATGGGAGCACGAGATGAACAGCGAGCAATTCTTTTTCGCACAGGATCAGGCCGGCAGCCTGCAGCGGGTCCATGTGGTTCGCCATTCCGGTACGCACGCCGGCACCACGCATGGGAGCGATGACGCCGATGCGAAGAGGGGCGCCGTTTACGCACTGGACGACGGCAGGCCGTTGCGGCGTATCGACAACGACACTTTCCAGATCCTGGACACCGGCGCGTTGGTTACTCTGGTACGCGACTGAGGCACGGCTGCTTCACGGCCGGGGCAGGTAGCGCCCGCGCGCAGCCCTTGCGTACGGACCCGGCATTGATCGTTTCATTCACGCCACCCGGCCGCCGGTGATCTTCGGGCAGCGGCATGCGAAGCTATGCGCATCGCCTCTGATCGAAGGAATGCATATGCAACTTGGAATGATCGGCCTGGGCCGCATGGGCGCCAACATGGCCGAACGGCTGGTGCGCGGCGGACATGACGCAGTGGGTTTCGACCCAAGCCCGGATGCGCGTGCGCAGGCCGCCGACAAAGGCATTTCACCGGCGGCGTCGCTGGCCGAACTGATCGGCCAGCTTCCCGCTCCGCGCGTAGTCTGGCTGATGGTGCCGGCCGGAAAGATCGTCGACGACACCTTGGCGGCGCTACTGCCGCTGCTGTCGCGCGATGACGTGGTGGTCGACGGCGGCAATTCTTTCTACAAGGACACCATGCGCCGTGGCGAAATGCTGGCCGCGCAAGGCGTGCACTACATCGATTGCGGCACCAGCGGCGGGGTGTGGGGGCTGGCCGAGGGCTATAGCCTGATGATCGGCGGCGAAACCGCCGCGGTGGAGCGGTTGCGGCCTATCTTCGCCACCCTGGCGCCGGCTCCCGATCGCGGCTGGGGCAGGGTGGGGCCCGGCGGCTCCGGACACTTCACCAAGATGGTCCATAACGGCATCGAATACGGGTTGATGCAGGCCTACGCCGAGGGCTTTGCGATCATGCAGCACAAGACCGATTTCGCGCTGGACCTGCACCAGGTCGCCGAGATCTGGCGCGAAGGCAGCGTGGTGCGCTCCTGGCTGCTCGACTTGACCGCCGATGCCCTGGGCAAGAACCCGGGCCTGGCCGGCATAGCGCCCTACGTGGAAGATTCGGGCGAGGGCCGCTGGACCGCAGCCGAAGCCATCGATCTCAATGTTTCCGCACCGGTCATTACCCTGTCGCTGCTGGAACGTCTGCGTTCGCGCGACAGCGATTCCTTTGCCGACAAGCTGCTGGCGGCCATGCGCAACGAATTCGGCGGGCACAAGATCAAGGCGGGATAGGCTGCGATCGGTCTATTTTCGGCGGGTTTCCGGCCGCCGGCGGGCCAGACGGCCCGGCTTTGTCGGGTTTCATCGCCGCATCTCGGGTTTCGTCGCAGTGGACAATACAGGCGCGCGGTGGGGGATTACTCTCCACCGCAATCCAGAACGTCGGGATCTTCCGTGAAAACCAGCTTCTTCTTCGTCTTCCGCATCGCCGCCGCCTGGACGTTCGCGTACCTGCTGCTGATCTTCGTATGGAGCGGGGTCTTCAACGGCAATGGCCCGGACGGGCTGTTCTTCCTATTGTTCATGATCACGCTGGGTTTCGTCATTGCCAGCGCGGTGTCGCATATCCGCCGCATCCGTCTGATCGCCGGAAATATCGACCCCGGCACGCTGGCCAACCGCCAGCGCCGGCAGATCGAGATTCCGCTGGAGGCCGGCGAAGCCTTCGACCTGGTCGACGCCACCATCCGCGAGCTGCCGCGTTCCGAAGAAATAGAGAGCGCACGGGACAGCCTGCAAGTGCGTTCCAAGGTCACCCGCGTCAATCCCTACAGCAACAAGAGCCCGGGACGTTTCAATCCGTTGTACTGGATCCATATCAAGCGCAACCAGATCCTGGCCACGGTGACGCCCGGCGACGGCATCAGCAGCGTGACCCTGGTGTGCGAACCGGAGAGCGGCGCGTGGAGCGACTGGTTCAAAGTGGACGACGGCACCAATCTGGAGAATGCCGAGGCCATCACCCGCGCCATCACCCGCCGCGTGGCCGAGCACCGCCGCAACGAACAGGCCGCCGCGCAGCAGACCGTCACCGAGAAGGAACTGACCGTCGCCAAGCTGAGCCTGCTGCATGCGCAGGTGGAACCGCATTTTCTCTACAACACCCTGGCCAGCGCGCAGTACCTGACCCGCAGCGACCCGGCCCGCGCCGACGAGATGCTGGGCAATCTGATCACTTATCTGCGCCATTCCTTGCCGCGTACGGAAGATTCGCTGTCCACGCTGGGAGAAGAGCTGGAACGCGCACGCGCCTACCTGGAAATCCTCAAGATCCGCATGGGCACGCGCCTCAACTTGCAGATCGAAGTGCCCGATGCGCTGAAATCCATCCCGTTTCCCGCGATGATGCTGCAGACGCTGGTGGAAAATGCGATCAAGCACGGCCTGGAACCGAAATCCGGTGGCGGCACCGTGTGGATCATCGCCCGCACCATCGACGACGTGCTGGCCGTCACGGTGGCCGACGATGGGCAGGGTTTCAATGCGGGAAGCAGCGGCACCGGCATCGGCTTGAAGAATGTGCGGGAGCGCCTGCGTCTGGCCTATGGCGGCGCCGCTTCGTTCTCCATCGTGGCCAATTTCCCCAGCGGTGTGGCGGCGACCATCAACATTCCCAGCGATGCAGAGCAGGGAGGAACCAATGTTTAAGTGCGTCATCGCCGAAGACGAAGAGCTGCTTCGGAACGAGTTGTCGAAACTGCTTTCCGAAGCATGGCCCGGACTCAGCATCGTGGCCGAGTGCGAGGACGGCGGCGCGGCGCTGGAAGCCATTGCCGAGCACCAGCCGGAGGTGGCCTTCCTCGACATCCGCATGCCCGGCTTGACCGGCCTGGAAGTCGCCGCCGCGGCAGCCGAAGCCAGCCCGAAGACGCAGATCGTGTTCGTGACCGCCTACGACCAGTATGCGATCGACGCTTTCGACAAAGGCGCGGTCGACTATCTGCTCAAACCCATTGCGCCCGAGCGCCTGGCCGCCACCGTGCAACGCCTGCAGGCGCGCATCGCGCACGGAAATCCGGATGCCGATGCGCTGGCCGCGCTGGTCAGACAATTGGGTGCGCGTCTGCAGCCGGCGACGGCCGAACCGCTGGTCTGGATCACCGCCAGCGCGGGCAAGGACACGCGGCTGATCATGATCGACGATGTCGCCTACTTCCAGGCTGACCATAAGTACACCGTAGTGATGACCGCCGAAGGCGAGTCGCTGTTGCGCAAGCCCATCCGCGAGTTGCTGGAAGTGCTTGACCCGGCGATCTTCAAGCAGATCCACCGCTCTACCATCGTCAATCTGAAAGCGATCGCCTCCATCGCGCGCGACGACACCGGCAAAGGCACGGTGAAACTGAAGTCGCGGCCCGAGACGCTCACGGTCAGCCAGCCGTTCATGACGCTGTTCCGCAATATGTAACGGCCAAGCCGTTGTCGCTGTATCCGCCTCAGAGGAATCCCGCGCGCTTCGCGGTGCCTTCACCTTCCGCTACGATCCGTGATCTAACCTGCACTTCCCACTTGACGGAGCACGGGGATGACGCAGATCGCCGAACGAGTGCATACGGATCAGGCGCAGATCGCTTTGATCGAATCGCGCATCATGGAATTGAACGACGCGGTCACCGTCGAGCTGAGCCTGTCCGATGGAAGGAAGCTGAAAGGAGTGGTGACGGTGCGCCCCAGTGTGCAGACCTTCCGCGATGCGGAAGGGAAGGAAGGGATCAATGCGCTGCTGCGCCTGGACGATCTACAGCAGCCGGGGAAAACACATCATGTCTGGCTCGATCAGGTGACCGGTATTTTCCCCTTGGGAAACGATTGAGGATTGTAGGCTGGGTTAGCTCCACCAACCCAGCGCCTTTGTGACGCTAGTGATTCTGGAGCTTGCTTGCAAAGCCAATTTCCTCGCGTAGAGCCGAGCTTACTCGGCTGCTCTTCGCCGGGAAGCAAAGCAGCCGAGCAAGCTCGGCTCTACAAGGAGCGGAGGGACGTAGGCTGGGTTGGCTCTACCAACCCAGCGTCTTTGCGCGACCTGTGGCGATGCTGGGTTGATGAAGCTAACCCAGCCTACGAATTCTCTTGGGCAAGTGGATGCTGCTGGGTTGGCTGGGGTGTAGCAGATCCCTCACTGCGTTCGGGATGACAAAGGTTCTATTCTTCTGGTGTCGCCCAGCTTGTGCTGCTAAGTCTGCATGCATGCAAGTTCGCGACCCGTGCCTGCGCTTTCCTTCGCCAGTTGCAGCAGCGCCATCACCTGCAGCGCTTCGTCGGTGGTTACCGGCGGCGGCTGGCCTTCGACGATGGCTGCGTACATGGCCTGGTAATAGCGCCGGTAGTCGCCGGCCAGGCCGGGTACGGGATTGATGCGCATGCCGTCGGCGCCGACCTGATGCAGTTCGCCTGGACGCGGGTCGCGTCCCCAATCGGGGCCGCCTGGAACGGCATCGTTGCGCAAAGCCGCTTCCTGTCCATCCATGCCGTACTTGAGATAGCTGCCGCGCGTGCCATGCACGGCGAAGCGCAGCTCGTTCGCCGGGACCAGCGATCCTGCGTGCAACAGGGCCGTAGGCTGGGTTAGCTCTACCAACCCAGCGCCCTTGTGACGCCAGTGATGCTGGGTTGATGAAGCTAACCCAGCCTACGAACTTCTGTGCTCGCGGGATTCGCTGCGGACGGTCTTGCCGCAATGCAAATTTTTGAGATTGACCAGATTCACTATGAAAGTGACCATAGACTATGCCTCATAGTCGAGGTCTGGCAAGAAATTGGGCGGAAATCCGTGCTTGACCTTCGCGTTCAGACGCCAGCCACGCTTAAGTTTGCGGTTAATCAGTTTTGCTCGGAGACTGGGATACGCTCTAGCATCAAGCTTGCACGTGTCGGGACGGGGCCGTCATCAACTGAGTTCATTTTCGCGGAGAAACTACTGGAAGAATGCGGACTGACGGAGGAATTATCCTCGCCAGACTGCGACGTCGCGATTGTTCTTATCGACGTTCTATCAAATGCATCGGCGGGCACCCTGCGCCAAACAACCGAATTACTTAAAGCGCTTACTCCACATATCCTCGCCATCGGGGACGAGCCTGATGATGTGCGGGAAGGAGATCAATCATGGCCGTTTTTTGTCGATAAAATGAATTTTCAGGACAGATTTCTGTTCTTGATCGCATTTATCCTTAATGACCTCGGGATTCTCCGCGAGAGATAAAAACCCCGATCACGACCCCTCCAGCTTTACGGCCACAACTGAGCTTGGGGCCGGCGTGGCGCTAACAGAACTGGGAGGATGGGTTGAGCCAAAGCCGATATCTATTATTCGTAGTCAGCAGCATGTTTGTACGTTCAATCCTTAATCGCTGCAGACGCGAGGACCGTAGGCTGGGTTAGCTCCACCAACCCAGCGCCTTTGTGACGCCAGTGATGCCGGGTTGATGAAGCCAACCCAGCCTACGCGGTCAGGCCTGCATGCACAGTCGTTCGCGACCGTCGCCTGCACTTTCCTTCGCCAATTGCAGCAGCCTCATCACCTGCAGCGCTTCGTCGGTGGTTACCGGCGGCGGCTGGCCTTCGACGATGGCTGCGTACATGGCCTGGTAATAGCGCCGGTAGTCGCCGGCCAGGCCGGGTACGGGATTGATGCGCATGCCGTCGGCGCCGACCTGATGCAGTTCGCCTGGACGCGGGTCGCGTCCCCAATCGGGGCCGCCTGGAACGGCATCGTTGCGCAAAGCCGCTTCCTGTCCATCCATGCCGTACTTGAGATAGCTGCCGCGCGTGCCATGCACGGCGAAGCGCAGCTCGTTCGCCGGAACCAGCGATCCTGCATGCAGCAGCACGCGTCGCTGCGGATAGCGCAGCAACACATGAAAGTAATCGTCGGCCTGTGCAGCCTCGCGCTGTCGGCCGATGTCAGCGAACATTGCCGTCGGCATACCGAACAACTGCAGCGCCTGGTCCAGCAGATGCGGCCCCAGGTCGTACCAAAGGCCGGAGCCCGGCTGGTCGCGCTCGCGCCAGCGATCGGCAACTTCCGGACGATAGCGGTCGAAGTGCGAATGCAGTTCGCTGATCTCGCCCAGCGCGCCATTGTCGACCAGCGAGCGCAGAGTCAGGAAGTCCGAATCCCAGCGCCGGTTCTGAAACACACTGACGATCCGGCCCGCTTTGGCGGCATTGGCGACGACTTGCCGTGCTTCGGCCAGATCCAGAGTGAAAGGTTTGTCGACGACCACATGCTTGCCTTGAGCGAGCGCGGCGTTGGCGAGTGGGGCGTGCGTCTGGTTCGGCGTCGCGATCACCACCAGATCGATCTCCGCGTCGGCGAACGCAGCTTCTGCATCGCCGACCACGCGCATGTCCGGCCAGTCGGCCAGCACCTTGACGGCATCGCTCGACACTATCGTGTGCAGATGCAAGCCCGGCGTGTTCGCGATCAACGGTGCATGGAAGACCTTGCCGACGAAGCCGTAACCCACCAGCGCCACATTGAGGATCGGTTCCAACTGCCTGCTCCGGTCGCACTGCGGCCCGTGCCGCCCCGCCAGTGTAATCCTCGTGCAGTGATCGGGCCGTCGTCGCCGATGCGGCCTCTTGAACTCGCTGGAAGCTGGCCTGCTCGCGAACTGGCATGATGCAGCCGATTCCCATGTTGGAGCCGGCTGCATGAAAGCGCTGTCTATCGTCGTGCTGTTGTTGGCGGGAAGCCTGTTGTCGGGTGTGTCCGAGTCCGTTGCTGCCGCAGAGCCGTCTTCGTCGCCTCCTCTCGTAGCCACCGCCAGCGGCAGGCTCGAAGGGCGGAAAGAGAAAGGTTTGGAGGTCTTCCGTGGCGTCCCATTCGCCGCGCCGCCGGTCGGGCCTTTGCGCTGGCGCGAGCCGCAACCGGTTGCAGCATGGAACGGAACGCGCAAGGCGGACGACTACGCCGCCTCCTGCATGCAGAAGCCGGGGATCCCGGTGTCGGCCGGCGGCACCGACGGTCCCTTGAGCGAGGACTGCCTTTACCTCAACATTTGGACGCCGGCTTCCGGAACCCCCGGCAGACGGCCGGTGATGGTGTGGATACACGGCGGCGCGCTGGTATTCGGTTCGGGCAACGTGGCGCTGTACGACGGCGCCGCATTGGCGCAACGCGGCGCGGTGGTGGTGACGATCAACTACCGCATGGGCGCGCTGGGTTTCTTCTCGCATCCGGCGATCGACGGCAGCGGTCCCTCCGGTCCGGTCAACTATGGCCTGCTCGACCAGATCGCCGCCCTGCGCTGGGTGCGCGAAAACATTACCGCCTTCGGTGGCGATCCCGGCAACGTGACGATCTTCGGCGAATCGGCCGGCGCCCAGAGCGTGCTCGCGTTGTATGCCTCGCCGCTGGCGCAGGGGCTCTTTCACAAGGGAATCGCGCAGAGCCCCTATGGCATCCCCAGCCATACCCGCGCAAAAGCGCGCGAAGTCAGCGAACAGGTCGCGACCGCGGTAGGTCTGGCGGGCGCAAACGCCACAGCAGCGCAATTGCGTGCGGTCCCGGCCGCGCGGTTCTTCCAGCTCGGCGAAAAAGGGCCGACGCTCGCGCCGGGTTTCATCGTCGGCGACCAGGCGCTGCCGCAGCCGATCCTCGAGGTCTTCCAGCAAGGCAAGCAGGCGCGCAGGCCGCTGATCATCGGCAACAACAGCGATGAAGCCACCGTGGCGACGGCGTTCGGGTTGGACCCGGCCAAGGTGGTGGAGAAATTGCGCGCCGCCAAATTCCTGTTGAGAAAGTTCTACCCCGGCGTCAACGGCGACGCCCAGCTCGGCCGCGAAGCCGTGCGTGATCTGGTGTTCACCGCCTTCGCGCGCCGCATTGCTTACCTGCACTCGCAGTCCACGCCTACCTGGCGCTATTACTTCAGCCACGTGCAACAGGGATTGCAGGGCAAGGTGCCGGGAGTGGGCCACGGCAACGAGATTCCGTTCGTGATGGGTACGGGCGGGGATTGCGATTGCCTGGTGGTTCCGTTCACCACCGCCGATCAGAGATTCGCCCGCCAGGTCGGCGACTACTGGTTCGCGTTCGCGCGCTCAGGCAGGCCCGACGCGGCCAATGCGCCGGTGTGGAGCCAGGATGGCGTGCGCCAGGCGAGGACGCTGGAGTTCGGTGACGAGACGATGCTGAGAAAGGACTTCATGAAGACGCGGTTGAACGCCTTCATCGCGATCCTGAAAATGACAGGCGCGCTGACCGCGCGGTAGCGGCGATCAGCGCCCTTGGCGTTCTTTCGCGTTCGTGCGCTTGATTTGCGATTCGATGCGCGTGCGCGCCAGGTCCAGATAGTGGGTATGCGGCCCACTGCCCGATCCCTGGATCTCCCCCAGGTAAACGATGCCGCTCCATAGCTTGGCCACCCATGCGGCGCCCTCGTCCGACATGGTCAGCACCACCGTATAGCGTATGTCCTGGCCGTCTTCGTCCAGGCAGTGGTAGACCATGGGGAACTGGCCGGCGAAGGTCGGATCGGCGCAGCGCCGTTTCAGGTGTTGGCGTGCTTCTTCAGCCAGTTGTTCCTTCTCGCTGTCGTGGATCATCAGCATCTGCGAACGGACGAAGTCCGAGCCGCTGAAAAAAGGATCGATGCCATCGACAGGGTTGTAGCCCTGCGCGCGCAGCCATTCGATGAAGGCGGTTTCCAGCTCCATGGAACCGGCTCTGAGCTTGACGCTCATATACGAACCCCAGTGTGTTGCCCCAGGCGGAGCTTAGCAGGCTTTGCATTTGCGGTCGTTCGCCCCGGCGCCCGCGCACAGCGCGGCTCCGGTATGCCGTTGAAGTCCTCCGCGTAGACTGGGTAGCCACGGCATCCACGCTACTATCCGGGCGCCGGAAGGGAAGCCGGTCAACGATGCGCGCGGGCGTCCTGTTTCCGGGCGCCGGCCTCCGTTCCACGCAACAGGAATCGCGGTACCCCACCATTGAGGTGTTCCATGAACAAATTCGTTTTCGGCGTTGCGTTGGCCTCTCTTCTGCTTGGTGGCTGCAACAAGCCTGCCGATACGCCTGCCCCTGAAGCGTCTGCCCCTGAAGCCTCCGCGCCTGAAGCGCCCGGCCCCGAAGCATCCGCTGCGTCGGCAAGCGATGCGGCCGCGATTCCTGCGCAGGCATCGGAGGCTGGGGAGACAAGCGCCGCGTCCGCCGAAGCCGGCGGCAAGGCCATCGACGATTCCATCGACACTCTGCTGGGCGACCACGCCAAGTACCAGGCCGTGATCAACGCTTATCAGAAAGCCGTTGCCGAGGGCGACAAGGACGCGGTCGCCGCGCTGATCGACTATCCCTTCTCGGCCACCCTCGATGGAAAACGGACCTCGATCAAGAACGCGGCGGGTTTCGTGGAGAACTACGACAAGATCGTCACCCCGGCCATTGCCGGCGTGATCAAAGCGCAGAAATATTCCGATCTGATGGTCAACGGCAAGGGCGTTATGTTCGGCAGCGGCGAAACCTGGATCAACGGCATCTGCAAGAAGGGCAGCGCCGATTGCAGCGAGTTCGAGGTCAAAGTGGTGGCCATCCAGCCCGGCGCCAGCTGACGCACGCCGGACAGGACCCGCGGCGGCGTTCCGGCGGGCCCGTACCTGCCGGTTATGCGCCGGTTAGCCCGTGAACGTTTACGATCCGCGCATGTTTTCGCTCCGTACCCGCCTGGCCGTCCCGCTGATCGGCCTTTTCGCGTTGGTGCCGTCCCTGTCCGCGGACGCGCGCACGGTGTACCGCTGCGTGCGCAACGGCACCGTCAGCTTGTCGACCGCGCCGGAGCCGGGTTCCAAGTGCGAAGCCAGGCAGGTCGAGGACGATACGGCCAAGGTTCCCAATCTGTGGGGATCGATGGGCGTGTTCAGCGGCACCTTGTATCAGCGCGAACAGGACGGGCAGCTGGTCTACGGCACCCGCAAGCTGCCAGGTTCCACCGTGTATTTGAAGTTCACCGTGGAGACGCCGCCCGGCGAGCCCGCCCATCCCGGCCTGGGCAAAGTAGGCAAGCCGCGCCTGGACATGTACGCCAGGCAATTCAAGGCCGCATCCAAATCAACGGGCGTGGAGGATGCGTGGTTGCGTTCGATCGCCCATGCCGAAAGCGGTTTCGACGCCAACGCGCTTTCGCCCAAGGGCGCGCAGGGGGTGATGCAGTTGATGCCCGATGTGTCGAAGCAGTATGGGGTGGTGGATCCGTACTCTTCGGTCGAATCCATCAATGCGGGCGCCAAGCATTTGAAGGGCTTGCTGAAGCGTTACAAAAACGATTTGACGTTGGTCGCAGCGGCCTACAACGCGGGCATCGGCGCTGTCACGCGCTACAAGGGTGTGCCGCCGTATGCGGAAACCCAAGCCTATGTGGAAAAAGTGCAGGCATTGCACCAGCGCTACCGGCAGGCGCTGGGACCTGCGCCGTTGAAACCGGCCGATGCGATCCAGCAAAAGCTCAAGTCCTCACCGTAGAGGCGCGTAGGGCGCGCGTAGGTCCGCGTAGGAGCGACGTGAGTCGCGATGCATCAAGAAGGAGAACGTCCTTTCGCGACTCACGTCGCTCCTACACGCTCCCGCACGTCCTTACGACGGACTTAGCCGCAGCAGCCTGCCGCCCGAACCTTCCTTCTCATCCTCCAGCAACCACAGATTGCCATCGGGTCCCTGTTCGACTTCACGGATGCGTTGGCCCATGTCGTAGCGCGCCGCTTCGCGCGCCTCTACGCCGTTGAATTCGATACGCACCAGCGACTTCGACGAAAGCCCGCCAATGAAGGCATCCCCTTTCCAATCCGGGAACGCGTTGCCGGAATAGATCAAAAGGCCCGCCGGAGAGATCACCGGGTTCCAACTGACCTTGGGTGCTTCGAATTCCGGACGGGTAGGGTGATCGGGAATATCGCGGCCATCGTAATGGTCGCCGTTGGAAACGATGGGGTAACCGTAGTTCTTGCCGCGTTCGATCAGGTTCAACTCATCGCCGCCCTTGGGGCCCATCTCCTGTTCCCACAGACGTCCTTGCGCATCGAAGGCGATGCCCAGCGCGTTGCGATGGCCAAGCGACCACACCTGCGCGGCCACCCCGCCTTGTTTGGCGAAGGGATTGTCGGCCGGCACGCTGCCGTCGTCGTTGAGGCGAATGATCTTGCCCAGGTTGGATTTCATGTCCTGGGCAGGGGTGAATTTCTGTCGCTCGCTCGAGGTGATCCACAACTTTCCGTCGGGGCCGAAGGCGATGCGGTGGCCGTAGTGGCCGTTGCCGGAAACCTTCGGCACCTGGCGCCAGATCACCGACAGATCGGACAGCCTGCCGCGGCCGCTCCCGTCCAGCACCAGCTTGGCGCGTGCGACGGCGCCGCCGCGCGCATCGCCTTCGCCCGGTTCGGCATAACTCACATAGATCCACCCGTTGCTGGCGAATTGCGGGTGCAGCACGACATCGCCGAAACCGCCCTGGCCGCCATAGGCCACCGCGGGTACGCCGCTGATGTCGCCGATTTTGTTTTCAGCGGGTGTGGCGCCCAAAGCGACCAGTTTCAACGCGCCTTTCTTCTCGCTGACCAGCAGGCGCCCGTCGGGCAGGAAAGTCATCGCCCACGGCTGCTCGAATTGGCCCATTGGGGTGGACTTGAAGGGCAGCGCCGCTTTTTCCTGGGCGGCGCAGCCGGCCGAAAAGAGGGCGAGCATCGCAGTCGCGCAGGCGACGGTCAGCAGATTGCGGGACATGCGGATTCTCCGAAAAGGTTGAGAGGGGTTTATGGCATGGGCACCGTAAAGGGCGCGTTCTCCGAACGGCGTCACGGCGCAACGAGTGACCTATGGCACCTAGATTACCGGCGTTGGCGGCATACTCTGGATCGAGTCACCGCGAGATCCCAGCCATGCCCGCCGCCATCCTTCCCGCCCTCACTCCCTATCTGGCCACTGCCGGTATCGGCTGGCTTTATTACCGCCGCATCCGGCGCAGTTTCGGGCGCCAGCCCTGGCAACCGAAACGTACCATCGCTCGGCTGGTGCTGGTTTCGCTGGTCGCGGCCAGTCTGATCTGCGCGGCTGTTTTCCTGCCGCATGCAGGTACAGGCATCGCTGTCGGCGCAGTGGTGGGGGCCGCATTGGGCGTATTCGCGCTGAAGCATACCCACGCCCAACTGATCGACGGGAAGCGCTTTTACACGCCCAATCCCTGGATCGGCGGCGGCCTGAGCCTGTTGCTGCTGGGACGCCTGGCCTGGCGTTGGAGCCAGGGCGCCCTGACCGGGAGTTCCTCCCAGATCGGGCAACAGGCCAGTCCGCTGACGCTGGGCATCGCAGCGACACTGATCACTTATTCGCTGGTCTACAGCGCCGGCCTGTTGCTGCGCATGCGCACGCTGACGCCGGAGCCAATCGCCAGCGATTAAGGCGGTGCCGTTGCGGCCGGTGCGTTCATGTCAACGCGGTGGTGCCTTCATACGGTAAGCGTGCCGCACCGATCCCGAGCAGGGCGGCTTCGGCGGCGGGCAGTTGCGGATCTTCTGCATCCAGCACCACCAGGATGCGGCCGGCCTTTATTTCCTGCTCGAACTTGCGCCTGACCGGATCGTCGACCGTCGATCCGACCAGCGCCGATACCCAGGTGCCGACCGCTGCGCCGCCCACCGTCAGCAGAGCCGCACCGGCCAGGGTTACCCCCAGCGGAGGAAATGCGACGGCGGCCAGTCCGGCCACCAGGCCCACGGCGCCTCCGGTGGCCGCGCCGCGCAGGGCCGCCGGCATGAAATCGGTGGCCGCATCCTTGTGCGAGTCCTGAATCGAGCCCAGTTCTATGTCGGCGCGGGCGATCAGGGACAGGTTGTCGTTGGTAAGGCCTGCCTGACGCGCAACGCGGAGGGCTTCCTCGGCGGCAGCCAGGTCGGGGACGCTGAAGACATGACGGGTTTGCATGATCTCACCCTCTTTCTAACGACCGTTCCTATTACCCTCCCTGCAGAGTTAGCCATGCGTGACGGGTCGGGATGGCAGTGGTAGAACGGTATCCTGCAACGGCGGAGCCGGGGATATGCTTCCTTTCGAATCCATCCAGTGCCCTTATTGCGGCGAAACCATCGATCTGTTCGTCGACGATTCCGTGGACCATCAGCAGTACGTCGAGGATTGCCAGGTCTGTTGCCGTCCCATCCATGTGTCGGTGACCGCGCATGGCGAAGAGGGAGTCGTGCTGGTGGTGCGTGCCGAAAACGATGCCTGAGCAGATTTGTGCGCGCAGGCTCGTACGAGCGGGGTCGTATGAGCGTGCTCGTATGAGCGTGCTCATAGGAGTAAACCCGCGCCGGCCCGCGGTCGACACTGCGTTAGAGTGGATTTCCTCTTCGGATTCAGAGTACGCACGGTCATGACCAATGCTTCGTCAATCCCTGCGTGCCGCCGTCCATGAACCTGCCGCTGCATCTGGGGTTCCTGGGCGCGATGGAGGCGGGCCTGATCGCTTTGCTGATCGGAATACTTTCCTATGGCTTGTGGCATTGGCTGATGCGGCGGGCGGGCGCAAGCGTGGGTCATGCGATCGGCTGGGCGTGCGTGACTGCGGCCGTGGTGGCGGGAGGCATCGACGCGTGGAATCTTTTCTATCTCGGCATCATGAAGCTGGAGTCGCCTCTGTATGCGCGTCTGGCGCTGCAGGGAATCCACGATGCCGAGTCGCTGGGCGCACGCGTGGTCTGCGAAGCGGCCGGTGCGTTGACCGGAGTGGCGGTCGGTTGGCAACTGTTCAGCGGCGGGTTTCGTAAAAATAGCGTTTCAAAACAAAGCGAAAACCCCGATAAGCCCGATTGAAATCACAACGTCATCACAAAGAAAACGCCGGACTTACTCCCCGCTCACGGTCCGCTAACGAAGTGGGTAATCGCTTCTGCGGCCCTTGTGGTTAACGCAGTGTGCAGCGGCCGATTCGCCTGCCTATTCGATTCAGCAGCGCATGTGCATGGTGTCGGCGTGCGACGAATACGCACCACACCTACGGAGTAACGACGATGAAGAACACCAACCGCAAGTCCATGCTAGGTCTGATCGCACTGTCCGCCGCTCTGGCGATGCCGATGGCCTATGCGCAGTCCCAGGCCGAAGAGGCCGCGCAGCCGCAGACCGAGCAGCCGACTCCCACTGAATCGGCAACCCCCACCGACAGCGCACAGGGCGCTGCCACACAGCCGACCGAACAGGCTACCGGCGCCGCATCGAGCGGCAAGCAAGGCTGGAACGATGTGGATACCGACAAAGATGGCGCCATCAGCAAACAGGAAGCGTCCTCCAACGCCGGTCTTTCGCAGATTTTCGACAAAGCCGACGCCGATACCGACGGCAAGCTGACCCCCGATGAGTACAAGGCGTTCGTGAGCAAGAACTACGGCGAGCCGAAGTCCGATAAGTAATCACACAATTCAGTAGTCGCTTTTGAACCGGTGCCCTTGCACCGGATCCGGGGGAGGGGCGGCGCAAGCCGCCCCTTCTCGTTTTGAATTCGCTCGTTTCGAGCCAGCTCAAGAATGAGGAGAAGTCCATGAGTAACGAAAATTCCAAGATCGCCGGTTTCCCGGTGCGTACCGCGCTGCTGCTGGCGTTGGCGTTGCCGGGTGCGGCGCTGGTTTCCGGCTGCAACAAACCTGCCGAGGAACCGCCGGCGGCGCCCGCCGAATCGACGCCGCCGCCCGCCGAAACGTCGCCACCGCCCGCTGATACGGCGCCGCCGCCCGCGACGGAACCCACCACCACGCCGCCACAGGCGGATCCGAACGCGCCTCCTGCGACGGAGCCGGCGACACCGCCCGCTAACGACGAGGCGCCGAAGTCGGGCAGCTGATCAGCGACGACGATTGGCCTGCGCGGGGTGCGTGCGCAGGAGTGGAGGGCGGCCTTGGCGGGTCGCCCTCCGCTTTATGTGGTGGGGCGCTGATATCCTGAGGCACGGATGATGGAGCAGCGGATGGCGCAGGCGATCAAGTGGGTGGGATTCGACGGCGACGATACGCTGTGGAAGAGCGAGGACTATTACCGCGCGGCGGAGTTGGCCTTCGAAGAAATCATAGGCCAGTACATCGATCTGACCGACGCGCGCACCCTGCAGCATCTGCTGGAAGTGGAGCGTCGCAACCTGCGCATATTCGGCTACGGCGTAAAGGGCATGACTCTGTCGATGATCGAGTCGGCCGTGCAACTCACCGGCGAGCGCATCGGCGCGCGCGACATCCACCGCGTGATCGAGATCGGTCGCACCACCCTGCAGCATCCGGTGGAACTTATCGATGGCATCCGCGAGGCGGTGGAAACCATCGCCTCCCGGCACGAGATAGTGCTGATCACCAAGGGCGACCTGTTCCACCAGGAGTCCAAGATCGAAGAGTCGGGCCTGGCGGACCTGTTTCATCGTATCGAAGTGGTATCCGAAAAGGACGCCAGGACCTACTCGCGCGTGCTGCGCGAACTTGACGTGCCTGCCGCCGGGTTCGCGATGATCGGAAATTCCCTGCGTTCGGATATCGAACCCGTGGTCGCGCTTGGGGGTTGGGGCATCCATATGCCGTACCACATCACCTGGGCGCATGAGGCAGAGCATACGATCGCCGAAGGCGAGCCGCGCATGCTGCGGGTCGAAACCGCCCGCGACCTGCCCGATGCGCTATTGCGGTTGGCGGCTGCGGCGATCCAGGCCTGACTGCGGCACAATCCAGCCATGGCCCACTTACTCCCCTGCCGCCTGCTGCTGACCATTGCCTTGCTTCTGGCTCCTGGCGCGCAGGTGTTGGCCCAGCTTGCCGAACCCCTCTACCAGCCCCGCACCGGCGATGCCTGGATAGACCGGCACCTGACGGACATCAACCGCTATGCGGCACGCTATCCGCAGAGTTTCGCCGATGAGCTCGCGCGTTATTACTCGGTGCCGCGCGATTACGTGGAAGCCATGCAGCAACAGCCTGCCTGGACGCCCGGCGACATCTTCATGGCCTGTGCGCTGGCTCAGCGGGTTGCGCAGCCCTGTCGCGCCGTGGTGCGCGAGTGGTCCAGCGATCACGCCGAAGGATGGGCGGGCGTAGCGACGCGCCTGCAGGCCAAACCGGGCACTGCGCCTTATCGCGAATTGCGCAAGGACATCGAACGTAGCTACGCGCGTTGGGCGCGTCCGTTGGCGAAATAATCCTGGCGAAAATAAGGCCGGCGAAGTAGGAACCTGTTCAAAGTCTCGGCCAGAAGAGCATTTTTGCCACGGATCAGAGCAGATCGACGCGGATGAGCAAAGACTGAGTCACCTCAGCGAGATCTTGTTCAGCCGCTTGGCCCTATCCGTGTTGATGCACTCTGATCCGTGGCAAAAAACGCTTTCTGATCGAGACTCTGAACAGGCTCTAGGGACAACGCCGCTTCCGGCTATTGGGCGCCTTTCTTGCGGTAGTTGATCAGCAGGACCAGATCGTCCTCGCCGGTCTGGCGGATGGAATGAGTGCTGCCGGGTCGGGTCAGCATGGCATTGCCGGGACCGACGGCGTGTTCCTTGCCGTCCAGCGTGTAGACGCCGGTTCCGCTGATCACATAGTAGATCTCGTCATGGTCGTGTTGGTGCAGACCGATACCGGCGCCGCGATGCAGGACGCGCTTGCGGAACTCGAACGACAGGTCCGGCGCATCCTTGAAGAAAGGATACGCCGTGGTTTCATCCGCACCGCCATGGGGGCCGGGTTGTGCGGTCGCTATGTCGCGTTCGTGCGCGACCAGAGAAGGGTGCGCTTGCGAGGCGCGATCGGCCAGCGCAGTCGGACGCGCGCCGCAATCGGTGTCGCGCACGAGGTGCTGTTTCAACGAAGGGTCGAGCTTTTCCCAGCCTCCCACCACCAGGCACGCCACGGCGAAGGCTCCGCGACGCTGGAAATGGGTGTCGTCGGCTTGGTTCTGTTCCGGCACATGCATATAGAAGGCCTTGGACGGTTGGTCGCCCAAGGCACGCAGCCAGTCCATGCTGGTGGCACCCAGGTCGATCAGGCCGACTTGCTCGCGCTTGGCCAGATCGCGCACGGCCTGCGAATAAAGTCCGTGCGTATCCAGCAACTGGCCGTGATCGAACTTGCGCCGCGCCACCGGGGTGATGAGGATCGGCGTGGCGCCGCGTTCGCGCGCCAGGGTCACATAGCGCATCAACCATTGCGGATAGGCCTGCAACGGCTCGTTGTAGCGCGCGGCATCCTCGATCTTCTCGTCGTTATGGCCGAACTGGATCAGCAGCACATCGCCCTTGTGCAGCTCCTTGGCGATGCCGTCCAACCAGCCTTGGTCGATGAAACTGCGCGAGCTGCGCCCGCTCTGCGCGTGGTTGCGCACTTCCCAGGTTTTGTCCAGATAGGTCTGCAGCACCTGTCCCCAACCGGTGCGCGGCGCGCGCTCGACGCCGTATTCGCTGGCGGTGGAGTCGCCAGCGATGAAGACGCGGCGCACAGGTTCCGCAGCGGCCGCCGACCCCGCCAGCATGAAGAAAGTCAGCAGGAAGATTCGCTTCAGCATGTCATCGCACCTATGCCACTGCAGGATTCCAACATCGCCCGACGGTAGGAGCGCCCCATGGGCGCGAGCTCTTTGGCTTGCCACAACCTGATCAAAAGCTCGCGCCCAGGGGGCGCTCCTACAAAGGCTTTATCGCGCCAGCCAGCCGCCATCGACGGGAATCACCGCGCCGTTGACGTAATCGGAAGCGCGCGAAGCCAGGAACACGGCGGTGCCGCCAAGATCCGCCGGTTCGCCCCAGCGGCTGGCCGGGATGCGGTCCAGGATCGCCTTGTTGCGCTCGGCATCGGCGCGCAGCTGCGCGGTGTTGTCGGTGGCCATGTAACCGGGCGCGATGGCGTTGATGTTCACGCCCTTGGCGGCCCATTCGTTGGCCAGCAGACGGGTGATGCCAGCGATGCCGGACTTGCTGGCGGTATAGGAGGGCACCCGCACGCCGCCCTGGAACGACAGCATCGAAGCGATGTTGATGATCTTGCCGTGGCCCTGGGCGATGAAGTGCTTGCCTGCGGCCTGCGACATGAAGAACGCGCCCTTTATGTTGACGTTCATCACGTCGTCCCAGTCCTTTTCGCTGAATTCCACCGCATCGGCACGGCGGATCAATCCTGCGTTGTTGACCAGGATGTCCAGGCCACCGAGTCCGGCGAGGGTTTCGGCGATGATGCGATCGATGGGCTCGATGCTCATCAGGTTGGCTTCGATGTTGAGGAAACGGCGGCCGAGCGCCTTCACTTTTTCTTCGGTCTCGGTCGCAGCCACGATGCCGGCTCCAGCGATATCCGCACCGGCTTCGGCCAGCGCCAGCGCAATGCCCTGGCCCAGGCCCGTGTTGGCGCCGGTCACCAGTGCGACCTTTCCTTCCAGACTGAATGCGTTGCTTGCCATGTGCTGCCCTCGGTGCGTGGGTTGATTTCTGGTGTGCTGGTTTTTGTAGAGCGGAGCTTGCTCCGCTGCTTTTCTTTTCCGGGTAAGGCTTCAGCCGAGCAAGCTCGGCTCTACAAAGGCCGCGGTCGGCTTTACTTGAGTTGGCAAATGTCCAGGACGTTCATGTCGGTGTAGTCCAGGTTCTCGCCGCCCATCGCCCAGATGAAGCAGTAGTTGCTGGTGCCCGAACCCATATGGATGGACCACGGCGGCGATACCACCGCCTCGCCATCGGCGACCACGATGTGGCGTTGTGCGTCGGCCTCGCCCATGAAGTGATAGATGCGGTCGTTGTCGCCCAGGTCGAAGTAGAAATAGACCTCGCTGCGGCGGTCGTGCAGGTGCGGCGGCATGGTGTTCCACACACTGCCGGTCTTGAGCACGGTCAGGCCAAGCAACAGCTGCGAGGACTGGCAGGTGGCCGGCACGATGTACTGGTAGATGGTGCGTTCGTTGCTGGTTTCCAGCGAGCCGCGTTCCAGCGAAACCGCATTGGCGATGGCCAGCGGCTTGGTTTCGAAGCGCGCGTGCGCGGGCGTGGAAGTCAGGTAATAGCGCGCGGGGTTGGCGGCGTCGTCCGAAGCGAAGGACACGTCCGCGCTGCCCATGGCCACATACAGTCCATCCTTCGGTCCCAGCGTGTAGGTCGTGCCGTCCACGGTGACTTTTCCGGCGCCAGCGCCCACGTTGATCACGCCCAGTTCGCGGCGCTCCAGGAATGGTTTGCCCGCGGCCGAAGCCGGTTCGGTCTGGCGCGGCAATTCGACTGCCTTGGAGACCGGAGCTGCGCCGCCGATGACGAAGCGTTCGTTGTGCGAGTAATTCAACTGCACGGTGTCGGCCACGAACAGGCCGCTGATCAGGTAGCGGTCGCGCAGCTGGTCGTTGCTGGCGCCGTCCATCATGTCGGGGTGGGTAGCGTGGTAGGTCTTGCAGTACATGGTCGGCTCCGTGGGGGCGATGGGTGGACGGCACTCGGGCTGGGGCGATTCTAAGCTCTATGGTAACCGGTGTCATTTCGCAGTGCGGCAGGAACATGCAGAAGGGAAAGACGGTTGCTTTGCCCCCTTTGGTAAAGGGGGCTACGGGGGATTTGCTCTTGCTTCAGAGCAAGATCAAGGGCAAATCCCCCTCGATCCCCCTTTTTCAAAGGGGGAGGCCAAGCTAAAGGCCAAAGCTCAAAGACACGGACGCAACACGCTCATTCGGTCCGCTCACTCCGGCGGCTGGCAGGAGTCGCGGATCACCAGGTGCGGGCGTACGCTGGCGGCGGACAAGGTGGCTTGGGCGTCCGGCTGCACCAGCATGGAGGCGGCCAGACGTCCGGTGTCGCGGGTGGGGCGGCGCACGGAAGTCAGCGAGGGCCACAGGCGCGAGGCCAGCGGACTGTCGTCGAAACCCACCACCGACAGCTGCTGCGGGATGCTGATGCCCGAGCGCATGGCGACCTTGTACACGCCGGCGGCCATCTCGTCGTTGCCGGTGAAGATGGCGCTGGGACGCTGCTTGCCGGCCAGCAGTTTTTCGGCCGCGGACACGCCCGATTCGAAGGTGTAGCCGGCCTCTACAATCCGCGACTTCGGCAGCTCCATGCCGTAGCGACCGAGCCCTTCGACGAAACCGGCGGTGCGCTCCAACGCGGAACGGTAGTTGTTGGGGCCGGTGATCAGCGCGATGTCGCGGTGGCCGAGCATGTACAGGTAATCGGCCGCTTCAGCGGCGCCGTCGCGGTCGTGGGTCACCACCATGCGCGACATGTCGTCCATCGCCACCGGCGCGATACGCACGTAACGGCAGCCGATTTCCAGCAGCATGTCGGCCAGGGCCTGGTCTTCGGAGACGCGTGGAACCAGCATGACGCCGTGCAGCTTCTGCTGTTGGGCGAAGCGGCGCACGCCGTCGATGTAGTTGGGGTTGCGGCTGTCGCAGGGATGCACCACCAGCTCGAAACCCGAATCGCGGATCGCATCCAGCGCGCCGTACTGCATGTTGACGATGTACTGCGCGGTCGGATTGTCGTAGACCATGCCGATCAGAAACGATTTGCGGAACGCGAGTCCGCGCGCCATCGGGTCGGGCGAATAGCCGACTTCGCGCATCAGCGCTTCCACTTTCTCCCGCGTGTCCTTACGCACCAGCGGCGAGTGGTTGATGATGCGCGACACGGTTTTCTTGGAAACCCCGGACAGCCGCGCAATGTCGTTGATCGTCGATGCCTTGCCGGAGGCGTGAGGCTTGGCGGGCGTTTCGGGCTTCTTGCGCGCGGGCATGGACGTCACTGTCTGGGGGAAGGGTCGGCTCGGATTCTACCCGCGCGCCGTCAGTCCAGCGCGCGGTAGCGGAAATGGCGGAAATTCACCGTGCCGTTGCCCGCCGCGTACAGCGACGGTTTCAGGGCCAGGAAGCCGCCGGCGACGTTGTGGTGGTAGCCGGAGACTTCCATCTGCACCGGGTACTTGGTCCAGGCGACGCCGTCGGTGCTGCTGTGGATGGTGACGACGTGGCGGTTGTTGGTGACCCGCAGCCACAGCCGGCCGCCTTTCGCGCTTGCCGGTAGGGTTGCCGGGCGTTCGGTGCCGTAGCGGTGCATGATGAAATTCTCGCCATTGCTGCCTACGCCCACGTACAACTTGTCGTTGTAGAACAGCAGAACACCGCCCTGTGCGCCGGGCTCGATCTCCAATTCGACTTCGAACTGGTAAGCCAGGTCGCCGGCGATGAAGCCCAGCGGCGAACTGTCGCGCGGCGAGCTGCCCTTGCCGCGCATCTTCATGGCGCCGGCGCTGAAACCCAGGCGTGCGTATTCGTCGGGCGCCGGCTTGAAGAACGCCCACTGCGGGCCGAGCTTGCCGTCTGAAAAATCGTCCGACAACGGCATGCCGTGCGGACCCGACGCGGTGCCTGCAGGCTTGCGGATCGGTTGGTCCAGGTCGCCGCCCTTGGCGACGAACCAGCCGTCGGGGGTCCATTCGATGGGTTCCAGCAACGCCTGCCTGCCCAAAGTCCAGAAACCGTGTTCGTAGCCGTGGTAGATCGTCCACCATTGGCCCGCGACATCCTCCACCAGGGTGGCGTGACCGCGCGACCACCAGTACTCGTCCGCGGATTGGGTGCGCACGACCGGATTGTTGGGCGCGTTCTCCCACGGACCGTGGATCGAGCGCGAGCGCGCGACGATGACCATGTGCCCGGTCGGCGGGCCGGCGGTGCCGCCGACCGCGGTGATCATGTAGAACCACCCGTTGTGGCGGGTGATCTTGGGACCTTCCTGCGCGTAGCCTTCCACGTCCCACGTTTCGGGATACTTCCAGCCGTCGTAGACATGCTTGATTTCGCCGACGGTGCTCAGGCCGTCATCGGCCAGGCGCACATAATCGCCGCCGCTGAGGAACAGGTAACGCTTGCCGTCTTCGCCCACCGCATGGCCGGGATCGATGTGGCCGGGCAGGCCGATATCGATGGGCTCGCTCCAGGGACCATGGATATCGTCGGCCCAGACCACGAAGTTGCTCCGCGTGCTGCCTTCAGTGCCGCCGCGGCGCGCGGGGAAATAGAGGTAGTAACGCCCCTTGTGCTTGACCAGGTCGGGCGCCCAGATCGATCCGACATTGGTCTTGATGCCGTGCCCGATCGGCTGCCAGTTGACCAGGTCGCGCGAATGCCAGATCGGCAAACCGGGATAGGCTTCGAAAGAGGACAGGGTGAGGTAATAGTCCTCGCCGTCGCGCAGCACCGACGGATCCGGATGGTCGCCGGACAGCACCGGGTTGAGGAAGCTGCCATTGCCCAGATCGGCTTGGCGTTGGTTTTCGATGCCGCGTTTCCATTGCGGTTCGCCAGCTGCGGATGCCAGCGCCGGCAGAACCAGCAGCGACAGCGTGGCCAGCAGCGCGCGTAGTCCTCCCCGATTCACGACTTCAGCACCGATGGCAACCACAGCGACAGCTCCGGCACGAACGCCACTACCATCAGCACGGCCAGCGCCGACAGCCAGAACGGCCAGATGGTGCGCAGGCATTCGCCGATGCTGATCTTGCCGATGGCGGTGCCGACGAACAGCACTGAGCCCAGCGGCGGCGTGATCAGGCTGATGCCGCCTTTCAGAATCAGGATCACGCCGAAGTGGATGGGATCGATGCCGATGGCCTTGGCCAACGGCAGGAAAATCGGCGTGCAGATGATGATCATCGGCGCCAGGTCCATGAAGGTGCCCAGCACCAGCAGGATCAGGATCATCAGCAACAGCATCAGGTTCTTGTCGGTGGTCAGGCCGGTGAGCAACTCGACCGCCGCCGTAGGCACCTGCAGATAAGCCAGCAACCAGCCGAATGCGGCGGCCGAGGCGATCACCAGCAGGATCATGCCGGTGGTGCGTGCGGCATGGGCCATGGTGCCGATGAAATCCTGCCAGGTCAGGTTGCGGTAGATCACCGCAGTGACGAACAACGCATAGACCACCGCGATCGCCGCGCTTTCCACCGCGGTAAAAATGCCGGCCTTGATGCCGACGAAGATCAGCGCCACCAGCAGCAGGCCGGGCAACGCGGAAACGAAGCGGCGCAGGACCACGCCGAAGCCGGGGAAAAGCTCCACCACGTAGCCACGGCGTTTTGCGATCACATAGGTGGTCGCCATCAGCGTCAAGGTCATGAGCAACGCGGGAAAGATGCCCGCGGCGAACAGGTCGGCGATGGAGATGCTGCCGCCGGCCGAGGCCGAATACAGGATCAGGTTGTGCGAGGGCGGCACCAGCAGCGCCACCAGCGCCGCGGTCATGGTCACATTGACCGCGAAATCGCGGTCGAAGCCGCGCTTGACCATCTGCGGGATCATCGCCCCGCCTACTGCCGACACGTCGGCGATGGCCGAACCGGAAACGCCGCCGAAGAACAACGATGACAGTACGCTGACCTGGCCCAGGCCGCCGCGTACATGTCCGACCAGCGAAGAGGCCAGTCCTATCAGCCGTTCGGATATGCCGCCGCGCAGCATGATTTCGCCAGCGAATATGAAAAGCGGTATCGCCAGCAGCGATGCGGAGGCCGCGCCGGTAGCGGTCTGTTGCGCCACCACTATCGCCGGCAGCCCAAGATAGACGAGCGTCGCCAGCGAAGCGGTGAACAGGGAGAACGCCACCGGCACTCCCATGATCAGCAGTCCCAGGAAGACGCAGAAGAGGATTGCGATAGCCATTATTCGCTCCGCTCCGCGGTGGTTTTTCCCGCGAACAGATGGTGAAGGGAGAACACTGCGATCAATACGCCGCCCAGGCACAGCGGCAAATAGAACGTACCTTCGGGAATGCGCGCGCCCGCCATCGGCACTTCCCAGCTGTCGGCGGTCAGCACGGCTCCCCACCAGGCCAGCAGCGCGCCTACGGTCGCCACCACCAGGCGGCTGAAGGCATGCATGGCGCGAGCAACGCGCGGCGGAGCGGCATCGCGCGCGATGAAGAAGCCGAAATGCGATTCCGCACGCACACCGACCGCCGCGCCGAACATCATCGCGGTGTTGAGCAGCAGCAAGGCCACCGGCTCGGTCCAATCCGGCGAGGCATTCAGCACATAACGCGCGAACACCTGCCATGCCTGCACCGCCGCCATGCTGACCAGCGCCAACCCCGCTATCCAGGTGGTGATGTGCGCCAGCTTGTCCAGCCAGCCGGAAGAGGAATTAGTTTCTATGTCGCTCATCGGCTCTCCCGGCGATGTCGATGGTGCTTCAGCAGGGTGATGTTTCGTGAGGGCGCGCACGCGGTCACGCCGATGCGCGCACGTATTCGTAAAGACGCGCCAGCTGCGGGTCGCGCAGATATTCGCGGGTGATGCCGGCAGTGGCGGCGCGCATGGACTCGCGGTCCACGGCGTTCACCTTGACGCCGCCCGCGACGATCGCCTCGCGCGCCTTGCTCTCCGAGCTGTCCCACAGGCCGCGCGCATATGGCACGGAAGCGGCGGCGGCTTCGCGGATCAGGTCGCGGTCCTTCGGCGCCATCCGCTCGTAGGCCGTGCGCGACATCAGCAGCACGTCGGGAGTGAAGGTGTGCTGTGACTCGGACCAGTAATGCGCCGCTTCGAACTGACGGCTCGAATGGAAGCTCTTGATGTTGTTCTCGGCGCCGTCGATCAGATGCGTCTGCAGCGCGGAGAAAACTTCGCCGTACGGCAGCGGCGTCGCGTTGGCGCCCAGTGCGTGGATAAGGCGGACGAATATCTCCGACACCGGCACACGCAACTTCAAGCCGCGCAGGTCGTCGGGCGTATGGATCGGCCGCTTGGTGTTGTAGATGCTGCGCGAACCCGAGTCGTAGAAGGCCAGCCCGACCAGGTCGCGGCGTTCGAAACTGCCCAATAGGGATTTCCCCAGCGCGCCATCCAGCGTGCGCCGCAGGTGCGGCGTGGAATCGATCAGGAACGGCAGCGAGAGGATGCGGGTGGCGGGCACGGAGTCGTTCATCGTGGCCAGGTACACGCGGGTCAGCGCCAGCGCGTTGAAGCGCACCAGATCGACCGTCACCGTTTCCCGGCCCAACTGGCCGGAGTGGTAGACCAGCGTGTTCAAGCGCCCATCGGTGCGCTCGCTCAGGTAGCGGCCTATCCAGCGCACCGCTTCCACGGTGGGATAGCCATCCACGTGGACGTCCGCTGCGCGCAGCAGCTGTTCCGAAGGGGTGGCGGCATTCGCCAGTCTGCTGCCTGCGGTCAAGGCGGCAATGCCGGCGCTTATGCCGGCGACGAGGAATCTGCGGCGATCGGTCATGGGCCGCCTCCCCCCACGGCACCTGCGTGGGAGGGTCCGGCTGCCTGCGCCTGGCAGGTGATGTCGCCGTAACCGGCGAAGCTGATGCGTGCCGATTCCCCCACCCGTATGTCGTGGATGCCGGTGGCGTTGCCGGTCGCGATCAAGTCGCCGGCCTTGAGCGGGCGGCCACGTTTGGCCGAACGCGACAAGGCGAACGCGAACGCCACCCGCAATCCGCCGGGCAGGGTGGTGGCGCCGCCGCTTCCCACCAGCCGCTCTTCGATGAAGGTGTGGCAGGTGAGCTCGGCCTCGGGTATCGCCAGCCAGTCGGGAATCTCCCGCCCCAGGATCAGCCCGTTGTTGTTGCCGAAATCCGAGACGACCACGCGTGGGCCCAGTACGTTGATGGTCGCCAGCGGACTGCTGGCCACCTCGACGCCAATATGCAGTGCCGCCGGCACGCGGGCGGCTTCTTCGGGCGTCCAGTCTGTTTTTCCGTCGGGCGCATCCGCGTGAAGGCGCAGCACGTACTCGGCTTCGACCGCGGCAAAACCGCCGGAAAACACCGGAAACGCCACATTGCCACCGGTAGCATCCAGCAATCCGGCAGAGAAGATGGGGCCCAGCAGGCGATCGTCGCCGGAGCTGTCGCGGCGTTCGGCGGCGATGAAACCGACCTTCCAGCCCACTACACGGTCCGGCCAACGCGCGATGGCCAAATCCTGCACCTGATAGGCGGCGACGAGGTCGGCGGGAATACTGCCGGGAAAGTCGGGTAAAGAGCCGCCGCGCGCGCGCGCTTCGACGAAGCTGTCGGCGATCCTCGCCAGATCCGGGGACCCGGGCGTCGTTTCCAGAATGCTGTCGCCTGTACTCAAGCGGCCTCTCCCAATAGTGTTGTTTTGTTGCACTGCCGATGGACAGCAGGGGTCGATGGCTTGTATATGGTAAACCGGTGTCATTTACAATACGCAGTGCCGCAAAGCCGAACGGCGCACGATAGCCTGTCCACTCCTGGGAGGGAGCCGAATGAAGTCCACCCGCGTCATACGCTTGGCCATGTGCCGCCCCTTTGTCATCGCTGCGATCGCCGTTTCGCTGTTCATACCGCTCGCGGCCATTGCGGCGCAGGCTGACGTACCGTTGGCCTTCCCCGGCGCGCAGGGTTGGGCGGCGCATGCCACCGGCGGCCGCGGCGGCAAGATCCTCCGCGTCACCACGCTGTCCGGAAGCGGCCCCGGTTCGTTCGCCGAAGCGGTCAACGCCAAGGGGCCGCGCATCGTGGTGTTCGAAGTGGGCGGCGTCATCGATCTGGGCGCCAAGACCCTGCGCATCGTCGAACCCGACCTGACCATCGCCGGCCAGACCGCCCCTTCGCCCGGCATCACCCTGATCCGCGGCGGCATCGACATTGCCGCCAGCAACATCATCGTGCGCCACATCCGCGTGCGTCCCGGTTCCACTGGTGCCGAACGCATGGCCGGCATCGACTTCGACGCCATCTCCACGGTGGGCGCGCACGACGTGATCGTGGATCACTGCACGCTGACCTGGGCCACCGACGAAAACCTGTCCGCCTCTGGAAAGCGTTTCGCCGGAAACGATCCGGATGAAAACGCCGCCGCGACTTCGCACCGCATCACCTTCAGCAACAACATCATCGCCGAAGGTCTGGCCCATTCCACCCACGCCAAGGGCGAGCACTCCAAGGGCTCGCTGATCCACGACCATGTGCGCGACATCCTCATCGTCGGTAACCTGTACGCGCATAACTACGAACGCAATCCGCTGTTCAAGGGCGGGGTGCGCGGACAGGTGATCAACAACCTGATCTACAACCCCGGCCAGCGTGCGGCGCACTACAACCTGATCGCCGAAGAATGGCAGGGACACGCTTACGAAACCGGACAGATGGTGCTGCGCGGCAACGTGATGCGCGCCGGGCCTTCCACCCAGGATCTGGCGTTCTTCATGATCGGCGGCTCGGGCGATATCGACTTGTTCGCGCAGGACAATCTGCTGGTCGACCGCGTGGGCCGGCACAAGATCGACGCCGAAGGCAGCTATACCAGCGCACCGGTCAAGGTGAATGCGCTCAAGCGCGCGCCGGAGCTGCCATTCGGCGTGAACCTGCTGGCCTCGGCGCAGGTGCAGGACGCGGTGATCGCCAACGCCGGCGCACGGCCCTGGGACCGCGACGATGTCGATCGCCGCATCGTGGCCGACACCGTCGAGGGACGCGGCGCCATCATCGACAACGAAAGCGAGGTGGGCGGCTATCCCAAGCAGAAGGAAACCCGTCAATCTTTCGTCGAAGCCGACTGGGATCCGGGCACGATGGAGCCATTGAAGCCGTTGCAGCATCGCGAGCCTCTGAAGTAAACCGCATGGACGCAGGGCGAAGAATCTTCCTGCAGAAAACCGCGCTGGTCGGCACGGCGGCCAGCACGCCGCTGTTGCTTGCCGCCGCAGGGGAAGCGGCAACGCTGGCCAAAACGCGCAGTGGCCGTATCGCGGGTTATCGCGACCATGGAGTGCATGTGTTCAAGGGCATTCGCTATGGCGCCGATACCGCGCCGCGTCGCTTCAGGCCGGCATTGCAGGAACCGGTCTGGCGCGGTGTGCGCGACGCCACGCAGCATGGCGCCGGCGCGCCGCAGCATGGCAGTGAAGGACAGGGCAACGACGGGCCGGGCAGCGAGGATTGCCTGTTTCTCAACGTCTACACGCCGGGCCTGCGCGACGGCGCCAAGCGTCCCATCCTGTTCCATATCCACGGAGGCGGCTACAACAACGGTTCCGGAAGCAGCCCTCTCTACGACGGCGTCAATCTGTGCCGTCGCGGCGACGTGGTGGTGGTCACGGTCAATCACCGCCTCAATGCCTTCGGCTATCTGTATCTGGCCGAACTGGCAGGGCCGGAGTACGCGCACTCCGGCAATGTCGGCCAATTGGATCTGGTGCAGGCGTTGCAATGGGTGCAACAGCACGCATCCGAATTCGGTGGCGACGCCGGCAACGTCACCGTATTCGGCCAGTCCGGCGGCGGAGCCAAGATCGCCACGCTGATGGCGATGCCGGCGGCGCGCGGCCTGTTCCACCGCGCCTGGACGATGAGCGGCCAGCAGGTCACTGCGGCCGGACCGCGCGCCGCCGACCAGCGTGCGCGCATCTACCTGCAGGCGCTGGGTCTGGGCGAACGAGACATCGGGCGCCTGCGCACCCTGCCGGTGGAAACGCTGTTGCAGGCGCTGTCGGTACGCGATCCCTCGCGGGTCGAAGACAGCGGGCTGTACTTCGGTCCGGTGATGGACGGACAGCATCTGCCGCGGCATCCGTTCTGGCCGGATGCGCCGGCGCAGTCGGCGCAAATCCCGATGATGATCGGCAACACCCGCGATGAGACCCGCGCCTTTCTCGGCAACGACCCCGCCAATTTCGCGCTGCGCTGGGACGGACTGCCCGAAAAGCTGGCGGCGCAGCAGTTCGTGGACATCGCACCGGAGGTGGTGATCGCCGAATACCGCCGGCTGTATCCCGACTACACGCCGTCCGAAGTGTTCTTCGCCGCCACCACCGCCGGTCGTTCCTGGCGCGGCGCCGTGGAGGAGCTGGAGGCGCGCGCACGCCAAGGCGCCAACACCTGGGCCTACCAGCTCGATTGGCACCCGGACAGCGAAGAGGGCGAACGTCTGCGCGCCTTCCACACACTGGACATTCCGCTGGTATTCGACAACATCCGCCAGTCCGGTTCGCGTACCGGCGACAGCGAACAAGCGCAGCATGTGGCCGAGGCGATGAGCCAGGCGCTGTTGGCCTTCGCGCGCACGGGCGACCCGTGCACCCGCGCGACGAAACACTGGCGACCCTATTCGCTCACCAATCGCGAGACGATGGTCTTTGCCGACGCGCCGCACATGGAGAACGATCCACGCGGTGGCGAGCGCATGCTCTACCAGCGCGCACCTTTCATCCAACGCGGAACCCTGTAGAAGAGCCCGGAGACCGGGCTCCAAAGTTTCCGAAGTGGCGGTGCGGATGGAGAGACCTGCACCGCTTCGGTCAGAACGGATTGCGTGCCGCCGCCATGCTTGTGTACGACGGCCAGGCAGCGCGCTACTTGAATGGTCCGGCGCCCTGAATCACCAAGGTGGGTACTTTTGACGCTGGAGTGATGGGGCCATGCAAACTCGGCGCCCAATCCACATTTCCGATCAGGCTGTTGTCGTTGACTGCGTTGTAGGATGCGACCACATCGATCGCGCTGTTCGGCGAAACTCCGTTGAGCAGAGTGCCGGTGGCGAAGATGCGGGTACCGTTGAGTCTCTCGATGAACAGGTCGGGCGTCACCGCATCGCCAACGCGGAAATGGTTCTGTTCGGCATAGATCCGGGACTCGACGCCAACGCCCCAGCTGTAGCCGTAGTGCCCCGCGCCTTCGCCGCTCAGCTTGTAATGATTGCTGTACAAATGCACTTGGCCATAGCGCACCCGCGGCACACGCTGGCCGAGGTCCTCGAAGAGATTGTGGTGCAGGGTGAGACGGAGTTTGCCGCGGTCCGCTATGGCGCTGTCCGACGAACCGACCAACATGGTTTTGTCGTGATTGCTGAAGCGGTTCCAGGAAATGGTGACCAGGTCCGATTCGTTGGTCACGTCCAACAGGCCGTCGTGCACTTCATACAGACGTCCGAAATGGACAGGCAGCGTTTCGTTGGCGGTGGCGATGTCGCCGAAGCTATTGTGGTCTATCCAGACATGGGTGGCATTGCGCACCGAAATGACGTCGTACAGTGAGTTCCAGTTACCGGTGCTGCCGTCGTTCGGGGCCCATTGCGGGAAGCAGTCGTAGGTGTCCTCGAACGCCAGATTGCGGATGATCACGTTCATCGGCGTGTTGCCGCTGGTACTACTGGGACGCAAGTCGAACCAGGCACCAAGCACGCGTGCGTGGCGGCCCACGCCGACGATCGTGGTATTGGCGGGAATGCGGATGCGCACCCGCGATTGCTGCGCCGCTGCCGAAGCCGTGCGGGCGCGTTCCAGCGGACCACTGGGATTCACACGGCCCCAGGTGGCGGGATCGTATTCCTGCAGAAAGGCTTCCAGCGAGTACGGAGTGCCGGTCTGCGGGTCGTTGCGCTGGTAGTCGGCGCAGCTCAGCGGCTGGTTGTCGATGTCGACGTTGGCATCGACGATGCCTTCGATCTCGATGATCTTCGGCGTGGCATCGGGGAAGGCCAATGCGGCGACCAGTTCGTTGCGGTTGTGCACACGGTGCACGCGCGCGGGTGCGGCGGCGGAACCGCCGGTAGTTCCATTGGGCAGCGTTGCGGAAGGCAGAGAGGCCCAGCCATCGCCGGCAGGCAGTACCTGGCGGCCGAGGTCGGCCGCTTGGGCGGCACTGGCCAACGCGCACAGCAGTGCACCGGCAAGCAGGATAGTGGTTGCGTTTCTCATCGGGAGTCTCCGGAAAAACCACGTGGAAGAACGACGGATACCGGGTGATGCCTGGAAACGTGGTGAGGGCGGCGGAAGAAAAATCGCACGCGGGCCCGCGTCGACGGAATTGCTGGTGCGGGAAACCGCGTGCGGGATCGTGTCCGGTTCCGGTCCGCAACAGCAAAGGACTGTTGCGGACCGGTCTCGCAGGCATTACGAAATGCTCAGAACTTGTAGCGCAGGCCCAGCAGGTACTGGCGGCCGGTTTCGCTGTAGTCCAGCGGCAGCACGCCAGCGGAGTTGGATACCCACGATTCCTGGACTTCGTCGGTCAGGTTGATGCCTTCCAGGCTCAACTCCCACTGGTCGTCGATCTTCCAGCGCACCGATGCATCGACGGTGGTGGTGCCGGTCTGGCCGTGCGTGTCGAAACCGGCTTCGGTGCCCGGCACCTGCAACAGATAGTCGTCGCGGTTGGTAGCCGAGACACGGCCAGAGAACCGCTTGCCTTCATAGAATACAGTGGCGTTCCAGGAGTGCTTCGACAGGCCGGTCAGATCGTCCTTGAAAGAATTCGCACCCGTGGAGGTCACGTACTGGATCTGCGAATCGACATAGGTGTAATTCAACTGCACGCCCAGGTTGGACCACTTGCCGGGCAGGAAGGTGAAGGGCTGGATGTAGTTGGCTTCAAGCCCGGTCAATTCGCCGCCCGGGGTGTTCAGCGGTGCGGTGAAGGTGAAGTCATCGCTCACGCTGGCACCGGTGCCTTCCAGCAGGCTGGCGGGCAAGCCACTAGCCGAATATACCTGCACAAAGCGCGTGGTCTGGATAAAGCTTTCGATGTCTTTGTAGAACAGGCCCAGGCCAAGCATCGCACCTTCGTTGAAATACCACTCTACGCCCAGGTCGACCGTCTTCGCACGGGTCGGATCCAAGGCCGGATTGCCACCGCTGACCGTGCGCGCACCACCGGCTACGCTGACGGTGACGCCCGGCGTCAAACTGCCCAGGCCGGGGCGGGTCATGACCTTGGCTGCGCCCAATCGGATCAGCAGGTCCGGCCTGACTTCTGCCACCAGGTTGATCGAAGGCAGGGTATCGCTGTATTCGCGGGACACAGTCGAGGTCACTGGAATACCACTGGCGGTGGCTATGCCTGTGGACGATTGCCTGGTGCGCACATAGCGCACGCCGAAGTTGCCGGATACGGGAATGGAGCCGAGATCCATCGAAAAATCGCCTTGCAGGTAGACGCCGCGATCTTCTTCGTCGACGCTGCGCGTGTTCACCGCACGCTCTGCCAGAGCGAAGGTCCCGCTATTGCTGTAGATGTCCAGCAGGTTGGCGAACGCTTGGTAATCCGGGATCACCCAAGTGCCTGGCGATCCGTTGACGCTGCTCAGGCCGGCGAGCGTGGTCAGGTCGGAGGGAATGATGAAGCCGCCACCGCTGAAGGCCGGCACGGATACCTCCGAAGCGCGGCGCAACTCGCGGGTTGAGAACGAGTAGTCCTTGGCCTGCACGCCACCCTTCAGCCGGAAGTTGGGGCTGATGTTCCAGTTGAAATCCAGCTGTCCGATGTCGAAGTCGTTCTGTACGTATTGTGGACGCAGACGGATCTCGGCCAGCGTCCAGCCCGTGCCACTGGTCGGGTCGATGCCGTAATCGAGTACCGGCTTGTACGGATCGCCGCGGTAGTCGTAGCTGTAATTATCGACGTTGTACTTGTCCATGATGATCGTGGTCTGGATCGGATTCTCATGCTTGGAGCTGGAGGTGCCGATCTTGCCGGATAGCTTGAAGTTGTCGGAGAACTCGTGCTCGCCTTCCAGGCCGATCTGCGTAAAGACGGTGTTCCACTCGTCATGGCGGCTTTCCGAGCGGATATCGACGTTGTCGAACAGGCCATAGACCAGCGCGCCGTTCTCGATAACGCCGTCGCGGACGATCGTTTCCGGTTTGCCGCCGGCGCCGGCAGCGCGGCAGGCGGCGCCGGGGGCACCGGCGGCGCAAGCACCGCGGCTGAAGGAAATCGCTTCAATGTATTTTTCGTCGCGCGAGGCATCGATCTTTGAATAGAGCGCATCCAGCGAGAACTGGGTGCGATCGGTCGGCTTGAACTGCAGCGATGCGGTCACGCCCATGCGCTTCTGGTCGTGTTCCATCAGCGTGTAGCGCGGGAAACGCGGGTGATATACGTCGGCGGCGCATGCTGCGGGAAACGGCGAGGTGGTAGGGGTGGTGGCAGGGTTGGCGGGACAGCCGTTGAATCTGCCGTTGCTGGTGCCACCGGCCCAACGGCCGCTGCCACTGCCTTCTTCGAGAGTGCGGCGCTCGGATACGGCGAACGACATCAAGGCGCCGAACTTGCCGTCTGCCCAGGTGTTGGACACCAACGCGGCGATGCGGGGATCGGTCTTGTCCGCCATGTCGCCATAAGTGAGCTGCGTGTTGGCAGCGAAGGTGAAGCCGTCGTAGTCGAACGGACGCGCCGTGCGCAGGTCGACGGTCGCGCCCAGCGAGCCTTCCTCTACATCGGCCTGTGCGGTCTTGCGCACGATCAACTGCGAAAACAGGTCGGATGCGAACACGTTGAAGTCGAAACCGCGACCGCGGTTCGTGCCACCGTTCTGGTCGGTGGAACCGACGGTGGTCAGCGCCTCCATGCCGTTGACGCGCACGCGGGTGAAGTTCGAATCCAGGCCGCGCACCGAGATATTGCGGCCCTCACCGGCGTCGCGGGTAATGACTACACCCGGAATGCGCTGCAACGATTCGGCCAGATTGAGATCCGGAAACTTGCCGATGTCTTCGGCCACGATCGCATCGACCACGCCCGCTTCGCCGCGCTTGATGTCCAGCGCCTTTTCAAGGCTGGCCCTGTAACCTGTGACGGTAATGGTGCTCAGCGTGTCCACGTCTTCGGGCGTGGCGGGCGTGGCGGGCGCGGCGGTGGTATCGGTCGGGCTGGCTTCCTGCGCGATTGCTGACATGGCATTCACCTGCAGCGCGAATGCGATCGACAATGCGAGCACGGTAACCGGTGTCTTCCGGCGGTTGTTACGAGTTTGCATGGGTTCCCCTCCTCAAGGGCACATGTATCGCTCTATGGCGGCTTTTAGCGATGAAACGAATCGGGTTTTGTCACCTCGAGATGCTTTCCAGAAGTAAAATGACACCGCTGGTCAAAAAAACCGTAACAGAGTGTGCGGTGCAACAACAACTATTCTTTCCGGGGCGCTATGGTGTGTCCCGGGACAATCATTGCCGCAGTCCAATCAGGAAGGCGGACAGACGATAAGGGAGTGGCGGGATGCGGGGACACGTGGTCTGTTTCGGGGAACTGTTGCTGCGCCTGGGCGCGCCGAGCCGGCAGCTCTTGCTGCAGTCGCCTTGTCTGCAGGTCCATACAGGTGGTGCGGAGGCCAATGTGGCCGTTTCCCTGGCCAAATTTGGCCATCGTGCGGACATGGTCGGCGTGGCCGCCGACAATTCGCTGGGCGAAGCGGCGACCGGGGAATTGCGCCGCCACGGCGTGGACACGAGCGGTGTCCAGCGGGCTCCTGGCCGGATGGGGCTGTACTTTTTGACACCGGGAGCCATTCAACGTCCCAGCGAGGTGCTCTACGACCGCGCCGACTCGGCCTTCGCGCGCGCGGGCGGCGGGGACCACGACTGGCAGGTCCTGCTGCAGGGCGCCGACTGGCTGCATGTGTCGGGCGTCAGTCCGGCATTGGGACAACTGGCCGCCGACCGCACTTTGCAGGCGGTACGGGCCGCACGCGCGGCCGGGGTCAAGGTGTCTTTCGACGGCAACTTCCGTCCCAAGTTGTGGGAAGCATGGCAAGGCGATGCGCCCGGCATCCTGCGCTCGATCATGGCCGAGGCCGATCTGCTGTTCGCCAGCCATCGCGATATCCAGGTGGTGCTGGGGCAGTCGTTTCCGCAGGAGACTTCCGCTGCCAGGTTCCTGGCCGGGGCGGAGGCCGCGTTCTCCGCATTTCCCCGACTGCAGCGTATGGCCGCGACCCAGCGGGTGCAGCACAGCGTCGACCACCATTCGCTGTCGGCCATCGACGCACGGCGCGATGGCAGCAGCCAGATCACCCCTGTTTACGAAGTGGCGTCCATCGTCGACCGCATCGGCACCGGCGACGCATTCGCAGCTGGCGTGCTGCATGGTGCGATCACCGGCATGGACGATGCGCAAGGGCTGCATTTCGGCCTGGCGGCGGCGTGCTTGAAGCATTCGCTGCCGGGCGATTTCAACCTCTTCGGTGTCGAGGCAATCAATGCGTTGTTGGAAGAGAGTGGCTTCGACGTGAGGCGTTGAGGAGCACGAGGCTTCGCCGCCGCAGAAAGCGAACCTCCTCTGTCGTCATCCCAGCGAAAGCTGGGATCCATCTTGATCTTGCTCTGGTTTTGCTTCGAAGCAAGAGCGTTTCGCGCTTTGCGCGAGTCACTTTTCTTTGAACGGCAAAGAAAAGTAACCAAAAGAAAGCCGCCCTACGGCGCGCCCAGCGATAAAGCCGCTGGGTTCGCAAATGGGCCGGGAATTTCCGTAAGGCGCATCCTGCGCCTCCGGAAACGGCGCACATCCCTGTGCGCCGCCCCTGCGGGGTTTACCCATCCCATTTTCCGCTTCTCACGGGATATGAAGCCAGAATCAAAGGCCAGAGCCAAAAGTCAGAGCCAAAGGCCAGGTGGTCTCTCATCTCGCTACCGCAATGAAATGTTTCTTCTGAATATGCCGCCGAAGACTTTTCTTTGCTTCCGTTTCCCGCACACTGCGCGCCATGAAGAGCATGGTCGATGCGTAGCAAGCTGTTCGTCCCCGGGGTGCGTCCGGAGTTGTTCGCCAAGGCGCTGGCGGGCGATGCCGATGCGTTGAGCTTCGACCTGGAGGACTCGGTACCCGAAGCACGCAAGGGCGAAGCCCGCGAATCGGTCTCCGGTTTCGTACAGTCGGCCCCGCTACTGGCGACGGCCAAGATCGTCGTGGTGCGGGTCAACGCACTGGACACGCCGCACCTGGCGGCCGATCTGGCTGCGGTCGCGCGCGCGGGTGTGGACCTGCTCAATCTGCCCAAGGTCGAGTCGGCGCAAGAGGTGCTGGCCGCGGTCGCGTTGTTGGAGAAGGCCGAAGCCGCCAACGGAGTCACCCGACCCATCGGCCTGCTGGCCAATATCGAAACCCCGCGCGGCCTGCGTCTGGCCGCCGAAATCGCGTGCGCCCATCCGCGCGTGGCCGGATTGCAGCTGGGTCTGGCCGACCTGTTCCAGCCTTCCGGCATCGATCGCCGCGATCCGGAAAATGTCCACGCCACGCTGTATGCGATGCGCATGGCGGCGGCCGAAGCGAACGTATTCGCCTGGGACGCGGCCTTCGCCGACATCGAGGATGCCGATGGTTTCCGCGCCGAGGCCGGCATGGCACGTCGCCTGGGTTATGTGGGCAAGAGCTGCATCCACCCCCGCCAGGTAACGCTGGCCAACGAAGCGTTCCAACCCGATGCCGAAGAAATCGCAGCGGCGCGTCGCATCGTCGCGGCTGCGCGCGAAGCTGGTGCGGCAGGGCGTGGCGCATTCCTCGTCGATGGCCGCATGGTCGATCTTCCCTTCCTTAAGCGGGCCGAAGCGATCCTGGCTTCGGCCGATGCCGACACGAGCACGTCTTGATGAGCCATTCCCCGTCGCCGGTGCGCGCCTTGCTGGCACTGTTGCTGTTGCTGGCGTCCGCATCATCGATGCCGGCACGCGCGGAAAGCCTGTCCAAGGTAAAGACCACGGCGCTGCCCTCATTGGCAACCGACCAGCCTCTGATTGGTCTGGCGGCGGTGGACGGCAGGCCGCTGGCGATCGGCGCAGAGCAGGCCTGGATGCTGGATAGCGACGGTGGAAGCTGGGTGGCTTTGAGCTGGAAGCCTGCGGCAGCGAGCGGTGAATTGAAGAGCGTGATCGGCAACGGTCAGCTCGCTTTCCTGTTGCGTGGGCCGGCGCAATCCGTGGCGGTGGATTCCGTCGAACGCCTCAGCCTGGTCAACGGACACCCGACCTCCACACCGCTGCCGCCGCTTCCCATCGCCGTCGAAGGCGCGCGCGCGGCGGTCAACGCCGACAACGTATACGTCGCCGGCATCGGCCCGAACGGGCAGGCGGTATTGCTGTCGCTGGTGTCGGCCGCAGCGAAACCGGAATGGAAACAATCCGCCGGTTGGCCCGGCGATGCGCTGCCGACCTCGCTGGTGGCGCAGACCTCGGCGGTGTTCGTCACTGTGCCCGCGACCGGCGGCGAGCGCATTCTGCGCTGGAGTGCGGACAGCGGCTGGCAGGACAAAGGCCCGGTTCCGGGCAGAATCGTGCCCGGCTCGGCGCGGGCCATCGGGCAGGCGCATGTGATCTACCTGGTCGCCGATGGCAGCGGTACGCCGCAGATGCGGACCTTCCAGACCATCACCGGATCGTGGGCGACGCTGCCCGATTCCAACGCGGTAGGCGTCTTCACCACCGCAGCATTGGACAACGGCCTGCTGTGGGCGCGGCCTGCTGCGGACGGCAAGGGCATCGCTTTCGAGTCCACGCAAATCCAGTCCGGCAAGCTGCTGCTGCGCTGGTTGGACTGGATAGTGATCGTGGTCTACCTGGGCGCGATGCTCGGCATGGGTTTCTATTTCTACATCCGCGAGAAGCGCAACTCGACCTCGGATTTCTTCGTCGGCGGCCGCACCATTCCGTTCTGGGCGGCGGGCGTGAGCCTATACGCGGCCAACACCAGTTCGATCAGTTTCATCGCCATCCCGGCCAAGGCCTTCGAAACCAACTGGCAGTACCTGACCAATAATCTGGTGGCGGTGCTGGGCCTGATGTTCGTGGCGGTGTGGATCGTGCCTTTGTTGCGCCGGCTCAACCTGATGTCGGTGTTCTCGTACCTGGAAACCCGCTTCCACCCCACCATCCGCATGCTGGCCAGCGCGCTGTGCATCATCATGCAGATCGGCAGCCGCATGAGCGTAGTGTTGTTCCTGCCGGCGCTGGCTATCGCCACGATTACCGGCATCCGGGTGGAGTGGAGCATCCTGATGATGGGCGGCTTCACCATCATCTACACCGCCATGGGCGGCATGAAGGCGGTGATCTGGACCGACTTCGTGCAGGTCATCGTCAAGATGGGCGGCGCCATCTTCGCCATCCTTTTCATCATCTGGACTTTGAAGGGCGGATTCGGCGAATTCCAAGACATCGCGCAGGCCGCCAACAAGACCAAGCTGCTGGACTTCAGCTTCGATCTGACCAAGGCCACGGTGTGGGGCTTCATTTTCCTGGTGCTGTTCGACGTGGTGCTGACCTTTCCCAAGGACCAGGTGCTGATGCAGCGCACGCTGTCGACCAAGTCCGACAAGGAAGCCGGCCGGTCGATCTGGGCGTTCGCCCTGATCATGATTCCCGGCGGCTTCATCTTCTATTCCATCGGCACCGCATTGTTCGTCTACTACAAGAACAATCCCGAACGCATGAACCCGCTGCTGCCGATCGACGCGACGTTCCCGCTGTTCATTGCCGCCGAACTGCCGATGGGCGTGACCGGGCTGATCATCGCCGGCATCTTCGCCGCGGCCATGGCCACGCTCTCCAGCATCATGAACAGCGTGGCCACGCTGGCCTCGGTGGATTTCTACGAGAAGCTCGCCAAGAACCCCACGCCGAAGAAGAGCGTGCTGTTCGCCGAGATCGCCACGGTCGCCACCGGCCTGCTGGGCATCGGCGTGGCCCTATTGCTGTCGCGCTTCGATATCCATTCGCTGTTCGACGTTTCCATCGAACTGGCCGGCTTGCTGGGCGGCGGTTTCGCCGGCGCCTATACGCTGGGCATGTTCACGCGCCGCGCCAATTCGGCTGGCGTGGCGATCGGCGTGGCTTCCAGCATCGGGCTGACGCTGGTCGCCTGGTCGATGGATCTGGTGCATCCGTACTTCTACCTGGCCATCTCGATCATGCTGTGCATCGTGATCGGCTACCTGGCCAGCCTGCTGTTCCCGGCGCCGACCCGCGACCTGGATGGCCTGACCATCTGGGTAAAGTCGGACAGCAACTACGTCAAGCCCGTACCTGCGGCGAAGTAGGGCGCAACAGGCATACGGATCCCATGTGGAATCGAACCCTTCTCAGCCTTGCACACCCTGCAGGCGCCGTTAACGGGAGAAGAGCCTGCCCCGTACTTGATACGGGGTGGCCGGCAGGCCGGATGAGGGGGAACGGAGCCGAAAATGTTTGGCTTTGTGTTGGTGCATCGAGCGTAGAGGCCAAGAAACCGACGTTCGAAACGATGCTGGAGGCCGAAGTCAATCGACTCCGCCTGCCCTCACCCGCCTGCGGCACCCTCTCCCGCTTGCGGGAGAGCGGTTCTATTTCACTTTTCCGCGCTGATATCCAGAGGGTCGCGTCACGGCGAATTACGGTTTGTCCGCATCGTCCATCGGCCGGCTCTCGGGGATCGTGCGCGCGCCCGTCTTCTGGTTGACCTTGACCCGCCACGGATAATGGCCGCCTTCACCACCGGCACCCACCGCCTGCAGATGGTTGGTGACCGCCTTGCGCCAGCCGGTGCCATTGTTGGCGGTGCTCATGTGCGGCGTCTTCGAGTGATGAAAGGCCACATCGCCGCGGCGCATTGGACAGACCACGGTGCGAATCGCATCCACCTCGCATACCAGCAGGTCGCTTTGCACGCCTTCCACCAATTTGTGCTCCAGCACGCCCTCTAGATGGCCGCCATCGATGAAATGCATGCAGCCGTTGACGGCATCGACATCCTGCAGCGGAATCCAACCAGTGATGCCGCGGTCGGCCAGGTTGCGGCCCCAGTAGCCTTCGTCCTGGTGCCATTCGGTGGGCACGCTCTTGCCCGGCGGCTTGCCCAGGAACTGGTCGTACCAGAATTCCAAAGGCATTCCCATCAGCTGCGAAGAGAACGCTGCCAGCCAGCGGCGGTAGGGCTGATCGGCGATGTCCTGCCAGACCAGCGTCGGGGTGGACTGCACGATGCGGAAGCTGCGGTTCTCGCGAGCCTCGTTCGCATCCCAGGCCCAATCGTTGGCCAGCTTTTCCTTGTCCTGCAACAGCAGGTCGCAATAGGACTCCAAAGTGTCCAAATCCGTCTGCGGGACGGCGCCGGCCACGACCAGATAGCCGTGTTCGTTGAAGAAATCGATCTGTTCCGGGGAGGCGCGTGGATAGTCCATAGCGTGATCGGGCCCATGTGTGCACGGAAGGCGCGAGCAATCCTGCAAGCACATGACTTTCGCAACAAGCATGCACGGCTATCTTTTGAGTATGCTTGCGGTGTTGTCCTGCAGCGCCGCGTCGGCGTTCGCCGCCTTGCCTCCGTCTGCCGCTTACGCCCAGAGAAACCACGTGGACACCCAATTCCTGAAAACCTTCGTGGCGGTCGTGGATCGCGGTTCCATGGCCGCGGCCGCGCGTTTGCTCAACATCACTCCGGCGGCGGTGGCGCAGCAGATCCGCACGCTGGAACGCGAAATCGGCGCGCCGCTGATCGCGCGGGTGGGGCGCACGGTGAGCGTGACCGAGGAAGGCTCGCGCATCCTGCAACGCAGCCGCGATCTGTTGCGCGACGTGGCCGACCTGCGCAGCCTGGCCAACGACAATGCGATCTCGGGAGAACTGCGGCTGGGCGCCTGCCCGACCGCGCTGGCCGGCATGCTGCCCGACATCCTGGCGCGGATGGTGGAGAAGTTTCCCGAGATCAACGTATTCATCAAGCCGGGCTATTCGGCCGATCTCTACCGGGCCGTGGAAGGCGGGGAACTGGATGCGGCGATCGTGCTGCACGCGCCTTACACTTTGCCCAAGACCTGCAATTGGCAGTTGTTGCGTGAAGAACCGCTGGTGGTGCTTGCGCCGGAAAGCATGGCCGGCCGCGATCCGCATGAACTGCTGGCTACGCAGCCGCTGATCCGCTACGACCGCAACCACTGGGGCGGACGGCAGGCCGAGGAATATCTGCAGCGCGTGGGCATCACCCCGCACGAGCGGTTCGAACTCAATGCGCTCAACGCGATTGCGGTGATGGTCGACCGCGGGCTGGGAGTTTCGCTGGTGCCGGATTGGGCCAAGCCGTGGCCGGAAGGCTTGAAGCTGGTGCGCCTGCCGTTGCCGGAAGAAAGCGTGCCGCGGCAGATCGGCATCGTATGGTCGCGCTCTACGATCCGCATCCGGTTGGTCACCGTGTTCCTGGAAGAGAGCAGGGCGGCGATGAAGGCGGTCAACGGTTGAGCGCACGGAATTTCCCTCGACGTCATCCCAGCGAAGGCTGGGATCCATCTTGATTTTGACTTTCGCGCACAACCGATCACGGCATAGGGCCAGAGCAAAATGGATCCCTGCGTTCGCTGGGATGACGTCAGTACTTGGCCTGGTTTGCGGCGAAATGCAGCCGAGCAAGCTCGGCTCTACGGAGCGCGACGGCGCCCCCGCACTTTTAATTCGCCGGCACATTCATGCTGCAATGCGTCATGAACCGCGCATTCGGTAAGCAACAAAAACTAGACTCTGAACATAGTTCGCCCCGGTTCTATTCCCTTCCGCCAACGCCTAGTCTCCCGTCCATTGTCGGGGCTGTACGTAAGCGTCTTGGAGGGGATGCTTGGCACGCAGATCGCATCCGCGAACTGCCGACGCGCATACGCAAACGGGGGAGCCGCGCATTCGCCGCGTCTCTTGATAAGTACAAAAAACCTAGAGACCAACACAATGAAGCACGTACCGGCCACATTCGGCGTTTTCCTGCTGGCGGCTGCCGTCAGCGCCAGCGTCCATGCGCAACAGGCGGCCGTAGCGGCGGCCGAACCGGCCCCCACGGCCGATAGCCAGCAAGCCGATGCAACCGATCTGGATACGGTGATCGTCACCGGCTCGCGCAGCCCCAAGGCGATCGACAAGATCCCGGGCGCGGTCACTCTGGTTTCGAAGGAAGAGATCAAGCACACCCTGGCCGTTACCGACGATGCGACGGCGGTCCTCGCCCGTACCGTGCCCGGCTATGCCGAATCGTCGCAGGCCATGAGCAACACCGGCGAAACCCTGCGCGGCCGCATCGCGCTGCGCCTGTTCGATGGCGTGCCGCAGGGCTCGCCGCTGCGCGAAGGTGGCCGCAACGCCACCTTCACCGACATGGGCATCGTCGATCGTATTGAGGTCATCAACGGTCCGTCGGCTTCCGAAGGCATCGGCGCGGCGGGCGGCATCATCAACTACATTTCCAGCGTGCCGCAGAAAGAAGGCAACGAATTCCGCATCCTGACCCGCTGGTCCACCCAGTTCGGCAACGACAGCAGCGGCTGGAAAGTGGGCGCCAACTGGCTGCACAAACAGGACAACTATGACTTCGTGGTCGGATTGTCCGCTATCGATCGCGGCATCTCCTACGACGCCGACGGCCGTCGCGTGGGCATGAACACCAGCGGTTCTGTATCCGATTCGATGGCCAACAACCTGTTCCTGAAGGGCGGCATCAACTTCGGCGAAGACGGCGTGCAGCGCCTGCAGGCCAGCTACAGCCACTTCAAGATCGAAGGCAACGGCGACTACATCCAGGTCGAAGGCTGCCGCCCCGGCACCTGCGCCAATCCGGTCACCAACACCTCCGAGCGTGGGCACATCTTCGGCAGCAAAGCCGAGTTCAACGACTTCGAACAGCTCAACCTGCTGTACACGCACGGCGACTTCTTCGGTGGCACGCTGGTGCTGAACGGCTATTGGGCCGATCAGCAAATGCGCTACCTGCCGGAAAACGGCGACGACCGCCAGCTGGTCTGGCCGCTGCCGGCCGGCGCCGAACGCATCTACGACCAGTCGGAAATCGACAGCAAGAAGTGGGGCTTCCGTCCGTCGTGGACGCGTTCGGATCTGTTCGGCGTGTCCGGGCTGGAGCTGCGTGCAGGCGTCGACTACGTCTATGACGAGGCTCAACAGCGGCTCGCATTGACCAATCGCCTTTGGGTTCCGCCCATGGAGTACACCAGCGTTGCGCCTTACGCGCAGCTCAGCTACGACATCGGCCCGGTGACCCTGAGTGGCGGCGCCCGTCGCGAAGACGGCGAACTGCATGTGGACAGCTACACTACAACACCGTTCCGCCATAGCGTGTTCGTGCAAGGCGGCGGCGTCGAATATACCGAGGACCTGCTCAACTTCGGCGCCATCTGGCGTATCACCGACGAATGGTCCGTGTTCGCTTCCTACGGCGAAGGATTCAGCCTACCGAATATCGGCATCCCGTTGCGCAACATCCAGGTGCCAGGACAATCGGTGGATCGTATCAGCGACCTGCAGGCCATCGTGGTGGACAACCGCGAATATGGTTTCAACTGGCGCGGCGCACGCGGATCGTTCAGCGGTTCGTATTACGACTCCCGTTCGCCGTTCGGCACTTCGCTGTCGGTGGATCCGGCGACCAACGATTTCGTGCTCAACCGCGCACCCACCCAGATCAAGGGCGTGGAGCTGAGTGGTGACTGGAGGTTCAATCCGCAGTGGAAGGCCGGTGCGTTGTATTCGCGTATTCGCGGCAAAACGGCGTTCTGGAACGCAGCGCTGAATGGAGATTACCCGGCCGGCGGCCTGAACAAGCCGATGGGCGTGTCGGACATCAATCCGGACAAGATCGGCGCCTGGATTACCTGGAACTTCAGTCCCAATGGCGACGTCACCTTGAACGGAACCAAGCTGCTGTCGCGTGATCTCTCGGCTCAAGAGGTGCGTCCGTTTGATGGGCGACTGTTCGAGTTCGAAGAACATACCGATGGCTACACCTTGTTCGACCTGAGCGTGAACTACCGGGTCGAGAACATCGGACGCTTCACCGTTGGCATCGAGAACCTGACCGACAAGCAGTACGTGCTCAGCTGGTCGCAGGTGGACTTCTTCAAGAACTACTTCGCCGGCCGTGGCCGCATGGTCTCGCTGACCTATGAGTACACGTTCTGAATGTCCCCGTTCACGCACCAGATCAATTTTTTTGATAGCTGAGTTGTCGATGGCGTACACCTGCCTGCGTATCGGGTCAAGCTTGCCTTGCCCGAAGGCGGATGGCCGCCATCGTCGGCGGATTCCCCTGCGTCGGGGTTGCGGGTGCTGACACGCTTCTTCCCTTTGTTGTGCGGCATCGTACTCAGTCTGGCTTCGGTCGCTGCTGTCGCCGCGCCTCCTTCGCCAACCAACGTTGCAGGCGCGGGCGCCGACTCTCCTCGGCTCTCGGCAGAACGCCTGCAGCGGTTGGATGGCTTTCTTGAGCATGCGACCGATGCGCAGGGCTACCTGGGCGCGGTCAGCTTGGTTTCGAAAGACGGTGCGATAGTCCAGTCGCAGGCCTACGGCTATCGCGACCTGGCCCGCACCTCGCCCATGCGCAAGGATTCCATTTTCCGCATCTATTCCATGACCAAGACGGTGGCCACGGTCGCCGTATTGATGTTGGTGGAAGAGGGCAAGCTGAATCTCGACGATCCGGTCGGGAAGCACCTGCCGGAATTTTCCGCCATGCAGGTCTTCATCGGCGGCAGCGCCGACAAGCCCGAGCTGCGTCCGGCGACCGCCAAGATCACCCTGCGTCAGTTGCTGACCCACACCGCCGGTTTCGCGACTGCAGGCAACGAAGAGGCGACCAAGCTGTTGGAGCGTGCAGATCTGCATGGATCGGCGGACCTGGCAGAATTTTCCGAACGCCTCTCCAAGGTGCCGCTTGCAGTCGAGCCGGGCACGCGTTTCCGTTATGACGGCACCCAGATGGAAGTAGCCGCACGCATTGTGGAAGTCGTGAGTGGACAACGCTTCGATGCATTCGTGCAGCAACGCATCCTCGCTCCGCTGCGCATGGACGACACTGGCTTCAGCGTTGCGACTGCCAAGCGCGACCGCATCGTGGATATCACAACGATGGGTGCAGACGGGAAGTTGCGGTTGGACCAAGGCCCAAGCGCGCTGCATCCGGGCCAGATGCTCAACCCATATCCCAGCGGCGCAGGCGGTCTGTATTCCACCGCGCCTGACTTCATGCGCTTTTGCCGGATGCTGCTCGATGGCGGCAGACTGGACGGCGTAACGATCCTCAACCGCAAGACCGTTGAGCAGATGACGGTCAACCAACTGACTTTCCTGGATCGGCCCGTGACCCAATTCAGCGACGCGGAAGGCTTCGGGCTGGGCGGCTCAGTGCTGCTGGATCCGGCAGGCAAGGGCCGCCTGGGTCCGGCCGGGCAGTTCGGCTGGTCCGGGGCGGCTTCCACTTATTTCTCCATCGACCCGAAAGAAAAAATGATCTCGATCCTGCTGTTGCAGCATCTGCCCAACGGCGCGGCCAACGATCTGCCGCGAATCAGCACGCCTTTCTACAATCTGGTCTACCGGGCGTTGACGCCATGAATGCAAGCGTGCGCAGCACCTTGCTGGTGGCCGGATCGGCCAATCTGGATTTTGTGGTGCGCGCCTCGCACGTGCCCGCCCCTGGAGAAACCGTGCTCGGGCGCGAGTTCGCGACCTTCCCCGGCGGCAAAGGCGCCAATCAGGCGGTGGCTTGCGCGCGCGCGGGCGGCGTCGATACCAGCATGCTGCTGGCACTGGGCAACGATCCATTCGCGAAAACCATCGAGGACTCCCTGGCCGATGCGGGCGTAGCCGTGCGGGTGGTGCGTAGCGGGCAGCCGACCGGCACCGCCTTCATCTGCCTGTCCGACGATGCCGAGAATGCGATCACCGTCGCGCCCGGCGCCAACGCGGCATTGCGCGGCGATGAGTTGCCTCCATTGCAGGCGGTGAGCCATCTGTTGTTGCAGCTGGAAACGCCCATGGAAGCGGTGACCGCTTTCGCGTTCGCAGCGCGCACGGCCGATGTGCAGGTGGTGTTGAACGCCGCGCCAGCGCAGGCATTGCCCACCGAACTGTTGCGGTCGATCGACGTGCTGATCGTCAACGAGGGCGAGCTGGCTACCGTCACCGGACATCGCGGCAGCGTGGCCGAATGCCTGGCGCTGCTGGACGTGCCCTGCGTGGTGGTGACCCTGGGCGCGCGCGGTTGCTGCGCGCGGCAGGGTGCGGAGTTCTTTCTGCAATCCGGCTTCAAGGTCCAGGCGGTCGATACCACTGCTGCCGGGGACACTTTCTGCGGCGCTCTGGTCGCTGCGCTCAACCTGGGCGACCCGCTTCCCGCGGCCCTGCGCTACGCATGCGCGGCGTCGGCCTTGGCCTGCACGCGATTGGGCGCACAATCCAGCATTCCGCAACGGATAGAAGTGGAAGCCATGCTGCGCTCGCACGACCGCCACGCGCCAACCGCCAACCGCGCCCTCGCCGCTTATTGCGGCCTTGTGTGACACTCGCTTCCAATCGATTCCGAAACCCCCAGACCATGACCGCAAGCCCGGAAAACACAGCCCCTCCGACCGACTCTCGCGACGACGAGCCGCCCGAGATCAAAACCGAATACAAGTTCTCCCACGTCACCACACAGCGCTACCTGCCCACGCCGGGCAAGGCGCCGGGCTGGCCGTTCGCGGAGATCGGTCACTGGAAGATGGATGTCAACGGCACCGCCGGCGACTGGCTGCGCGAACTGCGCGACTGGCGCCGCGAGCATCTGACCCGCATCGGTTACGACGACGCCAACTACCGGCGTCCGGAACTGCAATGGGCGCAGCGCAACTTCGTGCATGCGCAGATGATGATCGAGGACCGCTATTTCTATGATGCGGCGATGGGAAAGTACACCGTCGACCGTTATCTGGACGACCTGGAGGAACGCTTCGGCGGACTGGACAGCGTGCTGCTCTGGTACATCTATCCCAACATCGGCATCGACGACCGCAACCAGTTCGATCTCATCCACGACCTGCCGGGCGGCGTGGAAGGCATCCGCGGCGTGGTCGCCGATTTCCACCGGCGCGGAGTGAAGGTGTTCCTGCCGACCATGCCCTGGGACAACGGTACCCGCGAGCAAGGCGAACCGGACTGGCAGGCGATCGCGCGGCTGGTCAAGGAAACCGGCGCCGACGGCATCAACGGCGATACCTACAACGGCGTGCCGCGCGCCTTCTTCGACGCTTGCGACGCGCTGGGCCGCCCGGTGGTGGTGCAGCCCGAATCCACGATCAGCGCCGAAGAGCATCTGATCTGGAATGTGCAGAGCTGGGGCAAGAAAGTGCCGGCGGACGTGATTCCCTCGGTGGCCAAGTTCAAGTGGCTGGAACCGCGCCACATGATCAATTATGAGAATCGCTGGGGCCGCGACCGCAGCAACGATCTGCAGTACATCTTCTTCAATGGCGTGGGCTACAACGCCTGGGAGAATATCTGGGGCATCTGGAACCAGTTCACTGCGCGTGATGCGGCGACGCTGCGCCGCATCGCCGCGGTCGAGCGAAAGTTCGCGCCGTTGATGGTCAGCATGGATTGGCAGCCGTATGCCGCCACTCTGCAGGCCGGCGTGTTCGCCAGCCGTTTCCCCGGCGATGGCATGACCATGTGGAACCTCGTCAACCGCAACGAATACGAAGTGGGCGGCGAGCAGATCGCCGTGGATCATAGCGAGGGCACACGCTATTTCGATGCCTGGAACGGCGTCGCTTTGCAGCCGCGCCTGGCCGATGGCAAGGCGACGTTGTCCATGAGCCTGGAAGGGAAGGGCTACGGCGCCGTGCTGGCGCTGGCGCCAGACACGCCAGATCCGGATCTGGAAGCCTTCCTCGAATTGATGAAGGGCTTCGCCAAGACGCCGTTGCAGTCTCTGTCGAACCAGTGGAAGTCGATTCCGCAGACCCTGGTCGAGATCGCCCGCACGGCGCCGGTGGCCGAGCCTGCAGAAGATATGGTCGCCATTCCTGCCGGCGAATTCGACTTCGTGGTCGGCGGCATCGAGGTCGAAGGCCAGACCTGGGACGGCGTCGACTTCCAGTACCCCTGGGAAAGCAGTGCGCGCCGCGGACATCGCAGGCGCATGCAGATGCGCGCCTTCCATATGGACCGCACTCCGGTCACCAACGCGCAGTTCAAGCGCTTTATCGATCAAAGCAATTACCGGCCGCGCGATAATCACAACTTCCTGCGCCACTGGGTGGAAAGTGCGCCCGTGGCAGGCTGGGAGAATAAGCCGGTGACCTGGGTGTCGATCGAGGACGCGCGCGCCTACGCGCGCTGGGCGGGCAAGCGCCTGCCGCACGAATGGGAATGGCAGTACGCCGCGCAAGGCAATGACGGGCGCGCCTATCCGTGGGGCGGTGCCTGGAATGCCGCGGCGGTGCCGGCGCCGAATCGCGGACGCAGGTTGCTGCCGTCGGCCGATGTAGATGCGCATCCCGAAGGCGCCAGCCCGTTCGGAGTCCTGGATCTGGTCGGCAATGTCTGGCAGTGGACCGACGAATACTTCGATAGCCATACCCGCGCCGCGGTGCTGCGCGGCGGCAGCGCTTATCGTCCGCAGACCTCGCACTGGTATTTTCCGCAGGCGTACCGACTGGATCAGCACGGCAAGTATCTGCTGATGGCGCCATGCAAGGATCGCTCGGGCAGCGTCGGTTTCCGCTGCGTCGTGGATGCGGAATGAAGCTGGGCACGAACCAGGCGATGGCGACCTCGTCCCCAGTGGAAGTGCGGCTCGACGGCTTGCTGGGCGAGGCGCTCGCGGCGAACCGCTCGGGCCGCCTGTCGCATTTCATAATCGATGAAACCAGTCCGGCCATCGCGATTTTCGATCCGGCGCTCGCTGCGAAGAACCAGGAAGGCGACTGGTACGGCGAACATGCCGGAAAATGGTTGTACGCCGCCGCCAAAGCCGCTGCACGCAGCCAGGACCCGGCATTGATCGCGAACTTGCAACGCGTGGCCGACTATCTGGTCGGCGTGCAGGAAGCCGATGGCTACCTGGGTACGTATGCACCGGACCGTCGCTTCATGCGCAAGCAGCCGCCCAAGCCGGGCACCTGGGACGGCGCACCCAGCGTACGCACCTGGGACATCTGGACGCACAGTTATCTGATCCTGGGCCTGCTGGAGACGCACAGGCATTTTCCGAAGCCGGAATACCTGCAGGCCGCGTGCAAGATCGGCGACCTGTGCTGGCGCACGCTTACCGAAGGCGGCATCGACATCACCGAATTGGGCAATCATCACGGCATGTCGGCGACCGTGCTGATGGACCCGGCGACGGAACTGTATTTCTCCACCGGAGAAGCACGTTATCTCGAGCTGGCGCAGCTGGTGCTGCGGCAAGCCGACGACAATCCGGATCTGGCCCTGCTGAAGCGTGCGCTCGCTGGCGCCGATGCGTCGGAGATCGCCACCGGCAAGGCCTACCAGTTGGCCTGGAACCTGGTGGGATTGGCGAAGTTGCACAAGGCCACCGGCATCGATGCGTATCGCGAAGCGGTCGATCATGTGTGGGAAAGCATCCGCAGCCAGCATCTCACCCTTGGTGGCGGTCCCTGGGGCGGCGTTGCGCACCGCTCGCGCGAGGTGTTCAATCCGGCGGGCGTGTTCAGCCCGCTGGGGTATGTGGAAACCTGTTCCATCCTGGCCTGGCTGCAGCTCAACCGCGAGTTGTCGACGCTCACCGGCGAAGCCAAATACGCCGAGGAGATCGAACGCACCGCTTACAACGACCTGCTCGGCGCAATGGCGCCCGATGGCCAGGACTGGTGCTATTACTCCTTTCCCAATGGCCGCCGCGTGCATACGACCTACTGGCGCTGCTGCAAGTCCAGCGGAGCGATGGCGATCGAAGAGCTACCCGCACTGGCTTACACGCAATCGCAGACCGGCGACCTCATGGTCAACCTGTTGGGTCCCGGCGAAGCGGCCTTCGACCATCCGCAGGCCGGCAAGATCGCGTTGAAGCAAGCCACCGCTTATCCGTTCGACGGTGGCATCGAGCTGCAAGTGTCCTGCGAGCGTCCCGCGCGCTTCGCCATTTCCCTACGCATCCCGCAATGGGCCGAAGGTGCGACCATCACCGTCGCCGACGAACCCATGCAAGCCGATCCCGGAGCCTATGCCGTCATCGAACGCGAATGGCGATCCGGCGACGTGGTGAGCCTGGATTTACCGATGCCGCCGGTCGCGCATCGCCGCGTGCAGCAGAACACGCAGGAATCGCTTGCGCCCGACGGCTCGCCGGTGCGCCAGCAGGTGATGCGTTACGACTATCTGGCGGTGACCCGCGGGCCGCTGGTTTACGCCAGCGACCTGATCGACGGCTTCAAGACAGAAGAAACACTGCGTCTTGCCGATGCCCCGATCGACGACTGGCTGCATCCGGCGCCGGGCGAAAGCGACCAGGGCGGCGCCCTGCATCTGCACAGCCTGGGCCGATCGCCGCTGACGCTGGTGCCTTATTACAGGGCCGGCGGCCGCAATCACGGGGCATGGCGGCTGACCTGGTTTTCGCTGGCGCCTGGGCCCGCGCCGCCTCCGCCAGAGTAAGCCGACGCCTCAAGCAAGAAATTGTGCCGTCAGAAGCTAGCAAGCCAACCTGTTAAAGCGGACGATCATGAAGCAGACTTTTCGCCAGCGTTATTGGATGAAGTAGAGGGAAAGGACCGTATGGCGACTGATTCCCCGTTCGCGTTCGCAGGCCGTACCGGCGCAGCCGGTCCGTTGAGTGGCGTGCGCGTGCTCGATCTCAGTGCCTACATCGCAGGGCCCTACGGCTGCACGCTGCTGGCCGACCAGGGCGCCGACGTGCTCAAGATCGAGCCGCCCGATGGCGACAACCTGCGCAAGTATCCGTCCACGCTGCAGGCAGAGAGCCGCGCCTTCCTGGGCGTCAACCGCAGCAAGCGGGGCATCACTCTGGATCTGAAGAAACCTCATGGTTTCTCGACGCTGCTGAAACTGGTGCGCGAAGCGGACGTGCTGGTGCACAACTTCCGCCCCAGCGTGCCCAAGCGCCTGGGCATCAGCCATGATCAACTCAGCTTCATCAATCCGCGCCTGATCTATTGCGCAGTCACCGGCTACGGCGAAACCGGCCCCATGAAGGACAAAGCCGGCTACGACCAGGTGCTGCAGACCATGACCGGCATGTGCGCGCTGCAAGGCAAGCGCGGTGGCGCGCCGGAAATCATCTATGGTTCGGTCGTCGACTACTACGCGGCAGCACTGCTCGCTGCGGGCGTGTCCTCCGCGCTGTACGAACGCGAGCGCAGCGGGCTGGGCCAGTTCGTCGGCATATCGCTGTTGCGCAGCGCGTTGACCATGCAGTCGGCGCGCATGATCTGGGCCGAGGGCGAATCGCTGGATATCGGCCGCGACATGCGCTCCGGCGGCGTTACCGGCATCCACCCCACGCGCGAAGGCCATATCTACATCTCGGCCAACACGCCGCGTTTCTGGAAGGCGCTGTGCGACAAGACCGGCCTGCACATACTGGAGCAGAACGAACGCTACGACACCGTGCGCAAGCGCGCCGATCACGCCAACGAGATCGTTCCGCACCTGCACGCCGCCCTGACCCGGCACAGCGCGCTGGAATGGGAAGAAATCTTCGGCGATGAAGTGCCGTGTGCAGCGGCACGCCGCGTCGAGGACATGTTCGACCATCCGCAGGTGCTGGCCGAAGACATAGTGGGCGACATCGAACACCCCGTCATCGGCCGCTACCGTGGCGTGACCCGGCCGATCAAGTTCAGCCGTACGCCGGGGCCGGATCCCTTCGCAGCGCCGGTGTTCCATGAAGCCGAGACAGCGACGGATGATGTGGGATCGCCGCAGAAGATCCGCAGGTAGGTCGGGCTACGCCCCCGACGCATGCGCGCCCAAACACCACACACGTCGGGGGCGTAGCCCCGACCTACTTCAAGCGCGTCGGATCCCCAAGCGTCTTGTTGAGCGTCACCGCTTCCCTGATCAGGCGGCGCACGGTGGCGGGACCGATAGTCGTTCCTTCGCGCAGTTCCAGCGTGGCCATCTCGTATTTCCCGCCGGGCTTGAGGCCGGGTTCGATCGCGCGCAGCCGCTGTCCCCGCCAGAACCCGAACAGCACCCGTTGCTCTTCGGCGCGGATGAGCAGCACCGGTCCGCTCGAAAGATAGACCAGGTGGCCCCACTTCACGGCTTCCTCCAGCGCCGCCGCCGAATGCACCGCCGTGCGCAAGCCCTCGACGCATTCGCGCTGCCAACCGTGCAGGCCCGCCACATAGGCATCGGGATTGGCGGCAGGCGCCGATTTCTTCATGGCCATAGCGCACAGCACTCCGGATCCAGGTCGCCCGCCATGCACGCGGACAGGGCATGGGGCCGACTTTACGCCGAACATGGATCGAATTTACGCCGAATTTACGCCGCTGCTCCTTACTCGAATGGAGCTTTTACGCGTGCCGGGCAGACACTGCGCTCCTTGAAATACCTGAGGAATGCGTTATGCCTGCCTGGTTGTCGTTGTTGTGCGGACTAGTGGTGATCGTGGCAGCGGCCTATCTGCTGCTGGTGATTCTGCGCCCGGAAAAGTTCTGAGCGGATTGCGACCATGACCGGAATCCTGCTCGTCTTCGTCTTCGCGTTCGCCATAGGCCTGGGTTGGCCGCTCGGCCTTTATCTGGCCAAAGTGATGCGCGGCGCGCCCATGTGGGGCGACCGCCTGTTCGGCTGGTTCGAGAAACCGGTCTACCGGTTGCTAGGCACCGACTCTGGGCGCGGCATGAGCTGGCGCGGGTATGCCAAGGCATTCCTGCTCAGCAACCTCATGGTCGGCGTGCTGGTCTGGGCGCTGTTCATGACCCAGGCCTGGCTGCCGCTCAATCCCGACGCCATTCCCAGCATGCGCTGGGACCTGGCGCTGCACACCATGGTGTCGTTCCTCACCAACACCAATCAGCAACACTATTCCGGGCAGGCGCAGCTCTCCTATCTGTCGCAGATGGTCGGCATTGTCGGTCTGCAGATAGTCACGCCGATGATGGGCCTGGCGCTGGTGGTGGCGACTTTGCGCGCTTTGTTCGGCGGCAGGGAAAAGAACGCCCATGACACCGGCGACGCCGATGTCGGCAACTACTGGGCCGACGTCACCCGTGCCACGGTCCGCTTCATGCTGCCGCTGTGTTTGCTGTGGTCGGTGCTGCTGACTTCGCAGGGCGTGCCTTCGACGCTGGCCGCAGGACCGACGGTAACGCCGGTGGACGCCACCGCGCAGATGACGGGCACGCAGACGGTGACGCAGAAGATTCCGCTGGGCCCGGTCGCGGCGATGGTCGCGGTCAAGCAACTCGGCACCAATGGCGGCGGCTGGTACGGCCCCAACAGCGCGGTGCCGCTGGAGAACCCGACTCCTTTCTCCAACTTCTTGGAAACGGTCGGCATCCTCCTCATCCCGCTTGCCGTGGTGTTCATGGTCGGTCCGCTGGTCGGCCGCAGGAAACTCACCGCGATGATCTTCGGCAGCATGCTGCTGATGTCGGCGGCCTCCACCGGTTTCGCAGTGTGGTCCGAAGCGTATTCGCCCACCGCCGCCGACGCCGCACTGATGGAAGGCAAGGAAGCGCGCTTCGGCGCCGATGCCTCCGCGTTATGGGCGTCGGTGACCACGCAGACCTCCAACGGTTCGGTGAATGCGATGCACGATTCGCTGGCGCCGCTGACCGGACTGGATACGCTGGTCAACATGCTGGTCAACGCCATCTGGGGCGGTATCGGCTGCGGCATGCAGCAGTTCCTGGTGTATCTGCTGTTGAGCGTGTTCCTGGCCGGACTGATGACGGGCCGCACTCCGGAACTGTTCGGCCGCAAGATCGAAGCGCCGGAAGTGAAGCTGCTGGCGCTGCTGATCCTGCTGCAGCCGCTGGTGGTGTTGGGATTCACCGCGCTGACTTTGGCTACCCCGTCGATCACCGGCAATTCGAATCCAGGCTTCCACGGCATCAGCCAGGTGTTCTACGAGTACACCTCCGCCTACGCCAACAACGGTTCCGGATTCGAGGGTCTGGGCGACGCCACGTACTGGTGGAACCTGAGCTGCTCGCTGGTGCTGGCGCTGGGGCGTTATCCGGCCTTGATCGTGCCGCTGGCCGTGGCCGCACTGATGGCGCGCAAGCGCCCGGCGCCGGAAAGCGCGGGCAGTCTGCACATCGAAACGCCGACCTTCGCCCTGACCCTGATCGCGGTAGTGGTGGTCATCACCGTGCTGCAGTTCATGCCCGCACTGGTGCTGGGCCCGATCGCCGATCACCTGTCGCTGACCGCGGCAGCGCACTGAGAGCAATGAAATGAGCGAAACCACTTTCCAAGGCTCACCGCGCAAGCTCCCTTTGATCGATGCTGCGGCAATGCGCAGCGCACTGCGCGATTCCTTCCTCAAGCTGTCGCCACGCCATCTGGTCAAGAGTCCCGTGATGGCTATCGTGATGCTGGGCACGCTGTTGTCGGCTGCCATAACGCTGGCTGGCGTGGCCACTCCGGGTTTCGGTGGATCGGTCACTGCCATCCTGCTGGTCACCGTGCTGTTCGGCAACTTCGCCGAAGCCATCGCCGAAGCGCGCGGTCGCGGACAGGCCGCTTCGCTGCGCCGCGCACGCAAGGATCTGGTGGCGCGAAAGGTCGGTACCGATCAGGGCGGCGCCGAGACGCGTCTACCCGCGGCCGAGCTGCGGCCCGGCGATTACGTCATCGTCAGCGCCGGGGAACAAATTCCGGCCGATGGCGAAATCGTCCGCGGCCTGGCCACCATCAATGAATCGGCGGTCACCGGCGAATCGGCGCCGGTGCTGCGCGAAGCCGGCACCGACCGCTCCGGCGTGATAGGCGGAACCAAGGTGCTGTCGGACGAGATCATCGTCCGCATCACCGCCGAGCCCGGCCACAGCTTCCTTGACCGCATGATCGCGCTGGTCGAAGGCGCCAATCGCCAGAAGACGCCCAACGAAATCGCGCTGACCATGCTACTGGCGGCGATGACGCTGACTTTCCTGATCGTGGTCGCCACGCTGCCGGCCATCGGCGCCTTCGTCGGTGTGCAGGTCGCGCCGTTGCTGCTGATCGCGCTGCTGGTGTGCCTGATTCCCACCACTATCGGCGGCCTGCTTCCAGCCATCGGCATCGCCGGCATGAACCGCGCGCTGTCGGCCAACGTACTCGCCAAATCGGGCAAGGCCGTCGAAGTCGCGGGCGACGTGGACGTATTGCTGCTCGACAAAACCGGCACGATTACCTACGGTGACCGACAAGCGACGGTGTTTCATCCGCTGGCCGGCGTAGACGCTTCGCTGCTGCGCGAAGCGGCGATGCTGGCTTCGTTCGCCGACCCCACGCCCGAAGGCAAGTCCATCGTCAGGCTTGCGCGCGAACAGGGTTGCGCCACACCCGAACCCGATCGCGCCAACTACCTGCAATTCACTGCGCAGACGCGCATGTCCGGCGTGGACCTGGAGGATGGTCGCTCGATCCGGAAAGGCGCTGGCGATGCCATCAAGCGGCACGTGGAAGCGCAGGGTAGCCTGGTTCCGAACGAGCTCACCGCGCGCGTCGAGCAAGTAGCCCGCGGCGGCGCCACGCCGCTGGTGGTCAGCGTCGGTAAGCACGTGCTCGGTGTGGTCGAGCTCTCCGACGTGGTCAAGCATGGGGTGAAGGACAAGTTCGCCCGCTTGCGCGCGATGGGCGTGCGCACGGTGATGATCACCGGCGACAACCCGCTCACCGCCGCCGCCATCGCCGCTGAAGCGGGCGTGGACGACTACATCGCCGAGGCCACGCCGGAAGACAAACTGGCGCGCATCCGCAGCGAACAGGCCAAAGGCAGTCTGGTGGCGATGGTCGGCGACGGCACCAACGACGCGCCGGCGCTGGCGCAGGCCGACGTGGGTCTGGCGATGAACTCGGGCACCCAGGCGGCCAAGGAAGCCGGCAACATGGTCGATCTGGATTCCGATCCGGCCAAGCTGCTGGCCGTGGTCGAAGTGGGCAAGCAGCAGCTGATCACCCGCGGCGCGCTGACCACGTTCTCGCTGGCCAACGATGTCTCCAAATACTTCGCCATCCTGCCGGCGCTGTTCGCCGCCGCGATCCCTTCGATGGCTGCGTTGAACGTGATGCATCTGTCCAGCCCGGCCAACGCGGTATTGGCGGCGCTGATCTTCAATGCATTGATCATTCCGGCTTTGATCCCGTTGGCGCTGCGCGGCGTACGCTTCAAGCCTGCCAGCGCCACCGCACTGCTGCGCCGGAACATGCTCATCTACGGCGCTGGCGGCGTGCTGCTGCCGTTCGTCGCGATCAAGTTTATCGATCTCGCATTGTCTGCAACGATCGGAATCTAGCCCCCTCCTTTGCGCAGTCCCCCAAGGGGACTTCCTTACGGGGCGCAGGGGAGGGTCGGAGAGGGGTTGCCTGCGATCAGATATCGCTTGCACTCGCTACTTCGCCTCTACTCAGGAGTACAAGAATGAATACTCAAACAAAGCTTCACGACCAAGGCACCTTCCGCGCCCCGCTCGCCTTCGCCTTCGTCATCCTCCTGGGCATGGGCCTGCTGTACTCGCTGGCAGGCACCGCCATCGGCCGTGCGCTATTTCCGCAACAGGCCACCGGCAGCATAGTGACGCACGACGGCAGGCAGGTCGGTTCATCGCTGATCGCACAACCGTTCACCGATGCGCGCTACTTCCAGCCGCGCCCTTCCGCCGCCGGTTACAACCCCATGTCCGCCACCGGCAGCAACCAGGCCCGCACCAACCCCGACCTGCGCAAGCGCATCGCCGAGACCACGGCCGCGGTGGCCGCGCGCGAGGGCATCGCCGCGCAGGACGTGCCCGGCGAACTCGTCACCCAGTCCGGTAGCGGCCTGGATCCCGACCTCAGCCCGGCTGGCGTGCAGGTGCAGATTGCGCGCGTCGCCAAGGCTCGCAAAATGGATCCGAAGCGGCTCGCGGAGTTGGTGGCCGTGCATACCCGGGGTCCGCAGTTCGGGCTGCTTGGCCAGTCGCGAGTGAACGTGCTGGAACTCAATCTCGCGCTGGATGCGAAGGAGTGAAGGAGTTAAGGAATGAAGCTACGCGTAAAAATGAATCGTCATCCCCGCGTAGGCGGGGACCCAGCGACTTCCGGCTTCTACAAGCAAAGGCACTGGATCCCCGCCTACGCGGGGACGACGAATCAAAGGTGACGGGTCCTGGAGCACAATGACCGCATGACCGACCCCCGCACCCACCAGGCAGACGCGCTCATCGGCGAATTGCGCCGCGACGGCAGTGGCCGCCTGACCATCTTCCTGGGCGCGGCCCCGGGTGTGGGCAAGACCTACGCCATGCTGCTGCGCGCGCGCGAACTGTGCAAACAGGATGTCGATGTGGTGGTGGGCATCGTCGAAACCCACGGCCGCAGCGAAACCGCCGCGCTCATCGACGGCCTGGAACTGATGCCGCGCGCGCGCCTGGAATACCGCGACCGCCTCTTCGAGGAAATGGATCTCGACGCGATCCTCGCGCGCAAACCGGCCATTGTGCTGGTCGACGAACTTGCGCACCGCAACGCCGTCGGCAGCCGCCACGAACGCCGCTGGCAGGATGTGGTGGAACTGCTGGACGCCGGCATCGATGTCTACACCACCATCAACATCCAGCATCTGGAAAGCCTCAACGACGTCGTCCATCGCATCACCGGCGTTCGCGTCACCGAGACCGTACCGGACATCGTCTTCGATCGCCTGCGCGACATCGTGCTGGTCGATCTGCCGCCACGCGAACTGATCGAGCGCCTGCGCCAGGGCAAGGTCTACGTGCCCGATCAAGCCGCGCAGGCGCTGCAGACCTTCTTCTCGCCCTCCAACCTGATCGCGCTGCGCGAACTGGCCATGCAGACCGCCGCCGATCGCGTCGACAGCGATCTACGCGAAACCCAGGCTGCGCGCGGCATTTCCGGCATGAACGTGCGCCGCCGCGTGCTGGTCGCCATCGACGGCCTGGGCCAGTCCGAATACCTGGTGCGCGTGGCCCGGCGTCTGGCCGAACGGCGCGATGCGCCCTGGACTGTGGTCACCGTGCAGACCGGTGTCGTCGAAGAAACGCGCCAGCAGGAACTCGACCAGGCCTTCGCCCTGGCGCGCAAACTCGGCGCCGAGACCGAAGTGCTGCGCGGCGCCAGCATCGCCGATGCGCTGCTGGATCATGCCGGCCGCAGCGGAGTTTCGGCCATCGTGCTGGGACGCACGCGCGAGCGTCCCGTGGCGCGCATGTTCAATCGCACGCTCACCCAGCAGCTGTTGCAGCGTGGCGCGCATTTCGAACTGACCATCGTCAACACACCCGAAGCGCGCGCGCGTTCGCGTCGCCAATCGCATGCCTCGCGCCTTTCGCTCACACGCTACGACAGCGCGCTGGTGCTGATCGCCACTGCATTGGCCGTTGCCATTTCCTGGCTGGCCGAACGCTGGGTGGGACTGGACGACCTGTCCATGGTCTTCATCGTCGCCGTGGTCCTGGTCGCTGCGCGCACGCGCATGACCGCCGCGGTGGCCACCGCCGGGCTGTGTTTCCTGGCCTACAACTTCTTTTTCATAGAGCCCCGTTTCACGTTGCACATCAGCGCGCGCCAGGGTGTGACCACTGTGTTCCTGTTCCTGGTCGCCGCGTTGGTAGCCGGACGGCTCGCCTCCCGATTGCGCATGCAGGTAGTGGCGTTGCGGGCGGCCAACACGCATGCCACCGCCTTGCAGGAACTGGGGCGGCAACTGGCCAGCGCCGCCGATCTGGGACAGGTTCTCACGGCCGGTCGCAGCGCCTTGCAAGCGGCTTTCGGCAGCCCCGCCTGGGTCCGCATCGGCGATGACGTTGCCGTTTCCGAAGGCGCCAAACTTACCGACACCGATCTGGGCGCGGCCGAATGGGCGCAGCGCCACGGCCAGGCCACCGGCCGCTACACCGACACGCTGGCGGGTTCATCGTGGTGGTTCCTGCCGTTGCGCAATGATCGCGGCACGCTGGGTGCGATGGGTCTGCGATTCGATGCGGGCAACACGCGCCTTGCTTTCGAACAACGCCGCCTGGCCGAAGCCATGGCCGACGATATCGGCCAGGCCGCCTTACGCACGCGGTTGGTATCCGACCTGGAAACCGCGCGCGTCAGCGGCGAAACCGAGCGTCTGCGTTCGGCGCTGCTGTCGTCCGTATCGCACGATCTGCGCTCGCCGCTGTCCTCGATGATCGGTTCGGCCAGCAGCTTGGCCAACTACTCCGAGGCGATGAGCGCCGAAGACCGCAAGAGCCTGCTGGAAACCATCCAGCTGGAAGGCGAGCGTTTGGACCGCTACATCCAGAACCTGCTGGACATGACCCGGCTCGGCCACACCGGCCTGACCTTGAACCGCGACTGGATCGGCGTGGACGAGCTGATCGGTTCGGCGACCAGCCGGCTGATCCGCTACCAGCCTCAGGTGAAGCTGGAGATACGCATCGAGCCGGACATGAAACCCATCTGGGTGCATCCGGCACTGGTGGAGCAGGCTTTCTTCAATGTGCTGGAGAACGCGGCCAAGTTTTCTCCGCCCGGCCAGCCTGTCGAAGTCGATGCGCGCCTGGTCGAGGGCAAGTTGCGCATCGATGTGCGCGATCACGGGCCGGGCATACCGGAAGAGGAACGCGCGCGCATCTTCGACATGTTCTACAGCGTGGAGCGCGGCGACCGCGGACGGCATGGCACCGGGCTTGGCTTGACCATCAGCCAAGGCATGATCGGCGCGCACGGCGGCAGCGTGGAAGCCCTGTCAGGCGGCGATGGCCGCGGCACCCTCATCCGGATTACCCTGCCGCTCATAGAACCGCTGCCCCAGAAGAGCGATGCCCAATCCGACTGATCAGACCGATCCGATTTCCGGGATTTCCGCGCCGCCGGCGCGGGTGCTGGTGATCGACGACGAGCCGCAGATCCGCAAGTTCCTGGATATCAGTCTGCGTGCGCAGGGTTATCAGGTGGTGCTGGCGGCGAACGGCGGGGAAGGCCTGACCTCATTGGCCACGCAGGGCGCCGACCTGGTCATTCTGGACATAGGCCTGCCCGACAAGGACGGCCATGAAGTGTTGAACGAGCTGCGCCAATGGTCGCAGGTGCCGGTCATCATGCTGACGGTGCGCGCGGGCGAAGCGGAGAAAGTGGCCGCGCTCGATGCCGGCGCCAACGACTACGTCACCAAGCCTTTCGGCGTGCAGGAGCTGATGGCCCGCGTGCGTGCGCTGCTGCGACAGCAAGCGGCCGAGGGCCATGAAACGCCACCGGTCTTCGACGATGGAAATCTGCGCATAGACCTGGCGCGTCGCGAAGTCCATCTGGGCGGCGAACCGGTGTCGCTGACCCGCAAGGAATACACGCTGCTCGCTTTGCTGCTGCATCACGCCGGCCGCGTGGTCACCCAGCCGCAACTGTTGAAGGAAGTGTGGGGCCCCACCCACCAGCACGACACCCATTACCTGCGCATCCTGGTCGGCAAGCTGCGGCAGAAACTCGGGGACGAGGCTGCTACGCCCAGATATATCGCCACCGAGCCGGGAGTCGGCCTGCGCTTCATGTCCGCCGGACACTAGGATCTTTCGGAAAATTTGTCGTAGGTCGGGGCTACGCCCCCGACGCTCGTGGGGCAGGTTCCAAGCGTCGGGGACGTAGCCCCGACCTACCTCGCTACGCACGCAAAGCGTTTCTCCTCCCCTTTGCAAAGGGGGCAAGGCAATTGCGCAGACACGCCATGACCGTGAGCACGTGGCCCTGCCCACCTGTCGGGGGCGTAGCCCCGACCTGCGTCCGTCTCGTCAATGGCCGGGGTGCGGGCTGATGTGCGTTGTTTTCTCTTGTGCGGTCCGCGCGTGACGCGCTTGCAGGAGGGGCGATGATCATCGATTACCTTGACAGGTCCGGCTTGGAAGACTTTTCCGCGGACATTTGCATCATCGGCGCGGGCCCCGCAGGAATCTCGATCGCACGCAGCTTCATCGGAACGCAGCTGAGCGTATGCCTGGTAGAAAGCGGCGGGCTTGCCGGCGAAGACAGCAGCCAGGTGCTGTATCAAGGCGCCTCCGTCGGATCCCCCGAACTGGATCCGGGGACTTCGCGGATGCGGGCCTTCGGAGGAAGTTGCAATGTCTGGGGCGGCGGCTGCATTCCCTTGAGCGCGCTGGACCTGGATCAGCGCGATTGGGTTCCGCATAGCGGCTGGCCCATTTCCTACGACGAGATCGAACCGTACTATCGGCGCGCACAAATGGTGTGCGGCATCGAGTCGCACGACTTCGCGCAAGGCACCTTCCTTACCCCGCCTGCGCGCGCGCCGGTCGCTTTCGACGACGCCAAACTGATCAACCACAACTTCGTGCTCAGTCCGATCTTCTTTGGCGAAGCTTATCGGTCCGAACTCGAACGGGCCGCGAACATCACGGTCCTGCTGCACGCCAATCTGCTCGAACTCGAAGCCGCGGCCGCGGGATCTTCGGTTCGCCAAGCCCGCATCGGCGCGCTGGACGGGCGCAAAGGCATCATTCGGGCACGCCACTATGTGCTTGCGTGCGGCGGCATCGAGAATGCGCGATTGCTGCTGCTGTCGAACTCGGTGGCGCCCAAGGGATTGGGCAACGACAAGGACCTGGTGGGGCGCTATTTCATGGACCATCCCAGCGGCAAGCTGGGCACTTTGTTCACCGATGCTCCCGATCCTCTGACGCGGCCCTACGATCGAAGCGGAGGCAAAGGTCCGGTGCCTTCGTTTCCCGAGCTGTGTCTGTCGGAGCAGGCGGTGCAGACGCATCAGCTTCTCAGCGCGCGCGTCCGTCCTGTCGCAGTGGAAGCTCCCGCGCCGAAAGGAGTGCAGGCGCTGCGCGATCTGAAGAATGCGTTACGTCCCGGTGCGCAAGACGAAAGCATGGCCCTGGAAGGGATGACGCGTGCCGGCCGCAGTTGCAAGGATCGGGACGGACAGGAAACGGCGAAGCCCGCGGAAGGGATCGGCAAGCTGGGGCTACGGGTGGGCATTGGCGGCTGGGACATCGCGCAAGCGGCCTTGCGCAAGCTGGCAGGCAAGCCGACGGTCAAGAGCGATCACGTGGATGTGATCGGATACTTCGAGCAGGCGCCCAATCCCGATAGCCGGGTCACGCTGGGCGATGAAGTGGATGCGCTGGGGCAGCGCAAGATCTGTGTGGACTGGCGGCTTACCGAACTGGATTGGCGTACCTACCGCACCGCCGCCGGCCTGTTCGGCGCAGAGCTTGCCAACTCTTGCGGGGGGAGGTTCCAGCTGGAACCGTGGCTGCGGGAAGGTACCGGCGCGGCGCCCGAGCTTCGCGGCACCGCCCACCACCTGGGAACCACGCGCATGTCCGACGATCCGCATTCGGGCGTGGTCGATCGTCAATGCCGGGTGCATGGCGTGGACAATCTTTATGTCGTGGGCAGCTCGGTGTTTCCGACCGGGGGCTGGGCGTTCCCGACTTTCACCATCGTTGCGCTGAGCATGCGTCTGGCAGAGCACCTGCGCGCGATCGCCGATATGGCGATCATGCTCTGAGCACTCAACATTAAATGCAATGTAAAAATATTTAAGGCCGTCATCCCGGCGAACGCCGGGACCCAACTTTCAGCAGATGCCGACAACCAGCAGGCTGCATGGCTTGCGCGTCAGGAAATCGCCACCGCTTTACAGCCATGTTGAGCTCGATCACCTGCATGCATCATTGTTGGATTTGAAGGGTCGCACCGCGCGCCATCCGGCCAAGTAGGGCGGGCATTGCCCGCCGGACACCTCGCACAGAGCGGCGGCGGTGCCCGCCCTATCTCGTCGCAGTCCTCAACCATGCCGCGGCGACAGCAAATCCTCCAACCCGATACGGTGCAAAAACTCCACCCGAATCCGATCCCCAACGTCACTGACTTCCTCGCACCCATCCCGCGAGGGATCGATATGCACACGGAAGGGGCGCTTGCCGAATTCCGTATCCACCACTCGCACGATTCCGTCGGCCACCGACGCTGCATCCGCATCGGCCGGTTCCAGCGAAGCCAGCGCCTTCAGTGATTGCTCGGAAAGTCCGGCGTAGGGGCCGCTGTCGTATTCGGCCGAACGCTCCGCGTCGTCGGGCTTGCCGGAGTGGGCGAAGTGATTGGTGCCCTTGGTGAAGGCGCCGGGCATGACGATGCTGGTTTCGATGCCCCAGCGCGCCAGCTCGCCGGCGTAGGACACGGCCAGCGAATCCATCGCCGCCTTGGCCGCGAAGTACGGCGCCAGGAACGGCGGAGTGCCGCCACGCACGCTGCTCGACGACACCCACACCACCAATCCTTGGCCCTGTTTGCGCAATTGCGGCAACGCGGCGCGGTTGACGCGTTGCGCGCTCAGCACGTTGATGTCGTAGAGCTGTGCGAACTGTTCCGGCGTGAATGCTTCGGCCGGACCGTAGGACATGTGCCCGGCGTTGTGCACGATGACGTCCACGCGCCCCGTTTCGGCGATGACCTGGGCGATGCCGGCTTGCACGGATGTCTCCGATTGCACGTCCAGCTCCACCGTTCGCAGATCCACTCGATGGTCGTGTGCGAATTGCACGGCGGCAGCGACCTGCGGCGCATTGCGCGCGGCGGTATCGCGGATACCGGCGTAGACAGTGTGGCCGGCACGGGCCAGGGCGCGGGCGGTAAGCGCGCCGAAGCCGCTGGACGCGCCGGTGACGACGATGACTTTTGCATTGTTCATGGCAATTCTCCGGTGTCGGCGCATCCGTCACGGATGCGCCTGGTTGATGAAGCGAAGGGATTCGTAAGAGGTAAACGGTTAAGCGCTGTCGCGTTGAAGCCTCAGACCATGCCGCCATTGGCGCGCAGCACCTGGCCATTGATCCAGCCGCCATCCGGGCCGACCAGGAAGGCGACCACGGCGGCGATGTCTTCCGGCGTGCCCAACCTTTCCAGCGGATTCATTGCGGCCAGGCGTTGCACCAGTTCGTCGGACTTGCCGTCTAAAAACAAATCGGTCGCGGTCGGGCCGGGAGCCACTGCATTGACGGTGATGTGGTGGCCGCGCAGTTCCTTGGACTGGATCGCGGTCAGCGTTTCCACCGCGGCCTTGGTGGCGGCGTACACGCCGTAGTTCTCCATCTTCGTGCCTACCACGCTGGTGGAAAAATTGACGATACGTCCGCCATCGCGCATGCGCCTGGAAGCTTCGCGCAGGGTGTTGAAAGTGCCTTTCAGGTTGACGGCGATCTGGCTGTCGAACAACGCATCATCGCTGGCGCCGATAGCGCCCAGCTTCAGGATGCCGGCGTTGTTGACCAGCACGTCGATACCACCGAAAGCCGCTTCGGCCGAATCGAACATGCGCGCCACGGCTGCGGCGTCGGCCACGTCGGCCTGCGCGGCCAGGGCCTTGCCACCGGCCGCTTCGATGGTGCGCACCACCTGTTCTGCCGCCGCGGCGTTGCCGGAGTAGTTGACGATGACGGCGTGTCCGTCGCGGGCCAAGCGCTGGGCGATGGCCGCGCCGATGCCGCGGGAGGCGCCGGTGACCAGGGCGATGCGGGGAGTGGGGGTGTTCATGGCGATGTCCTTTGGAAGGGTGTGTGGGGCCGGCAGCAGCCGGTGAGCGAACGATGCGCCTTTCCTTCTTCCGGATAATCCACCAATATTCGGAATCATCTGGCGGATAAAGCGAACAATCTATGGACCGATTCGACGCGATGCGGGTCTTCGTACGGGTGGTGGAACAACGCAGCTTTACCCAGGCGGCGCAGGATCTGGGCCTGCCGCGCTCCACCGCTACCGACGCCATCAAGCAGCTGGAAACCCGCCTGGGCGTCCGCCTGTTGCAACGGACCACGCGCACCGTCAGCCCGACGCTGGACGGCGAGGCCTACTACCGGCGCTGCCTGGCGATCCTGGGCGACATCGAAGATGCCGAGGCCGCCTTCGCCGGGGCCAAGCCGCGTGGACTGCTGCGCGTCGACGTGCAAGGCACGCTGGCGCGCCGTTTCGTGCTACCGGGATTGCCCGTGTTCCTGGCCCGTTATCCGGATCTGGAATTGCTGATGGGCGAAGGCGACCGCTGGGTGGATCTGGTGCGCGAGGGCGTCGATTGCGTGCTTCGCGTCGGCGAACCCCGCGACACCGACATGGTGGCGCGGCGCGTGGCGATGCTGGCGGAAGTGACTTGCGCTTCGCCGGCTTACCTCGCCGAGTTCGGCACGCCGGCCAGCATCGAAGCATTGGCGGGGCATCGCATGATCGGCTTCCGTTCCTCGGCCACCGGCGCATTGCTGCCGCTGGAATTCATCAAGGACGGCGTCGCCCGCAATGTGACCTTGCCGGCCACGCTTTCGGTAACAGGGGCCGAGACCTATTCGGCCGCGGCGCGATTGGGGCTGGGGTTGATCCAGGCACCGCGCTACAACTTGGAAGCGGACCTGCAGCGCGGCACGCTGGTGGAGGTGTTGCCCGAACATCCGCCCGCGCCTTCGCCGGTATCGCTGCTATATCCACGCAACCGACAGCTGTCGCCGCGCGTGCGGGTGTTCATCGACTGGCTGGTGGAAACGTTCGCCGAAGCCGGGCGCGGCGCATGACACAATCGCCGGATATGGAAAACGATGCGATGGCGATGACGGACTCGATCGGGACGCTGGTCGGGCGCGGGTTGACGAATCTGCGTGCGCGTTCGGACGAAGCGGCCGCTTTACTGGACGATGGCGCGTTCGCCGAACGCGTGGGCAAGGTGATCGCAGCCAGCGATTTCGCCCTGGAGACACTGCGTAAGCAGCCAAGTTTGCTAGCAGTATTCAAGCGCGACGATGGCGCCGAAACGTTCGCCCCGCCGCTTCTATCGGCGGAACAGTCGGAGCGATGGCCGGAGCAACTGCGTAGCTATCGCACCGCCGAATCGACTCGCCTGGTCTGGCGCGACGCGCTGGGTCTGGACGAGGTGGACGCGATTCTCGCTGGCAGCACGCGACTGGCGGAAAACTGCCTACGCACCGCGCTGGAGGCTTTGGAAACCGAATTCGCACAGCGCCATGGCGTGGTGCGCGCGGCCGACGGCAGCGTGCAAAGGCTGGTCGTGTTCGGGTTGGGGAAACTGGGTGGCGGCGAACTTAATTTCTCTTCCGATATCGATCTGGTCTACGCCTATCCGCAAGGAGGCGAATCCGACGGCGCGCGTCCGCTGGCGGCGGAAGACTATTTCGCGCGTCTGGGCCAGCGTCTGGCCAAGTTGCTGGACGAACCGACCGTCGACGGTTTCAGCCATCGCGTCGACCTGCGTCTGCGGCCGTTCGGCAACGCGGGCAGGGTGGCGCTTTCCTTCGCCGGCATGGACCAGTACTTCCAGCGCGAAGGCCGCGACTGGGAGCGCTACGCATGGTTGAAAGCGCGCGCGGTAGCCGGCGATATCGAAGCGGGCGAGCAGTGGCTGCAGACGTTGCGGCCGTTCGTGTACCGTCGTTATCTGGATTTCACTGCACTGGATGGTCTGCGCGACATGAAAGCTGCCATCGCCGCCGAAGTCGCGCGCCGCGAGTTAGCCGACGACATCAAACGCGGGCCGGGCGGCATTCGTGAAATCGAATTCCTGGGCCAGGCGTTGCAACTGATCCACGGCGGGCGGGAAGCGACCTTGCGCGAGCGCCGCCTGCTGCCGGCGCTGCGCGCCTTGATGGTGGCGCGGCAGATATCGCAGGAGAACGGAGACGCGCTTATCCACGCCTACCGTTTTCTGCGCAAACTGGAGAACCGGCTGCAGATGCTGCGCGATGCGCAGACGCATGCCTTGCCGGAAAACGCATTGGACCGCGCGCGCATCGCACAGGGCCTTGGCTATGCGGATTGGAGCGCATTGGAGGCGGCGCTGGTCACTCAACGCGAGCGGGTCGCTGCGGAATTCGGTGAATTGCTGGCGCCGCGACAACGCGATGTGGCGCCGGGAGCGCTGACTGCTTATTGGCGCTCGCTGCCGGCCGCGGGCGATGCGGAGGCATTGGCGGCAGCAGGATTCTCCGATCCGGCCGGCGCCGATGCCGCGCTGCGCGACTTCGCCAATTCCAGCGGCGTGCTTGGTCTTTCCGATGGCGCGCGCACGCGGCTGGATCGCGTGCTGCCGGCCTTGCTTGAAGGCGCGGCGCGATCCTCGCAACCCGATGCGGCGGTCAAGCGCCTGCTGGTGCTGCTGCGCGCGATCCTGCGCCGCGCCAGTTATCTGGCCTTGCTGGACGAACAGCCCAGTGCCTTGAACCGGCTGGTGGACGTAGTGGCGCGCAGCGCCTTGCTGGCCGAACGCCTTGCGCTGTATCCGTTGCTGCTGGACGAGCTGCTGGATACGCGCGTCGGCGGACCCATGCCGGACCGCGAGATGATGCGCCGCCAATGCGAACCGGCGCTGCAGGAAGAAGATCCCGAAACCTCTTTGCGCACACTCAACGAGCAGCGTCTGGCGTTGAGCTTCCGCATCGCGCTGGCGGCGCTGGACGGCCGCCAAAGCGCGCGCGACAGCACGCGGCAGCTGGCATGGCTGGCAGAAGAAGTGGTGCGCGTGGTGTTGCGCATGGCGCAGGCCGAAGTGGCGGCGGCGCATGGCGAAGTCGCCGGCGGGCGTTTCGCGGTGATCGGCTACGGCAGCCTGGGAGGCGAGGAACTCGGCTTCGGCTCCGACCTGGACCTGGTGTTCCTGTTCGATGCCGATCCTGCTGCCGTCTCCGCAGGCGCAAGATCGCTCGAAGCGGGACGCTGGTACGCGCGTCTGGCGCAGAAGCTGGTGGCTTTGCTGGGCGCGGCCACCGGTGCCGGACGCTTGTACGAGGTGGACGTGCGCCTGCGGCCGGACGGCGCGAAAGGATTGTTGGTCTCTTCGTTGTCCAGCTACCGCGACTATCAGCGCGAACGCGCCTGGACCTGGGAACACCAGGCGCTGGTGCGCGCGCGCGGCGTCGCCGGCGACGCATCGTTGCTGGAGGAATTCGAAACGATCCGCACGCAGACCCTGTCGCAAGCGCGCGACGCGGGCAAGCTGCGGGAAGAAGTGGTCGGCATGCGCTTGAAGATGCGCGCCGAGCTGGATCGCAGCGACGCTGCCCGGTTCGATCTCAAGCAGGGCGCGGGAGGATTGGTCGATCTGGAATTTCTGCTGCAATTCCTGGTGCTGCGGGATTCTTCCTCGAATGCGGCCTTGCTAGGTCCGCGCGATACGCAGAGTCTTATTTCAGCGTTGCAGGACGCTTGCGTTTTCGAGCCCGCGCAAGCGCAAGCGTTATCGCAAGCGCATACCGCCTTTCTGGCCGAAGGCCTGGTGTGCACCCTGGACCGACGCCCGCGGCTGGTGGCCGAGAACGAATCGATAGCTGTTGCGCGCGAGGCGGTGGGCGCTTCGGTGCGCGCACAGGAACTGCTGTTCGACTCTAACTCCGCCTTGTAGAGCCGAGCTTGCTCGGCTGCTTTGGCTTGTCACGCGGTAGAGCAGCCGAGCAAGCTCGGCTCTACAAATCCAAGCGCTCTTTTATCAGCGCCGCCACGCGTGCGGTTTCGCGCAGCGGTTCGACCTCGAACGGGGCCAATTGAGTGTCCATCGCGTGGACGCGGCCATTGGCCAGCAACGAATCCAGGAATCTGCGCGGCCTTCCGCTGACCCGCACCGGGTCGAACACGAACACCGGCGCCTCCGTCGCGCAGGCTTCGGAAACCATGTTCACCGAATCCGGCGAGCAAACGATGCGGTCGGCCCACCCCAGCAATCCCTCGTAAGGATTGGCGCCGTCGGCTTCCCCGCACCAGACCACGCCGGGCGTCTCCACGTAGCGGTGGCGCAGGGCGGCGATCAGGTCGGTGGGCGTTCGCCGCGAAGTGGTGATCATCACGCTGCCGCCTTCGCGCGCCAGGACGACTTCGAGCTTGGAGGCCAGCACTTCAAAGGCGCTGCGATCGAAACGGGCGTGCGTGCTGGAACCGCCCAGCAGCACCGCCGTGCGCGGTCGCGGAAACTCCGCGAAACAGGCGAACGCGGTGCGCGCCTGCGCCAGCCAGGCGTCGTCGACCGGGTTCAGGCTGCCCAGCAAGGTGATGACGTTGCCGCCTTGCAGGAGGTCGTGTTCGGGAGCGACCACCAGATCCCAATATTTGGTGTCGATGCGCGGATCGAGGATCTGTACTGCCTTGCTGCCGCGCTCGCGAAGCAGGCGCGTGGCCAGCGCCGCCTGCCGGCCGCAGCCGATGGCCAGCCTTGGCGGCCGGGCCAAGGCCTGTGCGAATCCGGATCCGAAGGCATGCTCGGCGCCGGAGAAGCTGCGCGGCGCCGACACGCTCCAGGGCAGGCGCGGTTCGAGCAACCAGTCCTGGGCGGGCCCGTAAGCCAAGGCCGCGGCCAGCGCGTCGGCCTGGCGGCGGTTCCCTGCATGACCGTCGGTGAGGGTCCAGAGCTGTGTCGAATCCATGGGTCTGCGGGGCTTTGTTCCAAAAACTAAAACAATCCGTTCCGGACTGGTCGGATGTTGCCATTACCGGGACACTCTACACTGCGCGCCTTGATTTGCGCTGCCTCGCGAATCCTTCGAACCACTTGATCCCTCAAGGATGTGACATGTCAGACGTCTTGAACGACAACACGCTGGACCAGCTGTTCCGCAACGCCCGCAGCTACAACGCCTTTTCAGGCGAGGTCAGCGACAAGACGCTGCACCAGCTGTACGAACTGGTGAAGTGGGGGCCGACGCAAGCCAACAGCAGTCCGGCGCGCTTCGTGTTCGTCAAGTCCGACGAGGCCAAGGCCAAGCTGGGCCCGGCGCTGGACGAGGGTAATTACAAGAAGACCATGGCCGCACCTGCCGTGGTGATCGTGGGCTATGACATGCGCTTTTTCGACAAGCTGCCTTTGCTGTTCCCGCACACCGATGCCAAGTCCTGGTTCGACGGGGCGCCCGAAGAGGTGCTCTATCGCGCGGCCCTGCGCAGCGGCAGCCTGCAGGGCGCTTATCTGATCCTGGCCGCGCGCGCGCTGGGGCTGGATGTGGGTCCGATGTCGGGCTTCAACAACGCCAAGGTCGATGAAGCGTTTTTCAAGGGCACTTCGATCAAGTCCAACTTCCTGGTCAACCTTGGCAAGGGAGATCCGGCCAGCGTTTTTCCGCGTTCGCCGCGCCTGTCCTTCGACGAAGCGGCGCGTATCGAATAGTTCACTCCGTCCCAACCCGCTCTCTGTTTCCATCCCTCACAAACACCCAAGGAGTTCCGCCATGCGCAAGACCCTGCTGGTTGCCGCCCTGTTCGCCTTCGCCGGTTCGGCTTTCGCCGCGCCGGTCACTTACAAGATCGATCCGAACCACACCAACGTCCTGGCGAGCTGGAGCCACTTCGGGTTCTCCAACCCGAGCCTCAACTTCGGCCAGGCCGACGGCACGATTGTTTACGACGCCGACAAGATTTCCGCATCCAGCGTGCAGGTCACGCTGCCGCTGACCGGTTTGAGCGCATTGGCCGACCAGTTCTACGATCATCTGACCAGCGCCGACTGGTTCGATGCGGCCAAGTATCCGTCGGCCACCTTCAAGAGCACCAAGGTGGAAGCCGCGGGCGAGGGCAAGCTGAAGGTCACCGGCGATCTGACTGTGAAGGGCGTGACCAAGCCGGTGGTGTTGAACGTCAAATTGAACAAGGCGGGCGTGCAGCCGCTGGCCAAGCGTGAGGCGGTGGGTTTCGACGCCACGGCGACGGTCAAGCGCAGCGAGTTCGGCCTGGGCAACTATGTGCCGAACGTGAGCGACGAAGTGTCGCTGCGCATCACCACCGAGGCGATCGTGCCCAAGGCCGAGTAATCGGCAAGAGTTGGTTTTTCGAAACACCGGCCGCGATCGTCGCGGCCGGCGTTTTTTTTGCTCGTCATCCCAGCGAAAGCTGGGATCCATCTTGATTTTGATCTTGCTCTTGCCTCCTCCCTTGCGCGCAGCGCAGGGGAGGATTGAGGAGGGGTGCCCTTGATCTTGCTTTGCTCTCTTTAGTTCTTGCCTTGAAGCAAAAGCGTTGACCAGCCATTCGGCTGTTGAAAGCCGCGCTTTGCGCGAGTCACTTTTCTTTGAACGGCAAAGAAAAGTAACCAAAAGAAAGCCGCCCTACGGCGCGCCCAGCGATAAAGCCGCTGGGTTCGCAAATGGGCCGGGAATTTCCGTAAGGCGCATCCTGCGCCTCCGGAAACGGCGCACATCCCTGTGCGCCGCCCCTGCGGGGTTTACCCGCCTCATTTGCCGCGTCTCACGGGGAATTTAAAGGGCAAGAGCAAGAGCTCAATGCCTTCCTTTCCCTTTTGCGGCATGTATCAGGCTGTTAGACTGAAGCCTCGCACCGACCGACCAAATCGCCATGACCCAGACCGCCACCGCGCCCGCCAACGCCGAGAAGCGCTACACCGTGCATCCCAGCGACCTGCCGCTGAGCTGCCCGTTGCCGTCGATGGCGTTGTGGAACTCGCATCCGCGCGTGTATCTGGCCATCGAGGATGCGCCGGGCCACGACGTGCAGTGCCCCTACTGCGGCTCGCATTTCGTCCTCGCCGATTGATCCCGCGCGCACGGGCACAGCGCCGATGCGTCGCCTGACGGTAGTCCAACTGCTCCCCGCGCTCGAATCCGGCGGCGTCGAGCGTTCCACCCTCGAGATCTCGCAGGCGCTGGTCCAGGCCGGCCACCGGGCCATCGTCGTTTCGGCGGACGGTCGCCTGTTGCCGGTCTTGCAGAAAACGGGAGCCGAACATATCGCGCTGGACATCGGGCGCAAGTCGTTGCTGACCCTGCGCCATATACGCACGTTACGAAAATTGTTCGTCGGCGCGCGCGCGGACATCGTGCATGCGCGTTCGCGCCTGCCCGCCTGGCTGGGTTGGAAGGCCGTGCAAGGCATCGACCAGGCGCAACGGCCGCATTTCGTCACCACCATGCACGGGCTCAATTCGCCTGGCCGCTACAGCGCAGTGATGACATACGGAGAGCGCGTGATCTGCGTTTCCGACACGGTACGCGGTTACCTGCTGAGGCACTATCCGAAAACGGAGGCGAACCGGCTGCGGGTGATCCCGCGCGGCATAGACACCGCTCAGTTTCCGCGTGCGGCGTATCCCGCTCCGGCATTGAGGTCCGAGTTCGCAAGCCAGTATCCGCAGCTCGCAGGCGAAGGCCCCCTGTTGCTGCTGCCCGGACGCGGCACCCGCTTGAAGGGTCACATCGATGCATTGCGCCTGCTCGCTGGCCTGCGTCGCGATGGCAACGATGCGCGCCTTTGGCTGCCGGGCGCGCGCGAGGCCGGGCGCGAGGACTACATCGCCGAGATGGAAGCCGAGGCGCTCAAGCTGGGCATCGCGGAGGTCACGGCCTTCACGGCCGCCACTTCACGCATCGCAGATGCCTACGCCGCCTCCGATCTGGTGCTTCAGCTATCGCGCAAGCCGGAATCCTTCGGGCGCACCGTGATCGAAGCGCTGTCGGTCGGTCGCCCGGTGCTGGGCTGGGCGCATGGCGGCGTAGGCGAATTGCTTGCCGAACTGCAGCCGCAAGGCGCGGTGCCGCCTTTCGACGAAGCCGCGCTGCTCGCGCAAGCCGAAGCGTTGCTGGCCCATCCGCCGTCGCCTTTGGCCACGATGCCCTATACCCTGCATGCGATGCAGGACGCCACGCTGGCTCTTTACCAAGAACTCGCCGCTCAAGAACTCGCCGCTCAAGAACTCGCCGCTCAAGAACACGTCGCTTAAAAACACGCCGCTTAAGAACACGTCGCTTAAGAGCTCGCCTATGAACCCAAACACGCTTCCCACTGACAACATCGCCCCCGCCGCTGGCCATGGCTGGCGTTGGGCGCCGGCCTGGGTTCTGGCCTTCGTCGCTCTTTGGCCCACGCCGGGCATTGCCGAAGGCGTGATGGTGCTGGGTGCGCTGGCGGCGATCGTGCGCCTGCTGCTGGTGCGTTTTCGCGGCGGCATGCGTTTGCTCAGCGGGCCTGCCTGGGCGCTGACCAGCGCCTTGTTCATGGCTTATTGGACGCCGCAACTGATCTCCGCCTTCGATGCAGCCGACGCCTCGCGCGCGTTCTACAAAGTCGCCACCGGGCTGCGTTACCTGCCGTTCCTGTGGCTGGTGGCCGCAGCGGTCGCCAACGAAAAAGGCCGGCGCACCACTTTCGGCGGCCTGGCGATCATCGTCACGGTATGGACGGCCGATGCTTTGCTGCAGGTCGTCTTGGGCACCAGTCCGTTGTTCTGGGGGCTGGACCAGTTGAAGCAACTCATCAGCGGCCACGGCATGTGCAGCGCCGAAGACACCCTGGCGCTGGACCGCCTCAGCGGCTTCCTGGGGCCATGCAACCTGAAATTGGGCGTGGTGCTGGCCAGTCTGTCGCCGTTCGCGCTGTTCGCGTTCGGCAAGCGTTTCGGCATGCTCGGCTGGGTGCTGGCATCGGCCGCGATCGGCCTGGTGATCCTGCTGGCCGGCGCGCGCGCCGCATGGCTGACTTACGGGTTGGTGCTGGTGTTCTCCGGCTGGCGCTTGCTGGGTTGGAAGAAACTGCTGGCCGTGTTCGCGTTCGGCGCGTTGTCGCTGGTTGTGTTGAACCTGGTGTCGCCGCAGTTCCGCGAACGCATCGAACGCACCACCCAGGCGCTGGCCGCGGACGAAAGCGGAGTGGACGTAGCCCTGTCAGGGCGCGCGCAGATCTGGCGCGCGGCCGCCTGCATGATCGGCCAGCATCCGATCAACGGCGTGGGCACGCGCAATTTCCGCCAGGAATATCCCGCCTGCGATCCGTCACCCGGCACACGCCCAGCCTGGGGTGCGGGGCCCGCGCATCACGCGCATCAGATCGTGCTGGAAATCCTGGCCGAAACCGGCGTGATCGGCCTGCTGTTGTGGCTGGCGGGCGCAGCACTTGCTTGGCGCGCCTGGCGTTATGCGACTCCCGCGGCCCGCGAGCGCGCGCGTCCGGCCATGCTGGCGCTGGGCGTCACCGTGTTTCCTTTCAATACCCACCTGGCGTTCTATTCCACCTTCTGGGGCGGGCTGGCACTACTGCTGGCGGCGCTGTATTCGGGCAGCTTGTTGGCCAGGGAACATGACTGAAACGGGCCCGACTGAAACGGGCCCGACTGAAACGAGCACGGCTGAAACAAGCAAGACCGAGTCCGGCAAGGCGCGTTGCTGGTTCATCGTTCCGCTGGAGCTGTTGGCCAATGCCATCGCACGGCTGCCGCAGCGATGGTTGCTGGGTTTGGGAACCACACTAAGCGTGCTGATGCGGCCGCTGCTGGGCAAGCGGCGTCGCTATGCGCGCATCAACCTGGCTTTGTGTTTCCCTGCGCTGGACGCCGCGCAACGGCGCCGCCTGCTGCGCGAAAACCTGCGCGCCACCGCCACCGGTGCGCTGGAACTGTTGCGCGCCTGGTACGCGCCGGCGGCGGCGCTGGAAGACCTGGCCGAGGTCGAAGGACTCGAGCATCTTCGTGCTGCCACCGCGTCGGGCCGCGGCGTGTTGCTGTTCGGCGGCCATTTCACTCATTCCGAACTGGCCGCGCGCCTGTTGCAGCAAGCCTCCGGGCAACCGGTGCACGTGGTGGTACGCCGCAACAACAACCGCTGCCTGGAAGCGATGTTCGATGGCGCACGCCGCCGCGCCTTCGCCGGCACCATCGCCAAGAAAGACGTACGCGGCCTGCTGCGTACGCTGTCGCAGGGAGGCGTGGTGGCGTATTCGGCCGACCAGAATTTCACCTATCAGAACGCCTTCGTACCGTTCTTCGGCATTGCCGCAGCCACGCTGACCGCGACACCGGACCTGGCCCGCCGTGGCAAGGCGGTGGTGCTGCCGTTCTGGTTCCATCGCGATGACGATGGCCGTTACCACCTGCGCATAGAACCGCAATGGAGCGGCTGGCCCAGCAATGATCCGGCCGCGGACGCGGCGCGTTACATGAGCGAGCTGGAGCAGGTTGTACGCCAGCATCCCGAGCAATACCTGTGGGTGCACCGGCGTTTCAAGACGCGCCCACCCGGTGAAGCCAGCGTCTACCGGTAGGTCGGGGCTACGCCCCCGACGCATGAACCCCAGACGGTGCACGTGGTGTCGGGGACGTAGCCCCGACCTACGTCGTTATTCGTAAAGCTTGCCGCGCCCATCCGGCTGGCGCTTGAAGCGGCGGTGGATCCACAGGTACTGCGCCGGTGCCTTGCGCACCATCGCTTCTATCGCCGCCATCACCCGTGCGGTATCGGCAGTGGCGTCCTGGGAAGGAAACCCGTCGAAGGCCGGCGACAGCCGCAGGGTGTAGCCGCCGTCGGCGCGGCGCTCATGGGCGAAGGCGATCACGCTGGCGCCCGACAGGCGCGACAGCTGGTGGGTGGAAGTCAGGCTGTAAGCCGGAAGACCGAAGAAGGGCACGAATACGCTTTCGCCGCGGCGCGTGTCCTGATCCGGCGCGAACCACAACAGCCCCCCCTGTTTCAGATGCTTCAGTGCGGGCCGCAATTCCTCGCGGGTGAACATGTGCGCGGCGTAGCGCAGGCGGCCATGCTTCACCGCCCATTCCATCGCGCCCTGGTCGTGCGGGCGGTACATGCCGGCCAGCGGGGCGTAATCGCACATCAGCCGCGCGGCGATCTCCAGGGTGGTGAAGTGTCCCGAAATCACGATCACGCCACGGCCGCCCGCGCGCGCCGCTTCAAGATGCTCCAACCCTTCCACCCGCAGATCGCGCCGCATCGGCTGCACGCTGCCCCACCAGGCGCGGGCGAATTCGAACAGGCCGATGCCCAGTTCGGAAAAACTCCGGTACACCAGCGACGCCTGCTGCGCAGCGTCCAGCTCCGGGAAACACAGGGCGATGTTGCGCTCGGCCACGTGGCGGCGGTCGCGCAGCACCGCATGCAGGAACCTGCCCACCAGCCTTCCCAGGCCGCGCTGCAGGGGCCAGGGCAGGCGTGCCAGCAAAGCCGCCAGACCGATGCCCAGCCACGCCGGCCATTGACCAGGACCCTTCGGCGCCGGGTCGCGGTCGTTGCGGGCACTTTCAACGCGATCGAGTTTGGCCATACAGCGATTCTAACGGTTCAGTTGGTTATCCTTTCGCGATGCGGATGGACCTGACCGAGCGTTTCCTGCGTGGCCTGTATTCGGCCGTGCTCTATGTACTGACGCCGGTCACGGTCTACCACCTGATCTGGCGCGGTTTCCGTTTCCGCGAATATTTCCAGCGATGGAACGAGCGTTACGCGTCCTACGGAGCGCCGCAACCGCGCATCGACATCTGGCTGCATGCGGTGTCGGTGGGCGAGGTCAACGCCGCAGTGCCGGTGGTCGATGCGCTGCGCCGCGCGCATCCGCAACTGCGCTGGCTGGTGACCACCATTACGCCGACCGGTTCCGAACGCGTGCGCGCGCTCTGGGGCGAAGGCGTGCAACACGTCTATGTGCCCTACGATCTGCCGGGAGCGATCTCGCGTTTCCTCAGGCATTACCGCCCGCGGCTGGCGCTGGTAATGGAAACCGAGCTGTGGCCCAACCTGCTGTTCGGCTGCCGCGACCATGGCATTCCCACCTACCTGCTCAACGCGCGGCTTTCGGCGCGTTCGCTGCGTGGCTACCGTGTGCTGGCGCCGTTGATTTCGCGGGTGGTGCGCACGCTAAAGCGCATCGGCGCGCAATCCACGCCCGACGGCAAGCGGTTCATCGCGCTGGGCGCCATCCCGGGCGGGGTGACGGACACGGGCAACCTCAAGTTCGACATCGCCGTGCCGGAAGGGCTCGCCGCTTTCGTGCAAACCTTCGGCGAGCATGCGGGCCCAAGGCCGGTGTGGATCGCGGCCAGCACCCATGAGGACGAGGAAGCGACCGTCATCGCCCTGCACCGCGGTCTGCGGCAGCGCTGGCCGGACTTGCTGCTGCTGTGGGCGCCGCGACACCCGGAACGTTTCCCCCGCGTCGCCGAGCAGGCGCAGTCGGCCGGCTGGAAAGCGGCCACCCGCCGCAAATCGATCTGGCCCGCTGCCGGCGACGATGTATTCGTGATCGATACGCTGGGCGAACTGATGCCGTTCTACGCCTGCGCCGAAGTCGCCTTCGTCGGCGGCAGTCTGCAACCGATCGGCGGGCACAACCTGCTGGAACCGGCGGCGGTGGGCACGGCCATGGTCACCGGGCCGCATCTGCACAATTTCGCCGAGATCTCCAAGCGTCTGAAGGAAGCCGGCGCCTTGCTGATCGCCGAGGATACGCAGGGCGTCGAGCTCGCGCTTGCCCAATTGCTGGCGGATGCGCCGAAGCGGCAGGCGATGGTGGACGCCGGTCGCGCGCTGGTGGAACAGGGGCGCGGTGCGCTGGCCAAAACCCTGCAGATGATCGATGCCGATCTCCCGAAGTAGGTCGGGGCTACGCCCCCGACGCTCTTGCCGGTTGGGATCGCGCGCGTCGGGAGTGTAGCCCCGACCTACAAACGATTACGGCGGACCGAAGTCCGCCGTAATCCGATACCGCCTGGCGAAGATCCGCGTTGCTTACTGCACGTCGCCAGGCGTGAGCTGCGCTTGCGCATCGGCGGTCAGCAGACGGTTCACGTCCTGCACGTCGTCGGCATCCAGCGTGCCCGCCGCTTGGTCCAGCAGCAGCCGGTTCTGCAGATAGTTGTACTTGGCCAGCGCGTAAGCCTGCTGCGCCTGGAACAGGTTCTGCTGGTTGATCAACACGTCCAGCACGGTACGGGTACCGACTTCCAATCCGACCTGCGAAGCCTCGTAGGCGGCCTTGGCCGACACCAGTGCCAGGCGACGCGCCTCGATCTCGCTGATGCCTGCTTCCAGGGTCTGGTAGGCGTTGCGCGTGTTGCGCACGATGGCGCGCTTCTGCTGCTCGTAGCCGTCCTGCACCGAATCGCGATTGGCCAGCGCCTCGCGCACCCGCGACTGGGTGGCGCCGCCGGAGAAGATCGGCACGCTCAAGGTCAGGCCGATGGTGGTGCCGGTGCCGTTACCGCTGACGCCGGTCGAATCGCCCCACGCCGCGTCCTTGCCCCAGCTGCCGCCCAGCGACAGAGTGGGCAGATGCCCGGCGCGCGCGGTGGAAACCCCGGCTTCGGCCGATTGCACCTGGTATTCGAGCGACTTCAACGCCGGGTTGGTGCTCACCGCGGTGTTGACCCAGCCTTCGGCGTCGTAATCGGTCGGCAGCACGGGACGGAAATCGTCCGGCAGCGCCTTCAGGTTGTTGATCGGCTGGCCGGTGATCTCGGTCAGCGCTTCGTACGCATCCTTCAAGGCATTGCGGCTGGTGATCACACTGGCGCGCGCGCTGTCGTACTGGGCGCGGGCTTCGTGCACGTCGGTGATCGGGGCCAGGCCCACATCCAGACGCTTCTGCGCGTAGTCGAACTGCTTCTGCAGTGCGGTCTGCTGTGCTTCGGCCGCGGCCAGCGTTTCAATCGCCACCAGCACGTTGAAGTAAGCCGCCGAGGTACGGGTGATCAGCGAGTCGTTGGCTGCTTCCAGATCGTAGTCGGCAGCCTGGCTGAGCGCACGTTGCCCACGCAGGGTGGAGTAGCGGCTGAAGTCGAGCACCGACTGGTCGACTCGTAGACCGTAACTGCGGCTGGTGTTGGTGGTGGAGCCAGGCACCGCGTCCAGCTCATTGCGGCTGCGGCTGAGCGATGCGCTGCCGTTGACCTGCGGCAGCAGTGCGGCACGCGCCTGTACGGCGCCTTCCTTCTGCGCCAGGCGGCCGGATTCGGCGGCCGCAAGCTGCGGATCGCCGGTACGTGCGAGTTCATAGGTCTGCATCAGGTCCGTGGCATTCGCGCTGGCAACCAGAGCGGAGGCAGGCAGGGCCAGGGCGAGCGCGAGGACGAGGGGGCGACGACTCATGCGGTTTCCTTTCTCAAATCAAAAGACGAATTGCGGCACCGGGGTGGCGCCTACAAGATACGGAACGTCGGTCTCAAACAACGATTCTATGCGCGGGCCGTTGACGTCGCTGTGCACCAGCACCGCCTCCATCACCGGCGAATGGCCGCGGACTACGAACAGCCGGCCTCCCGGACGCAGCCATTGCAGGAATTGCGACGGCACTTCCACCATGGCCGCGGTCACGCAGATCGCATCGAAGCGGCGCTCGGTCGCGTAGTGCAGGGCGTCCGCGGTTTCGATGCGGACGTTGTTGCCGTAGCCGCTGGCGTCCAGCTGCTGGCGTGCGCGGCTGGCCAGTTCAGGATGGATCTCCAGGCTGACCACCTCGCGGGCCAAGGCGCCCATGCACGCGGCCAGATAGCCGCCGCCGGTGCCGATCTCCAGTACCTCGTCGCCGTCCTGCAGCAACAGCGCCTGCAGGGCGCGGCCTTCGACCACCGGCTTCATCATCTTCTGGCCGTGGCCCAGAGGGATCTCCACGTCGGCATAAGCCAGCGTGCGGTGGATCTCGGGCACGAACTTCTCCCGCGGCAGCGTGGCCAGCACGCCCAGCACGCGCGCATCCAGCACCTCCCAGGGGCGCACCTGCTGCTCGACCATCATTTCGCGGGCTTGGTTGTAATCGATCGTCATGGGGGTTATCCGGCGCGGGGACGCGCAGTTTAGCGGGTCGCGGCGTGTTTCAAGAGTCGTGCGGTGCGGGGCAGCATGGCCGTACTACCACACCGATACGCAGTGCCGGAAGTCACCGCGACCTCCGTCATGATCGGATGCCCCGGTTTTTCAATGTTTGGCATAGGCGCGCAGGAACATATCCACGCTGGCATCCAGGTGGGCGTTCACATCGCCCCGCGCCGGCCGGACGCACAGACCGCACATCATCCGGCCGTGCAGCTCGCCCTTGATCAGGGCAAAGAACTGCTCCGACGCCCGCTGCACATCGGCGATATCCAGCTCGCCAGCCTCCACCCGCGATTGCAGGAAAGCCCCGAAGGCCTGGTGGGTGCGCTGCGGACCGGCCTCCCAGAACAGCTTGCGCAAAGGATCGTCGGCGTTGCCCGGGGTGATCATCATGCGGTGCGTGCTGATGGCCTCGTCGCTGCTGATGAGGGCGAAAAAGCCGCCGGCGATCGCCTTGAGCTGCGCGCGCAACGGGCCTTTAAGTTCCTGGGCGAACAGGTCGTCCGGCAGCATTTCCTCGCACTTGGCGCGCACAGCGGCGGCGAACAATGCTTCCTTGTCGCCGAAATGGCTGTAGACAGTGAGTTTGGAGACGCCGGCTTCGGCCGCGATCTGGTCCATGCTGACGCCGGTGTAGCCGTCGCCCGCGAACAGGCGCTTGGCCGCTTCCAGGATGGCGTCGCGCTTGGCTAGATCCTTGGGCCGGCCCGGGCCGGAAAGCCTGGGCGCCGATTTGGGGCGGCTGAGAGAGGTGGGGGTGCTGACCATATTTGAATACTAGACTAATCGGTTCGATATTTATACTATACCGGCAAGTCCATTTATTGATGAACAAGACGGAGTGTTTTATATGTGCAGCGTGTCGAAGGGCAATGCGCGCGCCTCTGGAATTCTGCTCCTCCTGATCCTGGGATTGGCGGGTTGCGGCGGCCAGTCCGAAACTGCCGAAACCGCGCGTCCCGTGCTGGTGGTGCACCCCGGCGGCGGCGCGCAGGCCGCGTTGTCGGCCTACGCCGGCGAAATACGCGCCCGCGAAGAAAGCCCGCTCTCGTTCCGTGTCGGCGGCAAGCTGATTCGCCGCAATGTCGACGCCGGCGCGCAGGTGAAGCAGGGCCAGGTGCTGGCGGTGCTGGACGCCGACGACCTCAGTCTGCAGGCGCAGGCTTCCCAGGCCCAACTCGCCGCCGCCGAGGCCGATTTGATCCGCGCGCGCGGCGACCGCGACCGCTACGCCAAACTGGTGGGCGACAAGCTGGTCAGCCAGTCCACCTACGACGCGCAGAACGCTGCCTATAAAGCCGCCGAAGGCCAGGCCCGTGCGGCCCGCGCGCAATTGGACGTGGCCCGCAACCAGGCTGCCTATTCGCAACTGCGCGCGCCGCACGACGGCGTCATCGCCACCCGCCAGGCCGAGGCCGGGCAGGTGGTCGCCGCCGGCCAGACCATCTTCACGCTGGCCGCCGACGATGGCCGCGAAGTCGCCATCGTGTTGCCGGAAGGCCGCATCCGCGACTTCAGCGTCGGCCAGCCCGTGCTGGTCGAACTGTGGAACGCGCCGGGCGAACGCCTGCCAGGCCAGATCCGTGAAATTTCCCCCGCTGCCGATGCGCAGACCCGCACCTACGCCGCGCGCGTGAACCTGGTCGGCGACGCGGCCAAGGCCGTCGAACTGGGCCAGAGCGCGCGCGTCTATGTGCAGGAAACCGGGTCCGAGGCCGCCCTCAGCGTGCCGCTTTCGGCCATCCAGCGCGGCGCCAAGGGCGCAACGGCGGTGTGGGTGGTCGATACGCAGAGCGGCAAGGTCAAATCGCAGCCCGTGCAACTGGGCCGTTACGGCGAAACCGACGTGCCCGTACTGAGCGGCCTCAAAGCCGGCGACTGGGTGGTCGGCGCTGGCGGCCATCTGCTGCGCGAAGGTCAGCCGGTCACTCCGGTAGACCGGGACAACCGGCCCGTGCTGCCGAACAAAGCAATCGCCGCCGCTGCGAAGGCGAACTAAACCATGAAGCGCTTCAATCTTTCCGAATGGGCGCTGACCCATCGTGCGCTGGTGCTGTACGCGATGATCGTGCTGGCCCTGATCGGCGCGTGGTCGTACCGGCATCTGGGCCAGTCGGAAGATCCGCCCTTCACCTTCAAGGTGATGGTGGTGCGCACCGTGTGGCCCGGCGCGCCTGCCGAAGAAGTGGCCAAACAGGTCACCGAGCGCATCGAGAAGGCGCTGATGACCACCGGCAACTACGAGTTCATCCGCTCGTATTCGCGCCCCGGCGAGTCGCAGGTGATCTTTGTGGCGCGCGATTCGATGCATTCCGACGAAGTGCCCGAGCTCTGGTACCAGGCGCGCAAGAAGGTCGGCGATATCAAGGCCACGCTGCCCGAAGGCGTAGTCGGCCCGTTCTTCAACGACGAATTCGGCGATACCTTCGGCAACATCTACGCGCTCACCGGCCCCGGTTTCGACTACGCGGTGATGAAGGACTACGCCGAGCGCATCCAGCTGGAACTGCAGCGCGTGCCCGACGTGGGCAAGGTGGAATTGATCGGCCTGCAGGACGAAAAGGTGTGGATAGAACTGTCCAACACCAAGCTGGCCACGCTGGGCATTCCGCTCAGCCAGGTGCAGCAGGCGCTGGACCAGCAGAACGCGGTGACCGCTGCCGGTTTCTTCGAAACCACCACCGACCGTGTGCAGCTGCGAGTCAGCGGCGCTTTCGATTCGGTCGAAGAAATCCGCGACTTCCCCATCCAGGCCGGCGGCCGCACGCTGCGGTTGGGCGACATCGCCGACGTGCATCGCGGCTTCGCCGACCCCTCGGCACCGAAGATGCGCTTCATGGGCCAGGACGCCATCGGTCTGGCGGTGGCGATGAAGAACGGCGGCGACATCATCCGCCTGGGCAAGACGCTGGATTCGGAATTCGAGCGGCTGCAGAAAACCACTCCCACCGGCATGGAGCTGCGGAAGGTTTCCGACCAGCCGCACGCGGTGGAGGATTCGGTGGGCGAGTTCGTGCGCGTGCTGACCGAGGCGGTGGTGATCGTATTGCTGGTCAGTTTCTTCTCGCTGGGCCTGCGCACCGGTCTGGTGGTGGCGGTGACCATTCCGCTGGTGCTGGCGATGACCTTCGCGGTCATGCATTACTTCAACATCGGCCTGCACAAGATTTCGCTGGGCGCGCTGGTGCTGGCATTGGGCTTGCTGGTGGACGATGCGATCATCGCGGTGGAGATGATGGCCATCAAGATGGAGCAGGGCTTCGACCGCATGCGTGCGGCCAGCTTCGCCTACACCTCCACCGCTTTCCCCATGCTCACCGGCACGCTGGTCACCGCGGCCGGCTTCCTGCCCATCGCCACCGCCGCCTCGGGCACCGGCGAATACACCCGTTCGCTGTTCCAGGTGGTAACCATCGCGCTGGTGGTGTCGTGGATCGCGGCGGTGCTGTTCATTCCGTATCTGGGCGACAAGATGCTGCCGGATCTGCATCAGCCCAAGCCGCCCAAGCCCGGTTCGCTGGCGGGAAGCTGGCATGATTTCCGCGTACGTCTGGCCGGCCGCTTCCCCGCGTTCTCCAGCGTGCTGGCGCCCAAGGTCCACGACGGCCACGAACACGATCCTTATCAGACCGCTTTCTACCAGCGTTACCGCAAACTGCTGGATGCCTGCCTGCGCCATCGTTGGCTGGTGATCGGCGTGACCGTGCTGGCGTTCGTGTTGTCGATCGCGCTGTTTCGTTTCGTGCCGCAGCAGTTCTTCCCGGACTCGGTGCGTCCGGAACTGATGGTGGACATGGAACTGGCCGAAGGCAGTTCGCTGCACGCCACCCAGGCCCAGGCCGAGAAACTGGAAAAGATGCTGGCCAAGCGCGAAGGCGTGGACAACTACGTGGCCTACGTGGGCACCGGTTCGCCGCGCTTCTATCTGCCCTTGGACCAGCAGTTGCCGCAGGCCAACTTCGCCCAGTTCGTGGTGCTGACCAAGGACATCGAAGCGCGCGAATCGATGCGCGAGTGGCTGATCAAGGAAGTGGGTCCGCAGTTCCCGCAATTGCAGTTCCGCGTGACGCGCCTGGAGAACGGCCCGCCGGTGGGTTACCCCATCCAGTTCCGCATCGCCGGCGAGCATATCGACCGCGTGCAGGCGCTGGCCCAGCAGGTCGCGGCCCAGGTGCGCGCCAATCCCAACGTCACCAACGTCAATCTGGATTGGGACGAGCCCAGCAAAGTCGTGCGCCTGACCATCGACCAGGACCGCGCACGCACGCTGGGCGTCAGCACCGCGGACGTGTCGCATTTCCTCACCAGTTCGCTGTCGGGCCTGCGCGTCAGCACCTATCGCGAAGGCAACGAGCTGGTGGAGATCCTGCTGCGCGGTCCAGACGACGAGCGCGCGCGCCTGGACATGCTGGGCAGCCTGGCCGTGCCCACGCCCAACGGCAGCGTGCCGTTGTCGCAGATCGCCAATATCGAATACGCATTCGAAGACGGCATCATCTGGCACCGCAACCGCTTGCCCACGGTCACCGTGCGCGCCGACATCCGCGACGGCATCACCCCGCCGACGGTGGTGGAACAGATCCTGCCCACGCTGGAAAAAATCCGCAGCGAACTGCCGCAGGGTTATCTGCTGCAGACCGGCGGCACGGTCGAGGATTCGGCCCGTGGCCAGAACTCGATCAAGGCGGGCATGCCGCTGTTCCTGCTGGCCGTGGCCACGCTGCTTATGCTGCAGCTGCGCAGCTTCTCGCGAATGGCGCTGGTCATGCTGACCGCGCCGTTGGGGCTGATCGGCGTGACCTTCGCGTTGCTGGTGTTCCGCGTGCCGTTCGGCTTCGTGGCCATGCTGGGCACCATCGCGCTGTCGGGCATGATCATGCGCAACTCGGTGATTCTGGTGGATCAGATCCAGCAGGACATCGACGCCGGCCACGATCGCTGGCACGCGATCATCGACGCCACCGTGCGCCGCTTCCGCCCTATCGTGCTGACCGCGCTGGCGGCGGTGCTGGCGATGATCCCGCTGTCGCGCAGCGCCTTCTTCGGCCCGATGGCGGTGGCCATCATGGGCGGCCTGACCGTGGCCACGGCGCTGACGCTGCTGTTCCTGCCGGCGCTGTATGCGGCATGGTTCAAGGTGAAGCAGGAAGAGGGCAGCGCGGCCTGAGAACGGCGTCTTCCTCTTCAGTGCGTCCATCGCACTGGCAAAAGAAGTGCCGTTGCTTTTCTCTGCTTTGCCCCCTTTGAAAAAGGGGGCTACGGGGGATTTGCTCTTGGCGCGAAAAGCAAATCCCCCTTGATCCCCCTTTCAAAAGGGGGAGAAGTGATGCCTGGCTGTGCAAGCCTTTGCTGTTGGCACCAACCTCAAGATCCTGGGCGCGCCCTCAAGCCAACCGCCGCGCACGCCGCGCAAACAGCGTGCACACCACCCCGAACACCATGTGCGCCACCACGCTCATCGCCATCGTGTCCAGGTGCTTGAACGAGGGCGAAGCGCCCACCCGCGACAGCGGCATCACCACGAAGTTCATCACCGCATACAGCGCCACGCCGTACAGCAGGCCGGCGGCCACCGGCTTTTCCACCAGCAGGCGGAAGCGGAAGCTGAGCGCAATGCAGATCGCCACGAAGGCGATGGCCATGGCCACGTGCAGTCCCGCGCCCAGTAGCGCCGTTGCGGTGCCGCCTTCGTAACTGGCCTTTCCCAGCACGCCCACGGCGATGCTCTGGAACACCTGGGTCAGGCCCTTGGTACTCCATTCGAACCACACCGCGATGGCGAAGAGCGCATCGCCCGCCGCGATCAGCAGGCCGCCATATGCGGCTTGTTTCCAATCGACGGAGCGTTGCTGGCTGGCGGTGGTGGTCATGTCGGAACCTGGCGGCGGCGGTGAACCTTGATAGAGCCAGGCCGACGTGCAGTCAATCGTCAGCGGCGCGATACCGGCCAATCGCCTTTTTCGGCAAACCGGCCCGGACTTCTCTACGCGCGTTTGTCCCGGGTCAATGGCTGTCCACCCTTTCCCCAGGGGCTTGATGTGCAGCGCACCAACCAGCAAATTGGTGCTGGGGAAAATATACAAGTAGGCGCGCGATTACTTTGGGGACGGGGATGCAAACGGCGAGAGTGGACTGGAACAGTGCCTCTTTATGGGTACTGATCGTAAGTTGCTACATGACGATCGACGGGATGCTGGTTTTCCTGGCTACCCGCGTCTGGCCGGTATGGCTCACCGGGGCATTGGTGTTTACCTTCGTGGTCGGGACGCCGTCCTTGATCCTGCGCATATTGATCGGCCACCGTACCGGCTTCCGCTTCGGGTCTACTCCAGTACAGGCCGTAGTCGCAGGCGTGGCGGCTTTCTTCTATCTGGGTCTGGTGACTTTTTTCGTCGCGGATATGTAGGTCGCAGAGAAAGCCGAAACCTCCGGAAGTCCAGGTCTGACTCAATTGAGCGCGACGACGATCGCCGCGCATGCTGCTGCCGCCACCAACAGCAGGACAGGCAATGCCTTGCGTAGCATCGCTGCTTTCATGGGATTCGCCTGATTGTCGCATTCACATTTTTGTACGCTGCGCGAGCATTTGCAGCGGCCAGCGAGGTCTGCAGTTCATCGGATTTATCGGGCCTGGGCGGACAAATCCGTCAGCGCCATTTCCACCGCCGCTGCCGCGTGCAGCGCGGTGGTGTCGAACAACGGCGCCGAGGCATCGGAGGCATCCACCAGCAGCGAGATCTCTGTGCAGCCCAGGATGATGGCCTGCGCGCCCTGGGCTACCAGGGCGGCCATGATCCTGCGGTATTCGGCGCGGGAGGCGGGCAGCACGTTGCCGAGACAAAGTTCTTCGTAGATGACGCGGTGCACAAGGTCGCGGTCGGCGGCTTCGGGCACGATGACGCGCAGGCCATGACGGTCGCGCAGGCGGTCGCGGTAGAAGGCTTCTTCCATGGTGAAGCGGGTGCCGATCAGGCCGACCACGGCATGGCCGGCGTGTTTGATGGCAGCGGCGGTGGGGTCGGCGATATGCAGCAGCGGGATGGACACCGCGGCTTCGATCTCGGCGGCGACTTTGTGCATGGTGTTGGTGCAGACAACCACGAAGTCCGCACCGGCCGCTTGCAAGGCGCGCGCGGCGTCGGCCAGCAATGCGCCGGCGGCGTCCCAGTCGCCGTTGTGCTGCAGCCGTTCGATGTCGTGGAAGTCGACGCTGTACAGGACGATGCGCGCCGAATGCAGTCCGCCGAGGTGTTGCTTGGTCAGTTCGTTGATCTGGCGGTAGTAGGGAACGGTCGATTCCCAGCTCATGCCGCCGATCAGGCCGATGGTTTTCACGATGGCCTCCGTTGGTATGCAAGGATCTTCACGGGTTCAAGACGAACCATCATGGAGTTTCATCGATTCGTCTGAAGTACTCGCGAATATGAAGGTCAGGCACAGGTGGTTCCGCACCACCTTCGTAAGTCCACATGACGTTGTCGCTATCAAAGTGGTAGATGGTGACGTCCACCTTGCCAGTGATAGGTTGGTTCGAGCTGATTACGACAATGCGCTCGTCGTTGTAGAGCACCTTATATGGCGATGTTCCGTCAAAGCCTTTAAAAGGCTTCTTCTCGCCATTGACCATTACTTCGTGGTCTGGAAACTCATAGTGCAGTTCGTTGTCGGTGACCTTGAACGTCATTTTTCCCATCAGCGAATCGAGGAATTTGTACGTCCGATCCTCCATCTTCACATTGCGCTGGATGAAGTCCATGGTCAGGTCATGGTCGGACTTCCAAAGCCCCACCAGAACAGCCTTGGGCTGGGCGGCGCTGGCGTTCAAGCTCGCAAGAAGTGCGAAGGCAAGCAGGAGTCTCATAATCGGCTGCTCCAGAGGTCAGTAAGCTGAGTTGCATTATCAACTGCCGTGCACAAGAAGCGCTGGGTTGGTGGAGCTAACCCAGCCTACGGCACTTCACGGGGTCCCGTGGCTCCGAAGAGCGGAAGGCAGCATAGGGTGAGTCCCGGCCTATTGCTAAGTGCAAATCAGACATTCAGCGCCCTGAAATGCCGTAGGACACCGGCGCGCCGTCTTCGAAGACGATGGGCGGTGCCGCGATCTCGAGCGCTTCGCCTTCGATGTGGAACAGATGCAGCGAGTGGTCGACCATGCTCTGTGCAAACAGGGTACGGGAATCATCGAGAAAACCGACGCCCTGCGCCCAGGCCCCGAACGGCGCTTCGGCGATGCGGCGCAGCCGCTTGTCTTCTATCTTCAGCAGTACCACTCGGCTTGAGGGCGAATGGAACGGGTCCGTCTTGGGCAACGTGCTCATGTTCTGCAGCGAGGCAGCGGCATAACGCCCATCCGGAGAACACGCGACGCCCTCGGGCGCAGGCCCTACGCTGACCGTATCGATCACGCGTGGCGTGGCGGCGCCCACGTCTAGCAGGCTGATCGTATCGATATCGCCAGTGACTTTGCCGTAGTTGCTGACCACGGCCAGCCCGCTGCGGCCGCAATACGACAAGGCGGTTGGATAGACGCCGGCGCTCAACTCCCGGATCGCCGGTGTGCTCAGGCGTCCGTTCTCCACTGCGAAAACGCCGATCCGCGCCCGATCGGGAAACGAGACGAGCAGTCGTTTGCCGTCAGGCGCGAATGCCGCCGCGAGAGGGCCCGCGCCTTTGCCCAGCGACACCTTCTCCACGATCCTGGCACGGCCGCCCGCCAGCTTCAGTATCGTTGCGCTGTCATCGGCGTTGTGCACCGCAAGCGCCATGGTGCCGGTGGGATCAATCGCGACCGATGAAGGCGGCGCGCCCAATTCGATGGTCTGCACAACGCGTATGGGCGAAGCGGCAAGATCGATCACCGTCAGTCTGTTGTCCGGTACCAGCTCTTTCGGATTGTCGGGGTCTACGCGCAGGGACGCGGTCACCAGCGCCAGCTTGCCGTCGGCGGTGATGGCGACAGAAGAAGGCGGCCCCTGGAAACTCGTCGGCGCGTGTACCTGGCCGAGCCGTTTTGCCTGGGCGCCCGAGAATTCGAAGAACACGACGGAATCGGCGGGTGGAGAGTCGACGATCTGCAGTTCGCCTTCCACCATCACGGCTTTGGGGTCGAGGGCGATGCCGACGATTTGCGCCGCGGCCATCTGCGCAATAACCGCGAGCAGGGAGATTGCCAGAATTTGCTTGCAGCGGCGCATACGGAAGCTACTCATAGGCGGGATCGAAGAGTATCTGATTCAGCAAGCCTCGTAGGGTGGGCCTTGACCCACCATCGTCATGTCTCAGGTTACGTCGGCGTCGGGACGGAAAGTGGTGGGCTGAAGCCCACGCTACGGGGCCTATTTCTGCCTTATCCGCCCCATGTAAATATTTCACAGGGTCGGCGCCGCATGTCAGGCGAACGAAGCGTTCTTTGTTTATTTGACACTGTACTCATTCTGAATGGCACGAGTTACTGCCGACTAGCGGCGCCTGCAAGAAGCAGGTTCCACTAGGAGCTGCTCCATGGGTAGGGGAAAAGCTTGGATTGCTGTGTTGCTGGGCGCTTATCTTTCTCTTTATGCAGAAAAATCGCATGCTGGCGTGCAGTGCGCATTGGCAACCGTTATGGGCCAGATGCAACAAGTCTGCTGGTTAGTTGAAGATCCGCCGGGCCCAGGTGGCGGAGGGGGCGGAGGTGGATCGGGAGGCGGGGGCGAAGGCGGTGGTGGCAGCGGGCCAGGAGGTGTCTTCGTCCCTACCAATTTGCCAGGGGTCACTGTGTCAGCCAATGGCAAAAATTTGCGAGCCACTAACTACAGTTGCGGAGATGAAGAAGTGATACGACAGCAAGTCGCCCAGCAGGCGCTAATTACCAGTCCATTTATGGAGGCTGGAACCGTTGTGACAGTCAGGTATCTTCCGAGCAACCAAGTTGAACGTTTCGTGCGTGCGAATACGTCAGGTTCCCTTCAATTTACGCCCGTAGGAGGCTGCGGATGAACAATTTCACCAAGACCAGCATCGGTTCGGTTGTGTTGGCGGCGATAGTGGGATTCGCATACATTGGGCTGAAGAACAATCGCCAAGATGCGTCCCCAATGGCTGAGGATGCAGAATCGAATGCAGTGCAAGCTAGCTCTTCGAACAAGCAATCCCAACCTTCGAGCGGTCTTGCTGCTGCGCTAACGAGTAAGCGCCCGTTTGATGGAGTGGCAAGCTACGCTGAATTACAAGCGAAACTTGCTCGGGAAAGCGTGGATCCCGCACAGAAGGCTGATCATCTGCGCGTCGCCGCCATGTTCTGCGAATCGCGCTCGCATGCGTTTCGAGGAAAGAACCGACCTGCGCTTACCGCTTCCGATAATGTTTATATCCAGTATGGTGCTGCCTTCTGCAAGAACTTCAATGGCCGGTCCGATGATCAGGCGGCGCTGATCCTCTCCCATCCCGAAAGTGATGTGGCGATGGCGCAACTCCTTGTTGTCGACGACAAACCGGGAAAAGAGGCGCGGTTAGTGGCAGATAACATACTGCGTAGTTCGAAAAACCCCAGCGCGGTCGTAGCGGCAGCCGGGATTTTGTCGTCAGCGCCAGAGGGCGAATGGAAGCTCGGGTATGACTTGGCCAGAACACCGGTTGAAATGAACCATGTTCCGGAAGCTCAATTTCTTGCGGCGCGAATGGTGGCGTGCGATCTTTCTGGCGGATGCGGGCCCGGCGGGTTTTACTCTATGACCGAGTGCGTGAACTTCCAAGCGTGTACGCCAAATGTTGCACTTACTGATGTCTGGAGGGACAACACGGCCAAACCTGTTTATCGGCTTGCTAACGAGATTCGTCAGGAACTCATGAAGCACAGGATGTAGTTCGAGCTCCGAAGGCACTGGTGGCGGACCACTCCCTCCGCCACCCACTCGGACTCCGGTATTGGCTTGCTCAATGTAACAAGTCATGGGTTTCATCCTGGGAATTTAACAGCAAAGGGAATTGAACCCCCGGCACAGGGATTTTCGATCCCTTGCTCGCGGCTATCCCGTGCCAAACACCATCGTAGCCTCCACCGCCCGCTTCCACCCCGCATACAACCTCTCCCTCCGCTCCGCCCCCATCTCCGGCAAGAACGTCCGCTCCACCTGCCGCTGCTGCGCGATCTGCTCCCGGCTTTCCCAGAAACCCACCGCCAGCCCCGCCAGATACGCCGCCCCCAACGCCGTCGACTCCTTCACCGAAGGCCGCTCCACCGCGATATCCAGAATGTCCGCCTGGAACTGCGCCGTGAAATCGTTCGCGATCGCCCCGCCGTCCACCCGCAGTGCCTTCAACGTCAACTCCGCATCCGCCTGCATCGCGGTCAACACATCCCGCGTCTGATACGCCAGCGACTCCAACACCGCACGGATGAAATGCTCCTTGTTGGTCCCCCGCGTCAGCCCGAACATCGCCGCCCGCACATCGCTGCGCCAATACGGCGCCCCCAACCCCACGAACGCCGGCACGAAATACACCCCCTCCGACGACTGCGCCCGTTCCGCATAAGCCTGCGAATCCCCAGCCTTGCCCAGCATGCGCAACCCATCGCGCAGCCACTGGATGGCCGAACCCGCCGCGAATACGCTGCCTTCCAGCACGTACTCCACCTTGCCGTCGATGCCCCAGGCAATAGTTGTCAACAAACCGTTGTTCGACTGCACGGCCTTATCGCCCGTGTTCATCAGCAGAAAACACCCGGTCCCATAAGTGTTCTTGGCCATGCCCGGCTCGAAGCACGCATGCCCGAACAGCGCCGCCTGCTGATCGCCCGCCATGCCGCTGATCGGCACCCGATGCCCGAACACCGTCTGCGCCCCGGTATGCGCGTACACCTCGCTGCTGGAACGCACCTCCGGCAGCATCGCCGCCGGCACCTCCAGCATGCGCAGCAGGTCCGGGCACCACTGGCACTTGTGGATGTCGTACATCAGCGTGCGCGAGGCATTGCTGTAGTCGGTGGCGTGGGTGCGGTCTTCGGAAAGATTCCACAACAGCCAGCTGTCGATGGTGCCGAACAGCAACTCGCCGCGCTCGGCGCGTGCGCGCGCACCGGGTACGCGGTCGAGGATCCACTTGACCTTGGTGCCGGAGAAATACGCATCGATCAGCAGGCCGGTGCGTTCGCGCACCAGTTCCGCGTAACCGTCGGCCTTCAATTTTTCGCAAATGTCCGCCGTCTGCCGCGACTGCCAGACGATGGCGTTGTGGATGGCCTGGCCGGTCTTGCGGTCCCACACCACCGTGGTCTCGCGCTGATTGGTGATGCCGATGCCCGCGATTTCCGAAGCGCTGACCTGCGCCCGCGTCATCGCCTCCACCACCGTGCTCTGCACGTTGCCCAGGATCTCGCGCGGATCGTGTTCCACCCAGCCCGGCTGCGGAAACAGCTGCTCGAACTCCCGCTGCGCCATACCCACTACCGCGCCGCTGCGGTCGAACAGCATCGCCCGCGAGCTGGTGGTGCCTTGGTCGATGGCGAGGAGATAGGGTTTGACCACCGGCTCAAGCTCCGCGACTAAGAGGTTCGCGACATCCTACGCGCTAGAGCAGGGCATTGAGCGCCTCGGCTTTGCCGCTCTGCAGCAACCACGCAAGCGCGCCCAGGTTGAGCACCACCGTGATCCAGAACACGGACCGGAACTGGGCTTTCTTCGATTTGTGGCGAAGATGCTGCTGCGCAACCAGTGCGCCGGGCCAGCCGCCCAGCAAGGCGAACAGATGCAACGTGCTTTCCTGCGTTCGCCAGTGCTTGCGTTGCGCCGCTGATTTGTCCATGCCGTACGCCACGTAAGTGATCAGACTCAGGGCCAAGTAGGCGAGGGGAACGACAACGGGCAACTTGCCGATCAACCAGAACACAGCCATCGCCGCGAGGAACAGCATGCCCACCGCGATGCCCGGGAAAGGCTTGCCGTTTTTGACCTGGCTTGGCGCAATCTGGGAAGCGAACCGCACCTTTGAGGCATTGAACCTGCCTTTGGGATCGGTGACCAGTTCATACGAAACCAGGTCGTCAATCACGGGTCGCCGCGTTACCCGTTCGAACGCCTTGATATGCACGAAGGCGCGGGTGCCGCCGCCATTGGGTGTGACGAAGCCGAAGCCCTTTTCGTCGTTCCACTCCTGGAGGCGTCCGAGATAGCGCATGATTGTTGCCTCTTGCGTTGCAGCAGCGACTGGGAACCGGTAGGAGCGACGCGAGTCGCGAAGCACATACCGCGTCGGTTGTCATTAACTGGGCGATCCAGGGCTGAGGGCTTCGCGACTCGCGTCGCTCCTACAAGGGCGCGAAGTTGACTACGGTATTGGATGCCGGAATTTGCTTATCGCGTAGCGCGGTCTGGTCGGCATCGCGCGGGACCCAGGGTTTGGAACCCAGCTCGCCGATGTCCGGATAACTCCCCAGCACCTCGAACCGTTCGAACACGAACGGCACGCCTTCCGCGCCCAATGGCGAGTTGGCATCGGCGACATGGAAATGCAGGTGCGGGCCGGTGGAGTCGCCAGTGAAGCCGAGCGCGGCGATCACTTCACCGCGCTTCACGCGCTGACCTGGCTCGACCTTCAGGCTGCCGGGTTTGAGGTGTTCGTAGAAAGCGAAGCGGCCGTCGCCCAGGTCCAGAGCAATGTAGTTGCCCGTCGCGTCGCCGATCGCGTGCTTGGGGTGGGCGGCGACCGACGTGCTTTCCGGCACATCGTCGCGTGTCGCGGCCACCACGGCGTCGGCGACCGCCAGCACTTCGGCGCCGTAGCCGTACGCATTGCCGACCACGTCGGCATCGCCTTTGGCCGTATGGCCGCTTTCGTCCAGCTTCACCCAGTCGATGGCGAAGCGGCCGGGAATGCGCGCCTTGCCTTCGACCGTGTACAGCACCCGCCGGTGTCCGCGCGGCCAGTCGGGCGAATGGATCGCCGCCCACGGACCGCCGCGCAGCGGTGCGCCAAGCACCGGTGGCGCGGTTGCGCTGATCTGGACATTTGCTCCTTCGACTATGAAGGTACCGTCGTCCGCCACGCGGTACTCGATGCGGTGCGAGAGCGATCGCGCTGGCATGCCGGCGGGAAGCGAGAGTTCCAGATAGACCACAGCACGCATGCCCTGTGCGATGGCGCCGTTTGCGGCTCCGCCCGGCTGGGCAAGACGCGAGGTCAGTGCCTCGCCGCTGAAGCTGGCGAGTACGCGATGCTTTTCGTCGAGTACATCGACGCTTACCGGTGACAGAGGTTCGCGTGCGAAGTTGGTGAGGTGGAGTTCGTAGATCAGTCGCTGGGTGCCGTCGACCGCGACGGGTGTAGGCAGGGCGGGAATCTGCAGGTCGAAGGATTCGCGCAAGGGGGTGGCTGCATGCGCTTGAACGCAAAGGGCTATCGCGAAAATGGCAGCCATCAAACCGGAGCGGAGCGCGTTGGGTCGGTTCATTTCGTGAGAAGGCCACTGAGGGTAGCAGAGCTTAAAGCCTCGCCTCGAATTTCACCTCTCCCCTTGCGGGAGAGGTCGACGCGCTTGCGCGGCGGGAGAGGGGGGAGCGGAGACGATGAACCAGGAGTTGTAGTTCTGTTGCTACGTCCAGGAAGGCGCGCTTGTTTCCAGCACCCGGAGATCAGGGATATGGACTCCGTTCTCCCCTCATCCGCCCTTCGGGCACCTTCTCCCACAAGGGGAGAAGGGAGTGGCCCCGCTTTCCCACAATGGGAGAAGCTCTGGTTGTTCTGTAGAACTCAATCCCGCAATTCGGCCACGTAGCAATTGGCCTGCATCTGCTCGATCACCGCCTGCGCGGCGGCGGCGGTGGAGATGCTGCGGCCGTTGGTGGCCAGGTCGGCGGTGAAGGCGTGCGAATTCAACGCGCCGTCGACCGAGCGTTCTATGCAGTCGGCTTCATCATGCAGACCCAGAGAATGGCGCAGCAGCATGGCCGCGCTGAGGATCGTCGCGTAAGGGTTGGCGATGCCCTTGCCGGCGATGTCCGGCGCAGAACCATGGATCGGTTCGTACACACCGGCCTTGCCGTCGCCCAGCGAGGCCGAAGGCAGCAGGCCCAGCGAACCGGCCAGCATGGAAGCCTCATCGGTGAGGATGTCGCCGAACATGTTCTCGGTGACGATCACGTCGTACTCGCGCGGATGCGCCAGCAGGTGCATGGCCATCGCATCCACCAGCACGTGTTCCAACTTCACCTCGGGGAACTCGTCGCGGCCGATGCGCGCTGCGACATCCCGCCACAGGCGCGAAGTTTCCAGCACGTTGGCCTTGTCCACCGACACCACGTAGCTGCGGCGCTGACGGGCCAGCTTGAATGCGCTGCGCAATACGCGCTCGATCTCCGCTACCGAATACGTGCACAGATCGCTGGCGGATTCGGCGGTGCGGGTCTTCTCGCCGAAATAGATGCCGCCGGTGAGTTCGCGCACCACCATGATGTCCACGCCGGTGAGCAAGTGCGGCTTGATCGGCGAGGCGTTCAACGCGGCCGGATGGGGGCGCACCGGGCGCAGGTTGGCGTACAGGCCCATGCCTTTGCGCAGTGCCAGCAGGCCCTGCTCGGGGCGGACTTTGGAGTTGGGGTCCGACCATTTCGGCCCGCCCACTGCGCCCAGCAGCACCGCATCGGCGCTCTTGCAAGCGGCCAGGGTGGAAGCGGGCAACGGTTCGCCGTGCTTGTCGATGGCGATGCCGCCGATGTCGTGTTCGCTGAAGGTGAACTGGTGGCCGTAGCGACGGGCGACCGTTTTAAGTACCGACAAGGCGGCGGCGGTGACTTCCGGACCGATGCCGTCGCCGGGCAGGACTACGATTTCAGCTTGCATGGAAACGTTCCTCGTACTTTTTGATCTGGGGGTCGCGCAGCAACAGATAGCCAAGCTCATCCACGCCTTCCATCAGGCAGGTGCGGGCGAAGGCGTCGAGCGGGAAGGGGTAGGACTGGCCACCGGGCGTGCGCAATTCGCGCGCGGCGATGTCCACGGTGAGTTCGTCATCGGGGCGCTGCATCAGCGCCTGCACGATGTCCTCATCCAGCACGATCGGCAACAGCCCGTTCTTCAGCGAGTTGTTGCGGAAGATATCGGCGATCTCGCTACTGACGATGGCGCGCAGGCCCAGGTCGGTCAGCGCCCATGGCGCATGCTCGCGCGAGGAACCGCAGCCGAAATTGGCGCCGGCCAGCAGGATGGCGCGCCCCGCGTTCTCCGGCTTGTTGAAAACGAAATCCGGATTGGGCGAGCCGTCGGCCTGACGGCGCCAGTCGTTGAAGGCGTGCTTGCCCAGTCCGGCGCGCTCGGTGGTCGACAGGAAACGCGCGGGGATGATCTGGTCGGTGTCGATGTTGCTCTGGCGCAGGACCACGCTGCGTGAGGTGAGGGCGGCGAAGGCGGTCATGCGTGAATTTCCATAGCGAAGGCGACCGGCTTTTCCTTCTCCCACCGGGAGAAGGTGCCCGAAGGGCGGATGAGGGAATGGATTTTCCGCTTGTAATGGAGTTGGTTGGCGAGTGACTGCCATTCCCTCATCCGTCGCTTCGCGCCACCTTCTCCCGGTGGGAGAAGGGAATCAAAAGCGTTCATCACGCCACCTCCTTGGCGAACAACTCCCGCGGGTCGGACACCTTCCCGTTCACCGCCGCCCACGCCGCGGTCATCGGCGAGGCCAACAGCGTGCGCGAACCCGGACCCTGGCGGCCTTCGAAATTGCGATTGCTGGTACTGACCGCCAATTGTCCCGGCGCGACCAGATCGCCGTTCATGGCGATGCACATCGAACAGCCTGGCTCGCGCCATTCGGCGCCGGCGGAGCGCACGATCTTGTCGATGCCTTCGGCTTCGGCCTGGCGCTTGACCAGTTCCGAACCGGGCACCACCAGCATGCGCACACGCGGATCGACGCGATGGTCGCGCAGTACGGCGGCTACTTCACGCATGTCGCTGAGCCGGCCGTTGGTGCAGGAGCCGACGAAGACCACGTCAACCGGTGTGCCTTGCAGCGAATGGCCGGAATCGAAATGCATGTAATCCAGTGATTTCTGCGCGGCGGCGTCCTTGGCGGATGGGATCGGCCGATCCACTGCGATGGCCGTGCCCGGATGCGTGCCCCAGGTCAGGGTAGGGCGGATGTCGCGCGCATCGATGCTCACTTCCTGGTCGTAGCGTGCGCCTTCGTCGCTGCTGAATTGCGACCAGCGCGCTTTGGCTTCCTCGAACGCCGCGCCTTGCGGTGCGCGCGGCGTGTTCGCCATCCACGCGTAGGTGACCTCGTCCGGCGCAACCATGCCGGCGCGCGCGCCGGCTTCGATGGACATGTTGCACAGGGTCATGCGCTGCTCCATGTCCATCGCGCGGATGGTGGAGCCACGGTATTCAAGCACGTGGCCGGTGCCGCCGTTGACGCCGATCACGCCGATGATGTGCAGGATCACGTCCTTGGCGCCGACGCCCGGCGCCAGCGGACCTTCGACGGTGATCGCCATGGTTTTGGCTTTGCGCTGCAGCAGGCATTGCGTGGCCAATACGTGGCCGACTTCGCTGGTGCCGATGCCGAAGGCCAGCGAACCGAACGCGCCGTGGGTGGAAGTGTGGCTGTCGCCGCAGACGATGGTCATGCCGGGCTGGGTCAAGCCCAGTTCCGGCGCGATCACGTGGACGATGCCGCGTTCGGCAGACTGCATGTCGAACAGTTCGATGCCGTACTCGGCGCAGTTGCTGGCCAGCGTGTCGACCTGGGTTTCCGAGGCCTGGGTGAAGTAGTGGAATTTACCATCCGCATCGGCCGGCGTGGTCGGCGTGGAATGGTCCATGGTCGCCTTGGTCCGGTCCGGCCGCCTTGGCGCTATACCGCGCGCACGCAATTCGGTGAAGGCCTGCGGCGAGGTGACTTCATGGATCAGGTGCAGGTCGATGTACAGCACCGCAGGCGCGGCGTCGGTTTCGGGGACTACGACGTGCGCGTCCCAGAGTTTGTCGAAGAGGGTGCGGGGGGTGGAGCTCATGCGATGGGTCCGGTCGAACAGAAGATTGCGGGAGTAGGCCTCCCCCTTTGGAAAAGGGGGATTGAGGGGGATTTGCTCTTGGCGCCAAGAGCAAATCCCCCCTGCCCCTCTTTTTCAAAGGGGGGAGTAGCAAACGCGAAAAGGATGTCGACCATCACGCCTCCGCCATTTCCGATTTCGCCTTGGCTCCATTGCGTTGGCGCAGCAACCGGTTGGCCACGTCCAGCCAGGCCAGCGCGCTGGCTTCGATGATGTCCTTGCTGGTGCCGGTGCCGTCGTACTCCTCGCCTTCGTAGCGCACGCTGAGATTGGCTTCGCCACGCGCATCGGCGCCCAGGCCCACGCTGTGCACCTGGTAGCTTTCCAGTACCAGATCCACGCCGGTGGCCATGGCCAGTGCGGCGAACAGCGCATCGACCGGGCCGTCGCCTTCTGCGGTTTCGAACACGCGGTCGCCGTCGGGGTCCGACAATTCAACGGTGGCGCGCGCGCGATGGCCGGCATCGCTCACGGTCATCGACGAAAGCCGGTAGCCCTCGCTGTCCGCGCCGTCCTGCATCAAGGTCTGCAGGTCGTTGTCGTGGACCACACGTTGCTTCTCGCACAACGCCTTGAAGGAAGCGAAGACCAGGTCCAGTTCCGACTCCTCCAGCAAGTAGCCCAGCGCGCGCAGCCGCTGTTCCACCGCGGCGCGGCCGCTATGGCGGCCCAGCACCATCTGCGAGGACGGCCAGCCCACGTCTTCCGGGCGCATGATTTCGTAGGTGCCGCGATGGCGCAGCATGCCGTGCTGGTGGATGCCGGCTTCGTGCGCGAACGCATTGGCGCCGACCACCGCCTTGTTGCGCTGGACCGGCATGCCTACCAGGCGCTGCAGCAGTTGCGAGGTGGGCACGATGCGGTTGGTGTCGATTTTGGTATCAGCGCTGAAGTACGCACCGCGTACCTTCAACGTCATCACCACTTCTTCCAGCGCGGCGTTGCCGGCGCGCTCGCCGATGCCGTTGACGCTGCATTCCACCTGCCGCGCACCGCCTTCGATGGCCGCCAGCGAATTGGCCACCGCCAGGCCCAGGTCGTTATGGCAGTGGGTGCTGAAGATCACATCGCGTGCGCCGGACACATTGGCGATCATGCGTTCGAACAGGCCGCGGATTTCGGTGGGTGTGGTGTAGCCGACGGTATCGGGCAGGTTGATGGTGCCGGCGCCGGCGGCGATTGCAGCGGCGATCACTTCGGCCAGGAAATCCTCTTCGGTGCGCAGGGCATCCTCGGCGGAGAACTCTACATCGTCGACATGGCCGCGCGCCGCTGTCACGCTGCGGGTCACCGCTTCCAGCACCTGTTCGCGGCTCATGCGCAGCTTGTGTTCGCGGTGCAGCGGGCTGGTGGACAGGAACAGATGGATGCGCGGACGCGCGCTGCCCTCCAGCGCGCGCGCCGAGGCTTCGATGTCGCCCGGCAGGCAGCGCGACAGCACGCACAAGGTGGTATCGCGCAGTTCACGCGAGATCAGCGCCGCGGCTTCGCGGTCGGACTGCGAACTGGCGGGGAAGCCGGTTTCGATCACGTCCACGCCCAGCTCTGCGAGTGCGCGGGCCATCACCAGCTTCTGCGAAGGCGACATGCTGCAGCCGGGCGATTGTTCTCCATCGCGCAGGGTGGTGTCGAAAATCCGGACCTGGGCCGGGGTTGCGATTACTGGAATGTCGCTCACCAGGTGTACTCCTCTTCGGTAACGGCGTGACGCGCAACGGGCGCATCGACGGTAATGGGGTTGGACAGGGGAATGGGGGGATTGGGAGGAACGAACCCGGCGCCGGAACGCACGGGTTCGACCGGATGCAGTTCCTGCGTGCGCCGGCGCGGCTTGCGCGGCGCACGCGGGCGCACATCGGAAAGCAGGCCAGCCAGCACCGTGGCATCGATGTTGCCGCCGGAAACCACCGCGCATTTTCGCTTACCGGAGACGCGGCGGCCAGCGGCCAGCGCCAGCGCACCGGCGCCCTCGGCGATGATGTTCTCTTCCAGGGCCAGCCGGACCAGGGTTTCGCGCAGTTCGGCCTCGCGCACGATCACCACGTCGTCCAGCAGGCTGGCGCACAAGCGGCGGGTCAGGAAGCCGGGGACTTTCACGCGCACGCCGTCGGCCAGGCTGGCGACCGGAGCGATGGCGCGGGTGTCGCCCTTCAACGCGCGCGCCATTGAATCCACGCCCTCCACCTGCGCCCCGACCACGCGCACACCCTGCGATTTCAGCGCCAGCGCCACGCCGGAAGCCAGGCCGCCGCCACCGATGGGCACGATGACCACGTCCGGCGCGTGCGGCGCGATCTCGATGCCGACCGTGCCCTGGCCGGCGATCACGTCCGGATCGTCGAATGCGGACAGGAAGCGGTAATCGTTCTGGGCGGCCAGTTCGCGTGCGAAGGCATAAGCTTCGTCGTAGCTGTCGCCATGCTGGCGCACGGTCGCACCCCAGTGCGCCACGCCGGCGATCTTGTTGGCCGGCGCGCCGTGCGGCATCACCGTGATCGCCTGCACGCCCAGCCGGTAGGCGGCCCAGGCCAGTCCCTGCGCATGGTTGCCGGCGGAGGCGGCGATCACCGGCCGCGTATCGCCGCGTTCGCGTGCGGCCAGCAAGGCGTTCAACGCGCCGCGTACCTTGTACGAACCGGTGCGCTGCAGATTCTCCAGCTTCAGCATCACGCCGAAGCGTTCGGCATGGTGCATCGGCGTGGGCGGCAGATAACGCCGCAGGCGCGCCTGCGCCGCCAATACGTCGGCCACGGTGACGATTACGTCGCTTACCTCAGGCTCGCTTACGGCAGGTTCGTTGCTGGCGCTGGCGCGTGTATCAGGCATGGAAATGCGAAAGGCGTGCGGACGACGCTGGAAGAAGACGCCTCCGTGCGGCTTTGTCCATGCAGCCCAGGGCAGAAGCTGAAGAGCAAATCCCCCTCAATCCCCCTTTTTCAAAGGGGGAGGCGGTTCCCGTCACCGCATTGTTTCGGAAGTGCCGACGCACTCCCCCTTTGAAAAAGGGGGGCAGGGGGGATTTGCTCTTGACGTTCACGACAAGCCCTCCACCAGCGTGATCTCCACCGACACGCAGTCGTAAACCTTCAGCATCTGCAGGCGCAGGGTTTCGGCCGGACGCTGTCCGTCGACCACCAGTTGCAGGCGCCAGCGGCCGTCTTCGCTCGCCGGTTCGCCATTGATGGACTGCGGGGTGAAACCACGGCGTTCGGCCATGCCGATCACGCGCGTCAGCGCGCCTTCGGCGGGCTTCAGCACCAGGTCAAGCCGGTAGCGCATGCGAGGACTCCGTTCGCGGCTCTGTTGCATTGGGTTCGGTGCTGCTCTGGTCGGACGCGCCCTGGTCGGCTGGATTGCTGTCCAGCATGGTGCTGTTGGCGGTGTTGGGCGGCACCAGCGGCCACACGTTGGCCTTGACGTCGATGGCCACGTGCAGCAGCGCGGGGCCCGGTTGCGCCAGCAGATCGGCCAACGCGTCTTCCACCTGGTCGCGGCGGTCGATGCGCTTGGCGGGAATGCCGAACACTTCGGCCAGGGCCGCGAAATCCGGATTGTCGGACAGGTCGATCTCGCTGTAGCGCTTGGCGAAGAACAGTTCCTGCCACTGCCGCACCATGCCCAGCGAACTGTTGTCCAGCAGCACGATCTTCACCGGCAGCTGGCAGCGGGCGATGGTCACCAGTTCCTGCACGTTCATCATGAAACTGCCATCGCCGCTGACCAGCAGCACGGTGCGGTCGGGGCAGGCGAACTGCGCGCCCATCGCCGCCGGCAGGCCGAAGCCCATGGTGCCCAGCGCGCCGCTGGTCAGATGATTGCGCGGATGGTTGAACTTGCAGTGCTGCGCCACCCACATCTGGTGCTGGCCGACATCGCAGGCGACGATGGCATCGTCCGGCGCCAGTTCGGTCATGCGCTTCAGCAAGGCGGGTGCGTAGATGTCGGTGCCAGGCGCGTCGTAGCGGAAGCCGTGCTTTTCGCCCAGCATGCGGCAGCGCTTGCGCCAGTCGTCGCAGGTGCTGCGCGCGCCGACCAGCGCACGCAGTCCGGCAGCGACATCGCCCGGCACGGCAATGTTGGCGGTGCGCAGCTTGGAGATTTCGTAGGCATCGGCATCCAGGTGGATGACGCGTGCGAACGGAGCGAATTCGGCCAGCTTGCCGGTGGCGCGGTCGTCGAAGCGCGCGCCGACAACGATCAGCAGATCCGATTCCTGCACGGCCATGTTCGCCGCGCGGGTGCCGTGCATGCCCAGCATGCCCAGGTAGTGGGGATGGCCGCCGGGCAGCGCGCCCAGACCGCGCAGGGTCAGCACGGTGGGAATCCGGGTGGCTTCGACGAACTCGCGGAATACTTCCACCGCACCGGCCAGGCCGATGCCGCCGCCGCCGTAGATGACAGGCTTCTCCGCACCGGCGATAGCCGCCAATGCTTCGGCCAGGGCCGCATCGGCAGGCGCGGGCGGCGCTTCCACTTCGGCCGGCACGTGATCGGGCAGATGCGAGGCATCGGCGACCTGCACGTCTTTCGGCAAGTCGATCAGCACCGGACCCGGGCGGCCCTCACGCGCGATGCGGAAGGCTTCGCGCACGATTTCCGGCAGGTCTTCCACGCGGCGCACGATGTAGCTGTGCTTGACGATGGGCAGGGTCAGGCCGAACACGTCCAGTTCCTGGAACGCGTCGGTGCCCATCAGATGGGTGGCGACCTGTCCGGTCAGGCACACCATCGGCACCGAATCCAGCATCGCATCTGCAATCCCGGTGACCAGATTGGAAGCGCCGGGACCGGAAGTCGCGACGCACACGCCGACGCGTCCGCTGGCGCGCGCATAACCGTTCGCCGCCAGCGCCGCGCCTTGTTCATGGCGCACCAGGATGTGTTTCAGTTTCGAATCCACCAGCGCGTCGTAGAACGGCATGATGGTGCCGCCGGGATAGCCGAACAGCGTTTCCACGCCTTCGGCCTCCAGCGCCTGGGTCAGCCAGCGGGCGCCATTGCGTGGGGCAGCGGCGGCGGTTGCGTTCATGCGGCGGCGGCCTTCGCTGTTGTGGTGGCGTCGTCGGCGTCGGGCTGCGAAGCGTTGGCCGACAGCCACACCATCTTGGCGCGCAGCTGCTTGCCCACCACTTCGATCGGGTGCTCCATGTCGGCCTTCTTGAACTTGTTGTAGTTCGGCAGGCCGGCTTCGTATTCGGCGATCCAGTTCCTGGTGAAGGTACCGTCCTGGATGTCGGTCAGGATGTCCTTCATGCGCTTCTTGGTGTCGGCGTCGATCACGCGCGGGCCGCTGACGTAGTCGCCGTACTGCGCGGTCTCGGAAATGAATTCCAGCATGCGGGTGATGCCGCCTTCGTAGAACAGGTCCACGATCAGCTTCAGTTCGTGCAGCACTTCGTAATAGGCGATTTCCGGCTGGTAGCCGGCTTCCACCAGGGTTTCGAAACCGGCCTGCACCAGCGACGACGCGCCGCCGCACAGCACGGCCTGCTCGCCGAACAGGTCGGTCTCGGTCTCTTCCTTGAAGGTGGTCTTGATGATATTGGCGCGCGCGCCGCCCAGGCCGGCGGCGTACGCCAGCGCCAGCGCCTCGGCGTTGCCGCTCTTGTCCTGGTACACGGCGTAGATGCAGGGAACGCCGCGGCCGATCTCGTACTCGCGGCGCACCAGCGCGCCGGGGCCCTTGGGCGCGACCAGTACCACGTCGATGTCCTCGCGCGGCTTGATCAGGTCGAAATGCACGTTCAGACCGTGCGCGAACAGCAGGCAGGCGCCCGGCTTGATGTTGTCCTTCAACACTTCGTCATAGAGCTTGCGCTGGACCATGTCCGGGGTCAGCACGGCGACCAGATCGGCATCCTTCACCGCTTCGGCCGGCGTCTTGACCACAAAACCGTCGGCCTTGGCCTTGGCTTCGGTCGGGCCGCCCGGGCGCAGGCCGACGGTGACGTCGAATCCGGATTCGCGCAGATTCAGCGCGTGCGCGCGGCCCTGGCTGCCGTAGCCGACGATGGCGATGCGTGTATTGGAAATGCCGGTGTTGGGAAGGTTGCTGGTGGTCATTGCGTTGGATTCCATGGAAGGTTGAAGGGAAGGCTGGAGAATCTGGAAGGCCTGAAAACAAAAAACCCCGCACTTCTCAGTGCGGGGTTTTGCGAATCTGGCGTTGCTGCTGCTTACACGCCTATTCGTCCCGCACCGGTTGGCGAGGTAATAAGTACGAGTACGAGCACGGCGGCCGCTGCGGCGGTGGCGTGGGCACTCTGCGTGGGCGTGTGGCGTTGCAACATAGGGGTAGAGGAACATGCGCTTATAGGACTTGTCAAGCATACCAACGCCCATGGCGGGCAATTGCGGACAACACCAGAAATGGTTGCAATTGAAACACCGATAGTTGCAACTGAAACGTTGAAAACGACGCAGAATCAACACCCCCTGCAAGCAAGCGCTGTCCGCGTGTCGCCCCATGCCTGAATACCGCTCCAGAACCTCCACCCACGGCCGCAACATGGCCGGTGCACGCGCGCTGTGGCGCGCCACCGGCATGAAGGACGAGGACTTCCACAAGCCCATCGTGGCCATCGCCAACTCTTTCACCCAGTTCGTGCCCGGCCATGTGCACCTGAAAGACCTCGGACAACTGGTCGCCCGCGAGATCGAGCGCGTCGGCGGCGTGGCCAAGGAATTCAACACGATCGCCGTCGACGACGGCATCGCCATGGGCCACGACGGCATGCTGTATTCGCTGCCCAGCCGCGAGATCATCGCCGACTCGGTGGAATACATGGTCAACGCGCATTGCGCCGATGCGCTGGTGTGCATCTCCAATTGCGACAAGATCACCCCCGGCATGCTGATGGCCGCACTGCGCTTGAACATCCCCACGGTGTTCGTTTCCGGTGGGCCGATGGAAGCCGGCAAGACCAAGTTGTCCGAGCATGGCCTGGATCTGGTCGACGCGATGGTCGTGGCCGCCGACGAGAGCGCCTCGGACGCCAAAGTCGCCGAGTACGAGCGCAGCGCATGCCCGACCTGCGGTTCGTGTTCGGGCATGTTCACCGCCAACTCGATGAACTGCCTGACCGAAGCGCTGGGCCTGGCCCTGCCGGGCAACGGTTCCACGCTGGCCACGCATGCGGACCGCGAACAGTTGTTCCTGCGTGCCGGCCGCGTCGCCGTGGAGCTGTGCCACCGCTGGTACGGCGGCGAAGACGCTTCGGCGCTGCCGCGCTCCATCGCCAGTTTCGAAGCCTTCGAGAACGCGATGACCTTGGACATCGCCATGGGCGGTTCCACCAACACCATCCTGCATCTGCTGGCCGCAGCGCAGGAAGCCGAAGTGGATTTCGATCTGCGCGACATCGACCGGCTTTCGCGCAAGGTGCCGCAACTGTGCAAGGTTGCGCCCAACATCCAGAAGTACCACATGGAAGACGTGCACCGCGCCGGCGGCATCATCTCCATCCTCGGCGAGCTGGCACGGGGCGGACTGCTGCACACGCAGTTGCCGACCGTGCACAGCCGCAGCCTGGGCGAAGCCATCGCGCAATGGGACGTGACCCAGAGCCAGGACGAAGCGGTGCACACCTTCTACAAGGCCGGACCCGGCGGCGTGCCCACGCAAGTGGCTTTCAGCCAGTCGGCGCGCTGGAAGACGCTCGACGTCGACCGCAGCGATGGCTGCATCCGCGACGTCGAACATGCTTATTCGCAGGAGGGCGGCCTGGCCGTGCTGTACGGCAATCTGGCCGTGGATGGTTGCGTGGTGAAGACCGCGGGTGTGGACGAATCCATCCATGTCTTCGAGGGCAGCGCCAAGGTGTTCGAAAGCCAGGACGACGCGGTGAAAGGCATCCTGGGCAACGAAGTAACCGCTGGCGACATCGTGGTGATCCGCTACGAAGGCCCCAAGGGCGGGCCGGGCATGCAGGAGATGCTGTACCCGACCAGCTATCTGAAATCGAAAGGCCTGGGCAAGCAATGCGCGTTGCTGACCGATGGACGTTTCTCCGGTGGCACTTCGGGCCTGTCCATCGGACATGCGTCGCCGGAAGCGGCTGCAGGCGGCGCCATCGGTCTGGTGCGCGAAGGCGACCGCATTCGCATCGATATACCGAATCGTTCCATCGACTTGCTGGTGGCGGAAGACGAACTGGCCAAGCGGCGCGCCGAGCAGGACGCCAAGGGCTGGAAGCCGGCCGCGCCGCGTCCGCGCAAGGTCACCACCGCGCTGAAGGCGTATGCGTTGCTGGCCACCAGCGCCGACAAGGGCGCCGTGCGCGACAAGGCGATGCTGGACGGCGAAGCGGCGCGCCCCGGTTCCGACACTCCGCTATGGGGCGTGTTCTGATCGTAACGGAGCGGTGTATCGCGCCAGCATAGGATCTTCGTGTGGGGCCCGCGCCCTGACTTGCCGATAGCGATGCGCGAGATCGCCCACGCGCAGACGATCGCAGCGCTGGCCGCTCAATCTTCAGCCAGCACGATGATCTTGTCGTGTTCGGAGAAACCGACCCGCTGCGATTTGGTCGGGTTCACGGTGACGCCGAAGCCACGGCCCGGGTCGTTGCTGTGCGCGACCAGGCGATAGCCGATAGCGGTTTCGCCGCGCCGCGCGGCGGCCTCGATCACGGTGTAGAAGTCCACGGGCCGGCCGGGCAGCACGTAGTCGCTGGCGGGACGGATGTAGACCTCGGAGCCCTCGGCGCTGAACAGCTGGCGGAAGACGCGGTCCAGGTGCTTGTTTTCCGAAAGCTGCGACAGCATCAGGCTGACCAGCGAATCGCTGACGATGAAATCGTCGGCGCGCGCGACCTGCGCCAGCGCGCGATTGCGCAGGTCCATCATCTCGCTGACGATGTTGAGCGATTTGCCGCTGGCCTCGGCGATGTTGCGCAGATGCAGCAAGCTGATCAGGGTCTGGGCATCGGCTTCCTGGATCGGCAGCTGGCTGTAGCTCATGACGATGATGTGGTGGTACCGGGTGACCTGCACGGCTTCCAGCATGGCGCGGCTGGCGATGTCGCCTTCGATCACCTGCAGGCGTTGCCGCTGCAGTTCCGCTGCCAGCGCCTTCCAATCGGCATCGCCGGCGCCAGTGCCGGTATCCGGGCGGCGTACGACGGTGATTTCGGAACCGGGCGCCACGTAGTTGTCCAGCTCGCGTATCACCGCGGTCGTCTTTTCGTTCCAGCCCAGGATCAGGGTGCGTTCCGGGGAGGCTTCCGATTTCTCTTTATCCGCGATGGCGCTCGCATCCGGCACGGGCGGTGGCGACGACGACTGGATCAGGGTGTCGTCGTCTTCGCTGATGGCGATGACTTTATCGTTGCGGGCCAGAATGGTGCTCATCGGCGGATTTATCAGCACCTTGCCGTTGGTGCGCATGACGCCGATCACGGCGGAGTCTTCATAGCTCGACAGTGCTTCGCGATAGGTCCTGCCGCCCAGTCCGGCCGCTTCGGTGAAATAGATCTCTGCGCCGTCGAAATCCAGCAGTTCCGTGTACACCACGCTCAGACCGGACTGCCGGCAGGTCTGCGCGGTCACGCGGGCGATCAGATCGGAGCCCTGCACGAAAACGGCTTCATCGCCGCCCACCAGATGGGCCGCTTCCAGGTTATGCGGTTCGCGGATTTCGGCCACGATGTGGTAGCTGCTTTCGCGCCGGTGCGGATTGTTGGTGATGGCCAGCACCGATTTGATAACGTGGATGTCGGGATTGTCGGTCGCGGGGGCCAGCACGATGATGGAGCGCGCCGCATGCGGATCGACGACGGCCAGATCGTCCATGTCCAGCGGATCGCCGCTGCGGCAGATGACGCGGGTGTTCCTGGTGTTGGGGAACTTGGCCCGGATATCGTCTTCCATCTCCACCTTGTCGCGGTCGGCCAGGATCACGATGCGCGGGTTTTTCTGGTTTTCGTTGGCGATGATCAGTTCGCCGATGATCGAGAACACCTTGCTGGACCAGCCCAGGATCAGCGTGTGGTTGGTTTCGACCACGCGCGAGCGGCCCTTGCGCAACTCGCCCAGCCGCGACTCCAGACCGGAAGTGATGGTGCCGATCAGCATGCTGACGATGAAGATGCCGCCCAGCGTCACCAGCAGCATCATGATGCGCAGTGGCCAGCCCTCGTCGCCGGACATGGTGCCCGGGTCCAGGGTGCGCATGAGGCTCTGCCAGCCGCCTTCGACCAGGCCCAGCCGACTGCCGGGATCCCCCGGATCCGCGCCGACACCCAACAACGCCAGGACGACCGCGGCCAACAACACGATGCTCAGGGAAATCAGCGCCAGCCAGCCGATGATGGCGATGGTTCCCCGGGAAAGCGTGTTTTCGAAGCGGTAACGCAGGCGGTCGCGCCAGGTGATGCGGGTGGGTGCGGACATAGCGGAAGGCGAGTTGCCCGGAGAGGGAAGAAGAGCCGATTGTCGCCGCAGTGCGAGGGCGTTGCCTAGGCATGGGGTGGGCCCAAGCCCACCGCATGGAACCGTGCGATCCGATTCGACGCCGCGAGGCGACCGCCGCCGGTTTGTGGTCTAATTCGCCCCGAAGCGGGGGTATCGCCGGCCCAGTGGGGCGGCGGTTGAGACAGACCCTTCGAACCTGATCCGGTTAAGACCGGCGTAGGGAAGCTTCGCAGGACGCCCATGATCCCCGCGATCGCCTGCCGTCCATGCGCCGCCGCTTCGTCCCGCATTCCTTTGGACGAACGCCATGAACGCAGTGCCTTCCTCGCTGTTGCAGCAGACCGACCAGCTTTCCGAATCCGTGACCCGGCCCATTCCCGGCTCGCGCAAGATCTTCGTGCAGGGTTCGCGCCCGGACATCCAGGTGGCGATGCGCGAAATCGCGCAGACCCAGACCCCTACGCTGTTCGGCGGCGAAGAAAATCCGCCGATCACCGTCTACGATCCGTCCGGCCCGTACACTGACCCGAACGCACGCATCGATCTGTCCACCGGCCTGCCAGCGCTGCGCGCCAAATGGATCGAGGAGCGCGGCGATACCGAACGCCTGTCGCAGCTGAGTTCCGAATTCGGCCGTGGCCGCGAGACCAATGCGCGCCTGGATGCGGTGCGTTTTCCCGGCCGTATCCTGCCGCGTGTGGCCAAGGCCGGCGCCAACGTCAGCCAGATGCATTACGCGCGCAAGGGCATCATCACCCCGGAGATGGAATACGTCGCCATCCGCGAGAACCAGCGTCTGGACGCGGTGCGCGATGCGCTGTTGCTGAAGCAGCATCCCGGCGAGTCGTTCGGCGCCAGCATCCAGAAGTTCATCACTCCTGAATTCGTGCGCGACGAGATCGCTCGCGGCCGCGCCATCCTGCCCAACAACATCAACCACCCGGAAAGCGAACCGATGATCATCGGCCGCAACTTCCTGACCAAGATCAATGCCAATATCGGTAACAGCGCGGTGTCCTCCGGCATCGCGGAAGAGGTCGAGAAGCTGGTGTGGTCGATCCGCTGGGGCGGCGACACGGTCATGGACCTGTCCACCGGCAAGCACATCCATGAAACGCGCGAGTGGATCATCCGCAACTCGCCGGTGCCCATCGGTACCGTGCCGATCTATCAAGCGCTGGAAAAAGTCGACGGCCGCGCCGAAGAACTGACCTGGGAGATGTTCCGCGACACCCTGATCGAACAGGCCGAGCAGGGCGTGGACTACTTCACCATTCATGCCGGCGTGCTGCTGCGCCATGTGCCGCTGACCGCCAAGCGCGTCACCGGCATCGTCTCGCGCGGTGGATCGATCATGGCCAAGTGGTGCCTGGCCCACCACAAGGAAAATTTCCTCTATACGCACTTCGAGGACATCTGCGAAATCATGAAGGCCTACGACGTGGCCTTCTCGCTGGGCGACGGTCTGCGCCCGGGCTGCATCGCCGACGCCAACGACGCCGCCCAGTTCGGTGAACTGGAAGCGCTGGGCGAGCTGACCAAGATCGCCTGGAAGCACGACGTGCAGACCATGATCGAAGGCCCCGGCCACGTGCCGATGCAGATGATCAAGGAGAACATGGACAAGCAGCTGGCCGAATGCGGCGAAGCGCCGTTCTACACGCTGGGTCCGCTGACCACCGATATCGCGCCGGGCTACGACCACATCACCAGCGCCATCGGTGCGGCGATGATCGGCTGGTTCGGCACGGCGATGCTCTGTTACGTGACCCCGAAGGAACACCTGGGCCTGCCCAACCGCGAGGACGTGCGCGACGGCATCATGGCTTACAAGATCGCAGCGCATGCGGCCGATCTGGCCAAGGGCCATCCCGGCGCGCAGGTGCGCGACAACGCGCTGAGCAAGGCGCGCTTCGAGTTCCGTTGGGAGGACCAGTTCCACCTGGGCCTGGATCCGGAGAAGGCCAAGGACTTCCATGACGAGACCTTGCCCAAGGATGCGCACAAGCTGGCCCACTTCTGTTCCATGTGCGGCCCGCATTTCTGTTCGATGAAGATCACCCAGGACGTGCGCGACTACGCGGCCGAACACGGAGTCGAGGAAACGGCCGCACTGGAAGAGGGCATGGCCGAGAAGTCGGCGGAGTTCAGGGCACAGGGCGCGCAGGTTTACCACCAGGGCTGAATGGATCGGGAGAAGGCCTGCGACCTTCTCCCGGCTTCCTGCGTACCTTCACCGAGGACGAATGAACCGGTGATAGGTTCTGTCCACCATGAGGTCCAGGAGATCAGCCATGCAGATTCAAAGACGTTTTGCCGTTGGGGCGCTGGGCGTATTCGTGCTGCTGCTGGCCGCTTGCGCCAGCGGCCCGCGCATCACCAGCGAAGCCGACCCGGAAGCCGATTTCGGCAGCTACCGCACTTTCGGTTTCTACACGCCATTGGCGTTGGAAAAAGAGGGCTACGCCACGCCCACCACCGACCGCATCAAGGCCGCTACGCGCGCGCAACTGGAATCGCGCGGTTACACCTACACTACCCAGCAACCCGATCTGTGGGTGAACCTCAACGCCTACATGCAGGAACGTACCGACGTCACTTCTTACCCGACCGTCGATTACAGCTATTACTACAGCTACCGGTCCCGCGCTTACTTCGCCGTGCCTTATTGGCGCGATCAGACCCAGGTGCGCCAGTACACCGAAGGCACGCTCAACGTGGATCTGGTGGACCGGCAGAAGAACCGCCTGGTCTGGGAAGGTATCGCGGTGGGCCGCATCGCCAAGCTCAAGCCCGCAGAGCGCGCCGCACGCATCGATTCGACTCTGGCGGAGATCTTCGCCCGTTATCCGTACCGGGCCGGTAGCGGCGTGCCGGCAGTACAGCCATGAGCGGGGGCGCCACGGTCGCCAAGGCCGGCATCGGTTTCGGCACGGCGCTGGCGATCACCATTTCATGGAGCGCGAACAAGTCGCTGCTGTGGGCGGTGATCCACGGCCTGTTGTCGTGGGTCTACGTGGTGTACTACGCGCTGGTGCACCACAAATGAAGCGCCACTTCAAATGAGATCCCGGATGACACTTCGAATGAAGCGCCGCGCATGACGATGCCGTCGGCCTGGCTGCGCTGGCTGGTCACGGCGCGCAGGCATCCGTCCGCCTTCCTGCTGTTCGTGCAGCTCGCTGGCGTGCTGCTGTATCCGGCGATGGAGAATACCCAGGCCGGCCGTGCCGTGTTCGGCGCCTTCGGCATTCTGGTCCTGGCACTGGCGTTGTGGGTGGTCAACCGCAGCGCTTCGATCAACTGGATCGCCTGGTGCATGGCGGTGCCGGCCGTGGTCCTATCCCTGCTTTCCGCATGGGCGCAGATGCCCGGGCTGCTGGTCTACGCGCATCTGCTGGAAGGCGCGCTCTACTTCTATACGGCCGCAAGCCTCACCGCCTACATGCTGCAGGACCATCGGGTCACCCGCGATGAACTGTATGCGGCCGGCGCGACCTTCACCCTGCTGGCCTGGGCGTTCGCTTTCGCTTATTCGGTCTGCCAGCAGTGGTATCCGGGCAGCTTCATCGCGGCGGTCAATCCACAGGATCCGCGGACCTGGATGGAGCTGCTGTTCCTGAGCTTCAGCGTGCTCTCCAGCGTGGGCCTGAGCGACATCGTTCCGGTGCGGCCGGAGGCGCGCGCGCTGGTGATGTTCGAATCCCTCGCCGGAGTGATGTACATCGCCCTGGTGGTCTCGCGATTGATCGGACTCACCACGCTGAGGACGGCCGCGCGCAACGACGATCCGCACTAACGAAGGTCTGAATAAACTCTGTTTCATCCGGAATAACAGGGCGGGCAATGCCCGCCTGATGGACGCAACGGCGGGCACTGCCCGCCCTACGACGTGCGCGTTGAATCTTCGGCAATCGCGACAATCCGCGTCAACCACTGCAGCAATCCGGATCAACTGCGTCTCCCTGCCTGCATGCCATCGTACGAATACGCACGCCGTGCGACTCGTTCGATCAGGTAAGGGGAAACAGCATGAACCGCAAACTCCTGGCCACCGCCATCTGCGCCGCATTGGCGTGGCCGCTGGCCGCTACCGCCGTACACGCGCAGGAAGCCGCCGCCGCGGCGGACACCGACGAAGACAAGGACGCCACTGAGCTCGACCGCATCCTGGTCACCGGTTCGCGCATCCCGCGCGCGCAGCTGGAGACCGCTTCGCCGGTGATCACGATCAGCGCCGAGGACATCCAGCGCCAGGGCTTCCGCAATGTTTCCGACGTGTTGCGCGCGCAGCCGCTGGCGACCGGCGCGGTGCAGGACAACCAGTACGCCGGCAGCTTCACTTCCAACGCCACCACCATCAGCCTGCTGGGCCTGTCGCCCAGTTTCACTCTGATCCTGATGGACGGGCGGCCGCTGGCCGACTATCCGCTGCTCTACAACGGACAGAGCAACTTCACCGACCTGACCAGCATTCCGACCGCGATGGTCGAACGGATCGAGATCCTGCCCGGCAACCAGTCCTCGATCTACGGCTCGGCGGCGATCGCTGGCGTGGTCAACATCATTCTGAAGAAGCGCCTGGACGGCATGCAGCTGGATGCGCGCGTCGGCGGCTACTCCGATGGCGGCGGCGACAACCAGCGCCTGCAACTGACCGGTGGCAAGGCCTGGGACAACCTGGACATCACCTATGGCCTGCAATACAGCCATCAGGATCCGATCTACATGCGGCAGCGGGATTTCACCGACACCACCGACGACAACCCCAACCCCGACCTGCGCTACGGCAGCCGCACCTTCATCATCCTCAATGGCTTCACCGGACAGTACGACGATCCGGGCGCTGGTTGCGACAACGTGGCCGCCAATTTCGACGGCACCACCATGCGCGACTTCCGCCCCGGCCGCGGTTTCTTCTGCGGCAGCCGCGCGCAGCCCGGCTACGCCACGCTGCTGAACGAAGAGCAGGGAGTGTCGGCCTACTTCAATTCCAACTACCGCATGGGCGACAACGCCAACTTCTACACCAGCGTGCTGTACGGCAAGAACGAGGCCAAGAACGACTCCGGCTCGCGCTTCTGGATCCCCAACTACAACGACGGTACCGACGGCTACATCTGGAACCAGACCGAACAGACCCTGGAAACCTACCAGCACATCTTCTCGCCGGAAGAGCAGGGCATCACCAACTACACGACCGATTCGCGTTCCTACAACATCGCCCTGGGCATCAATGGCACCATCGGCGATTCGAAGTGGGATTACGACGTCTACTACAGCCGCTCCGGCTATGAAGTGAAATCCGACCAGCTGTGGCCGCTGGTGGACGAGATGGATGCGTTTTTCCAGGAACAGTTCCTGGGTCCGCAACTGGGCACCTACTATGGCTATCCGGTGTACGAGCCGAACAAACCCGCGTTCTACCAGTCGATCACGCCGGAACAGTTCCGTGCGTTCTCCGGCAACCTGCGCAACACCTCTTCGACCTGGACCCACAACTTCAACGTGCAGGTGACCAATCCGGAGCTGTTCCAACTGCCTGCCGGCCCGGTCGGCGTGGCGGGCGTGTTCCAGTTGGGCTATCAGCACTGGGACAACCCGGTGGATCCGGGCGTCAGCGGCGATGACTACTTTGGCCTGAGCGGCACCAGCGGCAGCGGCAACCGCGCCAATCGTGCGGTCGGCGTGGAGTTCAGCATCCCGTTGCTGAAATCGCTGACCGCCAGCGTCTCCGGCCGCTACGACTCGTACAAGAACATCCGCGCCGGGTCCGACGCCAAGGCCACTTACAAAGTCGGCCTGGAATTCCGTCCGGTCGACAGCCTGCTGTTGCGTGCCAACTACGCCACTGCGTTCCGCGCCCCGGACATGGGCTATATATTCACCGGTGGCAACGGTTTCTTCACGTCGCAGACCGATTACTACAAGTGCGAGACTTATGGTCCCAACCCGGCCTGCCCATTCGAAGGCCTGTCTTTGGAAGGCGTTCAAGTATCGAACCCCGACCTGAAATCCATTACCGCCAAATCGTACGGGTTCGGTTTCGTGTGGTCGCCGAGCGATCGCTATGAACTAAGAGCGGATTACTACAACGTCAAGATCGACGACGAAGTTCAACCGCAATCCTTCAACCGGACCCTGTTCGATGAAAACGAATGCCGGCAGGGGCGCCTGGACATCAATTCGCCGACCTGTGTGGATGCGTTGTCCCGTGTCCAGCGCGGGCCGCTCAATGCCAACCCTTTGCTGAGCGAGTCTGTGCAACTGGTTACCGTCAAGGCGATCAATATCGCCGAAGAACAGATCAGCGGAATCACTGCCGGAGGCAGCGCCCGCTTCGACTGGGGCCGTTGGGGCGAGTTCGGTTTCGGCCTGGACTACAACATAACCCTGGACCATACCTCGATATTGTTCCCGGGTGATCCGGAGACCGACTTGTTGTCGCCGCAGCAGGCGCTGAGTGCGGAATTCAAGAGCGTGCTGACCGGCGACATCAGCTGGCAGAAAAACGACTGGTCGGCGAATGTGCATGGCATCCGTTACGGCTCCACGCCCAACTATGCCGCGCAGTTCGGCGTCGACACCACGCCAGGCACCAGCCAGGGCCGGGTCGGCTCGCACATGCTCTACAACCTGAGCGTGAGTTACGATCTGACCGAAAAGAGCGCGCTCAGCCTGACCGTGAACAACGTGCTCAACACCAAGCCGCCATTCGACCGCACCTACGACGGCTCGCAGGGTTTCGCGCCGCCGTACTACAACATCTTCGCTTACAACGGTTACGGGCGGGCGTTCTGGGTGCAGTACCGGATCGATTTCGGAACCAACAATTGAGCTCTGCAGGAAGGCCGCGCATGCGGCCTTCCTTCAATCCGCCGAGTCCAGAGCACGGCGCAGCGGCCGCAGCGGTTCGGCATAGCGGCGCCATTCGCCCAAGGCGCGCTGATGGATCGGCGCGCGCACCTGGGCGCTGCTGAGGGTCGCTACCGGCGCGCGGTTGCCGGCGGTGTCCAGGCACTCGGGCTCGAACGCAAGCCCGCAGAAATCGAGCACGCGGCGCGCCGTCGATTCGGTGTCCTGCACCAGTGCGCCGTAGGCGACATCCAGCACGAAGCCGGGCGCGACCCCGTGCCAGTGCGCCATCACTCTGCGGTATTGGCGATAGTGGTGGGCCAACGACTCAAGGTCGTAGCTATAGGCGTAAGAGTCGCCGAACAGCGCGCGGTAGTTGGAGAAGCAGACTTCCATCGGTTCGCGGACCATATGCAGGATCTTCGCGTGCGGCAGCGCCTGGCGAATGAAACCCACCAGCATGAAGTTGGGCGGCAGTTTGTCCACGTAATAACGGCGGTTGCCGGCACGCCACTGGGTCTGCTGCAGGTAGCGTCTGCCGAGCAGCGCCGCGTCCAGGGTCTGGGTGGCCTCAAGCAAGGGCCGATCCAGCAATCGGTGGCCGTGGCGATCGGCGGTCCAGCGCAGCTGCCTGGGCAGATCGGCCAACTCGCCGGCCGACGCGACCTGCGAGTGGTTGCCGACGATGCGTTCGAGCAGGGTCGTACCCGAGCGCGGCATACCGACGATGAAGATCGGTTGCGGACCGTCGATCGGCGCGGCTTCGGCGGTGCGCAACGGTTGCGGGAAGCGGTCGATCAGCGCGTCGAATACCGCTTCCTCGGCGCCAGCGTCGTAGCCCAGGCGTCGGTGCATGAGGTCGTTGCCGCGTTGCAGCGCCTGCCATGCCTGATCGTATTGACCGATGTCGTCGAGTTCTTTGTGCAGCGCGAATTCGACCGCAGCGTGATCCTCGCTGCCGTGCGGCACCAATGCCAGGCGCGCGCGCAACGCGTCCAGGTGGTTGCTGTCCGTTGTCTGCCGGCGAATGCGGGCCAGGGTCAGCGAAGCGCGGCCGAAACTGGGGCCTTTGGCCAGACAGGACTCCAGCTCGGCTTCGGCCTCGGCGATGCGTCCGTTGAATTGCAGTTGCAGTGCATGGAAATAGAGGAAATCGGCATCGTTCAGGCCCGCTGCGCGCGCGCGTTCCATCAGCGCCAATGCTTGTTCATGTTGGCCCAGTCCTTGGCGTATGTGGGCCAAGGCCAACAAGCCAGGACCGGAACGGCTGCGCCCGATTTCCCGATGCTCCAGGCAGCGGAGCGTAGCGGCGGTCTCACCCAGCTTGGCGAGCGACTGGGCCACGCGGCAGATCAGATGCATGTCCGCCGGCAGCGACGGCAGCAAGGCGAGCAGCTGCTCGGCGGCGCCGCGGACTCCGCCCTGGGCCAGGATCACCCCGGCCAGCAACAGCCGTACAGGGGCCGCATCGGCATGTCCGCGCAGCAGGGCCTGCAACTGCGCGGCGGCCTGATCCCAACGCCGCGCGGCGACATGCTGCTGGGCCTGCGCCCAGGCGGCGCTATCGGAAGCATTCATGGCCGCATCTCGGTTATCGGAGCGGCTGCCATTGTGCGGTTGCGCGGGGTCATTCCCTCCATGGAACATTGAACCACGCCACACTTGCAAGCCATGTCCGATACCTACGGCACATGCAGCCGGACAAGGGTGGCAAGATGCTGCGATGCAAGCGTCGAGCCTTCCGCATGCGTGTAGTCCGCGTGAACGGGCCGAAGCCGCTGGATAAAAAAATTGCGCCGGCCGGCGCAATGTGGGAAGAACCATTGCAGGCGGGAGAGAGGGCGCCTGCGGCTCGGCGTACGGGATCTTGTAGTCACAAATTTAATAGGCAGTCTGGCAACGTGTTGTGCGGTATGCCGACGCCTGCTTTGCAAAGCTTGTCGCGAAGCTTGTCCGGTTGGTTGCTCTGGCCTGTTTCGAGCCGATCGTTGTGCACACTATTCATCCGGAATCCAGACCACACATGCTCAATCCCCGTTCTCAGCCGATTTACCAGGAATCCGACCGTTTGCGGGTCGGCGAATTCGTGGTCGATGTGCCGCGCCGGGAAGTGCAGGCGGACAACGGACATGAACCTACCCGGCTCACGATCAAATCCCTGCACGTGCTGCTGGCGCTGGCCGGACAGCAGGGCAAGGTGGTCAGCCGCGAGGCGTTGCTGGAATGGGTCTGGCCCGACACTTTGCCCACCGACGACGTGCTGACGCAGGCGATAGGCCAGCTGCGCAAGGCTTTCGGCGACGACCGCGACGCGCCGCGCTACCTGGAAACCATTTCCAAGGGCGGCTACCGTCTGCTGGCACCGGTGGAATGGTTGGATAACGCCCCATCGTCTTCCATGGTGGACGCTGTGTTGGCGGAGAGCGAAACCCCTGCGGTCGCCTACATCGCGCCGTCTTCGCCGTCCCGTGGCCGGAAACACGTCCGGACGGTCGCGGCGATTGCCGTGGCAGGCATCGTCGGCGCCGCAGCGATCTGGTATTTCGTCCAGCGAGCGCCCGTCGCGAGCCAAGCGGTACCGGTGGCCGGTACCGCGTCGACGGAGCCTCCGCTGCCGTTCGTGACCATCACTTCCAGACCGGGGCGCGAGGTCGATGCCAATCTGTCGCCCGACGGCTCCATGGTTGCCTATGTGCAGATCGACGAGAAGGGCCACGGCACCATCGTGTTGCAGACTACGGTGCACGTGCCGCCGCGTCCGCTGACTTCCACGCCTGCCGGCTATAGCGACACCATGCCGGTGTGGTCGCCGGACGGACGCACCATCGCCTTCGCCCGTTTCGATGCGGGCAGTCGCTGCCAGATCATGCTCATCGCCGCGAGCGGCGGCAACGAACGCAAGATCGCCGATTGTTTCGCAGGCAGCGCTTCAAGTTACGACTGGACGCCCGACGGCAAAGGCCTGTTGATGGGCCTGGAAACCAGGTTGCCCGGCGAACGCAGCAGCCCCTTGCGCTTGCTGGATATCGCCAGCGGGCAATGGAAGGCGCTGGACTATTCGATTTCCGCAGGCGATATCGACATCGACCCGCGCTATTCACCGGATGGGAAATGGATCGTGTTCCGCCGCGCCATCTCGCTGTCGGACCTGTGGAAGATGCCGGCCACGGGCGGTACGCCGCAGCGATTGACCCATGTGAAGAGCGATATCCGCGGCTGGGACTGGCTGCCGGATGGCAGCGGTCTGGTTTTCAGTTATATCGGCAACGATATAGGCATGTTCCGCTACGACATGGCCAGTGGTGCCGTGACTCACCTGAAGATGGACGGCTTCGCGGTCTTCCCTGACATTGCCCGCAATTCCCCCGCGCTGGCATTCACCGTCGATCAGTCCACGTCAGGCATTTTCCGCCTGACGCTGCCTTCTGCTCCCGATGGAAAAGTCGTCAAGGAACGTGTGTTTCCGTCGAGTCGCTCCGATATGCTGCCGGCGATTTCGCCCGACGGCCGCACCCTGGCTTTCATTTCCGACCGCGGTTCGCGTCTGGAATTGTGGGTGGGCGAAGTAGGCAAACCCGATAGCGCGCGACCTGTGCAGGGCATCATGCCGATTCCGCGCCATGTTCCGGTCTGGTCCGAGGATGGCAGCAAGATGCTGGTGGTCGCCAAGCGCGACGATCAGCAGACGCTATACGAAGTCGAAGCGGAAAGCGGGCGCATCCATCTGTTGCCCGTGCCGGCGCCCAGCCCCATCTATGCCGCCTATACGCCCGACCCCAATTTGTTGCTGGTGGGGTCGGACAGCGGAGAGGGCAGGTTGCGCGTGGTCCTGTACGACCGGTCCAAGACCCCGTGGCGCGAGATATCGAGCCTGCAGGACGTGGCGCTGGTGCGTTTCGATGCGCCCAAGGATCGTATCTACTTCACCCGTGTGACCAAGCCGGGCATCTGGAGCGCAAGCCCGATGCTGGACGATCTGCAGGTGCTGGACGCGTATCGGCCGCGCATGGCCAAGGACTACAAGCGCTGGGCGATCGGACCGGACGGCGTGTACTACATGGATTGGAGCGAACACTGCGCCACCGGATGGATCAAGATGGGCGCGCCCGACAAGCAGCCAGCGTACTGTCTCGACCGTAAGGTGGAAGCCTGGGCGCTGCCGCCCACGATGGACCGTACGGGCAGGAAGATTTTCCTCACGCTGGATGTCTCCAACAACGCCGATATCGGTCTGGCCGACATTTCATCCATGACTTCCGGCACGGCGGTCGCAAAACGCGCGGACCAATGACTGTGCGCGCAAACCCTTGAAGCGCAAGGGAGTTACGGAATTTTAGAAAGATATCGGAAAAATTTCGGCATGATTTCCTGAGATTCGGAGCCAGCTGCATCAAACCAAAGGCCAATCCCCCAACAGGAAACGGCCATGAAGATGCAAACCGCGTGGATAGACCGCAACCAGTTGCTCGAAGCCGGACCCGATTTCACCAATCCTGAACTGGTTGGGGTGATGGCGGTAAGCCGCACCGGCAGCATCGTGCTGCAATCCCAGCTGGTTTCGTTCTGGGTGGTGGTGCGCGGCAGCGCCGATCTGGAAGCGCGTGAAGGCCGCTTTCACCTGCGGACGGGGGAGTGGGTGGTGCTGGAGCCGGATTCGCGCCCTTCGGTCTACGCCGAACGCGGCAGTCTGGTCTTGGGCGTGACTCTGTCGCAGGCCATGCGGCCGCGGATCAAGCAGTTCACCCACCTCGATTTGCATACCGGCCGGGGCGAACTGGGCAGGAGCGAGCTCCGCCAATGCCTGCGTCTGTGGCGCCAGACCGGACTGTTCGGCAAAAGCGGGCGCGTCTACGCCAGCGACGAAGTGAATCCGCTGGTGCCGCTGCTTCGCCATATCTGCAATGTGCAGTACGACTTCAGACGCATGATCGACCATTGCCCGGGGCGCTCCATGCGCCGCAAGAGCCAGGTATTCGACCGCATGCAGCGTGCGCGCCTGTTCCTGGAAGGCAATGTGGACCGGAACGTGCGGCTGGCCGAGCTGGCCGAACTCAGCAATGTCTCCACCTGGTATTTCACCAAGATTTTCCACGCGCTTTACGGGGAAGGCCCGCAGGCCATGGCCGCGCGCCTGCGCCTGGGCCGGGCCGCGCGGCTGCTGGGCGAGACCATGCTGTCGGTCAGCGAGATCGGCGCGGTGTGCGGGTTCGAGAACAACTGCAGCTTCTCTCGGGCCTTCCGCGAGCGTTATGGCACGCCGCCCTCGCTGTATCGGCTGGAGATCAAGAGCGGCGGTGCCTCAGAGGTAGCGGCAGGCGTCACGCCAGACTCCGCACAGTTACGCGGCAGCCAAGGCAAAGCAACCCTCGCGTTCGGTACGTAACGTCGTCGGGCGTTAACACACTCGTAACGAAACCCGGGAGATTCAAGAATGATTTACAGCAAGCTACGGCGCGCGGCACTGCCGGCGGGCATCGCTCTCATCCTGACGGCGTCCTTTGCGGCGCAGGCCCAGGAAGCGGCGGCCACAGAAGATGCGACCACCCTGGACAAGATAGTGGTCACGGGCTCGAACATTCCCCGTACCAGCACAGAAACCGCATCGCCCGTGCAGGTGATTACCCGCCAGGAAATCGACCGCACCGGCAAAAACACGGTCGCCGAATATCTGCAGACCCTGACTGCGGACGGCGCAGGCTCCATCCCCAAGAGTTTCGGCAATGGCTTCGCCGGCGGTGGCGCGGGCGTCTCGCTCCGCGGCCTGGGCGCTGGCTCCACTCTGGTGCTGTTGAACGGACGGCGCCTGGCGCCCTTCGGGCTGGCCGATGACGGTCAGAAGGTCTTCACCGATCTGAGCACCATTCCATTGGAAGCCGTCGAACGCATCGACGTGCTCAAGGACGGCGCTTCGGCGATTTACGGTTCGGATGCGATCGCCGGCGTGGTCAACATCATCCTGCGCAAGGATTTCACCGGCGCAGTGCTGAAGGGCTCCTACGGCACTTCCGGAGACAGCGACGGCAACCAGCGCAAAGGATCGATCACCGCCGGTATCGGCAGCCTGGCCGAAGACGATTTCAACTTCTTCTTCAGCCTGGAAGCATCCAAGACCGATTCCATCGCAGTCAGCGACCGCCGCAACCGCAAGTGGATCGGCACCGGCGACACGCGTCCCTGGGGATATGCGGTTGGCACCAACCTGCCCGGAAGAATCACCGGCGGCGGCACCGGCGCGGGCGGCGGACCGACCGGCGCGGCCCAAAATCCCGGCACCGGCCTGTTCGAGTCGCTTCCCGGCTGCGCAGCGCTTTCCAGTGTGACACCGCAAGATCCGGCGGGCGGCTGTCTGTGGGACGTGGGCCAATTCCGCGATCTGTCGCCGCAGGAGGAGTACGTCAATTTCTTCTCGCGCGGCACTTTCGCTTTCAACGACAACGCCGAGCTGTATACCGAATTCAGCTACTCGAAGAAGAAGACCGAATTCCACAACACGCCGTCGGGCGTGTCCGGCGCCTGGGGCTATCCCGGCGGACCGGTCAACGCCAACGATCCCGGACCCGGCGCCACCATGCTCGGCGCCGGCCATCCCGACAACCCGTTCGGTGAGGCCGTCAGACTGCGGTACACGGCCTTCGATGTGGGCCCGCGTACGGTCAACAACGAGAGCGATCTGGTGCGTTTCCTGATCGGCGTCAAGGGCACCGCAGGTGCCTGGGACTACGACGTCGGCTTGCTGCATTCGGAAACCAGCCTGAACAACAGCCGCAAGGGCTTCCTGCAGTACAGCCATGTGCTGACCGCATTGAGCGACCCGAACAGCCCGGTCGGCTACTGGCGCATCGGCGACGACTCCGGCCTGAACAGCCAGGCCCTGTACGACTATATCTCGCCGACGATCATGGCCAAGGGCGAAACCAAACTGGACATCTTCGACGCCAAGGCTTCGCGTTCGTTGATGGACATGGCCGGTGGTGCGATGGGCCTGGCCGTGGGTCTGGAGTGGCGCAAGCAATCGGTGTCGCTGACGCCGCAGACCTTCACCGATCTGGGCGACATCATCGGCCTGGGTTATTCGGCTTACGCGGGTACTGAGGAAGTCGGCAGCGCCTACGCAGAATTGGTGGCGCCGGTGCTCGAGTCGCTGGAACTCAACGCCGCAGTGCGCGTGGACAAGTACAAGGGCGGCGAAACCTCCACCACGCCGAAATTCGGCATCAAGTGGAAGCCGGCCGATTGGATCGCGGTGCGCGGCACCTACGCCGAGGGCTTCCGTGCGCCGAACCCGGCGGAGAACGGAACCGGCGGCCTGGCCGCTTTCAGTACCGCAAGCGATCCTGTCCGCTGCGCGGCTCCGGGGCACGAGCCGCAGGATTGCGACGCCGGTCCTATCGCGCTCATCACTTCGCCCAATCCGGATCTGAAGCCGGAGCAGTCCAAGAGCTACACCGTGGGTCTGGTGCTGGATCCGACGCCCACCACGTCGCTCACGCTCGATGCTTTCCGCATCAAGCGCACCGATGAGATCTTCGGCGGCAGCTCGGACGCGGCGATCGCCGCAGGCGGCGCCAACGTGATCCGCGGCACCAACGATATTCCGGGTACGCCCAATAGCGGCACGATCCTGGCGGTGCTTGTCGGTTACGAAAACGCCAGTTCCACCACGGTCGAAGGGTTCGATTTCGATGCGCGCCAGCGCTTCGATATGGGCAACGCCGGAAAACTGTCGCTGGACCTGCAGTGGACCCGCATCAACTCCTTCGAGCGCGAGGACGTGGACGGCACCCGGCATGAATTCGCCGGCACGCACGGCAACTGCGATGTCACCAATTGCATCGGAACGCCCAAGAACCGGGCCAATTTCGGCGCGACCTGGGATATCGGCGCGTTCAGCGTGAGCTCCGTGGTGAACTGGCGCGACAGCATCAGGAATGTCTCGGAAGAGGCCGACACCGACTGCGCCAACCACTTCGCCGATGGAACCGATGCGCCGAACAACTGCGAGCTGAAATCGTTCTACACGATCGATCTGTCGGCTCGCTGGAAGCCAACGGATGCCTGGGAAATCTTCGGCTCCGTCGCCAACGTGACCGATCGGATCGCGCCCCTGGATCCTTTGACCTACGGCGCCATCAACTACAACCCGCTGGATTTCAGCGGCGCGATCGGCCGTTACTACACCATAGGCGCAAAGTACACGTTCAACTGAGTGGCAAAAAGCGGCAAAAGAAAAAGCCCCGGCATGCCGGGGCTTTTTTTGTGCGCAGACTCGGCGAGGGTCAGAACTTCGGCCTCTCGCTGCTGGTCTCGTAGCGTGCCATGGACTCGCGCAGGATCTGCTTGGCTTCTTCTGCATTGCCCCAGCCGTCCAGCTTGACCCACTTGCCTTTTTCCAGATCTTTGTAGTGCTCGAAGAAGTGGCCGATGCGCTCCAGCCAATGCGGCGAGACCTGGCCGATGTCCTCGATGTGGGCGTAGCCGTTGAACACCTTGGTGGCAGGTACGGCCAGGATCTTCTCGTCGCCACCGGCTTCGTCGGTCATGCGCAGCACGCCGACCGGACGGCAGCGGATCACCGAGCCGGGGATCAGCGACAGCGGCAGCACCACCAGCACGTCGGCCGGGTCGCCGTCGCCGCACAGGGTGTGCGGCACGTAGCCGTAGTTGCAGGGGTAGCGCATGGGGGTGGAGAGGATGCGGTCGACGAAGATCGCGCCGCTTTCCTTGTCCACTTCGTACTTCACCGGCTCCGAATCCTTGGGGATTTCGATGATGACGTTGATTTCGTCCGGCGGGTTCTTGCCGGTGGCGACGTGGTCCAGGCCCATGCCTTGCTCCAACTTGCGAATACGGGGGCGGGCATTCTAACCGCTAGTGTGTTGCGCTGCAGCAGCGAAAGCCTCCTCCCTTGCCCGCGCAGCGGGTAGGGGAGGACTGAGGAGGGGTGTTTTTGGCGCTGAGTCTTCCGGAAACGGCTTTGGTCATGAAATGCCGATTTGCTGGAACAAGATCAAAAGCACCCCTCCTCAATCCTCCCCTGCTGCGCAAGGGAGGAGGTACGAAAAAGGCGGCCGCAGCCGCCTTTTCCGATTTTGCTGCCCGGTCGCCAGGTTTATTCGACCAGAACCTCAACCCTGCGGGCCTCTTCGGGGCTGCCATCTCCGGTGGTCAGCATGGGCTTTTCCAGCACGATGCGGCTGGCCTCCACACCACGGGAGATCAGCAGTCGCTTGACGGTCTCGGCCCGCTGCTTGGCGATGTCCTCATTGGCATCCGGACTGCCAGTGGCGTCGTGGAAACCGGACACGTGTGCGGTTGTGGACTTGTCGGTACTGAGGGTAGCCAGCACATGGGCGATCGACGCGCTGTCGTCTTTCGGACCGACAGAACCCACATCGAAGTAGAGCTTGGCGAGATGCGCCTCGTCCGCCGACGCGGTGATCGCCGACGGCGCATGACCGGCAGCGGCATCGCCATTGCCCAGCCAACCATTGACCGGCAACACCGGCACCAGCAGCAGGGCCACGATGTTGATGATCTTGATCAGCGGATTGATCGCCGGGCCGGCAGTGTCCTTGTACGGGTCGCCGACGGTGTCGCCGGTGACCGCGGCTTTGTGCGCCTCGGAACCCTTGCCGCCGTGATGGCCGTCTTCAATGTACTTCTTGGCGTTGTCCCAGGCACCGCCGCCGGTGGTCATCGAAATGGCCACGAACAAACCGGTGACAATCGTGCCGATCAGCAACCCGCCCAGCGCCTGCGGGCCCAACAGCATGCCCACGATCACCGGTACGGCGACCGGCAGCAGCGAGGGCACGATCATTTCCTTGATCGCCGATTTGGTCAGCAGATCCACCGCCTTGCTGTAGTCGGGCTTGCCGGTGCCTTCCATGATCCCCGCGATCTCGCGGAACTGGCGACGCACTTCCTCCACTACCGAACCGGCCGCACGGCCCACCGCTTCCATCGCCATCGCACCGAACAGGAACGGAATCAAGCCGCCGATCAGCAGGCCAATGATGACCATGTGATTGGACAGATCGAAAGTGGTCGCCGTGTACGCCAAGCCCGCCGCGGCCGCCTTGCCGGCGCCAATGGTGTCCAGGTTGTGGGTGTAGTCGGCGAACAGCACCAGCGCCGCCAGCGCCGCCGAGCCGATCGCGTAACCCTTGGTCACCGCCTTGGTGGTGTTGCCCACCGCATCCAGCGGATCGGTGATGTTGCGGATTTCCGGCGGCAGTTCCGCCATCTCGGCGATGCCGCCGGCGTTATCGGTGATCGGGCCGTACGCATCCAGCGCTACGATCATGCCGGCCATCGACAGCATCGCGGTAGCCGCGATGGCGATGCCATACAGGCCGCCCAGCGCATGCGCACCCCAGATCGCCACGCACACCACCAGCACCGGCAGCGCGGTGGACTTCATGGAGATGCCCAGGCCGGCGATGATGTTGGTGCCGTGTCCGGTGGTGGAGGCTGCTGCGATGTGCTGCACGGGCTTGTACTGGGTGCCGGTGTAGTACTCGGTGATCCATACGATCAGGCCGGTCAGCACCAGGCCGATCAACGCGCAGCCGTACAGGCTCATGGCGCCGTAGCTGTTGTCGCCCATCAGCTGGGTGGTGACCGGATAGAACGCGATCGCCGACAGCACCGCCGACACGATCACGCCCTTGTACAGCGCGCCCATGATCGAACCGCCTTCCTTCACCTTGACGAAGAACGCGCCGACGATCGAAGCGATGATCGACACGCCGCCCAGGACCAGCGGATACAGCACCGCGTTCTTGCCCACCTGGTCCATCATCAGTCCGCCCAGCAGCATGGTGGCGATGATGGTGACCGCGTAGGTTTCGAACAGGTCGGCGGCCATGCCGGCGCAGTCGCCCACGTTATCGCCCACGTTGTCGGCGATCACCGCCGGGTTGCGCGGGTCGTCCTCGGGAATGCCGGCTTCCACCTTGCCCACCAGGTCGGCGCCGACGTCGGCGCCCTTGGTGAAGATGCCGCCGCCCAGTCGCGCGAAGATCGAGATCAGTGAAGAACCGAAAGCCAGACCGACCAGCGCGTGCAGCGCAGGTTCGCCGGTGATGCCCATACGGCCCAGCACCAGCCAGTAACCGGCCACGCCCAGTAGACCCAGGCCGACCACCAGCATGCCGGTGATGGCGCCGCCGCGGAAGGCGACATCCATCGCCGCGCCGATGCCCTTGCGCGCCGCTTCGGCGGTGCGCACGTTGGCGCGCACCGAGACGTTCATGCCGATATAGCCGGCCGCGCCCGACAGCACGGCGCCGATCAGGAACCCGATCGCGGTAGGCCAGCTGAGGAAGAATCCGACCAGCACGAACAGCACCGCGCCGGCGATGGCGATGGTGGTGTACTGCCGGTTGAGATAAGCGCTGGCGCCTTCCTGGATCGCTGCGGCGATCTCCTGCATGCGGGCGTTGCCGGCAGGTTGTTTCAGGATCCAGCGTGCGGAAATGATGCCGTAGAGAATCGCAATCGCGGCGCAGACCAGCGCCAACGTCAAACCCCAAGCTTCCAGAAAACCGTGTTGTTCCAGCATGGACCCCTCCCAAGGTTGGTGGATGCAATCCAGCGAACCGCTTGAGGAACGTCAACGCAACAACCGGGCAAGTCACTCGAACTAGGCAGCGGACTTGGCGACTGTCGGAACGATTCAGCGTTCCGGCAGCCCGTGTCGCGGTGTGTTCAGCAATCCCTGGAGCCTGCCGAGTATGACCGGATGGGCCCGCAGCCGCCAGACGCCGGGGCGGGGTTCAGCCGTGGCGTGGCAGCCTGCGGCCTTTGCAACAGCGTGGAGAACCGCATGCGACTGATCCCGACCCTGCTGGCCGCTGGTTTTGCCGCGGCTGTTTCGCCCGCTTTCGCCGCCGGTCCGGCGCCCGAGATCCAGCGGCCGACCGGCACTCCTCAAGCCGTAGGCGCGGCCCATACCCTGCGCACCATCCCGGAGGCCTGCGCACGTCTGGAAGGCATGTTCACCGCCGATGCGGCGCAGCCGTACAAATACGCGGTAGTGCGTACCAGCCCGCAATGCCAGCCGCGCGCGCGCTTCGTCGATTTCGCAAAGGCGAAGCCTTCGTTGACGGACGGTTGGAAGTTCAACGATGTGATCCGCGTGCCCAACGCCGCCTGCTCCTCGCAACAGGCCGTGGTGCGCGTCTGGCGCCTGCCCGCCGACAACACGCCCAAACTGGACGGGCAGGGCAGCGCGCGCGTGTATCTGCAGGAAGCGAAAGAGAACGCCGCCGCCGGCAAGAAACTGCCGCCGGTGACGATGTATGCGGCGGAGATGAAGGTGGAAGGAAAAGCCTGCGGAGGCTGAAAATACAAAGGCCGCGAAGCGGCCTTTGTAAAAACTGCCTATGCCTGCACCAGTCCGTATCGAAAAGGGCAGCGTAAACCGGATGTTCCCCGGTTTTCGGGAATCAGTTCGCGCGGCAATCCTTCAGCCAGAACGACGGCCCGGTCGAATCGTATTCGCTGAACATGCCGGTCAAGGTCACCTTTTCGCCTTCGTGTAAAGACAAGGCATAGGCAGTCTGATCTGCGGCCATCTTGCAGATGATGCCTGGCTGAAGCAGGTAGTCCGAACTGATCGAGGAAGAGCGGGCACCGTTGTCGAGGGAGACGTTGTATTTACCGCCGTCCTTATCGATGCTTTCCACACGACCTGTCAGGCGATACAGCTTGCCCTGGTTGCGCGAGCTGACTGCAGCTTTGCTGTCTTCTGCCTGACGTTTGATCTGATCGGCCAGCATGTGTGAACTGATGTCCACCGCCTGTGCCTGGACGGGGTTCTTGCGGGCGCTGCTGGCGAGACTGGCGCCTGCTTTGCCCGGCTTTATCTGGATGAGCATTTCGCACATTTCCTTCTTGATGCCTTCAGTGCTGCCCAAGGCTCCGCGACCGGTCTTCATAAGCATCTGGACATGGGTGATTCCATCCTCATTGCGGGCCGCGATGGTCATCGGTATGGGTTTGCGCAGCGCGTTCTCGCGTTCCTCGATCAGCATGGTGCCGCCGCGCGCATCTTCGGACAAAACATCCATGTTTCTCTTGACTGCGACGCCACGCATCTGGCCTATGGCGCTGTCGACGCTGAGATTGGCCAGGCTGACAGAGGTGGTATAGGTAGTGCCGGTCAGCGGGTTTCCTTTCTTCGCGAAATTATCTTCGCACTGGCCGGCCATGGCGGAAGCGGCGGGCAACAGTAGCGCCAGGAAAAGCGAATGTTTCATCATCATGGTCCTCATCCTTGTGTAGAAGAACTTGCAATCGCCACGCGGAAAGGCGGTTGGCCTGTCCATGGCTCGAATCGAAGTATACAGGCGACATGAATGTGCTATTGCTCACGTTTATTCTTTCCGGGTCGCAATCGAGAAAGGCCCGGCGCTTGTCGCTGGCAGACGGGCAGATCCCTCGCTACGCTCGGAATGACAAGTGGATGCGCCGTCGTTGTAGAAGGGATTTATCCCGGCGCCACAAAAAAAAGGCCGCGCGAGCGGCCTTTTTTCCCCTGAAGCGGCGATGCCTATTTTTTCTTGATGGGCTTGGCGGGCTTCAGCTTGCCGGCAAGGGCATCGAAAGCGGTCTGATCGGACGGGGACAGATTGGGGCGGCCCGCGAAAACGCCCATGGTGATGCCACCGGTCACGTAGTAGGTTTCGCCTGCTTCGACTTCCAGGTTCAGGATGTCCTTGGCTTCGGAATGCACGGTGTATTCGTGCGCGCCCGGGTCGGCGGCATAGACGAAGTAAGTGCCGTTGCTCAGCTTGCCGAGTTCGTTTTCGCCTTCACGCACTTTGTAGCTGACGGCGCCGCCGACGAACTTCTTCTCGCGGAAGAACACGATCTGGCCTTTGCCGGCGGGAGGCGCGCCAATGGAGCCGTTGCCGGCAGGCGCTACGGTGGCGTCGCCGGTTTCTTCGGTAACGGCTTCGCTCGTATCGGCGACCGATTCGGGAGCTTCTGGGGCGGCGGGTTCTTCGGCGGCCGGTGCTGCGGCTTCGGTTTGCGCGAAGGCGTAAGCGGGGCAAAGCAATGCGAGTACCAACAGCGAACGATGCAACTTCGGATACATGGATTATTCCTTCGGTTCTTGGGTGGATTCGGTGGTGGTGGAATGCGTTGTCATGGCATCCGGAACGGATTCGGCGGGCATTGGCGAGGTTGTGGACGCGGAGGCGGTGCTTTCGCCGAGTGCAGAGGTCGCGCCTTCCGCAACGTGTGCTGCCGGTGCGGGCGCTTGCGTGCCCGATTGCGCGGGAAGGCGCAGTTCTTTGGCGATCTTGGCCTGCGCCAGAGTGCCGGCAGGGATCACGATCTCGCGGCCGCGCACAAAAAGTGCGAACGGACCGACCGCGAAGGCGGTGGCCATGGCGGCATTGGTGTTGTCCTTGCCCCTGCCGCCTACCTTGAGTCCCCGTAACGGCACCTGCGTCCCTGAAGTTTCCAGATAGCGCGCGGCGATCAGCAATTCCCCGGCCTTGCCGCCGCTACGCGATTTCTCGGCGTGCACGATCTCGCCCACGCCTTCGAGGCCGGAAGCGAGTACCGGCTGGCCCTCCACCAATACCGTCTCGGCAAGACGCAAGCGGAACTTGTCGCCGCGCTTGAGCAACGCCGAATTCAAAGGCTCCAGGATTTCGATGGTCACCACCGTGCCGTCGGCGATGCGGCAGCACACGCTGCTCGTGTCCTGCGATTGCGCCAGCGCCGCTGTCTCCGTAGCCGGCGCGGTTTCCTGCGCCACGCAGCACGGCGACGCCGCCAGCGCCAGCAGCACGTATCCCCGCTTGAGCATAGTCCCCCGACCTGCTGTCTCCCCTGTGAGGGAGGCTAACCGAATCCGACCAAGGTTCCAATAGCGCGCGGCTACTGTGCCGCTGTTGCGGTGCGCGCGCAGCGTGGTCTTTGAGCGAATCGCAGCTATTGGCTTTTACTTCTCGCCTGCTTGCAGGCAGACCCCTTGCCGCACTCGGGATGACAAAGGGTTGGAGACATCGTGGGATGCGTCAAACCAACAGCCCGACCAGCTTCATGTAGGTTTCGACCGCCTTGCGTTTGGCGGTGCGGACGCCAGCCCGCGCGTGCGAATGGGCATACCAGTTGGCGCGCTGTTTCCAGTTGTGGCGGTCCAGCGCACTCTCGGCGATCGCTATGCTCGGCTGATTGATCTGCGTGGCGTGCCACCATCCCGCAGGCAGGAACAGCGTCTCGCCTTCGGCAATGGTCAGACGGGTGGGATCGGCCCGGGCGAACTCGGGAAAGCGTTGCAGGTCCACTGCATACGGGTCGGGAATAAGCGACTGGTTGTCCTGCTCCGGATTGGGGTACAGATAACGCGTGTCGCTGGGCGGAAACAGGATCGCGTCCTTGGGTCCGTGCACCTGGGAAATGAACACGTGCAGGTAGCTGTAATCGAAATGCAGTTTCCGGAATCCGCTGCCCTTGTCGCCGATGAAAAGCGCCACTTTGCCGCGGCCCAGACGCATCGATTGCGGCAGCAGCGGGCTGTCCAGCAGATTGCCTTCGGCTGCGGCGATGGAACCCACGTCGGCCCAAAGCTCGGGAAACTGCTCGTCCAGTTTCACCTCTTTCAGGTACGGAGCCATGCCGTCCGCATGAGGTCCTTTCAGTTGGGCGATGAAGTCGCCCAGGCGCCACGTCTTGCGATCGAAGTTGACCTGCTTGTCCTGGTGCTTATCCGCGAAATAGGCCAGGTCCCACTTTTTCCGCGCGCCCCAGTGGGCGATTGCGTCGGTCAGGATGACCGGTCGCGAGCGTGCGACATATTCCGACTGAAACTCGGCCTTGCCGAGGTTCGAACGCCGGTCGATCTGCAGTGGCATGGGAGTTTCCGGACCAGAGGAAGGGCGCTGCCCTGGCTGGCAACGGCGATCACGCGCGGCCAATGGCGCGCGCGTTCCCAGTGAATACGACAATCGGCACGCCGGCCGGCCAGCCGGCGTGCGGCGTCAGGGAAGTGAGTCTGTTTTCGAGCAGACCCGGCCAGCGCCAGCGGCCGTCAACCTTCCCACTTCGGCAGCTTCTTCTTCACCGCCACGTTCTTCAGCGACACGTAGGTGGGCAGGCCATCGCGCCCGTACGGCGGATAGGCTTCGCCGCGGATCAGCGGCTCCAGATATCTGCGTGCCGCTTCGGTGATGCCGTAGCCGTCCTTGCGCAGGAAATTGTTCGGCATCTTCTTCTCGTGGTTGGCCACCTTGGTCAGCGGCGCGGCTTCGATCTTCCACTTGTAGGGGGAATCGGAGGTGCGCACGATCACCGGCATCACCGCGTTCTGGCCCTTCAGCGCGAACTGCACAGCCGCCTTGCCCGCCGCCTGCGCCTGATCCCAGTCGCTCTTGCTGGCGATGTGGCGCGCGGAGCGTTGCAGGTAGTCGGGCAGGGTCCAATGCACCTTCATGCCCAGTTCGTTCTTCACCCGGCCGGCGAGATACGAAGCCACGCCGCCGAGCTGCGTATGGCCGAACGAATCCTTGCCACCGCCGGCATCGGCCACGAAGCGGCCATCTGCGTACTGGATGCCTTCGCTGGCCACCACCACGCACCAGCCGACCTTGGCCACCACTTTCCTGACCTGGGCCAGGAACGCTGCCTCGTCGTAGGCGCGTTCGGGAAACAGGATGATCTGCGGCGCCTCGTCCGGATTCTTGCCGGCCAGGCCCGCGGCCGCGGCCAGCCAGCCGGCGTGCCGGCCCATGGCTTCGTAGACGAAGACCTTGGTCGAGGTCTCGGCCATGGCGGCCACGTCCAGCGCCGCCTCGCGCACCGACACTGCCGTGTATTTGGCAGCCGAACCGAAGCCCGGGCAGGTGTCGGTCACGGCCAGATCGTTGTCCACGGTCTTGGGCACGCCGATACAGGTCAGCGGATAGTCGTAGGCCTTGGCCAGCTGCGACACCTTCAGCGCCGTATCGGCCGAATCGTTGCCGCCGTTGTAGAGGAAGTAACGCACGTCGTGGGCCTTGAACACTTCCAGCAGCCGCTCGTACTTGGCGCTGTCCGCTTCCAGCGACTTGAGCTTGTAGCGGCAGGAACCGAAGGCCCCGCCCGGCGTGTGGGCCAGCGCGCGGATAGCGGCAGCGGATTCCTTCGAGGTATCGATCAGGTCCTCGCGCAGGGCGCCCAGGATGCCGTTACGGGCGGCCAGAACCTTGATTTTGCGGGCCCGGGCCTCGGTGATGACGGCCGAAGCGGAAGCATTGATGACGGCGGTAACGCCGCCGGATTGAGCATAGAGGAGGGTGCCTGCAACCATGGTCGGGTTCGTTCCGGATTGGTGGGATGCGGTAAGCTTGGGCCATAGCGCGGGGCCGCGCTGGCGCAGCAAAGTCTAGCGCCGCCACCCGCCATCCGGTCATTTTTGGTTTGGGAGTCAGCAATGCGATTGGTTCTACTGGGCCCGCCCGGGTCGGGCAAGGGCACGCAGGCCGCGCGCCTCAAGGAATATCTGCAGGTTCCGCATATCTCCACCGGGGACCTGTTGCGGGCCGAGGTCGCCGCCGGCAGCCCGCTGGGCGTGCAGGCCAAGGAAGTGATGGCCCGTGGCGATTTCGTCAGCGATGAAGTCCTGCTGGGCATGCTCGAAGCCCGCCTGGCCCGCCCCGATACCGCCAACGGCTTCATTCTCGACGGCTATCCGCGCAACCTGGCCCAGGCCGCCGCCCTGGGCAGTCTGCTGCAGAAAATCGGCCAGCCGATGGATTACGGCGTGCAGCTGGAAGTGCCTACCGAACTGCTGGTGGAACGTATCGCAGGCCGCGCCGCTGCCGAAGGGCGTTCGGACGACACGCCGGAAGTGGTGCGCAAGCGGCTGCAGAAGTACGACAACGACACCGCGCCGGTGATCGACTATTACCGCCAGCACGGCCAGTTGACCGTCGTGAACGGCGTGGGCTCGCTGGACGAGGTGTTAAGCCGCCTGATCGAGGCGTTGTCGCCGGCCAAAGAGGTCGGTTGATCAGTCTCTTTTGTAGGAGCGGGCCCTGCCCGCGACCGCCGTTGGCATAATCCACGACAAGTGCGGTCGCGGGCAGGGCCCGCTCCTACAGCTATCGCGCTTTCGTTGCTGCGGGTAAACCGGCGACAATTGCACCATGAGCAAACTCCATATCCTCGGCATCGCCGGCACTTTCATGGGCGGCGTGGCCGCATTGGCGCGTGAGCTGGGCCATGACGTAGAGGGCAGCGACCAGGCCATCTACCCGCCCATGTCAACCCAGCTGGAAGCGCTGGGCATCCCGTTTTCGCCGGGCTACCTGCCGGAAAACATTTCGCCCGATTGCGACGAGATCGTGGTGGGCAATGCGCTTTCGCGCGGCAATGCGGCGGTCGAGGCGGTGCTGGATGCGGGCCGCAAGTACACCTCGGGCGCGCAATGGCTGGCGGAGAACGTGCTGCCGGGCCGCGATACGATCGCGGTGGCCGGCACCCACGGCAAGACCACCACCACCACCATCCTCAGCTATCTGCTGGAAGCGGCCGGCCGCAATCCGGGCTTCCTGATCGGCGGCGTGGCCGAGGACTTCGGAGTGTCCGCGCGCATCGGTGGGCGGCCCCCATCCGCCCCTTCGGGGCACCCCGTATCAAGTACGGGGCAGGCTCTTCCCCCGCAAACAGGGGAAGGGCGTTCGTCATCGCCTGCGGCGAAGGGTTTTCCTTTTGTAGTGGAAGCCGACGAATACGACACCGCATTCTTCGACAAGCGCAGCAAGTTCGTGCACTACCGGCCGCTGGTGGCGATCCTCAACAATCTGGAATACGACCACGCCGATATCTTCCCGGACATCGCTTCGATCCAGCGCCAGTTCCACCATCTGGTGCGCACCGTGCCGCAACGCGGGCGGTTGATCGTCAACGGCGAAGACGCGCGGTTAGCCGAAGTATTGGCGATGGGTTGCTGGACGCCGGTCGAGCGTTTTGGCTTCGATGGATCGCTGGAATGGAGCGCGCGCCTTATCAATGAAGACGGCAGCGTCTTCGCCGTGCTCCACAAGGGACTAGAGATCGGCGTGGTCCGTTGGCCCATGCTGGGCCGCCACAATGTGCTCAACGGGTTGGCGGCGCTGGCGGCAGTGCATGCGGTGGGCGTGGAAGTCGCATCGGTAATCCCGGCGCTGGCCGATTTCCGTAGCGTCAAGCGGCGTCTGGAAATCATCGGACAGTCGAACGGCGTCACCATCTACGACGATTTCGCCCATCATCCCACCGCCATTGAAACCACGCTGCAGGGACTGCGCGCGAAAGTGGGCGATGCGCGGATAGTGGTGGCCATGGAGCCGCGCAGCAATTCCATGCGCCTGGGCGCGCATTCCGACGCGCTGGCGCCTTCGCTGGCCGGTGCCGATGCGGTGGTTTTTCTGCATCGCCCGGAATTGGCGTGGGACGCGGGCAAAGTAGTGGCCGCGATCCGCGGCGACGCGCGTACGGTAGCGGACGTGGAAGCATTGATCGCCGCGTTGAAGTCGGTTGCGCATGCGGGCGACCATGTGGTGTTCATGTCGAACGGCGGATTCGATGGCGCGCCACGGCGGTTTCTGGCGGCGTTGCAATAATCCTCGTAGGGTGGGCTTTGGCCCATCGCTTTTCGTTCCAACGCCATTGTAAATTGATGCATGGCAATGGTGGGCCTGGGCCCACCCTATGCACACCATGACCGAATCGCTGCCATTGTTTCCGTTGCATACCGTGCTCTTGCCCGGCGCGTCGCTGGGCTTGCGTCTGTTCGAGCGCCGCTATCTGGACATGGTGCGCGATTGCGGGCGCAACGGGCACGGCTTCGGCGTGTGCATGATTCTGGAGGGCAACGAAGTCGGCATGCCTGCCACGCCCGCCGCTTTCGGCACAGAAGCGCTGATCGAGGACTTCGGCACCGGCGAGGACGGATTGCTCACCCTGCAGGTACGCGGCGCGCGGCGTTTCCACGTCAACCGCACGCGCGTGCGCGATAACGGTCTGATCATGGGCGAAGTGGAATGGCGCGAAGCCGACCTGGACGATTCCCTGCGCCCGGAACATGCGCTGCTGGCCACGGTGCTGCAGCATTTTCTGGAAAAGACCGGCGGCGAGCACAGCAAGGTCAGCAACGCGCGTTTCGACGATGCGGCGTGGGTGGGATGGCGACTGGCCGAGTTCCTGCCGCTCGAGGATGCGCAGCGGTTGTCGGTGCTGCAGGAAGACGATGCGCACGAGCGTCTGTCGATGCTGTTGCGGTTGATGCCTTGAGAAAGAAATCTCGCCCTGTCTTCTCTAGGGACGGAGGTAGGTCGGGGCTACGCCCCCGACGCTGAATTCCCGCGCGCATTGGAACGCCGAATCCGGTCCCGTTGGGCTCCGCGCGTCGGGGGCGTAGCCCCGACCTACGGCTAAGTCTTCCGGTCGTGAATTCTCATTTGGGCGGTGCCGATCGATCCGTGCGAATCCGCAGCACCGGCACCTGCGACTGCGGATGCAAAGCAACGCGGTGCTCCAGCCCTTCGGTCGCTTCGGTCAGGGCTTCCAGCGACGAGCCGGCTTCGCGCAACGGTCGCCACATCCCAACCACTTCGAACGCGCGTTGATGCTGCAAGGTCTGCACGCTGCCGATCCATAGCGGCACAGCCCGCCCTGAGCCCTCCGGTCGCAACTGCACCGGCGTCGCCCATAGCCGCAACGCCAGCATTTCGCCGGGCTGGGCGCCGTCGCGCAGCATCAGCAGACTTTCCGCCCGGCTGTCCAGCGTGGCCGGAAGCACGGGCAACCGCTGTTCGGGAAGATCGCTATCCAGCAAATTGAGGGCCTGTTCCCAGCCGGCCTCCTCCTGCATCCGCCAGCCCTTCGCCTGCAGTTGCGCGCGCAAGGGGGCCAGCGGGCCGGCTACCTGCACATCCAGCGGCCAACGCTGTTCGTCATCGAACTCGTTGCGCCGCGCCGGTTGCTGCTGCCAATCGTTTTCCCACCAGCTTTCGAGCGGAAGCGAAACTGTGGTTTGTTCCACTTCGAACTGCGCCAGCAGCGGGGCGATATTGCGCGGCGCGTGCCAAAGCGCCGCCACCGCGATCGCACTGTAGAACAGCCACGCCAGCGGTTTCATCCACAGCGAACGCACGGTGCGGCGGCGGTAGGCGATGCCCAACACCAACAGCCAGAAGATGCCGAACAGCATTCCGCCGATGACATCGCTCAACCAGTGCGCGCCCAGATAGATGCGGGCAAAACCGATCAACGCCACCACCAGGCCCGACACCAGGTAGGGCCAGATGCGCCGGCGCCCCGGCAGCTCGCGTGCGATCAGCACGGCGAAGAAGCCGAAGGTGATCGTGGACATGGTGATGGTGATCGACGGAAAGCTGAAACCGCTGCCCACCGCGGGCGGGCGCGGAAAATCCACCGACACGCCCAGCCATGCGGTCAAGGCAAGGCCGAAGGCAAGCGCTGCCAGCCAGTGCGCCGCCGCCATCCAGCGCTTGCGCCAGGCCAGATACAGCAGCACCAGCGCCGCCGCCGGGGTCAGCACCTGCGCGTCGCCCAGCGAGGCCAGCGCGGCCAACGGGTAATCGGCCAGCGGATTGCGCAGGGCCTGCATCGCCTGATGTATGGCCAGGTCCACGCTCAGCGGTTCGCCATGTCCCAGCACCAACGCCAGGAACGCGAACCAGATCCAGCCGATGGCCAGCAACATCACGCCCAGCAATGCCAGCGGCACCGATTCGCGCCGCTGCGGATCGAACACCGCCATGGAATAACGCCCCAGCACCGGGTGGTCGTGCGACCACGCCAGCGCGCGTGCCAGCAGCGAATCGGCGTGCGCGGCGAACCAGCGGTAGGTGTACAGCACCCCCGCCCAAGCCACGGCCACCACCGCCAGGACCAGCGCCAACACCAGCGCCAGCCGCCCGGCGACGGCCGCCACCGCATCGTAGGCCTCGCCCAGTACCCAGCCGGGGGCCAGGAACAGCACCGCCCAGCTCACCGCGGCGATCGCGCTGGCCGGCAGATAGCGGCGCCATGGCATTTTCAGCATGCCCGCGATCGCCGGCACAAAAGGGCGGATCGGCCCCACATAGCGCGCTATCAGGATGCTCTTGAGCGCATTACGGCGGAACATCGTCTCGCCGCGATCCAGCAACTGCGGATACTTGCGGAACGGCCAGTGGTTGCGCAGCTGCGGGCCCCAGCGCCTGCCGATCTGGAAGCTGATCGCATCGCCGGCGAATGCGCCCAACGCCGCCGACGCCACTGCATAAGGCCCGGACAGTTCGCCCAGGCCTATCAGCATGCCCACGGCGAACAACAACGGCAGCGCGGGTACGATAGCGCCCAGCACGATCAACGCATCGCAGAACGCGATGGCGAAGATCACCGCGCCTGCGGCCACGGGATGCGCTGCGATCCAGGCCAGCAGGTTGTCGAACCAGGAGGGATTCATTGCGGCCGATTATAAGGTGCGTATCCGCACGAAACCTGGAGCAGGCGTTTAGACTGTGACCTTGCCTCGCCAATGTGACATCGGTACATGGCCTGCGGTTCCGTCGAGTCGAAACCATACCTCGTCATCCCAGCGCAAGCTGGGATCCATCTTGATCTTGCTTTGGCCGTTGAATGCTCAAAGGCAAAGTCAAAATGGATCCCAGCTTGCGCTGGGATGACGATCCAATTGTTCGCTATCTCCGGCCATCGCACACCGGTACTCCAGGACCAGACATGACCACCCTCGCAGGCAAGACCCTCTTCATCACCGGCGCCTCGCGCGGCATCGGTCTGGCCATCGCACTGCGGGCCGCGCGCGACGGCGCCAACGTGGCTATCGCGGCCAAGTCGTCGGTGCCTAACCCCAAGTTGCCGGGCACCATCCACACCGCCGCCGAAGCGGTGAACGCCGTCGGCGGCCAGGGTCTGGCGCTCAAGTGCGACATCCGCGAGGAAGACGAAGTGAAGGCCGCGGTCGCCGCGACGGTCGATCTGTTCGGCGGCATCGACATTCTGGTCAACAACGCCAGCGCCATCTGGCTGCGCGGCGCGCTGGACACGCCGATGAAGCGCTTCGACCTGATGAGCCAGGTCAATTCACGCGGTAGTTTCCTGTGCGCGCAGGCGTGTCTTCCGCATCTTCTGGCGGCGCCCAATCCGCATATCCTCACGCTTGCGCCGCCGCCGTCGCTGGATCCCAAATGGTGGGCGCCGCACACCGGCTACACGCTGGCCAAGATGGGCATGAGCTTCGTCACCTTGGGACTGGCCGGCGAATTCGGCCCGCAGGGCGTGGCGGTCAACGCGCTATGGCCACGTACGCTGATCGCCACCGAAGCGTTGAACATGATCCCGGGTGTCGATGCCGGCAACGGCCGAAAGCCGGAAATAATGGCCGATGCGGCGCATGCCGTGCTCACCCGTAGTGCAAAGGGATTCTCCGGTAATTTCCTGATCGATGACGAAGTGCTGGCTGAAGCAGGCGTCACCGATCTTTCGGGTTACGCGGTCGATCCTTCCAAGCCGCTCTATCCCGATCTGTTCCTCGATTGACCAAGCCACTCAACGCCATCGGAGCCCCCGCCGCGATGAAATACCTGCACGCCATGATCCGCGTCCACGACCTGGACGCCACCGCCAAATTCTTCACCGAAGGTCTGGGCCTTGCCGAAACCCGCCGCATCGAAAACGAAGGCGGGCGTTTCACCCTGGTCTATTTCGGCGCGCCCGCCAATCCGGAAGCCGAAATCGAGCTGACCTATAACTGGCCGCCCACCGACGGCTCGCCCGCCGAGGACTACGGCAGCGCGCGCAATTTCGGCCATCTGGCCTTCGAAGTCGACGACATCTACGCGACCTGCGCGCATCTGCAGTCGCAAGGCATCGTCATCAACCGTCCTCCACGCGACGGCCGCATGGCTTTCGTGCGTTCGCCCGACCTGATCTCCATCGAGCTGCTGCAGAAAGGCGGACGCCTGCCGCCGCAGGAGCCGTGGCTGTCGATGCCCAATACCGGCGTGTGGTGATGCGCTAAAGAGAAAAACGACTAAGCCCGACGGTCATCCGAATAGATGTCATCGATAATCGGCCACGGATTGGCAGGGGCTGCGGTTTTCCTGGCTTGCAATCGAGCAAGGGATCGGCGTGCGCTCTGGGCTCTGCCTGCGTTCGTGTTTCTCGCCGTCTGTCCCGATCTGGATTATTTCGCCATCTGGTGGTGGCATGCGCAGCCGGTGTTGCGGTTGACTCACACACTGCTGTTTGCGGTGGCTGCAAGCTTGCTGATGTGGGGGCTCGCGACACCTTTGCGAGCGCGGTCGTTGGCCAAAGTTCCGTTTTCTGCGTTGCTGCTCGCCAGCGTTTCGCATCCGTTGCTGGATTTGTTGGTGGGATCGCATGGGCTGCCGTTGCTGTGGCCTTTCACCGACCGGCAAGTGGCATTGCCCTTCGGTCTGCTCCCCAGCGCGGGCAGGCTGGCGCTGGATAACTATTATCTTTGGCGAAACCTGCTCATCGAGCTGGGCATTCTGGCTCCGCTGTTCGGCTTACTGGTGGCCCTTGCGCGCGACACGGCGCCGCGCGTGCTTGCGCGCAACGCAGTCTTTGTTTTTCCGTTGTGGCTGGCGATGCTGGTGTGGTCGGTTTCGCTGCAACGCTGATCGCAATGCGGTTCGGCAGGGAATTGTGAGATTGCCGATTCCTCTCCCTCTGCATCAAGCAAATGTAAGGCGGCTCGCACTTTAATCTGCTTCCGGCTGCGTACAGCTGCTCGCAGAATTTTATTTGTGTTTTTATCGAATGTGTTTGGCTGCACATATCGAATGAAGGACGATTTCGCTGAAAACAAGGCGAAAGTTCGCGATGCGGTTTGTGCCGTGACCATAGAGCAATAATTGTTTCTCTGTAAGTGAAAGCACACTTGCATTGCGGCGGGTATTAGATCGATCAAATCTTGCATACAGCGTAGTAGGCTCGTGGCGCGTCTTCAAACGCGCGCGTCATTCCGCCGTCCTTGAGGACGGGTCCTATCCATGTCACAAGGAAGAACAAACCTATGTCGTTTGTAGCAAATCGTCGTATGCGTATGCATGCGCTTTCCTTCTCCACCGCCGTTGCGGTTTCCCTGATCGCTGCCCGGCCATGGCCGGCAAGATCGAGCTTTCCGGCTTGAGTTCCGGGCAGACCTATGACCAGTTCATCGTCGGCTATCGCAAAGACAGTCCTGAGCGGGGCAGCGTGGCCAAAGCGAAAGAATCCGTTGCCCGCGCTGCAGCGGCGCAGATCGGCGGCAAGGCGCTGACGTTGAAGCATCTGCGACGCATGGGTATCGGGTCCGACGTGGTGCGCGCGGACCGCAAGCTGGACAAAGTGGAGGCGGAATCGCTGATGCGCCAGATCGCCGCCGATCCGGATGTGGAGTACATCGAAGTCGACCGGCGCATGATGGCGCTGTTGACGCCGGATGACACGCGATACCTTTCCCATCAGTGGGATCTGTACGGCACGTACGGTATCCGTGCCGACTATGGCTGGGACTGGGGAACGGGCAGTGGTGTTGTCGTGGCGGTGATCGATACCGGCATTGTCAGCCATAGCGACCTCGACGAAAACATCCTGCCCGGCTACGACTTTGTCAGCAATGTGGGCATCGCGAACGATGGAGACGGCCGCGACAGCGATCCCAGCGACCCGGGCGACTGGGTTGCCGCCAACCAGTGCGGCGGTACCCATGCCGCGCATAACTCAAGCTGGCACGGTACCCATGTTGCCGGCACGATCGCGGCCGTGACCGACAACGCAGAGGGTGTGGCGGGCGTCGCCCATGGGGCCAAGGTGGTGCCGGTGCGCGTGTTGGGTACCTGTGGTGGCATGACCTCCGACATCGCCGATGCGATCATTTGGGCGTCCGGTGGTAACGTTCCTGGTGCACCAAACAACATGCACCCCGCCGAAGTGATCAACCTGAGCCTCGGGGGAACGGGAGCCTGCGGCACGGCCACGCAGAATGCGATCAACATTGCAGCCAGCTACGGCACGACCGTGGTCGTCGCAGCGGGCAACAGCAACGCGAACGCATCCGGCTTTTCGCCCGCAAGCTGCAACAACGTCATCGCGGTGGGTGCAAGCGATAAGTTGGGCGGGCGTTCCATCTGGAGCCTTAGCGCCAATGCCGCCTCCAACTATGGCTTGACCGTCGATATCGCCGCGCCAGGTTCCGCCATCTTCTCAACATCCAACACGGGTACGACCACGCCACAGTTTCCCTCTCCTCTTCCAGGACAATTTCAGACGCCGTCCAACTGGCCATACCGTACTTACAATGGTACGTCGATGGCCGCCCCGCACGTGGCGGGCGTGGTGGCGTTGATCCAATCAGCGGTGGCGAACCCAGTGCCGCCGGCGCAGGTCGAGGCCATCATCGAGAGCACCGCTACTCCGTTTTCTGCCACGCCGTCACAACCCATCGGAACGGGCATCGTCAATGCGGAGAGAGCCATCAAAGAGGCTACGCGGATCTATGGAAAAAGGAAGCTTCCCGATGGCCCATGGGTGCCCGCGCCAGTGGGTGAGATCGGCCAATGAATCGAGTAGCTACGCGCCCTTGATCTGATGATGCTGCTCGGCATCCGCAGTTGCTGGCGGGCGCAGGAGCATGTCTTCATGTCGGCCCTTTGATTCATGGGTGATTGATAACGAGCCCCGGCTTCGGCCGGGGTTTTTTTCGGCCGTTTCCGACGAGACGAGCAGTTCTCACCCATGGTCCACTTCCTGGGAACAAGTCGACCGGCCCTGGAGGGGCGCTCGCTCGCACTTCTGCCGGCAGACATGCAAATGCCGCTGCGGCAAGGTTTTCGCTTCTGTACAATGAATCACACAGCCATTCAGCTGCATGCTGCGATCCTCCAGTCGAGAACATTCAATGAAGAACGCGTTGCTGATCATCGATGTGCAGCAGGGATTGTTCGACGAAACGCCCGCACCGGCCGATGCCGACGCGGTGATCGAGCGCATCAACGCCTTGGCCGCCCAAGCACGCGCCAGCGACGTGCCGGTGATCCTGGTCCAGCACGAAGTACCCGGCACCCAGCTGCAACAGGGTTCGCCGGGATGGCAACTGGACTCGCGCCTGCAGACCGCACCGGCCGACCACCGCATCCGCAAGACCACGCCCGATTCCTTCCTGCGCACGGGCCTGGACGAAGTACTGGCGTTCTCCGGCGTAGAACAACTGGTGATCTGCGGCTACGCCACCGAATTCTGCGTGGATACCACCACCCGCAGCGCCGCCGCCCACGGCTATGCGGTGATCCTGGCCGCCGACGCGCATACCACCCAGGACAAGGCGCATGCCAGCGCCGCGCAGATCCGCATCCACCACAACGCCACGCTGCCCGATATCAGCAGCTTCGGCCCGGTGATAGAAGCCCTGCCAGCGGACCAGATCCGCTTTACGTCCTGATCCATGTCCTGATCCAACTCCCCGGGATCTGCACCGAATGTCCGACACCACCGACCTGCTCGCCGCCGGCCAGCACTACTACCTTCCCGTTTATCGCCCGCGCGAAGTGATCCTGGAGCGCGGCCAGGGCGCGCGCGTCTGGGATCGCGACGGCAACGAGTACGTCGATCTTTCCGCTGGCATCGCCGTCTGCGGACTAGGCCATAACGACCCCGACCTGGTCGCGGCGTTGGCCGAACAGGCCGGCAAGCTGTGGCACACCAGCAACGTGTTCTACAGCGAACCGCCGCTGCGCCTGGCCGAAGAACTGGTCACCGCTTCGCGCTTCGCTACGCGCGTGTTTTTGTGCAACTCCGGTGCCGAGGCCAACGAAGCGGCGATCAAACTGATCCGCAAGTGGGCCACCGCGCAGGGCCGGGCGCCTGATCGCCGCGTCATCGTCACTTTCCGCGGCAGTTTCCACGGACGCACGCTGGCGGCGGTCACCGCGACCGCGCAACCGAAATACCAGGAAGGCTACGAGCCGCTGCCGGGCGGTTTCCGCTACATCGACTTCAACGATCTGGCGCAGCTTGAAACGGCCATGGCCGGCGGCGATGTCGCGGCAGTGCTGGTCGAGCCGATCCAGGGCGAAGGCGGAGTGATGCCGGCGGCCGAGGGCTTCCTGCGTGGCGTGCGCGAACTCTGCGACCGCCACCGCGCACTGCTGGCGCTGGACGAGATCCAGTGCGGCATGGGCCGCACTGGCACTTTGTTCGCGCATTGGCAGGAAGGCGTCACGCCGGACATCGTCACCTTAGCCAAAGCACTGGGTGGCGGCTTTCCCATTGGCGCCATGCTGGCCGGGCCGAAGGTGGCCGAAATCATGCAGTTCGGTGCGCATGGCACTACTTTCGGTGGCAATCCCCTTGCCGCTGCCGTGGCGCGTGTGGCGTTGCGTAAACTGGGCTCGGATGAGATTGCGGCGAATGTGCAGAGGCAGTCGCAGGCATTGCGCGATGGCCTGGACTCGCTGAATGCGGAGTTTTCCTTGTTCTCGGAAGTGCGCGGCCGTGGCTTGATGCTGGGTGCGGTGCTGAAACCGGAATATACCGGACGCGCCGGGGAGATTCTCGATCATGCCGCCGCGCACGGATTGCTGTTGCTGCAGGCAGGGCCGGATGTGTTGCGGTTCGTGCCCGCGTTGAACATCACCGATGCGGAAGTCGCTGACGGCTTAGTTCGCCTGCGTTCGGCTTTGTCGGATTTCACAAAGAAGACGCGAGCCGCTTAAAGCCCCTCTCCAGCTAAAGCCCCTCTCCAGCGGGAGAGGGGTTGGGGTGAGGGTACGGTGAAACCTTCGGCCATTGAACCAACTTTGCTTCGCCACATCCGGTGCCATGGCCACCCGTATCGAACACGAGACAAGCTCCTCTCCGGAAGGTCTGAGGCGGCGCGCCACTTGAGGCTTTTTGTAAAGCTTGCTACGGATCTGTAACCAGATCGAACGAGTTGGGATAAGGGTCTGGTGAGGTCAAAATAGTTCACCATCATGGACTTCGCCGTACCCTCATCCGGCGCTACGCGCCACCTTCTCCCGAGGGGAGAAGGGTCAAGGCAGCGCTCTCTTCAAATTTCTTGCAAAGCCTGCCGCAAATCCTCAATCAAGTCGTCCACATGCTCCAGCCCCACCGAAATCCGCAGCAGATTCTGCGGCGTAGTCGTATGCGGACCTTCCACCGAACCTCGATGCTCCACCAGCGATTCGCATCCACCCAGTGAAGTCGCATTGGTGAACAACTGCAGCTTGCCGGCCATGGCCAGCGCCGCGTCGCGGCCGCCGCGCAGCTGCACGCTGAGCATACCGCCGAAATCGCGCATCTGGCGCGCGGCCAGTTCGTGTCCCGGATGCGATGGCAGGCCCGGATAGTTGACCCGTTCCACCTGTGGCTGCGCGGCGAGAAATTCGGCAATACGGCGCGCGTTGGAGCAATGCAGCGCCATGCGCGCCGGCAACGAACGGCAGCCGCGAAGGGTGAGCCAGGCGCTGAAAGGCGCCAGCACCGCACCGGTGATGTGCAGGCGATGGGCGATGCGTTTGCAGAAATCGTCGTTGCGCTTGAACGCCAGCGCGCCGCCCAGCACGTCGCTGTGGCCGCCGAAGTACTTGGTGGTGGAATGCATGACGATATCCGCGCCCAGCGACAGCGGTTGCTGTAGCACTGGCGAGGCGAAGGTGTTGTCGCAGACCAGCAGCGCGCCGTGCTCGTGCGCCAGCGCGGCCAGGGCGGCGATGTCGCTGACCTTCATGAGTGGATTGGAAGGCGTTTCCGCCCAGATCAGATCCACGCCTTCTGCACAGGCGGCGCGCACGGCCGCAAGATCGGCCATGTCCAGGCGCCGGACCTCGATGCCGCGCTCTGGCAGGAATTCGGTCGCCAGCATGCGCACGCCGGAATAACAGTCGTCGGGGATCAGGATGCGCGCGCCGGAGGGCAGCGATTCCAACAGGGTGGTGACCGCGGCCATGCCCGATGCGAAGGTCAGCGCGGCCTCGCCGCCTTCCATTGCGGCGATCGCTGCACGCAGGCGGTCGTTGGTCGGGTTGCTCTCGCGCTGGTATTCGTAACCGGCGATGCGTTCGCCCGCCGGTCCATGCTTGAAGGTGGTCGCCAAATGGATGGGCGGCGCGGCGGCGCCGGTCTCGCGGTCGCTTTCTCCGCCGGCGTGGATGGCGAGGGTTTCAAGACGCATTGGGTCGATCCTCCAGAAGGCCGCGCTGGAACAGCTCCGCACGCAGCAGGGTGTCGTTGAGATAGTGGTGCGCGGAAAGCCCGGCGGCGCGCGCGCCTTCGGGATTCTCGGGCTTGTCGTCGATGAAGAAGCAGGCTTCCGGCGGCGTGCCCAGCGCTTGCAGGCAAAGCAGGAATACATTGGGGTCGGGCTTGCCGAGTCCGAACTGCGCCGAACAGAATACGCGCTGTTCGAACAGCGGAAACAGCGGCGGACAGATCACCGCAAGGTTATCCCGTAGCAGCAGGTTGTTGTTGGTCAGGATGGCCACGCTTGCCTTTCGCGCCACCTGCCGCGCGAACGCCAGCACCTCGGCGTTGGCGGTCATCGCTGCCGCACGCGCCGCGATCAGGTCCGCCGTCGTTACCGGCGCGCCCAGCCTTCTCGCCAGTTCGTCCGCATGCCCTTGGGCATCGTGAAGGCCCAGATCGGCTTCCTGTTCCAGACCGGACTCGAATAGCGCTTGCGAAACCGCGCGCTCGCTGGTGCCGGTGCGCTCGGCCAGCACACGCAGTCGCGGTGCGTGATCGTAGTGCGCCAGTACGCCGTCCAGGTCGAACAGGACCAGCGCTGGCGTACTCATCCGGCGGCAGCGACCTGGAAGGCTTCGCGCGCGGCCGCGATGGTCTGCGCGATGATCGTTTCGTCGTGCGCGCTGGACATGAAGCCGGCTTCGTAGGCGGACGGCGCCAGATACACGCCGCGTTCCAGCATGGCGTGGAAGAAGCGGTTGAACGTGGCAGTGTCGCAGGCGATCGCCTGCGCATAGGTGTCCACTTTTTCCGAAGTGAAGAACAGGCCGAACATGCCGCCGACGCGAGTGGTGGTCAGCGGCACGCCGGCGTCGCGCGCCGCCGCTTCCAGTCCGTCGCACAGTGCATTGGTGGCCGCAGTCAGCCTGTCGTGGAAGCCCGGCGCCTGCACCAGCTCCAGCATGGCCAGACCCGCCGCCATCGCCACCGGATTGCCGCTGAGCGTGCCGGCCTGGTAGATCGGGCCGCTGGGCGCGATCTGCGCCATCAGTTCGCGTCGGCCGCCATAAGCGCCCACCGGCATGCCGCCGCCGATGATCTTGCCGAAGGTGGTGAGATCCGGAACGATGCCGTAATGCGCCTGAGCGCCGCCAAGTGCGACACGGAAACCGGTCATCACTTCGTCGAAGATCAGCAGCGCGCCGTGTTTCGTGCACTGCTCGCGCAGATGTTGCAGATAGCCTTCGCGCGGCGGCAGGCAGTTGGCGTTGCCGACCACCGGTTCGACGATCACGCAGGCCACTTCGCTGCCTATTTCATCGAACAGTTGCGTGGCGCCTTCAAAATCGTTGTAGCTCAGCGTGGAAGTCAGTTCGCTCAGCCCGGCGGGAACCCCGGGCGAGGTCGGCACGCCGAGGGTGAGCATTCCCGAACCGGCCTTGACCAGGAACGAATCGCCGTGGCCGTGATAACAGCCCTCGAATTTGACGATGCGCATGCGCCCGGTGGCGCCGCGCGCCAGGCGGATCGCCGACAGCGTGGCTTCGGTGCCGGAGTTGACCATGCGCACCATTTCGCAGGAAGGCACCAGCCGGACGAGGGTTTCGGCCATGGTCACTTCGGCCGGGCAGGGCGCGCCGAACGACAGGCCGTCGCCGATCGCGCGTTGCACCGCTTCGCGCACCGCCGGATGGTTGTGGCCGGCGATCATCGGGCCCCAGGAACCCACGTAGTCGATGTAGCGATTGCCGTCCACGTCGAACAGGTACGGGCCGTCGGCGCGCTGCACGAAGAAAGGTTCCCCGCCCACCGATTTGAAGGCGCGCACCGGCGAATTGACGCCGCCGGGCAGCAGTTCCTGGGCGCGGGCGAACAGGGTGTGGGATTTTTCGTGGTTCATGGGCTCATCGATTCGGAAAAGAGTTTCGTTTTTTGTAGGAGCGGGCCTTGCCCGCGACAGGCTCTATCGGTAAGGCTTCATCGCGGGCAGGGCCCGCCCCTGCAAGAGCGGGGTTATCGGGCGAAGCAGCGGAGGTAGGCATGGACCGCCGCGACCGGATCTGGCGCGTCGTAGACGCCGGAGATCACCGCAACCAGGTCCGCGCCCGCATCGACCAGCACTTGCGCATTGTCCGGGGTAATGCCGCCTATCGCTACCTTGGGCACCCCCAGCGGGGCCGCTTGCCACAGCAGGTCCGTCGTGGCCCGGCGAGTCCCGGTCTTGCTGCGGGTGGGAAAGAAAGCGCCGAAAGCCACGTAGTCCGCGCCGGCCGCGACGGCGGCTTCGGCCAATGGCAACTGGTCGTAGCAGGAGGAGCCGAGGATCGCTTCTGCGCCCAGCAGCGCGCGCGCGGCGGCGATGTCGCCATCGTCCTCGCCCAGGTGCACGCCGGCGGCGCCGATCGCCTTGGCCAGCGGCATGTCGTCGTTGACGATCAACGGCACACCGACGTTCGCGCACAGCGCCTGCAATGCCGCCGCCTGTTCGTGCCTCAACGCGTCGCCCGCGGTTTTGTTGCGGTATTGCAGCCAGGTCGCGCCTGCCGCCAGCAGCGGCGCCGTGCGCGCCAGCAGGCGGGCGGTGTCGGTTTCATCGGGCGTGATCAGGTACAGGCCGTTGACGGCGAGCCCTCTGGCAGCAGGCCCGGTGGCCGCAGGGCGGGGGCCGGGCAAGGGGGAATTCATCGGCAAACTTCCGGTGCGGGGTGGGGAATGGGACAATAGGGCCTGCTTCCCCACCATTATCCCCCCGATGACCGACGCCGACGACAGCCGTTACCAGACCTGGATGTGCGTGGTGTGCGGCTTTATCTACGACGAAGCCAAGGGCCTGCCGGAAGAGGGTCTGGCGCCCGGCACGCGCTGGAAAGACATTCCCGACACCTGGACCTGCCCGGACTGCGGTGTGACCAAGGACGATTTCGAGATGGTCGAAGTCGACTAAGAACCCACGTAGGAGCGCCCCATGGGCGCGAGCTCTTAACGTAGATCCGCACAAAGCTCGCGCCCATGGGGCGCTCCTACAAAATGCGGTCAGTGCATCCTGGATTTGCTGGTGTTCAATTCCACCAGACGCTCGCGCAGGGCGTGCGCGTCGGCCGCTTCCGGGGCCACGTGCAGATAGCGGGCCAGGTCATGGCGTGCGCCTTGTTTGTAATCCATCTTCAGATAGGCCAGGCCACGGTCGCGTAGCGCCTCGGGCTGTTCCGGCGAAAGTTTGAGCACGCGATCCGCACTACGCGCCGCGCGGTCCCATTCGTCCCGTTCGGCGTACACGCCATGCAGGTTGCGCAGCATGCGGATCAGGATGGCGCGGTGCGAGGCCGGATCCAGGATGTGCATCAGCGCGTTGTCGTCGGGAATGTCGCCGCCCAGATGCGGTTTGGCGCGTTCGCGCAGTTCGTCCGCGCCCAGCGGGCGTCCGCCGTTGAACGGGTCCATCACCAGGATGCCGTCGTCCACCGGCAGGCGCACCAGGAAATGGCCGGGGAAGGACACGCCGTCCAACGGCACACCCAGCCGGCGCGCGACTTCTATCTGCACCATCGCCAGCGAAATGGGATTGCCCAGCCTGCGCTCGAATACTTCGTTCAGATAGCTGTTGCGTGGATCGTAGTATTCGTCGTGGTTGCCGGTGTAGCCCAGCTCGTCGAACAGATGCCGGTTGATGGCAGCCATTTTCAGCGGCCAGGCGTCGATGGCCTCGATCTCCGGGCGCAGGTGCTCGGCGTGGCTTTGCGCCAGGGTGTCGTAGAGGTCGGCATCGAGGTCGGGATATTCATCGCGCGCGATCAGCAGCGCGGTTTCCAGCAGGGGCACCGATTCGTCGGCCTGCGCCGCCAGCGAACTCCATTCCGGCAATGTCAGTCTTACCCCCATGAACCAAGATTGGCGTCAATTGCCGTCACAATCAAGCCCTGCAAGACTGTTCAGGCTCAATCGATTCATCGCCCGATTCATCGCCGCCGAAATCCAGCCATTAACCCGTTCGTGGTGAGCTTGTCGAACCACGCTCTTGGCGCGATTTTTCAGATAGCGGCGCTCCGGATATCCGGCGAAAAGCGTGGTTCGACAGGCTCACCACGAACGGGTTCCTCGACAGGCTCACCACGAACGGGTTCCTCGACAGGCTCACCACGAACGGATATTGGAGAGCGGGTACTGGGGCAGAGGATTTCCGTGCGTCGGGGGCGTCGCCCCGACCTACGGCAGGATGTCTTTGCTGAAGGTGAGTTCGGCGCCGTTTTTCAGCTTCAGCTTCGCCGCTTCGCCTGCGTTCAGTTCCAGCACGTAGCGGGCTGGTGCATTGCTGGGATACGGCGGGCAGGCGTTGCCCGCCGAGCACGGCGGCACGTCGCGCTGCTGGGCTACCAATTTGCGCGCGCTGTCGAAGTACAGGATGTCCAGCGCGATCCTGGTGTTCTTCATCCAATACGCCTGCGGCTCTTCGCGGTCATGCAGAAAGATCATGCCGCTGTCGGCCGCCAGTTGATCGCGGAACATCAATCCACGGGCGCGTTCGGCGTCGTCGTCGGCCACTTCGACTTTGTAGCGCTGACCGCCCAGCTCCACCCAGCTGCCGGCGCTGGCGCAGCCACTGATCAGCGACATCAGCAGAAGCAGGGAAATGCGGATGGAAGGCATGCGGGTTTCCGGATGAGCGGGACGGGCCGCTAGTGTATCGGTAAGCCGCCGCCCGCCAGAAGGTCGGGACAGGCGCCGGGGCTCACCGATTTGGAGCTCACCGATTCGGAGCTTGGTGTCGCGTTCGCCGGAAGCCCGGGCCGACTGTTCACTCGCCGCCTTCGCCGGCGGACAGATAGCTGGAAATGCGCGCAGCGACCTGTGCGTTGTCGCGGTAGTAGGCCGCGTTGTCGGCCAGATCGTGCCAGCGGTGCTGGTCGCGCGCCAATCTCAACAGCTGCCGGGTCATGCGCAGCAGCGTGTCCGGCTCCGGCGTGGCGTTGTTCTCCACGCAGCATTCCAACAGTTCCAGGAACAGTTCCGAGCGATCCTGGCAGAGCTCGGCTTCCTGCCTGGCACTGCTGTAAAGCCTGTCCAGCTGGGCATAGGGCAGGGTGGTGATGCCGACATCGGCCAGACTCGGCTTGGCACTGCCCTGCAGCAGATGGACCAGACGCTCAAGGCTGGTATGCGCAGCGGCGGGGAAGGACACGCTATCCAGCCGCGCTTCCTGGGAGGCCTTCCCTCCCGGTTCACCCGGCAACGACAGGCTCATGGGCAATCTCTCCATGTCATGTAAAACGATGCCAAACCGGCATCGCAATGCGACGCGCCGACAGGAACCATCGGTGTTTCGCTCCCTGCGGACCATCCTTTGGAATCACTCTATGAACTATATAAGTTCATGTCAATGAACATTAGTAGTGAATCGAGAGGTCGCGCACGCCAGTAACTTCCCCACTCATGAGCGATGAGCGTTATCAGTTTTCCCTACGGCTGGCCGAAGCGATGCGGGCGCTCGGCTACGAGGCGCGTCCGGCCGTGCTGTTCCGTCTGTTCAACGCCAAGTACCGCGGCCGTTCTGTGAGTTTCCAGACCACCTCGCGCTGGTTGAACGGGCACTCCATGCCCGAGCAGGACAAGCTGCAGGTGCTGGCGGCGCTGTTCGGCATTGAGCCGCAGGTGCTGCGTTTCGGCAAGGAATCCAAACATCGTGTGGCGGAGACGCAGGCGGCTTGGCCCAGCGGAACCGGGGCGCGCGAGCGTCAGGTGATCGAAGCGTTTCTGGCGTTGCCGCCGAAGCGGCGCGAGTTGGTCGGCGAACTGGTGAAGGCGCTGACCAAGACTTGAAGCTCTCGCTTTTGCCCCCTTTGGAAAAGGGGGTTTACGGGGGATTTGCTCTTGCTCCTGTTTGTGAGCAGAAGCAAGAGCAAGAGCAAATCCCCTCAATCCCCCTTTTTCAAAGGGGGAGGTCAGTCTCGTTGCTTACAGGACTGTGGGCGGTTCGCCGCCGATGATCACCACGTCGGCCGGACGGCGCGCGAACAAACCCACCGAGACCACGCCCGGGATCTGCGACAACTCGCGCTCCATCGCTACCGGGTCGACGATAGACAGTCCGTGCACGTCGATGATCACGTTGCCGTTGTCGGTGACCACGCCGTCGCGCCACACCGGCTGACCACCGGTGAGGGAAAGGATCCGCCGCGCGGCCAAACTGCGCGCCATCGGGATCACTTCCACCGGCAGCGGGAACTTGCCCAGCACCGGCACCTGCTTGACCGGGTCGATGATGCAGACGAACTTCGCGCTGGCCTCGGCGATGATCTTCTCGCGGGTCAGCGCTGCGCCGCCGCCCTTGATCAGGCGCTTGTGCGGGTCGCATTCGTCGGCACCGTCCACGTACAGGGCCAGCTCGCCGGTGTTGTTGAGTTCCATCACTTCGATGCCGTGCGCGCGCAGGCGCTCGGTGCTCTGGTCGGAGCTGGAAACGGTGCCGGCGATGCGGTGCTTGATCCGCGCCAGCGCGTCGATGAAGAAGGCCACGGTGGAACCGGTGCCGACGCCGACGATCATGCCGTCTTCCACGTACTCGATGGCTTTTTCGGCGGCCCGGCGTTTTGCTTCGTTTTGCGACATGGTGAGATTCCTGTTGATTATCTGCCCCTGTAGGAGCGGGCCCTGCCCGCGACAGGCTCTACCGGTAAAGCCTCGTCGCGGGCAGGCCCGCTCCTACAGGGAGTGGTGATTTATTCGAGCGACAGCAGCAGCTTCCACTGCGCGGCGCTGACCGGCGACACCGACAGGCGCGAGCCGCGCTGGGTCAGCGCGAAGCCTTCGCCCAGCGCATCAGCGTGTTGCTTGATCTCTTCCAGCGGGATCGCGCGCTTGAGCTTGCGCTCGAAAGCGACATCGACCAGCGACCAGCGCGGTTCCTCGCGCGTGCTCTTGGCATCGAAGTAGTCCGACTTGGGATCGAACTGGGTAGGGTCCGGATACGCCACGCTCGCCACCTTGGCGATGCCGACGACGGCGGGCACCGCGCAGCTGGAGTGGTAGAACAGCACGCCGTCGCCGACCTGCATCTGGCGCATGTGGTTGCGCGCCTGGTAGTTGCGCACGCCGTTCCAGGGTTCCACGCCCACTTTCTGCAGGTCGTCGATGGAGAAGGCGTCCGGTTCGGACTTCATCAGCCAATAGCGTTTGCGGCTAGTCATTGGGCTCGTACTCATGGGGCGTGTACTCACGGGGCTCGGCCAGCAAGGTCCCGGTCTCGGTGCAGATCGCGTCAGGCACTACGTCCCAGTCTTCGGCAGTGAGCTGATCGACCCGTTGCGCGTCGAAGCCCACGCCCACCAGCCAGGGCGGCGGCATGGAAGCGTTGCGGAAGGCGAAGCTGCGATCGTACCAGCCGCCTCCCATGCCCAACCGGCGGCCGGCGCCATCGAACCCGACCAGGGGCATGGCCACCAGCGACATCGCTTCGGGCGGCAATGCGGAGGTCGATTCCACGTCCGGCTCCGGAATGCCGAAGCGGTTGGTGACCAGCGCGTCGCCGGGCCGCCACGGGGCGAAACGCAGCTGGTTTTCGTGGTGCAGCACGGGCAGGCAGTAAACCAGTTCGCGCGGCAGGCGTACTTGCCAGCTGTGCAATGCGATCTCGCCGTCCATCGCCCAATAGCCGGCGACGTAGCCCGATTCGGGGGCGAATGCCAGGGAAAGCAGGCGATTGGCCAGCGCGTCGGCCGCGGCGATGCGTTGCGATGCGGGAATGGCACGGCGTTGCGAGCGCAATCCGCTGCGCAGGCTGGCGCGGTCCGGAATCATGAGGGGGTCCGCGCGGGCGATTTCATGCGCGGAATTCTAAGCCAAACAGGGCCGTCCGGCCGAATGGCGGCCGATCCTGGCGATCCGAAGCGTTCCGACGATCAGGGGCGTTGCCGCATGCGCAGGAAAAAATACATCCTCCGCCATGACGATGCTTGCGAAACGACCTTGAACCCGGGGTTCAAGTGGGAAGAGTTGGGGGCCTTCGGGCTTTCCGCTGCGAGGCGGACTTGCACTCCTGGCTTCCGTTCCCTTCCCGTGGTCGTATTTAAGGGACAAGGCGAATGTTTTGCACGCCGTCGTTCACGGCAGAGGATGTGCGGTCAGTATAGCGACGCCGCCGGAAATGCAAAGTCCGTTCGTCGGTCGAAATTCATTCTGCAGTGTGCATCGTCGTGATCGCGCTTGTTCCACGCAATCGGGAACAACCGTGAAACCGGATCAGCGTTGCGATTCCAGTACGCTGTCCAGCTTGCGGTGCAGATCGTCCAGTGTGTTGGAAAGTTCGTGGTCGCGCGCGCTGCGTTCGTCGCGCAACTGCTGCAATTCGTGCGCCAGGTTGAGCGCGGCGAGCACCGCCACGCGGTCCACCGCGGCCATCTTGTTGCCGCCGCGCACTTCGCGCATCTTGCCGTCCAGCAGCTTGGCCGCCGCCATCAGGCTGCTGCGTTCGCCCGCTTCCACGCCCACGGTGTACTCGCGGTCCAGGATATGCACGCTGACCGGTTCGCTGCCGCTCATGTGTGCTGCTCCAGCGACTTCAAACGCGTGATCATGGCTTCGACGCGCGAGCGCGCCTGTTCGTTCTTGGCCAGCAACTGCGAGCGCTCGCCGACCAGCTGTTCCTGCTGGGTACGCAGGCTGCGGTTTTCGTCGGTCAGGCGCTGGCAACGTTCGACCAGCGCCTGCACGCGGGTGGCCAGGGTGCGGAGCTGTTCGATGGCGTCGTTGTCCATGGCGGCCACGATAGGGGTGCGCCGGGCAGGCGGTCAAGCTGCGTCTGCGGAGACGAGCGTGGAGCGGCGTAGGACTACCGTGGGAGCGGTGTCCGGCCGCGAGCTCTGGCTGTTGTTCCCCGTATTTCAGAGATGCGACGGCAGGACCTCTCGGCCGGACGCCGCTCCCACAGCGCTCCCGCGCCTGCCCCCATGTGGATGGTTCTGCGCGACGCTATTGGGCTCAGGAAGCGACCGCGATCTCGTGGCCCATGCCGTATTCGCGGATGAAGCGCAGGCAGGCGTCCGGGGGCAGGGCGTGGGAAATCCAGTGGCCCTGGATCTCATCGCAGCCGTGATCGCGCAGGAACTGCAGCTGGGCGGCGGTCTCCACGCCCTCGGCGATGACGTTGAGCGATAGCGAATGGCCCATGTTGATGATGGTGCTGGTGATGGCTTCGTCGTCGGTGTCGTGGGTCAGGTCGCCTACGAACTCCTGGTCGATCTTCAACGTGGTCAGCGGCAGGCGCTTGAGGTAGGCCAGCGAGGAGTAGCCAGTGCCGAAGTCGTCGATGGCCAGCGACACGCCCAGCCGGCGACAGGCGCGCAGGGTATCGGCGTTCTTTTCGGGATTGGCCATGATCACGCTTTCGGTCAACTCCAGTTCCAGACAGTGGGCCGACACTCCGGTTTCGGCCAGGATCTGCGCCACCACATCGGACAGATCGCCGCGCTGCAACTGCAGCGCCGATACGTTGACCGCCACGGTCAGGCCGGGCAGGCCTTGCTGATGCCAGCCGTGCACCGTGGTCAGCGCCTGCCGCAGCGCCCAGGCGCCGATTTCCAGGATCAGGCCCGACTCCTCGGCCAAGGGAATGAACTGGCCGGGCGACACCTCGCCGAAATCCTTGCTTTCCCAACGCAGCAGCGCCTCGACCCCGGTGATGCGGTGCTTGGTGAGGGAAAGGCGCGGCTGGAACACCAGAGCCAGCTCATTGCGCTCCAGCGCCCTGCGCAAGGCGCTGGCCAGGATCGCGCGGTGGCGGGTTTTTTCGTCCATCGTTTCCGAATACACCTGATAGGTGTGTCGTCCGGCGGCCTTGGCCTGGTACATGGCCGTATCGGCGTGCTTCAACAGGTCGGTGGGCACCTGGGCATGGTCCGGATACAGGCTGATGCCGATGGAAGGCGATACCGACAGCTCCAGGCGCTCGCCGAAGCTGAGCGGCTGCTTGAAGGCGTCGATGATCTGCTGCGCGACAATTTCAGCGTCTTCCATCGAACCCACCTCTTCCAGCACCACGGTGAATTCGTCGCCGCTCAGCCGGGCGACGGTGTGTTGCGCGCCGACGGTCTGTTGCACGCGCGCAGCGGCGGCGCGCAGGATGCGGTCGCCGGTGGCGTGGCCCAGGGAGTCGTTGATGTCCTTGAAGCGGTCCAGATCGATGAACAGCACGGCGACTTTGCCGTTCTCGCGGCGCGCACGCACGATGGCGCGCGACAGGCGCTCGGACAGCAGCGAGCGGTTGGGAAGGCTGGTGAGCGTGTCGTAGTTGGCCAGGTAGCGCAGCTCCTGTTCGGCGCGCTTCTGTTCGGTGATGTCGTTGAGCACCTGCACGTACAGATTGCGCTGGCCGCTGGCGTCGGGTACTACATTCGTCTCGACCTTGCAGAGGATTTCCTCGCCGTCCTTGCGCAGCCGCCACATTTCGCCGGACCAGCGGCCATCGCGGCCGATGTCCTCGCGCATGCGCTCGTGCAACGCGGCATCCTGCTGACTGCTGTCCAGCATCTCCACGGGTTTGCCGATGACTTCGACATCGGCATAGCCGGTGATGCGGGTGAAAGCCTGGTTGACGGCGATGAAGTTGTAGTTCCAGTCCAGCACCGCCACCGCCTCGCTCATGCTGCGCATCACTTCGCTGGCGATGCGGTGTTCGTATTCGGTGTTGCGGCTGGCGGTGATGTCGCGCGCGGTGCCGGCGATGCGCAGCGGCCGTCCCTGCAGGTCGCGTTCGACCACCCGGCCGCGCGCGCGCACCCAGGCCCAGGTGCCGTTGCCGCTCAGGTCCATGCGGTGCTCGGACATGAACAAAGGAGTTTCGCCCTGTAGATGGCCGCGCAATTGTTCCATTACCAGCGGCAAGTCCAGTTCATGGATCGTGGGAACGTCGCCCTGCCGGGTCAGCACGGTGATTTCCGCCGAATGCGCGGTGCTTTCGTCCGCGCGCATGTGGTGCAGGCGGCGCCTGACCAGATCGTAGTCCCAGAAATGTTCGCCGGAGGCCCACAGCGCCAGTTTCAAGTGCTCGTCGCGCTCGCGTTGCGACTCGGTTCTGGGCGGTTCGAAGGTTTGCCGGCGCCTGGACTGCCAGTAGCGCTGTGCTGCGATGGCCAGCACCACCGCCAGCACCAGCAACGCCACCAGAATCGCGATCACCCGCGAGCCAGGAAGGGCTGTCGGCATGGCGGTTGCGACCGTAACGGCGGCGGATGCGAATGGCATGACGGGCTCTGCGGGTCCTCGCCGCGCGGAATACGGCCGGCGGATTGGCGAGTGTAGGCACGCCGAGGACCGGACAACAAGCCGTCGGCACAGGTTTTCGTTGCTACACTTTCCACCCGGGCTATCGTTGTCCGAATTGCTTTACGGAATACGTTGAATGGCCGAGCTCCCCCTCATCGATGACGTGGCCCAGGCTTCCCGGCACGCCGGGCTGGCCGCGGAGCCTTCCGAACTGCATGGCGCGTTGTGCGGCTGGTTGTCCGGCGGCGGTGAGAATGCGGCGAACTGGCCGGCACGCGTGCTGGCCGACGACAGTCTGCCCGCGCCGGAACCGGACAGCGCGCTGGACCAATTGCGCAAAGCCAGCGTCGCCCAACTGGACGACCGCGGTTTCGGGTTCGAACTGCTGCTTCCGGAAATAGACGATTCGCTCAACGCGCGCGCCGATGCCCTGTTCGACTGGTGCCGCGGGTTTCTGGGCGGTTTCGGTCTGGCGGCAGGGGCGCATCCGCCGTTGTCCGAAGAAGCGGAGGAAGCCTTGCACGATCTGGCGCGGCTGGCGCAGGCGGCGCCTGAAAGCAGCGACGACGACGAGGACGAACATGCGCTCGCCGAGATCGAAGAATTCGTCCGCGTCGCGGTCCTGTTGCTGCATGGGGACTGCGTACTGGCGCCGCGCCACCGCCAGAGCCTGAATTGATGTCCGAATCGATCAAGACCTCGACGGGTATTTCCGCCGCCGAGTTCGCGCGGCGCCGCAAGCAGCTGATGCGGATGTCCACCGACGACGCGATCCTGATCCTGGCCGCCGCGCCGGAGCGCGTGCGCAGCCACGACACGCATTATCCGTATCGCCAGGATTCCGACTTCTGGTACCTCAGCGGATTCAACGAGCCAGAGGCCGTGCTGGTGCTGGTGCCGGGACGCAAGCATGGCGAGGCGCTGCTGTTCTGCCGGGAGCGCGATCTTGAACGCGAGGGTTGGGACGGCCCGCGCGCGGGCCAGGAAGGGGCGGTCGAGCAATTCGGCATGGATGACGCCTATCCCATCGAGGATCTGGACGAAATCCTGCCCGGGCTGCTGGAAGGTCGCTCGCGCGTCTACTATCACTTCGGCCGCGATGCCGAGTTCGACCTCAAGCTGATCGGCTGGGTCAACCGGGTGCGCGAACAGGTCCGCCATGGTGCGCAGCCGCCGCACGAATTCCTGGAGCTCGGTCATCTGCTGCACGAGCTGCGCCTGTTCAAGTCGAAGGACGAACTGAAATTGATGCAGCGTGCGGCCGACATCAGCGTGCAAGCGCATGAAGTGGCGATGCGCGCGTCCCGCCCCGGCATCCACGAATACGAACTGCAGGCCGATCTGGAGCGCGTGTTCCGCGCCAACGACGCCTGGCCGGCCTACGGCAGCATCGTCGGCGCCGGCGCCAATGCCTGTGTGCTGCACTACCGCGCCAACAACGCGCGCGCCGTCGAAGGCGATCTGGTGCTGATCGATGCAGGCGCCGAGTTCCGCGGGTATGCATCGGACATCACCCGCACCTTCCCGGTCGATGGCCGCTTCAGCAAAGCGCAGCGCGCGCTGCACGATCTGGTCGGCGACGCGCAGGCAGCGGCTCTGGCGCAGGCCAAACCAGGCATGCCCTACGAAGCCGGCCACAACGCAGCGGTGGAAACATTGACCGAAGGCCTGCTGAAACTCGGTCTGCTGAAAGGCAAGCTGGAAAAGAACATCGCCAGCGGCCAGTACCGCCGCTTCTACCGGCACAAGACCGGCCACTGGCTGGGCCTGGACGTGCACGATGTGGGCGAATATCGCCTGGCTGGCGAATCGCGGATATTGGAGCCGGGCATGGTGTTCACCATAGAGCCCGGTCTTTATGTTTCCTTCGACGACACCACGGTCGATGCGAAGTGGCGCGGCATCGGCATCCGCACCGAGGACGATGTGCTGATCACTGCGGAAGGCAATCGGGTGTTGACCGATAAGTTGGCGCGTAGCGCGGATGAGATCGAGAGCCTGATGGCTTCGGGGAATCGCTTTGGCGCCGTCCCGTAGAAAAGGAAATTAAAAATTGGACGCCAGGCACAGCGCTTGATCCGCTGCGCGTGCGTGCCTTCGCTCACAGTAACGGCAAGCAAATGTCTGGTGCTGGCTACAACAATTGTGAGTTGCCTCTGTCATCGAATTATGTCGATCATTTGCTGGCTGATTACTTCAGCAGTGTTGGCTATTGAGGGCCACACTACAAAACTAAAAATGGAGAATGCGCATGCGCAATTTATCAAACAACGAAATTTCTCCGGTCGGCGGTGGTTATGGCGGCACACCGCCGCTCGGAAGTCCGAACGCTTCCACGTATTTTGAAAGGTGTATGAGCTACACCAACCCTAATGCATCCACCAGCGCAGCCCTGACTTTGGCGGCGTTTATTCCGGGAGTCGGCATGGTTCTCACATTCCTTGGTGCCGTCAACACGATTGGTACTGGCGCTGCGTGTGGACTGGGTACGCTTCAATACGCGCAAAGACGATAAGTTGAGATATCGCGCAATGGAAAAAAATCGAACTTCGTATCTTTGTTACGCCGCAATATTCCTGTCAGTGTCTGGAATTATATCGCTCTTAGGTCGTCTTCTGCCCCATGCTTACTGGCAACTCGGTGTTGCTTTCATAGCTGCGGCGATCTGCATCTTGAAGCGGAGTCGGAAAGTTCGGTAGTTTGTCTACGCTAACTGCCGGACGCGTCCGGCAGTTAGCTTTCGATGAATAGCACCAATCATGTCGTTGTGGAGTGACTTGGAAGAGAGTCCGAAGCCTCTTCTGTGATCAGGAGCTCTTCGGCAGGGGCAACGAAGCCTGTCCGAACACGTAGCGCCAACCGTCCTTCGCGCGCACGTAGGTATCGCTGAACCACAGTTGGTAGTCGAACGGCGTGCCGTCCTTTCGCGTGCCCTGCATCCACAGCTTGGCGGTGACTACCGCGGTATCGCCCCATACGCGTACGGTCTGTTGGCTGTCTTCCTGATGCGTGTATTCGCGGATGCGGTCCTCGGCTTCCTTCAGCAGATCGGCTTTGGTCGACACCGAACCGTTGCCGATGACCAGGATGAAGTCGTCCGCCAGTATTTTCGCCATGCCCGCGGCGTCATTGGCTTTCACCGCGGCCTGGTACTGCGTGTCCAGCGCCGCGACTGCGGCGATGTCGCCGCTTTCGGAAGCCTGCGCAGCGAATGACGCCAGAACAAGCAGGAAAGGGGCGATGCTCGATAGCTGGATTTTCATTGGGCGCTCCGATTGTTGGAAGGCCTCCAGACTATTGCCTGCCAGGGCTCGAAGCTGGCCGTTTTCGGACAAGATCACCCTGTCGATGAACTTGCTTCAGGAGGAGGGAAGGTGCCTGGGAACGCGGGCTTTCAACAGTTCCACCAGCGCCGGCTCCATGTAGTCGAAGTCATCCGGAATCTCCAGGCAAACCACACGCTTGCCGGCCATTTGCGCTCTGAATTTCGCCGACAGTTTCGAGCGATGCGTGCGTTCCATGACCAGGATCAGGTCGGCCCACTGCAACAGCTCCGACGTCACCGGATTGTCCGCATCGCGATTGATGCCCGCCGAAGCGGTTTCGATGCCCGGCCACGAGGCGAACACTTGCTCCGCAGTTGGGCTGCGCAGCCGGTTGCGGGCGCACACAAAAAGCACATTCTTGATCGTCAACTCAAGCCGCAGCCGCGAACGCAGGCCGGGTCAGATTCTCCGCATCGCCTTCGGTGCACATCACCTCGTCCTCGATGCGGATGCCGCCGTAGGGACGGAACGTGTCCACGCGCGCCCAGTCCACGCTGTCGGCATGGCCGTTCTTCTTCACTTCGTCCAGCAGCATGTCGATGAAATACAGGCCCGGTTCGATGGTCACCACCATGCCCGGTTCCAGCACGCGGGTCATGCGCAGGTACGGATGGCCGGGTGGGCGCGGAATCTTGCCGCCGCGGTCGCTTTCGGCGAAGCCGGCCACGTCGTGCACCTGCAGGCCGATGGGATGGCCCAGGCCGTGCGGGAAGAAGGCGGCGCTGACGCCGGTTTCCAATGCGGCTTCGGGAGAAACCTTGATCACTCCGAAATCCTTGAGGATGCCCATCAGGGTCAGGTGCGAATCGATATGCAGTTGTTTGTAATCGACGCCGGCGCGCACGCCTTTGCCCATTCCGATCTGCGCATTGTCCACCGCATCGATCATGGCCTGGAACTCGCCCGACTTGTCGGCCGCGTAGGTGCGGGTGATATCGCTGGCATAGCCGTGGAAGCTGGCGCCGGCATCGATCAGGAAGCTGCGCGAAGGAGCAGGCGCGGTACGGCCCAGCTCGGTGTAATGCAACACCGCGCCGTGTTCGTTCAGGGCCACGATATTGTTGTACGGAAGTTCGCCCACATCCTGGCCCACGGCGCTGCAATAAGCCATGTGGATGGCGAACTCGCTCTTGCCTTCGCGGAAAGCAGTCTCGGCGGCGCGATGGCCGCGCACGGCCAGGTGCTGGGCCTGGCGCATCAGCGTGATTTCGTACGGGGTTTTGTAGGAGCGCTGGTATTCCAGGTAATCGACCGTCGCTGCCGGATTGTTCGGAGCGTAGTCTCCCAACGCACTCTGCGGCTCGCCCAAGATCGCGCAGCGCTCGCTCGCTTTAGGCAGCAGCGCCGGCGCTTCTTCCGGCTTGCGGATGATATGGATGTCGAAATGCTCCACCCACCAGCCGCTGGGCGCGTCGGGCACCACGTGCCAGTAGTCGAAAGGCTGGTAGAAGATCACCTTGGGGCGTTGGCCCGGCCGGCTCGTATCAGGGGTATACACCAGCCAGCTGTAAGGCACGCGCGTCAGCGGCAGCCAGGCCTTGAATTGCGGATTGACCGCATACGGATAATCGCGGTCGTCGAAGACCTGGTAGTGCTGAGTGCCGCTGGGTACGACCAGGTGGTCGAAGCCGCCGCGCGACAGGGCTTCGTCCGCGCGCCGTTTCATCGTGGCGAGGTGGTCGGCGTACAGGGCGTTGAAGTCGGGCTGGGTCATTGCGGCTGCTCATCTGGAGTACCGCAATTTTGCCGCAACTGGCGTTTCCGCGCAGAGACGCAGGTCGGGGCTACGTCCCCGACGCAGTGGAGTTAGGTTCACGAGTGTCGGGGGCGTAGCCCCGACCTATCGGGCTTCGGGACGCGCGATCCACTGGCGCAGCGCCGACAACTGGCCTTCGTCGATGGTCAGGAAGCGCAGGCCCGCCCAGCTCTGGCCGGGCGTGTTGGCGCTGCCCACCCAGATCAGGTGCGCGCCCACGTCGATCGCGACCGCACGGCCGGTAGGGTCGGTGATTTCGAACCGTAATTGGTACAGCGCATCCTCGACCAGAGGCGCGTTGGCCACCAGCAACATGCCGGATTCGGAAAGGTTGCCCAGTCGCCCGATGATCTGTTCGGACATGGTGTCGACCACCATCACCGGCTCGTGCACATTGCGGCGTTGGGTGCGGCGCGAATCGTTGCTCATGCGTTCGCTCCCTGCTCGGCTGCCGACGCGCCGGTGAAACTGCGCAGCGCGCTGACCGTGGCGCGCCAGGCGCGGTCGATCAGGCGGCCCTTGTCCTGGGTGACCACGTGCACCTGGTCGCGCGCCATCAGCCGCGCCAGGCTGTCCATCGACTGTTCGCCGATGCGCTGGCCGCGCTGGTTGACGAACAACGCGTGGTCGGTGATCGGGCTGTACCAGGACAGGCGCTGACGGCTGACGTCGCCCTGTTGGTTCTTGACGAACTCGAACCAGGTGCCGAACGGCAGCGTGCGCAGATAGTCGTGGCACTCCTGTTCCTTCGGCGTGCGCTCGATATGCTTTTTCTTCGGGGTCTCCACCTGTTCGCCCAGGCGGGCGCGGGCTTTGAGGCGCGCGGTCAGTTCGGTTCGCGAAGTGGTCTCGTCGTCTTCGGCGCTGGACAAGCGGCGGGCAATGGCGGCCGCTTCGTCGGCGTGGTAGCCGACCTGCATCAAGGCGCTTTCGATCTGCGGGGTGAGCTCCACGTCGGCGGGCGGCGCATCGGCCGCACCGGCGTCGGCGCTGGTCGCAGCGGCGATGCGCCGGGTGAGCTCGACCTGCTCGCGCCATTCCTCCGAATCCTGGCCGTTGCGCAATTGGGTAAGGGTGAGCACGTCGGCCCAAGCCTGATTCAACAGGGCCTGGACGAATTTCGGCGGTACGTGGCCCTGCAAAGCGCTCTCGATGGTATCGGCGGCGCGGTGCTTGGCGATTTCGAGACGGTCCTTGCCGCGCGCGGCTTCCACATGCCGCCGCTCGGTGACTTCGGCCTTGCGCGCCATGGCGCGGAAATGCGCCTGCACATCGTTGTTGACGCTCTCGAAAACCTCGTCGTCGCCGTTGTAATCGGTGACCACCCGGTCCACGGCGTGGCGCAGTTTCTGAAGCAGTTGCGGGTCCGCCTCGTCCTGGCCCAGCCAGGCAGCGCCGGATTCGGCCACGGAATTCAACAGTTCGCGCGCCGGATGCTGCGGGCGCAGGAAGAATTCGCGATCGTGCAGCGCCGCCTGGGCTACCGGCACCTGCAGGCGAACCAGCAGATCCACTGCCGGTGCGTCGCGCTGCACTTCGCGCTCTATTTCGTTGTACAGCAGGCCGAGCAGTTCGAAGGTGTCGGCATCCTGCTGCACCAGCGCCGCGTGGGGGCCGTGCTGTTCGCGGACCTGCGCCAGCATGGCCTTCTGCACGTCCTGCATGCTGCGACGCGGCTGGCCGGGTTCGGCCGTTACGGGAGCGGCCTGCAGCGAGCGCAGCGTGCTCAGTACGTCGTGGGTGGGAAGCAGCGCGCCGGCAGCGCGCGTCTCGGCGCCCGGCGGCCCGGCGCCGACCTGCCCGCTTGAGCCCTTCTGCGTCGGTCCAGCCGAGCCGCCAGGCGACATCGCCTGACGACGCCCTTGCAACAGCTGCTGCAAGGTGGCGAAAGAAGAGGCGTCGCCGCCCGGCTCCTCTCTACCGGTTTTGCCGATGCCCGCGACCGCTTGCGCTGCCTCGTTGCGGCCGGAAACCGACGGCGCGCCGGCCACGGTGCCCTCGCCGAACGCCGACCAGGCTGAAGGCGAGGAATGCCCATACCAATCGGTCATGGGGCGCGAAGCGCCTTCCGGATGATGATGGGGGTCGCTATTGCCCGACCTGCGGTTTCCTTCGTCGCTGCGCGCGCGTTGCGGCGCATACACCAGGCCCGGCAACACGCCTTGCTGGGCCAGCAGGTTATTGAGTATCTCCATCCAACCGAGGTAATCGGCCATAGCCTTCTGATCGAAGGCCTTGTACAGCAGCAGCTGCGAATCCAGGTCGATCTTGAAAGCGGCGGCGACCGAGGCGCGAAGGACCTTGCACAAGGTCTGCGGCCCGACCGGCAGCTGCGCGGCATCGAAAGCGGGCGAACCGGCCAGCACCCCGAAACGCTGGCCCATGAGATAGAGCGGCGTACGCGCACGCGCATCGTGGCGGCGGGCGATTTCGCGCAGCACGATGTCCTGGTCCATCTCCGCGTCTTCGACCAGGGTCATGGTCTGGTACTCGATGCGCTCGTGCACGTCTTTGGCCGGCTCGGCGCGCGGCAGGCGGAGCGCGGCGAACTCGCCTTCCAATCCGGCCAGGAACATCGGCAGCAGGTCGGCGCGGCTCTTGCGCAGCCCGTGCAGGTTGGCGAACTGCTCGGCCTGTTTGTCGTTGCTGCGTGCGCGTTCGGCCAGTTTGAACAGCTGCTGTTCGGATTCGACCAGCATCTGGCCGATACGTTCGCTCAGATCCAGAGAAACCCGGCCGAAAAAGACCCCCAGGATCTTGCGCACGCGCGGCGGCAGCGACGATGCTTGCGCGATCGTTGCCGGCATGGACGAAGGAAGGGCGGGCGGTACGCTGGACATTGGTTGATTGACTCCCCTGATGCCGGTTTTAACACATTCCCCAGCGGCCAGCGCAGCGCTGCCGGTCTGTAGCTCTGGTTACCGCCGCAGGCTACTGTTCCAGGAACAACTCCACCACATCGTTGGTGAAGCGGCGGCCAAGTTCGGTGAGCACCACCCGGTCGCCGGCCACCGTCACCCAGCCACGCGCACGGGCATGCGCCAAAGGGTCGGCGATGCGGTCGCGCTCCAGGCCGGTCCAGGCTTCAAAATCGGCCAGCGCGAAGCCTTCGTTGAGCCGCAGCGCATTGAGCATGAACTCGAACGGACGCCGTACGGCGGCGATGCGTTCGTCGCCCCCCAGCGATGCCGGAGTGCCGGCCTCGGCCAGATAGACGGTGGGATGCCTGGTCTTCCAGCGGCGCAGGATGTCCTGTTCCGCGCCCAGCGTGAGTTTGCCGTGCGCGCCCGCACCGATGCCCAGGTAGTCGCCGAAGCGCCAGTAGTTGAGGTTGTGCGCGCATTGCCGTCCCGGCCGTGCATAGGCGCTGACTTCGTACTGCGCATACCCCGCATCGGCCAGCAGGGCCTGGCAGTGTTCCTGCATGTCCCAGGCGCTGTCGTCGTCGGGCAGGCCCTTGGGCGGGCGGGCGAAGAACATCGTGTTCGGCTCCAGGGTCAGCTGGTAATGCGAAATATGCGCAGGCTGCAGGGCGAAGGCGCGCTGCAGATCGTATTCGGCCATGGCCAGGTCCTGCCCAGGCAGCGCGTACATCAGATCGAGATTGAAATTGTCGAAGCCTGCGTCCTGCGCCAACTTCACCGCGCGCTCGGCCTCGGCGCTGTCGTGGATGCGGCCCAGGCGTTTCAGGCAGCCGTCGTCGAAGCTCTGGATGCCGAAGCTGATGCGGTTGACGCCAGCCTTGCGGTATTCGTCGAAACGCCCGTGTTCGGCGGTGCCCGGATTGGTTTCCAGGGTGATTTCCAGATTCGGCGCGAACCGCAAGCGGCTGCTGGCGGCCTGCAGGAAACGGTCGATCTGCCCGGGCGGGAACAGGCTGGGCGTGCCGCCGCCGAAGAACACCGAATGCACGCTGCGCCCCCACACCAGCGGCAGATCCTGGTCCAGGTCGCGGATCAACGCATCCACATAGCCGGCGAACGGCAGCGCGCCCTTGCCTTCGTGCGAATTGAAATCGCAGTACGGGCATTTGCGCACGCACCAGGGCAGGTGCACATAGAGCGACAGCGGAGGCGGAATCATCATGACGCCATTGTAGGGCGGGCGTTGCCCGCCGGCGTTTTAATCGCGATACGGAAACACGGCGGGCAATGCCCGCCCTACAAATGCGGGAGGCGCTGTTTCAGGCGGGCCAGGGCCTGGCCGCGGTGGCTGAGGCGGTTCTTCAATTCCAGTTCCATTTCCGCGGCCGACTGACCATGGATCGGATCGAAGAACACCGGATCGTAGCCATGGCCGCCGGTGCCGCGACGTTCACGCAAGATGCTGCCGTTCCATTGTCCTTCCACGATCAGCGGCTGCGGATCCTCGGGGTGGCGCAACAGCACCAGTACGCAATAGAAATGCGCGGTGCGACGGTCGTCAGGGGTTTCCCGCAACACGTCCAGCAACTTGTCGATATTGCGCGAGGCATTGCCGTGCTCGCCGGCGTAGCGCGCCGAATACAGGCCGGGCGCGCCTTTCAATGCGTCCACGCAGATGCCCGAATCGTCGGCCAGGGCCGGCAACCCGGTGACCTGGGCCGCGTGGCGCGCCTTGATCAACGCGTTCTCTACGAAAGTGCTGCCGGTTTCGTCGGCGTCCTCTACGCCCAGATCGGATTGGGCCAGCAGTTCGATGTCGTTGCCCGCCAGCAGTTCGCGCAATTCCTGCAGCTTGCCTTGATTGGAGGAGGCCAGCACCAGCTTCATGCTTTCAATTCCAATAGATCCCACTTGTTGCCGTAGCGGTCGCGGAAGACGGCAACGGTGCCGTAATCCTCTTCGCGCGGTGTTTCCAGAAACTCCACGCCTTTGCCGGTCATGGCGTGGTAATCGCGCCAGAAATCGTCGGTCTGCAGGAAGAATCCCACCCGCCCGCCGTGCTGGTCGCCGATGCGTGCGCGCTGCGCCTCGTTGCTGGCCTGGGCCAGCAGCAACGCGGTTTCCCGGCTGCCGCGCGGAGCGACCCGCACCCAGCGCTTGCCGTTGCCGCGGTCGGTGTCTTCCAGCAGGTCGAATCCCAGTACGCCGGTGTAGTGGGCGATGGCGGTGTCGTAATCGTCTACGACCACGGAGATGAGGCTGAGGGTTTGTTTCATGTCTCGATATCCAACTGTCTGCAGGAGCGGGCCCTGCCCGCGACGCTTTTCCTGTCCATTGCGAAGAACGGTCGCGGGCAGGGCCCGCTCCTACAGAGGTTATTGGCCCAGCGCTGCGCGCTGCGCAGCGAACAACTCGCCGATGCCTTTCTCGCCCAGCGCCAGCAGATCGTTGAGTTCGTCGCGGCGGAACGCATGGCCTTCGGCGGTGCCCTGCAGTTCGATGAAACCACCGCCATCGTTCATCACCAGATTCATGTCGGTATCGCAATCGCTGTCTTCCGGATAGTCCAGGTCCAGCACCGGCACGCCGCGATAGATGCCGACCGACACCGCGGCGACCGCGCCGTGGATCGGGTCGCGCTTGATTTCGTTCTTCGCCTTCAACCAGTTGACCGCATCCACCAGCGCCACGTACGCGCCGGTGATCGCGGCGGTGCGGGTGCCGCCGTCGGCCTGCAGCACATCGCAGTCCAGGGTGATGGTGCGTTCGCCCAGGGCGTTGCGGTCCACGCAGGCGCGCAGCGCGCGGCCGATCAGGCGCTGGATTTCCAGCGTGCGCCCGCCCTGCTTGCCGCGCGAGGCCTCGCGGTCGCTGCGGGTATGGGTGGAGCGCGGCAGCATGCCGTATTCGGCGGTGACCCAGCCTTCGCCCTTGCCGCGCAGGAAGCCCGGTACGCGGTTTTCCACGCTGGCCGTGCACAACACGCGAGTCTCGCCGAACGACACCAGCACCGAGCCCTCGGCGTGGCGGGTGTAGCCGCGCTGGATGCTCACTTCACGCATCTGCTCGGGGAGGCGGCCACTGGGGCGAACGACGGTCATGCGCGAATCCGTAAAAAGGGCGGGCTAGGTTACCATTCGCCTCCCGCAGCTCCGGCCAGGCCCTGACTAATGATCCGCAGCATGACCGCCTACGCCACCGCCGAACGCGCCACCGAGGGCGGCACCCTGGCGTGCGAATTGCGCGCGGTGAACCACCGCTTCCTGGAGCTGGGCCTGCGCCTGCCCGAAGAACTGCGCGTGCTGGAGCCGGCGTTGCGCGAGCGCATCTCCGCGCGCATCGCCCGTGGCAAGCTGGATTTCACCTTGCGCCTGCGTTCGCCGGAAGGCGAGGGCGGCCTGCAACTGAATGCGTCGCTGGTGATGCAGTTGTCGGAACTGGCGTTGGACATGACGGCGCGCTTCCCGGCGCTACGTACCGAGTTCATCGACCTGTTGCAATATCCTGGCGTGCTGCAGGCCCGTTCGACCGACGCCGAGGTTCTGCAGGCCGACGCGCTGGCCTTGCTGGATACGCTGCTGGACCAGTTCGTCGGCGCGCGCGAGCGCGAGGGCGAAAAACTGGCCGAGGCGATCAAGGAGCGGGTGGAGGCATTGGCCGCGCGCGCGGCCGAAGTGCGCGAATTGATTCCGGTCATCCGCACCGGCCAGCGCCAGAAGCTGGACGCGCGTCTGGCCGATCTGGCCCAGGCGGCCGATCCCGGCCGGGTAGAGCAGGAACTGGTGCTGTGGCTGCAGAAGCTCGACGTGGACGAAGAACTCGACCGCCTGGACAGCCACATCAAGGAAATCCGCCGGGTGCTGAAGCAGACCGAGCCGGTAGGCCGCCGCCTGGATTTCCTGTTGCAGGAATTCAATCGCGAGGCCAACACGCTGGGTTCCAAATCGGTCGACGTGCGCACCACCAATATCGCGGTGGAATTGAAAGTGCTGATCGACCAGATCCGCGAACAGGTGCAGAACATTGAGTAGGGAAGCGAGCGAATGAGCATGCGCGGAACCCTTTACGTGGTCGCCGCGCCCTCGGGGGCCGGCAAGAGCAGCATCGTCAACGCTGTGCTGGCGCGCGATGCGCAGATCGCGCTGTCGATCTCGTTCACCTCGCGCCAGCCGCGCCCGGGCGAACGCCACGCGCAGCACTACAACTTCGTCTCCGCCGACGACTTCCAGCAGATGATCGATGCGGGCGATTTCTTCGAATACGCCAAAGTCCACGGCGACTGGAAGGGCACCGCGCGCCAGTCGGTGGAGCCGCAATTGAACGCCGGCAAGGATGTGCTGCTCGAGATCGACTGGCAGGGCGCGCGCCAGGTGCGGGCCAAGGTGCCCAACGCGGTCAGCGTGTTCATACTGCCGCCCTCGCGCGAAGCGCTGGAGCAGCGCATGCGCAATCGTGGCCAGGACAGCGAAGCGGTGATCGCGCAGCGGCTGGCGGCGGCGCGCGAGGAAATGTCGCATTACGGCGAGTTCGATTACGTCATCGTCAACGAGGTTTTCGACACCGCGGTGGAGGAGATGTGCGCCATCTTCACCGCCAGCCGCCTGCGCAAGGAGCCCCAGGTGGCACGGCACGCCGGGCTGATCCAGACCCTGCTGGGGTAGTTCTGGGCTGTTGCGCTTGCGCCGCGGGAGCCAGGTCGGGGCCGCTTCCTGCGCTCAAGTTATTGATTAACAAGGGCGAAAAGACCCAAATGCTTGCATGCGGCCGGCTCCGGCCCTACAATCCGCGCCCCTTTCTGTATTAATCGCGCGGCCCCCGGGTCGCCGGGAGCCCGCATGGCCCGCATTACCGTAGAAGATTGCCTGGAAGTCGTCGATAACCGTTTCGAGCTGGTCATGATGGCCGCCAAGCGCGCCCGCCAGTTGGCCAACGGCGTGGAGCCGCTTATCGACAATCACGAGAGCGGCGACAAGCCGACGGTGCTGGCGCTGCGCGAGATCGCAGCGCGCAAGATCGACAACGAGCTCATCAACCGGGTCGAGAAGGCCGAGCGCGAACGCGCCGAGCGCGAGGCGCTGGAATGGGCCGCCGCCGAAGTGGTCGCGGACGATGATCTGTCCAAGGGCGACGACTGATCGGTTTCGGTCTTCGGTTACCTGTCGAACAGCCCGCGAAAGCGGGCTGTTTGCTTTTTGGATCTGCCGTGAGCGTTAGCGATGGCTCGTCACGACCCACCCACAGTCGTCATCCCAGCGAACGCTGGAAGCGCTTTTCAACAGCCGAACGGCTGGTCATCCATCTTGGTCTTGTTCTTGATCTTGTTCCTGCTCCTGCTTCTGCCTCCTCCCTTGCGCGCAGCGCAGGGGAGGATTGAGGAGGGGTGCCCTTGATCTTGCTTTGAGTCTTTGAAGCAAAGGCAAAGCGTTGCGCGAGTCACTTTCTTTGCTTGTGCAAAGAAAGTAACCGAAGAAACACACCCTGACGTCGCGCCCGGCGATAAAGCCGCCGGGTCCGCAAATGGCTCGGAAATTTCCGTAAGGCGCTTCCTGCGCCTCCGGAAACGGCGCACATCCCTGTGCGCCGCCCCTGCGGGGTTTGTCCCGACCCATTTGCCGCGTCTCACGGGGCTCCTAAAGCAACATCGACAGCAACGGCGATGGCAACATCGTCGATAGCGCCAGCCAGCCGCTCTGACTTAAACGTTTCACATTAATTTGCCGTTATATGCCCGCTGGCATAGGCTTGCGGCATGTCCCCCAGCCGCACTGCCAAGACTGTCGCTCCTTCCCCATCCCCAGACGACGGGGTGCCGGAATATCTGCGCCAGTTGGAACGCGTGGCCAGTTACCTGCCTGCCGAGCAACTGCCTCTGCTGCGGCGCGCCTGGCAAGTCGGCGCCGCTGCGCACGAAGGGCAGACCCGCAAGTCGGGAGAGCCCTACATCACCCATCCGGTCGCCGTAGCCCAGGTGCTGGCCGAACTGGGGCTGGATGTCGAAACCCTGATCGCCGCGATCCTGCACGACACCATCGAGGACACGCCACTCACCCATGCCGAGATCGCCGAAGGCTTCGGCGAATCGGTCGCCGAGCTGGTGGACGGTGTCACCAAACTGGACAAGCTGCATTTCCGCGACCGCCAGGAAGCGGCGGCCGAGAGTTTCCGCAAGATGCTGCTGGCCATGTCGCGCGATCTGCGCGTGATCATGATCAAGCTGGCCGACCGCCTGCACAACATGCGCACGCTGGGCGCGCAGGGTCCCGAGGCGCGCAAGCGCATCGCCAAGGAAACCCTGGACATCTACGCGCCCATCGCCCAGCGGCTGGGCATGAATCTGGTCAAGTCCGAACTGCAGGACCTGGGTTTCCGCGCGATGTATCCGTGGCGCCACGCGATCATCGACAAGCACATCCGCAGCCAGCCGGTGGTGCGGCGCGAGTCGATGGCGCAGATCGAAGCGCACCTGTCGCAGCGCCTGACCCGCGACGGGCTGGAACACCGCCTGGTCAGCCGCATCAAGACGCCCTGGAGCATCTACAACAAGATGCACGGCGAAGGAAAAAGCTTCGACCAGGTGATGGACGTATTCGGCTTCCGCGTGGTGGTGGACAGCGTGCCGCACTGCTATCAGGCGCTGGGTTCGGTGCACGCGCAGTACAAGCCGTTGGACGCACGGTTCCGCGATTTCATCGCCATTCCCAAGGCCAACGGCTACCAGTCGCTGCATACGGTGCTGTTCGGGCCCTACGGTTCGCCGATCGAGGTGCAGATCCGCACTGTGGAGATGGACCTCATCGCCGAACGCGGCATCGCCGCGCACTGGACCTACAAATACGGCGCGCAAACGCCCAACAGCGCGCAGAGCCGCGCGCACGCCTGGATCATGGAGCTGATCGAGAACCAGCGCGCCGCCGGTTCGTCGCTGGAATTCCTGGACAACGTGAAGGTCGACCTGTTCCCGGACGAGGTCTATCTGTTCACTCCGAAGGGCAAGATTCTGTCGCTGCCGCGCAGTTCCACCGCGCTGGATTTCGCCTACGCGGTGCACACCGATGTCGGCAATCAGGCGGTGGCTTCGCGCGTGGACAAGAAGCTGGTGCCGTTGCGCACCAAGCTGGCCAGCGGCCAGAGCGTGGAGATCATCACCGCCAAATCCGCGCTGCCCAAGCCGCAGTGGCTGGAATTCGTGGTCACCAGCAAGGCGCGCACCGCCATCCGCCATCAGCTCAAACAGCTGGAGCACGAGGACGCGGTGCAACTGGGCCATCGCATGCTGGACCGCGCGCTGGAAGATCTGGACAGTTCGCTGGAGCGTTTGCCGCAGCAACGGCTGGAAGCGTTCCTGGCCGAACATCGCTATCCGCGTCTGGAGGCCTTCCTCGCAGATGTCGCGCTGGGTAACTGGATGCCGACGCAAGCGGCGCAAGCGCTGACCGCTTATGCCGAACTGCGCGGCGGCGGCCATTCCAAGCATTCGCAGGAAAAGATTCTGATCAACGGCACCGAGCGCGGCGTGGTCAGCTTCGCCAACTGTTGCCAGCCGATCCCGGGCGACGAAATCATGGGCTACCACACCGCCGGCAAGGGCATCGTGGTGCATCGCCTGGATTGCCCCAACGTGGTCGAATTCCGCAAATCGCCCGAGCGCTGGATTCCCATCGACTGGGACACCAGCGTCACCGGCGACTACGACGCCGCGTTGCTGATCGATGTGGAAAACCGCCCCGGCGTGCTCGCCCAGGTCGCCGCCGCGGTGGCGCAAAGCCAATCCAACATCGATCGTGTGGAATATCTGGAGCGCGACATTAACGCCGCGGTGCTGCGTTTTTCCATCCAGGTGCGCGATCGCAACCACCTAGCTGAGGTGATGCGCAGATTGCGGCGGCTGAGTGTGGTGCATGGGGTGCGTAGACAGTGAGGTTGAATGGCATTTTCATGCTGATACTTGCTCCAGTTACTGTGCTATTGGCGGCACCGGCGCAGGCCTGTGAGCCATACTCATGCGCACCGTGGAACAGAGAACAAGAAGAATCCCAATGGCGCCTGAAGGATGTCCAGGGTGCGGACGAACCCCTTGACGCTTCATTGAAATGGAAACGCGAGGACAAGCAGTACCTGTTGGTGAAAACAGGAGAGGGTTGGCGCATCGTTGCCTCTTCTGTTTGGTCTGCAATCGACGATATGGGCTATCTCTACTTCCGGCATGACAAACCAGGAAATGGCTGGAGCATCGAAGCGCTTCCGGCTTGGCAACCGGTGGCAGGGAGTGTGGAGAGTGTGCAAAAGGATTATGAGGGCGAGGTACCTTCCGACCGAGACTACGCTTTGACGCTCAAGGCTGGAAAATTGCCGGCTATCGGCATAGCCCAGCGTTGTTCAGCGCCGGATGAAGATGTGACTTGGTGTTCTGTCGTGGTCGCCTCGCAAGGTGCTCGGCAGCTTATCTATTCCGCTCCAGTCGAAACTAACAAAGGTGTGCGGTCTACCGGATATGCCTTGGAGTACGTGGGCGACATAAATCGGGACGGGATTCTGGATGTCCTTTTTCGAGCAAGCTGGAGCGGTGGAGCGTTCTGTAGCGGGCCTGAACTCTATTTGTCCAATAGCGAGAGCGGAAGGATTTCGTGGCGATTGGCTGCCGTGGAGATTTTCTGCGACTAATGCAGAAGATCGTCTGGTCTCGACTTACCCTCAGGAATTTTTTAGCGTCCGAAGTAGTGAGCCAGGACATCCCTTTGCTTTAGAATGCCGATGAATTCGCTATGGGAATTCGCCATGACCCGCCAAATCATCCAAACCGACCATGCTCCCGCCGCCATCGGCCCGTACTCGCAGGCGGTGCGTAGCGGAAACACCGTCTATTTTTCCGGGCAGATCCCGCTGCATCCAGCGACCGGCAACCTGGTCGAAGGCGACATCGCGGTACAAGCCCGGCGTGCGTTCGACAATCTCAAGGCGGTCGCCGAAGCCGCGGGCGGATCGCTCGCGCAGATCGTCCGGTTGGGTCTGTACCTCACCGACCTGAGTCAGTTCGCCGCAGTGAATGCGGTGATGCAGGAATATTTCAATGCGCCGTTCCCGGCGCGTTCCACCGTTGAAGTCTCGGCATTGCCCAAGGGCGCGGTGTTCGAGGTCGATGCGGTAATGGTGATCGACTGACAGAAACCGGTCGATAGCAGCGTGGGAGCGGCGTCCCGCCGCGAGCTTTTGATCCGGTTTCACGCACTGGTCGCAAGAACGCAGAAAGCAAAGCTCGCGGCGGGACGCCGCTCCCACGCTTGGTTTCCTTACTAGGCCATCTGCTCGCGCGCTTCACTGGGGGTGTGTCCGGTCCAGCGTTTGAATGCGCGTCGGAACTCGCGCGCGTCGGCGAAGCCGATGCCGCTGCCAACCTGGCTGATGGTCAGATTGTGGTCGTGCAGCAGTTCCAGCGCGCGTTCGGTGCGGAGGCGGTCGTGCAGCCGGCTGAAGCTGATTCCATCGGCGGCCAACTGACGGCGCAGCGTGCGTTCGCTCAGGTGCATGACGCCGGCGATGGCCGAAAGCGGCGGATTCTCGCGCACGTGCTGTCGCAGGAAACGTTCCACCGTCGCGGCCAGTTCGCTTTGCGGCGAGGCGATGTCGGCCAGCTGCTTCTGGCACAGCTCCAGCACCTGGCGCGCATTGACCGCGTTGTAGGTGGGGAATTCCAGCGCCATCCATTCGCTGTCGATCACCATCAGGTTGCGTGGACGATCGAAATGCAACTCGCACTGGAACAGTTCCGCGTATTTGTCGGCATAGGCGGGCGCCGGGTAGGTCAGTTCCAGCCGCAAGGGACGGAATTGGGGGCCGATCAATTCCCGCGCCACCATCAGCGAGCTGGCGTACATCTCCTCGCACAGGAACGGCAGGATCGCCGGTACCACGACCGGCGCGCGCGCGGTCATCGCCACTTCGCCGGGGGTGCTGGCCTCGGTGTCGATATCCAGCATCGCACCAGTGGTGCGCTGGTAGGTCATGCCCAGCAGAACCGCTTCGCCGAAGGTCGGCGCGGTCTTCATGGCCAACCCCAGCAGACCGAAATTGCCCACGTTCTGCCGGCAGCCTACCTGCAGACCCAGGTCAGGCTGGTTCAAGGAGGCCAACGCACGCGCCACGATCTCGCTGGCCTGGCGATAGGACACTCGGGTGGCGGGGTCGTCGATTTCCTGCGGGTCCAAGCGCATGCCTTTGAACCAGTGGGTGCTGTCCATTCCCCGCTCGCGCGCCAGTTGCACCAGATGGCACAGCATGTTGGTAGGAATGACCGCCGCTGCCAGCCTCGCTTCGTTGACCGGGTCTGTGGTGACGCGCATCGAAGCCCTCCAGCTTGTCCGCTTTGCCCCCCCAAGTATGCCGCTCCTGCCCTCACTCCCGTCAAGGACGGCGAACCAGACTGCATCACCACCTCCGTGTGGATACGCGGCCGTATGCGCCGCCACCGCCGAAACTCCAGGAGATTCCAGATGCGCCAGTACGTCGTGGTAGCTACCGTGTTGCTGGCGCTGACCGCCTGCCAGAAAAACGAAAGCGCACCGGCAAGCGCGGCCGTCGCCGCCGGCGATGCCGGTTTCGCCGCCACCCTGCACGAGCGCCTGCTGGACGCCAAACCGGGCGATGTGATCGAGATACCCGCTGGCAAGTTCGCCTTCGACCGCAGTCTGACCCTGCGCGCGAATGGCGTGACTATCCGCGGGGCGGGCATGGACAAGAGCGTGCTCAGCTTCAAGGGCCAGAAAGCCGGTGCCGAAGGCCTGCTGGTCAACGGCGATGATTTCACCATCGAGAACCTGACCATCGAAGATTCCAAAGGCGATGGCCTGAAGATCAGCGAATCCAGGAACGTCACCATCCGCAAGGTCAAGGTGCAATGGACCGGCGGGCCCAGCACCAAGAACGGCGCGTACGGGTTGTATCCGGTGCTGACGAAAAATGTGCTGATCGAGGATTCGGTCGCCATCGGCGCCTCCGACGCCGGCATCTACGTGGGCCAGTCCAACGGCGTGATCGTACGTCGCAGCCGCGCCGAATCCAACGTGGCCGGCATCGAGATAGAGAACACCATCAACGCCGACGTGTACGAGAACGTGGCGACCAGGAACACCGGCGGCATCCTGGTCTTCAACATGCCCAACCTGACCCAGCAGGGCGGCAACATCCGCGTGTTCAACAACAAGGTGATCGCCAACAACACCGAGAATTTCGGCGCCAAGGGCACGCCGGTGGCCAGCGTGCCGGCGGGTTCGGGCATGGTGGTGAACGCCAACGACGACGTGGAGATCTTCGACAACGAGGTTTCCGACAACGCTACCGCCAACTTCATCATCTCCAGCGTGTATTCCACCGGTTACAAAGACTCCAGCATGGCCAAGGATTTCGATCCGTACCCGGAACGCATCTACGTGCACGGCAATAAAGTGAGCGGCGGCGGCGATTCGCCCGACGGGTTGGATCTGAAAACGTTGAAGATGGCGATGTTCGGGCTGGGCGGCAGTTTTCCCGATGTGCTCTGGGACGGTTATTACAACAAGGACCGCAAGGTCGATGGCAAGGCTGCGGCAGGTCCGGAAATCTGCCTGCGCGACGTCAGCGGCGTGGTCAACGCCGACGGTCCGGGCGGTTACAAGAATCCGAGCAAGGACGCAAAACCCTTCGAATGCGATCTGCCGCGCCTGCCGGCGGTGGACCTGGGGCGTGGCTGAGGTCGGATGATGCGGTTGCGCGGTTTCGCATTGCTTGCCTTGGCGTCGCTGCTGTCCGCGTGCGGAAGCAAAGACGCCGGCGTGCGTTTCTTCGCCGAGGGACAACCCAAAGCGTTGAGCGAATGGCGCGTGCTCAAGGTCGAAGACGGGCGTCTGTCGTTGAACGAAGGCGTAGTGCCGTACGATCTCAATACGCCGCTGTTCAGCGATTATGCGCACAAACTGCGCACGGTCTGGATGCCGAAGGGCAAGTCCGCCTCGTACGCGGCGCAGAACAGTTTCGCCTTTCCGGTGGGCACCATCATCAGCAAGACGTTCTATTACCCGTTGCCTGGCAACGGAAAACGGGACGGAAAATCGGTGGCACGCACTGCCGTCAACAACGATCTGCAGGGCGAAACGCTGGATCTGTCGAAGGTGCGTTTGATCGAAACCCGCCTGCTGGTGCGTCGCGAGGCGGGTTGGGAGGCGATGCCCTATGTCTGGAACGAGGCGCAGACCGAAGCCACGCTGAAACGCGCAGGCGATTTGATCTCGCTGGAACTAGTGGACAGCGATGGCGGCCGCGAAGCCGCCAACTACCAGGTGCCCGACCAGAACCAGTGCGCCAGCTGCCACGCCACAGACAACAAGACCCGCGCGCTGCATCCCATCGGGCCGAAGGCGCGTCACCTGAATCGCGATTTCGCCTACGCGACCGGCAGTGAGAACCAGATCGCGCATCTCGCGCGCGTTGGCTATCTGACCGGTGCACCCGATCCGGCCCAGGTGCCGCGCAATGCGGATTGGCAGGACGCTGCCCACGCCAAACTCGAAGACCGCGCGCGCGCTTATCTGGACGTCAACTGCGGCCATTGCCATAGCCAGACCGGCCCGGCGATCACTTCCGGCATGTGGCTGGACGCGGCCATCACCGATCGCCTGAAGCTGGGTTTCTGCAAACAACCGGTGGCGGCGGGCAAGGGCACCGGCAATCGCCTGTACGACATCGCGCCTGGCCAGGCCGATGCTTCGGTACTGGTGTTCCGCATGGACAGCGACGATCCTTCGGTGATGATGCCGGAGCTGGGGCGCTCGGTCGTGCATCGCGAAGGCGTGGAGTTGATACGGGAATGGATAAACGCGCAGAAGGGCGCGTGCGACACATGAGGTAGCGACGCACCAATTCGGCACGGCGATGTCTTTGCGACGATTCGCCGCACAGCAATCAAACGGGGAGAGAGCGATGAAGTTGATCCAACGGGGACTGGTAGTGGGAATGCGGCGCGCCTTGTTCGGCGGATGCCTGCTGGCGGCATCGACGGGGACGGTCTGGGCGCAGCAGACGGAAGCCGCACCGGCCGCCGAAACCGATGCGACCACGCTGGATCGCATCCTGGTCACGGCGCAGAGCCGCACCCAGGAACTGCAGGACGTGCCGATCGCGCTGCAGGTGCTGGACGACCGCATGATCCAGGACGTGGCAGCCGAAGACCTGGGCGACCTGGACAGCTTCGTGCCGGGCCTGCAGATCAACAGCGTGCAGCCTACGCAGCCCTCGATCGCGTTGCGCGGCATCAGCACCGACGATTTCGGCATCGGCACCGATCCGGCCGTGGGCGTGTTCATCGATGGCGTCTACACCGGACGCAGCGGCGGAATCTTGCTGCCGCTGACCGATGTGGAGCGCATCGAAGTCCTGAAGGGCCCGCAAGGCACGTTGTTCGGCCGCAACACGGCCGCCGGCGCGGTGTCGGTGATCACCAAACGACCCAGCAACGAGACCGAAGCTGCGGCCAAGCTCAGGCTGGGCAACTACGGCAAGCAGTACCTGGAAGCGATGGCCAACATCCCGCTCAGCGACCGCGCTGCACTGCGCCTCAACGGCCTGATCAACCACAGCGATGGTTGGTTGCAGGATGGGGAAACCGGCAAGGACCTGGGCGGCGACAACGTCTGGGCCACGCGCGCGGCCTTGCGGCTGGGCATCACCGACAACACCACCGCGCTGCTGAGTTGGGATCATGAAAGCCTGGATCAACTCGGGCGGCCCACCACCGGTATCGTGCCGTTGCCGGCGGCGCCGGGACTGCCGGTCGCCCCGGCCGATCCGCTGACTTACCTGGACCCGCGCGACACCGACACGTTCAACGACACCGCCGCCAGCGCTGAATGGCGCACCTTCGATGGCGTCACACTGATCGTCGACCATGGTTTCGAATGGGGCCACCTGACTTCCACCACCGCCTGGCGCCAGTTCGACGCGCTCAACCGCGTGGAAGAGGACGGCACCAACCGGCCCAATCTGTATCTGGATTCCACCAACAGCGAATCCAACGAAACCCGCTACCAGGAATTCAAGTTCAGCGGTTCCAGCGACCGCCTGGATTGGGTGGCCGGCGCGAGCTATTACGAAGAGGAGGCCAACCAGACCAGCGAAATCAATACCACCACTACGGCGGTCGATACCGCGGTGTCCAATCTGGGCCTGGCGCCGACGCCGGATGGCACCTTGTTCGGATTCTTCTCGCAGGTGCTGGGCTCGTTCGGCATTCCGTTGACGCTGATGGACCATGCCTGGAACGAGCAGTTCTACAACACGCTGAAGACGAAATCGTATGCAGGCTTCGGCGACGTGATCTGGCACGTCAACGACAAGCTCAATCTGACCTTCGGCCTGCGCTATACCCGCGATGAGAAGGACTTCAGCTGGTTCAACGACATCCGCAACGCACCTACGCTGGATGCCACGCTGGATGCGCTGGATGCGGCCGGGTTCTTCGCCCTGGCTGGCGTGCCGAAGGAATTCTTCATCTTCGACCTTGCCTTCATCGATCCGCCCGCAATGATGAACAAAGGCGTGACCAACCGCGCCAGCAAGGCATGGAGCGACTGGAGCCCGCGACTGGTGGCCGACTACCACTTCAGCGACAACCTGATGGGCTTCGCCTCGCTGGCCAAGGGCTACAAAGCCGGCGGCTACAACGCCTTGCAGATCGGCAGCGAATTCGACAACGAAGACGTGTGGAACGCCGAAATCGGCATCAAGCACACCCTGCCGGAGGCGCGCCTGGCCTACAACGCCTCGGTGTTCTCCTACCGCTACGACAACCGCCAGTCGATCCGCTTGGACAACACCAGCACCATTCCGCGGTTCGTCGTGGATACCGGCGACGTGGAGGCCTATGGCGTGGACTTCGACCTGCGCTGGCAGGTCAGCGACGCGTTCGCGGTCGATTTCAACGCTGAATACATCAACTCCAAGTACAAGGACTACAGCGTCAATACCGGTGCCGGGTTGCTGGACCTCAATGGACAGCCCACGGGCGAGCCTTCCTGGTCGGCGGCGCTGGGCGGCCACTACACCTGGGCGCTCGGCGACGCCGGCGATCTACGCCTGGCCTTGCGTCACGCTTACCGTGGCGCCTGTCGCGCCAACGACTACAGCCGCGGCCAGGGAGACTGCACCAGCTTCCCCAATTTCTCGACCGGAGAATCGCAGAACCGTACCGATGTCCGCCTGGGATGGGCCTCGGCCGGAGGCCATTGGACCTGGGCGGTGTACGGCAACAACGTGTTCGACAACCAGTACGTCGGCCAGTTGAACGTGTACGGCCGCGAGGCCTTCGGCACCGTAGGCGCGGTGGTCAGCGAACCGCGAACCTATGGTATGGAAGTCGGGGTGAAGTTCTGATCGGCGAGAGCATCGACGCTTCCACGGCCTGAGGCCACGCAGCACCGTTCTGACACGCCAGCGCGGCGAATTCCGACTGGCGTTAATCCGGTGCGGTCGGCATCCTAGTCAGATGCCGTCCGCACCACGCAGCGAAGAACCCGCCTTCAACCAGCCCATCGCCGGACAACTCGTCGGCGTGGGCCCGCGCGTGGCGGGAAAACTGGCGGCGCGCGGACTGTTGACGCTGCAGGACCTGTGGCTGCATCTGCCGCTGCGCTACGAAGACCGCACCCAGCTCACGCCCATCCGCGCCCTGCAGCCCGGTGTGCCGGCGCAGGTGGAAGGCCGGGTGGAAGCGGTGGAGCGGGGCTTCCGTTATCGCCCGCTGCTGCGCGTGGCGATCGGCGATGATTCGCACGCCACCCTGGTGCTGCGTTTCTTCCATTTCCGTGCCGCGCAGGTAGCGCAGTTCGCGCCCGGCGCGCTGGTGCGTTGCTACGGCACCCCCAAGCCGGGGCAGAACGGCCTGGAAATCGTCCATCCCAGCTATCGGGTGCTGGGTGAGGGCGACGCCGCGTCGCTGGGCGAGGAGCTGGACCCGGTCTACCCCGCAGTCGAAGGTATCGGCCCGGCCTCGATGCGCAAGCTGATCGCGCAGGCGCTGGATCGTCTTCCCGATGACGCTTCATTGGAATTGCTGCCGCCAGAAATGCTGCGCGACCTTCGATTGCCTTCGCTACGCCAGGCTTTGTTGGGCATGCACCGGCCCGCGCGCGATGCCGATCTCGCCGCGCTGGCCACCGGCACCCATCCCGCGCAACGCCGCCTGGCGTTGGAAGAGCTGCTGGCGCATAACCTGAGTCTGCGCCGGCAACGCATCGCCTTGCAGCGGCATCGTGCTCCGGCGCTGGCCGGTAAAGGCAAGCTCGCCGCGCAACTGCAATCCGCGCTGCCGTTCTCGCTGACCGGCGCGCAGCAGCGCGTGTTCGCGCAGATCCGCCACGATCTGGCGCAATCCTTGCCGATGATGCGGTTGGTGCAAGGCGATGTGGGCAGCGGAAAAACCGTGGTCGCGGCGATGGCAGCCATGCTCGCCGTGGAAGCGGGCAAGCAGGCCGCGCTGGCCGCACCGACCGAACTGCTGGCCGAGCAGCACTTGGCCAACCTGCGCCAATGGCTGGAGCCGCTGGGCATCCGCGTAGCGTGGCTGGCTGGCAAGGTCACCGGCAAGGCGCGCACCGGCGTGCTGGCGGAAGTCGCTTCCGGCGCGGCGCAGGTAGTGGTGGGCACGCATGCGCTGATGCAGGAAGCGGTGGCCTTCCACGACCTGGCTCTGGCCATCGTCGATGAGCAGCACCGTTTCGGCGTGCACCAGCGCTTGGCGCTGCGCGACAAGGGCGCTTCGGGTCAATCGGTGCCGCATCAGCTGATCATGACCGCCACCCCCATTCCGCGCACGCTGGCCATGGCGGCGTACGCCGATCTGGACGTTTCGGCCATCGATGAGCTGCCGCCCGGACGTACACCGGTGCAGACCATCGCGTTGAGCGGCGAACGGCGGCCGGAATTGGTGGAACGTATCCGTGCCGCGTGCGCCGAAGGCCGGCAGGCCTATTGGGTCTGCACGCTGATCGACGATAGCGATGAAGTGGTCGCACAAGCCGCGCAAGGTACCTACGAAGCACTGTCCGCACAGCTTCCGGGGCTGCGCGTGGGTCTGGTCCACGGCCGCATGAAGCAGGCGGAGAAGCAGGACACGATGCGCGCCTTCAAGGCCGGGGATATCGATCTGCTGGTCGCGACCACGGTCATCGAAGTTGGCGTGGACGTGCCCAACGCTTCGTTGATGATCGTCGAAAACGCAGAGCGCCTGGGTCTGGCGCAATTGCACCAGTTGCGTGGACGGGTAGGGCGTGGCGCCGCGGCTTCCAATTGCGTGCTGTTGTATCAGGCGCCGTTGTCGATGATGGCCAAGCAGCGGCTGGCGACCATGCGTGAAACCAACGACGGCTTCGTCATCGCAGAGAAGGATCTTGAGCTGCGCGGGCCCGGTGAGTTGCTGGGCACGCGGCAGACGGGGCTGGTTGCCTTCCGCGTCGCCGACCTGGCGCGGGATGCCGGCATGCTGCCATTGGTGCGTGAACTGGCGGACCGGTTGTTGGCAGATTCGCCGGATATCGCCGACAGGATCATCGCGCGCTGGGTCGGCGGCGCGGCGCGGTACGCCTCCGCATAGCTTTTCCTTCTCCCTCCGGGAGAAGGTGCCCGGAGGGCGGATGAGGGAATGGGATATCAGCTTGTAATGTAGTTTCCGGGGGGGGTGAATTCTCCCTCCCTCATCCGTCGCTACGCGCCACCCCGTATCAAGTACTCGGCAGGCTCTTCTCCCGGAGGGAGAAGGGAAGCGAAGATGCGGTACAAGGCACAAGCGTCGGGGGTGTAACCCCGACCTACTGTGCGAAACTCCGCGATCGAATTGGAACAATGAAACCATGACCAACAAGATTCCCCTGCTGATCGACACCGATCCCGGTGTAGACGACGCCCTCGCATTGCTGATGGCGTTCAACGATCCCGATCACGAACTGTTGGGCCTGACCATCGCGGCCGGCAACGTCGGTCTGGACTACACCGTGCGCAACGCGCTCAAGCTCTGCGAGATCGCCGGACGCCAGGACGTGCCGGTCTACGCCGGCTGCGCCGATCCGCTGCTGCATCCATCGGTCGACGCCGCGCATGTGCACGGGCGCGATGGCTTCGGCGATATCGGCTATGCCCCCGCAGCGCGCAAGGCCGAAGCCGAGCACGCCGCATTGGCGATCCTGCGCCTGTCGCACCAGCATGCCGGCCGATTGTTGCTGGTCGCGCTGGGGCCGCTGACCAACATCGCGGTGGCCCTGAAGTTGGACCCCACCTTGCCCCAGCGCATCAAGCGCTTCGTGGTCATGGGCGGGGCGGTCAGCGCCCATGGCAACATCACCGCGGCGGCCGAATTCAACGTCGCTTTCGATCCGGAAGCGGCGCATGTCGTTTTCCAGGCATTCCCGCATATCGACCTGGCCGACTGGGAAGCGGTGATGGCGCATGGTTTCCTGCACACCAAGGCCGAGCAGTGGCTGCAGGCCGACTCCCCCCGCGCCCGTTTCTACGACCAGATCTCCCTGCAGACCCGCAACTGGTCGGCCGACCGCCGTGGCGACCACTGGCATTCGGCCGATGCCCTGGCCATGGCCTATGCTCTGCAACCGCAAGGCGCGCAGGAGCTGCTGGACCGCCCGGTGGCGGTGGAGCTGGCCGGCAGCCTGACCCGCGGCGCCACCGTGGTGGACTGGAACCGCCAGCACGGCAAGCCGGACAATGCCCGCCTGCTGATGCGCTACGACCAGGCCCGTTTCGAGGCCCTGGTCCAGGCGGCCCTGGCGGCCGGTTAACGGGCGGGTTGCGCGGAACGGCGGCGGCGGGCTAAAATGCCGCTCTTCACTTCCCTAGATACCTGGTGCCGCCATGAAGGCCGACATCCATCCCCAATACCGCGACGTCGTCTTCCAGGACGTCACTTCCGATTTCAAGATCCTGACCCGTTCCACCCTGGCCTCCAAAGAGACCGTGAAGTGGGAAGACGGCAACGAGTATCCGTTGATCAAGGTGGAAATTTCCTCCTCGTCGCACCCGTTCTACACGGGCCAGCACAAGGTCATGGACACCGGCGGACGCATCGACAAGTTCCAGAAGCGTTACCAGCAGAAGTAATTCCTGCTGCGCCGCTGATCTTGCCTCGAAATCCCGGACGGCCGCGCCCAGCGCGGCCGTTTTCGTTGCGGCGCTCGAACGATCTGTTCCTGATCCAGTCTGTTCTTATCCTTTGGTCTGAACTCCGCGTTCTTTTGGGCGACGGCTCCAAAACGCGTGTGCGATAATTCGGAAATCCAGAGCAAAGGCCCTGGACTCCCGTCCCGCGCCGCCGGCATCGCCGACCGGCGCATCCCCACGAAGGAGCGCACTGTGTCAGAACTCGACCAGGCCACACTGACCGCCGGCGAAAAATCGGTGGTCATGCCGGTACTCAAACCCACGCTCGGCAATAGTTGTGTCGACATTTCCAAGCTGACCAAGGAAACGGGTCTTTTCACCTACGATTCCGGCTACACCGCCACGGCCAGCTGCAAGTCCGCCGTCACCTACATCGATGGCGATGCCGGCGTGCTGCTGTACCGCGGCTACCCGATCGAGCAACTGGCCAAGCAGTCCAACTTCCTGGAAGTGGCCTACCTGTTGATGAACGGCGAGCTGCCCACAGCGGACGAATTCGCCAAGTTCGACCATGAAGTCGCGCATCACACGATGATGCACGAGGCGTTCAAGAACTTCCTCGGCGGCTTCCGCCACGACGCGCATCCGATGGCGATGATGGTAGGCATGGTCGGCTCGATGGCCGCGTTCTACCACAACACCTTGGACTTGGAAGACCCTGAGCAGCGCCGCCTGGCCGCGATCCGCCTGATCGCCAAGGTGCCGACGATCGCCGCTGCTTGCTACCGCTATTCGATTGGCTGGCCGGTGCGCTTCCCGCGCAACAACCACGCCTACGTGGACCGCTTCCTGCACATGATGTTCGAAGTGCCCAGCGAACCGCTTGACCTCAATCCGGTCGCCGCCAAGGCGCTGGATCTGTTGTTCATCCTGCACGCGGACCACGAACAGAATGCTTCTACTTCCACCGTGCGCATGGTCGGTTCCACCGGCGCCAATCCGTACGCCTGCGTCGCCGCGGGCGTGGCGGCGTTGTGGGGGCCGGCGCATGGCGGCGCCAACGAGGCCGTGCTGAAGATGCTGGGTGAGATCGGCAAGCCGGAGAATGTGAGTGCGGCGGTCGACAAGGCCAAGGACAAGGAATCGGGTTTCCGCCTGATGGGCTTCGGCCACCGCGTGTACAAGAATTTCGACCCGCGCGCGAAGATCATCCGCGAGATGACCCACGAGGTGCTGGCCGAACTGGGCGTCAACGATCCGATGCTGGAAGTGGCGTTGCGTCTGGAAGAGGCGGCGTTGAAAGACGACTATTTCGTGCAGCGCAAGCTGTACCCGAACGTCGACTTCTACAGCGGCATCATCTACAAGGCGCTCAACATCCCCACCGAGATGTTCACGGTGATGTTCGCCATCGCCCGCACCGCAGGCTGGGTGGCGCACTGGCTGGAGCAGCAGGTCGACCCGGAAGCCAAGATCGGCCGCCCGCGGCAGATCTATACCGGCTATGCCGAGCGCGACTACAAGGGTATCGATCAGCGTTGATTGATTCCGACATACGCAAGAAGAAAAAAGCCCCGCACCGCGGGGTTTTTTTATGGCCGACAGCCTGAATGAACGCGCCCAACGCGAATTCGATGAACAACTGACATTTCGGATAGCTTGATCTGGATGTCCACCAAACTGCAGGAACTACCGGCTCGGTTTGAATTGTTAGGCCGCCTACTGGCGAGATGAACGGAGCATCGGCTCTACGATGTACTTACCAACCGACCATTTGAATGTAAAGAAAGAGATCGGTATGCCAATGATTAACCCAGTAGCGCCGGTAACGATGGCGATCTGGGTTACCGGCATGCCAGCAGCCCCCATTACGCCGCCAATCAAAGCTCCAACTACCATGCCAACCAGCCCACCGCCAACAGTTGCTATTAAGAAAAACAGCAGCCAGCTTTTGATATAGGGAATATCAGAATTTTCCATAAGCATTCTTTCTCCGTATTTGCCTAACCACGATTAGACCCCAAACGGAGTGTGGCGCGTATGTTCGGTAGGGAACGAGCGATCCGTCAATATCAGTTTCTTTCAACATATAAGAAGCGGCTGCTAAACACGCCAGAAAATTCTACTTCTTGATGCTCATCTGGTGGAGAGCTGGTGTCGAGCATATTTGAATGAGCATTATGTGAGTGATCTATCATTTGATGTGGATGCTTGTTGAATCCATCAAGGCCATGGTATTTATTCCAAGACGCTAGAGCATGGCGTGAGCTAGCAGGTCGACAATCGGATGTCCTGGACGCTTCGGTGGAAATTGGCTGAAGGCGTCTTACTCACAGGGAAAGATACGCATGATGCGAAACGATTTTCTCGCCAACGTGGCGGTCATTTTCCTTGGAATGGTGCTAGCTGGCGTCTGCTACGCAGGAGGCGAAAAGCGCGTCGCAGCCAAAGCCGACGGATGGTTGGGACGAGATGCCAGCGAGTTGCTTCTGCAGCTGCGGGTGGATGGCGGCCGCGTCCAGATCAATGAATCAGAGGACAGCGATGAGACCAGCTATACGTGGGAAACGTGGAATTCCGAATATACGGAGGCGGTGGTAACGGGCGTTGACAGGCAAATAATCGGTATGACCCAGGGCGGCAACGGTGTCGCCGCCACGCCCATATTCAACGAAACCGTATATACCAAGGACGTATACCACCCGCCAACTCATCGCTGCGACATCACGTTCTATGCCGACGCCGAAGGAATCATTCGCCGTTGGGCGTATGTCGGCGACGCTTGTCGCTATGACATCGCAAAACCCAAGAAGAAAGAGTGACGGGTAGCGAGTTCATCTCGACAGCCGAAGCTCATCAATTCGACATGCGTTACCCATTAATCTGATCTGGAGGATCGACACATGAAGCTAATTCGGATGGCCGTAACAGCAGTAGTGCTGATGATGTTGCTAGCGCCCCATTATTCCGCGCATGCGGCCGACTCGCGCCATGGCGTTGTGGTCGCCATGGAGGCTATCGACAATCGTGGCGATGACGAATCCCAGGTCACCAAAACCAAGCGCAAGTGGGGCAGGTTCCTCGGAACGGCTGGGCGCTTGGGGATGGTGGCTACGCGCAAGGGGGGCACTGCAGGTGCGGTTGTCGCCGATTCTGCGGAAGATATCGGCGAAGTCGTGGCAACCAAGGTGGGCGACCAAGGCCCGACGACTCGTTATATGGTCAAAGTGAAGCTTGATAGCGGGAAAACCCTGGCTATCACCCAGTTGCGGGAACAACTCAAGGGAATCGAACCCGGCAGTCGCGTACGTGTGGAAGGAAAGGGCGGCTCAGCGCTGGTCCATAAGGAGTAAGCGTTTCGGAAGCGAGTTCGGCTTCAATCAATTGTTGCGGCTGAGGGGCTTTGGTGGCTGACAACTCGACGAGTGGTCGACCACTTTCCCCCGCAGCTCGTAGCAATCATAAATCGGTCTGTCTTCGCGTCCGTAGCGCCCCGTAGCCACCAGAAAAGTGGTTGCGCCATTGGGTTGTCTGGTCACGTCCCTGGAAGCGCCCGGGATGCGTCCAAGGCGAGTGGCAACCACATCATTGTTCTTGGTCAGAGTAACGGTGTAAATGTCCCCGACATTGCCACCCATATGATTGAGCCCTGTGAAGACAAAGATACCTGCCGAATTCTCCACGATGCCATGAACATTCTCGTGCAGGATTGTTTCCGCTCGACCTGCCTCGTCTTGGAACAGCAGCTCGCCAACCCACCCGCCTCGATCTGTCCCTTGAAGCCTGCCACCGAAGGCAGGAAGCATATAATCCGTCTTGAGTACTTGCAGCGTGGGCTGAGTTCGCTGCTCCGGCTCCTGCGACGTACCCGAGCAACCACAGAACAGAGCAGCTAGTGCCAGAGCAAGTGAGCGCATGGGCGCCAATGCCTGAGTTAAGCTGACCCGCGAAGCGGGTTTGGCTTGAATGAATTATTAGGACCAAGCTTTATCATTGACCGCTCAATTTAATCCTAAACCCCTCATAAAAAGGGGCGACAGGTGGCGGCGGATACTTGCGGCCCACCATCTGACTGGTAAAGCAATCCAGATTGTCATCATTGGGCATAAGAATAAAGTCAGCGACTTTGCCGGACTTATCAATAACCGCTACGGCACTGAACTCGTAAATTTGCGCTTTTGTAGCCGCAGCACTGCATTTCTCATAAACATCAGCCCAGAAGGAATTGTGGACGGAAATTAGTTTCCGTTCGTAACTGGCCCCACTAGGCGTCGCCGTAAGACTGGCTTGCTTGTCCCATAGGGTCTTCCAATCGTGGGTAGCTGTGTCCGTCGCGACCACCGGTACAGGCAATAGCCCGAGAAGCGCCAAATTCAAAATGAACCGCATACAAATTTCCCCTTAGGCCCAACTATAAAACAGACCTCAAAAATGAGGTGATCTCCGATGGTCGCTTCCTGCAATACAAGTGCTTTTCCCCCTCTAATTCGCAGTTTTTGCTTTGCCGCGTGCTAACGAGAAGCGCTCAGCTCGTACCCAGCGATTTCCTCGTCCGCCAGCAACTGCCGCAGCTGCGCCAGCGAAGCCCGCTTCATCGGCCGCTCGTCCACGCCCGACAGCGGCGCCTGCCGCAACGCATCGTGCGGAAGCACGGTCACGTCGAAAGTCAGTTCCTCGGCGCTGAATATCCAAACCGGGAAATCGTCGCTGCGCTCCCGGTCCAGCCTTATGTGGCGCGTGCGGGCATCGACGGGAATCCGGTTGTCTTCCAGAAAGCGCGGCACCGCATCGGCATCGTCGGTGTGCAATTGCAGATGCACCGGCGAATGGGAATCGGCAGTGCCGTCCAGCACTGGGCCGACCAGCCGAGGGGAGAACTCCACGAAGAATTCGAGCGCACGCAATGCCGCATCGCGACGCACACGCACTGCCTGCTGCTGCGACTCACCGACGAACAGCCGCTGGTACTCGCGCAACGCGTCCTCAATCTCGCGGTTGCGCGGCAGCGAAGCATCGTCGTGGATACCCAGGCGCTCGGCGGCTTTCAACTTGGCCTGGTGATAATCGCGGAAGCCGCCTTCGGCCATCAGCCGGGCCGCTTCGTGGGCCAACCGGTGGCGGCGTTCGCGGGTACGGGTTTCGGCATGCTGACGGGCGTGGTGCATGGGCTGCCTCCGCGTCTGACCAGACCCGACTGTACCCGATGCCGTGTTGCGGTTGTAGGAGCGCCCGATGGGCGCGAGCTTTTTTGCTGGGCGCCTAGCAAAGCAAAAGCTCGCGCCCAGGGGGCGCTCCTACAAGGATCAGAAGATGTCGAAAGCGGCTTCGTCGGCGGCGGCGTTGTCGTCGGTATTGAAGAACTCTTCGCTCTGTATGCGATCCAGATCCTCGGCCTTGACCCATTCGGTTGCGCCGTTGCTGGTCACCTGCACCATGCCCTGCGGCGGATCGTTCTGCGCGATCGGCTGCTCCTTCAGCGCTTCGCGCATGAAGTCGATCCAGATGGGCAGCGCGGCCTTGCCGCCGTATTCGCGGTAGCCCAGGCTGCGGAAATCGTCGCGGCCCACCCATACCACGGTGGAGTAGGTCCCGCCGAACCCGCCGAACCAGGCATCGCGGTGGTCGTTGGTGGAGCCGGTCTTGCCGCCCACGTCCTCCCGATTGAGAACCTTGGCAGCGGTGCCGGTGCCGCGCAGGACCACATCCCGCATCATCGAAACCAGCTGGTAAGCGGTGCGTTCATCGATGGCGCGCGGGGCGACCACCATGTTGGGATCGACAGGCTTGGGTGCCGCGGCCGGCTTTTTCGGGGCCGTTTCGGCGGATGCCTTCGGCTTGCCATCCTGGGCAGGCCCGAAATCGAAGCCATCCACCACCGTGCTGGTCGGCGCCGCAGCGCCGGCAACGCCGCCGCCGCAGGTGCGGCAGGCGGTGGCGGGTTTTTCCTTGAAAACCACGTTGCCTTCGCGGTCCTTGATCTCATCGATGAACCACGGCGTCACCCGCGACCCGCCGTTGGCGAATACCGCATAACCGCGCGCCATCGACAGCGGCGTGAGCGAAGCAGTACCCAGCGACATCGACAGGTTGGGCGGCAGTTCGGCTTCGTTGAAACCGAATTGGCTGATGTATTTACGCGCGAAATCCACGCCTATGCTGTCCAACAGGCGCACCGACACCAGGTTGCGCGACTGCACCAGCGCCTCGCGCAGGCGCATGGGGCCGCGGAAGCCGCCGCCGTCGTTCTGCGGCCGCCACATGTGGCCACGACGGTCGCGGAACACCACCGGCGCGTCCAGCACGATGGAAGCCGGATTGAAGCCGCGCTCGAATGCGGCCGCATAGAGGAACGGCTTGAAGCTGGAGCCGGGCTGGCGACGTGCCTGGGTGGCGCGGTTGAACTTGTTGCCGGCGAAGCTGTAGCCGCCGATGATCGCCTTCACTGCGCCATTGCTGGCGTCCAGCGATACCAGCGCAGCCTGGCCGCGGGGGAGCTGGTCGATCTGGTAGGTCACCGGCGCAGCATCGGCCGGCTGGGCGGTTTCGCCAGGTTTTGCGGCGGCCACTTTCGGCGCATCCATCTTGATCCGGGCCAGGTCGCCGCGTTTGAACAATGCAGCGGGGTTCTTGCCCGTCCAGCGGCTGGCCGAAGCGGGCAGGGTGACTTCGCTGGCATCTGGCAGGACGACGGTAATGCCGCCATCGCCGTTGGTCCTGGCCACTACCGTCGCGATCAGGCCGTTCTGGGCGGGGATGCCTGCTACGTGCGCAGCCAGGGATGCGGCATCGGCATCGGCGGTGACTTCGAAATGCTGTTCGATCCCGTTCCAGCCGTGGCGATGGTCGTACAGACGCAGGCCCTCGCGCACCGCCACATCCGCGGCGATCTGCATCGTCGGGTCGATCGTCGTGGTGACGTGGTAACCCTTGTTGACCACGTCGCCGCCGAAGCGCGCGATCATCTCCTGGCGCACCATTTCAGCCACATACGGCGCATAGACCTCGACCGGACGCTCGTGCGGCTTGGCATGCATCGGTTCGGCCGTGGCCTCGGCGGCCTGCACCGGCGAGACGTATTTGTCCTCCAGCATGCGCTCGATGACATACACGCTGCGCTGGTGATTGCGCTCGGGGTTGCTGATGGGATTGCCGCTGGAGGGGAACTTGAGCGCGCTGACCAGGGTGGCGGTCTCGCCCAGGGTCAGCTGGTCCAGGGGCTTGCCGTAGTAGTACTCGGCCGCGGCGGCCACGCCGTAGGCGCGGTTGCCGAAGAAGCTCTTGTTGAGATACAGCTCCAGGATCTGGGGCTTGGTCAGCATGCCTTCGATTTTCATCGCCAGCATCATTTCGACCAGCTTGCGGGTGTAGCTGTATTCCGAGCTCAGGAAGAACTGGCGCGCCACCTGCTGGGTGATGGTGCTGCCGCCGGCCACGCGGCCTTCCTTGAGGGTGGCGGTCTGCCACAGCGCGCGCGAGATGCCCTTCGGATCGATACCGTTGTGGGTCCGGAAGTTCGAGTCTTCCGCGGCAATGAACGCGTCCTGGACCTGCTTGGGGACGTTTTCGATATTGACCGGATAGCGCCGGGTCTCCCCGAAAAGGCCGATCAGACGCCCGTCGCTGGCATAGACGTAAAGGGGTTCCTGGAGTTCGACCGTGCGCAGGGACTGGATGTCCGGCACCTTCGAAGACACCACGTAATAGAGGATTCCCAGGCCGATTGCGCCAAGCAGGAAAAGGGCTATGAAGGTGAAAATTGCCCAGCGCAGCAGGCGGCGGAAACGGGACATCCGGTCAGATTCCGATTGCAGAATACGTGGCGCGGGAGTATAGATGACTCGGGGTAGGGCGGTTACGTTCTGGGGGGAAACAGTGACTTGCCCAACATCTTTAGTGAACCGTGACAAGCCGCACAGGCTGGTTAACGGCTATTGCAAGTGGTGAAAACTTCGTTATTAATGTGAGCCGAGGCTTGACCTGCTTGTCGTGCCTGTCGGAAGGGGAGATACCGTGGGGCTTATACCTAAAAGCCAGTCGCCGCTCATTGGCGTCGACATAAGTTCGACCGCGGTAAAGCTGCTACAGCTTTCCAGGGTCGGCAATCGCTTCCGCGTAGACCACTACGCCGTGGAGCCGCTGCCGCCCAATGCGGTGGTCGAGAAGAACATCGTCGAGGTCGAGGCGGTAGGCGAGGCTATCCGCCGCGCCGTGACCCGCGCCGGGACCAAGACCAAGTACGCCGCCGCAGCGGTGGCCGGCTCGGCGGTGATCACCAAGATCATCCCGATGCCCGCCGAGCTGGACGAGAACGACCTGGAAGCCCAGGTGGAGCTCGAAGCGGTCAACTACATCCCGTACCCCATCGAGGAAGTGAACCTCGATTTCGAGGTGCTGGGACCGATGCCCAACAACCCCGAGATGGTGCAGGTGCTGCTGGCGGCTTCGCGCTCGGAAAACGTGGAGCTGCGGCAATCGGCGCTGGAGCTGGGCGGCCTGACCGCCCGGATCATGGACGTGGAGGCTTTTGCGGTAGAAAACGCTTTCGCCCTGCTTTCCAGCGAATTGCCGATTCCGCATGACGGCGTAGTGGCTCTGGTCGATATCGGCGCCACCATGACGACATTGAACGTGCTTCGTTCCGGCCGCAGCCTTTACAGCCGCGAGCAGGTCTTCGGCGGCAAGCAGCTCACCGACGAAGTCATGCGCCGCTACGGCCTGACCTACGAAGAAGCCGGCATGGCCAAGCGCCAGGGCGGCCTGCCCGAGAGCTATGAGGTGGAAGTGCTGGAGCCCTTCAAGGAAGCCACGGTGCAGCAGATCAGCCGTCTGCTCCAGTTCTTCTACGCAGGCAGCGAATTCAACCGGGTCGACCAGATCGTTCTGGCCGGCGGTTGCGCCGCGCTGGTGGGTTTGCCGGAGATGGTCGAAGAGCAGCTTGGCGTGCCGACCGTGGTCGCCAATCCGCTGGCGCAGATGACGCTCGGCCCGCGCGTGCAGGCGCATGCGCTGGCCCAGGACGCACCGGCACTGATGATCGCCACCGGCCTGGCCCTGAGGAGCTTCGACTGATGGCGAAGATCAACCTTCTCCCCTGGCGCGCCGAGCGGCGCGCCAACCGACAGAAAGAGTTCTACGGAATGCTGGGCCTGGCCGCCGCGGGCGGACTGGTGCTGTCGTTCCTGATCTGGTTCTACTATGGCCAGCAGATCAGCGGCCAGAACACGCGCAACCAGTTCCTGCAGGCCGAGATCCAGAAGGTGGAGGGCAAGATCAAGGAGATCGAAGCCCTGGACAAACAGAAAGACCGCCTGCTGGCGCGCAAGAAAGTGATCGAGCAGCTGCAGGCCAACCGTTCGCAGATGGTGCATCTGTTCGATTCGCTGGTGCGCACCATTCCCGATGGCGTGGCCCTGGCCAGCATCAAGCAGGAAGGCGAAATCCTCACCCTGGAAGGCCGCGCGCAGTCCAACGCGCGGGTCAGTAACTACATGCGCAATCTGGAAGGTTCGGGCTGGATGACCAATCCCGACCTGTCGATCATCGAGGCCAAAGCGGAAGACAAGGCTGCCGGCGCGCCTGTGGTGACTTCCGAAGCGCGCCAACTTCCGTATGTCTTCACCTTGAAGGTGAAGTTGGCGAATCCGAACGCTCCCGATGCCGAAGGCAACGTAACGGCTCCCGTGGCGACTGCGGCAGACATGCCTGCGGCACCTGCCCAGGCTCCAGCGTCCGCGAGCCCGGCGCCTGCCAATGCGCCGCCGTCGCCAGGCGCGGCTCCCGCCACGCCGCCAGCGGCAGCACCTGCAACGGCTACGCCGGCGCCGTCCAATACACCGGTTGAAAAGCCAGCGCCGACGAATCAGGGGAGGCCGGCGTCATGAGCCAGAAGAAAGTAAAAATCAGCGACCTCGATTTCAACAACATCGGCAACTGGCCGCAGAACTACAAGATCGGGTTCTGCGTGCTGGTGGGGCTGCTTATCCTGTTTCTCGCGTATTTCCTGCTGATCAAGGGCAAGCGCGAGGAGTTGGAAGGACTCGAGCTTCAGGAAACCGACCTTCGCCGCGATTTCGAAGATAAAGCCGGGCGCGCTGCCAATCTCGAGCCGTTGAAGCAACAATTGGCGCAGATGGAGCAGGTCTTGCAGCAGATGCTGCGTCAGCTGCCCAGCAAGACGGAAATGCCCGACCTGATCGTGGATATCTCGCAGACCGCGCTGTCCAGCGGCCTGGCCAATGAGCTGTTCCAGCCCGGCCCCGAAACTCCCAAGGAGTTCTACGCCGAGAAGCCGATCGCCTTGCGCATGGTGGGCAGCTATCACCAGTTCGGCGCGTTCGTGAGCGGCGTGGCGTCGCTGCCGCGCGTGGTGATCCTGACCATGCACGATATCTCGCTCAAGCCCCGCGATACCAAGGGCCGGATCACCGACAACAGTGCGCTGGAGTTATCCGGCACGGTCAAGACTTACCGGTATCTGGACGAAGAAGAAACCGCAGCGCAGGAAAAGCAGGCTGCCGAAGCGGCCAAAGCCGCCGGTGGCACGGCTCCGCCTGCAACGCCAACACCAGCGCCAGCTGCCGGCGGTGGAGCATGAGCATGGCTTCCGGGAAATTCAATCGCTTTTACCGTCCGCTCTGCGCGCTGCTGATCGCCGTGGCGGCGACCGGCTGCGCACGCAGCATCACCAGCACGCCTGGCGAAGCTCCCAATCTTGAAAAATGGGTCGCCGACGTTCAGGCGCGCCCGGCGCCCGCGCTGGAGCCCTTGCCGGTGATGCAGCAGTTCGAGACGTTCGAATACGCCGCGCAGACCCTTCGAGATCCCTTCAGCGATGCCTGGAGCAACGTCGATGGCGGCGGCCTGCGACCCGACCCGAACCGTCGCAAGGAAACGCTGGAGCAATATCCGCTGGATAGCCTGGACATGGTCGGCACGATCGGCAAGGGCGCGGGACTGATTGCATTAGTGATGGCGCCGGACAAAGTCACCTACAGGGTGCGGCCAGGCGCTTATTTGGGGCAAAGCGATGGCCGCATCACCGGCGTCCACGAAGATCGCATTGAACTTGTCGAACTTGTGCCGGATGGTGCGGGCGGCTGGCTGGAAAGGCCTGCGTCGATTGCGCTTGAAGATCAATGATTAGGGGATACACGATGACCGCTTCGAACGTTCACAGCCCGTTGCCCTTCCGGCGCTTGGCCACTCATGGGGTCTGCTGCCTCGGCCTGGCGATCGGCTTGCTGGCCGTGGCCAGCGTAGCCACGGCCGCCGCTCCGGCTCCCGCCGCGGTGGCAGGCAACGCCGATCCCGCCCGGCAAGCGACCGGCAAGCTTGAGGTCGCCAACATCGATTTCAAACGGGGCGATGGAGGCGCGGGCAGGCTGATTGTCCGTTTCAACGGCAAAGGGGCAATGCCCGACCTGCGCAACCAGGGATCTTCGGTGGTGGTGGATGTCGGCAACGCCGTCCTTCCCGCCGCTCTGCAACGACCGATGAACGTCGTGGATTTCGCCACGCCCGTCCAGCGCGTCGACGCCCATGCTTCGGGTAACGGCACGCAGGTGGTGCTGAGCACCAACGGCGCGTTCGAGTCCCTCGCTTACCAGACCGGCAACGAATACATCGTGGAAATCGTGCCGCGCGCGGCCCAATCGGCGATGGGTGCTTCGGCCTCGTCCTCGGTCGCCGCGGGATCGGCGAGCGTGGCTGCCGCACCGCGCGCCTACAAGGGGCGCCCGGTCACGTTCAATTTCCAGGACGTCCCGGTCCGCACCGTGCTGCAGCTGATAGCGGAAGAATCCAGCCTCAACATCGTGGCTTCGGACACCGTCCAGGGCAATGTCACCTTGCGCCTGGTCAACGTGCCCTGGGACCAGGCGCTGGACATCGTCTTGCGCGCGAAGGGACTGGATCAGCGCCGTGAAGGCGGCGTGGTCTGGGTCGCCCCGCAGCCGGAGCTGGCGAAGTTCGAGCAGGACAAGGAAGACGCGCGCATCGCCATCGACAACCGCGTTGATCTGGTGACCGATTACGTCCAGATCAACTATCACAGCGCTACGGAGATATTCAAAGCGTTGACCGAAGCGAAGGGCATCGGTAGCGGTGGTGGTAGCGGCGGTGGCGGTGGTGGAGGAAACAACCAGGAAAATGGCTTCCTGTCGCAGCGCGGCCGTCTTGTGGCCGACGAGCGCACCAATACCTTGATGATCAGCGACATTCCGAAGAAGGTCGCGCAGATGCGCGAACTGATCAATGTTATCGACCGGCCTGTCGATCAGGTGCTGATCGAGGGTCGGATCGTGATCGCCACCGACACCTTTGCGCGTGACCTGGGCGCGCGGTTCGGTGTCTCGGGCAAGCGTCAGTACGGCGGCAATACAGCCATCATCGGCGACACGGCCTCCGGCAATACCGGCACGGGCAACAACCGGGGTGGCTTCAATGTCGATCTGCCCGCAGGCGGCTTCACTGATGGTACGGCTGGGTCACTGGCCTACACATTGCTGGGAGCGAATTTCTCGCTGGATATCGAATTGTCCGCTCTGCAGGAAGAAGGACGCGGCGAAGTCATCTCCAATCCGCGCCTGGTAACCGCCAACCAGCGTGAAGCCGTGATCAGGCAGGGCCGGGAAATCGGCTACGTGACAATAACCGGTGGAGGTAACGGCGCCGCTGCGACGCCCAACGTGCAGTTCAAGGAAGCGTTGCTTGAACTGAAGGTCACGCCCACGATCACCAATGACGGTCGCGTTTTCCTGAACCTCAATGTCAAGAAGGACGAGGTCGGGGAATTCATCGATCTTGGTGACTACGGTCTGATACCGCAGATCGACAAGCGCGAAATCACTACGGCGGTGCTCGTCGAGGACGGGCAGACGGTGGTCATCGGTGGCGTCTATGAGTTCACTGATCGCTCGAGCCTGGCGAAGATTCCATTCCTTGGCGACATCCCCTTCCTGGGTAATCTGTTCAAGAAGAAGGGTCGCTCGAAGGAAAAGGCCGAGCTGTTGATCTTTATCACTCCGAAGGTACTAACGGTCGCCAAGCGTTAACCATCACGCGATTAGTTAATGAAAAGGGCCGCTTGCGGCCCTTTTCTATTTTTCGCGACATACAAAAGGCGGAACGATCGATCTTCATCACGACGAAAGTGCTTGCGACCGCCAAGCGCCGATACGCCGCAATATCGTTGAATTCCAACGGCGCCCCATGCGGCCCCGTTTTGATTGGGTCGACGTTACTGAACAAGTGGGAATATGTAGCCCACGGATAATGAACCATCGGTTCCCTGATCGGTCAGAATCGGCCGACGCCCCTTCCAGACAAAGTGCCTATGGACAGCCAGAACGTTGGCATTTCTGCCGATCCGCCCGTCGCCGCCGGCAATTCCCGACTGCACCAGGCCTTCAGCGCCCTGCGCGATGGCCTGTCCGAGACCATCGTCGGCCAGTCCGCGCTGGTGGAGCGCCTGCTGATCGCGCTGCTGGCCGACGGCCATCTGCTGGTGGAAGGCGCGCCCGGCCTGGCCAAGACCACGGCGATCCGGGCGCTGGCTTCGCGCCTGCAGGCCGATTTCGCCCGTGTGCAATTCACCCCGGACCTGCTGCCGGCCGATCTGACCGGCACCGAGGTCTGGCGCCCGCAGGACGGGCGTTTCGAATTCCAGCCCGGTCCTATCTTCCATCCCATCCTGCTGGCAGACGAGATCAACCGCGCGCCGGCCAAGGTGCAGTCCGCTTTGCTGGAGGCGATGGGCGAACGCCAGGTGACGGTGGGTCGCCACACCTATCCGCTGCCGCAGTTGTTCCTGGTGATGGCCACGCAGAATCCCATCGAACAAGAGGGCACGTTTCCGTTGCCGGAGGCGCAGCTGGACCGTTTCCTGATGCATGTGCGCATCGGTTATCCGGAAGCGGCGGCGGAGACGGAAATCCTGCGGTTGGCGCGCGAACGCGCGCGCGATACCTTGCAGCACACCGCCGAAGCGGTTTCGCGGTTGCCGATCGAGGACGTTTTTGCCGCGCGCGCGGCCGTGCTGGATCTGCACGTGGCGCCGCAACTGGAGCGTTACCTTATTGAACTGGTGCTGGCTTCCCGCGACGCCAAGCGCTACGACCCGCAGCTGGGGCGGCGCATCGCATGGGGCGCGAGCCCGCGCGGCTCGATCGCGCTTGAGCGCTGCGCGCGCGCGCGCGCCTGGTTGGCTGGGCGGGATTACGTCACGCCCGACGACGTGCGCGCGATCGCGCCCGATGTGCTGCGGCATCGCGTGTTGCCGAGTTATGAAGCCACGGCAGAAGGTTGGGATGGCGACAAGCTGGTCGCCGCGCTGATCGCCGCCGTGCCGCTGCCCTGAGCGGCGAGGATACAGACGGATGAAACCGTCCACCGGCGATGGTTTGAAGCCGACACTGGCCGAGCTGGTGGCGTTGCGCGCTACTGCGCAACGAAGGCCGCCTGCACGCAAGGGGAGACACAATGTCACTGGCCCGGCGCAATCCAGCGCGCGCGGACGCGGGATGGAGTACGCCGAATCGCGCGAGTACGTGGCCGGCGACGATGTGCGCCATATCGACTGGCGGCTTACCGCGCGCAGCGGCCGCACGCACACCAAGTTGTTCCAGGCCGAACGCGAACGGCTGACCTTGATCGTGGCCGATACTTCGCCGGCGCTGTATTTCGGCACGCGCGTCCGCTACAAATCGGTGCAGGCGGCGCGCGCCGCGGCAGTGGCCGTGTGGGCGGCGGTGCGCGACGGCGACCGTGTCGCCATCTTGCGCGGCAGTCTGCAGGAAGCGCCGGTGCCGCCGGCATCGGGCGCGCGTGGGGCGTTGCGCGTGCTCGACGCGCTGGTGCGCTGGTATTCGCGCCCACCAATGGACGATTCGGGTCTGGCATCGGCGCTGGATAACGCCACGCGTCTGTTGCGTCCCGGATCGCGAGTGATCGTGTTGGCCGACCCGCGCAGCATCGCCGCTATTCCAGAGTCGCGTTGGCCCGCGCTCGCCATGCATCACGAAGTGATCGTCCTGCTGTTGACCGACGCGCTCGAAACCGATCCTCCGCAGGCGCTGCTGCCGTTCTCGCTCGGCGATCACCGGGTCGAACTGGACCTGGGCAATGCCACGCAACGCCAACGTTGGCAGCAAGAATTCGGCCGCCCGGTCGAAAGCGCATTGGAAAATCTACCGCGTCGCGGCGTGCGCGCGTATTCGCTGCAGGGCGATGCGCCCAGTGAATCCTGGCTGCCGTTGCTCGGCCGTGCCCAATCGCAGGTGGCCTGATGCAGGCGCAGGAACTGGTGCTTCGCGACGTGCACGTGTCGCCAGCGCCCTCGCTGTGGCCCCCGGCGCCGGGTTGGTGGCTGGTGGCCGGGGCGGTTGCGCTGGTGCTGGCGATTCTTTGGTGGACCAGGCGGCGGCGCCTGCGCAGGAAGCTCGCCTGGCAGAAATTGTTCGATGACGCTTGCAGCGACGCCGCGCCCGCCGCGCAGGTCGCGGCTATTTCGGAGCTGTTGCGTCGCGCAGCGCGGCGTGTGGATAAGCAGGCGGACCATCTGCAGAGCGAAGAGTGGCTGCGTCTGCTCGACGGACAAAAACAGAAAGCTTTCAGCGAAGGCGTTGGGCGATTGCTGTTGGAAGGAGGATACCGCCGCGAGGTGCCGGCGAACGATTTCGCCGCAGTCAAAGTGCTGGCGCGCGCGCGCTTCCTCGAATTGATGGCGGGCCGGAAATGATCGATTCCTGGCTCGAAACGTTGAAGGTCGCGTTCGGCGGTTTCGCCTGGCCGTGGATGTGGCTCGCTTTCCCGCTGCCCTGGTTGGCCGGCTGGTTGCTGCCGCCCCATCGCAATATTTCGGCTTCGCTGAAGGTGCCTTATGGCAGACGATTGGATGCCATCGCCACGCTCGGCGGGCGTTCGCGGCGTTTGCATATCGCGGCCTTGGCCTGGCTGGCGTGGTTCCTGCTCTGCGCCGCCGCCGCGCGCCCGCAACAGCTGGGCGAAGCGGTGGCGCCGCCGCAAAGCGGTCGCGATCTGATGTTGGCCGTGGACCTGTCCGGCAGCATGAGCGAGCCGGACATGGAGCTGGGCGGCAATGTGGTCGACCGGCTCACGGCGGCCAAGGCGGTGCTGGCGGATTTCCTCGATCGACGCGCAGGCGATCGGGTGGGGCTGCTGGTATTCGGCCAGCGCGCGTACGCGTTGACGCCACTGACCCTGGATCGCGATTCGGTGCGCGACCAGTTGCGCGACAGCGTTGCCGGTCTGGCCGGACGCGAGACCGCCATCGGCGATGCCATCGGTCTGGCGGTGAAACGCCTGCGCGATCAGCCCAAAGGCCAGCGCGTGCTGATTCTGCTTACGGATGGCGTCAATACAGCCGGGGTACTGGAACCGCTCAAGGCTGCCGAGTTGGCCAAGGCCGAAGGCGTGCGCATCCACACCATCGCCTTCGGCGGATCGGGTGGAGGTTTTTCCATTTTCGGCCTCACCGTGCCCATGCCGGGCGCCGAAGAGGAAATAGACGAGGCAACGCTGAAGAAGATCGCGCAGGAAACCGGCGGGCAATCGTTTCGTGCACGGGACACTGAGCAACTGGCCGGCATCTACGCCGAACTCGATCGCATCGAACCGGTGAAGCAGGAAGGCGCACGCGTGCGTCCACGCATCGAACGCTACGGATGGCCGTTGGCGGCCGCTTTGCTGGTCGCGTTGCTCGCCTTCCTGTTGCCGAGGCGGCTGCAATGAGCGGCTGGATGGACACCCTGCACCTGTTGCGCCCGCATTGGCTGTGGGCGTTGCTGGCTCTGCCTGCCTTGTGGGCGCTGTGGCGCATGCGTCAGCGCAACGACAATGTATGGAAGGGCGTGGTGGATGCGCATCTGTTGCCGCATCTGCTGGAACAAGGCGGCAAGGTCGTGCGTGGTGCGCTGTGGATGGGCGCGCTGGGTTACGTCATCGCCATCCTCGCACTTGCCGGACCGAGCTGGCGCCAGGGCGAACAGCCGTTGTGGCAATCGCACTCGCCCCTGGTGATCGCGCTGGATCTGTCCAGCAGTATTACCGCCTCGGACCTGCCGCCGTCGCGCCTGTTGCAGGTGCGCGCCAAGCTGGCCACTTTGCTGCGCGAACGCGCCGACGGTCAGGTCGCACTGGTGGTTTATGCGGGGGAGGCTTTCACGGTAGCGCCGCTTACCGACGATGCGGCCAACGTGGCGCTGTTCCTGGATGCGTTGGAGCCCGATGTGATGCCGGTGGATGGGCAGCAGCCCGGCAAGGCCATCGCCTGGTCGGTGCGTTTGTTGCAGCAGGCCGGTTTCGAACGCGGCGACATCGTGCTGATCAGCGACCACGCCGATGCTGCGGCCGACAGCGCCGCTGCCGAAGCTTTGCGCCAGGGCTATCGCGTATCAGCCCTGGGCTTGGGTACGGCGACGGGAGCGCCTTATCGCGCCGCCGAAGGCCGTATCGCGCAGGCGCGCCTGCAGGCGGGGACGCTGCGAGCGCTGAGCGCTGCGGGAGGCGGTCGCTATCAGACGGTTACTGTCGATGATTCCGATCTCCAGGCGTTGGGACTGCTGGTCCCGCGCGAAACCGATGCCAGCGCGGCGCGCGGCAAGAAGGGTCTGGCCTGGCAGGATGAGGGCTACTGGCTGCTGCCGCCGTTGATGCTGCTGGCGTTGTTCGCATTCCGTCGCGGCGGTGCGTTTGCAGCGGTCGTGCTCTGCCTGTGCCTGCCGTTCGCGATGCCAGCGACGGCGCAGGCCGCGGAAAGCCAATGGTGGCAGCGCACGGATCAGCAGGAGCATGCGCGCATCGAACGCGGCGCCGACGCCTACCGCAAAGGAGACTATGCCGCCGCCGAACAGGCTTTCACGGGCATCGACAGCGCCGACTCCTGGTACAACCAGGCCAACGCGCTGGCCAAGCAGGGCAAGTATGACGAAGCGATCGCCGCCTACGACCAGGCGCTGAAGCGGCAACCGAAGATGGAAGACGCGATCGAGAACCGCAAGGTGGTGGATGCGGCGCGCAAGCGCAAACCGCAAGGTGGGCAGAACCAGAATCAGAATCAAGGTCAGGGCAAGCAGCAGGACCAGCAGCAAAAGAATCAGGAGGCGAGCGATAGCAGGACCGAACCGAAGCAGCAACCTTCCAATGCCCAGGACAAGGCGCAGAATTCGCAGCAGACTCCGCCGAAGACCGGCGCGGGGCAAGCGCCCGAACAACCGCGCACCCCGCAACAGCAGGCCGCCGATGCCAAGGCTCAGCAGGCCGCCGACGCGGCGCAGCGTCAACGCATGCAACAGGCCATGGCGCAGGGCAAGCAGCCCGCGCAAGCAGACAAGAACGATGCGCGGGCGGTCCGGCCGGCGGAAACCGCCCAACAGCGCGAGCGCAGGCAGGCTGTGGAGGCTTGGCTGCGGCGCGTGCCCGATGAGCCGGGTGGCCTGCTGAAAACCAAATTCCAGCTGGAATACGAACGCCGGCAGAAGGAAGGACAATGAAACGTAGCCTCATCCTGGCGGTGCTTTGCCTGCTTGCTTCAACCATGGGAGCGGATAGGGCGCAGGCCGCGACCCGTGCCTGGCTGGATCGCAACCAGATAGCGCTGGGCGAATCGGTAGCCCTCAATATCGAGACCGACCAGGCTGCCGCGGCTCCCGATTTCTCTCCGCTACGCGCCGATTTCGATCTCAGCGGGCAAGCCAGCAGCCGCCAGGTGCAGATGGTCAACGGTACGGTGACGGCAAAGGTCATCCATGTCGTCAACCTTGCTCCTCATCGCGCCGGCACGCTGGCTATTCCGGCCTTGCGCGTCGGCGCTCAGAGCAGCCCACCGCTGGCATTAGCGGTTGTGGCTTCGGCGCCCGCATCGCCGCGCGGCAACGCGACCGCCTTTCTGGAAACCGAAGTCGACGATCCCAATCCCTACGTGCAGCAGTCCGTCGGCGTCACCGTGCGGTTGTTCTATGCAGTGCCGCTGGCATCCGGCCAGCTCGACCTGGATGCTCCCGAGGGCGCATCGTTGCAACGCGTGGGCGACGACGTGCAATCGACCCGCGAACTCAACGGCCGTCGCTACAACGTTGTGGAACGACGCTTCATGATGGTGCCCGAGCGCAGCGGCAAGTTGGTGATTCCCGGTGCCCGTTTCGCGGGCCGCGGCGTGGGCGGGTGGATGGACGACCTGCTGGGCGGCAACAGCCGCGAGATGCGCGCCAACGGCGCGCCGCGCGCGCTGAACGTGCGCGCGCAGCCGGCCAATGCGCCACAACCCTGGCTGCCGTTGCGCGATCTGCGTATGCGTTACGTCGGCGCGCCGCAATCGTTGCGTGCGGGCGAAGCGGCGACGCTGGTGGTGGAAGTAATCGCGCAAGGCGCCACGCAGGCGCAGATGCCCGAGCTGCCCGCACCGTCGGTAGCCGGCGCGCAGGTGTTCGCGGAGCCGCCGCAATACAACGAAACCTTCAGCGCCGGATCTCCACAGGTGAAGCTGACCCGACGCTATTCGCTGGTGCCCAACGGTGCCGGCAAACTGGTCGTGCCCGGACCGAAGATGGCGTGGTGGGATGTGCGGGCAGGTGCAGCGAAAACCGCCAGCCTGCCCGACCTGACCCTGCAGGTCGCGCCCGGTGCTGGCGGGTTCGCAGACTCGACGCTTCCCACGCCAGCGGACGCTACCACTGCTGCCGGCGACAGCTCCCTGCCGACCGCTGGCGAGCGCAGACGTCTGCCCGATCATGTCTGGACTTGGCTGGCGGTGGCGTTCGCCGGGCTGTGGCTGATCACCTTGATCTGGGCGCTGCAGCGTCGCGCCGCAGCGCCCGCTGCGCGGCGGCCTGCGCGCGCGCAGGAGGAATCCCCGGACGCGATGCCCACACAGACACTGGCCGACCTCAGGCGCGTACTGGACAGTGGCGATCTTGAAGAAGTGGGCGATGTGCTGCGCGGCATGTCCACGCCTCCCAGCGCCGACCTGGATGCTTTGAGCACGAGACTGGAATCGCCTGCGCAACGCGATGCGGTGGAGCAACTGCGTCGGGCGCGATGGGCCGATGGCGATGGCGTCGCCGCACGAGCGGCATTGCGCGAAGCGTTCCGGAATGGACCGGTCTGGCGGACCACGGCCAAGCCCGCCAAGGAGGTCCTGCCGCCGTTGTATCCGACATGAAGAGGCCTCTGTAGGAGCGACGCGAGTCGCGAAGCCATTGATGCCCAAAGGTTGAGGATTTCGCGACTCGCGTCGCTCCTACGGCCGTTGCGCGGAGGTTTGCTAAGCTGAGGCCTTGTCCGTCTAGGAACCACCGCATGAGCGAGACGCCCGTTTCCGGCAAGAAGAAGCTTCCCTTGCACTGGAAGATGGCCATCGGCTTCGCCCTGGGCCTGCTGCTGGGACTGGTGGTGCATGCGACCGGTGGCGGCGATGCGGAATGGGTCAAGTCGGTCACCACTTACGTGACTACCCCATTCTCCAAGATCTTTCTCAACCTCATCTTCATGCTCATTGTGCCGTTGCTGTTCTCGGCGCTGGTGGTGGGCATCGCCGAGATGGGCGATATCCGTGCGCTGGGCCGCATCGGCTGGAAGACGCTGGCCTATACCGTGATCCTGTCCTCGGTGGCGGTGATCATAGGCCTGGTGCTGGTCAATCTGCTCAAGCCCGGCGCCGGCGTGGACCCCGCGTTGGCGCAGAGCCTGCTGACCGACAACGCCGAACGCGCCAAGGAAATCGTCGCCAGCGTCGACAAGCAGCCGCGCGGTCTCGACATGCTGCTGTCCATCGTGCCCGACAACGTGATCAGCGCCGCCGGCAACAACGGCTCCATCCTGGCGCTGATGTTCTTCGCGGTGATGTTCGGCGTGGGTCTGGTGCTGACCGAAAGCGAGAACACCTCCATCCTCAAGCGCGGCATCGAAGGCGTGTTCGAGATTTCCATGACCCTGATCGGGCTGGTGATCCGGTTGGCGCCGTATGCGGTGGCCTGCTTCATGTTCAACCTGGCCGCCATTTTCGGTTTCGATCTGTTGATCCGGCTGGGTGCGTACGTGGGCGTGGTGGTGCTGGCGCTCGCTTTCCACATGTTCGTGGTCTATTCGCTGGCCCTGAAAACCGTGGGCAAATCGCCGTTGGCGTTCTTCCGCGCCACCCAGGAAGCCAGCGTGATGGCGTTCTCCACCGCCTCCAGCAACGCCACGCTGCCCACTTCGCTGCGCGTGGCCGAAGAAAAGCTGCATCTTCCCAATCGCGTCTCGCGCTTCGTGCTGACGGTGGGCGCCACCGCCAACCAGAACGGCACGGCGTTGTTCGAAGGCGTCACCGTGCTGTTCCTGGCGCAGTTCTTCGGCGTGGATCTGACGATCTGGCAACAGGTCATGGTGATGCTGGTTTGCATCCTGGGCGGTATCGGCACAGCCGGAGTGCCTTCCGGGTCGCTGCCCGTGGTCGCCCTGATCTGCGCCATGGTCGGGGTGGATCCGGTCGGCATCGGCATGATCCTGGGCGTCAACCACTTTCTTGACATGTGCCGCACAACCCTGAACGTCACCGGCGATCTGACCCTGGCTACGCTGGTGGCCCACGGCGAGCCTGACGCCGTGCAGGAGCGGGCTGCTCTCAAGGCCGATTAGCTGTGAGGTATCGGTAGGGCGGGCATTGCCCGCCGTGGAGGCGGCAAAAAGCACGGCGGGCAATGCCCGCCCTACCTGGTGCGCTAGAAGGGCCACGCGCTGGCCTCTCCCTTTGAAAAAGAGGGATTGAGGGGGATTTGCTTTTCGCGCCAAGAGCAAATCCCCCATAGCCCCCTTTTCCAAAGGGGGCAAGAGCATGCGTTCCCTGGTTCAACCATGGGACAATAGGCCGCCCGAGCGACGGGCGACCTAACTGAAATCGCCCCCCATGACGACGTCCGCCTCCAACAAGCCTGGCCGCCGCCAGCTCGCCAACGCCATCCGTTTCCTCGCCGCAGACGCGGTGGAAGCCGCCAAATCCGGCCATCCCGGCATGCCCATGGGCATGGCCGATATCGCCGAAGTGCTGTGGAACGACTACCTCAGCCACAACCCGAAGAATCCGAAGTGGTTCAACCGCGACCGCTTCGTGCTGTCCAATGGCCATGGATCGATGCTGCAGTACGCCCTGCTGCACCTCAGCGGCTACGACCTGCCGCTGGAAGAGCTGAAGCACTTCCGCCAGCTGCACAGCAAGACCGCCGGCCACCCGGAACGCAACGAAACCCCTGGCGTGGAAACCACCACCGGTCCGCTGGGGCAGGGCTTCGCCAATGCGGTCGGTTTCGCGCTGGCCGAAAAACTGCTGGCGCAGCGCTACAACCGTCCCGAATACCAGGTCGTCGACCACCGCACCTGGGTGTTCATGGGCGACGGCTGCCTGATGGAAGGCATCTCGCACGAAGCCGCCTCGCTGGCCGGCACCTGGGGCCTGGGCAAGCTGGTCGCGTTCTGGGACGACAACAAGATCTCCATCGACGGCAACACCGATGGCTGGTTCACCGACGACACCCCCGCGCGCTTCGAGGCCTACGGCTGGCAGGTGATCCGCAACGTCAACGGCCAGGACTCGGTGGAAATCAAGACCGCCATCGACACCGCGTTGAAGACTTCCGACAAGCCGACCCTGATCTGCTGCCGCACCACGATTGGCTTTGGCGCGCCCAACAAGCAAGGCAAGGAATCCTCGCACGGCGCGCCGCTGGGCAAGGACGAACTGGCGGCCGCGCGCGTGCAGCTGGAGTGGCCGTACGGCCCGTTCGAAATTCCCGAGGAAATCTACGCCGGCTGGCGCGCCGATAAAACCGGTGAGATACGCGAGGACCAATGGAACGCGCTGTTCGACCAGTACGCCGCCAACTTCGGCAGCGAAGCGGCCGAGCTGTCGCGCCGCTCGCATGGTGATCTGCCGGAAGGCTTTGTCGAATCGGCCAACGCCTTCATCGCGAAACTGCAGGCCGAGGGCCCCGTGATCGCCTCGCGCAAAGCCTCGCAGATGGCCATCGAAGCCTTCGCGCCGTTGTTGCCGGAATTGATCGGCGGCTCCGCCGATCTGGCTCATTCCAACCTGACCCTGTGGAAAGCCAGCAAGTCCGTCGCCACCGACGACCCCAACGCCAACTATGTCTATTACGGCGTGCGCGAATTCGCCATGACCGCGATCAGCAACGGTCTGGCCCTGCATGGCGGCTTCATTCCATTCGACGCCACCTTCCTGGTATTCAGCGACTACGCACGCAATGCGGTGCGCATGAGCGCGCTCAACCCGGCGCACGCGATCCACGTGTACACGCACGACTCCATCGGCCTGGGCGAGGACGGCCCGACTCACCAGCCGGTCGAGCATCTGGCCTCGCTGCGCTACATCCCCAATAACGATGTCTGGCGTCCGTGCGATGCGGTGGAATCGGCTGTTTGCTGGCGCGCCGCGATCGAACGCAAGGACGGGCCCAGCTGCCTGGTGTTCAGCCGTCAGAACCTGCCGCACCAGCCGCGCGATGAAGCGCAGGTCGCCAACATCGCACGTGGCGGCTATGTGCTGGCCGATGCCGAAGGCGGCAATGCGGACGTGATCCTGATCGCCACCGGTTCGGAAGTCGGCCTGGCCACGCAGGCCAAGGCCACTCTGGATGCCGCGGGCATCAGGACCCGCGTGGTGTCGATGCCGTCGACCGACGTATTCGACCGTCAACCGGCCGAGTACCGCGAGTCGGTGCTGCCCAAGGCCGTGCGCAAGCGCGTGGCGGTGGAAGCGGCGGTCACCGATTTCTGGCGCAAGTACGTGGGCCTGGACGGCGCGGTGATCGGCATCGATACCTTCGGTGCGTCCGCTCCAGCCGAGGCGTTGTACCCGTACTTCGGCATCACTGCAGAGAAAGTGGTGGAAGCGGCCAAGGCGCTGGGCTGAAGCCTCTCGCACGAACGGACTGAAACGGCATCCGCATCGTCTTCACGGCGATGACTCGCCGCTTGCGCGATAAAGTCGGGGAACTGCGACGGATGGAAATCTGTCGCACGGATGCGTTCAACGACAAATAGGGGTCATGTTGCGCAGACAGCGGACCATCGATTTCAAGACGGCATCCTGGCTGCCCTTGCTGCAACGGGGCAGGCCCTGGTTGCTGGCGGCGGGCATGATCGCGCTGGCGGCGTTGCTGGCGTTCGCGTTCAAGGGCCTGTGGCAGCAGATCAGCTACGACCAGGTCGTAGCGGCAGTGCGCGGCGTCGATTCGGGCGATCTGGCGCTCGCCTTGCTGGCCACGGCGGTGAGCTATCTGGCATTGAGCGGTTACGACCACTCTTCGCTCCGCTACGTGGGCGCGTCGGTGCCTTACCGGGTAGTCGCGCAGACTTCCTTCATCGCTTACGCGCTGACCAATACCATCGGCCTGGGCGTGTTCACCGGCGGTGCGGTGCGCATGCGTCTTTACGGGGCGGCCGGCGTGGAAGCCGGACTGATTTCGCGGGCCATCGCTTTCAATGCGGTGGCCTTCGGTCTGGGCGTGGGTACGGTGGGCGCGCTGGGTCTGTTGTGGGATGCGCAGGCGCTCGCTCCTCTGGTGCATGTTCCGGCCTGGCTGCTGTCGACCGGCGCCTGGCTGGTACTGGCCGTGATCGCTGCCCTGCTGGTGTGGTGCCGCGATGGCCGTGAGCGTCGTTTGTTCGGACGCTTGTCCGTGCGTCTGCCGCAGGCCTCGCTGGCGTTGCGGCAGTTGCTGTGGTCGGTGCTGGATATCCTGGCGGCGGGCGCGGTGCTGTGGGTGCTGCTGCCCGATGGCGCAGTGAGCTTCCCGGTTTTCATCGGTTTCTACGCCGCGGCGCTGGTGCTGGGTGTGATCAGCCACGTGCCGGGTGGGCTGGGCGTGTTCGAAGCGGTCATGCTGGTGGCGCTCGGCGGACGAGTGCCCGCCGAGGCACTGGCGGGAGCGCTGGTGCTTTATCGCCTTGTCTACTACGTGTTGCCGCTGTTGCTGGCCATGCTGCTGATGATGCTGCACGAATTGCGCAGCGGCGTCGCGGCGCCGTTGACCCGGGCGGTCAGCGGTTTGGCGCCGTTGTTGCTTGCTGCGTACACGTTGGTCGTAGCGGTGGTGGTGCTGGTCTCGGGAGTGACCCCGGCCACCGAAGAAGCCACCGAGTTGCTGGCCTTGCACGTGCCGTTGCCGCTGGTGGAAGCGTCGCACTTCCTCAGCAGCGTCGCTGGTTTGGCGCTGCTGTTCGTCGCGCGCGGCATGTTGTCGCGGCTGGATGCGGCGTGGTGGGCGGGACTGGGACTGGCGGCGATGACCCTGCTGATGGCGCTGCCCAAGGGCATCGCGGTAGGGGAAGCGGTTCTGCTGGTCTCGCTGGTGACCGCGCTGGCTTTGTCGCGCAAGCAGTTCACGCGCAAGGCTTCGCTGTTGTCGGTACCGTTCAGCGGCGGCTGGTTGCTGGCGGTCGCGGCGATCTTCGCCGCGCTGACCGCGCTGTTGTTCTTCGCCTACCAGGACGTCGACTACACCCGTGAGTTGTGGTGGCAGTTCGAGTTCAACGGGCATGCGCCGCGCTCGTTGCGCGCGCTGGTCGGCATCGCCTTGCTGGCGCTGGTGCTGGCCGTGCGCCAGTTGTTGCGTCCTGCCTCATCGACGCCGGAGCCGCCCGACGCGGTCGCACTGGCGCGCGCGGACTCGATCGTCCGCCGACAGGACAATGCCGACGGTTTTCTGGCGCTGACCGGCGACAAACAGTTCCTGTTCTCGGAAACCGGCAATGCCATGGTGATGTTCGGGCGCCAGCGGCGCTCGTGGATCGGTCTGTTCGATCCGCTGGGACCGGAGAACGAGCAGGCCGAACTGGTATGGCGCCTCGTGGAGCGCGCGCGCGAAGCGGGAGGACGCGCGTGCTTCTACCAGGTGCGTCCGCAGTCGCTGTCGATGTACCTGGACGCGGGCCTGCGCTTGTTCAAGCTGGGCGAATACGCGTATGTGCCGCTGGCCGATTTTTCTCTGGAAGGGAAACGACGCTCCAACCTGCGCTACAGCATCAAGCGCGCCGAACGCGAAGGCGCCGTATTCGAGATGGTTCCGGTGGAAGCGGTGCCGGCGATCCTCGAAGAGCTACGCGCCGTTTCCGACGCGTGGCTGGCCGAACACCGCGCGGCCGAGAAGCGCTTCTCGGTGGGCGCCTTCATCGACGACTACCTACTGAAGCAACCTGTCGCGTTGGTGCGCCACGAAGGCCGCATCGTCGCCTTCGCCACTGTGCTGACCACCGATATGAAGGCCGAGGCCACCGTCGACCTGATGCGCCATCTGCCGAAGATGCCGTACGGCGCCATGGATTTCCTGTTCGCCGAGCTGATGCTGCATTTGCGCGGAATCGGATTCCAGCGGTTCGGTCTGGGCATGGCGCCGCTGTCGGGCATGGCCAAGCATTCGCTTGCCCCGTTCTGGCACCGCGGGGGGCGGTTGTTGTTCGCGCACGGCGAGAATTTCTACAATTTCCGCGGGCTGCGCGCATTCAAGGAAAAATTCGATCCGCAATGGGAAGCGCGTTATCTCGCATCGCCGGGTGGCGTTGTTCCATTGCTTTTACTGGCCGATATCGCTGCGTTGATCAGCGGCGGTTTGAAGGGAGTCATCGCGAAATGATCAAGAACCTTATGATTCCGCTGTTGCTCGCGACCCTGTTCGCGTTGCCGGCCCGGGCGCAAGAGCGCATCTCGCATGGCTCCTTCGATCGCGTCGCGCTGTACCGGCCGCAGGGAGAAGCAGGGCAATTCGTGTTGTTCCTTTCCGGCGAGAATGGCTGGGACGGGACCATGGATACCGCCGCCCGCGCTTTGGCCAGGGAAGGTGCGATGGTGGCGGGTATCGACCTGCCGAAGCTGCGCACCACCCTGGCCAAGGACGACGACGATTGCGTGCTGCCCGATGGCGATCTGGAGAATCTTTCGCACTACCTGCAGGGTTACGCACAGCAACCCACTTACCGCGCGCCGTTACTGGTCGGCTACGGATCCGGCGCCGCGCTGGCCTACGCGATGCAGGCGGTCGCCGACGAGGATACCTTCGCCGGCGCGATCTCGCTCTCGTTCTGTCCACGGCTGGATCTTGGCAAGCCGCTGTGCGAACGCGCCGACAGACATTTCCTGGAAGGTGCGAAGGGCAACGTCTCGCTGCTGGCGCCCGTCTCGGAGCTGCCGCAACCGTGGGTCGTACTGCAGCAAGCCAATGACGGCCGCTGCGCAGTCGCCAACGTCCGTGATTTCGTCGGCCGCTCCCACGGTGCCGCGCTATCGACGCTGCCCGGCCATGGCCGAGATCTTTGGACGGACCAAGGCACGCTGCCCGCGCTCCTGGCCAGTTACCGCGTATTGACCGCGGGACGAAATATCGCGCTTCCGCCGCCGCCGGCGAAGCTGAGCGACCTGCCTTTGATAGAAGTGCCGGCCAGCGGCGACAACGATACCTTCGCCATTCTGCTCAGCGGCGATGGCGGATGGGCCGGGTTGGACAAAGAAGTGGCCAATGCGCTGGTCGCCAAAGGGGTCGGCGTGATCGGTTTCGATTCGTTGCGCTATTTCTGGAAGGCACGCGAACCCCAGGAACTGGCCGACGATATCGACCGGATCGTGCGTCATTACGCGAAGCATTGGGGCAAGGAAAGAGTCGTGCTGATCGGCTACTCGCAGGGCGCCGACGTATTGCCTTTCGCGGTCAATCGGTTGCCGCCGGCTTCTCGTGCGCGGGTCGCGCAGACCGTTCTCATGGGTCTGGGGCAGAACGCTTCTTTCGAATTCCATCTTGCCGACTGGATCGGCAAGGACGACGGTCTGCCCATCCAGCCGGAGGCAGTGAAATTGAATGAGGCGGACACGCTGTGCCTCTACGGCGAAGACGAAGACGATTCGCTGTGCCCGGATATTCCGCCCGGGCATGTGCATGCGCAATCGCTGCCGGGCGGACATCATTTCGACGGTGCCTACGACAAGCTCGCCGAGCTTGTCCTGCGACGCATCGGCAAGCCTTGATCCGGCAATCAGGACAAGGAACGGGTTCTCGACAGCGCAAGCGATACCAGTCTGGCATACAGCCATTCACCGGCATTGGCGGGCCGGTCAAGCGCCATGCGCCGCAGGGCTTCCTCATCCGTCCGTTGACCGGAGAACAGCGCATTGCAGAGGGTGCGCAATTTGTGCGGCAGCGTACCGGTTGCGTTTTTCAGCCAGCCCAGCGCCTTCACCAGACGCTGTTCCACTTCGGTGAAGTCGCTGCCCAGCGGGTAATCCGGCAACGTGCCGTCGTTGCGGAACGGCGCCAGCGCCTCGCGCAAACGCTGCGGCGTGTTGCGCGCCCATTCCGGACCGGCGGAAAAATCCCCGCGCAGTTTCTTCGAATGTTTCGCCTTGTCCAGCAGATCCGCCTGGAAGCGCGCATCCGCGATTCCCGCCATGGCGATCACGCAATCCTCGTCGGTCTGGCCCAGCAGATCGGCGATGCCGTACTCGTTGATGTAGATATCGCGCAGATGGCGCGGGATGGTGGTATGGCCGTAGTTCCAGCGCACACTGGACTCGGCCTTGTCGCCCTCGCCGCGCTGTGAGCGGAACATCAGCACGCTGCGTGCATCTTCCAGCGCATGGGCCATGGCCACGAAGTTGTACTGCCCGCCTACGCCGGACACGATGCGCCCGTCCTCAAGGCCGTCCGAAACGGCATCGCCCAATGCGGTAGCCATCATGCAGGTGTTGAAGAAGCGAGATCCGCTGCGTTGCAGGCGCTCGAGAGATTCGTGCCCGCCATAGAGTTGGTTGATCTCGCTGATGCGGCGCATGCCGATGCCGCGACGCTGGTCGTCGGGAAGATGGCGCAGCCAGTCGTAGAACGCGGTCGAACCCAGATAGAAGGCGCCATGCAGGTATTCGCCATCGCGTTCCAGCCGGGCCTGGTCGCCGATATTGGCGGTGCCTTGAGCGATGCGCGTCATCAATGCTTCGTCGTCCACCACCTTGCGGCGGATGACGCCGGCTTCGACCAGGCGCTTGAAGCCTTCGTTGAGCATCTCGCTGCAGCCGTACAGGCCGATGGCGAACGGGTCCATGCCGCCGCTGGCGATCACGGCGGGGTGGTGCGCCAGTTCCGGATCCAGCGCATGCAGCACTTCGCGGTATTTTTCGTTGTCGGTATGGCGCAGCGCCAATGCGTGCGACAGCGCGTCGGCCAGCGCGCCGATGCCTATCTGCAGCGTGCCGCCATCGCGGACCAGCGCGCTGGCGTACAGGCCGATGGCGTAGTCCACGTCGCCCACCGGCTGGCGCGGCAGTGCGAACAGTTTCGGATAAGGGCCGGGCGGCGAGATCACGATGTCGAAGAAGCTTTCTTCCACCGCCGCGGTGCCGCCGATCCAGGGTAGCTGCGGATCGATTTCCGCGACCAGCAGCGGCCGCGGCAATCCGAGCGCGCGGATAGCATCGATGGTGTCCTGGGTGGTGTCGTTGTTGCAGGAGAGCGATAGCCGTGGCGCTTTGCCTGGAGGCGGGCCCGGTTCCAGCGCGACCTTCTGCAGGATCGCGTTGGCCCCCCGTAGCGCCACGCCGGCGGCGGCTTGCGTGTAGTTGAGGCTGGTGTAGCTGCGCTGCGCTTGCGAAGACTTCAGCAGCGCACCGGATTGCATGTAGAACTCTTCCACCTGGATGTGTGCGGGGAGGGCATCGCGCTTCATCGCCTGTACGTAGAGCAGTGCGGGGAAGTCGTCGCCGAAATGACGCTGCGCGAACGGCGCCAGGAAGCGCCGTTCCAGATCGCTGCCGGCAGCGGGCGGATCGAGAGACAGCGCCGTGTAGATCTGCATCGGACGCGTCGGATCCTTCTCTATCCGCCGATACAGGGCATTGAGCAGCCGATGCGGCTTGCCGATAGCCAGAGGTGCGCCGATGCGCAAGCTGCCGGGAATGCGGCGGAGGAGCAGGTCGACGGCGTCGTCGATATTGTCGAAATGGATCGTCATGGCGACAGCTTAGGCGATGCGACCCTGAAACCGACAAACGGTCGGGGAGGGGCTTGACAAGGCTTGCGATTACAGGCGTAATCAATAAACATTTACAGGCGTAATCGATATGCAGATCAGCGAAGCCGAGGCCATGGTGATGGAAGCGCTATGGAAAAAGAATCCGATGGGAGCCGACGAAGTCGTGATCGCATTGTCGGCGCATACCGATTGGGCCGAACCGACGGTCAAGACGCTGTTGAACCGTTTGTTGAACAAAGGCGCCATCCAGGCCGAAAAGGAAGGCCGCCGCTATCTGTACTCGCCGGTGCTGGCGCGCGAATCCTGGATCGGCCAGCAAAGCGAGGGAATGCTGGAGCGGCTGTTCGGAGGACGTGTGGCGCCGCTGGTGGCGCATTTCAGCGAACGCGGAAAGCTGTCGGCGGCCGATATCGCCGAACTCAAGAAACTCATCGGGGAGCTCGACGATGGTCAGTGAGCTGCTGCAGATGTTGACGCTCACTACGCTGGCGATGACATTCGCGTTGTTGCTGATGGTGGCGATCCGCACTCCATTGCGCCGCCACTTCGGCGCGCGCATCGCCTACCTGGCATGGTGGGTGGTGCCGCTGGCGATGCTGGCAGTGCTGCTGCCAGCGCCGGTCCGGGAGGTCGCCACGATGAGCCAGGTTGGTCTGGTGGCCATGGGAGTGGGCCCGCTACAGGCACTGCCGATGGAAAACGCCACCGCCACGCTGCCGGACTACCGCTTCTGGTTGCCGTTCCTCTGGTCCTGCGGCGTGGCTGTCACCGCCTTCCTGTTCCAACGCATGCAGCGCCGCTATCTGCGCGCCCTGGGCGAACTGTCGCCTGCTGGCGGGGGCGTATTCGTCTCGCAATCACCAGATGCCTGTCCGGCCGTGGTGGGCGCTTGGAACCCGCGCATCGTGCTGCCGGCCGATTTCGCGCTCCGCTATCCGCTGCAGGAAGGCGAAATGGTGATGGCTCACGAACGCGCGCATCTGCGACGCGGAGACGCGGCGGCCAACTTCGCTGTAGTCGCGCTGCGCAGCGTGTACTGGTTCAACCCCTTGCTGCACTGGGCCGCGTCCCGGTTCCGGCAGGATCAGGAAATGGCCTGCGATGCCATGGTCCTGGCTCAATTTCCCCACCGCCGCCGCAGTTACGCCGAGGCGATGTTGAAAACGCAACTGGCCGTCCTTGGACTGCCGGTCGGTTGCCATTGGCAGTCTAGCCAATCGTTGAAGGAGAGGATTCTCATGTTGAAACAACCTTTGCCCGGACGCAGGCGTTTGCGTACCGGAATTCTTGCCGTGGGCATCATGGCTTGCCTTAGCGGTTACACCGCTTGGGCGCTACAGCCTGGCGACCTGGTCAAGGGGCCTGTGATGGTGGGCACCGTAATTGAAGGGGCTGTCGCGATGGCCAGCGTGGTCGTCAAAGGCGACAGCAAGCAAGTCGAAATGTCATCCGGTGCAATGACGTCCGGACCCAACGGCTCCACCGATATCTTTCTGGTGCCACGATTTCCGTTCAATGCGAGCGTCGGGCACGGCAAGGACCGCTGGGCGCTGGAGGCCTCGGTGACGGATGGCGCATCACCTGTCGTCTCGTGGACACTGAGCCACGCGGGCAGTGTTGTCCAACAATCAAAGGCTCCGCTGCAGGAAGACAGGCCCTTGTTGCTGCAGGTCGGTGAGGATGGCGCAGACGCCACACGGCTGCTGGTGTCCATCAAACCCGTGCCCGCGGACAAGGTGATGCGCGTGGCGGACGCGGACGATCCGGCGGTCGCCGAGCAAGCACTACTCGACCACGATGGCGCCTACCGGTACGCACATGGCAATGCATCGTACGGACAGGACTATGCAGCAAACGGCGAAGCGGTCCTTTTGCTGTCGCTCGACGCCCAAGGCAGGATAAAAAATGTGGAGATAGAGCAGGTAAAGCCTGCCGGGGCATTGAGTCTTGAGCAAGCCAGACTTTACGTCAGGGCCCACCGGTATTCGCCAAAAATAGAGCATGGCCGTGCGGTTGCCAGTCTGGTTCGAATGCCGTTGGCGTTCGGACCAACGCCTCCGTCCCTTTCGGCTGGCGACGGCGCCGCTCAAGCCGGGGCCATACAAGCAACGGAAAAAGTGTCGCCCCTGGTCTTTTCCGGCAACGTGACCACCAGGCTTGCGTCAAGCGCACGCGGTGCGATCCCGGACAGGCCGGTAGAAATCAAGGATGCGCCGCCGCCCGCGTATCCGGCCGATGCTCTAGGCCGCAAGCAGGACGGCAAGGTCGTCCTGATCGTCGATGTCGGCACGGATGGGTCTGTGACGAAGGCGCAGGTCGATACGTCCAATCCGCCGACCGTGTTCGATGCGGCTGCGTTGGAAGCGGTGAAGAAATGGAAGTTCACACCTGCGATGGAGCAGGGCAAGGCAGTGCCGGGCAGGGTGCAGATACCGGTCACCTTCGAAGCCAATGCGAAAGCCGACGGCGCGCTCGCAGGTCCTGGATCCGGAAAGCAATACGTCTGGCACCGCAATGCGGAACGGCCGCCGATCCTGGAGACTTCCTGCGACGTCATGCGAGTGAACCAGGACGCCAAGACAGGCGATATTTCCAGTATGGAATGTGGAATCGCCGCAGCCACGGACGGCAAGTGAGGAAGCGGCCACGGATCCTCCTGCTGACATTGACGCTGGGCTGCAGCGGCTGCGCTTCCCATATCGCCAGCGTCGATCAGCGGATGATCCTTCCGCAGTCGGATAATCGTTATGAACTGGATCCGCGCCAGGCGTTCATCTATCCGTCTCCGTTGGAGAACGCCTCGCCCGCCTTCCCCGACTCGTTCAACCAAGACGAACTGCCGCCGACGGTCGTCTGTGTGCGCCTTTCAATCTCGGAGCAGGGCGCCGTCAACGACGCGGCGACTCTGCGTCAGCAAGGCGAATGCGGCTCGCAGGGCACGGACGCTAGCCGGCAGCTGGAGCAGGCAGTACTTACAACGTTGCGCCAATGGCGTTTCGAGCCTGCCAGCATCTGTACCTATCCGGACCTGGCCAGCAAGGAGCAGGACAAGAACGAGACGGGCTGCAATGGCGAAGGCGCGACGGCCACGCAAGTGGCCGTAAGCCTGGGCTACGCCTTTACCTTCGAGATTGCCAATGGCAAGCGCAAGGTAGACGCCGCGCGGACGCGATAGGATCCGTGGCACCTTGTTGCCGTGTGTGGTCGTCTCAATCCAGCACATGCACCGCATCGGTCAGCCGCTTCACCTCGTCGGCGGAGTGGCTGACATACACGATAGGCAGTGTCGTCTCGTCACGCACGCGCTGCAGGTAGGGGATCAGTTCCTCGCGGCGCGCCTGGTCCAGCATCGACAAGGGTTCATCCAGCAACAGCAGTGCCGGTTGCGAGAGCAGGGCGCGGCCCAGTGCGATGCGCTGGGCCTCGCCACCGGAGAGGTTGATGGTGCGGCGATCCAGCAACGGCTCGATTCCCAGCAGCGCCACCACCGCGTCGAAACCGAATGCATTGGCCGCTTCGCTGGTGCGGCGCCCGTACTGCAGGTTGCGGCGAACATCAAGGTGCGGGAACAGGCGGGTGTCCTGGAAGACGTAGCCGACATGGCGGCGGTGCGGCGCGATGTCGATGCCGCGCTCGCTGTCGAACAAGCGACGGCCGTTGATCTCGATATGGCCGGACAGGGGTTTCACCAGCCCCGCGATGGCATGCAGCACGCTGGTTTTGCCCGCACCCGAATGGCCGCTTAGCGCGATCACGCGGGCGGTGTCCTCGATGCGCACGTGCCGCTCGAAGGAGCCCCGGCGAAGTTTCAGGTCCAGCGATAGCATCAGTGCGCCTCGTCTTCGCGCTGGCGGCGGGTCAGCCATTCCGACAGCAGCAAAGCCAGCAGTGAAATGCCCACGGCCACCATCGCCAACCGCCAGATGCCGGATTCTCCGCCGGGCACCTGCAGCAGGTTGTAGACGGCCGCCGACAACGTCTGCGTTTCGCCGGGAATATTGGAAACAAAAGTGATGGTGGCGCCGAATTCCCCCAACGCCTTGGCGAAGGCCAGCACCGCGCCAGCGACGATGCCCGGCCAGGCCAGCGGCAAAGTGATCGTGCGGAACACGCGCCATGGACTGGCGCCGAGCGTGGCAGCGGCCTGTTCCAGGCGACGGTCGGCGGCTTCGATCGAAAGCCGGATCGCGCGCACCATCAACGGGAAGCCCATGATCGCAGCGGCCAACGCCGCGCCGGTCCAGCGGAAAGCGAAGTCGATACCGAAGGAAGCCAGGAACTTGCCGATCGCTCCCTGGCTGCCGAAGTTCACCAGCAGGACATAACCCACGACCACCGGCGGCAACACCAGCGGCAAATGCACCAGCGCATCGAGCAGGGATTTTCCGGGAAAGCGCTTGCGCGCCAGCAACCAGCCGAGCGCGATGCCGAACGGAAGGCTGGCCAGCGCAGCCACGCTGGCCACCTTCAGGCTGAGCGCGATCGCGGTGAGTTCATCGGAAGTGAATAGCGACATGCGGCCCTAGAGCACCTTGAAGCCGCGCGCACGGAAGATCCTCGAGGCTGCCGGCGTGGCCAGCCAGCGCGCGAACGCTGCGGCCTGCGGATGCTTGCTCGTCGCGATGCGCGCCACCGGGTAGACGATGGGCGCGTGCGTATTCTCCGGAAAAACCGCAATCGCTCGAACCTTCGGCTCGGCTTGCGCATCGCTGCCATAGACCACGCCCAGCGGCGCTTCGCTGCGCGCGACCAGCATAAGCGCCGCACGCACGCTCTCGGCCTCGGCCACGCGGGGTTCGAGCGATTTCCAGGCGCCCAGCGACATGAAGGACGCTTTCGCGTACTTGCCTGCGGGCACGCTGGTGGTCAGGCCAAGCGCAATGCGGCCGTTTTCACCCAGTCGTGGTAGCAGATCGACGCCTGGCTTCAGTTCCACCGGTGCGGTGTTGCCAGCGGCCGGCGCCACCAGCACCAGCGTGTTGCCCAACAGGTTGCGCCGGGTCTTCGGATCGATGAGCTTGCGTTGCTGTAGATAGTCCATCCACTCGAGATCGGCGGAAAGGAATACATCGGCTGGCGCCCCCTGTTCTATCTGGCGCGCCAACGCAGAACTGGCTGCATAGGAAACGCGCACCGTCTGTCCGCTGGCTTTCTGGTACGCAGCTGCCGCTTCGTCCAGCGATTCCTTGAGGCTGGCGGCAGCGAACACGGTCAACGACCCGGCGTTCTCCGCCGCACGCAAGTCGCTGCCGAACAAAAACAATGCGAGCAGGCAGCCCCATGCCTTGAGAGTCCGACCACTCATGGCGCAGCCACCACGGTGATCGACTGCACCTGGCGCAGCCAGCGTGCGGGTCGCGGTTCTTCTGGCGCTATCAGGCGCAAGGGGCCGCTGTCGTCGGGCAAAGGTTTGTCGTCGCACTGATTCACCAGCACCACATTGTTGTTGCCGAGCGTGGGCTCCAGTTCGGCCAGCGAATAGATCACGCGATGGCCGTCGCGAGCGGTCACCAGCACGTAGCTGGCCAGCGCGGGGCCGCGCAGGTGTTCTGCCGACAACACACCAGCGCGGGTCAGCAAGGCCGAAAGCCTGATGCCCGTACAGGTCACGGTCTTGCCCTGTGCGGTGACGACTACGGCCGTGCGTGGAAGCGTCGCCAGTGCCGCTTCATCCAGCGGCACCGACAGCGGTGAAGGGGAGCTGGGGTCGGAGGCGTGGCTGTGGTCCTGGGCGCGCAGCGATGAAACGGCGCCAAGCAGGAGCAGGGCTGTCGCGACTCTGCAATACGCTGAAAAAACGATCATGGCTTTCTCACAACGAATCGAGGGGAATCCGCAGGTAGCGCACGCCATTGCCCTCAGGTTCGGGCAAGGCACCGCCGCGCAGATTGACCTGCAGCGAAGGCAGAATCAAAGCCGGCATAGCGAGTGTCGCATCGCGCGCCTTGCGCAGTGTTACGAATGCGTTTTCGTCCACACCGTCGCGGACATGAAGGTTGCTGCGCTTTTGTTCTCCTATCGTGGTCTCGCACGCGACCTCGCGTCCACCGGGACCGTAGTCGTGGCAGACGAAAACCCGGGTGGCGTCCGGCAAAGTGTCGTAGAGGCGGCGGATCGAGCGATACAGCGTTGCGGCATCGCCGCCCGGGAAATCGCAACGCGCCGTGCCGGCGTCGGGCATGAACAGCGAGTCGCCGGTGAACAGAGCATCGCCGACCAGATAAGCCAGGCTGTCGCGTGTATGCCCGGGCACGGGAATCGTGCGGGCCTGCAGCCTGCCCACTTCGAAACGATCGTCGTTGCCGAAAAGCCTGTCGAATTGCGAACCATCGGTGTCCAGCGCGCCGTCCGGATCCAGCCTGGATGCGAAGGTCTCCTGCACCTCGCAAATGCCGGCGCCGATCGCGAGCGTGGCTTTCGGAAGCCTTTGCTTGAGCCAATGGGCCGCCGACAGATGATCGGCATGCGCATGGGTCTCCAGCAGCCAACGCACGTCGTAGCCGTGCTGCTGCGCGATGTCCAGCAGTCTCTGCGCGGAAACGTGGGTGATACGTGCGGATCTGGCGTCGAAGTCCAGCACCGGGTCGATGACTGCCGCCACGCGCGTGTCCGGGTCCGCCACCACATAGCTCCAGGTGCCGGTGTCGGCGTGGTGCAGGGGATGGACGGCAGGTCGCATGGCGTGCCTCAGTCGGTCAGTGTGGCATTGAGCAGATCGGCGAGCCGTTTCGCCGCGATTCGCAGTTGGCGTTCTGCCAGCGGCCGCTGCGCATCCAGGTAGCGGTCATCCATTTTGTGCGGCTTGGGATAAAGATGTTGCGAATCGATCAGCTTGCAGGATTCGGTGGCCCAATCGGCGGGATTGGTGGATTTGCCGGGCAGCTTGGGCGGCCAGGGCAATGCGGACAGGCGGTCGGCGTATCGTGAATTGGACAGCTTTTCCGAAGCCAGGATGTAATAGTCCCAGACCGAATGCAGATTGGTGCCCATCACGCCGTCGACATAGTTCTTCTGCGCATAGGCTTCCGGCTGCAGGTCGGTGCGCAGACTGATCTGAAATTCGTTTCCGCCTTTGTCCTTGCGGTTGCTGGCGTGCAAGGGCTGGTGCACGTCGCCGACGAAATGCACGAGGAACTTCAGGGCCTCGCGCCGCGCCTGCAGCGGTTGCGCGCGATCGCCCAGGATGGCGCGCTGGCGCTCGATCTGGCCCACCACGCAGTTGCCGTCGGGGCAGTCGCGCTGGGGGCGATAGGCGCAGGTTCCGACCGGAAAATTGATGTAATGCCAACGTTCGGTCTTCTTGTAGCTTTCCGGATTGCTCTTGCGCAGCGTATCGGCCCACGAGGCCACGCCGGCAAGGCTGGGCTCCGGTTCGCCCGCCAACAACGCGGCGATCTGTGCGTTGGCCGCGGGCGTCAGGCGCCGTTGGGCGAGTTCCCCCACCAGCCGGTGTCCCTGGTTGGACCAGGCCAGTGCATGGGTCGCAAAAAACGGCAGAAACACCAGCAGGAAGGCCTGCAGGGTCTGTAAGAGCGGACGGGACATTCAGAAACCTTGTATTTGGGGGTTAAAGCGAATGGGGGATGACGCTAAAATACCGGTCTTTCCCGTCCCCGTCTTCAACAGGAGTGGCTTCATGGCGATCAAGGTAGGCATCAATGGATTCGGCCGCATCGGCCGCAACGTGTTGCGCTCGGCGGTGCAGAACTTCGGCAGCGACATCCAGATCGTGGCCATCAACGACCTGCTGGAGCCGGACTACCTGGCCTACATGCTGAGGTACGACTCGGTGCACGGCCGCTTCGACGGCGAAGTGTCCGTAGACGGTAATGATCTGGTCATCAACGGCAACAGGATCCGCCTGACCCAGGAACGCGATCCGGCCGCCCTGAAGTGGGACGAAGTGGGCGCCGAGGTGGTGATCGAATCCACCGGCCTGTTCCTGGACAAGGCCACCGCGCAGAAGCACCTGGATGCAGGCGCGAAGAAAGTCATCCTGTCGGCGCCGTCGAAGGACGACACGCCGATGTTCGTGTTCGGCGTCAACGACAAGAAGTACGCCGGTGAAGCGATCATCAGCAACGCCAGTTGCACCACCAACTGCCTGGCGCCCATCGCCAAGGTGATCAACGACAAGTGGGGCATCAAACGCGGCCTGATGACCACCGTGCATGCGGCCACCGCCACGCAGAAGACCGTGGACGGGCCCAGCAACAAGGATTGGCGCGGCGGACGCGGCATTCTGGAGAACATCATTCCCTCCAGCACCGGTGCGGCCAAGGCGGTGGGCGTGGTGATTCCGGAATTGAACAAGAAGCTGACCGGCATGAGCTTCCGCGTGCCGACCAGCGACGTGTCGGTGGTGGATCTGACCGCCGAACTGGAGAGGCCGGCCACCTACGAGGAAATCAAAGCGGAGATGAAGGCGCAGAGCGAAGGCGCGCTGAAGGGCATCCTGGGCTATACCGAAGACAAAGTGGTGGCCACCGATTTCCGCGGCGATACCCGCACTTCCATCTTCGACGCCGACGCCGGCATCGCCCTGGACAGCACTTTCGTCAAGCTGGTCAGCTGGTACGACAACGAGTGGGGCTATTCCAACAAGTGCCTGGAGATGGTGCGGGTGGTTGCGGGCAAGTAAGCCGCCGCACGGCCAACGGAATCTTTACAGGGGCGCCCAAGTGGCGCTCCTGTCGTTTGGGTACAACAATCCGCTACTGTGGGTCGAGCCGCACGGTACCTGGGGGAGCCGTGTTGCAAATACGCCGGGTTTGACTGAGGCTCCGCAAGCACACGCATAGGGGAAGTACACATGGATGATCTGGAGGGCCTACTGATTCTGCTTGGCCTGGTGGTATTGGCCGTCCCGATCCTGCTGATCATGGCGCTGGTTTCCATCAGCGGACTGAAGCGGCGCGTCGGCGAACTGGAAGAAACGGTCTACCGCCAGCAACCAGGTGTCGCGCCGGCGCCCTCCCGTCCCGAGTCCTATCGTCCCCCTTACGCGCCATCGACGGACGAAGAGGCATTCGTACCGCCAGAGACTGAGCGCGAGCCCACGCTTGCCGAGCTGACCCGCACGCCGGTGATGCAGGAACCGGTTGCTCCTGTCCGGCAGGCGCAAGTGTCGGAACCCACTGCCGCGCCATTGCCGCCGCCGTTGCCGCCGGCACCGCCGCCTCCCGCCGCGCCGCGCCGCGCAACGCCGCTGCCGCCCTCCACGCCGGACGTGTTCACCGTCGCCGCGCGCGCCATCAAACGCTGGTTCACCGTGGGCAATGTGCCGGTGAAGATCGGCATGCTGGTGTTGCTGGCCGGCGTGGCCGCGCTGCTGAAGTACGCCAGCGACCAGGGCTGGCTGACCGTGCCGATCGAACTGCGGCTCGCCGGCATTTCCGCCGCCGCGCTCGCGGGGCTGGTGTTCGGCTGGCGTCAGCGCGAGAACAAGCGCTCGTTTGCGCTGGCAGTGCAGGGCGGGGCCATTGGCGTGCTGCTGTTGACCGTGTTCGCGGCTTTCAAGATGTACGGTCTGATCGAGGCCGCCCCCGCATTCGGCCTGAGCATCGTCCTGATCGCCGGCGTCGGCGTACTGGCGGTGGCGCAGAACTCGAAGACGCTGGCAGTGCTCGGCATCCTGGCCGGTTTCATGGCGCCGATCTGGCTGTCCACCGGCAGCGGCAACCATGTCGCTTTGTTCTCCTACTACGCGGTGTTGAACGCGGCGATCCTGGCCATCGCCTGGTGGCGTCCGTGGCGCGTGCTCAACCTGTTGGGTTTCGTCTTCACCTTCGGCATCGGCACGGTGTGGGGCGTACTGCAATACAACGCCAACAAGTTCGCCAGCACAGAACCCTTCCTGCTGCTGTTCTTCGCCTTCTACCTGATCATTCCGATCCTGTACGCGCGCAAGCAGCCGGCCAGCCGCGGCGACTTCATCGACGGCTGCCTGGTCTTCGGCACGCCGCTGATCGTGTTCTCGCTGCAGGCGGCGCTGCTGATGCCCACCGATCAAAGCCCGCGCATGCCGCTGGCCTTGTGCGCACTGGGACTGGGTGCGTTGTACGCGGTGCTGGCGCGGTTGTTCATTCATCGCGAACGCTACGCCGCATTGGGCGCTTCGTACGCGCTGCTCGCCGTCGGTTTCGCCACGCTTGCCGTTCCCTTGGCGTTGTCGGCGCGCGCGACAGCCTCGGTGTTCGCACTGGAAGGCGCGGCACTCGCTTGGCTGGGCTTGCGCCAGCAACGCTGGTTGCCGCAGGCCACTGGCGCCGGATTGCAGTTGGCCGCCGCCGCTGCGCTTTTCATCGGTGCGTCGGGGTACTGGCCAAACGAGCAGGCCATCGCCAACCCGACCTTCATGGGCGCGCTGCTGATCGCACTGGCGGGTTTCGCCAGCGCCTGGGCATACCGCCGCGAAGAAAAATCGCAGGTTGCGCTGCTGTATTACCTGTGGGGCCTGTTGTGGTGGTGCGGCAATGCGGTCAACGAGATCGAGGCCTTCATCGCCCCGGCGACGCGTGCCGATGCGCTGCTGGCCTTCGCTGCCGTGACCGGATGGTTGGCGGCGGAAGTGCATCGCCGTCGTCCCGCAGCCGCGCTGGCGTTGACCACGCTGGGCGGCTTTGTGGTGGCCATTCCGTTGGCTCTGGCGCAGATGGACGCGCACGTGCAGCCGTTCGCCGGCTACGGTTTGTGGGCATGGCTGCTGTTTGCCGTGCTCGGTATCCGCAGTCTGCTGTGCCTGCGCGCCAATGCGGATCGATTCGCCGGTTGGGCGCAGTTCGCCTGGTGGCTGGTCTGGCCCACGGTGATCGCGCTGCTGTTCTCGTGGCTGGCCGATCGCTTCGAACTGGCGCAAGGCTGGCGGATCGCGCTGCTGGCCTTGCCGTGGCTGGGCGCAGCGACACTGTCCCTGTTCCATTGGAACTGGCTGGCCGCGCCGCAGGGCGAGCGTTTCGATCCCTATCGAACCGCTCTGCAGACGATGTACTTCACCGTGCTTGGGTTGTGGTGGCTGATCGCGCTGTTCCAGGCCGGCGACAGCGCGCCGCTGGCCTGGGTGCCTGTGTTGAATCCGATGGAGTTGGCGCAATTGGCGTTGCTGGGGCTGGCCGCGCGCTGGTTGTGGTCGGAACAGGCGCCGCAGCTATTGCAGAGCCTGCGCATCTTCAAGATGGCCAGTGCGGGCTTCCTCATGGTCACCTTCATCACCCTGCGTGCCGTGCATCACTGGGGCGGCGTGGAATGGGGAGCGGACATGCTGTCCACCAGTCTGGCGCAGACCAGCCTGACCGTGGTGTGGAGCGTGCTGGGCGTGCTGGGCTGGGTGATCGGCTCGCGCCGTGGCCATCGCGGCCTGTGGCTGGGGGGTGCGGTGCTGATGGGCGTGGTGCTGGCGAAGCTGGTGTTCGTAGACCGCCAGAACCTGGGCGATCTGCTCGGAATCGGTTCCTTCGTCGCCTACGGCTTGTTGTGCACGCTGGTGGGTTATTTCGCGCCGGCACCGCCGCGCGCAGCTTCCGAGGAAACAACCGCATGAAACGTCTTGTCCTGATCGCCCTGCTGCCGCTGGCCGCTTTCGCCGGCGTGCGCGAGGACTACGCGCAGCAGTGGTCGCTGACGCTGACCGATGCCGACGCAGGCGCTTATCGCGTGGTGTTGGATCGCAGCGTTTATCGGCAGCTGCAGTCGCCGCAACTGAAGGATCTGGTAGTGGCGAATGCGGAAGGTGGGGAGATGGCGGCTTCCTTATTCGATGCCGAACAGCCGCTGGCCAGGCCGGCCAACAGCATGGACGTGCCATGGTTTCCGCTGCCTTCCAGCAACGCCTCGTTATCGCGCGATATCGCCTCCATCAGCGAGATCGCCGCCGACGGCAGTTTGCGTCGGGTGGTGATGAGCGATACCGGGGCCGCGGCGGAGATGCCCGGCGACGAATACCTGATCGACACCAGCCGTTTGCATGAACCCGTGCGGGCGTTGCGGATCGCCTGGTCGGCAGGGCAGGCGCCGTTCGACCGGCCTTACCGGGTCACCGCTTCCGACGATCTGAAGAGCTGGCGGACCGTGCAGGAAGAGGGCCATCTGGTCGAACTTGAGAACAACGGTGCGCGCATCTTCGAGAACCGCATCGAATTGGGCGGTGTGAAGGCGAAATACCTGCGCCTGGAACCGTTGCGCAAAGACCAGCGCGCGCTGGTTGTGACCAAGGTGACTGCCGAATTCGCGCCGGCGCAGGTCGTACAGGAATGGCAGTGGGAAGAAATCAGCGGCAAGCGCATCGTCGACAAGGACGGCGCGGTTTCCTTCGAGTACCAGGTGGAGGGGCGTTTTCCGTTCGAGCGCGCCGATGTGGCGCTACCCGGCAACAGCTCCAACGAGTGGATCCTGAAATCGCGCGACAGCGAGGAATCGGAATGGCGGTTCGCGGCCGCGCCATGGATGGCTTTTCAATTGGAGGGAGGTAGCGTTTCCAACCGGTCGCCGCCGCAGACGCTGCAGCAGTTGAATCGCGACCACTACTGGCGGTTGATTCCCAAGAACAACGCCAATGAAACCGCGCCCACACTGAGACTGGGCTATCGCCCCGAAGTGCTGGTGTTCCTCGCCCAAGGCAAGACGCCTTACGCATTGCTTGCGGGCAGCGCGCGCGCGAAGCGTGCCGAGTCGCCCCTGCCGCAACTGGTGGATGCCCTGCGCGCGCAGCGCGGACAGGACTGGCAGCCCGCCAGCGCCACGCTCGGTGAGATGCAACCACTGGCTGGCGCCACCGCTTTGACGCCAGCACCGGTGGAGCGCGACTGGAAAGCCTGGTTGCTGTGGGCGCTGCTGGCTGGCGGAGCGCTGATCGTGGCTGGGTTTGCTTTCAGCCTGTTGAAGAAGCGGGAATAGCTTTTTCCTTCTCCCACCGGGAGAAGGTGCCCGAAGGGCGGATGAGGGAATGGGAAATCAGTTTGTACTGAACCTTCCGTAGCAAGTCATTCTCCCTCCCTCATCCGTCGCTGCGCGCCACCCCGTATCAAGTACGGGGCAGGCTCTTCTCCCGGTGGGAGAAGGGAACCGACCGTTTGCCGTCACCTCTTGAAGCCCGGACAATAGGCCTTCGTCTCCGTATCGGTAAGCCCCATCATGTCCATCCTCCGCATGACCGACCTCGACCTCTCCGGCAAGCGCGTGCTGATCCGCCAGGATCTCAATGTGCCGATCGAAGCCGGCCGCATCACTTCGGAGCAGCGCATCACCGCTTCGCTGCCCACCTTGAAGCTGGCGCTGGAGAAAGGCGCTGCGGTCATGGTTGCTTCGCACCTGGGCCGTCCCAAGGAGGGCGTGTGGAGCGAAGCCGACTCGCTGGCGCCGGTCGCCGCGCGCCTGTCGGAACTGCTGGGCGTCGAAGTGCCGCTGGTCAAGGATTGGGTGGAAGGCGTGGACGTGGCTCCCGGCAAGATCGTGCTGCTGGAAAACTGCCGCATGAACGTGGGCGAGGGCAAGGACGATGAAGCGCTGTCGAAGAAGTACGCGGCGTTGTGCGATGTCTTCGTCATGGATGCTTTCGGTACCGCGCACCGCGCGCAGGCGTCCACTCATGGTGTGATCCGTTTCGCGAAACAGGCTGCGGGCGGCCCGCTGCTGATGGCGGAACTGGATGCGCTGGCACTCGCGCTGGAGAAGCCCGCGCGCCCGTTGCTGGCCATCGTGGCCGGCAGCAAGGTATCGACGAAGCTGGAACTGCTGTCGAACCTGGTCGGCAAGGTCGATCAGTTGATCGTGGGCGGCGGCATCGCCAATACCTTCATCGCCGCCGAAGGCCACGGCGTGGGCAAATCGCTGGTCGAAAACGATCTGCTCGGCACCGCACGCAAGATCATCGCCGATGCCAAGGCGCGCGGCGCCGACATCCCGGTGCCGACCGACGTGGTGGTCGCGCCCGAATTCAAGGCCGATGCGACAGCCACGGTCAAACAGGTCGCCGACGTCGATGCCGACGACATGATCCTGGACATCGGCCCGGATACCGCCGCCCGCTACGCCAGGATGATCGCCGACGCCGGCACCGTGGTCTGGAACGGCCCGGTGGGCGTGTTCGAATTCGACGCCTTCGGCAAGGGCACCGAGACCCTGGCGCGTGCCATTGCAGCGTCCAGGGCGTTCTCCATCGCTGGCGGCGGCGACACCCTGGCTGCGGTAGACAAATACGGCATCGCCGATGAGGTCAGCTACATCTCCACCGGCGGCGGTGCGTTCCTGGAATTCCTGGAAGGCAAGACGTTGCCGGCGGTAGCGGCGCTGGAAGCGCGCGGCGGCTGAGCTGGCACTTTGCTGCGATGCCGCGAGTAGCTGTAAAAGCAAAGTCGCTGGGTCCCCGCCTTCGCGGGGATGACGGTCTGGTGGCCAAACTCAGATCGTAGGTCGGGGCTACGCCCCCGACGCCCGTGGATCTTATCGCGCTAGGAATTTCTCTATCGCCGGGCTGCCGTGCGTCGGTCCCTAGAGCGCGCTTGATTCGCCGCATTCCGTGGTGTCGGGCGCGTGGCCCCGACCTACGATGCTTCAACTGTGATGTTGGGGATTGACGTCAATACCAATACAGTACCAGTTTGTCCCGACAAGCCAATGATTTACAGGTTAATTTCCTATTTTTTGCACTGCGGCAAACCAATGGCATCGTAGTGGTCCCATGAATGTGGTAGTTTCCCGTCACTCTAGAGGGGAGACCGCTGTGACCGATCGCCAACGCCGTACCAAGATTCTCGCCACCCTGGGTCCGGCTACCGACCCGCCGGGCGTGCTGGATGAATTGTTCCGTGCCGGCGTCAACGTGGTGCGCCTCAACTTCTCGCACGGCGATCCTTCCGGCCAGGCCAAACGCGCCGCGGCCGTGCGCGCCGCCGCGCAACGCGCAGGCGCCGAGGTCGGCATCCTGGCCGACCTTCCGGGTCCCAAGATCCGAATCGAAAAATTCGCCGAAGGCAAAGTCCGGCTGAAGACCGGCGACCGCTTCGACCTGGTCGCCAGTACCGACGCGCCTTTGGGCGACGTCAACCAGGTCGGCGTCAGCTATCTGGGTCTGCCCGGCGACGTGCAGCCCGGCGACGTGCTGCTGCTGGACGATGGCCTGATGCAGCTGCGCGTGGAATCGGTGGAAGGCGAGCGTATCGTCAACACCGTGTTGAACGACGGCATGCTGTCCGACCGCAAAGGGCTGAACAAGCAGGGAGGCGGCCTGTCGCTGGGCGCATTGACCGAACGCGACAAGGAATTGATCGGCATCGTCGCCAAGATCGGAGTGGACTTCATCGCCGTGTCGTTCTGCCGCAATGCCGAGGACATGAACGAAGCGCGCCGCATCGCGCTGAGCCACGGCTGCGACGCAGCGCTGGTTTCCAAAATCGAGCGCACCGAAGCCATCGAGAACCTGGCCGAGATCATCGACGCGAGCGACGTGGTGATGGTGGCGCGCGGCGACCTGGGCGTTGAGATCGGCGACGCCGAACTGCCCGGCCTGCAGAAGAAGATCATCCGCGAATCGCTGGCGCGCAACAAAGTGGTCATCACCGCCACGCAGATGCTGCAGTCCATGGTCGAAAGCCCCATCCCCACGCGCGCCGAAGTGCTGGACGTGGCCAATTCGGTCATCGACGGCACCGACGCGGTGATGCTGTCGGCCGAGACCGCCGCTGGCGCCTATCCGGTCAAGGCGGTGGAAGCGATGGCCCGCATCTGCCTGGGCGCGGAAAAACAATTCCAGATGGATACCGATTTCGAGAAGGCGCCGCGCAACCTGGAACGCGCCGACCAGGCCATCGCCATGGCCACCATGTTCCTGTCCGAGCACATCGGCGTGCGCGCGATTGTGGCCATGACCGAATCGGGCGGCACCGCGCGCTATCTGTCTCGTTTCCGTTCCAGCGCTCCGATCTACGCGTTCTCGCGCCACGACGGCGCGCGCCGCAGGATGGCGATGATCCGCGACGTGTTCCCCATCGCCTTCGACAGCCGCGGCCTGGCCCCGCGCGAGGCCGCACGCGATTCGCTGCGCATCCTGCGCGACCTCAACCGGCTGGTTCCCGGCGACCGCGTAATCTTCACCAGCGGCGACCACATGGAACAGCACGGCGCCACCAACACGCTGCGCTTGCTGCAGTTGGGTGCGGACGGCAAGGCCGAAGGATTGGGCGAATTGTAGAAACACCCCATCCGTAGGAGCGCCCCATGGGCGCGAGCTCTTTCGCAAGACACCCTGAAAAGCTCGCGCCCATGGGGCGCTCCTACGGGAAATGACGTGATGAAACCGCTTGCGGGTACGGGGTGAAGGGGAGGGCGCCGGCGCCGGGCTATAATTCGGCCCCTTTCCCAGCCGCGCCCCCAGGAACCTCATGAGCATCGAACAGCTTGCCGAAACCGCCCAGGCCATGGTCGCCGCGGGCAAGGGCATCATCGCGATCGACGAATCCACCGCCACCATCGCCAAGCGCTTCGAGAGCGTCGGCATTCCCAATACCGAAGAAAACCGCCGCGCCTACCGCGAGATGCTGTTGACCACGCCCAGGCTGAGCGACCACATTTCCGGCGCCATCCTGTACGACGAAACCCTGCGCCAGTCCACCAAGGACGGCGTGCCGTTCGCCAAGTACATGGCCGCCAATGGCATCATCCCCGGCATCAAGGTCGACAAGGGCACCCATCCGCTGGCCGGCTGCCAGGGCGAAGTGGTGACCGAAGGCCTCGACGGCCTGCGCGACCGCCTCAAGGAGTACTACGCGCTCGGCGCGCGTTTCGCCAAATGGCGCGCGGTGATCAACATCGGCGACGACATTCCCTCCGGCACCTGCATCGAAGCCAACGCGCACGCGCTGGCCCGCTATGCGGCGCTGTGCCAGGAAGCCGGTCTGGTGCCGATGGTGGAGCCGGAAGTGCTGATGGACGGCGACCACGACATCGAGACCTGCTACGAAGTGACCGAAGCCACGTTGCGCGCGTTGTTCGGCGCGCTGTACGAACAGAACGTGATGCTGGAAGGCACGATCCTGAAGGCATCGATGGTGGTGGCCGGCAAGAACAGCGACGAACAGGCCAGCATCGACGAAGTCGCAGAAGCTACGGTCATGTGCCTGAAGAGCACCGTGCCGGCGATCCTGCCGGGCATCGTGTTCCTGTCTGGCGGCCAGAGCGACGAAGACGCCACCGCGCATCTGGATGCGATGAACCGCTTGGGCAATCTGCCGTGGCCGCTGTCGTTCTCCTACGGCCGCGCCATGCAGTCGGCGGCATTGAAGCTGTGGTCGCAGGATCTGGTGGGCAACTTCGCCAAAGCGCAGACGATTGTGCATGCGCGTGCGAAGGACAATGGCCTGGCTGCTTTGGGTAAGTGGGAAGGCTGAGCCACCGCACCTGCGCTTGAGCCCCTCTCCTGCGGGAGAGGGGTTGGGGTGAGGGTACGGCGGAATAGTGCAGGCGAACAATCAATTCAGTGACAGAAGCGGAGCGCGCCTGTTGCACCCTTCCGGTTTGTTTTGCGGACTGGCTTCCGACGTATCCTCACACCCCAAGGGTGCTTGCTTCGCAGCGTCCGCCCCTTCGGGGCACCCCGTATCAAGTACGGGGCAGGCTCTTCTCCCGCGGGGAGAAGGGACCAGAACGCCGGCCTTGCGCCGGCGTTTTCCATTGAGAACTACAATCATGCAAATTTCAGGCATCCACCACATCGCCATCATCGCGTCCGACTACGCGCGCTCCAAACACTTCTACACCGAAGTGCTGGGCCTGAAGGTTCTGGCCGAGGCCTACCGCGAAGAACGCGATTCATGGAAGCTCGATCTCCACGTCTCCGACGGCGTACAGATCGAACTGTTCTCGTTCCCGGCGCCACCGCCGCGCGTCTCGCGCCCGGAAGCCTGCGGTCTCAGGCATCTGGCTTTCGCGGTGCCCGATATCGGGCAGGCGATTGAACATCTGCGGGACCAGTCCATCGAAGTGGAACCGGTTCGCATCGACGAATACACCGGCAAGCACTTCACCTTCTTCGCAGATCCCGATGGGCTGCCATTGGAGTTGTACGAAGCCTAAGGCCGGCGTCGATGCGCTATGGTGTCGGCACCCTTAAGTCGATGCCTGCCCATGTCCCGTGAAATACGCATTCCCGCCGAAGCGGCCGCCGCCCTGGCCAAGGGACTGCGCATCGAAGCGATCAAGCTGGTGCGCGCAGCCAATCATGGCGTGGACCTGCGTGGAGCGATGGAGGCGACGGATGCTTTCGCGTCCGGCAAACAACGCTTTCCCATCGATCCGCCTGTGGCGGTCGCCACTGCATCTTTCGATGGCTTGCCGGCGGAAGCGCTGGCAGCGCTATCGCGCGGCCAGTTGATCGAGGCGATCAAGATCGTCCGTGCCGCCACCGGGCTCGGCTTGAAGGAAGCCAAAGATCTGGTGGAGCAGTATCGCGATGGGCAGACGCCTGCGCGCGACGAGGCGATGCGCGCCAAGTTGGAAGGCATTGCCCGCAAGCACGGTATGAAATTGCCGGAAGCCGCCCTGGTGGCGATGGAGCGCGGCGACCTGAAGGTGGCGATGAATCTGGTTCGGCAGGCCAAAGAGTCGGCTCCGTATGCAGCAGGCACGGCGCGTGGCGCCCATACGGTCAGTCGTGAAACCAACCGGTATGGTTGGTTGTGGGCTTTGGCTTTATTGGTCGTTATCGCGGCCGGTTATTTCTGGTACGCGCGAATGTAGGGTGGGCCTTGGCCCACCATTGCCATCCGTCTATTCACTGCTGCCTGATCGAAAAACGCCTTGTAGCCACATTTCGCTACGTGCCAAGGCGAGATTCGTGCGTGGCAATGGTGGGCCAAGGCCCACCCTACGGCTATGGCAGCCCGGCCAGCCACTCGTCGTCGGAGCCTTCGTTGACCCCTTCGAACAACGGCGTGGAGAAATAGCGCTCGCCGGTATCGGGCAACATGGCCAGCAGCACCGAGCCTTCAGTCGCGGTTTCGGCCACCTGCAATGCCGCGGCCACGGTCGCGCCGGCGGAAATGCCGACGAAGATGCCTTCCTCCGCAGCCAGACGGCGCGAAGTGGCGATAGCGTCGACGTCCGTAATGGGCAGAATCTGATCGGCGACTTCGCGGTTCAACACTTCCGGCACGAAATCCGGCGTCCAGCCCTGGATCTTGTGCGGCGACCATTCGTTGCCGCGCAGCAGCGAGGCGACGGCGGGTTCGGCGGCAGTGATCTTCACTTCAGGGCGCGCGACTTTCAGCACTTCGCCCACGCCGGTCAGCGTGCCGCCGGTGCCCCAGCCGGTGACGAAATGGTCCAGCCGCAAGCCGGCGAAATCGCGCAGGATTTCGGCCGCCGTGGTCTGGCGGTGATAGGCGGGATTGGCGGGGTTGGCGAACTGCCGCGCCAGGAACCAGCCGTGCTTGGCGGCGAGTTCTTCCGCGCGCCGCACCATGCCGCTGCCGCGTTCGGCGGCGGGGGTCAGGATCACTTTGGCGCCGTAGGCGCGCATCAGCTTGCGGCGTTCGATGGAGAAGGTTTCCGCCATCGTCGCCACGAACTTGTAGCCGCGCGCCGCGGCGACCATCGCCAGCGCCACGCCGGTGTTGCCGGAAGTCGCTTCCACAATGGTGTCGCCGGGCTTGAGCAGGCCCTTGGCTTCGGCGTCCAGCACGATGGCCAGCGCCAAGCGATCCTTGACCGAGCCGCCGGGGTTGAACGACTCCACCTTCGCATAGAGGGTGACGTGCTTGGGCGCTACATGGTGCAGCTTGACCACCGGGGTGCGGCCGATGGTGTCGAGGATACTGTCGTAGATTGCCATGGGGTTCTCCGTAAGAAAGCGTCAGGCGGCCTGCGGGAGTGTAGGCGCGCCCAGGTTGTCGGAATGTTGCGAATTCGCGAGCGGTCCTGGCGTGCCCACGGGCGCGGCACCGAACCAGTGCAGCGAGTCCGCGAGTGCGGCCACTTCGCCCAGGATCAGCAGCGCGGGCGATTGCACGCGATGATGGCGTGCGCTTTCCGGAAGCGACGCCAGGGTGCCGGTGACCACCCGTTGCTGCGGCCGCGAACCGTTCTCAACCAAGGCAAACGGCAGGTGAGGGGCGGCACCGGCCAACAGCAGCCGTTCGCGCACCTTTTCCAGCCCCGCCACGCCCATATAGACCGCCAGGGTCTGCTTTTCCCGGACCAGCGTGCTCCAGTCCAGGGTGTCCGACGAATCCTTGCAATGCGCGGTGACCAGGCGCAGCGATTGCGCGTGGTCGCGATGGGTCAGCGGAATACCTGCGTAGGCCGCGCAGGCAACGGCGGCGGTGATGCCGGGGATCACTTCGAAGGGAACGTCGTGGGCGCGCAGGAATTCGAGTTCCTCGCCGCCCCGGCCGAACACGAACGGGTCGCCTCCCTTCAGCCGCACCACGCGCTTGCCTTGTTGTGCATGCTCCAGCATCAGCGCGTGGATCTGGTCCTGGCTCATGCTGTGGCCGCCGGCGGACTTGCCCACTTCGATGCGGACGGCGTCGCGGCGGGCCAGACGCAGCACTTCGGCGCTGACCAGACGGTCGTGCAGGATCACATCAGCCTCGTTCATCGCGCGCAGGGCGTTCAGCGTGACCAGACCGGGATCGCCGGGGCCTGCGCCGACCAGCACCACCGAGCCGACCGGTTGCTCCGGCTTTTCTTTTTCCAGCAACTCGCGCAGATAAGCGTCGGCCTGGGTGGCGTCCAACCGCTGTCGCAGCAACCGCGGCAACGGACCGGTCAGCAGCCGGTCGAAGAAACGTCGGCGCAGGCCCATATCGGGAAAGCGCGCGCGGATGGCCTCGCGTTGGCGGGTCAGCAATTCGGCCAGCGTGCCCAGTGAATCGTCCAGCAGGGTTTCAAGCTGGCGACGGACATGCCGCACCAGCATCGGCGCGCCGCCGCCGCTGGAGATCGCCACCTGCAGCAGACCGCGCTGCACCACGGCGGGCGAATGGAAGCTGCACAGTTCCGCATCATCGACCACATTGGCCAGGATCCGGCGCGCAGTGGCTGCGTCGTAGACCTTCCGGTTGACCGCGCTGTCGTCGGTTGCAGCGATCACCAGCCAGGCCTCGTCCAGCCATTCCTCGCGGAACGCACCGGCAAGCCAGCGGATGCGGCCGGCCTCTAGCAAGTGGCGGAGTCCCTGATTCAACTCCAGCGAACCCATCTGCGGCAAGGCGCCGGCCTGCAGCAACGCTTCCACTTTACGTTCGGCCACCGCGCCCCCGCCTACTACCAGGACGGTCCGGTTGCGCAGGTCGGCGAACAGGGGGAACAGGGAAGCGGTCACGGCAGCGGCATCAAGGATGGCTGATGACCCTAACCCCCGGTTATATGCAGCAGGAAATGACTTGCCGCCCGCTGCATATGACGGGCGGTTATAAGATGTGGGCTGGAAATCCTCTACATTCACTCTTCCGCCCTTTTGCCCCGGGAGCCGCCAGGCTTCGAGACCGCCGATGACGTTGACCCAACTCCGCTACCTGGTGGCCATCGCCGACGCCGACCTCAACATCACCCTGGCCGCCGCGCGTGTGCACGCCACCCAGCCAGGCCTGTCCAAGCAGCTCAAGCAGCTGGAGGACGAGTTGGGCTTTCTGTTGTTCGTGCGCAAGGGCCGCAGCCTGGAAGCGGTCACGCCGGCCGGCGGCGAAGTCATCCTGCGCGCACGCGCGGTACTGGCCGAAGCCAACAACATCCGCACCTATTCGGCCAACCAGCGCCGCGAAAGCCAGGGCCAGCTGATCCTGGCCACCACCCACACCCAGGCGCGCTTCGTGCTGCCGCCGGCCATCGGCCTGATCAAGCGCGCCTACCCGCAGGTCAGCGTGCACCTGCAGCAGGCCGGCGAAAGCGCCGCGCTGGATCTGCTGAGCGAAGGCGATGCGGACATCGCCATCATCAGCACCGCCGGCGATGAGCCGCAGGCCGGCATCGCCGTGCCGTTGTACCGTTGGCGGCGGCTGGTGCTGGTGCCGCGCGGCCATGCGCTGGATAAGGGCGATGCCGTTCCCAGCATGGCCGACCTGGCCACCCAGCCGCTGATCAGCTACGAATCCTCGACGCGGCCGGAGTCGTCGCTGCAACGCGCTTTCGCCAGCGTCGGCCTGCAACCCAGCATCGCGCTGACTGCGCTGGATGCCGACCTCATCAAGACTTACGTGCGCGCCGGCATGGGCGTGGGCCTGCTGGCGGAAATGGCGGTGACTTCCGCCGATACCGATTTGCGCGCCTGGGCCGCGCCGTCGGCCATCAACGAATGCATCGCCTGGGCGGTGCTGCCGCGCGAGCGCGTGCTGCGCGACTACGCGCTGGAACTGGTGCACGTGCTGGCGCCGCAAGTCGATCGGCGCGATCTGCGTCGCGTGCTGGATGGCAATCAGGCGGCGGACTGGCCGGTGCCGCCGACGTGGGAATCGTTGACGCAGACGATTACCAGCTGATTGATCCCTGATCTTTAATGCAAGTGATCTCTCATTGATGGGTGCGAGGCGCGATTATAGAAATGAGGGGCGCAGATTTTGGCTTGCAGAGGCAATCATTATCGGTTCAACTGGGATTGTTAATGAAGTGACGCGGCTCATTCACGTTGGTAGGAGGAAACAGCAATGGAAATTGCAAAACGAACCAGCGTTCTTCTGGCATGTACGGCTGGATTGGCGATTTCGTTCGCTATCTTGGCCCTATTCCACACCAACGCGCTTATTCAGCAGGTAGCGCTTCAGTGCGCCACTCAGAATTCCGATATCTGCCGCCAATTCGTGCCTTGGCTATGGATTGGCATTACGTTTACAGTGATTGGTGCGTTCGCATTGGTCATGTGGTTCGCACGGCGAACACGTCCTGCAGGCGCGCTAGCGCCATTCGTGTTTGCCACCTTATTGTTGCCGGTGGGATATTCGGTGTGGCTATGGCTCCAACCCTCCGAGTCTGCTTTAACGCAGCAGGACCCCGGCCACGTTGCGCAAAGAACGGATGATCTTGCAAAGCGCATTGAGCAGGCTAAGGCTCAAGCCAAGCCAGAATCTGTGCGGCCAAGCGGACATCATCCATTCCCTGATCTGCCTCAGAGTCGCGACGGCTTGCCGCTGGATGACGATCCATTCATGGCTACAAGCAAAGCTGAGCAGTCATGGCTTGATAGGAACGGGTACCCAAATGCGAAGCAATGGGCTGCCTACACGCAGGCCTCTGACCTGCAGCTACGAGAAGCTGCAGAGCAGGGCGATAGGGGCGCGAAGACGATACTTGATCATCGGCGTTTGATGGCCGGTGATGACGCTGCGGTAACTGATCTATTGACGGAAGGTGCAAAAGGGTCAGGCTTCGCACTCGATATGCTGGCTTCTTATCTGGCCAGCACCAGAGGAGGCGACCGGCAAACAGCCTATGCCGTTAGCCGAGTTTCGGAAATGCGCGGAAATCTTAGGGTTGCGGCTGCTCGCGATCTGATGTTCGACGTTCCTCTAACAAATTCCGAACGCATGCAGGGAGATCAGGAGGCGATGGATATCTATAACAGCCTGTACGAGCTTCAGCGAAAGATTCGTGGGCCAAGCTCGTCACCCGTTGATCCACGCCCAATCGGCGGGTAAAGCACTAAGGGCATGTATACCAACTAAGGAGTGGTTGTGAATAAAAAATCCAGAATCGTACTGGCTGGCGGATCTTTGGTGATCAGCGGACTTGCTATCGCATGTGCGATGAAAGCAATGCCTCACCTTGGCATTATTGATGTATCCGCATGGGATATCGCTGTAGCTGGTGCCCAGGGGTATAACAATCCAGCCCGGGCAGCGGCATTGAAGAACCTAGATGAAAAAGCTATCGAAGTGCTCGGCGAGGCTGAGTGGAAGTCGAATAACTATCTGGGCCCGGTGTCGTACAAGATCGCTAACTCTGCAACCATCGTTACCGAGGATAAGCCATGCGACAAGCTGATGAAGGAAACGGCTCCTAGATCGGGAAGCAGTCCTTCTGGATCCAGTGGTGGTGGCTCAGGTTCGTATTATTGGTCAGGCGGCCGTGTTTATGGCTCGGGTGGATCGTGTCTCTATGGCTGTGGAGGAACGGTCACGGTAGGAGAGGTGAAGGAAGCCTAATCGCTGATTGTTTCTTGGCGGAGCGAAGAGCCGTATTTGCGGCTCTTCGCAAATGCTCTTGGCTCTGTGCCTGGCTTTGGCATCGGAGAAGATTAATCCGGATGCGGGCACAGATTCTCGGCTTGAGCGATACGGCGCTGTAGGATAGCCATGCTTCAACCCCACGTCCCAATTGCGAATGCTGCAATGCGGATCTGCCTCCCGATTCCACCGCGGCGCGGAGCTGTTCCTTCGAATGCACGTTCTGCGCATCATTTTTCCGCTGAATGCTCTGTGCTGGACGGCAATCAAGTAGCAGACTGGCCGGTGCCGCCGACGTGGGAATCGTTGACGCAGACGATTACCAGCTGAGCTGCGTGATCCGTCTGGCGTTCTTCAAGGCGACGGCTTCCACTCCACGTCCTGCAACTTCGGCCATGCCTTGCGTTCGCCAACCCATGCCATACCCAACAGGTTGCCATCGGCGATGCAGCTGACGCGTGCGTACAGATTCTTGCCTGCCGTGGTCGAGCAACCATAGCCGTGGCTGCGGCTATTGATTGGAAGGCAACTGCTGTCGGTGACGGCATCGGCCGGCAGGTCCGGCGCAATGCTGCGTACATGCGCCAGGAATTGGTCGCGCGCCGCAGCGATCAGCGTGTTCATGTCGTCGGGACGGGTTTCGGCCCAGATCGGCGAATACCAGGCCTGGCGCCTCGTGTTGACCGCCGCGAAGCAGTGCATGGGTTCGACGGATGCCGCCGGCTTTGCGGCGGCGGTCGAAGCGGATTGCGCAGCCGGTGCCGCCAACGGAACGGATGTGGCGACCGCCGATCCGATTTCCACCGACAACTCCAGCATCTTGCGCTCGCGCCACACCTGCAGCGGGGCTTTGAAGCCGGGACGCAGGCGCGCGACGATAACGGGCAAATCGGCCGCCTTCTCCACCGATTGACCTGCGACCTCCAGCACCACATCCAAGGGCTTCAAGCCTGATTTTTCCGCTGCGCTACCTGGGATCACCTGCACCACCATCGCTCCCCGTGCGGGTTGCAGGCCCAGTGCCAGCGCCAACGTGTCGGTGACCGTGTCTATCGCCACACCAAGCCTGCCTTGAGCTGCAGGCGTTGTGTCCGCCGCCACCGCTGTCGCGGCAACGATCGGCGTCGCGGGCTGCGGTGATCCCGTCCCGGAAGGAATCCACGCCAGATCCACAAAGCGCAGATTGAAGCCGCTGAACAGCCTGCGATATTCCTTGCGGCTCTTTTCCGCTTCGGCCAGCGTGTCCTTGAACACGCACATCGTTCCCTGATCCGACACGCCATGGCCGGGCAGGGCAGTGCGTTTGAATTCGTCAGTGTAGGCGTCTGTCTGGTTGTAGACGGCCATGGGATCATCGCCGCGCACCGGTTTCTCGAAGACCAGGCTGGCTACCGTCTTGCGTACGTCCGGCTCGACATCGGTGACATAGCAATAGAAATATTTATTGGAGAAGGTGGCTTTCGCCACCACCGCATTCGGATTCCAGGGCTTGGGCGTCCACGCGACTTCCTGCCATTTCGAGGCCCAGAGCATGATCCGCTTGGTCCAGTCCTTGCGTTGCTGGGACCTGATCGCTTCCAGTTCGGCACGGCTTTCGGTGGCGGGAAAGCAACTCTTGTCGCCAGAACCGCCCATACCGCCGACGAACGTATGGAACTCTGTCGCCAGTTCCGTCGTGCGCGACATGCCGCCCGCATCATCGGCCCGATAGCTGAACTCGAGCGTCGGCGAGGCCCATATCTTGGCTGTGCCCATGCCGCCCCCCGACATATCGGCGACGGTGCAGAAGGTAAAGGCGGTTCTTGCCTGCGCGGCTTGCGCAAAGGCATGCGCTGGCATCAGCCATGCGAGCGAACAGAGAACAACGGTTGCGATGCGCGTCATGGATCGGTTTCCCCTGGAATTTTGCTGACGTCCCCACGCCGCTTTCGCACACTAACCGGTATCGGCAAGGCATGCCACTGGTCCAACCAGGCAGCGGACTGGCGAGTGCCGCCGACCCGGGAATCGTTGACGCAGACGATCACCAGCTGAGCGGTCGCTTAATTTTTAATGTGCGCGGTCTCTTATTAGTGGGAACGGGCGCAATTGCAATTTTTTGAGATTGTAAGCGCGAGCATTATTGGTTCAACTAAGTAAAACCATAGGGTTTTCTCGGCGTACGCGATTCGTGAGCTGGCTGGCGCCGATTGTACTTGCCGCTTTTCAGCAAGTACGCCAAGGCAGTCGGCACCCATAAAAGGAGGTTGGTTTGAAAGGTTTGCTTAAAGTTGGATTGGCCGCCATCCCATTGTTGTGGGGTTCTGCTGCGTGGGCGCAAAGCTGCGCGGGCGGCGGTTATGTGGATGCTCAGGGCATTTGCCAAAACAGTGCGTATGGTCCGCACTCTTATGGCTCTCACTCAGAGGACTATGGAACATCGAATGCCGGCTCGAAAGGCAATAATTCTGGTGGCAATTCGCAGCCTGCGCTTCGGAGCAGTTATGGGGCGGTGGCGTGGAATGATGTAACGGGTACTTTCGGTTATACAAGCAAGCAAGCAAGAAGGAAAGCGAACAAGCAGCATTAAATGATTGCGGCGAAAATGGGTGCAAAATTGTTTCGACTTATGCTAATCAATGTGCGGCATATAGCTTTGGAATACAAAGCAATGGTAAAGGCTATAGGGTAGGGGGATATTCGGTAAGTCCTAGGACGGCTGAGCAAAAAGCACTTGCTTCGTGTTCCTCTCATGCCCGAAATTGTCAAATTGTAATTTCAGAATGCTCGTTGCCAGAATAAAGAAGGCTGTCGCAGCCGTTGGTCCGGCAGTCATCGGTGCACAAAGCGCAGCACCCCACGAAAGGAGGTTGGTTTGAAAGGTTTGCTTAAAGTTGGATTGGCCGCCATCACATTGATGTGGGGTTCTGCAGCGTGGGCGTATGACTGCCCCGGCAGTGGGCAAAATGATGGATCTGGTAACTGTGTTTATTTTGATGGCTCATATCCAAATCATCCTGCGGGCTCTATTCCTATGACAGGTAGCCAATGGGATCGGAGAGGCAATAATTCTGGTGGCGGTGCGGTGGTTTATAGACAACTGCCGGATAGCTGGGGGGCGGTGGCAGCAAGCGCTTCGGGTGCAGTGGGTACAGCAAGCAAACAAGCAAGCAAGAAGGCAAGCGAGAATTTCGCATTACGAAATTGCGGAGAACAGGGTTGTAAGATCGTTTCCACTTACAGTAACCAGTGTGTCGCTGCAGCATGGCGTGTCGGTAGTTTCATTACACGTAATGGCTTGACCCCAAATGAGGCGGAACAGAAAGCTTTAGCGGCTTGTTCGAGCAAAGCCAAGCGTTGCCAGATTGTTGTTTCTGAATGCTCATTGTCGTCATGAAAAGTGAAATAAGGAAATATTTTTGAGTGAGTTTGCGAGTTCCCGCATGAGTACCACCGAAGCCCCGCTCGCATGGGGCTTCACTTTTTTGGCATGAAGCATTAATGCTCCCGCTCGTGTTTGGAGGCATCGCAGGGTAGATTCCAGTTCGCCGGTGGTTCGTGCTGTTCCAGCGGACGGATCGGGGTTCGCCCCGACCGACATGACCTTGCGGAGAATAGCCATGCTTCAACTACGCCCCAACTGCGAATGCTGCAATGCGGATCTGCCTCCCGATTCCACCGAGGCCAGGATCTGTTCCTTCGAATGCACGTTCTGCGCGTCGTGCGTCGATTCGGTGCTGCACGGAAAGTGTCCGAACTGCGGCGGCGATTTCACCGCGCGGCCGACACGGGCGGCGCACCTGTTGGCGAAATATCCCGCATCGACCGAACGGATATTCAAACCGGAAGGTTGCGAAAAAACGGCGTAGGGCGGGTTTTAACCCGCCTTTCGGCAACTTCCGACACCCTCCCGGTTACGGAGACTTCGGCGTAAGCGTCCGCAGCACGGATTTGTCCAGCTTGGCCGCCAGACCAACGCTTCGCCCGGCCAGGTTGGCCACCACGTAATGCACCGAGCTGCCCATCACCTGCGCGCATTCGGAAACGGTGAGGCCGTAATCCTGCTGCAGCCATTGCACCATGCCCGAAGTCGCGGCGCGCAGCGCATCGTCCAGCGAACCGGCCTGGCCCAGCACCATGATCTGCGTATCCGATTCCACGCGCGGCGCGGCGATGCTTTTGCTGCGCAGCACCTCCACGCTGAATTCCACGTCCATCGACGTTTCCAGCCCGTACTGCGATGTCTCTCCATCGCCCTGCAATGCGTGCGCATCGCCCAGATACAGCAACGCGCCAGGTTGCGATACCGGCAAGTAGACCGTAGCGCCTTCGCGGACCTCGTTGAAATCCATGTTGCCGCCGAATCGTCCGGTGTCTCCGGTCGAAATCGGTGCAGAACCGAATCCCGGCGCTACCGCCAAACCACCCAGCATCGGACGCAGCGGCACCGACAAATCCCGCAGCTGCGGCGAGGGGAATTCCGGGCGCGCTACTCCGTGTTCGAGGTCCAGTTTCCAGCGCACTGGTTTGCCCAGCTCCGTCGCCTTTGCGGCAAGCGCGGGCGAAAGCGCACGGCCGACCACGCTGTCCAGGCTATCGGCATAGTCGCGATTCAAGCGCAGCCGTTTGATGCGGATAGCCAGCACGTCGCCTGGACCGGCACCCATCACATAGAACGGGCCCGTCTGCGGATTGCCGAAAAGCGCCTGGGTCTTGCCATGTTGGTCCACGCCGCCGGAATCCAGGGTGGTGGTATGCACGGTATCTCCCGGCCAAATGGTCAGTACCGGCTCACGATGGGGAGAGAACTCGTTCGAGTAACTGGTGGGAACGAACTCGTGCCGTTGCGGCGCGCTGTTCGCCCGCTGCGGAAGGCGTCTTGCGGTAAAGGCGTGCGTCGCCCGCTGATCCTTGTTGTTGGTGTCGGGGTAGTCGGCGATGCCGGAGATCCGCTCTTGCGTTTGGGTCCCGCTGAAGCGGTAAACGGCGGCGTCGCTACCGGTTACCACGAACTCCAGGGCCTGGCCCCGGCGGCTTCCTTTCAACGGATCGCCATCGAAGACACCGGTCAACGGACCTTCGCCATCGGGAAGCTCCAGCAATTGGTAGGTAGCATTGCCCCACAAATCGGTGGTGACCAGCCATTGGCCCGTGGGTTCGGCTGCCTTGCCGGTCGTCCACGCAGTCAAAAGGAAAAACAGGAGGACGAAACGTTTTTTCATGGTAATCCAGTTTGACTACAATTGTAGTCACATTGTTGGGCCTAACCTTCCGACGGTCAATCCCAGGCACGCAACTCAATTGCCGGGCCGCTGCTCCGGCTTGGGCTCGGTCACTTCCTTGCCGGGTTCGGCCTTGCCCGACATTTCCGCGCCGGCATCGGGCGCCAGCCGCAGCATCATCCAGACCGAGCTGGCCGAGATCAGTCCCACGGTGAGGAAGGCGAAGCTGAAATTGATCACCGCCGTCATCGGTTCGCCGGTGGCAACGCTGGTCATGCTCAGCGCATAACCGCCGATGGTGATGCCCATGGCCAGCGACACCTGTTGGGCCACTGCCGCAAGACCACTGGCCTGGGCCATGCGCGCCGGTTCCACCTCGGCATAGACGATGGCGTTGAGGCTGGTGAACTGCAGCGAGCGGAAGCAGCCGCTGACCAGCAGCACGCCGATGATCAGCGGGTAAGGCGTTTCCGCACGGAACAGGCCGAAACAGCAAAGCAATAATGAAGCGATCATCGCGTTGGTGATCATCACCTTGCGGAACCCCCAGCGATGCAGGATGCGCCCGGCCAGCGTCTTCATGAACATCGCGCCGGCCGCCGAGGTGAAGGTGATCAATCCCGACTGCAGCGGATTGAGGCCGAAGCCCAGCTGCAGCATCAGCGGCAGCAGGAAGGGCGTAGCGCCGATACCGATGCGGAACAGCGAACCGCCCAGCACGCCGATACGGAAGGTCGGCAACTTCATCAGTCCCAGGTCGATCAGCGGATGCGGGTGACGTCGCGAATGCATCACGTAGACCCCAAGCAATCCCACACCGGTAAACAGGCAGGCGGCGGCGACCGGCGTGCTGACCAAGTGCCGGCCCATGCTGGCGAACCCGAATATGGTCAATGCCAGGCCGGTGGCCGACAGTGCGAATCCGCGCCAGTCCAGCGGACGCGCGCCGCCGCGCAGCATCGGGATATGCCGCCAAGCCAGGTAGATGCCCAGCAAACCCATCGGCAGGTTGATCAGGAAGATCAGGCGCCAATTGCTGTAAGTGGTGATCAGACCGCCAAGCGGCGGCCCCAGCATCGGCCCCAGCAGGGCGGGAATGGTCAGCCAGCTGAGCGCCTGCACGAGCTGCGCCTTGGGCACGGTGCGCAACAGCACCAGACGCCCCACCGGCACCATCATCGCCCCGCCCATGCCTTGCAGGAATCGCGCGGCCACCAGCGCACCCAGCGAATCGGAGGCGGCGCAGCCGACCGAACCCAACAGAAACACGCCGATGGCCGCCATGAAAGTGGGTTTGGCGCCGAAGCGGTCGGCCACCCAGCCGCTGATGGGAATGAACACCGCCAGCGCCAGCATGTAAGTGGTGAGGGCCAGCTTCAGAGCCACCGGCTCCACGCCCAAGTCTTCCGCGATCATCGGCAATGAGGTCGTGATCGCGGTGGAATCCATGTTCTCGATGAACAATGCGGTCGCGACGATGAGGGGGAGGAGACGTTCCTTTCTCACGAAGGCAAAGTGGATCCGGCGGACAGTGCCGCTATTGTCGCCTACGTATCGTGAAGGTGCAGGTAGGTCGGATACCAAAGAGAGAGGTGGTGGATTTATCCCCTTCTCCCCTTGTGGGAGAAGAGCCTGCCCCGTACTTGATACGGGGTGCCCGTAGGGCGGATGAGGGGTAGAGTGGAGTAGGGGCCTATCAGGCGCCAAAATGTTGCAACATCTGGCTTCAAGAATGTGGAAAGTGTCAATCGGCGTAAATCATGCGACTCCGCTCACCCCTCTCCCGCCGCGCGAAGCGCGTCGACCTCTCCCACAAGGGGAGAGGTGGGCTTCGGCGCGAGCATTAGGAATCAGTTGATCCGTCGTCGGGGGCGTAGCCCCGACCTACTTGGATATCGTGAGCTTCGATGCTCCCTTCTGCTCTGTACTTGATGCGGAGTGCCCGTAGGGCGGATGAGTGATGGAGCGGAATAGAAGTCGATCGGGTGTCGAGAACGCTGCAGCAGCCGGCTTCAAGGATGTGGAAGGTGGACAATCAGTGAAGTTATGCGACTCCGCTCACCCCTCTCCCGCCGCGCGAAGCGCGTCGACCTCTCCCACAAGGGGAGAGGTGGGCTCGGGGCGATCTTTAGGAATCAGTTGATCCGTGCGTCGGGGGCGTGGCCCCGACCTACACCTCTACGTGAATCCCGCACTCGCGCTTCAAACCGAAATAGCGCGTGTCTTCCGCGCTCATTCCCGGCTCCCAGCGCGAAGTGGTGTGGAAATCGCCGATCGACACGTAGCCTTCGTCCCACAGCGGATGGTAGGGCAGCTCGTGTTTCTTCATGTAGACCCAGATGTCGCGGTCGGTCCAGTCGACGATGGGATTCACTTTCAGGCGCCCCTCGCGTTGCTGCAGCACGGGGGTCTGGCTGCGGCTGCTGGATTGGCTGCGGCGCAGGCCGGTGAACCAGGTGCCCACGTCCAGTTCCTTCAATGCGCGCTTCATCGGCTCCACCTTGCGCAGGCCGTTGTACTGGTCGATGCCGACCACGCCCTGTTCCCACAGGCGGCCATGGCGCGCTTCCATCCAGGCGCGGCTGACCAGCGGGCGGAACACTTGCAGGTTGAGCTTCAGGCGTTCCTGCAATTCGTCGGCGAAACGGTAGGTCTCGGGGAACAGGTAGCCGGTATCGATCAGGATCACCGGAATATCGGGCTTCTGCTGGCTGAGCATGTGCAGCATCACCGAAGCCTGCGCGCCGAAGCTCGAAGACAGAGCCGCGTTGGCCGGCCCGTTTTCCAACGCCCATTCCACGCGTTGTTCGGCGGTGCGCGCTTCCAGCGATGCGTTGAGTTCTTCCAACGACTCGGGTTCGTTGGCGGCGATGTCGATGTTCAGGGCACTCATGCGTGCAACTCCAGCGGAATCTGTCGGTGTGTGGGGTAGGGGGGCAGGGCGACCACGCCGCTGCGGTGCAGGAAATCGCCGAAGCCTTCGTCCGTTTCGCGTTCGCCGGCATAGCGCGCGAACAACGGATCCAGAGCATCCAGAATTTCGCCTTCCGCGATGTTTTCGCGGTACAGCGTGTTGAGGCGCTGGCCGCGGTGGTCGGCGCCCAGCATCAGGTTGTAGCGGCCGGGCGCTTTGCCTACCAGCGCGATCTCGCCCAGGTACGGGCGTGAGCAACCGTTCGGGCAACCGGAGATGCGCAGCAGGATCGGCGCGTCGCGCAGGCCGTGTTTGTCCAGCAATGGCTCAAGCTTTCCGGTGAAGTCGGGCAGGTAGCGCTCGGCTTCGGCCATCGCCAGTCCGCAGGTGGGCAGGGCCACGCAGGCCAGCGCGGCGCGGGCGAGCGCCGTGCCGTTACGCAGGCCCGCATCCAGTGCGTGGGAATGCACCAGCGCATCGACGCGTTTGCGCTCGCTGTCGGGCACGCCGGCGATGACCAGGTTCTGGTTGGGCGTCATCCGGAACTCGCCACGATGCACGTTGGCGATCTCGCGCAGGCCGGTCAGATGCGGCGCGCCGGGGCGGTCGGCGATGCGGCCAGCGGAAAGATTCAGCGTAAGGTGCCAGCGGCTGTCTTCGCCCTGCACCCAGCCGTAGCGGTCGCCGCTGTGATCGAAACGGAAAGCGCGCGCCGGGGCCAGCGCGAATCCGGCACGGCTTTCGATCTCGGCGACGATGGCGTCCAGCCCGTGGTCGTCGATGGTGTACTTGAAGCGCGCGCGCTTGCGCACTACCCGGTTGCCCCGGTCGCGCTGGGTGGTGACCACGGCAGTGGCTATCGCGATCACCTGGTCCGGAGTGACGAAACCGACCACGTTGGCCACGCGCGGATAGGTTTCCGCATCGCCATGGGTGGCGCCCATGCCGCCGCCGATGCTGACGTTGAAGCCTGCCAGCGCTCCATCCTCGATCACCGCGATAAAGCCCAGATCGTTAGCGAACACGTCCACGTCGTTGACCGGCGGGACCGCGAAGGCGACCTTGAACTTGCGTGGCAGATAGGTGCTGCCGTAGATCGGCTCTTCTTCCTCGCCGCTGCCGGCTACCAGCTCTTCGTCCAGCCAGATCTCGTAATAGGCGCGGGAGTTGGGCAGGAAGTGCTTCGACAGTTTCGCCGCCCAGTCCTGCACTTCGGCATGCGCGCTGGACTCCAGCGGATTGGCCGCGACCATCACGTTGCGGTTGACGTCGCCGCAGGCGGCCAGCGTATCGATCAGCGTCGCGTTGATCGCCTGCATGGTCGCTTTCAGTTCGCGCTTGATCACGCCGTGGAACTGGAAGGCCTGGCGGGTGGTGATGCGCAGCGAATGGTTGGAGTAGCGCGTGGCGATGGCGTCCAGCTTCAGCCATTGCTGCGGCGTGACCACGCCGCCCGGCGTGCGCGTGCGGATCATGAACTGATAGGCAGGTTCGAGCTTCTGCCGGCGGCGCTCGTCGCGCAGGTCGCGGTCGTCCTGCTGGTAGCTGCCGTGGTATTTGATGACGGTGGTGTCGTCCTCGCGCAGCGCACCGGTCAGCGGATCGGCAAGGCTATCCAGCAAGGCGCCGCGCAGGCGTTTGCTTTCGGATTTGATGTCTTCGACGGAGTGGGTGGTCATGGTGTGCGTGTAGCCGATGCTGTCGTAGGAGCGCCCCATGGGCGCGAGCTCTTGATCGGTGCCAGGGAAAAAGCTCGCGCCCATGGGGCGCTCCTACGGATCAATAGACATCGCGGCTGTAGCGGCCCTCCGCTTGAAGTTTGGTGAGGTATTCGGCAGCGCCGTCGGCATCGACGCCCGCCTGTGCGGAAACGATCTGCAGCAGTGCCGCATGCACATCCTTGCCCATGGCAATGGCGCCGCAGACGTAGAAGTGCGCGCCGTTCTGCAGCCAGTCGTAGACTTCGCGGCCGCGTTCGCGCAGTCGCTGCTGCACGTAGATTTTTTCGGCCTGGTCGCGGGAGAACGCCACGTCCAATCGATGCAGTTCGCCGGTGCGCAACGCGTCCTGCCACTCGGTCTGGTAGAGGAAATCAGTATTGAAATGGCGCGCGCCGAACAGCAGCCAGTTGCGGCCGCTGGCTCCGGTTTCCGCCCGTTCCTGTACGAAACCGCGGAACGGCGCCACGCCGGTGCCGGGCCCGACCATGATGAGGTCGCGGCTGGCGTCGACGGGAACGCGGAAACGCTCGTTGGCCTCGATATAGACCGGCGCGTGATCGCCTTCGCCCAACGATGAGAGGAAACCGCTCGCCGCACCGACATGCGCGTGGCCGAAGGCCTGGTAATCCAGCACGTCGACGGTGAGGTGCACTTCCTCGCCCACGCGCTTGCGGCTGGAAGCGATGGAATACAGGCGCGGGGTCAGCGGACGCAACGCGGCGATCAGTTCCTGCGGCTCCCAATGCGCGGGCCAGCGGCGCAGCACATCGGCCAGCTGATGGGTGTTGAGCAGGGCGGCGAAGTCGGCGTTGCGCGCGGGGGCGAGCAGGTCGTTGAGTTCTTCCGAACGCGACTGCGCGGCGTGGCTGGCCAGGAACGGACGGCTGAGCTTGGTCAGTTCACGGCGCGCCGCCAACCATTCGCGCAGCGGCAGCGATTCTTCCTTGTCCTGCACGGGCGCATCGCCCTCCAGCTCCAGGGCCTGCAGCACGCCATCCACCAGCAGCGACGGATTGCGGTGACGGACGCCCAGCGCATCGCCGGGTTCGTAGTGCAGGCCCGAGCCTTGCAGCGACAGTTCGATATGACGCACGTCCTTGCCGACACCGCCATGCTGCAGATAGCGCACGCCCTTGAAGTCGCGCCCGCTGATGCGCTGGTTGAGCAGCAGCTCTGCGGCGAAGGGCTTGTCGTGGGTCCAGGCAGGTGCGCTGGGCGCCGGACGCAGCGGAGTAATGGTGGCCGAAGGCGCGGTCGTGGTCTTCAGCAAGGTCTTGGCGTGGCCCATAGCCTGTTCGCGCCAGGGCAGGGCGATAGTGTCTATGTCCAGGTCGGCTTCGCCAGCGGGGAACAGGCGGCTGGCGCCCAGTTCGGCCAGGCGCGCGTCCAGACGGCGGCCGATGCCGCAGAAATCGGCGTAACTGGAATCGCCCAGGCCGAGCACGGCGTATTTCAGTTCGGGCAATTTCGGCGCGCGCTTGCCGGCGATGAATTCCACCAGGCCGATGGCGTCGTCCGGCGGGTCGCCTTCGCCCTGGGTGCTGATGACCACGTAGAGCAGGCGTTCGTTGGCCAGTTCGCGCTGCGGGTAGGCGTCGGCGCGCAGCAGGCGCACGTTGAGGCCGGCGGCTTCGGCTTCGCCTGCCAGGGCTTCGGCCACGCGGCGGGCGTTGCCGGTCTGGCTGCCGTAGACGATGGTCAGGCGCTGGCTGGCCTGCGCTGCGCCGCCAGGAAGCACGGCCAAATGCGGCGCCGGATTGCCTTGGGCCAAGCCTGCGGCATAGCCGGACAACCACCACAGGCTGGGGCCGTCGAGCCCTTCCACCACGCGCGCCAGCAACGCTTTGCGCTCCTCGGGCAAAGGACTGGGGGCCAACGCGGGCGGTGCAGCGGTCATGCTTTGACTCGCGGAGAGTGCGGTTAGGATGACCGATGCTAGAGAAGCGTTAACCCATTCAGAAACGACATCTGGTTATGGGGTTATGCCCTGCGCTTATTTCTGGACCAGGTCCCAAAGGCTGAATACTCGCCAGCCTGCCGGGGAACCTGCCGGCCTTTCGGGGCCAGCTGATAATCTGCCGTACCGGTTCCCGCCTCCCTTGCGTCCGCGAAATCCTTGATGAGTTCCGTTCCTTCCCTGTCCCACCTCGACCGCCTGGAAGCGGAGAGCATCCATATCCTCAGGGAAGTCGCAGCCGAATTCCGCAACCCGGTGCTGCTGTACTCGGTGGGCAAGGACAGCTCGGTGCTGCTGCACCTGTTGTTGAAGGCCTTCGCCCCCGCGCCGCCGCCGATCCCGCTGCTGCACGTGGACACGCGCTGGAAGTTCCGCGAGATGATCGCTTTCCGCGACCGCCGCGTGGCCGAGACCGGCACCGAATTGCGCGTGCACATCAACCCCGACGGCATCGCCCAGGACATGGGCCCCATCAGCCACGGCGCCACGGTGCATACCGACGTGATGAAGACCCAGGGCCTGAAGCAAGCGCTGGACCAGTACGGTTTCGACGCGGCCATCGGTGGTGCGCGCCGCGACGAGGAAAAATCGCGGGCCAAGGAGCGCGTGTTCTCCTTCCGCAACGACAAGCACCGCTGGGACCCCAAGCGGCAGCGTCCGGAGTTGTGGGATGTCTACAACGCGCGCATCGACAAGGGCGAGAGCGTGCGCGCGTTCCCGCTGTCCAACTGGACCGAGCTGGATATCTGGCTGTACATCTATCGCGAAAGCATTCCGGTGGTGCCGCTCTATTTCGCCGCCGAGCGTCCGGTGGTGGAACGCGACGGTGCGCTGATCCTGGTGGACGACGAACGTCTGCCGCTGCGCGACGGCGAAACCCCGCAACTGAAGAAAGTACGTTTCCGTACGCTGGGTTGCTACCCGCTGACCGGGGCGATCGAGTCCGAGGCCGATACGCTGGAGGCGATCATCGCCGAGATGCTGGTGACCACCAGCTCCGAACGGCAGGGCCGCGTCATCGACCAGGACCCTACCGCATCGATGGAGAAGAAAAAGCTGGAGGGGTATTTCTGATGATGCTCGCTTTTGTAGGAGCGGGCCCTGCCCGCGACGCTCTTGATGACATGACGCGAAAGCGTCGCGGGCAGGGCCCGCTCCTACAGGAATGGCCGCATGTCTAATATTGCCTCCTACCTCAAACAGCACGAAGAAAAGCCGCTGCTGCGTTTCATCACCTGCGGCAGCGTGGATGACGGCAAGAGCACATTGATCGGACGTCTGCTCTATGACAGCAAGCGCCTGTTCGACGATCAGCTGGCTGCGCTCAGCGCCGACAGCAAGCGCCATGGAACCCAGGGCGAGAACATCGACTACGCACTGCTGCTCGATGGCCTGGCCGCCGAACGCGAACAGGGCATCACCATCGATGTGGCCTACCGCTATTTCGATACCGAGCGCCGCAAGTTCATCGTCGCCGATTGCCCCGGCCACGAGCAGTACACCCGCAACATGGCCACCGGCGCCTCCACCGCCGATCTGGCGGTGGTGCTGGTGGACGCGCGCAAGGGCGTGCTGACCCAGACCCGGCGCCACAGCTACATCGTCTCGCTATTGGGCATCCGCCACGTGGTGCTGGCCGTCAACAAAATGGACCTGGTGGATTACGACCAGGCCGTGTTCGACGAAATCGTCGCCGACTACCGGAGTCTGGCGGAGCAATTGGGTATCGAGCGGATCGCTTCCATCCCGCTGTCGGCCTTGAACGGCGACAACCTGTCCACGCATTCCGACGCGATGCCGTGGTACCAGGGACCGAGCCTGCTCGAGCATCTGGAAACCATCGAAATCCCTGCCCTTGATGCGCGCGGAGGCCTGCGCCTGCCGGTGCAGTTCGTCAGCCGCCCGAACCAGAACTTCCGCGGCTTCGCCGGCACCGTCGCCGCGGGCGTCGTCAACAGCGGCGATGAAGTAGTGGCGCTGCCTTCGGGCCGCCGTTCGCGGGTGGCGAAGATTTTCGTGAGCGACCGCGAAACCGCAAGCGCGCGCGCCGGGCAGGCGGTGACATTGACGCTGGCCGACGAGATCGACATCAGCCGCGGGGACGTGATCGCCGCAGCCGGCGATCCGCCGCAAGTCGCCGACCAGTTCGCCGCGCACCTGTTGTGGATGGACGATGCCGCCTTGCTGCCGGGCCGTCCGTACTGGTTGAAGATCGGCGCACGCACCGTCGCGGCGACGGTCAGCGAGATCAAGCACCGTATCGACGTCAACACTCAGGAACACCTGGCAGCCAAGCGCCTGGAGTTGAACGAAGTCGCCTACGTCAACCTGAGTCTGGACGAACCGATCGCCTTCGCGCCGTACGCCGAAAACCGCACGCTGGGCGGCTTCATCCTGATCGATCGCCATAGCAACAACACCGTGGCCGCCGGCACGCTGGATTTCGCTCTGCGCCGCGCCGGCAACGTGCACTGGCAGCACCTGGATGTGGACAAGGCCGCGCGCGCGCGGATCAAGGGACAATCGCCGCGCGTGCTGTGGTTCACCGGTCTGTCCGGCGCGGGCAAGTCCACCATCGCCAACCTGGTGGACAAGCGGCTGCATGCCTTGGGTTATCACACCTTCCTGCTGGACGGCGACAACGTGCGCCATGGCCTGAATCGCGATCTCGGCTTCACCGACGAAGATCGTGTCGAGAACATCCGGCGGGTAGCCGAAGTCGCCAAGCTCATGACCGACGCCGGCCTGATCGTGCTGGTCAGCTTCATCTCGCCGTTCC
>CAMLGZ010000002.1 GCA_946479745.1 uncultured Pseudoxanthomonas sp. | reverse complement strand
CCCCCCCCCCCCCCTTTTTTTTTTTAATGATACGGCGACCACCGAGATCTACACCGTTCAACAGTCGTACAACCAGACCTTCGTGGATGCCGTGCGTGCCACCGGCGGCAACAATGCGTCGCGCACGCTAATCGTGCAGACGTACAACACCAACATGCAGCACGGCATCAACTTCTTGAACATGCCGTCGGACTCGATCGCCAACCGGCTCATGGTCGAGGTCCATTTCTACGATCCGTATACCTACACGCTGGATCCGGCCGGGAGCTGTTTGTACTGGGGCTCGCCGTATCCGCCGCAGAGCGCCTGCTCCTGGGCCCAGGAGAGCTATGTCGACAGTCTCTTCGCCCAGGTTCGGTCCAAGTGGGTCAACAACGGCATTCCGGTCGTCATCGGCGAATACGGAGTGGCGTTTCGCTCGGGCATGAGCCGGCCGTCGCGCGAGTATTATTTGGAATACATCAATCGCGCGGCCCGTGTGAATGGCTTGAAGACCTTCTACTGGGACAACGGCGTGGCCGAATTCGCGTTGTTCAACCGCTCCAACGGCGCGGTCGTCGATTGGGGCGCCATCGACGCGATCAAGCGAGGCGCCGATCCCGGCCAGATCATCGCGAACGGCACGTATAAGGTGATTGCCCGACACAGCAGCAAGGCGCTCGACGCGAGCGGCGGCAATACCGCCGACGGTGCCAACGTCGTGCAGTGGACGTATGGCGGCGGCAACAACCAACGCTGGACGTTCACTCACCTCGGCAACAACACCTACCGGATCACCGGCGTCCAAAGCGGAAAGGCTTTGGAGGTAGCGGGTACCTCGACTGCGAATGGAACCAACGTGGACATTCGCACCTATACCGGCGCCAATAATCAGCGCTGGATAGTCTCGGCGACCAGCGGCGGCTTCTACCGGCTGTCACCCGCCAGCAGCACCGGCTCCGCACTCGATGTCGCGGGCGTCTCCACGGCTGATGGCGCAAACGTCCATCAGTGGGCCTGGACGGGCGGCAACAATCAGCAGTGGGCGATCCAGGCCCCCTGACCGCCCTGGCGAACGCGGGGTTCGTGAGTGAGTGTGGCGGTCACGGCTGGCGCCGTGACCGTCTTTTTTGCCATGCGGCCTGGGCCATGAGCTTCTGCAAAACGAAACGATCAATTTTGCCCAAGCTGCCGACCAACTATCAGGTAGTCATCCCGGCGAATGCCGGGACCCAAGCCGGCGCGCGCTTGAAGTTGGGTCCCGGCATTCGCCGGGATGACGATCCTTGGGGTTGAAGCGATAAGGCTTGCGGCTTTTGTTGCTGTGCCAAGCTCCTGCCACGGATGCCTTCATAAGCCATCCCGAAATCGCCAACCAGCGCTGCCCACCAGAATCCATGGCCCATAACCATCAGCCTGGGCGTCGCACGCCACGCCACCACCATGGTCGGGGGCCACAGCGCGGTCAGGCCGCAGCGGCGTGAGGCGCTTGTCGCGGACGCCAGCCCAGCACGCGTGCGGGAAGGAACAGCAGCGCCTGCAGAAACGCGAACAGCGCGGTGAAGGTGATGCCCACCAGCCGGAACGGCAGGGCGATCAACCACACCAGAGGCCACAGCACCAGGACCAGCAAGGCCAGCGGCCAGCACAGAACGAAGAGGATGCACCAGGCAACCGCGGTAATCAGTGTCTTCAACTCAGAGCTCCTAGACGCGTCACAGGCGCCGCCGGATCCGGCGGCGGAGGGCAGATTGCGGCCCTCGGAGCGGGCTGGCAACCCGCGCATGACAAAACCGCCATAACCGCCGACAAAACCGGGAATAGGGCGACGAAAATGTAGCCAGCCTGTAGGAGCGACGTGAGTCGCGAAGCTCCGAATGTCGGAACCACGGTCAGCTTCGCGACTGGCGTCGCTCCTGCAAGGGGGCCCCTATACTGGCCGTCCTTGCACACACTTCAGGATCTTCCATGCTCGGCACCACCCTTATGCTGGCCGCCATTGCCGTGGCCGCCCTTGTCGGCATCTCCCTGTTCTTCTGGACCATCGCACTGCGCCGTGTGGTTCCCGTCAACGAAGTCCACATTGTCCAGACCCGCAAGAACACCGTTTCCTACGGCAAGGGCTTCGCCAGCAACACCTACTACGAATGGCCCTCGCGGATTCCGATGATCGGCCTGGTGCGGGTGACGCTGCCGGTTTCCAACTTCTCCATCGACCTGCCGGACTACGCCGCCTACGACAAAGAGCGCGTGCCGTTCCTGGTGCATGTCATGGCTTTCTTCCGCATCAGCGATTCCAACACCGCCGCCCAGCGCGTGGCCTCGTTCGAGGAACTCAAGGAGCAGTTGACGGCCATCGTGCAGGGCTCCGTGCGCACGGTGCTGGCCGCGCACGAGATAGACCAGATCATGCTGGACCGCAGCCGCTTCGGCGAAGCCTTCACCAAGGAAGTGACGCCGCAACTGGGTGGGTGGGGCGTGGAAGCGATCAAGAACATCGAACTGATGGATATCCGCGATTCCAAGGAAAGCGAAGTCATCCAGAACATCATGGCCAAGCGCACCTCCGGCATCGAACGCGAGTCGCGGTTGGTGGTGGCGGACAATGCCCGCCAGGCGGAGATGGCCGAGATCGCCGCCAAGCGCGAGATCGAGATGTCGCGCCAACAGGCCGCCGAACAAGTGGGCCTGCGCACCGCCGAGAAGGAGAAGAACGTTGGCGTGGCCAACGAGCAGTCCTCCCAGCAGGTGAAGGTGCAGCAGCGCGAAACCGCGGCCAAGGAAATGGACGTGGTGCAGGTGAATAACGTGCGTGGCGCCGAAATCAACCGCGAGGTGGCAGTGATCACCGCCGCCCAGGCCAAGGAAGTGGCCATCGTGCAGGCCGATGCCGCCAAGCAGGTCGCCATCGTCTCGGCCGAAGGCAACAAGCAGCAGACCGTGCTGACCGCCGAGGGCAAGCTGGAAGCGGCCAAGCGCAACGCCGAGGGCATCGCGGTGGAGGGCAACGCGAAGGGTTCGGCGGAAACCGCGATCCTGATGGCACCGGTGGATGCGCAGATCAAGCTGGCCGAGAAGATAGGCAGCGACCAGGGCTACCAGACCTATCTGCTGGGCATCCGCAATATCGAAGCTGCGCAGGCGGTGGGCACGGCCCAGGCCGAGGCGCTGAAGTCGGCCGACGTCAAGGTGATCTCCAACGCCGGTACTCCCAGCAAGGGGCTGTCCAGCGTGATGGACCTGTTCTCCGCCGACGGCGGCACGGCGATCGCCAGCATGCTGGAAGGTCTGGCGCAGTCGCCCGAGGGCAAAAAGCTGCTGCAGAAATTCGCCGACAAAAAACCGGAGTAGGCACTGAACCTATAGGAGCCCTGTAGGAGCGACGCGAGTCGCGAAACTGGCTATGGTTCCGACATTGGGAGCTTCGCGACTCGCGTCGCTCCTACGGGGGATCCCGCACACCGCAACTACCATGTGTTGGAAACGCCGTGATCGTCCACCGGTGTGGTGGTGCCCGTATAGGCGTTCAACGTAGCGTCGTTGGCGTAGGTGTTGAAATAGATGCCGGTGCCATCGTAATAAAACTTGTTGTGGCCGATGCGGTTCTTCTACGCTACTTGCCATAACCGGAGCCCGTTTCAGCACTTCATCTGGAACGTCGGAGGAGGTTGCGGCAATCCGGCGCGGGAAAGCGCAGCAAGCAAGCGCGCGTGAAGCCGGCTGCTCTCCTTGGTATCGGCCGCATTCCGCATCACCGACTGGGCCTCGCCGCAGAACCAGCGCCAGAAGTCGTCTTCCGACAAGGAACGCTTCCACATCCTGGGAATGTGGCCGGCAATCTCGTTGGTCATCGTGCCTACGTCCTGTCGCTTCCGACTCGGGGTTATTCGCTTGGAGTAGTCGCGGGCCATGATTCTCATGTTCATGATTCTGCGGCACACGCCGTTAGACGGAGATGCGCGATCTCAAGATAAACGGATGCGTGGATTTAACACTGCATTCTTCGTTAGTTCACCCTTGCGAATTCTCTTTTGCGAACTGCGCGCATCGGCATGGCGGCTGCCCAACGGATGCGAGCTCCGCACATCGCCAGCGCAATTGAAGACCTTCTCTCGACGGCGCGCCCTACGCGAAAGAACAAGGAACTGCCTTTACAATCCAATCACCCGATTTTCACGGCTGCCTCCGTGCACCGTGTTCGAATGGAACTTCATTCGTGTCGATACCGGGAGAACGAGAATGAAGAAATATTCCATCGCCATTGCTTTGGCGTTGCTCTTGCCCGTCTCCGGCGAGGTGTTGGCCGCGACGGTGTACGTAAGCGGACAAGGCCAGAGTTATGACCCTGGCATCGCCCTGGAGAATGCCCGCGCCGATGCTGTCGCCAAATGCACCGCGCAAGCAGGGACGCCGGTGGAGGAGGTGTACAACCATGTGACCCGGGCCAATCTCTGGCTCGCGAGTTCGATCTGGACTTGCGAAGTGCCCTGACACGCGCGGGGCTGGATTGGGCTTCTGGTGCGGTGGACACCGGGCAGCTTGCTCCTGCGTCGCCCAACATCGACATCATGCATATTGACATCACCCATATTGACATCATCCATTTGTCTGACTAAAGTCAGATAAATGGATGAAAACCAGATCAGGCAAGTTCGCAACTTCAACCGGGCCGTCACGCAGCGGATCGGGGTGCTGTCCGACGACTATCTGGGCCGCGGCCGTCCGTTGGGCGAATCGCGGCTGCTGTTCGAAATCGGCAGGAGCGGCGCGGAGCTGCGCGATCTGCGCGCACGGCTGGCGCTGGATTCCGGATATCTGAGCCGGATGCTGCGTTCGCTGGAGGCGCAAGGCCTGGTGGGTTCGCAGCGTGCCGCAGGCGATGGCCGGGTGCGGCGGGCGGCGCTGACGCGAAAAGGGTTGCGGGAATTCGACGCGCTCGATCGCCATTCGCAGGAATTCGCGACCACGCTGCTGGCCTCGCTCGGCGCGGCGCAGCGCGAGCGCATGATCGCGGCGATGGCGGAAGTGGAGCGGCTGATGCGCGCCTCGGCGGTGGCGATAGAGCTTGCCGACCCTGCCAGCGTGGATGCGCGCATGTGCATAGAGGCTTACTTCCGCGAGCTGGAAGAACGCTTCGAAACGGGTTTCGACCCGGCACGCACCGTATCGGCCAATCCCGAAGAGCTGGTGCCGCCGGCGGGGCTGTTCCTGATCGCGCGCCTGGACGGGCGTGCGGTCGGTTGCGGTGGGCTGAAGGTGACGGGTCGCAAGCGGGGCGAAATCAAGCGCATGTGGGTGGCGCCCGACGCACGCGGTCTCGGCATCGCGCAGCGTTTGCTCGATGCGATCGAAGAACACGCCATGCGGATGGGTCTGAATACGCTGCAGCTGGACACCAATCGCACGCTGAAGGAAGCCCAGGCGCTGTATACCCGTAACGGCTACCGCGAAATTCCGCGATACAACGACAATCCCTACGCCGACCATTGGTTCGAGAAGCGACGGCTGAAAAGTCGCGGGCCGGATCGATAAGTCCATCGTTCCGACGCGTTCGGGCAACCGGCGAAGACGCGCAGGCGTCAGAACCACATCTCGCGTACGCATCGGCCATCGCTGGGCAGGTCGTCGAAACTATCCAGGCCGTCGAAATGATCGATCGCCAAGTGCGCAACGTCTTCGGGCGGCGCAAGCCGGACATTGACTGCGACGCGGCGCCGGCCGCCTTCGTCCACTTTCATGCCGCGCCAATGGGTGACACAGCCGCAGGTCGGGCAAAAATGGATCTCCAGCGATGGATCGTGCTTGCCCCGGCGTGTGTAAGTGCGTGTGGGGCCGGTCACCGTAATGCGTTCGTTCTCGTAGTCATATGCCCAGAGCGTTCCATAGCGCCGGCACAACGTGCAATTACAGGCGGTGATCGGGCCCGGATCACCCACGAGTGTCCATCCTGCATCGCCGCAGTGGCAGAAACCCGACAGTGTCCGCTCGCTCACGGGCGTCTCCAGAATACGGCCATGGTGGCTGGCCGCGAAGCATACGAGCCGGCCAGGGAGGACGCCAGCCTTCGCCTGCCTTGGCGCTGGTTCGTAGGAGCGACGCGCCCCAAAGGGACTTCCTTCGGGGCAGGTCGCGAAGCTCCCATTCTTTCCGGCGACCGGTGAATCCGCCAGTTCCGTGTGTGTTTCGCGACTCACGTCGCTCCCACGCCCGCGTGGCGCGAAATCCTATATGCGTATCGGCCGCTCTACTGCGCGCGCTTTTTGTAGGTGATTTCCATCATCTTGGCTTCCTTCCCGTCCGAGCCGGGGCCGTACATCTCGAACACCTCGGTGCTTTTGTCGGTCCAGCGGGTGGTCATGCGCGAAGTCTGCGGCTGCTTGGTCACCGGATCGTGATAGGTGCCGGTGTAGGTGCAAGCCAACTTGGCGTCGCAAGTGCCTTCGCTGACCATCAGGCCGGTGCTCATGCTGTCGCTCCAGGTCGACCAGTACTTGCCGGTCACGTTGTCGAAGCCGTGCAGGCCCTGGCCGCTGTAAGGCTGGCCCATCATCTGCGAGTTCACTTCCTCCACCATCACGCGATTGCCCAGGATCATCTTGCGCGTAGCGGTGCCGGTATCGGTGGTCGGTTCGGTGCCCGGAGCATGCCAGGCCTTGACCGACAGATCGTAGGTGCCGGCCGTCGAAGCCAGTTGCTGGTGCTGTGCGCCGGGTGTGCCGGCCTTCTGGAACGCTTCCATCATCGCCTGCATCTCGGGCGTCATCTTCGGCCCGGCGGCTTCCTGCGCAGCAACGGGGCCGGCGAGCAACAGGGCAAGGGCAGTCACTGAAACGGCGTGCTTGCGGATCATGGCGGATCTCCTTTTTTGGCTGGTACGGGATCGAGCGTGCGCACTATGTGCGCCACCCGGTGCTTAAACCGCGTGAAAATGCATGGCTATCCTCTCTACATTTCCGGCATGGGCAGGCATTCCATGACCTCCACGCCGTCGCCGGGGAAGATCGAGAAATGCGGGTGGTTCTCGAACAACCTGGCGGCCGCTTCATGCGATTCGGCCTGGACCACGGTGTAGGCGGCCATCGCGTTGCGGATGTCGGCGATGCCGTCGGCGGTGATGCGCTTGGTCTTGCCCAGCGGTGCGCCGTGATCCACGATGTTCTTGGCGTTGCTGGTGGCCCAGTTCTGCCAGGCCTGCATGCCCGCTTGCTCGCGCTCCTGGCGCGTCTTTGCGTCGAGCGATTTCCATTGCTCCATCGCGTCGGCGGAACCGGTAAAGATAGCTAGGAAGTTCTTCATGATTGTCTCCATGGGTGGTATTCGTCGGGTTCGGTGGCCGATGTTGCTGGCCGCTGGGAGTAGCGATTCGCGTCGCCGTTATCGGTCGCCTTCTTTCCTGGTCCCTTTCAACAGCGCCACGATGGCCATCGAATGGCCGTGGCCCAGCCCGAAGTCCTGTTTGAGCCACGCCAGGATGTCGCCGGCCTTGACCCCAGGCAGCAGACCCTTGGGGTTGGCGTAACCTTTTTTGGCGGCCAGGGCGCGGAGTTCGGCAGGGCTTTTGCCGGTTTTGGTCTGGATATTGTCCAGGTAGGCTTGGAAGGACATGCAGGCAGCTCGTTGACGGGGGAGGACGAGCAGGCAGAAAGCGATGCTCTTGCTGGACGACGAACGAGTGGGAGCGGAATCGACAAGATCGCCATCGAAGGAACCAACCGATTTGGCGCTGCACAAGATCGCACAAGGTCGTAGCAGCCGCGATGGTAAAATTCCACGCATTCTCCAGACGACATCCACAGAGCGAGTGCGCAGATGACGATCCAGCCCTTCTACCCCATCGGTACGCCCGGACAGCCCTGGGGGCCGGCGGAAGTAGCGGCCTGGCGCTCGCGGCAGGCCCGCCAGCGCAGCTACGACGCCGATGTGGTCCGTGCGGTCGAAGGCCTGCGCCCGCGCTTCGAGGTGGTCGAGTACGGCCGCCTGGACTATGGCCCCGATACCTATCCGCTGTTCGCCCTCAAGAGCAGCGTCTGGCGCGAAGAGCTTCCCGTCGCCTTGGTCACCGGCGGCGTGCACGGTTACGAAACCAGTGGCGTGCATGGCGCGCTGCAGTTCCTCGAAGAGCATGCGCCGCGCTACGAAGGTTTGGCCAATCTGGTCGTCGCTCCGTGCATCAGCCCCTGGGCCTACGAACGGATCCACCGCTGGAATCCGGATGCGGTGGACCCCAACCGCTCGTTCCGAGAGGACAGTCCGGCGCAGGAGTCCGCCGCGCTGATGGGCCTGGTCGCACCGCTGCGCGATCGCGTATCGATGCACATCGATCTGCACGAAACCACCGACACTGACGAATCCGAGTTCCGCCCCGCACTCGCCGCCCGCGACGGCAAACCGTACGAGCCGGGCGAAATTCCCGACGGCTTCTATCTGGTCGACGACACCGACAATCCGCAACCCGATTTCCAGAACGCGGTGATTGCGGCGGTGGCCCAGGTCACCCACATCGCGCCGGCCGACGCCAAGGGCGAAATCATCGGCTCGCCGGTGATCTCGCCGGGCGTGATCCAATACGCCTTCAAGCGGCTCGGCCTGTGCGCAGGCGTCACCGACGCGCGCTACACCACCACCACCGAGGTTTACCCGGACAGCCCCCGCGCGACTCCTGAGCAGTGCAACGCCGCACAGGTCGCGGCGGTCTGCGCGGCTCTGGATTTCATGCTGGCGCACGGTCGATAGGCTGGAAGCAGTCGGTCGGCGCGACCGACCGCGCTGTCCGTTCTTCGCGCGCCAGGCCGTTGGCATCTTGAATGGGGTCTCTCTCTGCCCTGGGAGTTGTCCGACATGGTCCTGACCCGACGCCGTTTCCTGGCCGCCCCGTCCGCTCTGGCTGCGGGCGCCCTGCTTCCTTCTGCTTTGCTTTCGGCGTTGGCCGCGCAGGCGGAGGCGCCTGCCGATCTGTCCGACTGGGAAGCCGTGCGCGCCCAGTTCGTGCTGGACCCGGCATACCTGCATTTCGCCAGTTTCTTCATCGCCAGCCATCCGGCGCCGGTGCGCGAGGCCATCGAAGGCTACCGGCGTGCGATGGATTCCAATCCCTTCCTGGTGGTCGAGCAGGGACTGTTCGAAGACGAGGCCCACAACGTACCGCTGCAGGTGAAAACCGAAATCGCCCAGTACCTGGGCGGCCGCGCGGAAGAGGTGTGCCTGACTCCCAACACCACCACGGGTTTGGCTCTGGTCTATCACGGCTTGCCGCTCAAGCAGGGCGACGAAGTGCTGTGCACCACTCACGATCACTATTCCCACCACGAATCGATCCGCCTGGCCACCGAACGCGCCGGCGCCAGCATGCGCATGATCCCGCTGTTCGCCGACGCGGCCACCGCCAGCACCGATTCGCTGATCGCCGCATTGCTGGCAGGCATCGGTCCGAAGACGCGCGTGGTGGGACTGACCTGGGTGCATTCCAGCAGCGGCATCCGCCTGCCCATCCGCGAGATTTCCGCCGCGCTGCGCGCACGCGCCGGCGCGCCGGTGTTGCTGGTGGTGGATGGCGTGCACGGGCTGGGCAGCACCGATGAAACCGTCGCCACCATGGGCGCCGATTATTTCTGCGCCGGCACGCACAAATGGATGTTCGCCCCGCGCGGCACAGGGCTGGTTTGGGCCAAGGCGGAGAACTGGGCCCGCCTGCGTCCGTTGATACCCAGTTTCAGCGACCTTGATCAATACACCGCGTGGGAGAAGCAGACCGCCATCGCTTCGCCCAACAACGCCGACCGCATGAGCCCTGGCGGGTTCGTCGCCTACGACCATCAATGGGCTACGGCGGCGGCGTTCCGCATGCACCAGCGGATGGGCAAGGCGCGCGTGGCCGCGCGCATCCGTGCCTTGAACGACCAGTGCAAGGCGGGCCTGGCCGGGAATCCGAAGGTGAAGATACACACGCCGATGTCGGGCGAGCTGTCGGCCGGGCTGGTGTCGTTCGAAGTCGAGGACATGAAGCCCGCGGACGTGGTGAAGCGCTTGCTGGCCAAGAACATCGTCGCCAGCACCAGTCCCTATGCGATCACGTATGCGCGGCTGGCACCGAGTCTGGTGAACACGCCCGAGCAAGTGGAGCGTGCGGTGAAGGCGATACGGGAGATATCGGGCTGAGGAAGCGACGACGCGGCGCGCTCAGAGCCTGTGTCTTTCGCACCCCGACCATAAGGTCCGTAAGTCGTTCTCGACGGATTATTCAGAGGCCGTAAGGAGGCTCTTGCAGGCTTCTTTGCGCCCCTTGGCGGCAACGCTGCACCCCCCGACTTAAGCCACAGGCGCCCGGGCAGGGCGCGATGCAAGAGTAGGGCTTCCGACAACGTCCTGGAGACGCCGCATGACCACTCGTCGCGACCTGCTCAAACTCGGCGCGCTGGCCGCCACCGCGACCGCGTTGCCGGCGTTTGCCGCGCAGTCCTCGGTGCCGGTGGCCCGTGCGGCCAAACCGCTGCGCATCCTGATCCTGGGCGGCACCGGCTTTACCGGTCCGTTCCAGGTCAACTACGCACTGGCGCGCGGGCACAAGGTGACGCTGTTCAATCGCGGCAAGCGTCCCTCGCCGGAATGGCCGGGCGAAGTGGAGCAGTTGCATGGCGACCGCAACACCGGCGACCTGAAATCGCTGCAAGGCCGGCAGTGGGACGTCTGCATCGACAACCCGACCAGCCTGCCGTTCTGGGTGCGCGATGCGGGCAAGGTGCTGAAGGGCAATGTGGGGCAGTACCTTTTCATTTCCACCATTTCCACCTACGCCGACGGCAGCAGGCTAGGCATCACCGAAGACGCCGCGCTGGCTCCTTACAAAGGCAAGGACGCGATGGCCGAAACGCAGGAGTCGCTGCGCGCCGATATTGAAAATCTGTATGGTCCGCTGAAGGCGCTGAGCGAGGCGGAGGTGCGCAAACAGTTCGGCGAGCGCAGCACCATCGTGCGCCCGGGTTATATCGTCGGCCCGCGCGACGAAACCGACCGCTTCACCTATTGGCCGCTGCGGGTGGCACAAGGTGGCCAGATGCTGGTGCCGGGCGACCGCGACGATCCGGTGCAGATCATCGACGGCCGCGACCTGGGCGAGTGGATGGTGCGGCTGGCGGAAGCGGGCACGTACGGCACTTTCAACGCGGTGGGTCCCGACTACACCTTGGGCATGGACGCCATGCTGCATGGCTGCCAGGCCGTCACCGGCGGCGGGGTCGAATTCACCCGCGTGCCTCTCGCGTTCCTGGAAGAGAACAAGGCGGAGCTGCCGATCTGGGTGCCCGCCCACGACAACCCCTATGCCGGATACGGACAGGTGAGCAATGCGCGCGCGATCCGGGCCGGCCTGACCTTCCGCCCGCTGGCGACCACGGTGACGGACCTGCTGGCCTGGTTCCGTGCGCTGCCGGCCGAGCGTCAGGCGACATTGAAGGCCGGCATTACCCGTGAACAGGAAACGGCGCTGCTGAAAGCCTGGCAGGCGCGCAAGGGCGCATAGGCGTGTCTCGGTCAGCGGCGCCAGGCCAGCGCTGCCCATCGGGATGAGCGGGCGCCAGGAAATGGCACGGCGCCCATTCCCGGGATAAGGTAGCGGCCAGCCCTGGGGAGGGCGTTGAGTCGACGACTACCGCCTGGGGGGCGCCGCGATGATCAAGCCGTTTGGAAACAACGTGAGCTCGGTGCTGGCGCAGCCCGAGTTCCATAACGTCGCCAGCGACGCGTTCGACGGCGGTCAGACACTGCCGCAGATGCTCATCGCCGCTTGCCAACGCCACGCGCAACGGCCCGCGTTCACCAATCTGGACCACACGCTGAGCTTCGCCGACGTCGAACGCCTGAGCAACGACCTGGCCAGCTACCTGCGTAACGGACTGCGGTTGGAGGCGGGCGAGCGCGTGGCCATCATGCTGCCCAATCTGTTGCAGTACCCCGTGGCGGTGCTGGGAACGCTGCGCGCCGACCTGGTCGCGGTGCTGGTCAATCCGCTCTACACCGCGCGCGAACTGCGGCACCAGCTGGCCGATTCCGGCGCTGCCGTACTCATCGTGCTGGACAACTTCGGGTCGGTGGCCGCCGAGGCGCTGGAAGGCACGGCCGTGCGCCACGTCATCACCACCCGCGTGGGCGACATGCTGCCGTGGCCGAAGTCCCTGCTGGTGGACACCGTGCTCAAGCACGTCAGGAAGACGATCCCGCCGTTCCGCATCTCCGGTGCATTGCGCTGGCCCCGTGCATTGGCCGAAGGCAAGCGGCTGCCACGCGTGCAGTCCCTGGCCAAGGCCAGCGATACCGCGCAGCTGCAATACACCGGCGGCACCACCGGGTTGTCCAAGGGAGCGGTGCTGGCGCATACCGCGCTGATCGCGAACGTAGCTTCGGCCGAACAATGCTTCGGGCATTGCCTGGACGCGGAAAAAGACGTGGTGATGATCTGCCTGCCGCTGTACCACATCGCCGCCTACAGCAATCTCACCTTCAACATGGCGCAGGGCTTCCATTCGGCGCTGGTCACCAACCCTCGCGATATCCCGGCGTTGGTGGCCACTTTCGACAAGGTGAAGCCGGCGTTCTTCTCCGGCGTGAACACGTTGTACGACGCGTTGCTGAATTCACCGGATTTCGCCAACCTGGATTTCTCGCGATTGAAACTTTGCCTGCAGGGCGGCACCGCCCTGCGCCGCGGCACCGCGGAACGCTGGAAAGCGCTGACGGGCAAGGACGTGGTGGAAGGCTATGGTTTGTCCGAGACCAGTGCGGCGATCACCTACAACCGTTGGGACGCACCCAATCCGGTGGGCTCCATCGGCCTGTCGCTTGCCGAAGTGGAGATCACCCTGCGCGACGAGGACGGCAATCTTGTCGCCCAGGGCGAACCAGGCGAGCTATGCGCACGCGGTCCGCACATGACCACGGGTTACTGGCAGCAGCCGGCGGAAACGCGCGACGCCTTCTTCGACGGCGGCTGGTTCCGCACCGGCGACATCGCCAAGGCGGACGGTCAGGGTTATTACTTCCTGCTGGACCGCCGCAAGGACATGATTCTGGTGTCGGGTTTCAACGTGTTCCCCAACGAGGTGGAGGACGTGGTGTCGATGCATCCCGGCGTGCTGGAAGCGGCAGTGGTCGGCGTGCCGGACGAGAAGTGCGGCGAGGCCGTGCGCCTGATCGTGGTGCGCAAGAACCCGGACTTGAGCGAAGACGATCTGCGCACGCATTGCCGTCAGTACCTGACAGGCTACAAGCAGCCCACGCGGATCGAATTCAGAGACAGCCTGCCGAAAACGGCGGTCGGCAAGATATTGCGAAGGGAACTGCGCTAGCGGAGCCGGCCGAACGGCGGCAACGTAAATAATTCACACCGGACGGCAGCTTTGCAGGGTCGAGGATCCTGCAAATAAAGCTTTGCGGACTTGAGCTATGCTTCCAGACCAATGGCTGGAGCGAAGGAGACATGCGAGCCATGCCCGGAAAGAGCGCCAACACCCTTTCCCCTGAACTGCTCTCGCAGCTGGCGCAGTGCGGGGATGCCAAGTGGTATGGCCGTAACCAGATGCTGATTGTGGAAGGCGCGGTGTCCGATGCGCTGTACATACTCGTGGCCGGGCAGCTCAAGGTGTTTACCCAGGACAGCAAAGGCCGCGAGCTGGTCTACAACATCCTGCAACCGGGCGAGTTCTTCGGCGAACTTTTCCTGGACGGCGGTTTGAGATCGGCATCGGTGAAGGCGGTGGTCGATTCGCAGTGCGTCGTTATCGACCACCTGGCGATCCGCGGTTTCATGAAGACCTATCCGGAGTTCGCGGAGTCCCTGGTCTACAAACTGATAGAGCGGCTGCGCCATGCCACCCAGCTGAGCAAGAGCCTGGCGCTGCACGACGTCTACGAGCGAACGGTCGATCTGCTGAATCAGGTCGCATCGAACGAACAGGACGATATCCGGGTCGTGCCGGTAACCATGACGCAGCAGGAGATCGCAAACCGGGTGGGCGCTACTCGCGAGATGATCAACCACATCCTTCGTGATCTGATACGCGGTGGGTTTCTGGCGAGAGACGAAAGGAAACGCCTGGTTTTCACCAAAGAGTTGCCGAAGCGCTGGTGATCCTGCGGATAGCAACGAATACGGGCTGCGGGGCGAAGGGAAGAGCGAGCGAAGGCGCAGCACGCAGGACGTTCATAGCCTGCCCAGCCAATGGCCCACCGGCTGCGGCCGTCCGAACAGATAGCCCTGGCCGTAGTCGCATCCCATCGTCGTCAATACCTCACGCTGGTGCTGGGTCTCGATGCCTTCGGCTACGATTTCCACGCCCAGCGCGTGGCCCAGGGCCAGGATCGCCCCGATCACCGCGGAACTGCGCGGCGACGCTCCGGTCTCGAACGGAGCGATGAAACTGCGGTCTATCTTGATCATCTTCAGCGGAAAGCGCTGCACGTGCCCCAGCGAGGAATGGCCGGTGCCGAAGTCGTCCAGCGCGGCTTCGATGTTGGCGTCACGCAGCCGCTGCAGCACCGCGACCATGGCCTCCGGATCGCCCAGCAGAGTGCCCTCGGTCACTTCCAGGCGCAGGCGGATCGGGTCGAAACCGATTTCCCTGGTCAGCTCCAGCATCCGCCGGTCGAAGTCTTCCTGCTGGAACAGCCGCGGCGAGACATTGAGGGTGAGATAGCCGCCGTTGCGCACCAGCTCCTGGCCCGATTCCAGGGCCAACCGGAACATGCTCCAGTCGATCGACTGAATCAGCCCGCTGTCCTCGGCCACCTGCAGGAACTCGCCGGGCGCCAGGACCCCGCGTTGCGGGTGTTGCCAGCGCAGCAGCGCCTCGTAGCCGACCACTGCGTCGTCGGCCAGCCGTACCAATGGCTGGAAGTAGGGCATGAACTCGTTGTTGAGCAGCGCATCGCGCAACGACTGCTCCAGGTCCAGCACGCCCATCGTGGTGTGCTGCATGGCGTCGTCGAACAATACGAAGCGATTGCGTCCGGCGGCTTTGGCGCCGTACAGGGCCAGGTCGGCGTCGTGCAGTATGCGGTCGGTGGAGTCGTAGCTGTCGTCGATGATGGCGATACCGACGCTGACGGAAATCTGCAGTTCCCGTCCGCCCGCGGCCATCGCCGGCTGCATCGACCGCAGCACGCGCTGCGCTATCTTGGAAACCGTTTCCGGTGTCTGCACCTGTTCGATCAGGATGGCGAATTCGTCGCCGGCCAGACGCGCGACCATATCCGGCTCGCGCACGCAGGCCGATAGGCGCCGCGCGACTTCCTTGAGCACTTCGTCGCCGGCAAGGTGTCCCAGGCTGTCGTTGACCACCTTGAAACGGTCGACGTCGATATACAGCAGCCCCAGACGGTGGTCCGGATCGCGGCCCAGGCGGGCGATACCGCGCTCGAGACGGTTGCGCAGGTAGACGCGGTTGGGCAGCTTGGTCAACGCGTCGTGCATGACCTGGTGCTGCAGTTGCGCCTCGATCCGTTCGCGTACGGCGATCTGGTCGCGCAATTCGCCGGTCCGCTCTTCCACCCGCTGCTCCAGCGAGGCGTTGGCCTGCTTCAGGGCGTCGGCCGCCTTGTGGCGCTGGATGCTGCTGGCGAGCTGGTAGGACACGAAGGTCAGCAATTCCGCATCGCGCTCGTCGAAGCCGACATCGGCGTCGTAGCTCTGCACCGCAACCACGCCTATCGGGCCCTCCGCGCCCAGCAGAGGGGCGCCCAACCACATGTGCGTCGGCTCGACCATCATCTCCGGTTCGATTTCACCGGCTTTGAGCAGGGCTTGCGCGCGAGCGCCGTCTACCAGCTGCGGCTTGCCGGTGCGCAGAATGTATTCGGTCAGGCCGCGCCGGTGCGAGCGCGCTTCCCAGTTGCGTTCGTGCCGATCCCTGGCATAAGGGAAGGAGACGGTGGCGCCGTCGTCGGAAGCCAGCGCGATGTAGAGATTCTCGGCATTGATGAGTTCGCCGACGATGGCGTGCACGTGATGGTAGAAATGCTCGCTGGTGTCCTCGACGTTGGTGAGTGCGGCTATCTGGTAGAGCGCTGCCTGCAAGCGTTCGCCGCGTTCGCGCTCTATCACCTCCCGGCGCAGCTCGAAATTGGTTTCGGCCAGCTGCCTAGTGCGCTCCTCGACCCGGCGTTCCAGCTCCGCCTGCGTGGTCTTGCGTTCCAACGCGGTGAGGACGTGTTCGGCCACGAACGCCAGCAGGCTCATTTCGGCCGTGGTGTACTGCGTTCCTTCGAGGTAGCTCTGCACCACCAGCGCCCCGCGAACCTGTCCATCGCGCATCATCGGTACGCCCAGCCAATCGCTGCTGTCCGCACCGTGCAGGCGCAGCGGACCGGACACCTGTTTGTGCAGCTGCGCGCTCGAGCCCATCAGCGGCTTGCGGTCGCGGACCAGGTACCAGGTCAGTCCGCGTTCGATCTGGGCCAGTGGAATTTCCTGGTCGGAGTTCAGTTCCTGGGTGTCGACCACATCGGCGAAATACAGAAACCGCAGACTGTCGCGTCCGCTGTCGTACAAGGCGATATAGAAGTTCTCCGCGTACATCAGATCGGAAACGATACGGTGCAGGCCGCGCAGCATGTCGGGCATTTCCAGATCCGAGCCGGCCATGTCGGCGATCGCATAGAGCGAGCGCTGCAGCATTTCGGCCTGTTCCAGGCGCAACACGCTTTGCTGCATGCCCAGCACCGTCAGCAACTCGCGCAGGCGGCGCGCGACCGGCTCCAGCAGCTCGGGGCAGCCGGCAGGGCAATGCAGCACGGCCGCTATCTGGTCGCCGTCGTCGTGAAGGATGCGAAGGTGCTCCGGCGGCATGCCACCGGTCCTTGCGACGGCTACCGCATCCACGGCTTCCGCCAGGGTGGCGTCACCTGGCTCGACGGGATGACAGACGATATCGCGCGGCCAGTGCGTCGACCACAGTACGGTGGAGCGGCGATCGGATCGCAGCAGTACTTCGATGGCCTCGGCGGGAGTGGCCGCGTTCAGCAGGCGGATAGCCGCCTCTTCCGTCCGCACGGAAACGACCGCTGCATCCTCGGCTTTTGCTCTGCTTAACCGCGGTGTGCTCATCGCATCCCTTCCCCTCGCTTGATGGAGCTGTCGCCGTTGCCGTCACTAGCGCCTGTCGCGGGGGGAAACAGCGCTGGATTTGGCGACGGACATGAGCGAACACGCCGGCAATCCTACGGGTAGCCCGCTCCGCATACCGTGACGGTATTCGCCTTAAGCGTTGGGCAGGCTAAAGAGGGGCGCGGGTTTCCCGCGGAAAACCGCGCGTCGGGATTGAATTCGGCGCCGTCCTCGGGAGAGTTCGGTGCTACTGCGCAGGCCATTCGGCGCCGGCATTTCGCCTCAAGGAAAACCGGAAACGCGTCAGCGCGGCACCGCATGCAGCGCTACGTTCAACCGGTCCACCACCATGGCCCAGTCGGCATCGTCCTGGCGTTCTTCGCGCAGGAGTTGCGACTGCGCGGGCGACCAGAACGGCGCGTCCTCCAAACGCATGCCGTCGGGCATCGGCGAATGGGTGGCGATGAAACGCTGGATACCGGCGTTGTCGTTGTCCAGGCCCAGCTGGGCGAACAATTCGGAAAACGGGTGCACGGTCGGTTCCATGGCGCTGCTCCAAGCGACGAGAACAGCAGCCTACCGGCGGACAGGTTAAGCCGCCGGTACGTCGCGGCGACACGGATTCCGCTTCAATCCTGCTGCGCCAACGCATAGCCGAAATCGTAGGAATGCTTGCCGCCCTCGATAACGATACGCATCGACCCGGACAGCCCTGCCAACGCGCCGGTACCGGACTCGGGAACCACGGTCACCGTCCATTCCTGCGGCGTGCCCTGGACCATCAGCGCGCGGTGCACCATGACGAAACTGCCGCTGCGTCCGTGCAGGGTGCCGGTGATCTTCTCAAGGGCCACGTAAGCGCCGGAGGTGGTTCCATCTCCCGATGCCAGCATTTCGCCCTGACCGCTCGCTTCCAGATCGCCGTGGAAGAGCTTGTCCAAGGACAGGCGGCCAAGCCCGGATGCCTGGGCTGGTGGATTGTCCGCGGTTTGCGGTTGAACCTTGACTTCGAAGGTGCCGAGGGCATGCATGGGAACGGACTCCGTGGTGGTTTGCGCCAGCGCCGCGGCCGGCAGGCAAGCGGTGCAGGCGAGCAGCGCAAGTCTGTAGAACGGGGCAAAGGCTTTCATGGGAAACTCGAGCGGGACGAGAGTGCCGATGAGAGCATGGCGAAAGTGCCGATGATTGTAAAAACGCGACTTGCGTACGCGCCGCCGCAGGTGGATCGATGAACTCCGGGGCGGGCAAGGCCCGGGGCCTGTTGCGCTCGGCGCCGGCGCCCGGGGTTTTCCACCATGCACGCCTGTTGCCGCCGGTTGCGCTGGCCGCGGTGGTTCAGCACTTCTGGATCGTGCGCTGGGATTTCGGCGATGGTCCCGCGCAGATCCGCGAAACCTTGCCGCACCCCAACGCGCATCTGGTGCTGGAAGCCGGCAACGCGCGCGTGCATGGCGTCCACACCGGTCGCTTCACCACCGTGCTGGAAGGCCAGGGCGCCGTGTTCGGGGTGAAGTTCCGCCCGGGTGGACTGCATCCGTTCCTGCGGACGCCATTGTCTACCCTGCGGAATCGTAGCCTGCCGCTGCAGGAGCTGTTCGGTACCCAGGGCGAGCTTTTGGAGCCGGCCGTGCTCTCGCAACAGGACGACGCAACGATGGTGGCGGCGGCCATCGACTTCCTTGTCCTTCATTTGCCGCCGGTCGATGGAGACGTGGAGCGCGTGGGACGGATCGTCGACGGGATCGCCGTGGACCGCAGCGTCAACACCCTCGATGATCTGGCGGCGCAGTGGCGGATCGGCAAACGCGCGTTGCAGCGGATGTTCAACGAATACGTGGGCGTGGGGCCCAAATGGGTGATCAATCGCTACCGCATGCACGAAGCGCTGGAGCGCATGGAACAGGACGATGCGCTGGAATGGACGCGGCTGGCGCTGGAGTTGGGCTACTTCGACCAGGCGCACTTCATCCGCGATTTCAAAGCCCTGGTAGGGTGCCCGCCTGCCGAATACTGGCGCCGTTACCGCAACGGCTGAGGCAGTGCGGAAAATCTTTGCCGCGGCCTTCCGGAGATGGCCGCGTTTTTGCTTGAACGCCACGCATGCGTTAGCGTGTCGTCCTTGCGGAAAAATGGGCTTGGGAATGAAGGCAAGGCATCGTAAGGCCAACCTCGCGCCGATGGCGCAGGGCTGCGCCAATGGACAAGGCGCGTGAGCGTGCGCCGGGGCTCGCCGATTCCGCTGCAGGACTCGTTCGCCGGCATGGAGGCGAAGTCCGAAGCCGGCAGTCTGTTTTTTTGCGTGTTTCCGGAGCCTGCTGCCCGCGAAGCCATCGTCGCCGAGGCCGACGCCCTGCGCATCGAGCATTCGCTGATCGGCCCGGCTATCAAGCCCAACCGGCTGCATGTCACGCTGCATTACCTGGGCGAGCATCTGGTCGATCGCGCCGACATAGTGGAGTCAGCGACGACGGCGGCGTCGCGGGTCAGGCACGAGCCGTTCGAAGTGACGCTGGCGCGCGCCTCGAGTTTTTCCACGCGCAACGACAAGCAACCCTGCGTATTGCTGTGCCCGGAAGAGCGTCCACCTATCCACGGATTGTGGCGCGAGCTCAGCAACCGCCTGATGGCCGGCGGATTCGGGCGTTATCTGAAACGGGAATTCACGCCGCACGTCACGGTGCTGTACGACACGCGCGTGCTGACCCCGCATGCGATCGAGCCGATCCGCTGGCAGGCGCGCGATTTCGCGCTGGTGCGCAGCGGGCAGGGCGAATACGAAATAATCGGCAGTTGGCCGTTGCGCGCCTCATAAACCGCCGGTTGCGCGCAGCCCGTCCAGCATCGTCCGATATTGCGCCAGTACCGTCTCGTCCTTGCCCGAGGCCAGCGCCAAGGCCCGCTGCAGCGCACGACGGGCGCTGCGCGGATTTCCCGCGTGCGCATAAGCGCGGGCCAAGCCATGGTAGAACCGGTGTTCGCCGCCATGCAGGCGGATCGCACGCCGATAGCGCTTGATGGCCTCGGCGTATTCGCCGCGTTGTTCGAATTGCAGGGCGAGCATGAACTGATGGAAAGGATCCTGCGACTGCACTTTGTCCAATCGACGCCGGAACTGCGTTTCGCGGTCGTGGTCGCCGCTGCGCTGGTACAGGGCGACCAGATTGAACAACGCGCTGGAGTGCTCGGGGGCTAGCGACAGCGCAGTGGCATAGGCCCGTTCCGCGCCTGCCGAGTCGCCGCTGTGCAGGCGCAACACGCCGGTGTTGCTCCAGGTAGTGGCATAGGCGGGGTCGAGTTCGATGGAGATATCGGCATGGGCCAACGCGGCGGGAAGATCGCCCAGAACCATCAGCTGGGCGGCACGGTTGTTGTAGTACTGCGCCAGCAAACGCTGCTCGCCGATAGCGTGGGCCGGATGGCGTCCGATCACGAAACTGCTGCCCACGTCCACCACGTAGCGTTGCGCGCCAAGGCGCACTGCGGCATTGACGTGGTTGCTGCGGTAGACGACGTCCTGGCGCTGCTGCCAGGACAATGTTTCGTCGATCTCCTGCGGGTATGCATCCAGCCCCGCTTCGCGCGCCAGGGCAAGGAACACCAGGGTGTAGGTGAGGCAATTGACCTGCCGATTGAGGTAGGCCTGCTCCACTGTCTGGGTGGCATCGTCGTAATATTCCAGGCGCAGCCCGTCCCGGCTGGTCGACATCAGCTCGATCAGTCGCCGCAGACGCTGCGATTGACCGCGACCCGGCGCGTTGACCCGCTCCTGCACCAGCGCGCGGAGTGCGGGCGGCACCGCCATGATCTGCGCGGGGGCGGGCGGTTCATGATCCGGGCGGGCATGCTCGCCCGTGGGGACGGATAGCGCCAACGCCGCCGCAAGCGCCCAGCCGATCATCGTCGACCCTCCCACAGCAAACGATCAATGCCGTTCGCCGGGAGTCTAGACCCTATCCGGGCCAACGCCTGTGCGTAATCGGTCGGCCCGCGACGCGACGCGGATGCGTGCGTTGACGGGCTGTACCGGCAGGACGAAGCAGTGCTCGTGAAATCGACGCGCACCGTCGCCATATCGTTCATTCCGGCGGGGTTATCCTGACTCCACACGTACCGCAACAGGAGGCCACCATGGCTACCGGCTGGGCAGGCGACGGCGCTGTGCAGGACCAGATCGACGCCACCGTGAAAGACGGCATCAAGCGCGCCCGCAGCCAATTACCGCAGGGCCCGAGCCTGAGCCACTGCGAAGAGTGCGACACGCCCATTCCCGAGGCCCGGCGCAAGGCGGTGCCCGGCGTGCGCCTGTGCGTTCCTTGCCAGGAAGCGCATGATGAAGAGCAGAGTGCGCAAAGCGGCTACAACCGGCGTGGCAGCAAGGACAGCCAGCTGCGTTGAGCGGCCGATCCCCGCGACCGTGGTTGAAGGAGGCGCCGGCGAACGATTAGGCTGGCCGGCATGACTACCTCAATGATCATCGTCGACGACTTCCTCGACAACGCGCAAGCCTTGCGGGAGGCCTCGCTGCGGCTTACCTATCCGCCGCAAGAGGGCATGTTTCCCGGCCGAAATTCGGTGGAACGGATCAACATCGAAGGGCTCGCGCAACAGATTTCCCGGCTGGTGGGCGAGCCGCTGGAAGCCATGCCGCCGCCGCAGTCGCATGCCAAGAGCCGCATTACCCTGGCCACCGACAAGGGCAAGGCGAAGGTGCATGTGGATGCTGCGCACTGGTCCGGCATCCTCTTTCTCAGTCGTCCGCAGGACTGCCGGGGCGGCACCGAGTTCTTCCGCCACCGCGCCACCAGCACAGACCGCGCGCCGCACGACGATCGCGAGGCGGCGGCGTTGGGGTTCCCGTCCGCCAAGGGCATGGTCGAGGAGATCCTGGAGAGAGACGGCACAAACGATTCGAAATGGGAAATGACCCAGCGAGTTCCCATGCGCTTCAACCGTCTGTTGCTGTTGCGCCCATGGCTGTGGCATACCGCTGGCGAAAACTTCGGCGACACCCTCGAAAACGGGCGGCTGGTCTATCTGATGTTCTTCGCCTCTTCCCAGCGTTGACGCAAAGCACGCACATGGAAAAACGCCCGGCAGCGCCGGGCGTTTTCTTTTCATCGGAAAACCCGTTACGGCAGGTACTCCACGCGCAGCTTCGCGGTAGCGCCCTTGTCTATCCACAAATAGTGGGTGGAAGTGGGATTGCCGCTGAAGCGCAGACGCAGCTGGGTGCGGCCGCCACGGTTGATCGCGGACAGACCGGCGCTGGCGAATGCGTTGCTGGTCTGGCTGCCGCCGCTGAAGCTCAGCAGTTGCGCCACCGCGCTCGCGCTGGCGGCCGCCGCATAGTCGCCCGTCTCGATGGTGCATGCGCCGAAACAACCGCTGTTCACGTCCACCACCAGCGTGTTGCCGACGGGATTGCCCCACGGATTTCCCGAGACGCTGCGGTAGGCCACCGTGACCGTGGCCGATACGATAGTCGCGCCGTCGGGCAGCGATGAAGTATCGAACGACAGCACGCTGCGGTTGAACTTGCCGTCGGTGCCGCGCCCCAGCGCCAGACCGGAATACGCTTCCAGCGTGCCGACCGCTGGCGCGCTGCCGTCGGCATTGGCCTTCACATAGCCATCGTTCGCATCTTCATTGGAGAACTCCACCAGCAGCGGCGTGCCACCACCCGAGCCCTCCAGCACATTCACCGTGACCGCGGCCGACGTGCCTACGTTGTCCACCAGGTCGAAGGCGCGCGCCTGCAGCGTGTGGTTGCCGGTGCTGGCAGTGGCCGAATTCCAGCTGATCGAGTACGGCGTACTGGCGTCGCTGCCCAGCAACGTGCCGTCCAGCAGGAACTCCACGCGGTCCACGCCGATGTCGTCGCTGGCCGTTGCGCTGACCGTGACTGTGTCGCTGACGTTGGCTCCATTCGCCGGTGCGGTAAGGCTGACGGTGGGCGGGTTGCCATCCAGGTTGTCCAGACTCCAGAAGTGGCCGATGTAGTAGCTGGAGCACAGGTTCACGTCGAGGATGTAGGCGCCCGCCGTACCGCACTGGGTTTCGCCGGTGCCCGGGTCGACCGGTGTGCCGTGGCCCATGTCGGTGATGGTGTAGGTTTCCACCCGCGGCGTACCGCCCGCGTCCTTGTAGACCCTGTGCGGAAATCCGCCCACGGTGTCGCTGACGTCCGCGGTCTGGTCGATACCGTGCACATTGGTCCACTGCTGCATGCTTTCGGTGAGGTTGGCCGGACGCACCACATAGTCGCTGTCGCCGTGCCAGATCGAGACGATAGGCCAGGTGCCGGTGTGGCTGCTGGCCGCACGTACTTTGTCGCCCCACTGCGCCGGGGTGAGATCGGTGCCGGGATTCATGCAGCTGAAAGCGGCCGACTGGCTGGTGGCGCAACGGTAGGGCAAGCCTGCGATGATCGCGCCGCCGGCGAAGACTTCAGGATAAGCGGCCATCATCACCGAGACCATCGCGCCGCCGGCCGAAAGCCCGGTGACGTAGATCCGCGCCGGGTCGCTGCCGTGATCGGTCTGCATGCGGTCGATCATCTGTTTGATCGACAGCGCCTCGCCGGATCCGCGCGCGGTGTCGCCGGCCTCGAACCAGTTGAAACAGGTGCTGGAATTGTTGGCGCTCTGTTGCTGCGGCAGCAGCAGTGCGAACTGCCAACGCTGCGCCAGCATCTGCCAGCCCGTCTCCGCGTCGTAACTGGCGGCACTCTGCGAACAGCCGTGCATCGCCACCACCAGCGGCGCGTTGGCGGGCAAGCCGGCCGGTACGTACTTGAACATGCGCAAGTTGCCGGGATTGCTGCCGAAGCCGGTGACTTCGGTCTGGGCGAAAGCGGGCAGGCACAGCAGCCACGCCATCGCCAGGAAGGCCGCGGCTTGCCAGCGCAGTATGCCAATGCGCAAGCGGGGGCGGGAAAGCGGAGTGCAGTCGGACAGGACGGACATGTGTTCGATTCCTTATGGACGGCGGGCGAACCGCAGTAGCGCACGCAACCGGAGGGGTCGCCATCGTCCAAAAGGGCAAGCTGCGCTGCACCATCCGCACCGTGCATCGATCGGCCTCGGCGTCACGGGCAAAAAAACGCCCGGCACTCGCCGGGCGCTTCCATTTTCCACTTGGTGCAGGCGATCAATCGATCAGCTGCAGCCCCAGGATCACCGCCAGGACGCCCGCCAAAATGGCGTAGTTGCCGTCGCTGCCGCGGTGGCCGTAGCGATAGCGGCTGTAGTAACCGTCTTCGTAGCCGCGCTGGAAGCCCTGGCGGAAGTAGTAGTTGTATTGGTCCTGGTCGATGTAATAGCCGTTGTAGCCGTAGTTGGCGTCTTCGTAGGCATAGCTGTTGCGGTAGTCGCTGCGCCAGCCGTCCAGGCGGTCGGCGCGGCCGGCGTTGAAGCCTTCACGGTAACCGTAGTTCACGGCCTGGCGCAGCAGGTCGCCGCCATAGCGGTTGGTTTCGTACCAGCGTCCGCCGTAGGAATAGCGATAGCTGGCAGGGGTGTAGTAGTACGGATCGTTGTAGTAGTTGTAGTTGCGCGAACTGAAGCGCAACTGCTGCTGGCGCAGACGGTCGTAGTACTGCTGCTGGTAGCGGTACTGCGAATTTCGACGCTGGTCGCGCAGTTGGCGGGCGTAGCGCTGTTCCCAGTCGTTGCGGTTGCTGTAGCGCTGACGTTCCTGTTGCCGGAAGCGTTCGGCGCGCTGGCGCTCCTCGCGGATGCGGCGCTCCTGCACTTCGCGGCTCAGGCGGTTCTGTTCGTTACGGCGATCGTCATCGCGGCGATAGTCGCGACGATCGGGCTGGTTGCCGCCCATGACGCGTGGAGGTTGGCCGGAGGCCTGACGCTGCTCACGGGCGGCGGCGTCACGGACGGCCTGTTGGCGCAGGTCGCCATTGCGCCGCTGATCGCGGGCGCGCTCGTTCTGGCGCTCGGCTTGCTGGCGTTGCAGCTGTTCGCGCTGAGCGTTCTGGCGGACTTCGTTCTGCTGGCGCAAGGCACGCTGCTGTTGGTCCTGGTTACGGCGCTCCAGCTGCTGACGCTCGTTCTGGCGCACGGCCTGCTGGCGTTGCAGCTGTTCGCGCTGAGCGTTCTGGCGGGCTTCGTTCTGTTGACGCAGGGCGCGCTGCTGCTGGTCCTGGTTGCGGCGTTCCAACTGCTGACGCTCATCCTGGCGCGCAGCCTGCTGGCGGGCAGCCTGCTCGCGCTGGATGTCGTTGCGGCGTTCCAGCTGCTGGCGTTCGTTCTGGCGTGCGGCCTGCTGACGAGCGGCTTGTTCGCGTTGGATCTGCTCACGCTGGCCGTCCTGTTGGCGCATGGCCTGTTCGCGCTGCTGTTCCTGGCGGCGTTCCTGCTGCTGGCGGGCGGCCTGCTGCTGGACAGCGTTCCGACGCGCTTCCATCTGCTGGCGCTGGGCGTCGTTGCTGCGCTCCATCTGCTGGCGTTCGTCCTGACGCTGGGCCTGTTGCTGGCGGGCTTGCTGCTGGCGGGCTTCGGCCTGGTGGCGGCGCTGGTCCGCGCGGGCTTTGTTGTCGTTCTGTTCCTTGTCTTCGCTGTCGCGATCGTTCCGATCCTGCGCAGTCGCGACCGAGCCCATACCCAGGGCGAGAGCCGCGCCTAACGCAATGGACCAAAGCGTCTGCTGGCGGGGGGAGAGTTTCATGTCGGTTTCCTGTTCGGACTACCAACGGTGTAGTTGGCCTGTGCGTAGTTGGCGGCCGAGGCAATGAATGGATTCTGAGGCCGACCCGCGTCGTTTAGCTGACGGAAGGCGTAATCGGTTACAGATTGCGAACGGATTTGGAACGGCGTGTTTTCCGTTCCGTGCCATCACCTGTTGGTCGCGGAATTCGATCAGGACGGTGATTCCGTCCTGATCGGCTCGGCGAAACTACGGCGTCAGCAGCGACAGCAGCCTGTTCCAGGCCTGCAACCAGCGCATTGGCATCTGCAGCACGCAACGCGAGCCACCACCGCTCAGCAGGCAGGCATTGGTACTGGGTGGCACCGGCTGTTGCGCGGAACTTACCGGTTGCGAGCTCTGGGCAGCACCGCCGGTTCCCGGGCGAGCGGGCAGCGGGCTCGACATGACCCGCGCATCATCGGAAACGATAGTGCCGGTAGCTTGACCATCGGCCAGCGAGGCGCCGGTCACGCCGCTGAGAGTGACGGTGAAGGCCTCGTTCGGTTCGCGCTGCGCATCGCCGTTGACCGTGACTACGAAGGTCCGGCTGGTCTGCCCGGCAGTAATGATCTCGCCGGCCAGCGAGCGGGCCACATAGTCGCTGCCCGCAGTGGCCGTGCCGTTGGCGGTAGCGATGTTGTAGCTCACCGCCGCGGTGGACGCGCGCGACAGGCTGATGGTGAAAGTCATCGCCGCGGTGCCATTGACGCCTTCGGTCACCGAGGCGTCGCCTATGGAAAGACTCAGCGGCGCCGCATTGACGGTGAGCGTGCTGGTGCGGGTGACGCCCGCATAAGTCGCCGACAACGTGCCGGAGGCGGCGGTATCGGAAGCAACGGTGGCGATGGGGAAGGTGGCGCTACTGGCGCCCTGCGCCACGGTGACGCTGGCCGGCACGGAGAAGGCGCTGCTGGCGCTGCTCAACGCGACCTGCGCGCCGCCGCTGGGCGCGGCGGCGGTCAGGGTAACGGTGCCGGTACTGGCTTGGCCGCCGGTCACCGGGTTGGGCGAGGTGCTGACCGTACTGAGCGCGGCGGCGGTCACGGTCGGCTTCCAGCCCAGCTGGATCACTTCGAAGTCGCTGGCCTTGAGGGTGGCGAATGCGGGGTTGAGCGTGCTGTTGTTCCAGCGCACGTCGAAAGTGCCGGAAATGTACAGGTCCGAACCGTTGTCGACCATGATCAGCCCGTACTTCTGCATGGCGCGGAAGATCTTGCGTGAAGTCGGGTCGGTAGTGCGCAGCGCCGGATCCGCGCCGCCGACATTGGTCTTCAGGCGCAGGCGCGCGCCCATGGGCAATGCGCCGGAGGTGCTGCCCGCGCTATGCGAGGCCGGATACACATGGCCGTTGCTGGCGCGCAGGGTGACGCGCAGAGCATGGGTGATTTCCGGCACTGCGGCATTCGCCGCTTCGTCGTAGCGCACCAGGCCCGGGAAGATGGCAAGGCCCGAGGCATCGGCGGAAGTCCAGCCTTCCGGGCGGCGGCCGTTGGTGTTCAAGTCGAAGAATGCGCCCGAAGCCGCGTACCAGCGGTTCTGCGAAGCGTTGTAGTAGACGTTGTACAGCTCGTAGAGATGGCGATTGGTGCAATCGATCATCAGCAGGTGGCGGTCCGAACTGCCGCGCTGGTCGACGTTGCCGGCCGCGCCGCCTTCCACCCAATGCGTCTGGCTGATGGCCTGGGCGGGAATGGGGTAGAAAGCCACGCCATTGCCGTCGCTCTCGTCGTCGTAGTCGAAGGTGACGGTCTGCTTGGGCTGCGAGCCGTCGACGATGGCATACGGGAACCCATAGATGTTGGTGCTGCCGGACGATTCTTCGCCGCCGAAGTCGGGATGCAGGGCGCGGGTGGTGCCGATGAAGGAAATGTAGCCGGCCGAGGACGCATCCACCGGCGCCGCACTGATGTCGGTATTCCACCAGTTGTCGGCGGGGAATACAGGAGCCGCCACTGGCGCGCCTTGTACCGGCACGGTGGCCGGGCAGGATTGGGCGAAGGCAGCCGGGAGAGCGGCGAGGAACAACAAGGGGGAGGCAAGCCACCGGCACAACCACGAACTGCGCATGCGCATCTACTTCATTCACTACAGGGAGCGGCGATGGTCGGGGCCGGGGTAAGGGGAGTCAAACGCCGCTAGATGGGGTTTTTCGCTGAATTGGCGTTATGCGAGACGCAGGCCACATAAAGCGCTAAATGCGAGGTGAACGCCAGGGAATCACCCGCTACCGGCCACCGGAAGCGCACCGTCCGGGCCAGGGGAATGCAGGCCTGCCCCCGGGGCTTGGTCGACGATTACGTTACAGAAAGGAGCGGATTTTCCCCTTGATCTGCTCTACCAGCGTCGGCGTCAGCGGGCCCAGCAAATTACGCCGCTCTACCGGGATGTGAGCGGCAGGGTCCTGATCGTTGAATACGTAGTGATCGAACAGGCGCTTCCAGGCCTCGCGTTCGCTGCGGGGCAATGGTTTCACCGCGAGAATGGCGTGCATCAACGCCCCCAGTCCCGACTCCGGCATCACGCCTTGCTGAGTCGCTGGTTTCCACCAGTAATTCACCAATGCGTTCAATCGCTCCAGCGAAGCGACGTGGTGCCACCACAACGGCGGGATATAGATCGCATCGCCCGGTTCCAACTCCGACACCAGCGATTGCGCCAGCGCCTGGTTCAATCGCGGAAAGCGCGGGTCGTCCGGTCGATCCAGCCGCGCCATGCTGATGGCCGCGCCGGTCGGGGCGAAATCCAGCGGGCCGATGTACAGATTGCCGACCTGTTCCGGCGCGAACAGGGTGAAGCGCCGGCGGCCGCACGCCACCACGGCCAGGTTGTGGGAGGCATCGAAATGCGCGGGCGTGGTGACCCGGTTGCCGATCCACAGGCGCGGCTCGATCTCCGCCTGCAGTTGCGGCAGCGGATGCTGCTGGTGGAAGCCCGGCAGGCAGGCGGAGATCAACGCGCTCTGCAACGCCACCCCCGGGGTAACGCCGTCATGGCGGCTGTAGGCCGCCAGCCGCCGCAAAGCTTCGGTGACCGGGACGCGGAAGTGCCGGTAGTTGAAGCCGTCCATTTGCGGGTTGTAGCCGATGATCCCGTCCTCTTCGGGCGCCATCAACAGCGTGTCGACCTCGGTGCCGTTGTCGTAGCCGGCCAGATAGTTGGCGAAAGCGGTATCGGATTCGCGTGCCGCCGCGACCACCGGCCAATCGCGGCACAATCCGCGGATCACCAGGGGAAATTCGCGATCGGTCAGATCGGCCTGGGCCAAAGCGTGACCGTCGGCGTGGAATTCATCGATTGCGGAAGACATGCGTCGGTCCAGTGGGAGGCGAACCAGCGAATGCTAGCGCGCCCGATGCATTGCGTCGCCGCTTGAACGACAATACCTCCGGCGCCAGTGCCGGCGGCGCCGCAAAAACGCGACAATTCCGGCCGAGGATTCCGTATGCGTGGTTTCGTCCTGGTTTCCTGCCTGCTGTTGCTGGCGTCGGCGGGTCCGCGTCCGGCGCAGGCGCAGACCGCTGTCGTCTCGGCCATCCGCTATTCCGGCGGCGACGGGCTGACGCTCAAGAAAGCCATCGTGATAGCCGGCGCGGGCAGCGTCAGCGAAGGCGTGGCCGCCGAGCAGGAATGGATACGCATTCACTATCCCGACGCGACGGTCGAATCGAAGGGCAGAGTGATCGGCCCGCCGCACTACGACGTGATTACCCTGAAGCTAGCCAGCGGCTCCCGTGTGGATCTGCATTTCGATATCACTGGTTTCTTCGTGGAATGATCAGGAACCGGCCGTCAGGGGACCAGGCTATTGTGACGATTCTGGCGAACGGGGAATTCGCATGAGCCAAGACAGCTTTGAGGTGAGGGATGGCATCGGCCGTTTCCGCCTGTCCGGCCCGTGGCGCTTCCAGCAGGCGGTGCAGGCGATCAGCGCGGCGATCACGAAAGCCGACCAGCTGGGAGTTGCGCGCATGTTGATAGTGACCACGGAAGCGACAGGCTTTGATCCGCCCAGCACAGCCGACCGGCATGCCATGGTGCGCGAGTGGGGAAGGGCCTCGCTGGGTCATGTCGCGATCGCCATGGTAGTGCCGCCGGCCTTCATCGATCCCGAGCGTTTCGGGGTGGTAGTGGCGGGAAATTTCGGCATGCAGGCCAATGTCTTCAGCAATGAATCGGAAGCGCAGGCCTGGCTTTTCGATGCGCGATAGTCCGTTCTTTTTGCCGTCACTTCGGGATCTACGATGAGCTCTCTTCGACTTCCGCTGTCTTCCTTGCTGCTCTGGGCGACGCTATTCCTGCTGGGTTCCGCGGTTTCGGTGGCGCACTGCCAGGAATCCGCCGCAACCGCTTTCGCGCAAGGCAGGGTCGTCGATACGGTAGGCGCGGTGCTGGCGCCGCGCGAGCGCGTCGTTCCCGAGAACCGCATGCTGCAGGAACGGCTGGATACGCTGCTGCCGCAGTTGATGAAGGAAGCGGAACTGGATATGTGGCTGGTCATTGCCCGCGAATACGCGGAAGATCCGGTCTACTTCACCCTGGTACCGCAACCCGGCCATTCCGCGCGGCGTACGACCATGCTGGTATTCGACCGACAGCCGGACGGCAGCGTCAAGCGCTTGTCGATCAACCGTTATCCGTTCGGCGCGCCCTACGAATCGGCATGGTCGGGCGGCGATCTGGAAGCGCAATGGACGGCACTGGGCGAACTGATCGCCAAGCGCGATCCGAGGCGCATCGGCATTGATGTTTCCGCGCAGTGGCCGGTGGCCGATGGCCTGACCCATGGCCTGCACGAGCGATTGCGCGCAGCGCTGCCGCAAGGCTACGACGAACGCCTGGTGTCGGCCGAAAAACTGGTCGTACGCTGGCTGGAGACCCGCAGCGCCTCCGAGCGTGCGGCCTATCCGCATATCGTGTCGCTGGCGCGCGCGGTGATCGGCGAAGCGTTCTCCGGCAAGGTGATCACGCCGGGCGTCACCAGCACCGACGACGTGGCCTGGTACATACGCCAGCGTTTCGAATCGCTGGGCCTGCCGATCTGGTTCATGCCCGACGTCAATTTCCAGCGCATGGGCGCGGCATGCGCCGACGACGCGCCGTTCTGCGGCGAAGAGGGCGTGATCCAGCCTGGAGACGTACTCCACACCGACGTCGGCATCTGCTACCTCAAGCTCTGCACAGATACTCAGGAAATGGGCTACGTGGCACGTGTGGGCGAGCGCGATGTGCCCGACGGATTGCGCAAGGCGATGGCTACGGGCAACCGCTGGCAGGATCTGCTGACCGCCAATTTCACCATTGGCCGCACCGGCAACGAGGTATTGGCCAAGACCCGGCGCGAGTCGGAGGCGGCGGGCATCGTATCGGCCACTTACTCGCACCCGGTAGGCTTCTTCGGCCACGCTCCCGGGCCTGCCATCGGTATGTGGGACAACCAAGGCGCTACCGCGGGGCAGGGAGACTGGCCCCTGCACGCAATGACGGTGTACGCCATCGAGGGCAATATCAAGGCCCGGCTACCCGAGTGGAAAGACCAGAACGTGCAGATCAAACTGGAGCAGACGGCGTTGTTCGACGGCCAGCGGGTGGAATATCTGGCGGGGCGGCAGACGCAGTGGCACGTGATCCGTTGATCGGCGCCGCTGGCGATATAGTGTCCGCATAAGCCTTGGCTGGAGTCGTCGAAATGTCCGCGCCGCTGACGCTGCCCACGTTGATGCTGTCCGAGTTGGAAGCGGCGTATGCCACGCCGCCGCGCGCTTACCATAACTTCGGGCATGTGCAGGAGGTGCTGCACCGTTTCGCCGAAGTGACCGCCGGACCGGGTTGGGCGCAGCCCGCCGAGGTCTATCTTGCGGTGCTGTACCACGATGCCATCTACGAGGCCGGACGCAAGGACAACGAAGCGCGTTCGGCCGATCTGGCGATGGCGCAGATCGCGCGATGGCTGCCGGAGCAGGGGGTCGACACGCTGCGTGTCGCCGAGTTGATCAATCTCACCGCGCGTCACGGCCAGTTCTCGCCGGCGGACTTCGGCGACGATGGGTTTTCGCTGGATACGCGCCATTTTCTGGACTGCGACATGGCGATCCTGGGCGCGGAATCCGATGCGTTCGATGCCTACGACGCGGGTATCGCGGACGAATACCGCGGCCATGTGCCCGGGTTTCTATTCCGACTGAACCGCAAGCGATTCCTGAAAGGATTGCTCGCCCGCGAACGCATCTACCTGAGCGATTGGTTCCATCAGCGTTACGACGCAGCGGCGCGTGCCAATCTGCGTCGCGCGATCGCCGGCTAGGTGTCGCCCGCTAAGCGGTTTTTTCGCCGCCGCAATCGAGGTGGGTCAGGTACATGCGCAGGTCGAATTCGAGCTGGTGGTAGTCCGGCGCCATATGCACGCAGAGCTGATAGAACGGCTTGTTGTGTTCGCTTTCCTTCAGGTGCGCCAGTTCGTGGGCCACGATCATCTTCAGGAAATCCGCTGGCGCGTCCCGGAAAACGGTGGCGATGCGGATTTCGCGGCTGGCCTTCAACCGGCTGCCCTGCACGCGCGATACGGTGGTGTGCGTACCCAGCGCGTGCTTCACCACCTGCAGTTTGTTGTCGTAGACGACCTTGTTGAGCGGCTCGGCCTTGCGCAGGTAGCGGTCTTTCATTTCCACGGCGTATTCGTACAGCTGGCGGTCGTTGCGCACGGTGTGCCCTTGGCCGTACTTGTCGGCGAGGACCGCGCCCAGCCGGTCCTTTTCGATCAGCGCGCGTACCTGCGCTTGCAGGTCTTCGGGATATCCGGCCAGGTATTTGAGCGCTTGCATGCTGCAACCATACCGGTTTGCGGCGTTACAGTAAGCCCATGCAACCGAAGGACGATCCGCCGCCGCAGCCCCCAATCAAACCCGACCCCGGCGATTGCTGTGGCGGAGGCTGCGTGACTTGCGTCTACGACGCGTACGAAACAGAGTTGGAGCGCTACGAAAAAGCGCTGGCCGCCTGGAAAGCCCGGCATGGAGGTGCGTAGACGCGTGTAGGGGCGCGTAGGAGCGACGTAAGTCGCGATGAAGCTCTACCGACCGGTCTCCCATCGCGACTTACGTCGCTCCTACGCGCTCCTACAGGGGCTGGTCGTAGCGGCTGCGGTAGATTCGCCGTTCGTCCACGCAGTACTCGCTGCCCATGGCGAACTTGCGGCAGATCCCCGGGCGCTGGTCGTAGATGCTGCAGCACATGCGCAGCGGATCGATCGCTACGCACCACCCATCCTCGCCATGGGCCATGACTTCCACACCATGCTCGTTGCGCTCCACCAGGTGACGCGGAACCCGGTCCTCCGGCATGACCACTACGGTGAGCCGGCAACAGACCGCATCGCAATGACTGCACGACACCGAGGCATCGATGCCGCCGTGCAGGTGCAGGGGAATGCTGCTCACTGCAGTGCCGTTCCGACGTTGCTCATCGGAGTACCGCGGCGGTAGCTGAGCAGGCGGCCACGGAAGGGTTCGACGTCTTTTTCGTTGAAGCGGCTGCGGCGCTCGGTGACTTCATATCCCTGTTCGGCCATGGCGCGCGTGAACGGACCGCTGTTGCCGCGGCCCGGGTCGGTGACCAGCAGCTCGGCATCGGGGTTGGCGTGGCGCAGCATCATCGCCGCGATCTGGGCGGCGTGATCGCGCTCGTACAGGATGTCGCTGCCGATGATCAGGTCGAAGCTGCCCAGCGTGGCGTCCGGCGTCATCCAGGGCAGATCGCGGTAGGTTACCGCAGGAAGATTGTTGAGGCCGGCGTTGTAGGCCAGGAAGGATTCGGCCAGCGGATGATGATCGCTGGCCACCACATCGGCGCCGCGTTTGGCCAGCACCAGACTGGACAGGCCCAGGCCGCAGCCCAGTTCGAGGATGCGCTTGCCTGCGACGTCGAAGCCGCTCATGGCTTCGGCCAAGACACGACCGGAGGGCCAGACCTGCCCGAACAGACTCCAGAGCGAGGAAGAGATGCCGGCACGGTGCGCCTGCCCGGTGGGATCGGCGAACTGCTGCAGGTCGCTGAGCGCACGGATGCGATAGTCGTGTCCGCCCAGTCGGACGGTAAGCAAGCGGGTGGTGTAGCCCGGCATGGGCGCTCCAGGAGTAGCGTCTCAAGCGATCCCGATACCGGGAGGAAAGACACGGGGAAAGGAGCGAAGCGGGCGACTGGAGGACGGTCGGGCGAGACGCGCGGGCGAGCGTGTGACAGGAACATCCTACGCCAGGCTTCCTGAAGCTTGCCGGCCCACCTGCGCGGCGGGTCTCTGGAGAGCCTGGAACCGCCAATCCGGTGCGGGTGCTGACCGGAGCCGGTGCATCTGCCCGTTTTCCCTTGCGTGCACCGGGAATCAGCATGCTGCCAGCCAAAAGATCGGCTTTCTGGATTTACCTCGCTCTCATCGGCGCGGTGGTGTTGTGCGTGTGTTTCTACCGGACCGGGATGAATCCGGCACCGACCGCGTCCGACGGTTCCGTATCCCTGGCGGTGCTGGGCGACTCGGACAGTCACGCCTATCACGACTCGATTTTTTTTCCGGCAGGAAGCCTCAAACGGGGCGGCGATTATCGTCCGACCACCTGGCAATGGACCGAGCTGTTGCAACGCCTGCGCGGACAGCAACTGGATCAGGGCCAATGGGGGGTTCATGGCACGCGCGGCGTGGTGGCGCGCACCAATCGTTGGCTGGGGCGAGAGGGCCGTTCGCCCCCGAAGGAGGATTTCCGCTACAACTTCGCGCTCTCCGGCGCCGAGTGCGGCGATCTGCTGGAAGGTTATTCGCAACAGGCCAGGGCGCTGCTTTCGTTGATGGATCAGGAACCGGCGCGCTGGCGCAATGGAGTGGTGCTGATCCGCATCGGCATCAACAGCTTCGGCGATGCGCGGAATCTGGACCAACTGGCGCGCGATCCCCGCGCGGCGGCCGTGCAGGAGAAGATCGCCGGCTGCGTGCAGGCCATCCAGGGATCGGTGGCGCTGTTGCGCGCGCACCATCCGAAGGTGCGCATCGTGCTGGTCGGGATCTTCAACAATGCCGACTGGCCGAAGTACCTGGACCGCTGGCACGATCCGGTTCAATTGGCCAATATCGACGAGGGCCTGGATGTATTCGACCGCGCGCTGGCGGGGATGGCGCGCACCGATCCAGGCACAGCCTTCTTCGATGATCGCGCCTGGTTTGCCGCGCGCTGGGGTTCGCGTGACGGGCGGGGGCTGCCGGCCTACCGCGATCTGGTGCTGGGCAATCTGCATGTGCGCAACGCGGCAGGCGACGGACCGGAGCATGCGGTGCTTGCCGACGGCCACGCGGGCAGTGCATGGAATGCAGAGTGGGCGCGCGCGCTGGTCGACCTGATGAACGCGCGCTTCCAACTGGCAGTCACGCCGATCAGCCAGGCCGAGGTGATTGCCGCGCTTGGCCGGAAAGGAGTGTCGGAATCAGAAGCTGGACAGACCGGAGGCCTCGGTGAAGCGGTAGCGCCAGTAGCGCAGCCGTGAATCATCGGCATAGCGGGCGTAAGGCAGGCTGATCCGGCGGCCTTCGGTATTGCTCCAGCTCTGCTCGAAATAGGAGCCCGCACGGCTGATCACGGCCGTATCGGCAGCCGCCAGTACGCGTGCACTGCTTTCCAGGTTGTAGTCGTCCAGATTGCGCCGGGTGTAGTTGGCTGATCCCACGATCAGCTCCGCTTTGCCGGCAGCGCCGCGCTTGAGCATGAATTTGGCGTGGCATTGCTCGCCATGGGTGTCGCACCAGCGCACGGGCACTCCGGCTTCGTGCAGTTCCAGCGCCACTTGGCGGTTGGGGATGCCGTTCTTCTTCCGACCGAAAGCGTCTTCGTTCGGATCCAGCAGCACGCGCAGCTTCACACCACGCCGTTGCGCCGCCACTACTTCCTTCACCAGTCCACGATGGGTGAAATAGAACACCGCGATATCCAGCCGATCGCCTGGCTTGGCGCTGGCGACGCTGGCCAGCAGCGCATCGCGGATGCGGCCTTCGGTGAGGATCTGCACCTGGGTGCCGACGGCAGTGCCGGCGGGGAGGGTGGAGGGTTTGATCGAAACCAGCGATTGCGGCCAGGCAGCGCCGGACATCGCCACCACAGCGCGTTCGCTTTGCAGCAGATCCAACGCGGCCGGGCCGCTGAACCGCAACGCCACGTTGCCGTGCGCGCTGCTGCCATCGTGCGGATTTGCGCTGGCCACCAAGCCCACCCATTCATCGCCGGAATCGACCACAAGGGTTTTGCGATGGTTGGCTTTGAGGTTGAGCAGCGCCAGGTAACTGCGCAATGTCGTCTCGCCCTGGCCGAAAGGGCTGGACAACCAGCCGCCGTGTTCGCTGTTCCCCAACCATCGGCAGCACAGCTGCCAGAATCCGGACCAGGCAGGGTTGGGCGCGCGGATGCGGGTCAGATCGGTGACCACCGTTTCGATACCCTCCGCGCGCAAGGCATCCAGATGCTTGGACGGCATTCCGCCATACAGCGTGTTGATGGGGTCGGTGATAACCACGACCTGCAGGCCGGGCACTGCCCGCTTGCGTTCGATCAGCGCCTGGGTCAGTTGAGCGCTCAGTGGGCGCAGACTGGGCGCGGCATCGGCGCCGGTGAAGTCGTTGAAGAGGAACATGTCCACCACGACCGCGCGTTGCGCTTGCCCGATCAACCGAAGGACTTCATCGAAAACCTGCTGATCGCTATGGCGCACGCCGGCCGCATCGACATAGGTGATGTCGGTCAGCAACGCTGCATCGCCGGAAGAGGCGATGGGGAAATTCCGTCCGATGCCTGCGGGCAGCGGTTTGTAGACCTGCCAGGCGGCCGAGAGCAGGTAGCAAGCCAGGAGCGCCAGCAACAGGCGTTTGCAGGCGCGCCGGAAACGTTCTTTCGCAGTCCCGCGAGAAGAGACCTTGCTTCCGTCCAAAATATTCACCCCATGGAAAACCATTGCGCGGACGGACGGATGTTACGGGATGGCGGGCACTTCCCGTAGGATGGGTCTTTATCGAGCTACGGAGGAAGCCCCATGATCCAGCGATTCGAAGTAGGCCCGCGCCTGTCGGAAATGGCGATCCACAACGGCACCATCTATCTGGCCGGCCAGATTGCCGACGACACCAGCCTGAACATCCAGGGCCAGACCCGGCAGGTGCTGGATTCCATCGACGCTTTGCTGGCGCAGGCCGGCAGCGACAAGAGCAAGATCCTGCATGCGCAGATATTCCTGCCCGACCTGGGCGATTTTGCGGCGATGAACGAGGTCTGGGAGACCTGGGTGGTGCCGGGACATACGCCCACGCGCGCCACCGTGCAGGCTGCGCTGGCCAATCCCAAGTGGAAAATAGAAGTCGTGGTCACCGCCGCGGTCTAGCGTCCTTGCGTGCGCGGCGGAATCGGCGAGCAGTACGGCAGGCTCGGCTACAAAAAGGAAAGGGCGGGTTCCTTCCGGAACATCCGCCCTTCGTCCCGCTTGCTTGCAGGGCAAGATTACTTGTTCTTTTTCTTTTCCTGCTTCTCGGCGCGCTTTTCCTTCAGCGTCTTTGTCGGCGCCTTCTTCTCGCTCTTCTTCTGGTCCATGCCCTTGCTCATACAAGCCTCTTCTTCGTCTGCGTTGGTTGGAGGATGGCGGCTGCAGCGGCCATGCCGGTGCGGCCTCTAGTGTTGTCAGCCCGGCGACCTTAGTCAATCGCCAGGCAACTTGCGATGCGGGTCGAACAGCAGGGGTTCAGAAGCGCTCGCCGACAGGCAGGTAACGCCACTCGCCGACCGGCATTCTGCTCAGGGCGATACGGCCGATGCGCAGGCGACGGATCGACAGCACCTGCAGCCCCACTTGTGCGCACATGTGCCGCAACTGTCCCGGCCGGACCGCCTTGATCGCGAAGCGCAGGTTGTTCTCGTTCTGCCAGCTGACTTTGGCGCGGGGCAGGGCACGGCCCTGGTAAAGCATGCCATCGCAAAGTCTGGGCAAGCCGTAGGGAGCCAGCTCGCCTTCCACTTCCACCACGAACTCCTGCTCGATCATGTCCGCATCCTCGCTCAGCCGGCGCCATACGCGCCCGTCCTGGCTCAGCACGACCAGGCCGCTGGCTTCGTCATCCATCGGCATCAGTGGGGTCAGGCGCACGAAATGGCGTTTGAGCACCCGTATCTCGGGATCGTCGCCAGCGGTGTGCGTGGCGGGAGTAGCGAGTTTCGGAGCGGCTTCGAAGGCGATGCCCGCCGGTTTGTGCAGTAGCAGGGTCGCCGGCTCGGCCGTCTCCAGGTCGGCGTCCGGGTCGATCGACACCACTTGGGTGGTAATGGGGTGTTGCGGGGCGTCGATCACTTCGCCGTCCACGGTGACCCAGCCGCCCTGGATGTACTGGTCGGCTTCGCGCCGGGAGCAACCAGCCAGTTCGGCGACGCGTTTGGCCAGGCGGATGGGTTCAGGCATGTGGAGAGCGTGCGGCTACGGGGGTGCAGTGTAAGCGCTTGCCCGCAAACGGTCCGTTTTCGCCGGTTCGGGCCCCCGCGCAGGCACAATGGGCGCCCCACCGGCAAAACCCTCTACTGGATGAAAACCCCGCAAGGCCTGCAAGCGCTGATCGACGACGGCGTGATCGACGAAGTGATGCGTCCGCTGAAGAGCGGCAAGGAAGCGGCCGTCTACGTGGTGCGCTCCGGCGACGACGTGCGTTGCGCCAAGGTGTACAAGGACATGGCCCAGCGCAGCTTCAAGCAGCGGGTGCAGTACCAGGAGGGCCGCAAGGTGCGCGGCAGCCGCGAGGCGCGCGCCATCGGCAAGGCCAGTAAGTACGGGCGCAAGCAACAGGAAGTCGCCTGGAAGAACACCGAAGTCGACGCGCTCTACCAGTTGGTCGAGGCCGGCGTGCGCGTGCCGCAGCCGTACGGCTATTTCCATGGCGTTCTGGTCATGGAACTGGTCACCGATGCCGATGGGTTCTCCGCGCCGCGCCTGGGCGAGCTGGCGCTCGAACCCGACCAGGCCCGCGAATACCACGCTTTCCTCGTCAGGCAGGTCCAGTTGATGTTGAGCATCGGCCTGATCCATGGCGACCTGTCGGCCTACAACGTGCTGGTCGGTGCCGAAGGTCCGGTGGTGATCGATTTCCCGCAGGTGGTCAGTGCCGGCGGCAACAACGCAGCGCGGGCGATGTTGTTGCGCGACGTCAACAATCTGACCGCCACGCTGGGCGCTTTCGCACCGGAGTTGCTGGACAGCTGGTACGGCGAGGAAATGTGGGCATTGTTCGAAGCTGGCGATCTGCTTGCGGACACCCCGCTGACGGGCAGGTTCGTGCACGACGAGCGCAGCGTCGATCTGGACGGCGTGCGCGGCGCCATCAACGACGCCCGAGAAGAAGCTCTGATCCGCCAGCAGGGCCGCGAGGCTGCCGCCGAGCAGGATTGACCCAATCATTCCCCGTAGGAGCGCCCCATGGGCGCGAGCTCTTCGCAGAATCCAACAGAAGAGCTCGCGCCCATGGGGCGCTCCTACGACCCTGATTCATTTCAATAGGATTTCCGATGACCATTTCAATGCACGCCGCTTCCGTTCCCGTTTTCCAGCAACTGCTCGGCAGCCTCGACCAGTTGCTGGCCAAGGCCGAGGCGCATGCGGTCGAACACAAGATCGATGCCGACGCCCTGCTGCAGGCGAGGCTGTTTCCCGATATGTTCCCGTTGGCCAAGCAGGTGGTCGTGGCCTGCGACTTCGCACGCGGAGTATCCGGCCGTCTGGCGGGTGCGGAACTGCCGGCGTTGGAAGGCGACAACAAGAGTTTCGCCGATCTGCGGGGCCTGATTGCGGCCAGTCTGGATTTCATCGGCGGCCTGGACCCGGCGGCATTCGAAGCTGCAGGTTCGCGCGAAATCGTGCTGCGCCCGGGTACGCCGAAGGAACGCAGGATGGAAGGCCAAGCCTACCTGCTGCACTACGGCCTGCCGCAGTTCTTCTTCCACGTCACCACCGCCTACGACCTGCTGCGGCACAATGGCGTGGCAGTGGGCAAGCGCGACTACATGGGCGCGTACTGAGTCCATCACCTGAGGATCGAAGCAATGACCAGTCGTACCGCAAAACCCTGGGACCGCAGGAATCCGGCCGGACCGGGCGGACACGTCAAATTGACGCCGGAACAGATAGAACAGGCCAAGGCTCGCGCCGAGGCGGCCGGACGCGCTTATCCGAACCTGGTGGATAATATGTTCGTGGCCTCGCAGGCGCGCAAGCGCGGCAGCAAGGCCTAGCGGATTCCATGCAACGCGAAGACAGGAAGAGCGCATGAGCTGGATCGGAATCGTGCTGATCGTGATCGGCATTTATCTGGCGATCAAAGTTGCCGGCTTCGCACTCAAGCTGTTGCTATGGGTGTTGGTGCTCGGCGTTGCCTACTGGTTGCTGGCGCCCATGCTGGGATTGCCGACTCCGTTCTGAACAAATGCTTTTCTGTCATCAGAATGACGCGGAGTTCTAACCGAATTTCAACACCGCGCTGGATATCCTGCTGCCACGTCCGCGATCGTCGCAGGCAGGGTCTCTCCCCTTGCCGGGCCATGGCGGACGACCAGATCAGGCAGGCATCGATGCCTTGAGCCAAGCCACCGCGCCTTTGCCGGCGCGGTGGCCGCTGGCAAGGCAGGCGGTCAACAGATATCCGCCGGTCGGTGCTTCCCAATCCAGCATTTCGCCTGCGCAGAACACGCCGGGCAATGCATTGAGCATCAGTCGCTCGTCCATCGTCTCGATGCGCACGCCGCCGGCGCTGCTGATGGCTTCGGCCAGCGGACGCGCGCGCTTCAGGGTCAACGACAGGCGATGGATCGTGCGTGCGAGCAGTGCCGAATTATCCAGCTGCGTCTTGTCCAGCATTTCGTAGATCAGCGCCGCCTTGACTCCGGTGATGCCGGCTTGGCGACGCAGGTGCTCGCTGACGCTGCGATGACCGCGGGGCTTGGACAATTCCTGCTGCAGGCGCTCCAGGCTGCGTCCCGGCGCCAGATCCAGTTGCAGGGTGGCGTGGCCGTTGCGGGCTATGGCTTGGCGTAGTTCGGCCGACAAGGCGTAGATCAGACTGCCTTCGATGCCCTCGGCGCTGATCACGCATTCGCCTTGCAGCTCGTGCTCGCGACCGTGGGCATCGCGCCAATGGGCGACCACCGGTTTCAGCGGCGCACCGGCATGGCGCACGGCCAGATGTTGGCTCCAGTCGATATCGAAACCGCAATTGGCCGGCTGCAACGGCGCCACGTCGGCGCCGCGCTCGGCCAGCACGGTTTGCCAGGCGCCATCGGACCCCAGTTGCGGCCAGCTGCCGCCGCCGAGCGCGAGCACCACGGCATCGGCGCGAAGATTCGTTTCTCCGTCGGGCGTATCGAAGCGCAGCTGCTCGCCATTCCACCCCAGCCATCGATGGTGCACGTGGAAGCGCACGCCGCTTTCCCGCAGGCGCCGTACCCAGCCGCGCAACAGCGGCGCGGCTTTAAGGTCGGCAGGAAACACGCGCCCCGAACTGCCGACGAAAGTCTCCACGCCCAGCCCGCGCGCCCATTCGCGCACCGCATCGGCATCGAAATCATGCAGCCAGGTGCCGACCTCATCGCTGCGCTCGCGGAAGCGTTGGATGAAGGCGGGCAGGGGCTCGGAGTGGGTGAGGTTCAGGCCGCCTTTGCCGGCAATCAGGAACTTGCGCCCCACCGAGCCCTTGGCTTCGTAAACGTCCACCTCGAGACCCGCCGCGCGCGCGACTTCTGCCGCCATCAATCCGGCGGGCCCGCCACCGATCACGGCCAGGCGCGATGAGGATGCTGCGGAAGAAGAGGAAGTCATGGCGGATCAGTGGGGCTTGACGGCAAGCAGCTCGACCTCGAAAACCAGCGAGGCGTTCGGCGGAATCACACCGCCGGCGCCATCGCTGCCGTAACCGAGGTACGAAGGAATCAGCAAGCGCCGTTTGCCGCCGACCCGCATGCCGGCCACGCCGTCGTCCCAGCCGCGGATCACCTGTCCGGCGCCGAGCAGGAAGGTGAAGGGTTCGCCATGGTCCACCGAGCTGTCGAATTTTTCGCCGCGCATGTCCTTGGCCTTTTCGTCGTAGAGCCAGCCCGTGTAGTGCACGGTGACATCGGAACCCGCGGTTGCGATGGCGCCGGTGCCGGTTTTTTCATCGATCCGTTGCAACTCGGCCACGCTGCCACCGGGTGGCGGTCCAGGGTCCGCGCACGCGGAAAGGGACAGCAGGGCAAGCAGCGGCAGCGCAAAACGCATGGAGGATCCTCGTTGTTGGAGGCGCGCAGGGTAACGCATGCTGCGATTCCCGGTTACGCCGTTATCATGCGGTCATGGCCAAACTTCTCCTCAACCTGCGCAACGTGCCCGACGACGAAGCCAATGAAGTACGCGCCTGGCTGGCCGAAAGCGGCATGGATTTCTACGAAACCCAGCCCAGCCCGTGGGGAATCTCATCGGGCGGCATCTGGATGCGCGAGGATGCGGACATCGTTCGCGCCAGAGCCATGATGGCGGACTACCAGGCCAAGCGCCTGCAGCAGGCCAAGGCGGCGCAGAACGCGGCGCGCGAACAAGGCAGTGAGGAAACCTTCGGCAAGCTTTTCAGTCAGCGCCCGCTGTACGTGCTGGGGATACTGGCGGCCATCATCGGCATCGTGGCTTTGACGCTGGGTTTGCCGTATCTGTTCCTGCACTAGCGTTGCCCGATCACCAGGAACTCCGTCATCCCGGAAAAACCATGTCATCCCGAGCGTAGCGAGGGATCTGTTCTTCGGGCAACCAGCACAAGCAGATCCCTCGCTGCGCTCGGGACGACAATATGAGGTTGACTGAGTCAGCCTTTCGTTTGGCGTCCTGCAAGCTTGCCACCGGTCACGGAATGAGTTTTTCGTACTCGGCCTCAAGCCGCGTATGCGTCGGCCAGAAACCCTCCGGCTCGCGGCCGTCCAGCTTGTCCACCAGGATTCCCAGATGCGTGTGCCACCCGCCGGCAACGCTCAGCATCTCCTCGCGATTGGGCAGGCGGCTATGCACTAGCAACAGATGCACCTTATCGCCCTGAGACGTGAGTTCGAAGCGTACGTGCGAAGCGTTTTCGCCTTCGCCCCATTCATAGGCGAGCAGGCGCGGCGGTTCGCAGGCGGTGATGCGCCCGTGCATGCGGCTTTCGCCGGCGTGCGCCGCGTATTTAGGAGGAGGACTTCCGTCGTGCCCGGTCAATTCCGAGTTGCGGAATACGTGCTCCACCGTGCCGCCTTGCTTCAATTCCATCTCGCCGGCCGCCAGCCATTGGCGGCGTTTTTCGGATTCGGTGAGGTATGCCCAGACCCGTTCGATCGGGCCGGGCAAGGTGCGCTCGATGCGCACGGTATTCGGGGCGATGACAGTGGCGTAAGAGGCGTTCATGGTCATACCTTGCAAGTGAAGTCAGAAGAGCCCGGCTAGCGCGTCGAGCATGGTGTTCCAGGCATCCTGCGCGCGTTGCGCGTAATCGGCCCACTTCGCGTCCATGCTGTGGACGAGCGTCAGTACGCAACCGCTACTGGAAGCAACGATGTCGATATGCACCTGACTGGGTGCATCGTCCGACTCGCCCTTGACTGCCCAGGTGAAGACCAGCCGGTGGGGCCGTTCGATTTCTAGGTACTGACCCACGTGATCGATGATCTGGCCATTGCGCTCGACTTTGAGCGAGAAGCTGCCGCCAACGCGCGGGTCCACATCCAGCCGCACCACGTTCTCTTCGCGCACGCGCGGACCGAACATCCATTGCCCCAGCGTGCGCGGCACCAGCCAGGCGTCGAAAACGCGATCGGGACTGGCTTCGAAATAACGGGTTGCGCGTACCTCGATGGGAAGGTCTGGGTTCATCGCGATTTCCTTTTGGTTTGTCCGGTAGCGGTATCGGCGCGCAGCGCGATTTCCAGCGCATCCAGGCGTTCGGTCCAGAATTGCTGGTAGTACTGCAACCATTGTTCGGCTTCGGCCAGGGCCTCGGCGCGCAACTGGCATAGATGAGTGCGCCCCTGGATCCGCCGCTGCACCAGGCCGGCGCGTTCCAGCACCTTGATGTGCTTGGAAGCGGCGGCCAGCGAAATCTGGAAGGGAGCGGCCAACTCACCGACGCTGCGCGGCTGCGCGCTCAGGCTGCGCAGCATGCGGCGGCGCGTGCCGTCGGACAGGGCCTGGAACACGGAATCCAGCTGGGGAGAGTCATATTCAACCATAGAGTTGAATATTATCCATCCTGATTTGATTGTCAACCATTTGGTTTAATGTTTTTGCTCCCTGATTGGCGCCATTTACAATGGTGCCCATGATCCTCAATACCGCCGCCTACCATTTCGTTCCGATCGCCGATCCGCCGGCCCTGGCCGTGCAGCTACGCGCGTGGGCGGAAGAGGGCGCGTTGCGCGGCACCGCATTGATCGCGCCGGAAGGCGTGAACCTTTTCCTGGCAGGAGAAGAGCGGGCGATCCACACGTTTTTCGAACAGCTGCGGGCCGCGCCGCAATTTGCCGAGCTGCGGGTCAAATACAGCCGCAGCGGCGCGCAGCCTTTCGCCCGGCTCAAGGTCAAGATCAAGCCTGAAATCATCAGCTTCCGCCGCGACGAGACTTCTCCATTGGACGGACGCGCACCGGCGGTATCCCCGGCGACGCTCGCGCAGTGGTTGCAGCAGGGCCATGACGATATCGGCAAGCGCGTGGTCTTGCTGGACACGCGCAACCGGCAGGAGGTGGAATACGGCACCTTCGCCGGTGCGCTTACTTTGCCGATAGACAAATTCACCGATCTGCCCGAAGCCATGCAGCCTCACCGCAATGGACTGGCTGACGCGACGGTGGTGAGTTTCTGCACCGGTGGCATCCGCTGCGAGAAAGCGGCGTTGTGGATGCAGGCCGCGGGCATGGACAACGTGTTGCAGCTCGACGGCGGCATCCTGGGTTATTTCGAAGAGGTCGGCGGGCAGGGCTACGACGGCCGCTGCTTCGTGTTCGACGAACGCGTGGCGCTGGACCCGGAGCTCAAGCCGCTGGTGGACGCGGCCTGACAGAACATCGCTCCCACAGACGCCGCTCCCACATCGGTGGATCGAGTGCGTTGGGCTATGATCGGCATGCGTCGCTGACGCGCTCCCCCACTGTCGCGAGGCATCCATGGTCGCTGTCCACCATCTCAACAATTCCCGTTCGCAGCGCGTGCTGTGGCTGCTCGAAGAGCTGGGCCTGGACTACAACGTGATCCGCTACCAGCGCGACGTCGAAACGATGCTGGCACCGCCGTCGCTGCGCAAGGTGCATCCGTTGGGGAAATCGCCGGTGGTGGTGGACGGGGAAAATACGCTGGCCGAATCCGGCGCGATCCTCGAATACCTGGTGGAACGCTACGACACCGCGCATGATTTCGCACCATCGCCGGGTACGCCCGAGAGCCTGCGCTACCACTATTGGATGCACTACGCGGAAGGTTCGGCGATGCCGCCGTTGCTGATGAGTCTGGTGTTCTCGCGCCTGAAAAAAGCGCCGATGCCGTTCTTCGTAAAGCCGGTGGCCAAGGGAATCGCGGACAAGGTGATGAAGACCTTCGTCGGGCCGCAGGTGAAACTGCACCTGGACTACATGGAAAACGAGCTGGGCAAGTCGCGCTGGTTCGCCGGCGATGAATTCAGCGCCGCCGACATCCAGATGAGTTTCCCGGTGGAAGCGGCCGCGGCGCGCCATGGGCTGGAGGACAAGCCCAATCTGAGCGGATTCCTGCAGCGCATCCACGCGCGTCCCGCTTATCAGCGCGCGCTGGAGCAGGGCGGTCCTTTCGATCTGCTCAGCTGATACGGAACTCAGCGTCCCGCCAGTCCGGTCGCTGATCGGATTGGCAATGCTTGATGCGGGCCCCATGTCGAAGCCATGACTTCGACGGCAGCCTCCATGATTCCCTACTCGATACTCGATCTGGCCCCGGTCTGCGAAGGCAGCGATGCCGCACAGGCCTTCCGCAATACCCTGGATCTGGCGCAACACGCCGAAGCCTGGGGTTACCAGCGCTACTGGCTGGCCGAACACCACAACATGCCGGGTATCGCCAGCGCAGCGACTGCGGTGCTGATCGGTTATGTCGCCGGCGGTACCAGAACCATCCGCGTGGGCTCCGGCGGAGTGATGCTGCCCAACCATGCGCCGCTGCAGGTGGCCGAACAGTTCGGCACGCTGGCCTCGCTGTATCCGGGCCGCATCGATCTGGGCTTGGGCCGCGCGCCCGGCACGGACCAGCCCACGGCCAAGGCGTTGCGGCGTTATTTCGACAGCGCCGAGCAATTCCCGCACGACGTGCAGGAATTGCTGGGCTACTTCGCACCTGTGCAGGCCGGCCAATTGGTGCGCGCCGTTCCGGGCGCTGGACTTGAGGTGCCGGTGTGGCTGTTGGGCTCCAGCCTTTTCAGCGCGCAGCTCGCCGCGGCGCTGGGGCTGCCGTTCGCCTTCGCTTCGCACTTCGCACCGGACGCGATGGACCAGGCGCTGGCGGTCTATCACCGCGACTTCCGTCCTTCGCAGTACCTGGCCAAGCCACACGCGATGTTGGCGTTGAATGTGGTGGCCGCTGCGACCGATGCCGAAGCCAAGCGTCTGTTCACTACCGCGCAGCAGAGTTTCGTCAACCTGCGCCGCGGCAAACCTGGACTGATACCAGCGCCCATCGACGATATCGAAACCTATTGGCAGCCGCATGAAAAGCTGGGCGTGGAGAACGCCCTGGCCTGCAGCGTGGTGGGCGACCCGGAAACGGTGAAGCGCGGTATCGCCGCCTTCGTCGACCGGCATCGTCCGGACGAACTGATGCTGGTGGCCAATGTGTTCAATCATGCCGCACGTTTGCGGTCCTTCGAATTGGCCGCCGAAGCGATGTAGGTCGGGGCTACGTCCCCGACGCTCCTGTTGGGTTACGTCTGTCGGGGGCGTAGCCCCGACCTACGCGCATCGGATTGCGGTCAGACGGCGTTGCCGGCGGCGTGGCCGGAAGCCCAGGCCCACTGGAAGTTGTAGCCGCCCAGCCAGCCGGTGACGTCGACCACTTCGCCGATGAAATACAGCCCTGGGATTTTCTTCGACTGCATCGAGCTTGAAGACAGTTCGTCGGTATCCACGCCGCCCAGAGTAACCTCGGCGGTGCGGTAGCCCTCGGTGCCGCTGGCGATCAGCGGCCAGCTTTGCAGTTGCGCAGCGATTTCGCGCAATTGCGGTTCGTTGAACTGCTTCATCGGTTTGTTCGGCAGCCACAACTCGCACAGGCGCTGGGCGAAACGTCGCGGCAGAAAGTCGGAGAGCACGGTCTTGAGCTCGGCGGCTGGGCGCGAGGCCTGCTGTTCGCGCAGAAGCTGCAGGGCATCATTGCCGGGCAGCAGATCCAGACGCAGATCGTCGCCGGGCTGCCAGTAGGAAGAGATCTGCAGGATCGAAGGCCCGCTCACGCCGCGATGGGTGATGAGCATGAAGTTGCGGAAGCTGTGGCCGTTGCAGCTGGCCTCGACCGGCAGCGCCACGCCGCTGAGGTCCTGCAGGTGCTCCTGGTGCTTCCCCGTCAGGGTCAGCGGCACCAGCCCGGCGCGCGTCGGCAGCACGGTATGACCGAACTGGCGCGCCAGTTCGTAACCGAAACCGCTGGCGCCCATGCTGGGAATCGAAAGGCCACCGCAGGCCACCACCAGCGCGGGTGCCGACAGCGTGCCGCGCGTCGTGCGCAGGCGAAAACCGCCATCGGTACGCTGCACGTTCTCCACGCTGCAGCTGGTTTCGATGCGCGCGCCCGCCGTTTCGCATTCGTCCACCAGCATCTTCACGATCTGCTTGGACGAATCGTCGCAGAACAGCTGCCCCAGCTCCTTCTCGTGGTAGGCGATGCCATGGCGTTCGACCATGTCGATGAAATCCGAGGGCCTGTAGCGCGCCAGCGCCGATTTGCAGTAATGCGGATTGGCCGACAGATAGTTCGCCGGCGTGGCGCCGGTGTTGGTGAAGTTGCAGCGCCCGCCGCCGGACATCAGGATTTTCTTGCCCACCCGGTTGGCGTGTTCCACCACCAGCACGCGAAGCCCGCGCTGGCCGGCCGTCAATGCGCACATCAGCCCGGCCGCGCCGCCGCCGATGATCAGCACGTCGTGACTGTGGCTCATGCGATTACTGACCTTGCGTGGCCGCCTGGCGAACGACGGGCTTGATGTCGATGGTGACATCGCCGCCCAGCACCTGCAGCTCTCCATCCTGGATCATCACGTTCAGACGCATGCCGCGCACCATCATCGCAGTCAGCTGTTCGACCACTTCGATCGGGATGTCGATGACGGTGAGGTTCTTGCTGCGGGCCAGCGACGCGACGTTCTTTTCCCACCAGATATCCGAGCTGCGGCCGCCATAGGTGAACAGCACAACCTGCCGCGAGCGCCCGCAAGCCTTGCGTATGCGCGCTTCATCCGGCTGGCCCAGGTCGATCCACAGCAGAATCTCGCCAGTCAGCTCCTTGAGCCAAAGATCCGGCTCATCGTCCTGGCTCAGGCCACGGCCGAACTCCAGGCGCTCGTCCGCGTACATGGCGAACGCCAGCAGGCGCACCATCAGGCGCGCATCGGTTTCGGACGGATGCTGGGCCAGGGTGAGGTTGTGGGTCGCGTAGTAATGGCGATCCATGTCGCTGATCTGCAGTTCGGCCTTCACGACCGTGGATTTGAGCGCCATTGAGGTGCCAGGGGAAAAGGTCGGCCATGATACGGCCTTGTTCCAGGGAGGCCGTGCTTTGTCCGTTTCCGATTTCGATGCCGCCGAAGCGGTCGCCAGCAAGCTGCAGCTTCCGCCCGGCGCCTGGACGACCTTGCTGGACGGTCTATGCGCCCGCTTTCCGCAAGTCGACCGCGCCAGCTGGCTGGACCGCTTCGCGCGTGGGCGGGTGCTGGACTCGTTGTGGCAGCCGCTGGCTGCGGACACGCCGTATCGCGTCGGCGTGACCATCCACTATTTCCGCGAAGTGGCGGAAGAACCCCGGATCCCATTCGAGGAAACGGTCCTGCATGTCGATGAGCACCTGGTGGTGGTCGACAAGCCGCATTTCCTGCCCGTAGCCCCCACGGGGGCGCACGTGCGCGAAACGCTGCTGACCCGGCTGGTCGGGAGGCTGGGCAATAGCGACCTGGTGCCACTGCATCGCATCGATCGCGGAACTGCCGGGCTTGTGCTGTTCTCGGCCAACAAGGCCAGTCGGGACGCCTACCAGGCGCTGTTCCGCGAGCGTCGGATCGAAAAACGCTACGAAGCCGTGGCGCCTGGATTGCCGGATCTGAGGTTTCCGCAGGTGCGGGAGTCGCGCATCGTGAAGTCGGAGCCATTCTTCCGGATGCGGGAGGAAGAGGGGGAACCCAATTCCGTTAGCCGGATCGAGGTGCTGGGTTCGGATGGCCAATGGTGGCGCTACGCACTTTTCCCCGTCAGCGGCCGCAAGCACCAGCTGCGGGTGCATATGGCGGCCCTGGGGGCGCCGATCCGTCACGACCCTTACTACCCCGACCTGATGGCCCGGGTCGCGGACGACTACCAGCGGCCCCTGCAATTGCTGGCCAAGGGCTTGTCTTTCGTGGACCCCATGACGGGGGTCCGGCGGGCGTTCGAGAGTCCCAGGGTCCTGGAAACGCCGGTTTAGCGACCGCCGCCGGAAGAATCCGGCCCGGCTGGCGGGGTGCCGTCGGCTTGGCCCGGCTCCCGCGTAGCCTGCTTCTTGGCCAGTTTTTCGTCCTGCTTCTTCTTCTTGGCCAACTCGCGCTGCTTCTTCTCAAACGAATAATTGGGCTTCGCCATGGGCTTCTTTCCTGTAGGGGAGGCCAGTTTAGGGCAAACCGCCCCACTGCCGGTTATCCGCGGTTGGGCGGGGGATTGGCTTTTGCCGGAAAGGTGTGTAGTGTGCACGGCACTGTGTTTGCTTGGGTCACCGTAAATCGTGGCCTGATGCAGTCGATCCAAAACGATCAGCTACATCTTTCCGCTTTGCTTAACACCTGCAACTCAGTCTCGGCCCGGGGTCCCCAGGTCGTGATTTTTTTCATCCGTTTCAGGAGTTTCAAAGATGTCTGACCGTCAAACCGGTACCGTCAAGTGGTTCAACGATGCCAAGGGTTTTGGCTTCATCACCCCGCAGAGCGGCCCGGACCTTTTCGTGCATTTCCGCGCGATCCAGGGTTCCGGCTTCAAGTCGCTGCAGGAAGGCCAGAGCGTCAGCTTTGTCGCCGTGCAGGGCCAGAAGGGTATGCAGGCCGACGAAGTCCAGCCGCTCTAATAGCGACTGTATCGTTGTCCGAAACGCCGGGGCTTGCCCCGGCGTTTTTGTTTGTGCGGCTTCAACCGCTGGCGCGTAGCCTGTGCCGATGAAACCGCTGAGATTCGACAACCGCTTCGTTACCGATCTTCCCGGCGATCCGCTGCAGGGAGCCGGCGTGCGCGAAGTCCGCGAGGCGCTGTATTCGCGGGTCGACCCGACCCCGGTCGCCGCACCGCAACTGCTGGCCTGGTCGCGCGAAACTGCCGCGCTGCTGGATATTGAGGAAGGCGACGTCGCTACGCCGGAGTTCGCCCAGATCTTCGGCGGCAACGCGTTGCTGCAGGGCATGCAACCCTTAGCGGCCAACTACGGTGGCCACCAGTTCGGCCATTGGGCCGGACAACTGGGCGATGGGCGCGCCATTTCTCTGGGCGAAGCGATCAATGCCGCAGGCCAGCGCTGGGAACTCCAGCTCAAAGGAGCCGGCCCGACGCCTTACTCGCGCACCGCCGACGGACGCGCGGTCCTGCGCTCTTCCATTCGCGAATTCCTGTGCAGCGAGGCCATGCACCACCTGGGCGTGCCCACCACGCGCGCGCTAAGCCTGGTGGCGACCGGCGAGCCGGTGATCCGCGACATGTTCTACGACGGACACCCGCAAGCCGAACCGGGGGCTGTTGTCTGTCGCGTGGCGCCGTCCTTCCTGCGTTTCGGCAACTATGAATTGCCCGCGTCGCGCGGAGAGCTGCCCCTACTCAAACAACTGGCGGACTTCACCCTCCGCCGCGATTTCCCCGAACTGGAAGGCGAAGGTGAAGCGCTGTATGCGCAGTGGTTTGCGCAGGTATGCGAGCGCACTGCGGTCATGGTGGCGCACTGGATGCGCGTCGGCTTCGTGCACGGAGTGATGAATACCGACAACATGTCGATACTCGGCCTGACCATCGACTACGGTCCTTACGGCTGGATCGACGACTACGATCCGGATTGGACGCCCAATACCACCGATGCGCAGGGACGCCGCTATCGCTTCGGCTGGCAGCCGAAAATCGCGTACTGGAACCTGACCCGGCTGGCGGGCGCGTTGTCTTCGCTGTTCGCAAGTCCCGAGCCTTTGCAGGAAGGGTTGCAGCGCTATCGGGAAACCTATGCGCGCGCCGATCAAGACAACACCGCGCGCAAGCTGGGCCTGGCCGAGTACGGAGAGGATGATGCGACGCTGATGGAGGACGTGCGGTCGTTGCTGCAAGCGGGCGAGATGGACATGAGCATCTTCTTCCGCAATCTGGCGCAGGTCGATCCCGCCGCGCCGACTTTGGATCCTTTGAATGAAGCCTTCTACGGCGCCGACAAGCGCGCGGCCATGGAGCCGGCGCTGATGGATTGGTTGCAGCGCTATGCGGCTCGAGTGGCGTCCGATGCGCTCGATTCCGAGGCCAGGCGAACACGCATGCGGATGGCCAATCCACGAATCGTGCTGCGCAACTATCTTGCGCAGCAGGCGATAGACCGCGCCGAGCAAGGCGACGCGTCGGGGGTTATGGAGCTGCTGGAGGTCATACGCCGTCCCTACGACGAGCAGCCGGGTCGGGAAGCCTTTGCGCAGCGTCGCCCGGATTGGGCGCGCGATCGTGCGGGCTGCTCGATGCTTTCGTGCAGCTCTTGATCGGATATCCGGCAACGCTTTCCCGTAGGTCTGATGTCGGGGGCGTAGCCCCGACCTACACTCTTCCGTAGGTCGGTCCCCGTATCAAGTACGGGGCAGGCTTTACATGGCCGACGGAAACTTTACTCGCGCATCCGGCACGTCGGGGGCGTAACCCCGACCTACATCTTGCGGACACGGAAGTTCTTGCCCTTGATCTTGCCCTTGTCGAGCCGAGCCAGTGCGTTGTTGGCCTGGTTGCGCGCGATGGCGACATAGGAGCGCGTCGCGAAGATGTCTATCTTGCCGATTGCGCTGGCCGGTAATCCCGCATCGCCGGTGAGCGCTCCCAGGATGTCGCCGGGGCGAAGCTTGTCCGTGCGCCCGGCATCGATGCGCAGCGTTGCCATCGCAGCAGGCGGTGCGCTGCGTGCCGCAGGCGCCACGGCGACCGGTTTCTTCCAGCGCAACGGCGAGCCCTGTTTTTCTTCCAGCAGGTGCGCCCGCGAAATCTCACGCGGGGTCACCAGACTCAGCACCTGACCGCCTTTCCCGGCGCGCCCGGTGCGCCCGATGCGGTGCACGTACACGTCGGGATCGGTGGGCAGTTCGTAATTGACTACCGTGGCCAGCTCTTCGATATCCAGCCCGCGCGCGGCGACGTCGCTGGCCACCAGCACGTTGCAGCTGCGGTTGGCGAAACGCACCAGCACTTCGTCGCGGTCGCGCTGCTCCATGTCGCCATGCAAGGCCAACGCGGTGAAGCCGAAGTGCTTCAAAGATTCGGCCACCTCGTCTACATCGCGGCGGGTATTGCAGAAGACCACGCACGATTCGGGCCGTTGTTCGAACAACAGACCGGCCAGCGTGGTCTGCTTGCGCGCCAGATCGACTTCATAGAAGGTCTGTTCGATGACGGGCTGTTCGGTCACGCCGCCTGCAGTGACCTCCAGCGGGTCGCGCATGGTGTTGCGGCCGATGTCGCGGATGGCCTCGGGAAACGTGGCCGAAAACAGCAGCGTCTGCCGCTCTTTCGGAGTCTTGCCGACGATTTCGCGGATCGCTTCCTCGAAACCCATGTCGAGCATGCGGTCCGCCTCGTCCAGCACCAGGGTGCGTACATCGGCCAGATGCAACGCCTTCTTGCGCATCAGCTCCTGGATGCGGCCGGGCGTACCGACCACCACGTGCGGATCATGGACCGCCAAGGAAGCCAGTTGCGGCGCCAACGGCATGCCGCCGGTCAATACCAGCAACTTCAGGTTCGGAATGCCGGAGGCCAGTTTGCGCAATTGCTTGCCCACCTGATCGGCCAGTTCGCGGGTAGGGCAGAGCACCAGCGCCTGCGCGCGGATCAGCGCGGGGTCCAGCCGGTGCAATAACCCCAGGCCGAATGCGGCCGTCTTGCCGCTGCCGGTGGGCGCCTGCGCGATCACGTCGCGCCCAGCGAGAATGGCAGGCAGGCTTTCGGCCTGGATCGGGGTCATCTGCGCGTAGCCGGCGGCCTCCACGCCCTGCTGCAGGCCTGGCGAGAGGGAGAGGCTGGCGAAGTCTGTCGGCTGGTCGGTCATGCGCCATGATCGCAGCATCGCGCTGAACTGCGTAGCCTTGCGCCGGGCCAAGCGTCGGCGCTCAATCCTCCAGTTCGACGAAATCCCTTTCGCGCAGGGCCAGGAACGCCCAGAACGGCACGCCGCGCTCGGCCCAGGCGCGGTTGGCTTCGTCCAGGATGCTGACCAGCGTATCGAAGTCGTCTTCGTCCACGTGGTGCAGCTCTCCGGCGCCGTCGAACAGCAATACGTAGCCCTGGGCCGGCATCCAGTTCAGATCGCGCAGGCTGTCCGAGAGCGCATCCCAGTTGCGGCTGGATGTGGTGGGGAAATCCATGGCGACCGCGATCCGCAACAACAGGGTGGCCTTGTTGCCGCAGCCCATCAGGTCGATAAGGCAGGGCAGCAGGCCTGCATCGTGCGCGGCGGCCGCAAGCACATTGAGATCTTCGCCGGTGACGAAGAAAACTCCGGCGCGCGTCGGGTCGCCAAGTCCCAGATCGAAGCCTGTTTCAGTCATCGCGCGACCTGGAAGCTGCGGAATGAATCGTAGTGGTCATCGGTGTAGTAGTACACGTCCGGTGGTTGACCGCCGGTGATGATACGGCGCGCGCCGCGATGCCCCAGGCCTGGCGTTTCGACGGTGTATTCACGGTAATAGCCGCGTGGCTTGGACGGCAGGCGGTTCTCGCGATTGCCGAAAACGCTGCCATCCTGGCTATGGGGGAACGGTCCGCCCTGGGCGATCAGGCGTAACGTTGCGTGCGCCTCCGCAGGCAGGAACGCAGCTGGCGCCGATTCGGCCACCGTCGAAGAAGCCGCCGGTGCTGGCGGCGCAGCCTCCGTTTGCGAGCCGTTGCCCGTGGTTTCAAGGGGCGGCAGGGGTAGCGGCCGGCTGTTGCCGGTGTCGCTCGTCGGCGCAGTGGCCGGCACCGGATCATTCGCAGCAGTGTGGCGCGTGCGGTTCTGCTGCCAGAACCATCCCGACAGCAGCACTACCAGCACAAGCGCGATCAGCGCGGGCTTGCGTACGCCGGATTTTCTACGCGAACGGGAACGAAGCGGCATGTGGTTTCCAATCGAACGGCACGCGTGCGCAATGGCCAGGATATCTTCTTAGCCTGTGCTGCCGGGAAGCGCAGCATAGTCGCAGGAAACTTTAGCGACCGTGACGGTAAGGGGCATGAGCCTCTGCCCGCAATCGCTAGTCCAGAGCCGGCTTCGCTCCGGTTTCAACTGCCGCCAGGCGCAGCTCGGCAAGCATTCCGTAGTGGTCCGAGGCCCAAACCCCCTGGGCATCGGGTTGGTTGAAGAGGATCGTGGCGCCGACGGGGGTGAAGGCATCGCGCTGGAAGAACACGTGGTCGATGCGTTTGGGAGCGAAATACTTCAGGTTCAAAGTGCTGCGGGAGGTCACGTCCGCCTGCGGATGCAGGTTGCCGTAGGTGTCCACGAATCCTTCGCGCAACGCAGCCAGTTCCGGCGAATCCGCGGTCGAGTTGAAATCACCGGCCACCAGACTGGGGATATTCTCTGAAGTCGCGGCGATGTACTCCACCAGATCGGCGATCTGTCGGGCACGGATCGCCCCGCCCTGGTCGGTCCAATGCAGGTGCGTGGCATAGAGGTTGACCAATCGTCCGTCCACATCGATACGCACGAACGCCGCAGTGCGGCTGTCGTCCAGCGGCTGCAGGGGTTTCTGGCCGCGCTTCAGAATCGGGTGACGGGTCAGGATGGCGTTGCCGTACCGCCTCTTCTGACCCGGTGGATCGGTGCTGACGAAATACCACCGGTAGCCCAGTTGCGTTGCCAGCCACTCGGCCTGGTTGGTCAGGCCTTCATTCTGCAGCACTTCCTGCAGCGCTATCGCGTCGGGCTGCAGCCGCTTCAATTCCGTCACTATCTGCACGCGGCGCTTCGGCCACTCGTCCTTGTCGTGATAGAGGTTGAGGGTGAGAACCTTCAAGGCCTTGTCCGGCGCAGCGGGCGACGGGGCAGCGGCGCTTGCGGGCAGCGAAAAAGCGACCAGCGACAGCAGGGCCAGAGCGAATATCTTCATTCCCTGGACTCATCGAAGGATCAGCGGGGAACCGTATCGATGCGCATCACCGGATACAGGTTGTTGCGTTCGTCCCATGAGGAATGCAGCCGGTAGAAGAATTCCAGGCGCGCCTGCGGGTCCTTGGCGAAAGCGTCGTCTTCGCGGAGGCGTTTGTCGAACCGCGCCTTCAGTGCCGGATCCTTGGCCAGCATCTCGCGCGCCACTTCCTCGGTCACGTAGTCCTCCATGTATTCCTTGCGTTCGAAAGCGTTGTTGAACTCGCCCCAGCCCACCAGCGAGTCCGGCGCCAACGGCTCCAGGATCGACATGACCAGGCGCGACTTGGCTTGCGCGATCGGTACGAACAAGGCGCCTGCGCCGATATCGCGCTTGTCGGCTTTCCATTCGCCCTTGACGGCCATGCGCTGACGACCTTCCGAGGGTTGCGCGGCAGGCGTCGCTTCGCTGGCGCGGAAGCTTTCGACCGCCAGTCCCTGATGCGCGCCGAGCGTGCGGAACTCGATTCCGTGCTGTTTCAGTTTCGCTCCCACCCAGTCGGCATGCGCGGCCGGAACCAGATAGCCGGCGGCCGGCGCGGCCACGCTCAGGCTGGGCTGCACGTTGTCGCGCAGAGGAATCCGCCAGATCTGCGGCTTGGTCTCGTCGTAACGGGTCATCAGCGCGCCGGAAATCTCGGACGGCGTGCGTGTGTATTCGTAGCCGCGGAAATCGACCAGATGCGATTCCTTGCCCGCCACGTAGGCCAGCGGTACGGAACTTCCTTTCAGTTCGCGCGAGCGCGCATCGGCCTGGTGCGCAAGCTGCAGCCATTGCCGGCCGTTCTTCGCCACCTGATCCAGTACCGAGACCACCGCGTTGCGGGTGATGCGCACGCGCACCGGGTAAGTCTTCCAGGAATGGGTTTCCACCAGCATGCCCAGGCGGTTGCGCAGCCAGAAGTAGCCGTGGGAGAACCGTGGAGGCGGCACGCCATCGTCGAAACCCGAGGTCGGGTCGTCGGACACCGCGAAAGAAGGGTAGTAGGGCAGGGGCAACGAGCCCTGGGCTGCCAGATCGGCGATCACTCCGTCGCGCCACGTGCGGCCGGCCTTGCGCAGTTCGCTATCGCCGGCGTGGATCGGTTCCACCTGGATGGAGACGTCGTGTTCGAACTTGGCGCCGTCGGTGACGTGCAGGTCCACTTCGACCAGCGGATCCCATTCGTTGACCAGGGCCAGCATCGCCTGCATCTCGGGCGCATCGGCCTTCACGTAGTCGCGGTTGAGGTTGTAGCCCTGCGCAGTGGTGCGCCAGCCCATTTCCTCCGGGCCGCGCTGGTTGGGACGGTTCCAGGCGCCGAAGCGCTCATGGCCATCGACGCTGAACACCGGAACGAACACCCACACCAGCTTGTCCAGCGCGCCTTTGGCTGCCTTGCCTTCCAGGATTTCGCGCAGCGCCAGGAAGCCCGCATCCTTGCCGTCGATCTCGCCGGCGTGGATGCCTCCCTGGATCAGCACGACAGGCAGCTCGCGTTTATGCGCCGTTGCGGCGTCCAACGCGCCGCTGGTGGAAGCGACCAGCGCTTTCATCGGCCGGCCTTCGGGGGACTTGCCGAAGTCGATGCAGCGCACCGCGTCCGGATAGGCTTTGGCGAAGGCATCGCACAGGACGACGACCTCCTCGTAGCGTCCGGTCTTGAGGAAGCCGGAGCGTTCGGCGACCGTGGTCAGAGACGCATCAGCGGCGGAGGCGGGGAGGAGGGGCATGGCCAGCAGAAGTACGGGAAGGAGCGTCGACAGAAACGGGGTTATTGGGCGCATAGGACGGATTCTGGTCTTCAAAAGCCAATGATGCACGTTGCGGGCCAGCATCGCATTAGCCGGAAGCGTCGATTCGCGCACGCTCCATGGGTTACCCTTTCCGCAACTATTGGCAGGAACACCGGATGAGCACGACAGCCACGGCGAAAAAAGCACGCTTGCCGCGACAGGTCCCCTACATCATTGGAAACGAGGCTTGCGAACGCTTCAGTTTCTACGGGATGCGCAACATCCTGGTTCAATTCCTGGTGAGCAGCGTCATCCTCGCCTATCTGCCGGAAGCCGATCGCGAGGGAGCGGCCAAGGACGTATTCCACAGCTTCGTGATCGGGGTGTACTTTTTTCCGCTGCTCGGCGGTTGGCTGTCGGATCGATACTTCGGAAAGTACAACACCGTGCTGTGGTTCTCGCTGATCTATTGCGCGGGCCATGCCTGCTTGGCCGCATTCGATGACAATCGAAGCGGGTTCTATGCCGGCTTGTTCCTGATCGCACTCGGTTCCGGCGGCATCAAACCGCTGGTGGTTTCGTTCGTCGGCGACCAGTTCGACGAGTCGAACAAGAGCCTCGCCAAGATCGTGTTCGATTTCTTCTACTGGACGATCAACTTCGGCAGCTTTTTCGCCTCGCTGCTGATGCCGCTGTTTCTGCGCAATCACGGGCCCGCCGTCGCATTCGGCATCCCCGGCATATTGATGTTCATCGCCACTTTGATCTTCTGGTTGGGCCGCAAGCAGTACGTACGGGTGCCGCCGACGCATGGGGACGACCCGAATTCGTTCTACAACGTCGCTCGTACCGCGCTGACCCGGCGCGAGGAGGGGCAGAGCCGGCCCGGCCTGTCGGTGGCCCTGGTGGGCGCCGCGCTGGCGGTGGCGATGCTGCTGTGCTGGGTGGTCAAGCCCGGCTTTTGGCCGGAAGGTTTCGGTTTCGTCATCACCGCCTGCCTGGCGCTGGGTGCATTGATCGCATTCGGAGGCATCGGCGTATCGATGCAGCTCGAACGCGCCCGCGGCCGGCATCCGGATTCGGCGGTGGACAGCGTTCGCGCTGTGCTGCGTGTGATCATCGTGTTCGCACTGATTACGCCGTTCTGGTCCTTGTTCGACCAGAAGGCTTCCACCTGGGTGTTGCAGGGCAAGACCATGATGGTGCCGCACGAGCTGTGGTGGTGGCCCAGCTGGCTGGTGAAGGAAGCGGGGCAGATGCAGGCGCTCAACCCCTTGCTGGTGATGCTGATCATCCCGTTCAACAATATCGCGCTGTACCCGTTGCTGCGGCGCATGGGCTTCGAGCCTACCGCGCTCAGGCGCATGGGGTGGGGCATCGCGTTCTCCGGCGTGGCATGGATCGCTGCTGGCGCGATCCAGTTGTGGATCGATGGCGGCGATCCGGTATCGCTGGCCTGGCAGATCCTGCCCTACCTGCTGCTGACCTTCGGCGAGGTGTTGGTATCGGCTACCGCGCTGGAATTCGCCTATAGCCAGGCTACGCAGGCCATGAAGGGAGTGATCATGGCGCTTTGGTATCTCTCGGTTACTTTCGGCAACGTCTGGGTGCTGCTGACCAATGTCAGCGTGCGCAATGAAGCGGTGATTTCGCGCATCGCCAGCACAGGGCTGAGCGAAAACGCCTTTCTGATGTTCTTCTTTGCCGTATTCGCCTTCATCGCGGCCTTGGCATTCGCACTGTACGCGTGGCGCTACCCGATGCAGGACAACTACCGCGCCGTTGGAGCCGTTTGATGGAAACTCCCGTTACCTATGCGTTGATCGCCATCACCTGCGTGGTGTCGTGGGTCGCTTTCAACAACCGCAAGCTGGCCGACCGGCTGATCCTGTGGCCGCCGGCGATCGACAAACAAAAGCAGTACGACCGGCTGGTGACCTACGGGTTCATCCACGCCGATTTCATGCATTTGCTGTTCAACATGGTCACGCTGTTCTTCTTCGGTCCGCAGATCGAGTCGTTGATGGGCGAGGTGGGCGTGTGGGTCTATCCGGTGTTCTATGTGTCGGCGCTGGTGGTATCCATCCTGCCTACCTATCTGAAAAACCAGAAAAACCCCAATTACCTCAGCCTGGGCGCGTCAGGCGCGGTATCGGCCATTTTGTTTGCCTACATCCTGCTCAGGCCGTGGTCGATCATCGGGGTGTTCTTCATTCCCATGCCGGCCATTCTGTTCGCCGTGCTCTACGTGGGTTACAGCATCTGGATGGATCGCCGCGGCGGCGACCGCATCAACCATAGCGCACACCTTTCCGGTGCCGCCTATGGCGTGTTGTTCATGCTGGTCATGGAGCCGCGCGTGTTGGGCCATTTCCTGCAGCAGTTGCAGCAACCCTCGTTCGGGGGCTGAACTTCACGTCAACACGATCACCGTATCTGAATGTTTTGCGTGTTATCGAATAGCCGCGAGAGATCAACGGAGATCGTGAGCGATGGCTACCCGTAAACCCGCCAAGACATCCAAAACCGCCAAGAAGGCGTCCGCGAAAAAGAAAGCGCCGGGTATGGTCGCGAAGAAGACCGCCAAGAAGGCGGTGAAGCAGGCTGCTACGCCGCGCAAGGCAGCCAAGGTCGCAGCGAAGACAGGCACGGTCAGAAAAGTCCCGGCAAAGAAGACCCCGGCGAAGAAGGCGGTCAAGGTCGTAGCCAAGAAGACGGCAGGAAAAAAAGCCGTCGTCAAGAAGACCGTTAAGAAGGCGGTTGCCAGCAAGCCAGTGGCAAAGAAGGTTCCGGCGAAGACGCGGACGACTGCGGCGGGCAAGACTCCGAACCCGTCGGCTCCCGCGAAGTCCGCCGCACGTTCAACACCCGCCAAGCGGGCGAGCAAAACGGCGCCGCGCAAAGTCACGCCGCGCCAGGCCCTGGCCAATACCCGGAAGCTGCTGGAACAGAAGCAGGCCCACGATCGCGAGGTGCAGCCCTGGCAGTTGCTGGATCCGCATCACACGCCCGCCCTGGACCCGGGATTCCAATCCGGCGAAGCGGCAGACAAGGCAATGGAACTGCATGCGGGCGAAAGCAGGATGAAGGCGATACAGGGCAGCGTGGGAACGCAGGACAGGCGCAACCAGGGCAAGCGGGACAACCGCTGAGGTCGTTGCGGCGGGGCCGCAAAAAAAATGACGCAGGTGACCCCCGCCACCTGCGTCCGGACCCGCGTACGGGTCGTCTTATCGTTGTTCTTCTGGGTGTTGCTTTGGAACGAGGTTCTACAACAGAAGCTCTGAAAACAAGTGCTGTCGACGCGGCGAGTAAGCTCAGCCCACCATCTTCAGCGGGTTGGCGTCTTCATGCATGCCCATGTCGACACCGCCGTTGTAGGAAGACAGCAGGCGCTCGTATACGGCGTTGTTGAGGCGCTCGAATTCCCAGTCGTCGGTGTGACCGGTAACGGCAAGCTGGTAGAGACCTTCCAGCAGAGTGAAGTCGCTGGACGAATTGTTGTTGTTGTTGATGGTTGCGTCGTCGAAGTTCATTGCCGTTCCCCGTGTGTTTAGCTCTTGGGAGGGATAAAGCAGTTATCGTGCCAACTGTGAGTCGTTGCGCTGAAAGCCTTGAAGGACGGGGGCGAGCAGCACTGGCCAGCCCGAAAGTGACGCGCCGCGTCCAGTTTTGCCGCCCCCTGAACCGCTTGCGGCACAATCCAGCCCCTGACGCATTCCCCACTGGAGAGACCCATGCCCCTGGACATCGCCCACGACCCCATCTCCCATCGCTTCGCCGTCCAGGTCGAAGGGCACGAAGCTGAGCTGCTTTACCGCCACGACGGTAAGCGCCTGACCATCGACCACACCGGCGTGCCGGAAGCTATCGGCGGCCGCGGGATCGCCGGCGAGCTGGTCAAGGCGGCGCTGGACTATGCCCGGGCCGAAGGTTTGCGGGTGGTGCCGGCCTGTTCCTATTCGGCCGCCTATGTCCGGCATCACCCCGAGTACGCGGATCTGGTGGATTAACGGGGGCGGCGCCAATCCGAAAACCGGCTGTTGCGCTGCTGCGTCGCGGCATAAACTGTGCGCATTCCCTGGAAGGAGTCTGGTCGTGCGATCCGTGTCGAAATTCCCCCTGATTTTGCTGTTGGCGTTGGCCCTGGGCGCATGCAAGCGCGAAGCCGACACGTCCGTCGCCCCCGCGCAACCCGAGACCGCCCCCGTAGGAGCCCCGGTCGCGGGCGTGCCGGCAACACCCGAACTCAAGGATGTCATCGAAACCAACGACGCCTACATCGTGGGCATCAGCTACCCACCGACGCTCAACAAGTATCCGGGCCTGGCGCAGGCCGTTGCCGCCTATTCGGATGCGGCGCGAGCAGAACTGATGCAGGCCGTGGCCGGATTCGGCAACGACAAGCCGTCGGCGCCGTACGAACTGTCGCTCAGCTTCGAACAAGTCGCGGAAACACCGGAGTTGGTAGCCATCGCCGCCGATGGCAGCCGCTACACTGGCGGCGCACACGGCGAACCGCTGGTGGCGCGCTTCGTATGGCTGCCTTCGCAGAACAAACTGCTGACGGCCAAAGAACTGGTGCCCAAGGTGGAAGGCTGGGCCGCCATCGGTGCCTATATCCGCGAGCAGTTGCACACCGGCGTGTCGGTGCGCGCCGACGCCGACGAAATGCCGCCGGAAGAGCGGCTGCAGTTCGTACGCAGCGCCGACAAGATGATCGACGAAGGCACCGAGCCGGACGTGGACAATTTCAGCCAGTTCCAGCCGGTGCTCGGCGCCGACGGCAAGGTCACGGCGTTGCGCTTCGTGTTCCCGCCTTATCAGGTTGGCCCCTACGCGGACGGTACGCAGACGGTGGATGTGCCGGCAACGGTGTTGCTGCCCTACGTCGCTCCCGAGTACGCAGGCCTGTTCGCCAAGTCCTGATATCGGACCGGGACCATGCCGCAGCAGCGCTTCCAACGACGGGTCGCCCAACTGCTTGCGGATGCGGACGTGCAGATCGGGGGCAAGCGCCCCTGGGATCTGCAGGTGCACGACCCGCATTTCTATGCACGGGTGCTGGGGCAGGGATCGCTGGGCCTGGGTGAAAGCTATATGGACGGCTGGTGGGATGCGGAGTCGCTGGACGGGTTCCTGTTCCATCTGCTGCAGGCCCGACTGGAGCAGCGCGTGCACGGCGCCGGCGAACTCTGGGATGCGCTGCGCGCGCGGCTGTTGAACCTGCAGAGCCGCAGCCGCAGCCGGGAAGTGGGGGAGCGCCACTACGACCTGGGCAACGATCTGTATGCGGCCATGCTGGGCCGGCGGCTGGTCTACAGCTGCGGGTACTGGACGCAGGCCGACGGACGCGTGCTGGACGGGCTGGATGCGGCGCAGGAAGCGAAGCTGGACCTGATCTGTCGCAAGCTTCGCCTGCAGCCGGGCATGCGCGTGCTGGACATCGGTTGCGGTTGGGGCGAGGCGCTCAAATTCGCCGCCGAGCGTTATGGAGTCAGCGGGGTAGGCATCACCATCTCGAAAGAGCAGGCCGACTATGCGCGCGAACTATGCGCCGGCCTGCCGATCGAAATCCGCCTGCAGGATTATCGCGAGCTGCACGAGCCGTTCGATGCGGCGCTGTCCATCGGCATGTTCGAGCATGTGGGCGTGAAGAACTATCGCGGCTATTTCGAGGTGGCGCGGCGTTGTCTGCCACCGGGCGCGTTGTTCCTGCTGCACACCATTGGCACCAACCGTTCGGTCAACCATACAGACCCCTGGATCGGGCGTTACATCTTCCCCAACTCGATGCTGCCTTCCACGGAGCAGATCGCGCACGCGGTGGAAGGCCTGTTCGTAATCGAGGACTGGCACAACTTCGGCGCCGACTACGATCGCACCTTGCAGGCCTGGCGTGAAAACGTGGAGCGCGCCTGGCCGCCGGCCGCGCGTTACGACGAGCGCTTCCGCCGCATGTGGCGGTTCTATCTGGCCGCGTCCATGGCCACCTTCCGTGTGCGCAATTCGCAGTTGTGGCAGGTGGTGCTGTCCAACGGCGGGGTGAAGGGCGGTTATCTGGCTCCACGCTGAAACGCGCGCGCGTTCAAGCGGACTTTCATGATGCATGAAGGTAGGGGGCGCTACGGTTGGGCCAATCCTCCCAACGGAGCCGTCTCATGAAACGCATTCCCCTGATTTTCGCTGCGTTGATCGGTCTGATCGCGCTGCCTGCGCTGTCGCAGCAACTGCAGCAACCCGTTGTGCCCACCACCAAGCCGGTCACCCCGCCCAGCAACAGCGGCATCGGCCCCAAGCTCGACCAGGCGCAACCTGCGCAGGTACCCAGGGTGGCCAACGACCCCAACCAGCGTCCACAGGCGCCTACGGCCATTCCCAGCACGGGGCCGGCGCGTGAAGTGCCGACCGAATCGAAGTCGCCTGCGACACGGAAACGACCTGCCAGCGTGCTTGACGCCAACGGCAGGCCGATCAACGGCATGATCCAGATCGCACCCAATCGCGTGTACGACCCGGCTACCGGCCGCTACCACTGGACGGAGACTTCGGGTCAGCAACAAAAGTTGTTGGACTAGGGCCTGTTAACGCTATTGGAAGGGGTCACGTTGCTTGTCCCGGGCCGTCGGGCGTTCGTGCGTGGCGCCGCGACAGGCTGGCCGCCTGTTCAAGCCGCGCGCGGGCGTCTGGCGGCCTGGGACAAGCAACCCGAAGGGCCACCGCTGAGTGCACGTGGGGCGGCGTCCTCATTCGGTCGTGTATCGACATACATTTCCTCATTCCTCCTTGCCCCACGCGCACTCAGCGGTGGCGTGAGGCGACGTCGGCAACGGGGTGTGAAGGGAGCTTCTTCGGAGATAACGGACAGGCATCACACGCCGCGTGCGGGTCACGCGGCGTAAGTCATTCGGTAAAGCGGCTGCAATCTGCGGGTTCGAGGCTAGCCGTGTCGGCTTGAGGGGGAAGTCCGGCATCCCGATCTCCCAAAAGGACGAACCGATGAACAACAGACCGAACCGCGTTACGCTTGTCCGTGCATTGTCCGCATGCGCCCTGTTCTCACTGGCTGTGATTGCTTTCGCACAAGAGACCGTCAGCTCCCAGAAGTCCGGCCAGCGCGGGCACGACAAGCATGGCGGATTGATCGTCATTGGGCACCGCGGCGCGAGCGGCTACCGCCCCGAGCACACGCTGGCGTCCTACCGTCTGGCCATCCAGCAGGGCGCCGATTTCATCGAGCCGGATCTGGTCGCCACCAAGGACGGCGTGCTGGTCGCTCGCCACGAGAACGAAATCTCCGGCACTACCGATGTCGCCACGCATCCCGAATTCGCCGGCCGCAAGACCACGAAACTCGTCGATGGCGTGGCGATGACCGGCTGGTTCACCGAAGACTTCACCCTGGCCGAGATCAAGACGCTGCGTGCGAAGGAGCGCATCCCGCAGGTCCGCCCGGGCAACACCCGTTTCGACGGCTTGTACGCCATTCCGACTTTCGCCGAAGTAGTGCAGCTGGCCAAGCAGGAAAGCCGCGGCGGGCGTCGCGTCGGCGTGTATCCGGAAACCAAGCACCCGACTTATTTCGCCAAGGAAGGTCGCCGGATCGACGGCAGCCCCATCGGGGTCTCTCTGGGCGCCAAGCTGATCGAAACGCTGGTGACGGAGGGTTTCACCGATCCGTCGCGGGTCTATATCCAGAGCTTCGAGATCGAGAACCTGATCGAATTGAAGAAGCGCTGGATGCCCGGGGCCGGCGTGGACCTGCCGCTTGTGCAGCTGTACGACGATTTCTATGCGGCCAAGCCCTATGACGTGGTCTACAACGCCAGCCATGGCGCCAACCTTGTTGCGCTGTACGGCGGTTTGATCGGGCAAGTCGAGGGCGGCATAAATGCCAACACTCTGTATGGCGCGTTCGCCACCGAACAGGTCTTGCAATGGATGAAGGCGAACTACGCCAGCGGCGTAGGCCCTTGGAAGGGCAACCTGCTGCCGCGTCAATCGCTGCCGGTCAAGGTCGACGCCAACCGCGACGGCAAGGCCGAACTGGCCAGCCAGGGAACAGGCCTGGTGCATCCCATGCTCGGTTGGGCGCTGAAGGCGGGATTGCAAGTGCATCCCTACACCTTGCGCGCGGAAGAGTCTTTCCTTGCGCAGACGCCGGGTGGAATCCCGCAGTCGGTGATCGCCGAAGCCGTGCAGCTATACGGTCTTGGCGTGCAGGGCTTTTTCATCGACCAGCCGGACCAGGGCGTGGCCGCGCGCGAGATATTCCTGGATTTGAGCCGGCCGCTGCGCGAGCACTGAGACCGTCGCAATCGGGATTCCCAAAACAAGCACGCCACCCGAAGGTGGCGTGCTTGCACAACGAGAAGGGTAGGGCTTATTCCTTGGGGGCGTCGGGCGCCGGGGTCGGAACGGCGCCGTCGGCGACTTCCGCCACCAGTCCGCGCTTTTTCAGCAACGGCTCGATCTTCGGCGCATGGCCAGCAAAGTCCTGGAACAGCTGCAGCGCATCTTTGCTGCCGCCGCGCGAGAGCAGGGTCTTGCGGAAGTGGTCGCCGTTTTCGCGCTTCAGGCCGCCGTGCTGCTCGAACCATTCCACGCTGTTGGCGTCCAGCACTTCGGACCAGATGTAAGCGTAGTAGCCGGCAGAGTAGCCGCCCATGATGTGGCTGAAGTAGGGCGTGCGGTAACGCGGCGGGACCGGCGCGTAGTCGGTACCGTCGGTTTTCTGCGCGGCGGCCTCGAACGCCATCACGCCGGCCGCATTGGGAACCTGGTCGGCGCCAATCTGGTGCCAGCGTTGATCCAGCATGGCTGCGCCCAGGTACTCGGTGGTTTTGAAACCCTGGTTGAACTTTGCGGCAGCGACCACCTTGTCCAACAGTTCCTGCGGCATCGGCGCGCCGGTTTCATGGTGCTTGGCATAGTTCTTCAGGATCGCCGGCCAGTCGGCCCACATCTCGTTGACCTGCGAGGGATATTCGACGAAGTCTCGCGGCACGCTGGTGCCGGTGAAGTAGGGATATTCCACGTTGGAGAACATGCCGTGCAGGGCATGGCCGAACTCATGGAACATGGTGGTCACTTCGTCCCAGGTCAGCAGGGTCGGCTTGCCGGCCGGCGGCTTGGGGATGTTGAGGTGGTTGGCCACCACCGGCAGGTAGCCGGTCAGGCCCGATTGCGACACGTAGGAATTCATCCAGGCGCCGCCGCGCTTGGATTCGCGCGCGTACATGTCGGAGATGAAGATCGCCAACTGCTTGCCGTCGGCGTCGAACACGTCGAACACGCGCACGCTGGGCTCGTAGACGGGCAGATCCTTGCGTTCCTTGAAGGTGAGGCCGTACAACTGGTTGGCAGCGTAGAAAACGCCGTTCTGCTGCACGCTGTCCAGTTCCAGATACGGTTTGAGCTGGGCTTCGTCGAAATTGAATTTGTCCTTGCGCACTTTCTCCGCATAGAAGGACCAGTCCCACGGCGCCAGCTGGAATCCACCGCCTTCCTTGTCGATCATCTTCTGCAGGTCGGCGGCTTCGCGCTTGGCGTTGGCCACCGCGGCCGGGGCCAGCTTGCCCAGCATGTCGTTGACGGCCTGCGGGGTCTTGGCGGTTTCGTCTTCCAGCACGTAAGCGGCGTGGTTGGGGTAGCCCAGCAGCTTGGCGCGGTCGGCGCGCAGCTTCATGATCTTGCTGATGATCTCGCGGTTGTCGAATTCGCCGCCGTGGCTGCCGCGCGCGACGGAGGCTTCGTGCAGTTTCTGGCGCGTGGCGCGGTCGGTCAGTTCGGATTCCGGCGGCTGGCCGGTGGTGTTGAGCAGGGCGATGACGTACTTGCCTTCCAGCTTGCGCGACTTGGCGGCAGCGGCGGCAGTGGCGATCTGCTCGGAGGTGAAGCCGTCCAGCTGCTTGGCGTTGTCGATGACTACCGCCGAGGCATTCACGTCGCCCAGCACGTTCTGGCTGAACTTGGTGCCCAGCGCGGCCAGTTCGCCGTTCATCGCTTTGAGCTTGGCCTTGTCGGCGTCGGACAGCTTGGCGCCGCCGCGCACGAAATCGGTGTGGTAGCGCTCCACCAGACGCACGCCTTCGGCATCCAGGCCCAGCGTGTCGCGCTTATCGTACAGCGCATCGATGCGTGCGAAGAGCTTGCCGTTGAGCGCGATCGCATCGCTGTGCGCGGCGAACTTGCCCGAATAATCGCTGCGCAGCTTCTCGCGTGCCGGATTGGTGTCGGCGCCGACCAGGCTGAAGAAGACGGTCTGGGCGCGATTCAACACCTGGCCGCTCTTTTCCATGGCCAGGATGGTGTCGTCGAAGGTCGGTGCTTCGGCATTGTCGGCAATGGCGTCGATTTCCTTCAGTTGCACGGCCATGCCGGCATCGAAGGCAGGGGCGAAATCGCTGTCCTTGATCTTGTCGAACTGGGGGTAGTGCAGAGGAAGCGGACTTTCTGCTGAAAACGGGTTGTTCTGGAGCGCGGGATTGGAGGCCTTGGCGGCCTGGGTTGCGGCCGGCGCTGCGGCTTGGGAATAAGCGGGCATGGCGAGTCCAAGGGAGGCGGCAAGCGCCAGGGCGAGACGGGTGGTCATTCTGCAGCTTCCTTACAGAGTTGGACTTTACAGGCTAACCGAAGGGCCCTGTGCCGCACCTGTGACGAAAGACAGGGGTGGCCGATGCGGGGCTGGGATAAGCTCGGCGGCGGCCGTTCTGGCCCGCCATCTATTTCCCCTGGAGATCTGCGGATGAAGCATGTCCTGTGTCTTTCCCTTGCGCTGCTCCTGGTCGGCCCGGTCCTCGCGGGCCCGGCGGCGGCGGCCGAAACCATCCGTTACGTGGCCCTGGTCGATGGCGGCACCAAGGCCGGCGAACAGGTCGTTCGCAAGGACGACGACGGCACCACCCACGTCGATTTCATCTTCAAGGACAACGGCCGCGGCCCGGAACTGAAAGAGGAATACAAGCTGGCCGCCGATGGCACCTACAGCCAGTACAAGGTCACCGGTACCTCCACCTTCGGAGCCAAGGTGGACGAAACGTTCTCGCGCACCGGCGACAGCGCGGAGTGGAAGTCGACTTCGGATCAAGGCAGGCAACCGGTTTCGGGCACGGCTCTTTATTCGGCCTTGGGTGGTACGCCAGAAGGTTTTTCGGTCGCGATGTCGGCGCTCGCCAAGCGCGGCGACGGCAAGCTGCCTTTGATTCCCAGCGGCACCTTGACCGTGCGCAAGGTCGCCGATGCGGAAGTCACCCGCGGTGGTGAAAAGCGCCAGGTGCAACTGGTGGCGATGACCGGCGTTGGACTGACTCCTTCGTTCACATGGTCCACCACTGGCGAGAATCCCCGGTTGTTTGCCTTCATCTATCCCGGTTTCCTGCAACTGATCGAGGAAGGTTGGGAATCCAATGCCGCCGCGCTGGAAACACGCCAGAAGCAGGCCGAGAGCGAAGTGCTGCTGGGCATGCAACAACGCCTGGCCCATCCGTTGCCCGGCACCACGCTGATCCGCAATGCGCGAGTGTTCGACAGCGAGAAGGCGACCCTGGGCGCGGCGTCGGATGTGTTGATCCGCGACGGCAAGATCCTGTCCATCGCCAATGGAGGCGCTGAGAAGGCCAAAGCCGAAAACATCATCGACGCGGGCGGCAAAGTGCTGCTGCCGGGTCTGTTCGACATGCACGCGCATTTCGGCCCCTGGGACGGCGGCCTGCATCTGGCAGCCGGCATCACCACCATCCGCGACATGGGCAACGACAACACCACGCTGCAGCAGCTGATGGCGCAGCTGAGCGAGGGCAAGCTGCTCGGCCCCAGCGTGGTGCCTGCCGGTTTCATCGAAGGCGAAAGCAAGATGTCGGCGCGCAACGGCTTCGTGATCAAGAACCTGGACGAGGCCAGGAAAGCGGTCGACTGGTACGCCGACCACGGTTATCCGCAAATCAAGATCTACAACTCGTTCCCCAAGGACATCCTGCGCGACACCGCCGCCTACGCGTACCAGCGTGGCTTGCGTGTCAGCGGCCATATTCCCGCTTTCATGCGCGCGCAGGATGCGGTCGACCAGGGTTACGACGAGATCCAGCACATCAATCAGGTGATGCTGAACTTCTTCGTCACCCCAGAAACCGATACCCGCACGCTGGAGCGTTTCTACCTGGTGGCGAAGAAGACCGCGGGACTGGATTTCGATTCCAAGCCGGTGCAGGACTTCATCGCCCTGCTTGCCAAGAAGCAGATCGTGATAGATCCCACCTTGGCCACCTTCGAATTCATCCACCAGCGCGAAGGCGAGCTGTCGCCGATCGTGGCCGATGTGGCCGATCATCTGCCGCCGGACATCCAGCGCAGTCGCCGGGTCGGCGAGATGAACATCCCCGACGACGCCACCGAGGCGCTGTACACCAGGTCCTACGACAAGCTGGTCGAATTCGTCGGCCGCATGTACAAGGCCGGCGTGCCTCTTGTGGCCGGTACCGACGAGATCTCCGGCTTCACTCTGCAACGTGAGTTGGAGCTGTACGTGAAAGCCGGCATTACTCCCGCGCAAGTGCTGCAAATCGCAACCTGGAACGGCGCCAAATACACGCGCACCACGGCCGATCGTGGTTCGGTGACGGTGGGCAAGCGCGCCGATCTGGTGCTGGTGGACGGCGATCCGACTGTCGACATCTCCGACATCCGCAAGGTAGCGCTGGTCATCCATCAGGGCAAAGCCTATTACCCCAGCGAGATCGACGAAGCGCTGGGCATCAAACCCTTTGCCGAACCCGTGCGGGTGCAGACTGCGCCCTGATCCCGCGCCGCGCGGTCAGAACTGCAGCGCTTCGTAGCGCCGTACTATCCAGGACAGTTCGTAGAGCAGGGCTACCACGGCGAAAGCGCCGTGGTAGTAGCGGTTGCGGGTTTTCATCGCGACCAGGCTGGCCAGGATGTAGCCCGTGTTGCGGAACAGATATTCCGGACCCAAGTGCTGGAAGTAGGCGGTTCCTTTGATTGCCGTGTCGACCACATCCACCGCGAACATCACGGCCAGCAAGCCGAAAAACCAGTGCCGGCGGGAATAGAAGTAGTCCCGGTAATCCTGGTAGTCGTCAACGCTTTCCGGAAAGACCAGCGCACACAGCAGGTATAGCAGCAACGCGTAGACAGTCACGAACAGGTAAAGGTTGAAATTCCAATGCGTCTGGTGAAAGAGGGAGAATTCCCACCACCAGAAGTGCAGCAGATAGATGAACATAAACAACGCCCACACCAAGTGCACCCAGTACACCCGTCGCGCTTTGGGGCGTTCGACGATCCGCGCCAGATGACGCAGCAGGTGGGTCAGCCCCAGGCCTACGATCATGCCCAGCAGTATCCGGACATGGATATAAAGGGTGGCCAGGGAGTTGGGATCGGAAGCTGCCTGCATGGGGCCGGAACCGTGCTGCTCTCGTGCGGCATAGGCTATTCGATCCCGGCGCCGGGCGCACAGGGACAAGGGCGCGACTTGCCCATTGCCTGCATCGGGTGTCTCATAAGCCATTGTCCGGAGCGAATCATGACCAACGCCTACGAATTCGAAGCCGTCGACATCGACGGAAAGAACGTGCCCCTGGCCGACTATCGCGGCAAGGCCCTGCTGATCGTCAACGTGGCCTCCAAATGCGGCTTCACTCCGCAATACACCGGTCTGGAAAAGCTCTGGCAGGACTATCGCGAACGCGGGCTGGTGGTGCTGGGCTTTCCCTGCGACCAGTTCGGCAACCAGGAGCCGGGCAACGAGGAAGAGATCAAGAACTTCTGTTCGCTGACCTATGAAGTGGATTTCCCCATGTTCGCCAAGATCGAGGTCAACGGCGCCAACACCCATCCGCTATGGAAATGGCTGAAGAAGGAAAAGGGCGGTCTGCTGGGCATCGATGCGATCAAGTGGAACTTCACCAAATTCCTGGTGGGCCGCGATGGCAAGCCGCTGAAACGCTATGCGCCGACAGACAAACCGGAATCCATCGCCGGCGACATCGAATCCGCATTGGGTTGAGTAGGTCGGGGCTACGCCCCCGACGCACGTAGAGGCGGAGTTTCAGCGCGTCGGGGGCGTAGCCCCGACCTACGCGGGCTGAGTTATTTTTCTACGAAGGCCCGTTCGAAGACGTATTGACCGGCGGTGCCGATACGCGGCGCCGGTACGAAGCCGCGCGCATCCAGGATGCCGCGCAGGTCGGCCAGCATCTGCGGGCTGCCGCAGATCATCGCCCGGTCGTGCTGCGGGTCCGGCGGCGGCAGGCCGAGCGATTCGCTCATGCGGCCGCTGTCCAGCAGTTCGGTCAGCCGCCCCTTGTTGACGAAATCCTCGCGGGTGACGGCGGGGTAGTAAAGCAGCTTCTCGCGGATCTGTTCGCCCAGGAATTCGTGGTGCGGAAGTTCTTTTTCGAAGTAGTCGCGATAGGCCAGGTCGTGCGGATGGCGCACGCCGTGGGTCAGCACCACGCGCTCGAAACGCTCGTAGGTTTCCGGATCCTTGATGATCGACAGCCACGGCGCGAGCCCGGTGCCGGTACCCAGCAGATAGAGATTGCGTCCGGGGTGCAGGTCGCTGATCAACAGCGTGCCGGTGGGCTTCTTGCCGACCAGTATCGTGTCGCCGGGTTTGATGTGCTGCAGGCGCGAGGTCAACGGACCGTTGGGTACCTTGATGCTGAAGAATTCCAGCTGCTCTTCCCAGTTGGCGCTGGCGATGGAATAGGCGCGCATGAGCGGCTTGGCGGAGCCGTCGGCGCTTTGCAGGCCGATCATGACGAACTGGCCGTTGTCGAAACGGAAGCCGTCGTCGCGCGTGGTGGTGAAGCTGAAGTAGTCGTCGGTCCAGTGACGGACGTCGAGCACCGTCTCGGTGCCGAAAGCGGAAGACATGGGGATATCAAAGGCGATAAGTCAGGCGCGTATTGTAACCGAGGGTTGAGAGCGGTTCTCATCGTGTCGCATCGACAGGCATTGGCTTCAGGCCGCGTTGTCCTTGGCCGCACCGCGTTTGTGGAAGTAGATCCGTTCCGCAGCCCAACGCAGCGGCGCGGTTTTCAACAGCAGATCGAAAGGCCAGTCCATCTGCGCATGATCGAAGGCCCAACGCAACATTCGTTTACTGCGGAAGCGCGGCGCCTGGCTGATCGCGATTTCCTCGGGAGTACTGCCTCCAGCGGTCGCCAATGCCTGGCCGACAAGCCAACCGTGGCGCCAGGCCGAATGGATTCCACCTGCGGTGACCGGAGAAACGATGCCCGCGACGTCTCCGGTCAGGATGACCCCATCGCGCGCCAAGGGCGTCACCGCGCCTCCGCAGGGGATCAGTCCTGCACGTATCGCATCGGCACGGCGCCGTGCCGGCAGGCCGACCAGATCGCCTACGCGGTCCAGGAAACCGGCGATGTCCGGCGCGCGCGCGGCCGCTGGATCGTGCCGCATCGCCAGGCCGGCCTGGACCCCGGTCGGCGTCTGCGCGACCCAGCCGATGTAACCGGGCGCGAACCGCCGGGTGATGAAGCAATGCAGCGTGTCGGGCTCGCGCAACGAGAGTCCATCGAACTCGTATTCGATGCCATAGAGGAAACGCCCGGGTCTGCCCAGGCCGAAGCGCTCGGCCACGCGCGAACGCGCGCCGTCGGCGCCGATCAGATAGCGCGCGGTACCCACGCCATCCACTCTCCAGCCCGCATCGTTGCGTTTTGCGGTTTGGAAGGAATGGCCCAGTCGCACTTCCACCCCCGCATCGCGTTGTTGTTGGACCAGCCAGCGCATGACGTTGGGCGTGTCGGTGGTCAGGAAGTAATAACCGGGCGCCGACAGCAGCGCGCTGCGCAGGTTGGGCGAGTACAGCCGCACCTTGTCGATCCTGCGTACCAGATTGGCCGGCAGGTCTTTGAGCGCCGTGTCCTCCGCGGCCTCCTTGACGATGATGCCGGTAGTGTGGAGACGTTCGCCCGGATCGTGCTTGCGTTCCAGTACGCATACGCGCAGGCCGGCTTCGCGTGCCGCCAGGGCGCAGGCCGCACCACCGAAACTGCTGCCCACAATGATCGCGTCGTAAAGCGGGGCGTCGTTGTTTTCCATCGATAAGTCATGCCGGTTGCCGCGTTAGACGCACGGTGCCCGCGCAACGTGAGGCGGATATGAAGTGCGGCAATGAAAAAGGGCGCCTAAGCGCCCTTTTTCATCGATGCTGGCCGCGATTCAGCCGCCGCCGCCGCGCGGGCCGCGATTGCCGCCCGGAGGACGCCCTGCGCCGCGCGGGCCGCCCGGACGCGGACCATTGGGGCGAGGGCCCGCATTGTTGCCAGGACGATTGCCGCCCGGTCGCGCGCCTTGCGGACGCGGAGCGCGTGGCTGTTGGCCATACGGGTTGTAGGCACCAGGATTGGCGTGGTCGGAAGGAAAGCTGGGCGCATTGCCTGGGTGTCCGTAAGGACGCGGCGCGCGCTGCTGTCCCTCGCCCTGGCCAGCAGGACGCGGACCCTTGGGACCAGCGCCACGCGGGCCACGCGATTCATTGCCGAAGTTGCCTTCGCTGCGTGCCGCGTACGGACGATTGCCGCCCGGGCCCGGTCGACCGGCACCTGCGGGACGCGGGCCAGCCGGCTTCTTTCCATAAGGTTTCGGCGGACCGGCATTGCGGTGACCGGTCGGGCCGGTGTCCACGCCTTCGGGCACGTACCAGCTGCGGAACGCAGCCGGGTTGCCATCGGGCAGGGGCTTCGGTCCTTTGGTGGGGCGCGACTTGAACGGCTTCTGCGATTGCTTGGCCGCGGCCTCGCCACTGACGGTCAGGCCGCCGTGTGGCTTCTTGCTGCCGAAACGGCCACGGCCGCGATCTTCGCGTACGTGATCGAAGCGGCGCAGCTCGCGTCCTTCATCGGCCGTGTTGTGGCCGTTGACATAAGCCTGGCCCGGAGTACGGCCGCCGCCCACATGCACGGTGGCCTTGGCTGCCTTGCGCTGGCCGATCACCGGCTGCAGCGTGAGTGCGGGCGGTGCGCCGGTTTCCAGACCCAGCTCGGCGCGGAGTTTTTCCACCTGCACGTCGGGCAGTTCCTGCGACTGGCCGCGCAGCAGTGGCTGCGGCAGGGAAATCTTGCCGTAGCGCGTGCGCTTGAGGCGGCTCACCTGGCAGCCCTGCGATTCCCACAGGCGGCGGACTTCGCGATTGCGGCCTTCCTTCACTACCACGCGGAACCAATCGTGCGAATCAGTACCGCCGATACGTTCGATCACATCGAATTTGGCCGGGCCGTCTTCCAGCGCGACGCCGCGTGCCAGGCGATCGACCAGATTGTCGGGAACGGTTTCCATGCCTTCCGGCGCGCGCACGCGGCAGACGTATTCGCGTTCGACCTCATAGGAGGGGTGCATCATCGCGTTGGCCAGCTCGCCGTCGGTGGTGAGCAGCAGCAGGCCGGTGGTGTTGATGTCCAGGCGGCCGATGGCGATCCAGCGCGCGCCCTTCAAGGCGGGCAGCGCTTCGAAAATGGTGGGGCGGCCTTCGGGATCTTCGCGCGTGGTCACTTCGCCTTCGGGCTTGTTGTACAGCAGCACGCGGGCCGGTTCGGTCAGGGCGCTGGCGACGAAGGTCTTGCCGTCCAGTTCGATGCGGTCGCCGCCCTTGACCGACATGCCGGTCTGCGCGACTTCGCCGTTGACCTTGACCAGGCCGTCGGCGATGCGCTGCTCCAGCGCGCGGCGCGAACCCAGGCCCGCTTGGGCCAGCACCTTGTGCAGGCGCTCGGAAAGTTTGGTGGTTTCGCCGGTTTCGGCGGCGGCGTCGCCGCGCTTCAGCGAAAGTTTGCCCAGTGAGGGCTTGTTGCGGGGGGTGTCGCTCATTGTTTCTGCTCCGACGAATCCGGGCTGTCCGTATCGGCGCCTTCGGTTTCGTCCTGGTTCTCTAAGGGATGTTCTTCATCGGCGATCGCTTCGGAAGGAATTTCTTCGAAAGCATCGTCTTCGGAAGGGATGTCTTGTTCGTCGTCGTCCGTCGCGTCGTCCGCGTCGTCGTCTTGCGATTCGTCGTTGGCGGCCTGCAGTTCTTCGTTGTCTTCGGCCTCGTCGCTTTCCTGCGCCGACTCCCTGGGAAGGCCGGCCGGCACCGGCGCGTCATCCATGAACAACTGTGGCTCCAACTCGCCGATGTCCTTCAATTCCGACAACGGCGGCAATTCGTCCAGACGCTTCAGGCCGAAATAGTCCAGGAAGATCTTGGTGGTTCCGAACAGCGCCGGCTTGCCGGGCACGTCGCGGTGGCCGACCACGCGGATCCATTCGCGCTCTTCCAGCGCCTGGATGGTGTTGCTGCTGACCGCCACGCCGCGGACCTGTTCGATCTCGCCGCGGGTGATCGGCTGGCGGTAGGCGATCAGTGCCAGCGTTTCCAGGGTGGCGCGGGTGTACTTGGTCTTGCGCTCGGTCCACATGCGCGAAACCCAGCCGTGCACTTCTTCCTTCACCTGGTAGCGGAAGCCCGAAGCGACCTCCACCAGCTCCACGCCGCGCTCGGCGCAGGCCTCGCGCAGTTGTTCCAGCGCCTGTTCGACGCTGCCGGGCGGGGCCGGCTGCTCTTCCGGGAACAGGCCGTGCAGCTGCGCCAGCGTCAACGGCTGGTTGGCGGCCAGCAGGGCGGCTTCGACGATACGGGTGATGAGCGGTTGATCCATGCGGTGCTTGGCTTCTGGGTGTCTGTCAGTTGTCGTTGGCGGCGTCGCCGTCATCGAATTCGCTGGAGAACGCCAGCGGTTCGTTGGTGTTGTTCAGGGCCAGCGACTTCAGGTAGATCGGCGCCAAAGGCGCTTCCTGCACGAAGTCGAGCAGTTGCTCCTTGGCCAGTTCCAGCATGGCCAGGAACGTGACCAGCACGCCCTGGCGGCCTTCTTCGGGCGTGAACATGGATTCGAAGCGGTGGAACTTGCCGTCCTCCAGCCGCGTCAGCACGTCGCCCATGCGCTGGCGCACGCTCAGCGCGTCGCGCTTGATGGCGTGGCCGGTGAACAGGTCCGCGCGCTTGAGCACATCGTGCAGGGCCAGCAGCATCTCGCGCAGATCCACCGGCGGCGGCAGGCGGAGCACGGCGCGTTCGGGCACATGCGCCTGCACCGGGGTGGTGTCGCGGTCCTGGCGGGGCAGGGCGTCAATGTCTTCGGCGGCCTGCTTGAAGCGCTCGTATTCCTGCAGGCGGCGCACCAGGTCGGCGCGCGGGTCGCCTTCCTCGCCTTCCTCGCTGACCGGACGGGGCAGCAGCATGCGCGACTTGATCTCGGCCAGGATTGCGGCCATGACCAGGTATTCGGCGGCCAGCTCGAAGCGCAGGTCCTGCATCACGCCGATGTACTGGACGTACTGGCGGGTGATCTCGGCCACCGGGATGTCCAGGATGTCCAGGTTCTGCCGGCGGATCAGGTACAGCAGCAGATCCAGCGGGCCCTCGAACGCATCCAGGATCACTTCCAGCGCGTCGGGCGGAATGTAGAGGTCCTGTGGAATCTGCAGCACCGCCTGCCCATGCACCATCGCCAGCGGCATCTCGTGTTGCTGAGGCGCCGGCTGTTGCGGTTTATGCGTATCGATTTGCGGATTCGCGTCTTGCGCGAGGTCGGAAGTCATCTAATAAGCCATGAATTGCAGGCGTCACGCGGCTGGGGCCGACGTGCTTGGGTTTTGCGGCTGAACATTGCGTCGCAGTGCGATCGCATTCCCACACATCAAGCAGGCAATGCACGCCAAGGCACGTGGCGGCAGACAGCGAGAGGTCGTTGGGCCCGGGCGGGTGGGGGCAGCGAATCGGTCGACGGGACTGCTGGCAAATGAGCCTGAAGGCGAATGAGCCGGGTCCGGGCGGGCCGCTGCTTCCGGCCGTGCAATGGGTCAAGAGTAAGCGGTGAGGGGGCGGGTGTCCAGCGCCCGGCTTGCCGGGCCACCGTACAATTCAGGCTGGACAGGAATTCAGGAGAGATCCAGTGTGGTATGCGATAGAAGGTTATGACGCGAGCGATTCCCTGCCCAAACGGACCGCCGCGCGCCCCGCGCATCTGGCGCGGCTGACCGCGTTGCGGGACGAAGGCCGGCTTTTGCTGGCGGGGCCGTGCCCGGCGATCGATGCCGAGGATCCAGGTCCGGCAGGCTTCAGCGGCAGCATCGTGATCGCCGAATTCGACTCGCTGGAGTCCGCGCGTGCCTGGGCCGATGCCGATCCCTACGTGGAAGCCGGTGCCTATGCGCGTACCGAAGTGCGTCCCTTCCGCAAGGTGCTGCCTTGACCGACCGGATCGCCCGCATCCGCGAGACGCTTGAGGCGGCTTTCGCACCTGCCCATCTGGTGGTGAACGACGACAGCCACCTGCATGCCGGCCACGCCGGTGCGCGGGACGGCAGGGGCCACTACAGCGTCGAGATAGTCAGCGAGGTCTTCGCCGGCATGAGCTCCTTGGCACGACACAGGTCCGTGTACGCGGCATTGGGGGAAATGATGACGACCGACATCCACGCGCTGCAGATCCGCGCCCGAGTACCGGGCGAATCGGACTGACTTCCCAAAACTGCTGCGGTGCGACTTACACGCTCCCCTGAAAACGTTTACATTTGCCCGCCTGAAAATCTGGAAGGAGGAGCCGGGAAAATGAAAGCGACGCATCGGAAGGGAAATCGTGGAGGACGCGCCCGGAGTTCGCTGGCGCTGTGGGTGATGGCTCTGGCGCCCCTGGGAGTGTTGGCCGCTGAAGCGGCAAAACCAACCGACGGAGCGGAAAAGGCGTTCATCGACTCCCTGCTCGCGCGGATGACCCTCGAGGAAAAACTGGGCCAGTTGAATCAGCCGCCCGGCATCGGCAACGACACGGGACCCAAGGCCAAAGCCGCCGGTACCGACCAGGTGCGCAAAGGCCAGGTGGGTTCGTTTTTGGGCATGCAGGGCGTAAAGCTGACCTGCGATATGCAGCGCATTGCGGTCAAGGAATCCAGGTTGGGCATCCCCTTGCTGTTCGGTTTCGATGTGATCCACGGCTATCGCACCGTATTCCCGGTGCCATTGGGCGAAGCGGCCAGCTTCAACCCGGTCGCCGTGGAGAAGGCTGCCCGGGTGGGTGCGGTGGAAGCCACCGCGCACGGTATCAACTGGACGTATGCGCCGATGGTGGACGTAGCGCGCGATCCGCGCTGGGGTCGGGTGGTCGAGGGATCGGGCGAAGACACTTATCTGGGCCAGGTGATGGCGGTAGCGCGAGTGCGCGGCTTCCAGGGCAACGACTTGCGCGCTGCCGACAGCGTGCTGGCCACGGCCAAGCATTTCGTTGCCTATGGCGGCGCCGAAGCCGGCCGCGACTACAACACGGTGGACATTTCCGAGCGCACCCTGCGCGAGGTCTATCTGCCGCCATTCCATGCAGCGGTGGAAGCGGGCGTGGGATCGATAATGGCCTCTTTCAACGAGATCGCCGGCGTACCGATGCACGCCAATGGCCCGCTGATCAACGGCGTGCTGCGCGGCGAGTGGGGCTTCGACGGCGTGCTGGTCAGCGACTACACCGGCGTGATGGAGCTGATGAACCACCGCATCGCCGCCGATCGCACCGAGGCCGGCAGGCGCGCGCTGGAGGCCGGCGTGGATATCGATATGGTCAGCGACATCTACCGCAAGGACATGCCCAAGGCGGTGCGCGCCGGGAAACTTCCTGTGGCTACGGTCGATGACGCGGTGCGTCGCGTGTTGCGCGCCAAGTACCGCTTGGGTTTGTTCGACAACCCGTACCGGAATTGCGACGAGTCGCTGGAAAAAAGCCAGACACTCACCGCCGACCATCGAGACGCGGCGCGCACCATGGCGCGCGAATCCATGGTGCTGCTGAAGAACAAAGGCGCCGTGCTGCCGTTGTCCAAACAAGTGCGGACGCTGGCGGTGATCGGGCCGTTGGCCGACAACCCGCGCGCGATGCTGGGCAGCTGGGCGGGCATGGGCCGTCCCGAAGACGTGGTGACGCCGCTTGCCGGCATCCGCGCAGCGGTCGGACCCGACACCAAAATCCTTTATGCGCGCGGCGCCGATATCAACAGTACCGACACTACGGGGTTCGCCGAAGCGGTGCGCGTGGCGGGAGAGGCCGATGCCGTGCTGTTGATGGTGGGCGAGGCCGAGGACATGAGCGGAGAAGCCAACAACCGGACTTCGCTAAATCTGCCTGGCGTGCAGGAACAATTGGCGCTAGCCGTGCAGAAAGCAGGCAAGCCGGTGGCCGCGGTGCTGTTCAACGGCCGGCCGTTGTCGGTCAACAGCCTGCAGGAACAGGTGCCGGCGATCGTAGAAGCGTGGTTCCCCGGCGTCGAGGGGGGGCATGCGCTGGCCGATGTCCTGTTCGGCGACTACAACCCGGCTGGGCGCCTGCCCATCACCTTCCCGCGCAACGTCGGGCAGGTGCCGATCTACTACGCGCACAAGAACACCGGCCGTCCGCCGCGCGAGGAAGAAAGGTATTCCTCCAAATACCTGGACGTATCGTGGAAGCCGCTTTACGCCTTCGGCCATGGACTCAGCTACACCACCTTCCGTTACGACGCGTTGCGGTTGAGCCAGAAAAAGATGCCGGCCAACGGCACCCAGCAGGTGGAAGTGACCGTGACCAACACCGGCGCCCGCGCGGGCGACGAAGTGGTCCAGCTCTACCTGCGTGACGATGTCGGCAGCATCACGCGTCCGGTGAAGCAGCTGCGCGGGTTCCGCCGTGTCCACTTGTTGGCCGGGCAGTCGCAAACCTTGACCTTCGCCCTGACCGCAGATGACCTGTCCTTCTACGGTGCGGACATGAAGCCGGTCGTGGAACCGGGCAGCTTCACGGTATTCGCCGGGGGCAATTCGGTCGACAACCTTGAAGCGAAGTTCGAAGTGACTGCGCAATAGAGGGCGACGACACGCACAATTGGCCGGCCGGGAGATATCCCGCCGGTCGGCCGAATATGTTGCGCTGCGGCACTAAATTGGCCGGATTAAGCTCTGCAAGTAATTGAAAAATAAAAGATTCTGAGCGCGACTTATGAAAGCTTTACATACGCTCGTGGAAACGTTTACAGTCGCCGCCACTTAGAGCAGTCGTAACCGCGGAGGGGCGGGAATGGCGCGAACCAATGTCACCATCAAGGATGTTGCACGTGAAGCGTCGGTCTCCGTCGCCACCGTGTCGCGCGCGCTGAACGGGCATGAGAATGTCGCAGAAGGCGTACGCAAGCATGTGACGGAGATCGCAAATCGGCTTCGTTACCAGCCGCATGCCGCTGCCCGCAGCCTCAGCAGCCGCCGCACCCAGACTATCGGCGTGGTGTTGCCGGATTTGTACGGCGAGTTCTTCTCCGAGCTGATCCGCGGTATCGATGCGGTTGCCCGTGCCCGTCGCCAACACCTTCTGGTTTCCAGTTATCACGGCCATCCGGAAGAGCAGGGCGAGGCGTTGCGCGCCATGCGCGGCCGCGTAGATGGCCTGCTGGTGCTGTCGCCTTACGCGGACCGTCCCGGTTTCCTCACCGACAACCTGCCGACGGCACTGCCGGCGGTGCTGATCAATACGCATCTGCCCGATGCCACCTATCCGGTGCTGAGCATCGACAACTTCGGCGGCGCTTCGGCCATGGTCAAGCATCTGGCCGAAGCCGGGCACAAGCGCATCGCTTTCATTTGCGGCCCCGAAGACAACTTCGACGCCAGCGAGCGCCTGCGCGGCTATCGCACCGCGTTGGCGCAGCATCTGCCCGATGCTCAGCCCATCGAGTTGCCCGGCGATTTCGACGAATCTTCCGGTTACGAAGCCGGTAAGCGCATCCTGGCTTCCAAACAGCGTGCCGATGCGGTGTTTGCGGCCAACGACATGATGGCGCTGGGTTGTCTCTACGCCTTCAACGAAGCGGAAGTGAAAGTTCCCGCGGATATAGCGCTGGCCGGATTCGACGACATCCCGCTGGCGCGCTTCGTTCACCCTACCTTGACCACGATGCGGGTCAGTATCGCGGAGCTGGGCGGGTTGGCGCTCACCCGCTTGCTGCAATCGATCGAGTCGGACCAGTCGCAGCCATCGACGCTGCAGACCCTGGTGCCCGAACTCATCGTGCGCGAATCCAGTGTCCATGCAGCACGCCGGACCAGCCAGTCCGGAAGTTCCTGAGCCGACTATTTTTTTCTGTCGATGTAACCGATTCCATAGCTGTTCCAATTTTAGTTTGCATACCCTGGGAGGGGAGAGGTCATGAAGAACCGCAAGCCACGCAGCATCCGTCCCACACGCAAGTTGCTTACCTGTGCTTTGGCCAGTTGCTTGATGATTGGTGCGCCGTCGGCGTTCGCGCAGTCCTCCAATGCCAACCTGCGCGGCCAGGTCATGACCGACTCCGCCCCCGCGGCCGGTACTGAAGTCATCGCAACCAATACAGCTACCGGTTCGGTCAGGCGCACGCAGACCACTGCGGACGGCTCGTACACACTGACTGGATTGCAGCCGGGTACCTATACCGTGCAGGCAGGTGGAACGTCGAAGACGGTGACCTTGTCGGTCGCGTCCAATTCCACGTTGAACCTGCAATCCGGTGGCGTGGCGGAAACCGGGGCCCAGGAAGCCACCAATCTGGATACCGTGACCGTCACCGCACCTACCCTCCGCGATGTGAAGACATCCGAAGTGGGCAATACGGTTTCGTTGCGTCAGATCCAACAATTGCCGCAGGCGACACGCAACTTCCTGGAATTCGCCGACACCGTGCCGGGCATGGCATTCGAAATCGATGCGCAGGGTCAGACCCGCCTGCGCGGCGGCGCCACCAATGCGTCCTCCGGCAACCTCTATATCGACGGCATCGGTCAGAAGAGCTACGTCAAGAGCGGCGGCATCGCGGGGCAATCGGGTACCCAAGGCAACCCGTTCCCGCAGCTGGCCATCGGTGAGTACAAGGTCATCACCTCCAACTACAAAGCCGAGTACGGCCAGATCAGCGGCGCTGCCGTGACCGCGGCGACCAAGTCGGGTACCAATGAGTTCCACGGCGAAGCGTTCTATCGTTACACCGACGAAAGCCTGCGTGAGAAGCGTCCGTCCGAAGAGGCGCCGGGACAGGACAAGACCGAGTCGCAGACCAAGGAATACGGCTTCGCGGTCGGCGGACCCATTCTCCAGGACCGGATGCATTTCTTCTTCGCTTACGAAGGCAAGGACAACGTCGCGCCTCGCACGGTGTTCCCCTCATCCAATGCAGCCAGTTTCGCGCAGTACCTGCCCGCCGACATCCAGGCGATGTTCGGCCCCACCACGCAGCCCTTCAGCGAGGATCTCTACTTCGGGAAAATCGATTGGGAACCCACCGATCGGGACCGCATCGAGCTGAGCGCACAGGTGCGCGACGAGACCCAAGTCGATTCCGTTGGTAGTCAGCGCGGTCCTGACCATGGTCGCGATGTGATCAACAAAGACGATCGCGTCACTCTGCGTTGGGAGCACAGCGCCGATGCCTGGTTCAACGAATTGGTGGCGACCACCGAGGACTCGCAGAACAACCCCACCCCGATGGGACTGGGTAACGGCGTCATCTATGCTACCTACACCATTGCGCCAGACACGGAAGAAACGCTGATCGAAACCGGCCCGTCCAGCGGTTTCGACTCCCAGCGCAAAGGCCAGAAGGGCTGGTCCATCGCCGATAATCTGACCTTCAACAGCTTCTCCTGGCACGGCGACCACACCATCAAGATGGGTGTGAGCTACAAGGACATCACGCTGACTGCGCAGGACGCCGGGGCGATCAATCCGCAGTTCAAGTACAGGGTGACCGCGGCGGGTGTCGCCGCCACTCCCTACCGTGCGGACTTCCTGGCGCCATTTGATGTGCCTGGTCAGCGGCCTACCGTTGAAGCGGATGCCAAGCAGTACGGCATCTACATACAGGATGACTGGGCAGTCAATGACAAGCTCCTGATCAATATCGGTGTGCGCTGGGATTACGAGAAAAATCCCGCCTACACCGAATTCGTCACTTCGCAAGACTTCGTGGATGCACTGTATGGAGATGATCCGGACAACCCGGGCCAGCCCTGGGCCAACCGTCTGTTGCCCAGCGGCCTGAATGCAGCCGACTACGTCAGCACCGGCAACAATCGCGACGATTTCAAAGATGCGTTCGCTCCGCGCCTGGGCTTCTCCTACGACTTGTTCGCAGACGAGCGGCATGTGATCCACGGCGGCGCGGGCCGCTCGTACGATCGCAACCTGTTCGAGCAGCTCTCTCTCGAAGCCAGCAAGGCGGCTTTGTCGCCGGTAAACGTGTACTTCCAGGATCCGGCCACCGGGACTTGCTATCGTGGTGGCGGCAACTGCGTGGTATGGGACCCGGCATATCTGAACGGCATCGAGAACCTGCAGAACATTGCGCAGGTCACCAACAGCAAAGAGCTGTTCATGCTCAGGAACGACATCAAGACGCCTTACAGCGACCAGTTCAGCCTGGGCATGTCCAACCAGGTGGGCGAGTGGCTGACCGATATCACCTTGCAGCAGATCAAGAGCTACGACGGCTTCGTGTTCACCTTGATCAATCGCTACCCGGACGGGTCGTTCTTCCAGAACGGCAGCCAGCCCTGGGGCGAGCCGGTCCCGGGCTATGCCAACACCATCCTGGGCAGCAACGGTATCGAGACGCGCAACAACCAGCTTCTGTTGTCGGCAGAAAAGCCGTATACGAAGGAGTCCGGTTGGGGCCTGAGCGTGGCTTATACCCACACCAGCGCACGCCAGAATCGGGCCATTGCCGAGGTCTATGCGTTCGACAAACCGACAATCGAGGAATATCCCTTCGTCAAGTCGGATACCGCGCCTGCGCATCGATTGGTCGTTGCGGGTTCCTACGACGGCTTCTGGGGCATCACCTTCGGTGCCAAGGTCGTATTGGCCACTCCTGAGCCGCGCAACAACATTTCCTGCTGGGGACAGACCAATCCGGACGGCTCCACCTGCACGTCGGTGGGCTTTACCCCGCCAGCTGCAGGCAGTTTCCTCATTGGCGGCGATATCTGGGGTTACCGGACCGTCGACTTCCAGGCCACCAAGGAGTTCTCGGTGTGGGGCGACGTCAAACTGTCGGCGCGCGTGAACTTGCTCAACGCGTTCAACTTCAAGAACTACGACACCTTCAACTACGATAGTTTTGGTTCGGGCGGCGTTTACAATCCTTCGATCTCGATCAACAAGTACGGCGACAATCTGTACGTGCCGCGTACCCTCGTTTTCGAGCTGGGAATGAAGTTCTGACCCAATCCGTCATAGCCGCGCCGCCTTCCAGGCGTCGCAGTACAGACGGAGCCCGCTGGCTCCGTCTGTGTTTTGCGCGGCTTGTGTAGCTATGCCGGCCAGTTATCCACTTCCTAGCGCGAAATCTTTCGGCAATGAAACCTTCCCAGATCCGCAACATCGTAATCGTCGGCGGCGGTACGGCAGGTTGGATGGCCGCGGCGGCCATGGCCCGTGTGCTTGGCTCTGCATACCGCATCCGCGTGGTCGAGTCCGATGTGATCGGCATCGTCGGCGTAGGCGAAGCGACGGTCCCGCACATCAAGGCTTTCAACAACCTGCTGCGAATCGACGAAGCCGATTTCGTGCGGCAGACCCAAGGGTCGTTCAAGCTGGGCATCGAGTTTGTCGATTGGCGCCGTGTCGGTGAGTCCTATATCCACGGGTTCGGCACCGAGATCGGCCATCCATTGGGGCTGCTTCCGTTCCACCAGTACTGGATCAAGAGCCGGCAGGCGGGGAATGCGCAGCCGTTGGGCGCCTATACGCTCAATACGGTGGCGGCGGTGCGCGGGAAGTTCATGGTGTCGGCCAGCGACGTGCCTGCCAATTCGCCGCTTGCCAACATCGCCTACGCCTACCACTTCGATGCAGCGTTGTATGCGCGCTACCTGCGCGGCTACTCCGAACAGCGCGGCGTACAGCGGACCGAAGGCATCATTGATGCGGTCAACCTGCATCCGGAGAGCGGTTTCGTCGAGTCGGTGAGGTTGCAGTCCGGCGAAATTATCGCAGGCGATCTTTTCATCGATTGCTCCGGCTTCCGCGGCCTGCTGATCGAAGAAGCGCTCAATACCGGATATATCGACTTCACTCATTGGTTGCCCTGCGACCGCGCCATGGCGGTTCCCAGCGAGAACGTGGGGCCGCCCATCCCCTATACGCGATCCACGGCGCGTGAAGCGGGGTGGCAGTGGCGAATTCCGTTGCAGCACCGCACAGGAAATGGCTACGTCTACTCCAGTGCGCATATCAGCGACGATGAAGCGGCCGCGACACTGCTGAAGAATCTCGAAGGAAAGGCGCTTGCGGATCCGCGACCGCTGCGGTTCACTACTGGCCGTCGCAAAAAATGCTGGAACAGGAACGTGGTCGCTCTGGGACTGGCCAGCGGGTTCATGGAGCCACTGGAATCGACCAGCATTCACCTGATCCAGTCAGGCATCTCCAAGCTGCTCGAACTGTTTCCGCACGACGGCTGTAGTCCCGTGCTGATGGACCGCTACAACGATCAGCTGGCTTTCGAATTCGACCGCATCCGCGACTTTCTGGTGCTGCACTACAGCGCGACAGAGCGCAGCGATACGCCGTTCTGGAATCAGTGCCGCACCATGGGCATCCCGCCGGAGTTGCAGGCCAACATCGACCTGTTCCGCGACAGTGGCCGCTTCTTCCGCAACGGCAACGAGATGTTCGCCGAGATCAGTTGGATCCAGGTGATGGTGGGGCAGGGAATTCTGCCGCAGGCCTATCACCCGCTGGTGGACCTGGTGCCAGAACAGGATCTGCAGAAATTCATCGCCAGTGTCGGCCGCACGATTTCCGACTGTGTCGACGTCATGCCCGCGCATCAGGCCTTCATTGACCGTTATTGCGCCGCCACGCCTCCAGCAGGCATGTAGAAAATGCCTGGATGGATGGCGCGGCAGCGTGCGATCAGATTCTTGATTTAAAATGAAAACGTTTACAACGGATCGTTCGATGAATTCAGGAAATTTCAAGCTCGGCCGCACGATCGCACTGGGTGCGCTGATCGCCCTTGCGGCCGCGTGCAACAAGGCGCCGCCGCCCGCCGCAGTGCCGAAGCCTGCGGACAAACCGGTGGCGGCCGTGCCCGCCCAGAACGTGAAGCCGGAACTTCCGCCGCTTTTCCGCGATATCGAGCGTCGCACGTTCCAGTTCTTCTGGGACACCACCAACGAACTCAACGGGCTGACTCCCGACCGGTTCCCATCGCGCCCGTTCGCCAGCATCGCCTCGGTCGGCTTTTCGCTGACTGCGTATCCGATAGGCATCGAGAACAACTGGGTCAGCCGCAACCAGGCGGTGGACCGGACCTTGTTGACGCTCAAATTCTTCCGCGACATGCAGCAAGGGCCGCAGCGCACAGGCAAAAGCGGCTACAAAGGGTTCTACTACCACTTCCTGGACATGCAGAAGGGCCAGCGTTACGACACATGGGTGGAGCTTTCCAGCGTGGACACCACATTGCTGATGATGGGAGTGTTGTTCGCGCAGTCCTACTACGATCGCGACGATCCGCGCGAGAAGGAGATCCGCGATGTCGCCGAAGAACTTTACCGGCGCGTGGACTGGAACTGGATGCAGCAGAACAAACCATTGATCTCCATGGGCTGGTACCCGGAGAGCGGTTTCATCAAGCACGATTGGGCCGGTTACAACGAAGCCATGATGGTCTACGTCCTCGCTCTGGGCTCGCCCACGCATCCGGTCAGCCCCGACGCCTGGGAAGTGTGGACGCGCACCTACAACGATGTGTGGGGCGTCTACCAGGACCAGGAATTCCTGGCTTTCGGTCCCATGTTCGGCCATCAGTACAGCCACGTCTGGATCGACTACAAGGGCATCCAGGACGATTACATGCGCGAACGCGGAATCGATTATTTCGAGAACAGCCGCCGTGCCACGCTCGCACAGCGCTCCTATGCCATGTCCAATCCGATGAAATGGAAGGACTACGGCGAGAATGTGTGGGGTCTGACCGCCAGCGACGGTCCGCAGCAGACCTTGCAGGATTATCGCGGGGAGCAACGCGAATTCCGCCATTACTCCTCGCGCGGCGCCGGCCTGCGCGAGAACTTCGACGACGGCACTATCGCCCCGACGGCGGCGATCGCTTCTCTGCCTTTCGCTCCCGAGATCGTGATACCGGCGACCGTGGAAATGCATGAGCGCTACGGCGAATACATCTATTCCAGCTACGGATTCCTGGATTCGTTCAACCGCAGCTTCGAATACGACATCCCGCTCAAGACCGGTCGACTGGTGCCGGGCCAGGGCTGGGTGTCCAGCGATTACATCGGCATCGACCAGGGGCCGATCCTGACCATGATCGCCAACTATCGCAACGGATTCGTCTGGAATGTGATGAAGAAGAACGAGCATATCCGGCAAGGCCTGGAGCGTGCGGGCTTCAAGGGCGGATGGCTTACGCCCGAAGGCGAACCCGTGCCTGCCCAGGCTCCCGCCGATCCCAAGGCCGCCACGGCGCGCGCGCTGGGCAGCGCGGAATCCCGCGGCGGCAATCCTGACGGCCAGCAAGAGGAGGCTGCGCAGAGGCCGCAGCAACCGCAGTAAGCTGTGCGGATGTCGAACCAGAACGAAATGGATGGAACCACGATGCAGCGTCGGGTGGAATCACCAGACCCGACCTCGTCATCCCAGCGGTTTTTAGCAGCCGAATGGCTGGTCAAGCTGGGATCCATCTTGCTCTTGCTTCACTGCGGCCCTGCGCATGCAAAATCAAAATCAAAATGGATCCCGGCTTTCGCTGGGGTGACGGCAAGAGTGTGAGGTTGCGGACGACCATGGCCTTGCGCGCACTCCTTGTAAGTGCCGCCTTGCTCACCCTCTGTGTGGCCTGCAGCCGCACGACCGACGATCGCGAAGTGGTCACCTTCTGGGCGATGGGTTACGAGGGGGAAGTGGTCGCCCAGTTGATACCGGAGTTCGAGCGGCAGAACCCAGGTATCCGCGTCGACCTGCAACAGCTGCCGTGGCTGTCGGCGCACGAGAAACTGCTGACCGGATTCGCTGGCGAATCGTTGCCGGACGTATCGCCGATAGGCAACACCTGGATTCCCGAATTCGCCGCGCTCGACGCGCTTGAGCCTCTAGACGACGAAATCGCGGCGACGCCGGATTTCAACGTGGCCGATTATTTCCCCGGAGTGTGGGACAGCGGCCTGGTCGAAGGGAAAATCTACGCGGTGCCTTGGTACGTGGAGACACGACTGCCTTTCTACCGCACCGACCTGCTGGCCAAGGCCGGCATCGCCAAGCCGCCGCGCAGTTGGGAAGAGTGGCGCAAGGCCATGCAGGCGGTTAAGCGCGAAGTGGGGCCCGAGCGTTACGCGATCCTGCTGCCGCTGAACGAGTTCGAGCCGTTGTTGAGCCTGGCCATACAGGAACCCGACCCGCTGCTGCGCGATGGCGGCCGCTACGGAAATTTCCGCAGCGCGGGCTTCAAGCATGCGTTGGGCTTCTACAAGGAAATATTCGACCAGAAGTTGGCGCCGGTGGTCACCAACAACCAGATCTCCAATGTCTGGGACGAATTCGGCAAGGGCTTCTATTCGTATTACATTTCCGGCCCCTGGAATATCGCCAAGTTCAAGGAGCGTTTGCCCGCCGCGCAGCAGGACGACTGGATGACCATGCCATTGCCCGGCCCCAATGGCCCGGGCGCATCGCTGGCCAACGGCACCAGTTTCGTGGTGTTCCGCCAGTCCAAGCACAAAGCTGCGGCGTGGAAGCTGATCCACTATCTTTCCCTGCCGCAGACGCAAGCCCGGTTCCATCAACTCACCGGCGACCTGCCGCCGCGGCGTTCGCCCTGGCAGACGCCGGCGCTGGCCAACGACCCGCACGCCAAGGCGTTCCGCGAACAGCTCGAACGCGCGGTGCCGACGCCGAAAGTGCCGGAGTGGGAGCGCATCGCGCAAGAGATGCGCATCATCGGCGAGGAAGTCGCCAACGGACGCATGAGCGTCGATCAGGCCGCAGAAGAAATGGACCGCCGTGCCGACCGCTTCCTCGAAAAACGTCGCTGGATGCTGGACCAGGCAGCCAAGGCGGGTGCGCCTTGAAGGCCTCGACCGCAGGCTGGCTGTTTGCCGCGCCGGCATTGACCGTGATCGGCCTGTTCTTCGGCTTGCCGGTGATCGCCGCGCTGGCGCTCAGCCTTACCGACTTCGACATCTATGCGCTGGCCGATCCGGGCAATCTGCGCTTCGTCGGCCTCGGCAACTATGCGGGCCTGCTGCAGAACCCGTTGTTCTGGAAATCGCTCGGCAACACTTTGTACTTCGTGATCGTAGGCGTGCCGCTTTCGGTGGCGATGTCGCTGGGCGCGGCGCTGTTGCTGCATTCCAAGGCCGGACGTCTCAAGCCTTTCTTCCGTACCGCCTATTTCGCGCCGGTAGTGACCACGGTGGTGGCCGTGGCGGTGATCTGGCGCTATCTGTTCCATACCAAGTACGGCTTGGTGAACTGGGGGTTGTCGGCATTCGGCATCGACGCCATCGACTGGCTGGGCGACCCGCGCTGGGCCATGCCCACCATCATCCTGTTCGCGGTGTGGAAGAATTTCGGCTACAACATGATCATCTTCCTGGCCGGACTGCAGAGCATCCCGGAAGATCTTTACGAAGCCGCGCGCATCGACGGCGCCAATACCTGGAAGCAGTTCCGCCACGTGACGCTGCCGATGCTGGGGCCGGTGCTGCTGCTGGTGAGCATCCTGACCATGGCCGGTTATTTCCAATTGTTCGCCGAGCCCTACGTGATGACCCAGGGCGGGCCGCTGGAAAGCACCAAGAGCGTGCTGTACCTGATGTACGAGGAAGGCTTCAAGTGGTGGAACCTGGGCAACGCCTCGGCGGTCGCGTTCCTGCTGTTCCTGCTGATGGTGGCGACCACCAGCGGGCTGCTGTGGTTCGCGCGCCGCAAGGGGGTGGAATGAAACACCGTCCGCTCTGGTCGTTGGCCGTGAACGCGATGCTGATCGTGGTCGCCGTGATCAGTCTGGCGCCGTTGCTGTGGATGTTGTCGGTGTCCTTCATGCAGACCGGAGAAGCGGGGCACTTCCCGCCGCCGCTGTTGCCCTCGCACGCGACTTTCGCCAATTACCGCGAACTGTTCATGCGCGCGGGCATGGGCCGCTTCCTGTTCAACAGTTTCCTTATCTCCAGCTGCGTGATGCTTTTGTCGGTGCTGTTCAACACGCTGGCTGGCTACGCCTTCGCCAAGCTGCGCTTCAAAGGCCGCGACCGTACTTTCCGCACCTTGCTGGCAGCACTGGTGATCCCGGCGCAGGTGACGATGATGCCGCTGTTCCTGTTGCTGAAGCAGATGGGCCTGGTCAACACCTACATGGGTGCCATCGTGCCGGGCATGGCAGCGATATTCGGTATCTTCCTGGTCAGGCAGTACGCACGCACGATCCCCGACGAGCTGCTGGAAGCCGCGCGCATCGATGGTGCCGGCGAGTGGCGGATCTTCTTCCAGATCGTTCTGCCGGCGCTCAAGCCGATTCTGGTGACGCTGGCCATTTTCAGTTTCCTGGGCGCCTGGAACGATTTCATGTGGCCGTTGATCGTGTTGAGCGACGACAAGCTGCAGACGTTGCCGGTAGCGCTGGCCTCGCTATCGCGCGAGCACGTGATGGATTACGAACTGATGATGGCCGGTTCGGTGGTGACCATCCTGCCGGTGCTGTTGCTGTTCCTGGTGTTGCAGCGTTACTACATCCAGGGCTTGTTGCTGGGAAGTGTAAAGGGATAAAAAGAGAATGAAGCACCGATGAAAATTGAATCGTCATTCCCGCGAAGGCGGGAACCCAGCGACTTTCGCTCCTGCTCGGCGAAAGTAGCCAAGCAAAGTCGCTGGGTTCCCGCCTTCGCGGGAATGACGAAGATTATTTTCGCGGGGGTTTTTCTGACCCTGGCCGCTGCTGGCGCGAATGCGCAAAGCAAGTTCCGTGTCCTAGATGATTTCAGCAACCCCGCCGCCTGGCGTGTGATCGCCTCCAACCAGGTCAGCGGCAGCCTGCGCACGGTCGAGGGCGTAAAGGGCAAGGCGTTGTGCCTGGACTACGACTACAACGGTGTTTCCGGTTATGTGGGCATCCAGCGCGACCTGCCGATGGAATACCCGCAGAACTATCGCTTCGATTTCCAGCTGCGTGGCGATTCGCCGCGCAACGACCTGCAGTTCAAGCTCACCGACGCCAGCGGCGACAATGTGTGGTGGGTCAACAAGCCACGATACGAATATCCGCACGAATGGACCGGCGTGCGCTACCAGAAGCGGCATATCGACAAGGCCTGGGGGCCTGACCCCGACCGTGTCCTGCGCAAGAGCGCGAAGCTCGAATACACCGTCTACAACAATGAGGGCGGCAAAGGCTCGGTGTGTTTCGATGAGTTGACCTTCACCGCATTGCCACCGGAGGACCGTTCCTCTCTCGCTGCCACGGCCAGCGCATCGGTAGCCAATGGCAGCGGCGTGGGCGGCAACGCGGTGGATGGCAATCCGGAGACGGCCTGGTATGCGGACTTCGCCGCCGCGACGCAGCCGCAACTGACTCTGGACCTGGGCAAGCCGCGCGAGTTCGGCGGCCTGAAACTGGTATGGAAACAAGGCGAATTCGCTTCGGACTACTTGTTGCAGTTCTCCGACGACGGCACGCGCTGGCGCGACGTGCGCACGGTGGTGGGCGGCGATGGCAGCGGCGACTACCTGGCGCTACCCGAGTCGGAATCGCGTTATCTGCGTTTGAGCATGGCGGCGGGTCCTGGCAAGTCGTTCGGGTTGGCCGAGGCGATAGTGGAGCCGTTGGAATTCGCTGCCACGCCCAACGATTTCATCAAGTCGGTCGCTGGTCAGAGTCCGCGCGGCTGGTTTCCGCGCGGCTTCGTTGGCGAGCAATCGTATTGGACTATCGTCGGCATCAATGGCGGTCACGAGCAAGGCCTGATCAGCGAAGACGGCGCGATCGAGCTGGGCAAGGGTGCGCCCAGCATCGCGCCGATGGTGCTGGTCGACGGCAAGCTGGTCACCTGGGCCGATGTCGAACTGAGCCAGTCCTTGCAGGACGGTTATCTGCCGATTCCCAGCGTCGATTGGAAGCATGCCGATTTCGGCCTGCGCGTGACCGCGTTTGCCGAAGGCGGGCCAGGCGATGCGAGACTGGTGGGACGCTACCGGCTGACGAACACCGGCAAGCGCGCGCGGGACTACGTGCTGGCCTTGGCTGTGCAGCCCTGGCAGGTCAATCCGCCCAGCCAGTTCCTCAATACTTCCGGCGGCGTCAGTGCGATCACCAAGTTGCAACTGACCCCGACCCATCTGTGGATCAACGACGATACCGACCGGCCCGAGGCTTTGCAGCACAAGATCGTGCATGCCATCGAACCTGCGGATGGAATGCTGGCGACTTCCTTCGACGCTGGCATGATCGCCCAGCGCCTGCAGGCGGGCGGCGATCTCTGGGATGTGAAAAACGCCAAGTTGGCCGCGGTGCATGAAGATGCGACTGGGCTGGCTTCCGGCGCGTCGCTGTACCGGATAAAGCTGGCGCCCGGTGAAAGCCGCGAAGTGTCGTGGCTGCTGCCGTTGGAAGGCGGCATCGCCTACGACCACGTCGGCATCACCGGCTTCGACGCTGGTGCCGCTCAGGAACGAGTCGCTGCGCAGTGGCGTGAGAAGCTGGATCAGGTTCGGATCGAAGTTCCGTCGCAAGGCCAGGCGCTGGCCGACACCTTGCGTACCGCCACCGCGCACATGCTGATCTCGCGCATCGGTCCGCGCCTGCAGCCGGGTACGCGCTCGTACGCGCGCAGTTGGATCCGCGACGGGGCGATGATCTCCGAAGGCCTGTTGCGCATGGGCCGCGAGGAAGTGGTGCGCGACTACGTGGAATTCTATGCGCCATACCAGTTCAAGGATGGCATGGTGCCGTGCTGCGTGGACGACCGCGGCAGCGACCCGGTGCCGGAGAACGACAGCCATGGCGAACTGATCTTCAACATCGCAGAGCTGTACCGTTACGACAGCGACGAAGCATTCCTGGAAGAAATGTGGCCGCACGTGCTGGGCGCTTACGAATACATGGAGAAGCTGCGGCTGAGCGAGCGCACCGAAGCCAACCGTGCGCTCAACCCGGCCTTCTACGGAATGATGCCGGTGTCGATCAGCCACGAAGGCTATTCGGCCAAACCGGTGCATTCGTATTGGGACAATTTCTGGGCGTTGCGCGGCTACAAGGATGCGGTGGACGTGGCCCGTTGGCTGGGCAAGGACGAAGAAGCCAAGCGCTTCGCAGCTTCGCGCGATCAGTTCCAGGAAGACCTGTACCTTTCTTTCCAGGCCGCGGTGCGACAGCACGGCATCGGCTTTTTGCCGGGTTCGGCGGAGCTGGGCGATTTCGACCCCACCTCGACCACCATCGGCCTGGCACCGGGCGGAGAGCAGGGCAGGATGCCGAAGCCATTGCTGGATGTCACCTTCGAGCGCTACTGGAACGAGTTCGAGAAACGCAGCAACGGCACGCGCGAATGGAAGGACTACACGCCCTACGAATGGCGCAACGTTGCCGCCTTCGTGCGCCTGGGCTGGCGCGAACGCGCCTGGGACGCGGTCCAATTCTTCTTCAAGGATCGCGCGCCGCAGCCCTGGAACCAGTGGGCCGAAGTGGTCTCGCACACACCGCGCAAGCCGTTCTTCGTCGGCGATCTGCCGCATGCGTGGGTGGCGTCGGATTTCGTGCGTTCAGCGCTGGATATGTTCGCCTACACGCGCGAGTTGGACGACAGCATCGTGTTGGCGGCTGGTATTCCGACGGACTGGTTGGAAGGAAAGGGCATCGCGATACGTGGCTTGCGTACGCCGGAGGGTCAGCTGGGTTATTCGTTGCGCCAAGCCGGCGGCAAGCTGGAACTGCAGATCGAGGAGGGCCTGAAGAAAGTGCCAGCCGGTGGCCTGGTGTTGCCATGGCCCTATTCGAAGCCGCCCGGCAGAACGACCGTGAACGGCCAGCCCGCACAGTGGAAAGACGGAGAGCTGCGCGTGCTCGCGTTGCCTGCACGAGTGATCGTGGAGGCGTTGTAGGAGCGTTGTAGGAGCGACGTAAGTCGCGAAGGATTTCTTGGGAAGAGGTATTCGCGACTTACGGCGCTCCTACGCTGCTCCTGCGGTCCTCAGGCTTCCCGCACCTTGGCGACGATGGCGGCAGCCTTGGCGGAACTGGCGGTGACCTTGTCCCATTCGCCGGCCTCGATCCAGTTCTTCGGCACCATCCACGAACCGCCGATGCAGACCACATTGGGCTGCGACAGATAATCGGCAGCGTTGTCTTCGGTGATGCCGCCAGTCGGGCAGATCTTCAAATCGGACAGCGGGCCGGCCAGGCCTTTCAACATCGCCAGACCGCCCACGGCGCTGGCCGGGAACAGCTTGCACACGCGGAAACCGCGGGCCATCAGCGACAGCAGTTCGGTCGGTGTCGCCGCGCCGGGGACGGCCGGAATAGGCGCCTTGGCCAGCGCATCGGCCATTTCCGCAGGCGTGCCGGGCGTGACCAGGAAGTCGGCGCCGGCGGCGATGGACTGCTCCATCTGTTCGACCGTCAGCACCGTGCCCGCGCCGATCACGATGTCAGGCAGTTCTTTTTTCAGCATCGCCAGGGCTTCCATCGCCACTGGCGTGCGCAGGGTCAGCTCTATCGCCGGCAGACCGCCTTTGAGCAGCGCTGCGGATACTTTGCGGGCTTCGTCCAGCGTGTGCACGGTGACCACGGGCAGGATGCCGGCAGCGCGGAGGAGTTGTTCGGCTTTTTGCTGGTGTTGGGCGATGGTCATGTCGGTTCCAGGATTGGGATGTTTCCTTCTCCCTCTGGGAGAAGGCGCCCGTAGGGCGGATGAGGGAATGGGAAATCAGCTTGTAGCGAAACTTCCCGGCAAGTCATTCTCCCTCCCTCATCCGGCGCTTCGCGCCACCTTCTCCTGGTAGGAGAAGGGAAAAGCATTAGGCGTCTTTAGCCTCATGCGGCGCCGCCGCGGCCGCATGATCATGCCCCAGCTCGTACTCCGCATCGTATTCCCAACCACCTTCAGGCGAAGGCGGCCCACAGGAAATCGACAGCGCGCCCTGATCGGCAGGCGTCACCAGGTTGCGGCTCCAGGCAAACAGATTACGGCCAAGATCCTGCGCGGCGGGCGCGGTATTGGCTGCATGACTGCGGGCGTTCCATTCGTCCGCATCGACCAATACCTCCAACGTGCCGGCCGCTGCATCGAGACGGATCATGTCGCCCTCGCGCAGCTTGCCGATCGGGCCGCCGCGCGCCGCTTCCGGGGTGAGGTGGATGGCCGCCGGAATCTTGCCGGAGGCGCCGGAAAGGCGGCCGTCGGTGACCAGCGCCACGCGCCGGCCCTGGTTCTGCAGCAGGCCCAGCAGCGGGGCGAGCGAATGCAGTTCCGGCATGCCGTTGGCGCGCGGGCCCTGATAGCGGACCACCGCGATGAAATCCTGCGGCAGCACGCCTGCGGCATGCAGCTTGTTGAGCGCGCGCGGATCGTCCAGGACTACCGCGGGTGCTTCGATGCGGTGGTATTCGGATTTCACCGCCGAGATCTTCATCAGCGAACGGCCCAGATTGCCGCGCAGCAGGCGCAGGCCGCCCTGCGGATCGAACGCATCGCTGACCGGCCGGACCACGGCCTCGTCCGCGCTTTTCTCCACGCCAGGCGAATAATCCAGCTTGCCCTCGTTCAAGCGCGGCTCGTCGCAGAAAGCGCGCATGCCGCCCGGCACGACGGTGGTTATGTCGCCATGCATCAGACCCGCATCGATCAGCTCGCGGAACACGAACTGGGTGCCGCCCGCAGCAGCGAAACGATTCACGTCGGCATCGCCGTTCGGATACACGCGCGCCAGCAGCGGCACGATCTGGGAAAGCTCATCCATGTCGTCCCAGGTCAACATAACGCCGGCGGCGCGTGCGACCGCGATCCAATGAATGGTGTGGTTGGTGGAACCGCCGGTGGCCATCAAAGCGACCATGGCGTTGACGATGGCACGCTCATCGATCAGATGACCGATAGGGCGATAGTCGTTACCCAGGGCGGTGATGCGCAAGGCGCGCTCAGTGGACGCGCGGGTCAGCGCGTCGCGCAGGGGCGTGCCCGGATTGACGAAGGAAGTACCGGGAAGTTGCAGGCCCATCGCTTCCAGCAACACCTGATTGGAATTGGCGGTGCCGTAGAAAGTGCAGGTGCCTGCGGCGTGATACGAGGCCGCTTCCACTTCCAGCAGTTCTTCGCGGGTCGCTTCGCCGGCGGCGTAGCGCTCGCGGACCTCGGCTTTTTTCTTGTTGGGAATGCCCGGCGTCATCGGACCGGCGGGTACGAACATCGCCGGCAGATGGCCGAAGGCCAGGGCGCCGATCAGCAGGCCCGGAACGATCTTGTCGCACACGCCCAGGTACAGCGCGGCGTCGAACATGTCATGGCTCAGCGAGATGGCCGTGGCCTGGGCGATGTTGTCGCGCGAGAACAGCGACAGCTCCATGCCCGGGCGGCCCTGGGTGACGCCGTCGCACATCGCCGGCACGCCGCCCGCCACCTGCGCGGTGGCGCCGAGTTCGCGGGCGACCTGGCGCACGATCTCCGGGTAATGCTCGAACGGCTGATGCGCCGACAGCATGTCGTTGTAGGCGTTGATGATGCCCAGATTGGGGGTGATGTCGGCGCGCAGCCGGCCCTTGTCGGTCGTACCCGAAGCGGCGAAAGCGTGGGCCAGGTTGCCGCAGCTCAGGCGCGTGCGGTTGGGGCCTTCGCGGTGGGCGGCGTCGATGCCCGCCAGGTAGGCGCGCCGCGAATCGGCGCTGCGCTTGCGGATGCGTTCGGTGATTGCGTGGAGTCTTGGGTGCAGGGTCATGGCGGAGGCTGGGTCTGCAGAAAGGGCGGGGGAACAACAATCAGATCCGGGGCCACTGAAGGCCGGCGAAGACGGAGTGGGTTCTTTCCGCTGGCAGACCAGAGCAATACCAATTATTGAAACAGGTCTGGGAAAGCCCTCCGCCCGACTGAGTTTAGCCGTTCCGGCGTTTCATTTCCTGGCTATTTTGAATGCCAGTCAAATACCACTGCACGCCAGCCTTTATGCTCAGGATGGCAGGGTCATTTCTTGCCGAAGCTTTCCACGGCGAAGGCCGCCGCACCCAGCAGTCCAGGGCGCGGATGCACCACGGCCAGGGTAGGTATGCGCGACATGGCGGGCGAGAACCGGCCCTTGTGTTCGAAGCGTTGGCGGAAGCCGGAGTGCTGCAGCGATGACAGCAGTTTGGGCACGAGCCCGCCGGTAAGGAATACGCCATCCCAAGCGCCGGCGCTCAGCACCAGATCACCGGAGATGGCGCCGAACACGGCGCAGAAAACATCGAGCGTGCGCATGCAGCGCGGATCGCCGGCCGCGGCGCGTGCGGTGATGTCGACCGGTTGCATGGGGCCAGGGTCTTCCCCGGCGATCTCGCTCAGGGCGCGGTGCAGGTTGACCAGGCCGGGGCCGCAGATCAGTCGCTCGTTGGAAACGCGGCCGAACTGCGCCGAGAGTTTCTGGAGTATCTCGATCTCTTCCGGCGTGCCTGGCGGAAAACTGACGTGGCCGCCTTCGGTTTCCAGCGGATAACGGCGGCCGTCGCGCACGATCAGACCGCCTACGCCCAATCCGGTGCCCGGGCCGATGACGGCGTAGGTCTTGTTCACCGAGACCGGCGCCGGCGACCAGCGCGCCCCGCCGATCGGCACTACGTCGGCCGGAGTGAGCAGCGACACCGCCATCGCCTGTGCGGCGAAATCGTTGACCAGCTTGATGTCATCGAAGCCCAGCGCCGCGCGTGTGCGCGAAAGCGAGATGACCCAGGGATGATTGGTGATGCGGGCTTCGTCGCCATCGACGCGACCGGCAACGGCGAACACACCGTTTTGCGCGGTCGCGCCGGTCTTGTCCAGATAATGCTGCGCGGCATCGGCAAGCGAAGGGAAATCCGCAACCGCGAACTCCCCGACGCTGTCGACGATCAGCGGCGTTTCCAGCGACGTATCGGCCAGCGCGAAGCGCGCATTGGTTCCACCGATGTCGGCAAGCAGAACACGTTCGGTAGAAGCACGCTCTGCAGAAGCACCCTCTGCAGAAGCACGTTCTGCAGAAGCAGTAGGCGCGGCGGTCATGCGGAGGACTTCAAGCGAAGGTTACAAAGAGTATTCCGCTGCATCCGACTCAGTCGTCCTCGTTGGTCAGCGCTGTGCCGTGAGTGGCGACAACTTTCGCATAATAGCGTGCACTGTCCTTCGGCGTGCGGGTCTGGGTCTCGAAGTCCACGTGGACAATACCGAACCGTTTGGAATAGCCCAGCGACCATTCCAGGTTGTCCAGCAGCGACCACACGAAGTAGCCGCCGATGTCGCAACCGGCTTCGATGGCCGCGTGCACCGCACGCAAATGCTGACGCAAGTAGCTGAGCCGCAAGGGATCGCGGACACGTCCGTTCTCCGATTTGGGCGGGTCGAAGAAGGCTGCGCCGTTCTCGGTGATGAACACTTTGGGATTGCCGTAGCGTTCCTTCACCCACACCAGCGTGTCGGTTAGTCCTTGCGGGAATACCTCCCAACCGGTTTCTGTATACGTATGCTGGTTCTGCCGGACCGGTGCGACCTTCAGCGGCCAATTCAGTTCGTCGTGCTTGGCCACGTTGCGGGTGTAGTAGTTGACCCCGATGAAATCCAGCGGCTGCTTGATCAGGTCCATGTCGTCCTGCGACCACTCCGGCCACGCTTCGCCGAAGATTTCGCGCAGCTCTTCCGGGTAGGTGCCGAAAAACGCCGGGTCCAGGTACTGGCGGTTCATGTAGGCCTCGGCGCGACGGGTCGCGGCCAGGTCTTCGGCGCTGTCGCTGGCCGAGTACTTCGGCTCGATGTTCACCACCAGGCCGATCTCGTGCTTGCCGACTTCGCGGTACGCCTTGACCGCCGCGCCGTGCGCGCGCATCAGGTTGTGCGAGGCGATGGGCGCTTCGAAACGGTTGCGGTGGCCCGGCGCCAGCGCGCCGTGCAGGTAGCCGCCATCGGTGACCACCCACGGTTCGTTGAGCGTGGCCCAGCGCTTGATGCGGCCGTCCAGGCGCTCGAACATCAGGCGGCCGTAATCGGCGAACCAGCCGGCGATATCGCGGTTCAACCAGCCGCCCTGGTCGTCCAGCGCGGCGGGCAGGTCCCAGTGGAAGAGGGTGGCGACGGGCTGGATGTCGTTTTCCAGCAGGGTGTCGACCAGACGCTCGTAGAAGTCCACGCCCTTCTGGTTCACCCGGCCACGGCCCTCGGGCAGCACCCGGCTCCAGGACATGCTGAAGCGGTAGGCCTGCATGCCCAGTTCTTTCATGATCGCGATGTCTTCGCGCCAGCGGTTGTAGTGATCGCAGGCCACATCGCCGGTGTCGTTGTTGAGCATGCGGCCGGGGGTGTGGGCGAAACGCTGCCAGATGCTGGGGCCGGCGCCATCGGCGAGCGGGGAGCCTTCGATCTGGTAGGCAGCGGTGGCGCTTCCCCAGACGAAATCGTCCGGGAACTGGTAAATATTCGACATGGCCCCTCCGGCGGTGTCGGTGGATGTATCTGCAGGATTCGCAGTATTGCGTTGTGAAAACGGTTACATGGCAGAATACCGCAAGCCTTCGATCAGCGGAACCGCTCGAAGGCAGAAATAGAGCCAACTGCATCCCGATTGCCGCAACCTGCAATCGGCAGCATGACAGCAGTCACCGGGAGGGCCGGCGACCGACCGTACTTCATCGCCGGAGAGATGATGGCCAGCGTTCAACTAGATAACGTCCGCAAGGTATACGAAAAAGGCCAAGTCGCCGTGCATGGGGCCAGCTTCGAAGTTACCGATGGCGAGCTGATGGTGTTGGTGGGACCCTCGGGCTGCGGCAAATCCACCTTGCTGAGGATGATCGCAGGGCTGGAGGAGATCACCGGCGGCACACTTTCCATCGGTGGTCGCGTGGTGAATGAAGTGGCGCCCAAGGACCGCGACATCGCCATGGTGTTTCAGAGCTATGCGCTTTACCCGCACATGACCGTGGCCGAGAACCTCGCCTTCGGCCTGAAGCTGCGCAAGCACGACAAGGCCACCATCGAGAAACGGGTGCGCGCGGCGGCCGAGACCCTGGGGCTCACGCCCATGATGGACAAGCTGCCGGGTCAGATGTCGGGCGGCCAGCGTCAGCGCGTGGCGCTGGGCAGAGCACTGGTGCGCGAACCTTCGGTCTTCCTGCTGGACGAGCCGCTCTCCAACCTGGACGCCAAGCTGCGCCACTCGGTACGCACCGAGATCGCCCGCCTGCACCGGCAGTTGGGCACCACGATGATCTACGTCACCCACGACCAGGTCGAAGCCATGACCCTGGGACAACGCATCGTGGTGATGAAGGACGGCGAGGTGCAGCAGATCGATACGCCGATGGCGCTGTATCTGAAACCGGCCAATCTCTTCGTGGCCACCTTCATCGGCAGCCCGAAAATGAACCTGCTGTGGGGCGAGCTGCAGCAACGCGAGGACGGCCTACGCCTGGTCGTCGGTGAGGGCGTCGAACTGCCGTTGCGGCAACCCGCCATGCAATCTGCGCTGCAGGCCTATGTAGGCGGGCAATTGACCATCGGCTTGCGGCCGGAAGACATGCACCTGGGACCGGCAACCTCCGATAGCCTGCCGGCCAAGGTGGAAGTGGTGGAGCCGGTGGGCAACGAAGCCTTCCTCAATCTGGGTTGCGGCGGCTGCGATCTGGTGGTCCGCCTGCCTCCCTATCATCTGCCCGCGGTGGGCGAACAGGTTCACTTGGGCTATGCGGCCGAACGCATGCATTTCTTCGATAGCGAAACCGGGCAGGCATTGTCGCCCTAGAGGTCGGGCAGATCGCTGCCTCTCATCGATCTCGTGAAGGCTGCCCCAGAAACGCGATCTGCGACCCATGCCGCTTGGCCGGCATAGCCGCTGTAACGAAAACTGCTGCATGATGATCGTCTCCAAGCGGGCGTGCGGTGACGTTATGTCGTTCTGGAAGAAGTCCAGGCTGCTTTTCTTCGTCCCTTTCACGCTGGCGCTGCTGCTGGGTCTGTATGCGTTGCTGGGATTCTGGGCGTTGCCCAAGTACCTGCGCTCCCAGGCCGTCGAATACGTGGCGACGGAACTGGGCAAGGATCTGGCCCTGGGCGAGATCAGGTTCAGTCCTTTCACTTTCCAGCTGGAGATCCGCGACATCGCCATCCGCGATCGCGGTGTCGCGCGCGGCAAACCGCTGGTGGCGCTGAAGCGCCTGTTCGCCGATTTCCAGGTTTCCTCGCTATGGAAAAGCGGCTACGTATTCCGCCAGGTCGCACTGGACGAGCCGTATGCGCGCGCCATCATCCGTGCGGACGGTTCGCTGAATCTGGCTGAGTTGATACCGAAGGAAAAGGAAGAAACGCCGACACCGGAAGTGCTGATCGAACAATTCCAGGTCAATCGCGGCCGCGTCGATTTCGCCGACCAGAGCCGCCGCCTGAAGCCGGCGAAAACCCTGGCGCCCATCGCTTTCAGCCTGCGCGATTTCCGCACCACGGCCGAGAGCGGTGGTTTCACCTTGGCGGCGGCTAGCGAGCAGGGTGAACGTTTCGATTGGCAGGGCAAGTTGAACTTGCGGCCGCTGGCTTCCACCGGCCAGTTCCGTGTGGCCGCGTTGCAGGCGCGCAGCGTGTACGAATTCCTGAGTGACGAACTGCCGATGGAACTCAGCGCCGGCAGCTTCGATGTGGACGGCCGTTATACGTTCTCTGCAGGCAAACAAGCGGGCACGCAATTGGACGCGACCTTGTCCAAGGCCATAGCTACCGGGCTTGCTCTGCGTGCGCACGGCGTTGCCCAAGACTGGGTGATGTTGCCGAAAGTAGCGCTGGACAACACACGGCTGTCGTTGGCGCGGCGTACCGTCGATATCGACGCCCTGCGGGTGGATGGCATGCAGGCGAGCTTATGGCTCGAACGCGATGGCACCTTGAACCTGGATCGCTTGTTGGCGGCATCTCCATCGTCGCCAAACGCGGCTGTTGCTCCGGCAACCACCACCGCGCCGGCCAAGGATTGGAAAGTCGCGCTGGGCCGCGTGGCAGTGCAGCAAGCAAGCCTGGATTTCGAAGACCGCATGGTGCAGCCCGCGGCGAAGTTCAAGCTCTCGCCGCTGACCGTGGGCGTCGATGGCGTCAGCCTGGACATGGCCAAACCGCTACCCGTCACTCTGCAAACCACGCTGAACGGCAAGGCGCCGTTATCGCTGAGCGGTAGCGTGGTACCGGAAACGGCGGCGGCGGACCTGCAAGTGGAATTGTCAGGCCTGCCGCTGCGCGAGGTGATGGCCTATCTGCCGCAGTATCCCACCTTGACTTTGAAGTCCGGTGTAGTGGGCGCGAAAGGCCAGCTGCGCATGCAACCGGAACAAGCATCGGGCCCGTCCTTGAGTTTCGACGGAGACGCTTCGGTGTCCGACTTCGATTTGCTGGAAACCGCCGGCGCCCGCGAATTCATTTCCTGGGATCGGTTGGATGCGCAGGGCATCGCCTTCGCGCAGGCGCCGGATTCGGTTTCCATCAAGCAGATCAAGGCGCGCAAGCCGTTCGCCCGGGTGATCGTGGCGCCGGATCGGACCATCAACCTGGTCAGCATCCTTTCCGCGCCGTCGGGCACGGCGTCTGCGGTGTCCAGCGAAAAAGACACAGCGGAGATGCCGATCAGAATAGGCCGCCTGTCGCTGGACAACGGAGTGATGGGCTTCGCCGACTATTCCATCGAACCCAACTTCCAGGCCCGCATCGATGCGCTCACCGGCAGCATCGCCGGCCTGTCCACGGCCACCGACTCGGTGGCCGATATCGACCTCAAGGGCCAGATCATCAACAAGTATTCGCCGGTGACCATACAGGGCGGCACCAACCTGTTCGCCTACGACAAGCACACCGACATCAAGATGACCTTCCGCAATATCGACCTGCCCATCTTCAATCCGTATTCGGGACGGTTCGCCGGCTATGCCATCGCCAAAGGCAAGCTGACCACCGAACTGCACTACCAGATCGACGACCGCAAACTGCAGGCCGCGCACCATGTGATCCTGGACCAGCTGGAATGGGGCCAGGCCACCGACAGCAAGGACAAGGTTTCGCTGCCGGTACGGCTGGCGACTTCGCTGCTCAAAGATCGCCACGGCGTCATCGACCTCGATTTGCCGGTGAACGGAACTCTGGACGATCCCAAGTTCCGCGTCGGTCCGGTGATCTGGCAGATCGTCAAGAACATCCTGACCAAAGTGGTGACCGCGCCGTTCTCCTTCCTCGGTTCGCTGTTCGCCGGAGCGGAGGACGCACAGTACGTAAGCTTCGCGCCCGGCTCGGCCGAACTGTCGGAAAACGCCAGGACCCAGCTCGCCGCCTTGGCCAAGGGCCTGGTGGACAGGCCGGCGCTGAAGCTGGACATTCCCTCAGGCGTGGTTGCCGAACTGGACCCCGGTGCGCTGGCCGAGTCGCGTCTGCTGCAGGCGCTGGCGGGTCAGGAGAAAGCGGGGGAGGCCGGAGTATCCCTGGCGGCGATGGAGCCCGAGCAGCAAGTGGAATTGCTCGGCAAGCTCTACAAGCAAGTAGTCGGCAGCAAGCCGGAATTGCCCGATCCGGAACCCCCGGCAACTGAAGAAGAAGCCAGCCGCAAGGAAAAGCGCTCATTGCGTCAACAGGCGCAGGCCGCCTGGCTCAAGACCGAGCTGCTGGCCCGCTATCAGGCAACGCCCGCCGAATTGCAGGAGCTGGGCCGCAGCCGCGCCAGCGCCATCCAGGACGCCTTGCTGGCGGGCGGCGAACTGGATCCGGTGCGAGTCTTCATCACCGCCAACAAAGCACCTGCGGCGCACGAGGGCCAGGTGCGGCTGGAACTGGGGTTGGAGTAACGGGCCGGCAAGCCCGGCTCTACAGAGTCAAAGGCTCGCGACAGGCAGTCGTTCCACCCCTGTGGCCCGTTATACTCCTTGGTTGGCGCTCCGTTTGTGGAGCGCCTTCGCCAATTGAATCAATGATTTGGCGTTGAAACATAATCCCGATTACTAAATGTGGCAGCGCGCCGGCCGGTCCGGCCGCGAGGCCCGGAAGCAACCGCCGCATGCGCCTTTCCACCATCAAGCTGTCCGGTTTCAAATCCTTCGTCGATCCGACCACCTTGCATCTGCCCACCAACATGACCGGCGTGGTCGGTCCGAACGGTTGCGGCAAATCCAACATCATCGACGCCGTGCGTTGGGTGATGGGCGAGAGTTCGGCCAGCCGCCTCCGCGGTGACTCGCTGACCGACGTGATCTTCTCCGGTTCGGCCGCGCGCAAGCCCGTCTCGCAGGCTACGGTCGAGCTGATCTTCGACAACAGCGACCACACCATCGCCGGCGAATTCGCCGCCTTCAACGAAATCTCGGTCAAGCGCCTGGTCAGCCGCGACGGCACCAGCAACTATTACTTGAACGGCACCAAATGCAGGCGCCGCGACATCACCGACCTGTTCCTTGGCACCGGCCTGGGCCCGCGCAGCTACTCGATCATCGAGCAGGGCATGATCAGTCAGATCATCGAGGCGCGTCCGGAAGACCTGCGTGTCTATCTGGAAGAAGCGGCCGGCATCTCCAAGTACAAGGAGCGTCGCAAGGAAACCGAAACCCGCATCCGCCACACCCGCGAAAACCTCGATCGCCTCGGCGATCTGCGCGAAGAAATCACCAAGCAGCTGGAGCACCTGAAGCGCCAGGCCAAGCAGGCCGAGCAATATCAGGCGTTGCAGGAAGAACGGAAGATCAAGGACGCGGAGTGGAAGGCGCTGGAATACCGCGGTCTGGACGGCGAACTGCAGAAGCTGCGCGAAGGCCTTTCCCAGGAAGAGACCAAGCTGCAACAGCTGATCGCCGAGCAACGCGAAGCCGAACGCCAGCTGGAAACCGGCCGCGCCGGCCGCGAATCCGCCAGCGACGCCTTGAACAAGGCCCAGGGCGAGGTCTATCAGGTGGGCAGCGCGCTGGCCCGCATCGAGCAACAGATCCAGCACCAGCGCGAACTCGGCGAACGCCTGCAGAAGGCCCGCGATGAAGCGCAGAACGCGCTTTCCGAGCTGGGCCAGCACATCAGCGGCGACGAGACCAAGCTGGCGGTCCTGCGCGAATCGGTGGCCGAGGCCGAACCGCAGCTGGCGGAGTTGCAGGAAAACGATCAGTACAAGCAGGAAGCCCTTCGCGAAGCGGAGACCCGACTTCAGGACTGGCAGTCGCGCTGGGAAAGCCATAGCCGCGATTCGTCCGAAGCCGCACGTGCCGGCGAAGTCGAGCGCACCCGCGTCGATTACCTGGACAAACAGTCGCTGGAAGCGGACCGTCGCCGCGAGATCCTGACCAGCGAACGCAGCGGTCTGGATCTGGATGCGCTGGCTGCGGCTTTCGAACAGGCCCAGCTGCAGCACGAAACCCAGAAGGCGTCGCTGGACGGGCTCAATACCGATCTGGAAACCCGCAAACAATCCGTCGGCGCCTTGCAGGAACAGCAACGCGGTGCGCAATCGGAGCTGGCGGAAGTCCGCAAAAATACCCAGGCCGCGCGTGGCCGTCTTTCCTCCCTGGAAACCCTGCAGCACGCTGCACTGGGGCAGGAGCAGGGCGCGGCGGTGGCATGGCTGAAATCGCGAGGCCTGGATTCGGCCGCCCGTGTCGGCGAGAAGCTCAGCGTCGAATCGGGTTGGGAAAACGCCGTCGAAGGCGCGCTTGGCCAATTGATCGAAGGCGTTCTCGTCGATGCCCCGGAAACGCTGGTCGAAGCGCTGGGCGAACTCGGCGAAGGCCGCATCGCGCTGGTGTCCTCCGACGACGACGGTTCTTCCTTTGCCTCGACTTCACTCGCAGCCAAAGTGCAGGGCCCACTGGCGATCCGTCGCCTGCTGGCCCGCCTGCACGTGGCCGAGGATCTGGCCGAAGCGCGCCGCCTTTTGCCGCAGCTGGGCGAGGGCGACTCCATCATCACCCGCGGCGGCGAGCGCATGGGCGCCGGCTGGGTGCGCGTGCTGCGCTCCGGCGCGGCCAAACAAGGTGCATTGCTGCGCGAGCGCGACATCCAGTCGCTGCGCGTGGAAATCGAAGCGCTGCAGAAACGCGAAGCCGAACTCGACCAGCTGCTGACCAGCTTCCGCGACCAGTTGCTGGCCGCCGAACAGCACCGTGAAGACGCGCAGCGCGCGTTGTACATGGCTCACCGCAGCGTCTCCGAACTGGCCGGCCAGTTGCAGAGCCAGCAGGGCAAGGTGGAATCGGCGCGCAACCGCATCGACCGTATCGACGGCGAACTGCTGCAGCTGCACGAAACCCTGGACAACAGCCGCGAACAGGCCCGCGAGGCGCGTTCGAAGCTGGAAGACGCCATCAGCCGCATGGGCGAGCTGGAGACCGCGCGCCAGGCGCTGGACGCCGAGCGCCGCCAGCTGGCCGAGGCGCGCGACGCAGCCCGCGACGCGGCCCGCAATTCCCGCGATACCGCCCACGCGCTGGCGCTGACCCTGGAATCCCAACGCACCCAGATCGTGGCCTTGAGCCAGGCGCTGGAGCGCATGAGCGGTCAGCGCGGCCAGCTCGATTCGCGCCTGGGCGAACTGTCCTCGCAGTTGAGCGCCGGCGACTCTCCGGTCGAATCGCTGGAGAACGAGCGCCAGGCGGCGCTGGAGCATCGCGTGCTGGCCGATCGCCATCTGGGCGAGGCGCGTGCGGCGCTGGAAGGCATCGACAACGACCTGCGCAATTTCGAGCAGGTGCGCCACCAGCGCGACGAGCAATCGCTGGTCCAGCGCGAAGTGATCTCGCAGCGCAAGCTGGATCAGCAGGCATTGAGCCTGAAGGCCGAACAGCTGTCGTCGGCCGTGATCAATGCGGGTTTCGTACTGGAAGACGTCATCAACAGCCTGCCCGAAGTCGCTGCCGTGGCCGACTGGGAGCAGGCGGTCAACAGCATCGACGGCAAGATGCGCCGCCTGGAGCCGGTCAATCTGGCGGCCATCCACGAGTACGGCGAAGCCTCGCAGCGTTCCGAATATCTGGAGGCGCAGAATGCCGACCTGACCTCGGCGCTGGAAACCCTGGAAGAGGCCATCCGCAAGATCGACCGCGAGACCCGCGGCCGCTTCAAGGACACTTTCGACCGCGTCAATTCGGGCGTGCAGGAACTCTATCCGCGCCTGTTCGGCGGCGGCCACGCCTACCTGGAACTGACCGGCGAGGACCTGCTGGACACCGGCGTGGCGATCATGGCCCGTCCGCCCGGCAAGCGCGTCTCCAACATTTCGCTGCTTTCGGGCGGCGAGAAGGCGATGACCGCGGTGGCGTTGGTATTCGCGATCTTCCAGCTGAATCCCGCACCGTTCTGCTTGCTGGACGAGGTGGACGCGCCGCTGGACGAGGCCAACGTCGGCCGCTTCACGGCGATGGTCAAGGAAATGAGCGAGAAGGTGCAGTTCCTGTTCGTCAGCCACAACAAGTCGACCATGGAGGCCGCACACCAGCTCAGTGGCGTTACCATGCGGGAACCTGGCGTCAGCCGTCTGGTCTCGGTGGACCTGGAAGAAGCCGCGCGCCTGGCCGGAGCCGCCTGATCTTGGAGGACATTGACCTTGCGCAGCATAGCCGTTGCGTTACCCTGAAAGCACGACCTTCAGCATGATTCCCTCAGCGACCCCCCACGCGGAGAAACAGATAAATGTCCGACATGGCCTTGCTTAGAATCGGCATCCTGATCGCAGGCGTACTGCTGATCGCGGCGATCGTCTTCTTCGGCCGCCCCAAGAAATCGAAACAGGGCAAACGCATCGAACCCGGCGAGCGGGACGGCGCGCGCACCGAGCCCAGCCTGGCGGGCGATCTTTCCGCCGACGGCTCTGGCCTGGACTACAGCAGCGACGCCGTTTCACAACCCGAGCTGGGTCTGCCCGGCGGCGCCATCGAAACCGACCTGGGCAAGCGCCCCAGCCAGGATTTCGACAAGATCGTCTCGCTTTACGTCGCAGCACGTGCCGGCCACACCTTGCGGGGCGAGGACATCGTGGTGGCCGCCGAAAAGACCGGCCTGACCTTCGGCCACATGAACGTGTTCCACCGTCTGGTGGAGAACCATCCCGAGCGCGGTCCCATCTTCAGCATGGCCAACATCCTGCAGCCCGGTAGTTTCGACATGGCCAACATCCGCGAGCTGGAAACGCCGGCCATCGCTTTCTTCCTCACTCTGCCGGCGCCGCTGACCGCGCTGGATGCGTGGGAGAAACTGCTGCCCAACGTGCAGCGCATGGCCGAGCTGCTGGACGGCGTTGTTCTGGACGACAGCCGCAACGCGCTGGGCCGCCAACGCATCATGCATATCCGCGAGGAACTGCGCGCCTACGACCGCCAGCACGAAGCGCCGCCGCTGACCAAGTCGCCGCGCTGGTGAGGTGAGGGTACGGCGAAGTCATGATGGTTGAACGACGCTGACTCCGCCGTACCCTCATCCGCCCTACGGGCACCTTCTCCCGAGGGGAGAAGGGAACAACAGATCTTTCCAATGACAGACAAAGATCCAACCACCCGCGCCACCAAACTCCGCCAGCAACTCGACGACGCCAGCTACCGCTACCACGTCCTCGACGAGCCCGACATCCCGGACGCCGAATACGACAGGCTCCTGCGCGAGCTGGACGAACTGGAAGCCGCGCATCCGGAACTGGCCACGCCCGATTCGCCCACCCAACGCGTCGGCAGCGCGCCCTCGGCGAAATTCGCCGAAGTGCGTCACGCCATCCCCATGCTTTCCCTGGGCAATGCCTTCAGCGAAACCGAAGTGCGCGACTTCGTGCGCCGCATCGAGGAGAAGCTGGAGCGGCCGGTACTGAAGTTTTCCGCCGAACCGAAACTCGACGGGCTAGCCATCAGCCTTCGTTATGAAAACGGCCGATTCGTGCAGGGCGCCACCCGCGGCGACGGCGCCAGCGGCGAAGACGTCACCGCCAATCTGCGCACGGTGAAAGCCATTCCGCTGCACCTGCGCGGGAAAGGCTGGCCTTCCATTCTCGAGGTTCGGGGCGAGGTATACATGCCGCGCGCCGCTTTTGAAAAATACAACGAGCAGGCGCGCCTGCATGGCGGCAAGGTGCTGGCCAATCCGCGCAACGGCGCTGCGGGGTCGTTGCGCCAACTCGACCCGCGTCTGACCGCGCAGCGTCCGTTGGCTTTTTTCGCCTATGGCGTGGGGCTGGTCGAGGGTGGCACCTTGCCGGAAACCCATTCGGCCACGCTGGAGAAACTGCGCGAATGGGGCTTCCCCGTCAGCGCCGAATCCAAGGTGGTCGAAGGCGCCGACGGCCTGCTGGATTTCTACCAGCACATCGGCGGCAAGCGCGATGCGCTGGCCTTCGACATCGACGGGGTGGTCTACAAGCTGGACGACAACGCCGGCCAGCGCGAGATGGGTTTCGTCTCGCGCGCGCCGCGCTGGGCGATCGCGCACAAGTTCCCGGCGCAAGAGCAATCCACCACGGTCGAGGCCATCGAGATCCAGATCGGCCGCACCGGCGCGGCCACACCGGTCGCGCGCCTGAAGCCGGTGCAGGTCGCTGGCGTCGTAGTCACCAATGCCACCCTGCACAACGCCGACCAGATCGCACGCCTGGACGTGCGCGTGGGCGACACAGTGATCGTGCGCCGTGCAGGCGACGTGATACCCGAAGTGGTCAGCGTGATGCTGGAGCAGCGGCCCAAGGGCGCCAAGCCCTGGGCGATGCCGGCGGTTTGCCCGATCTGCGGCTCGGAAATCGTGCGTGAGGAAGGAGAAGCGGCATGGCGCTGTTCCGGCGAGCTCTCGTGCCCGGCCCAGCGCAAGGAAGCGATCCGTCATTTCGCATCGCGCCGCGCGATGGATATCGAAGGGTTGGGCGATCGATTCATCGAAGCGTTGTCGGACCTGGGCTATCTGCAATCGGTAGCCGATCTGTACAAGCTGAAGCTGGAGGATCTGTTGGAAATGAAACGCCGCGCGGACGAACGCGACGGCACCACTCCAGAGACCGTGAAGTCGGGAAAGATCGCCACCAAGTGGGCCGAGAACCTGATCGAGGCCATCGACCGCAGCCGCTCCACCACGCTGGAGCGTTTCCTGTTCGCGCTCGGTATCCAGCACGTCGGCGAGAGCACCGCCAAGGCGTTGGCGGTATGGTTCGGCGATCTGGCGGTGATCCGCCGATTGCCCTGGCCTTTGTTCAAGCATGTCCCCGATGTCGGCGGTGAGGTCGCACGTTCCATCGGCCATTTCCTGGACCAGCCCGGCAACCAGCAAGTGATCGATGACCTGTTGGCGCGCGGGGTGGCCATTTCCGATACGCATCCGCCAACCGCAAAGCTGCGCGAAGGATTGAATATGGCAGCCTTGCTGGCGGATCTGGAAATTCCCAAGGTCACCCGCATCCGCGCCGAGCAACTCGGCAACGCCTTCGTCACTGCCCAGGCGCTGGTGGATGCACCGGCGCATAACTTCGTCAGCGCCGGGCTGCCTTCGGAATCGGCCAACGCGCTGGCTGCATGGCTGGAAGATCCGGAAAACGCCGGGCTGCTGCTGCACGGCGGCGAAGCGATTGCGCAGTTGTCGGCATTGGTTCCGGAGAGCGAAGTAGCCGTTGCCGGTCCGCTGGACGGCAAGACCGTGGTGCTCACCGGTGGGTTGTCGTCGATGACGCGAGATGAAGCCGGCGAGAAACTCGAAGCGTTGGGTGCGAAGCTGGCGGGCAGTGTGTCGAAGAAGACCAGCCTGGTGGTGGCCGGCGAAGCTGCCGGTTCCAAGCTGGCCAAGGCCGAAGAACTGGGTATCGAAATCTGGGACGAAGCCAAGCTGATCGAATTCCTGGAAGCGAACGCATGATCAAGACCGGCTTTTGTAGGAGCGACGCGAGTCGCGAAGCTCTGAAGCCTTCACGGCTTCGCGACTCGCGTCGCTCCTACAAAGGGATCAGGACGTTTTGACTGCCGTCGATCTGGATGCACTGCGCCTGCGCGCAGCGGTCAATGCGCTGTTCCGTCTTTATTTCGCCGAACGCGATGTGCTGGAAGTGGAGACGCCCATCCTGTCCGAAGCCGGCAACACCGAACCCAATATCGAAAGCTTCACCACCCACTTCACCGGGCATTCCGAAGCCGGCGCGCGTACGCGCTGGATGCGCACCTCGCCGGAGTATCCGCTCAAGCGTCTGCTCGCCGCAGGCGTGGGCGATTGCTATGAGTTGGGCCGCGTGTTCCGCAACGGCGAAGCGGGCGGACGCCACAACCCCGAGTTCACCATGCTGGAGTGGTATCGCGTGGGTTGGGACCATCTGCGGCTGATCGAAGAAACCGTGCAGCTTGTGCAGCGCGCATTGAGCCTGATCGGCCGCCAGGCCGAAGTGGTTTCCTGCACCTATCGCGAATTGTTCCTGCAGGGTTTGGGCCTGGACCCCTTCACCGCCACCGAAGCGCAACTACGCACGCCCTTGTCCGCCTATGACATCGATGCGCAAGGCCTGACCCGCGATGATTGGCTGGATCTGCTGATCACGCACCTGCTGCAACCCGCCTTTCCGCCGGACCGCATCACCGTGGTCCGCGACTGGCCCGCCTCGCAATGCGCGCTGGCCAGGATACGCCCCGGCGATCCGCCGCTGGCCGAACGTTTCGAGTTGTACCTGGGCCATCACGAACTGGCCAACGGATACCACGAACTGATCGACGCGGACGAGCAACGCCAGCGTTTCCTGCGCGATCTGTCGGTGCGCGAGTCCAGGATCGCATCGTTGCCGCCGTTGGATCAGCGCCTGCTCGACGCCATGGCCCGTGGTCTGCCCGCGTGCGCGGGGGTCGCGCTGGGCGTGGACAGATTGCTCATGGCCATGGTCGGCACCGAACGCATCGCCGATGTGCTGGCTTTTTCGTTCGGTGAAGCCTGAACGGCACGCGCAAGGCGTGTAGAAAGCATTCAGGCTCACGTTTACATATTCATTAACAGCATTAATGCGACCCTGTTGCCGACGTTATGGGGGCGTGCATGAACATTTTTGTCAGGAGCTGCTTGGTGTCGCTGTTGGTTTGTCAGGCACCTGCGTCTGCCGAACCGCCGGCGTCGGGCGCTAGCGGCATGCGTTTCCGTTGCGAAACCGACGGCACCCAGCAGCATTACTGCCAGGTCGATACCGGGGAAGGGATCACCCTGGTCAAGCAGCTGTCGAAAACGCCCTGCATGCAAGGCCGCAACTGGGACTACGACCGTCACGGGGTCTGGGTGTCGCATCGTTGCCGCGCCGAATTCGTCACCGGCAAGCAGATTCCCGTGCAGGAAGAAGTCCGGGGCGCTCTGGTGCGTTGCGAATCCCTCGCTAACCGCGTGGAGCATTGTCCCGCCGAAACCCGCCACGGCGTACGCCTGACGCGGCTGCTGTCCACTTCCGATTGCGTCGAAAACCTGGACTGGGGTTACGACGAAACCGGTATTTGGACCGCCCGTGGCTGCCGGGCGGAATTCAGGGTGGGTGTGGCCGATGCTTCCGGACGCGATGCTGTCGCGCCCGTGGAGGCGCAGTCGAAGAAACTGGTGTGCGCTTCCGACGACCGGCAGCGGAAACGGTGTGAAGTGGCGGTGGACAACGGAGTGGACCTTCTACGCCAGCTCTCGCGGACGCGTTGCGTGAAAGAGACCAATTGGGGCTGGGACAGCGAAGGCATCTGGGTGGACAAGGGTTGCAGGGCGGAATTCGGAGTGCATTGAGCGCAACATTCCGTCCACTGTCGATGCTCTAAACTTGAGCTATGGAAAACGACATCGACTACGCCCGCTACGACCGAATCCGCCCCATCCTCTGGACCGGCGAAACGCTGGACCTGCTGGACCAGCGCAAACTGCCTTTCCAGGTCGAGCACCTCAGTTCCCGCAACAGCGATGAAGTAGCCGCCGCGATCCATTCGCTGGCAGTCCGCGGCGCGCCGGCCATCGGCATCGCCGCGGGCTGGGGCGTGGTGCTGGCGGCGCGTGCGATCGAAGCCGCCGATGGCGCCGAGGCGGCGCTCAAACTGGAACCGGCCCTGCAGCGGCTGAATGCGGCCAGGCCTACCGCGGTCAACCTGGCTTGGGCCTTGGCCCGCATGCGCAGAGTGCTGCAGCCTGCCGGCGCCGATTGGCGGCAGGTGCTGGAGCGCGAGGCGCAGGCCATTGCCGAAGAAGACCTGGCAGCCAACCGCCACATGGGCGCGTTGGGTGCGGCGCTGATCAACGAAGGCAGCGGCGTGCTGACCCATTGCAACACCGGCTCCCTGGCCACTGCCGGCTTCGGCACGGCATTGGGCGTGATCCGTGCAGGCGTGGCGCAGCAGCGCATCGCCAGGGTTTTCGCCGGCGAGACACGCCCCTGGCAGCAGGGCGCGCGACTGACCGTATGGGAGCTGCAGCAGGACGGCATCGACGCGACCCTGATCGCCGATTCGGCGGCGTCGCATCTGATGAAGACCGGCGCGGTGCAATGGGTCGTCGTGGGGGCGGACCGCATCTGCGCCAACGGCGACACCGCCAACAAGATCGGTACTTACCAGCTGGCCATCGCCGCACACCACCACGGGGTCAAGTTCATGGTGGTGGCGCCGTCCTCGACGGTGGACATGGCCACCGCCAGCGGCGACCTGATCGAGATCGAGGAGCGCGATCCGGCAGAGATGCTGGGCATCGGCGGCACTCGCATCGTGGCCGAGGGCATCCATGCCTGGAATCCCGTATTCGATGTCACTCCGGCGGAGCTGATCGATGCGATCGTCACCGAGAAGGGTGTGATAGAGCAGCCGACTGTCGAAAAGATGCGGGAAGCTTTCAGTTGAGGTAGGGCGGGCACTGCCCGCCGCCTTTCGCGCGAACTGCATGGCGGACAATGCCCGCCCTACTAAGGCCACCCATGCCGGGCGCATGGTCCTTGGGCGTTCCCAGGGTGCGCGGTCGGCGCTGAAATCGGCAGATGCCCGCCGCTTCCAGATAGTCACTTTCTTCTCTCTAAGTGCTTGTTTTTCTAGCATTCCAGAGCTCCTCCCAGGTACCCATCCGTGGTACAATTCCGCAGTTGAAAATCCCACCGATTTCCGGCTCGCCGAACCCGCTTCGGCAGCCCGGTTTTTGGCCGTAGAAATCACCAGAAAACGGAACCCGAATGGCAGAACTCGCCAAGGAAATCATCCCGGTCAACCTCGAAGACGAGATGCGCCGCAGCTACCTGGATTACGCCATGAGCGTGATCGTGGGACGCGCGCTTCCCGATGTCCGCGATGGCCTGAAACCCGTCCATCGCCGCGTTCTGTTCGCGATGAACGAACTCGGCGCGCACAGCAACAAGGCCCACTTCAAGTCGGCCCGTATCGTCGGCGACGTGATCGGTAAGTACCATCCGCACGGCGACCAGTCGGTATACGACACCCTGGTGCGCATGGCTCAGCCGTTCTCGCTGCGCTATCTGCTGGTGGACGGGCAGGGCAACTTCGGTTCGGTCGATGGCGACTCCGCGGCGGCCATGCGTTACACCGAGGCGCGCATGGCGCGCCTGACCGATCAGTTGATGGCGGACATCGACAAGGAAACCGTCGATTTCCAGCTCAACTACGACGAAAAGGAATTCGAGCCGACGGTCATGCCGACCCGGTTCCCCAATCTGCTGGTCAACGGCTCGGCCGGTATTGCGGTGGGCATGGCCACCAACATCCCGCCGCACAATCTGACCGAGATCATCGACGGCCTGATCGCGCTGATCAACGACCCCGAAATCGACGTCGACGGCCTGATGCAGTACATCCCCGGCCCGGATTTCCCCACCGCCGGCATCATCAACGGCACCAGTGGGATCGTGGCTGGCTACCGCACCGGCCGTGGCCGGGTGCGCATGCGCGCGCGCGCCACTATCGAGGTCAACGACGACACCGGCCGCGAATCGATCATCGTCACCGAGATCCCGTACCAGGTGAACAAAGCACGGTTGATCGAGAAGATCGCCGAGCTGGTCAAGGAAAAGAAGCTGGAAGGCCTGAGCGAGCTGCGCGACGAGTCCGACAAGGACGGCATGCGCATCTACATGGAGGTCAAGCGCGGCGATTCGGCCGACGTGGTGCTGAATAACCTCTACCAGCAGACGCAGATGGAGTCGGTGTTCGGCATCAACATGGTGGCGCTGGTCGACGGCCGCCCGCAGACGCTGAATCTCAAGCAGATGCTGGAGGCGTTCATCCGCCACCGCCGCGAAGTGGTCACCCGCCGCACCATTTTCGAACTGCGCAAGGCGCGCAACCGCGCGCACATCCTCGAAGGCCTGACCGTCGCGCTGGCCAACATCGACGAGATGATCGAGCTGATCAAGACCTCGGCCAATCCGGCCGAAGCGCGCGAGCGCATGCTGGCCAAGACCTGGGAACCCGGCCTGGTAGGCGCCTTGCTGGCGGCCAGCGGCGCCGATACTTCGCGTCCGGAAGACCTGCCTGAAGGCGTGGGTTTCCTTAATGGCGCGTATCAGCTGACTGAGGTGCAGGCCACCCAGATCCTGGAAATGCGCCTGCATCGCCTGACCGGGCTGGAGCAGGAAAAGCTGACCGAGGAATACAAAGAGCTGCTGGAAACCATCGCCGGTCTGATCCGTATTCTGGAAAACCCCGATGTGCTGCTGGAGGTGATCCGCACCGAGCTGCTGAACATCAAGGAAGAGTTCGGCGACGCGCGCCGCAGCGAGATCCGCCACAGCGAAGAGGACCTGGACATCCTGGACCTGATCGCGCCGGAAGACGTAGTAGTGACCCTATCGCACGCAGGCTACGCCAAACGCCAACCGGCCAGCGCCTATCGCGCCCAGCGCCGAGGCGGCCGCGGCCGCAGCGCGGCGTCGACCAAGGAAGAGGATTTCATCGACCAGTTGTGGCTGGTCAACACCCACGACACGCTGCTGACTTTCACCAGCAGCGGCCGCGTGTTCTGGCTGTCGGTGTACCAATTGCCGGAGGCCGGCTCCAATGCACGCGGGCGTCCGATCATCAACTGGATTCCGCTGGAAGCCGGCGAGCGGGTGCAGGCGGTACTGCCGGTGCGCGAATACGACGAAGGCCACTACGTCCTGTTCGCTACCCAGGACGGCACGGTCAAGAAGACTCCACTCACAGAATTCGCCTACCGTCTGTCGCGCGGCAAGATCGCCATCAACCTGGACGAGGGCGATGCCCTGGTCGGCGTGGCCATGACCGACGGCACCCGCGACGTGATGCTGTTCGCCTCCAACGGCAAGGCCGTGCGCTTCGCGGAGAAGGAAGTGCGCAGCACCGGCCGCAACACCACCGGCGTGCGCGGCATCCGCCTGACCAAGGGCGAGCAGGTGCGCAGCCTGATCGTAGTCGAAGGCGACGGCGACATCCTTACCGCAAGCGAGCGTGGCTACGGCAAGCGCACGCCGGTCGAGGATTACCCGCGCAAGGGCCGCGGCACCCAGGGCGTGATCGCGCTGCAGACCACGGCCCGCAACGGCCAGCTGGTAGGTGCGGTGCAGCTGTCCGACCACCACGAAGTGCTGCTGATTTCCGACGGCGGCACCCTGGTGCGGACGCGGGCGGCGGAGATTTCCCAAGTCGGCCGCAACACCCAGGGCGTGACCCTGATCAAGCTGGCCAAGGAAGAAACGCTGCAGGCGGTCGAACGTCTGGATGCTTCGCTGGACGACGAAGAGGACGGCTCGGCCGGCGCTTCGGAGTCGACGCCGGAGTTGCAGCCCGAGGCGTAATCGGCTCGGGCTCCAAGCCCATAAACTTGAGTCTTGCTTTCCCCCTTTTACAAAGAAAGGGGGAAGGTGTCTGCTTTTGCCTCCCCCTTTGAAAAAGGGGGATTGAGGGGATTTGCTCTTGGCGCCAAGAGCAAATCCTCCGTAGCCCCCTTTTCCAAAGGGGGAAAAGCAAAAGCAGATCGCTGGACACGATCATTCCCTGAGCTACGGGTTTGATCTCGTAAATGTGAGTTGGGTTGACCCCAAACACACGAGCTTTGCGTTCTATACTGCCAATACATCCTAGGCAGGGAAATGCAAATGGAATCGGCACCGCAGAGCAAGGCAAACGCGCGTATCCACTTGGTGCGCGCGTTTTTCGTTTCAATGTTTCTGTTGCTGGCGCTGGGCGCCTGCAAGCGCAACGAAACCGGGCAGCTTCCCGAGCCCAGCGGCGAGCCGATCAAGGCGCAAAAGGAAGAAATAAAGGGTTTTGCGCTGGCCAGCATCTACCCGGACCAGCACGACGGCGACCTCGCCATCGCCCTGGAGTTCAGCCGCCCGTTGGTGGGTTCGCAGAACTTCGACGACTTGCTGGTGGTGACCGACGATAAGGGTGCCGCGGTCAAAGGCAGCTGGGTGCTGGACGAAAAAGGCCTGATCCTGCGCTTCCCATACGTGGAAGCGGCCAAGGACTACGAAGTCCTGGTGCGCGCCGACCTGCTGGCCGCCGACGGCAACCGGCTGGGCAAGGAATTGAAGGAGAAAGTCCACACCGGCCAGCTCGACCCTGCCGTCGGCTTCGCCTCGCAAGGCAGCGTGCTGCCGGCGCGCGAGAGCCGCGGCTTGCCGGTGGTGTCGATCAACGTCAAGGAAGTGGACGTGGAATTCCTGCGCGTCGGCGAGAAGAATCTGCCGAAGTTCTTTTCCGAGTACCAGCGCGGCGGCCGCCGCGGCAGCTGGGACCTGGACAGCGAATACGGCGACAACACGCCGATCGGCGACCTGGCCGAACCGGTCTACGTCAACCGCTTCGTGCTGGACGGAAAACCCAACGAACGCATGCTGACCTACCTGCCCATCCAGGACATCAAGGAGCTGCAGGAACCCGGCCTGTACTTTGCGGTGATGAAGCGCACCGGCAAGTTCTCCGGCGATTTCGAAACCGCCTTCTTTACCGTCAGCGACATCGGCCTGCACGCGCGCGCCTACAAGGACAAGCTGTTCGTCCATACGGCCTCGCTCAACAACGGCGATGCCATCGGCGGCGTGGAGCTGAAGGTCCTCGACCCGCAGGGCGAGGTGTTCCTGAAGGGAGAGACCGACGGCAACGGCAACGTGCTGCTCAACTACAAGTTGGATGCGGGCCAGGTGCTGATCGCCAAGCGCGGCAACGACGTGTCCATGCTACCGTTCAACCAGCCGGCGCTGGATTTGTCCGAATTCTCGGTCGCAGGACGCGAGGCCGCGTGGTTCGACGTGTTCGCATGGTCCGGACGCGACCTGTACCGGCCCGGCGAGACCGTACGCATCAACGCCTTGCTGCGAGACAACGACGGTAAGCCCACCAAGCCGCAGCCGGTGTTCCTGCGTTTGAAACAGCCGGACGGCAAGACTTTCCGCGAGACCCGCCTGCAACCCGGCGCACAAGGTTATTTCAGTTTCGAACAGACCATTCCGGTGGAAGCTCCCACTGGCCGCTGGCAGGTGGAGTTCCGCACCGACCCGGCCAGCAAGGAAGCGGTACAGGGCATGACCCTGCGCATCGAGGAATTCCTGCCCGAGCGCATGAAGCTGGACCTGGAAACCAGCCAGGCGGTGCTCAAGCCGGGCGAAGCCTTCAAGCTCAAAGCCAAGGCCGCGTATCTGTACGGCGCGCCCGCCGATGGCAACCGCTTCACCGCCAAGCTGGCCGTGGCGGTGGAACAGCATCCGCTGGAACAGCTGCCTGGCTATTTCTTCGGCGATCCCACGGTGCAGTTGCCCAAGGAAGCCAAGGACATCATCGACACCACCTTTGATGCCGAAGGCGTGTACGAGGAAGACATCGCGCTGCCCGCCGAAGCCAAACCCACCAGCACCATCGCGGCGGTGGTATCGGGCAGCGTGTACGAAACCGGCGGCCGCACCGTCAACCGCACGCTCAAGCGCGTGCTGTGGCCGGCTACTGCGCTGGTCGGCGTGCGCCCGCTGTTCGACGACAAGGACGGCGCCGACGCCAACAGCAATGCGCGCTTCGAACTGGTGCGCGTGGATGCCGCCGGCAAACCGCAACCGGCCAAGGGGCTGAAGGTCACCCTGGTGCGCGAGCACCGCGACTACCACTGGAACTACGACGAGGACGACGGCTGGGACTACGATTTCACCCAGCGCTTCGAGAACCTGGAGGTCAAGACCGTCGACATCGGCGCGACGGCCGCCAAGATCGACTACCCGGTGGAGTGGGGCGGTTACCGGCTGGAAGTGTTCGATCCGGCCACCGGTCTGACCACGCGCTATCCGTTCAATGCCGGCTGGAGCTGGGACGACGAGAACCGCGGCCTGGATGCGCGCCCCGACAAAGTGAAGATCGCGCTGGACAAGACCGGCTACAAGGCCGGCGATACGCTCAAGGTCACGGTTACTCCGCCGCATCCCGGCAAGGGTCTGTTGATGGTCGAGAGCGACCGCATGCTGTACGTGCAGGAGATCGAAGCCAAACCGGGCAGCACGTTCGAGATTCCGGTGACCAAGGATTGGGAGCGCCATGACGTGTACGTCACTGCGCTGGTGTTCCGCGGCGGTTCGGTGCCCAGCAAGATCACCCCGGCCCGCGCCGTGGGCGTGGCGCACGTGCCGATGGATCGCCGCGCGCGGCGCGTATCGGTAGGCCTGGTCGCGCCCACGCAAATGCGGCCCGAGCAGGACATCCCGGTCACCGTCAGCGTGCCCGAACTGGCCGGCAAGCAGGCATTCGTGACGGTGTCGGCAGTGGATGTGGGCATCCTCAACATCACCCGCTTCCCGGTGCCCGATGCCAACGCGCAGTTCTTCGCCCAGCGCCGGTTGGGCGTGGATGCGTACGACGTGTATGGCCGCGTGATCGAAAGCTTCGAAGGCGACACCGCCAAGATCCGTTTCGGCGGCGACATGGCGCTGGCGGCGTTGCCGCAGGCCAAGCGCCCGACCTCGCGCGTGCAGACCGTGGACCTGTTCGCAGGCCCGGTGCAGTTGGACGCGAAGGGCAATGCGCGGGTCAAGTTGAAGGTTCCTGATTTCAACGGCACCTTGCGCGTGTCGGTGCTGGTGTATTCCGACGACCGTTACGGCAACAAGGACCGCGAGACCCTGGTGCGCGCGCCCATCGTGGCCGAAGCCAGCCTGCCGCGCGTGCTGGCGCCGGGCGACAAGAGCACCGTGACCCTGGACGTGCAGAACTTCACCGGTGCCGCAGGCGACTTCAAGGTGCAGGTGGATGGCATCGGGCCGTTGGATATTGGCCAGTCGGCACGTAGCGCCAAGCTTGGCAAGGACGCCAAGACCACGCTGAGCTTCCCGATCGTTGCGGGCGAGGGCTACACGACCGCCCAGGTGCGAGTGCGCGTGGACGGCGGCGGCTTCAAGGTCGATCGCAAGTACGACGTGCCGGTGCGCGCCGGCTGGCCCTCGGTGCTGCGCTCGCAGACACGAGTGCTGGACACGATGTCGCCGGTGGAACTGGGGAGCGGATTCGCCGATGGCTTGATGACCGGCTCGGTCACCGCCCGCATGATGGTCAGTGCGTTGCCGCCGATTCCGTTCGGCAGCGCGTTGCAGGGCGCGCTCGATTATCCGTACGGCTGCGCCGAGCAGACCACCAGCAAGGGCTACGCCGCGCTGGAACTGGACGACGCCACCGCCAAGATGCTGGGTGTGAAGGGGCTGGATCCGAAGAAGCGGCGCGAGCGTATGGAAGGAGCGTTTGGGCGGCTGGCATCGATGCAGGTTTCGACGGGGCACTTCTCGATGTGGGGCGACGACGGTTACGTCAACCCCGGGCTGACCCCGTACATCGTCGAGTTCCTGTTGGATGCGAAGGAAGGCGGTTTTGCGGTGCCGGACACGGTACTGCAGAAGGCCCTGAATCGCTTGAGCGAAGACCTGCTGGCCGGTGGCGCGCAGTTCTACGGCTACGATTCGCGCGACCACCTGAAGTTCGCCAGCCAGGCTTACTCGGGTTATGTGCTGGCGCGTGTGAACCGTGCGCCATTGGGCACGCTGCGCGCGTTGTACGACAACGAACGCGGCAAGAGCCTTACCGGATTGCCGCTGGTGCACCTGGGCGTCGCGCTGTCGTTGCAGGGCGACAGGAAACGCGGCGAGAAGGCGATAGCCGATGGTTTCGCCAAGAAGGGGGATCGTCCCGGCTACCTGGGCGACTACGGCAGTCGCGTGCGCGACGATGCGCTGATGATCGCGCTGATGCACGAACGCAAGCTGTCCAAGCCGGCTTACGATGCGCGTTCGGTCGACCTGGGTCGCGAACTGGATGCGCGACGCAACAGTGGCTGGATGTACCTCAGCACGCAGGAGCAGGTGGCGCTGGCGCGGTTGGGCAAGGCCTTGATGGCTGACCAGACCAAGCTGGTGTCCGGCAGCTACAGCGTAGGCGGCGAAAGCGAAACGATCGCCCCCGCCAAGCTGTTCGGTCGCGCGTTCGACTACGCCACCCTGGCCAAGGGCGTGAAGTTCACGCCAGAGGGCGTGCCGCCGCTGTTCGCCAGTCTGGAAATCGCCGGCATTCCGCGTAGCGCGCCGGCCTTCGACAACAAGCAGATCGGCATCGAACGCAGTTACTACACGACCGATGGCAAGGAGTGGAAAGGCGGCACGCTGAAGGAAGGCGAAGCCTTGATCGTCCGCGTCGGCATCACCGCCAACGTGAGCATGCCCGACGCCTTGTTCACCGACCTGCTGCCGGCCGGCCTTGAGATCGAGAACTTCAACCTGGGCGACGCCAAGCAGTGGGCGGATGTGGTGGTGGACGGTATCAACATCACCGATCGCTCCAGCTCGGCGGACGTCAAGCACGAGGAATACCGCGACGACCGTTACGTGGCTGCGCTGAAACTGGATCGCGGCGACACAGCCAAGGTGTTCTACCTGGTCCGCGCGGTCACGCCCGGCACCTACACCGTGCCGCCGCCGCTGGTGGAAGACATGTACCGTCCGGACATCCGTGGGGTGGGCAAGTCGGCACCGGCATCGATCACGGTGGTGCAGCCGTGATCGCTGGCCGCGCGGGAAATTAACCGACGTCATCCCGGCGAAAGCCGGGATCCATCTTGATCTTGCTTCTGGCAGTCACGTGACCGGTTGGTTGAAAAGAAAAATGGGTTCCAGCATTCGCTGGAACGACGTCGCGGGACGTCGTCGCTGGCTCGCGTGGCTCCGATGGGGAACCGTCGCCGTGCTGGTGACGCTTCTCGTCCTGGACTTCGCCTTTCCGCCACCACTCCCCAAAGACCGCGACACCAGCACCCTGGTGGTCGCGCGCGACGGAACTCCGCTGCGCGCCTTCGCCGACCGCAACGGCGTCTGGCGCTACCCCGCCACGCCCGAAACCGTATCGCCGCTGTACCTGCAGGCGCTGCTCAACTACGAAGACCGCTGGTTCTGGAAGCACCCCGGCATCAATCCCTGGGCTCTGCTGCGCGCGGGCGGGCAGTGGCTGCGCGGCGGACGGATAGTCTCCGGCGGTTCCACTTTGACCATGCAGGTCGCGCGCATCCTCGACCCGCATTCGCGCACGCCCTGGGGCAAGGCCAAGCAGTTGTTGCGCGCGCTGCAGTTGGAGGCGCATCTGTCCAAGCGGCAGATCCTGCAGCTGTATCTGGAGCGCGCGCCGTTCGGCGGCACCATCGAAGGCGTGGAAGCGGCCAGCTGGGCTTATTTGGGCAAGCCGGCTTCGCGGCTCTCGCAGGCCGAAGCGGCCTTGTTGGCGGTGCTCCCGCAATCGCCCAGCCGCCTGCGCCCGGACCGGCATCCGGAAGCCGCGCGCGCGGCGCGGGACAAGCTGCTCAAGCGCATGGTGGACCTGGGCGTCTGGCCGCAAGCCGAGGTGGATGACGCGCGGGTCGAATCCGTCGTCGCTCGCTCCCTGAAGCCGCCGCTCAGCGCCGCGCTATTGGCCGAACGTCTGCATCAAGCCAACCCCAAAGCCGCGCGCATCGCGTCCAGTATCGATCCCGAGCTGCAACGCACGCTGGAGGAACGCGTCTCCGCTTATTTCTCCAATCTTCCCGAACGCACTTCGGCCGCGCTGCTGGTGGTCGACAATGCCAGCCTGCAAGCGCGCGCCTACGTAGGTTCGGTGACTTTCGGCGACAAGCAGCGGCTGGGCCACGTGGACATGGTGCAGGCCTGGCGCTCGCCCGGTTCCACCTTGAAGCCTTTCCTGTACGGGTTGGCCCTGGATGACGGGCTGATCCATTCGGAAAGCCTGCTGATCGATGCGCCACAGACCTTCGGCGGCTACCGTCCCGGCAATTTCGATTCCGCCTTCAACGGTCCCATCGGTGCGGCCGAGGCTTTGCGGCTCTCGTTGAACGTGCCCGCCGTGGATTTGCTGGATCGCGTGGGTCCCGCACGCTTTTCCGCACGGCTGGCCAACGGCGGCATAGAGTTGAAATACCCGCGCGGCGGCAAACCCAATCTTGCGATGATCCTGGGCGGCACCGGCGCACGGCTGGAAGACCTGGTGGGCGCATTCGCCGCCTTCAACCGCGAAGGCCTCGCCGGGCGCGTGCGTTACACCGATGCCGATCCGGTGGTCGACCGTCGCATGATGTCGCCGGGCGCGGCCTGGATTCTGCGCGAAATACTCGAAGCCAATCCAAGGCCCGGTTATGGGCTGGGTACTTTCGATATCGGTTCGCGTCCGCGCGTAGCGTGGAAGACGGGCACCAGCTACGGTTTTCGCGACGCATGGGCGATCGGCGGCACGCGCCGCTATACGGTCGGCGTGTGGGTAGGACGTCCGGACGGCACGCCTTTGCCGGGCCAGTATGGCGCGGTCACCGCGCTGCCCTTGATGTTCGAGGTCATCGACAGTCTGCCGCGCGCGCGCAGCGATGGCGTTCCCGCGCCGCCGCCGGCCAACGTGGCAGAAGCCGAGATCTGCTGGCCGCTTGGGCTGCCACCGGAAACCGATGCGCCGCAACTATGCCAGCGAAGGATGAAGGCATGGACGCTGGACGGAGCCATTCCGCCGACTTTCGCCGAACGCGATGCCAGGCTCTGGAATACGGGGCGCGAGCGGTTCGAGGTGGATGCGAAAACAGGGTTGAGGCTCTCGGGCGAATGCGCGAAGCCGCATGAACCACGCGCGGCGCAGATCGCGCGCTGGCCGGCGCTGGCATCGCCGTGGCTGTCATCGCAGGTGCGGCAGCAATCCAGGCTTCCGGTGTTGTCGCCCGATTGCGTTTCGGATGGGCGCGAAGCCTCCAGCGAATTGCGCATCGAAGGCCTCAACGACCGCGCGACGATCGCACGCGCGCCGGGAAGCACGCATGCTGCGCGGTTGCAACTGCGCGCGCTGGGCACGGAAAGCAAGGTGCAGTGGTTGCTGGACGGCAGGTGGATCGCCGAGACGAACGGGGCGCAGTCTTTCCAGCGCGATTACGGCGAGGCAGGCGAGCACACGCTGACCGCCCTCGCCGAAAGCGGCGCCTGGACACGCATCAGTTTCCGGGTGCTGCTATAGCGCGTAGGAGCGACGTAAGTCGCGACTGAAAACGCTGGCACTTTTTTCAAGAGCGATGGATTCCGTTTCGCGACTTACGTCGCTCCTACTCGCTTCTACGCGCTAGTCGCCTATCCAGCCGTCCAGCAGGTCGGAGAACTCGTCGGCGTGCTCTTCTTCCTGGGCCAGGATCGATTCCAGGATGCGCTTGGTGGTGGTGTCGCGGTCGCCGATGTAGTTGATCATTTCGCGGTAGCTGTCGATGGCGATGCGCTCGGCCACCAGATCTTCCTTGACCATGTCGCGAAGGTTATGGCCTGCCTTGTATTCGGCGTGTGCGCGCATGGTCAGCGTGTCCGGATTCAGGTCCGGTTCGCCGCCCAACTGCACGATGCGTTCGGAGATCCTGTTGGCGTGTTCTTGCTCCTGCTGCGCGTGCTCCAGGAATTCGGCCTTGACCGAATCGGCCAGCATGCCCGACGCCATGAAGTAATGGCGGTAATAGCGCAATACGCAAACCCATTCTGTAGCCAGCGCATCGTTCAGAAGGCGTATCACCACCTCCTTGTCGGCGCCGTAAGTGCTGGTGACCGCGCCGTCTTCGATGTTTTTGCGTGCATTGGCGCGGAGGGTGGCGGTGTCGGTCAAAGGCGACTTGCCGGCAGTGGAAGTTTTCTGCGGCTTGGATTTGCTGGCTGGCTTGGACATTGGCTGGCCTTGTGGGAGGAAGAAGAATCAGCTCGGCAGGTTTTCCAATACGTGCTCGGCAGAGGAGACTTTGAATTCGCCCGGGGATTCGACCCAGAGCTGCTTGACCACGCCGTCTTCGGCATACAGCGCGTAGCGTTTCGAGCGCACGCCCATGCCGTAGCCGCTGGCATCCATTTCCAGGCCCAGCGCGCGGGTGAAATCGGCATTGCCGTCGGCCAGCATCTGCAGTCCTTCGGGCACGTGCTGCGATTGCCCCCAGGCCTGCATCACGAAGGGATCGTTGACCGACACGCAGTACACATCGACGCCGCGTTTGCGGAATTCGTCGAAGTGCTCGATGAAGCCGGGCAGGTGACGTTCGGAGCAGGTGGGCGTGAAGGCGCCGGGCACCGCGAACAGCACCGCGTTGTGGCCTTGGAACAAGGAGGGCGTGTCCACCGTTTCCACCCCCTCGCGTATGCGCTTGAGCGTGACTTCGGGGATTGCATCGCCGGTCTGGATGGTCATGGAAACTCCTTGAGAATGAACGAAGGGTAGGCGCTGGAATGGTAAGGCCGCGTCAAAGGTACTTGAAATCGGCTGCTTCAAGCCTATCTCGTGGTCATGGCGGCCAAGTGCCGCTCCCTACCGAAAACAGAATTCAGGAGTCACACCATGCATGCCGTTCGTTACCGCCATTGGCCGCGCCAGATTGCGCGCCAGCAACAGATCAACCAGTTGTTCGAACACTTCTTCGACAAGGCCGCTGCCAACGCTCCCGCAGAAGCACAATGGGTGCCGCGCGTGGACGTGCGGGAGGAAGCGGGACGCTTCGTGATCCTGGCTGACTTGCCGGGCATTGCCACCGATGCGATCGAGATCCAGATGGACAAGGGCGTGTTGAGCATCAAGGGCGAGCGCACCAATCCGGCGCTTGGCGAAGGCGAGAAATACTCGCGAACCGAACGGCGCCAGGGTGCGTTCCACCGCGAGTTCGCCTTGCCGGACAGCGCCGACGCCGAAGGCATCGTCGCCAGCGGCAGCAACGGCGTGCTGGAGATCAGCATTCCGAAGAAGGCCCAATCGGCTCCCCGCCGTATCCAGGTCGGCGAACCGACGGTGCAGTAAGCCGGCGGGCATGGCAAAGTCGCGGTAGCGGCGCCCGTGCCCCTAGTAGAATCGGCTCGCAATCGCAGGATTGCGGGCCGATTGTTCATGAGGTAAACGATGCAGTTCAAGGATTACTACCAGGTGCTCGGGGTCGAACCGACCGCCGGCGATGCCGAGATCAAGACCGCCTACCGGCGGTTGGCGCGCAAGTACCATCCGGACGTCAGCAAGGAAGCTGGGGCCGAAGAGAAGTTCAAAGGCGTCAACGAGGCCTACGAGGCGCTGCGCGACCCGCAGAAGCGCCAGGCCTACGATCAGCTGCGCGCGCAGGGCTACCGGCCCGGAGAGGAATTCCGCCCGCCGCCCGATTTCGGGCGCGGTGGCGCAGGCGGCCCGGGTTTCGACTTCGAAGAAGTCTTCGGCAGCGACGGCTCAAACGGCGGTTTCAGCGATTTCTTCGAAGGCCTGTTCGGCCGTCGTGCGCACCCGGGCGCTGGCGCGCGCGGGCCGCGCCCTCCCAGCGATACGCGCGCGAAGGTATCGGTGCCGCTGCAAGCGGTCTACGACGGCGGCAGCGTGCGCCTGGGGCTCAACGGCAAGCAGCTGGACGTACGCGTGCCCAAGGGCGTGCGCCCGGGGCAGGTGATCCGGCTGGCCGGGCAGGGCGACGGGGGAGGTAACCTGCTGCTGGAAATCGAGTACGCCGCGCATCCGCAATTCGAGGTGGATGGGCGCAACGTCATCTATGTGCTGCCGGTGGCTCCGTGGCAGGCCGCACTGGGCGCTACGGTCAGCGTGTCTACCCTGGGCGGTGCGGTGGAGCTGAAGATTCCCGCCGACTCCGAGGCCGGGCGCAAGCTGCGGCTGCGCGGGCGCGGATTGCCGGGCACGCCCACGGGCGATCAGATCGTGGAACTGGAGATCACCGCGCCGCGCGCGGTCAATGAGCGTCAGCGTACCGTTTACCGAATGCTGGCCAATGCGTTCGAGGAAAAAGAAAACGACGGGTAGAACCCGTCGTTTTCATGGATATCCCGGCCGCTTGCGTCAGGCGGCGGTGGAAGGCGGCATTTCGCTGGTGCTGAAGATGCGCTCGATGACTTCGGCCAGTTCGTCTTCCGAGAACGGCTTGGTCAGATAGGCCTTTGCGCCCTGGCGCAGTCCCCACATGCGGTCGGTGTCCTGGTCCTTGGTGGTGACCAGGATGACCGGGATGTGCCGGGTGGTGGCTTCGCGGCTCAAAGTGCGCGTGGCCTGGAACCCGTTGAGGTTGGGCATGACCACGTCCATCAGCACCATGTCCGGAAGTTCGCGCTTGGCGACTTCCACGCCCGCGGCGCCGTCTTCGGCGGTGAGTGATTCGTGGCCAAGTTTTTCGACGATCCGCTGGATGCCCAGCAGCTGCGAAGGTGAATCGTCGACGATCAGAATGCGCGCCATGCTTTACCCCAAGTAGTCCCCAGTGCCGATTGTAGTGTGACTTTGTGTCAACGGAAAATGGGGGTGGCAGCAGGCTGGCGTGACCGGGTTCGCGTTTAGCCGGTTTTGACCAGGGTGCGGCCGAAAGATTGGCCCGAGAGCATACCGTTGAACACCTCGGGAAGCCCGTCCAGCGCGGTTTCGCGCTTGCAGATGGTCTCCAGATGCCTCGGTTTCCAGTCGTCGGCCAGATGCCGCCAGATATCGTCGCGTATGCCGCGGGCGGTTCCGGCCGAGGCCACGCCCAGCAACGAGACGCCGCGGATGATGAAAGGCATGACCGTGGTAGGCAGCTCATGGCTGGCGACCAGCCCCGCGGAGGCCACGTTGCCGTAAGGAGCCGTCTGCGCCAGCAGGCTGGTCAGCATGCCGCCGCCGACGTTATCCAGGCCGCCGCCGAAGCGCACCGATTCCATCGGGCGGGCGGTGGCCAGTGCGTCGCGTCCCAGCACCTGCGTGGCGCCCAGCGACTTCAGATAGTCCGTCTGGTCGGTTTTGCCGCTGATGGCATGCACCTCGAAGCCGGCGCTGCTGAAGATATCGACCGCCAGCGAACCGACGCCGCCGGTGGCGCCGGTGACCGCCAATGGCCCCAGGTCGGGCGTCTGCCGGTTGTCGAGCATGCGATAGAGCGCGAGCGCCGCGGTGAAGCCTGCGGTGCCCAGAATCATGCTCTCGCGCAGGCTTAGGCCGGCGGGCAGGGGAATGACCCATTTCGACTCGAGGCGCGCGTAGGCGGCGTAACCGCCATCGCGGGTTTCGCTGAGTCCGGAGCCTGTCACCAGCACCGCGTCGCCTTCCTTGAAAGCAGAGTCGGTGCTGGCGACCACGTGGCCGGCGACATCGATACCGCCCACCAGCGGGAACTTGCGCAGGATCTTGCCCTGTCCTGTGCCGGCGAGGGCATCCTTGAAATTGACCGAGGAGTATTCGGTCTTGATCACCACTTCGCCTGGATTGAGATCGTCCAGCGATATCGATTCGATGCCGGCGCGGTAGCCGGCGTCGTCGCTGTGGATGCGGAAGGCGGGAAATTGGTTCGGAATGGCCATGACAATGAACTCTCCTGTCGTCATCCCAGCGAACGCTGGGATCCATTTTGATCTTGCTCTAGCGCCGAGTCAGAGTATTTGGGAATAAAGATCCGGCCACTCCGGATTCGACTTCTCCACCCACTCAATCTTCCAAATGCGCTTCCAGGCCTTGATAGCCTTCTCACGCAGGATTGCAGATTCCATCGTCCCATGCACCTCGTACCACACCAAAGTATGTATCCGGTACTTCTTGCTGAACCCATCCACTTGATCGTTCTTGTGTTGCCAGATCCGGGCAGGGAGGTTGGAAGTGACGCCGACGTACAGAGTGCCGCGCGGTGCACTGGCGAGGATGTAGACGCAGGGTATGCGCTCTCGTTGCATTTGGCTGTCCTTAGCCCGTGTTTGGATGAAAAAATGAATCGTCATTCCAGCGAAAGCTGGAATCCATCTTGATCTTCGCAAATTACGTTAGTACGCGCCAAATTGTAGAGGGCGCGAAAGTCAAAATGGATCCCAGCTTTCGCTGGGATGACGTCGGAGAGAATATCGGACGAACTCACACGTAGGGTGCGGCCGCATTTACTTACCGCAACGCAGTCCGCCTCTTCTCATCGATCCACTTCGAAGCCTGCGCCGGCTGATAATCGCGCATCCATTGCAGCATCCCGACGATGTCCTCGCCATGCCACAGATCCTGGCGCTGGTCAGCGTGCAGGAAGCGCTCCTCCACCATCCTGTCGATCATGCCGATCAACGGCGCATAGAAGCCATCCACATCGAGAAACGCGCAGGGTTTGTTGCCGATGCCCAACTGGCGCCAGGTCAGCATCTCGAAGATCTCTTCCATGGTGCCGAAGCCGCCGGGCAGGGTGACGAAGCCGTCGGCGAGGTCGAACATGCGCGCCTTGCGTTCGTGCATCGAGCCGACGATTTCCAGCTCGGTCAGACCGCGATGCGCGACTTCCCAATCGGCCAGCTGCTTCGGGATAACGCCGGTCACTTGGCCGCCGGCCTCCAGTACCGCATTGGCGACCACGCCCATCAAGCCGACATTGCCGCCGCCGTAGATCAGGCGAAGCCCTTCCTTGGCGATACGGTCGCCCAGCGCCGCGGCGCGTTCGGTATAGACGATCTTGCTGCCGGCGTTGGAGCCGCAGTAGACGCAAATAGATTTCATGCTGGATTCCTTGCTGTATTCAAAAACGGAAAAAGGGTGAACGTGCGCGGCACGGTTCACCCCTTCGCCTTTCCTGCCGTGACCGGCAGGAGGTTGGTAGCTTAATTGACCTTGTGGATCGACCGCTTGGCCACCGACATTGCCGCATCGTGCACCGCTTCGGAAAGCGTCGGATGCGCGTGGCAGATACGGGCCAGGTCGTCGGCCGAGCCGCTGAATTCCATGGCCAGCACGCCTTCGTGCACCAGTTCCGACACGCCCACGCCCACCAGGTGCATGCCCAGGATGCGGTCGGTCTCTTCGTGCGCGATGACCTTGACGAAACCCGCAGGCTCGCCCATCGCCACGGCACGGCCCAGGGCCGCGAACGGGAAGCTGCCGGTCTTGTACGGAATGCCTTCGGCCTTGAGCTGCTGTTCGGTCTTGCCGACCCAGGCGATCTCCGGCTCGGTGTAGATCACCCACGGAACCGTATCGAGATTGACGTGGCCGGGCAGACCCGCGATCAGTTCGGCCACCGCGATGCCTTCCTCGAAACCCTTGTGCGCCAGCATCGGGCCGCGCACGCAGTCGCCGACCGCCCACACGCCATCAACGCCGGTATGGCAATGCTCGTCCACTTCCACCTGGCCGCGCTCGTTGAGCTTCACCCCGGTGCCTTCGGCCAGCAGGCCCTTGGACGCGGCTTTGCGGCCGACCGCTACCAGCAAGCGGTCGACGACGAGGGTTTTCTCGCCTTCGGCGTCGGTATAGGTGACATGCACCTCTTTCTTTTTCACTTCGGTCTTGCTGACCTTGGCGCCTAGACGGATATCCAGGCCCTGCTTCTTGAATTCCTTGGCGGCCGTCTTCGAAACTTCGGCGTCGGCGGCCGGCAGGAAATCGGGCAGTGCTTCAAGGATGGTGACTTCGGCGCCCAGGCGCTTCCACACGCTGCCCAGCTCCAGGCCGATGACGCCGGCGCCGATCACTGCCAGGCGCTTGGGCACGCTGGTGAAATCCAGCGCGCCGACGTTGTCGACGATGTATTCGTTGTCGAACTTGGCGAACGGCAGTTCAATGGAATCGGAACCGGCGGCGATGATGACGTTGGTGCCTTTCAGTTCGACTTCGGTGCCGTCGTGCTGCTTCACCTTGACGATGTTGCCGGGCTGCAGCTGGCCGAAGCCGTAGTACGGCGTGATCTTGTTGGCCTTGAACAGCAGCGCGATGCCGCCGGTGAACTGCTTCACGATCTTGTCTTTGCGGCCGATCATGGTGCCCACGTCGATCTTGGCGTCCTTGGTGGTGATGCCGTGGTCGCCGAACAGGTGCTGCAGGTTCCAGAACTGGCGCGAGCTGTCCAGCAGGGCCTTGGACGGAATGCAGCCTACGCGCAGGCAGGTGCCGCCGAGGGCGGGTTTGCCGTCTTTGCCGAGGGCCGCATCGATGCAAGCGGTCTTCAAACCGAGCTGCGCGGCGCGGATGGCGGCGTGGTAGCCGGCGGGACCTGAGCCGATGACGACTACGTCGAATTGTTCTGCCATGTTCTGAATTCCTTTGCCTTTTCCCTTCTCCCTGCGGGAGAAGGTGCCCGTAGGGCGGATGAGGGTACGGCGGAGTAGAAATGGTGGCGCCGAAAGGGGGTTAAAAGAGCCGATTACTATCTTCTGAGGTCACCAGAAGTGCTTCGCCGTACCCTCACCCCAACCCCTCTCACCTTTGGACACCCTTCGGGCGCCGGTGGGAGAGGGGCTTTAAGCATCACATCCCAAGCAGCATGCGGCTCGGGTTTTCCAATTGGTTCTTGATGTCGACCAGGAACAGCACGGCATCCTTGCCGTCGATGATGCGGTGGTCGTAGGACAGGGCGATGTACATCATCGGCGCGGCGATGACGACGCCGTTCTCGACGATGGCACGTTCCTTGATCGCATGCATGCCCAGGATGGCGCTCTGCGGCGGGTTGACGATGGGCGTGGACATCAGCGAGCCGAAGGTGCCGCCGTTGGTGATGGTGAAGGTGCCGCCCTGCAGGTCTTCCAGCGCCAGCTTGCCGTCGCGCGCTTTCTTGGCGTACTCGCCGATGCCTTTTTCGATATCGGCGAAGCTCTGGCGCTCGACATTGCGCAGTACCGGCGTGACCAGGCCTTTCTCGGTGGAAACGGCGATGGAGATGTCGGCGTAGCCGTGATAGATGATGTCGTTGCCGTCCACAGAGGCGTTCACCACCGGGTGGCGCTGCAGCGCATTGGCGGCGGCTTTGGCGAAGAAGCTCATGAAGCCCAGCTTGACGCCGTTGGCCTTCTCGAACGATTCGCCCAGTTCCTTGCGCATGGCCATGACTTTGCCCAGGTTCACTTCATTGAACGAGGTGAGCATGGCGATGGAGTTCTTGGACTGCATCAGGCGCTCGGCGATGCGCGTGCGGATGCGGGTCATCGGTACGCGCTCTTCCGGGCGGGCGCCACCGGAAACACCAGCGGTCTTGCCGCTGGCGTAGTTGATCAGGTCTTCCTTGGTCACCGCGCCTTTGCGGCCGGTACCTTCGACGTCGGCCGGATTGATGCCTTCGCTGACCGCGGTGAAGCGCGCGCCCGGCGGCAGGCCGTCGGTGGAAGCGACCGGCGCCGGCTTGGTGGAGGCGGGCGCAGCGGTCGCGGCCTTGGCGGCTTCGGCTTTAGGCTGGACTTCCTGCGCGCCGGCGGCCGGAGCGGCCTCGGCCTTCTTCTCAGCAGTCGGAGCCGGAGCCGCCGCGCCTTCCTCGATGATCGCCAGCAATTGCTGGCTGGTCACGGTGGCGCCTTCGGCGAACTTGATTTCCTTCAGCACGCCATCGACCGGCGAGGGCACTTCCAACACGACCTTGTCGGTCTCCAGGTCCAGCAGATTCTCATCGCGCTTTACCGCGTCGCCGGCTTTCTTGTGCCAGGTGGCGATGGTGGCGTCGGAAACGGATTCGGGAAGAACCGGGACTTTTACTTCGGTGGCCATGTTGGAAAGGCTTCCTGTTTGGATGGGTGCAATTCGAACGGAATTATTTCGAATGGAGTTATTCGGCGACGATGACGTTGCCGAACTTGTTGACCAGCGCGTCGGCGACCAGCTTCAGCTGCTCTTCGACGTGCTGGGCGAAATGCCCGGCGGCCGGTGAGGGCGAACGCGGACGACCAGCGTAGTACAGCTCCTGTTTGTCGCTGGTGCAGGCCTTCAGATGGTGGCGGATCTGGTACCAAGCGCCCTGGTTCTGCGGCTCTTCCTGGCACCACACCACTTCCTTGGCGGCGGCGTAGCGCTTGAGCTCGGCGGCCAGCAGTTCGCGCGGGAACGGATACAGCTGTTCGATGCGCACGATCGCCACGTTGTCCTGGCCGCGTTTCTGCTGGTCTTCCAGCAGATCGTAATAGACCTTGCCCGAGCACAGCACCACGCGCTTGACCTTCTTCGCGTCGGCGGCGGCGTCCGGAATGAGGTGCTGGAATTCGCCGTCGGCCAGCTCGTTCAGCGAAGACACGGCAAGCTTGTGGCGCAGCAGCGACTTGGGCGTCATCACGATCAGCGGTTTGCGCGTGGTCATGCGCAGCTGGCGGCGGATCATGTGGAAGCACTGCGCCGGCGTGGTGGGCACGCAGACCAGCATGTTCTCCAGCGCGCACAGCTGCAGGAAGCGCTCCAGGCGCGCGGAGCTGTGCTCCGGGCCCTGGCCTTCGTAGCCGTGCGGCAGCAACAGGGTCAGGCCGCTGATGCGGCTCCACTTGGCTTCGCCGGCGGCGATGAACTGGTCGATCACCACCTGCGCGCCGTTGGCGAAATCGCCGAACTGGCCTTCCCAGATATCCAGCGTGTTGGGGTCGGTGGTGGAGTAGCCGTACTCGAACGCCATCACCGCTTCCTCGCTGAGCAGCGAGTCGATGATGGTGGCGTCTTCCGGGTTGTCGACCAGCTGGCGCAGCGGCAGGTAATAGCTGTCGGTCTTCTGGTCGTGCAGGATGGCGTGGCGGTGGAAGAAGGTGCCGCGGCCTGCATCCTGGCCGACCAGACGCAGGCGATGGCCTTCCGAAAGCAGAGTGGCGTAGGCCAGGTTCTCTGCGAAGCCCCAGTCGCCGGGCAGCTCGCCCTTGCTCATCTTTACGCGGTCTTCGTAGATCTTGGCCACACGCGGATGCAGGGTGACGCCCGCGGGAATGGTGTTGACGATCTTGGCCAACTGGTCCAGCGTTTTGCGCTTGACCTTGGTGTCGACCGGATCGGTGACCTTGCCGGACAGGTACTTGGACCAGTCGATCGCCAGCTCGTCGGGCTTGGGCTTGGCCAGCTCGGTGGTGACTTCGCCGGAATCGAGTTTGTTGCGGTAGCTGTCGACCAGCGCCTGCGCCTCGCCCGGACGGATCACGCCCTTTTCTTCCAACTGCGCGGCATACAGTTCGCGCGTGGTCTTGTGGGCGCGGATCACCTGGTACATCAGCGGCTGGGTCGCCGCCGGCTCGTCGGCCTCGTTGTGGCCCCAGCGGCGGTAGCAGACCAGATCGATGACCACGTCTTTCTTGAAAGCCTGGCGGAATTCGTAGGCCAGGTTGGCGCAGAACACCACCGCTTCCGGGTCGTCGCCGTTCACGTGCAGCACCGGCGCGCCGACCATCTTGGCCACGTCCGTGCAGTACAGGGTGGAACGGGCGTCGTCGCGCGCGCTGGTGGTGAAGCCGATCTGGTTGTTGATGACGATATGCAAAGTGCCGCCGACCGCGAAACCGCGCGCCTGCGACATCTGGAACAGCTCCATCACCACGCCTTGGCCGGCGAAGGCGGCGTCGCCATGGATGATCACCGGCAACACGGCCTTGCGCTCGTTGTCGCCGCGGCGTTCCTGGCGCGAACGCACGCTGCCGGCGACCACGGGGTCGACGATTTCAAGGTGGGAGGGATTGAAGGCCAGCGCCAGATGTACCGGATTGCCCGGGGTGGCGATGTCGGCGCTGAAGCCCATGTGGTATTTCACATCGCCGGTGTGGGCGCGGTCGTCCTCGGCGTGTTCGAACTTGCCCTCGAACTCGTCGAACAACTTGCGCGGCGACTTGCCCAGGGTGTTGACCAGCACGTTGAGACGGCCACGGTGGGCCATGCCCAGCACGATGTCCTTGACCCCGTCGGTACCGGCGCGGCGGATGGTCAGATCGAGCAGCGGAATCAGCGCATCGCCGCCTTCCAGCGAGAAGCGCTTCTGGCCGACGTACTTGGTGTGCAGGTAACGCTCCAGGCCCTCGGCCGCGGTCACGCGTTCCAGGGTCCTGCGTTGTGCCTCGGCGTCCAGTCCGTAATTGCCGCCGGCCGCTTCCAGGCGCTGGTACAGCCACTGGCGCTGCTCGACGTCGGTGATGTACATGAATTCGGTGCCGATGGAGCCGGCATAGGTGGCCTTGAGCCGCGCCAGCAGGTCGCGCAACTTCATGCGCGGCTGGCCGGCCACGCCGCCGGTGCTGAATTCGGCATCCAGGTCGCGGTCGGACAGGTTGTGGAAACCCAGTTCCAGATCAGGCGAGTCCTGGCGCGGGGTCAGGCCCAGCGGATCCAGGTTGGCGCCCAGGTGGCCGCGCGAACGGTAAGACGTGATCAGACGGCCGACGTTACGCTCACGCTCGTCGCCGGCTGGGGCGCTGGCGTAGCCGTTGTTGGCGGCGTGGCGCGCAGCTTCGGTGATCTGGGCGATGACGGCCGAGTGGGGCACGTCGCCGGCCTCGTGGCCTTTGAAACCGTCGAAATAGGCCTTCCATTTGGGGCCGACGCTATCGGGAGAGACCAGGTATTGCTCGTACAGGTCTTCGATGAAGGAGGCGTTGCCGCCGCCGAGTTGCGAGGATTGCGCAAACTGCTTCAGGAGGTTGTCCACGATGGCGTTGGTTGGCTTGTCGGAGGGCCGGTGTCTGGCTTGTGGGGTTCCGGCGGGTACGGGTGAAGCCCCGCTCGGGCGAGATGAATACGCGGAAATTATACGCGCATGGTGAATGCGGCGGGCATCCCCATTGGACTAATGGCGAAGGGAAGGCGCTGAAGCGGCGGGCTTTTACTGTCATGGAACTGTCGTGCACGCAGTCTTCACCAGTACCGGGCGCCAGGACCAGCAGCGCCGCCGGAGCCGCCGCCTCAGATTCCCAATGCCCGGTACTCGGTGCAGGGCCGCGAGCGCTCCCAGAACCGGCCGAATTCCTCATGCAATTGCCGGGCGCGGCCTGCGCCGTCCAGATCGGCCTCGCCATCGAAGCGGTGGCCCAGGGGGCGGAAGTAGTAGCCGCTCACGTCGTTGCTGACGAAAGCCGACGCATAGGCTTTGTCGACGGGTTCGCGGACTTCGCGGAAGGCGAACACGCTGGGCAGCCGTTGGGCCAGGGTCAACAACGGCGCAAGGGTGCGCTGGGGAGTGGCGGCATCCTGCAGCAGGATCTGTATTTCGCCGCCGCGGACGCTGGTGGCGAAACGGCGCAGCGCGTCGAGCGCCAGCGGGTTGTCCAGAAAGCCCGGGTCCAGCTCCCGGCTGTAGATGCGCAGGCCACGGCGGGCCTGCGCGGTCAGCGCGGTCAGCGCAGTGACGGCGCCGGCGACATTCTCCACCACCGTAGGCCCCTGCAAGACCCGGCGCATGGCCTGGTGTTCGATCCCCGCTTCCCGGAAGCGTTCGCCATAGGGAACGAATCCCTGGCGGGCATAGAAGGTTTCGGCCGATACCTGCGCATTCAACGACACCACCGGCCAACCCTGGTGGCGGGCCTCGGCCAGCAGGGCAGCCAGCATCGCATCGCCTACGCCCTGGCCGCGCCAATCGGCCAGCACCGCCATGCGGCCGATCTTGCGCTCGGGCGTCAACCGACCCGTGCCGATGGGCTTGCCCCCGCTATCGCGGGCGATGACATGCCGGCACAGCGGATCCAGCGCATCCCATTCCTCCTCGATCGGCACCTGTTGTTCCAGCACGAACACCGTTTCACGCACCGCGCGCAGTTCTGCGAGCCCGGTCGCGTAGTCGATCGGTTGCACATGGAAGGTGCGGGCGTCCATCAGTCGTCCTCGTCCATCAGCAGTTGATAGTGGCCTTGGGAATGCAGATCCATCGCCACGTCGCGGCCGGTCTCGGAAAGCTCGGCATAGCTATGGCCATCGAGTGTCTCGGCAGCGGCCAGGCGCTGCGCATCCTTCACCGGCAGGCTGAATTCCAGGCCGCTGCAGAACAGGGTGGCCTGGCGGCCGCTGCGACGCCAGGCCAGACGTGAGAACGGATGGCGCTGCAGCACCGCGCCCTGTTGCAGATCCCATTCGATCTCGATGCGCGAGCGCTGATCGCCGCCGGCCGCCACTTCGCCGCTGGCACGATAAGTTGTGATGAAACGTCCGAACCAGTCGCCCAGTTTGTCCGGGTCGTTGAGCCGCAGCGTGTTCAACGCCTCGACCGCGCGCACCATCGCAGCGGCGTCGATCTCATTGGGATCCTTGGGCGGAACCAGGTCGGGGTCCTGATAGCGCAGCGACTCGTCCGCGTCGGCGATCAGGTTGTCCAGATAGTCGCTGACCAGCTCGGCCGAAGACGGCGCACGCATACCTATGGAGAAAGTCAGGCACGGATTCACCGCGACCCCGTGGTGCGGCACGCCCGGCGGCAGGTACAGCATGTCGCCCGGATCCAGCACCCAGTCGTGGGTCGCAGTGAATTCGCGCAGTAGCTTCAATTCCACATCGTCGCGGAACCGGGTCGGGGGATTCTTGCCGGCATCGATCTGCCAGCGGCGCTGGCCGTGGCCCTGCAGCAGGAACACGTCGTACTGGTCCACGTGCGCGCCGACCGAACCACCGGTGGCGGCGAAACTCACCATCACATCATCGATGCGCCAGCGAGGCAGGAAGTCGAAGTGCTGCAGCAGCTGGCGCACGTCCACGTCCCACTTGTCCACGTCCTGCACCAGCAGGGTCCAGTCGTGGTCGGGCATGCCGGGGAATTCTTCCTCGGCGAAGGGCCCGGTGCGCAGTATCCAGGCATCGGCGGCACGGTCATGGGTGACGATACGCGACAAGGCAAGCTCTTCGCAGGCCAGGCCGGCCAGGTCTTCGGGCTGTAGCGGCGAAACGAAATCCGGAAATGCTTTGCGAATCAGCAGCGGCTTCTTCTGCCAGTAATCATGCAGGAATTTCGCAGGCGGCATGCCGAGCGGATGTTTGGCGGTGGCGTGGACTTCGATCATGGTTTTGCCTTTGATGCAGCCTCGTCGGCCAGACGTTTGTCCAAGCGTTCGCTGGCGCCCTGGGCATAGGTACGGCAGGCTTCCTTGTCGACCAGCGGTTCACTGGCGCCGGGACCGATACGCGACCACAAACGGCTAGCGGAAGGATGCGGAGTGATCAGGATATCGCAGGGCAGCGCGTCCACGCGCGCCAGCGTTTGGCGGAACGCGGCGAGATAGCCAGGATGCGCGGCGTCGTCGCTGAAGCGGTAGATATCGTCGGACATGGCGGTCAGGCTGTCCGCATAAACGATCTGTCGGCACGCATCGCCCTCGCACGAGCGCCATGTCCAGCTGGTGCCGCCGGCGGTGTGGCCGGGCGTTGCGATTGCCTGCAATGCCAACGGACCGACCATAACTACTTCGTCATCGGCGATGGACTTCACATTGGCGACCGCGGGGAAGGGTTTCAGCTCCAGGAATTGCGGGTCGCTGCGGTCGCTGGCGCCACGCTTCAACGTTTCCATAGCGGGTGCGCGCGAAAGCACCGGAGCTCCGGTGGCGCGCCGCAACTCGGCCAACCCACCGGCGTGATCGGAATGCTCGTGCGTGAACAGGATGGCGCGCACGTCTTCCGGCTTGAAGCCAAGGGAACGGATGTTGGCCACGATCTGCGTTCCGGCCTGCGAGGTGGCGCCGTCGATCAGGATGTGACCTTGCGGCGAGGTCACCAGCAACGCGCTGATGCCGCAAGTGCCCACGTACCAGGTGTTGCCATGGATACGTAGCGGCGTGGCCGGTTCGTTCCAGTCCGCGTCGTCGGCGCAGGCAGGGGTCTTCGGTGCTGCTGCAGTCGCGTCGCCGGCGTATGCGTTCGTCGTGGAAGCCAGGGTCGCGGACAGCGCCAGCAGCAGGTGAAGCAGGGGAGTGCGTACGTGCAAGAGCTCTTCCTTCAAGTGGCAATTTCGTCGTAACCGCGGCCCACGAACTGCAGCAGGCACCAGCCGTGGCCGAAAGGATCGGCCAACGGGACGATACGCCCCCAGTTGGCTTCACGAATTGATCCTTCCTGGATGGCGCCTGCGGCCAGCGCGCGTTGCAGCGCCGGTTCCAGTTCGTCCACCACCACATCCACGTGCATCGGCATCCAGTGCCGCTGGTATTGGCGCGTTTCGTTTCCGGCGCCGATACTGCCGGGCGCTTTCTGCAAAAGATAAAGCGGCGCGGTGCCGCCGAGCATTTCCAGGACTTCGCTGCCGAGGCGGCGGCCGGGCCTCAGGCCGAATGCCTCCCGGTAAAAAGTTTCGGCGACGGCAAGGTCGGGGACGTCGATGTTGATGAGCTGCTTCATACTGTTATCGCCTGGGCGAAACGAAGGCCGAAGCCGGCCGGATCCACCAGCACGAAATCGCGCAGCCCGTAGGCCCGGTCCGCAATCGGGTTGTTTATTCTCAATTGCAGCCGGTTGGCCTGGCGCCACAAGGTGTCCACATCGTCGACCATGATCCGCAGGCTGCGCCAGCATTCGGTGACCGGCGCATCAGGATTGCCTGCCAGGAACAGCCGCGTGCCTTGCCAATGCACCACCGCGAAATCGCCGCTGCGGCGCTCCAGTTCGAAGCCCATCGACAGATAGAAGCCAAGCAGGGCATCGAGGTCGGGACCGACGATCTCGACTACGCCCTGGGATTCGGTTTCGGCAAGCGCAGGTTTCATCATTCGTTCGTCATCCCAGCGAAAGCTGGGATCCTTTTTGATCTTGCCGGAGACCAGGGCGACACCATTGAAATGCGAACGTCAACATGGATCCCAGCGTTCGCTGGGATGACGTCGCTTATATTTTGCTAGCCAGGGACTGGGCAAGACCGGTGTAACTTCCAGGCGTCAAATCGAGCAACCGTTGTTTCGCATCCGCCGGCAACTCCAGCGAACCGATAAATTCCCGCATCGACTGCTGAGTGATGCCCTGACCACGCGTCAAGGCCTTCAGTTGCTCATAGGGATTGGGCAGTCCATGACGGCGCATGACGGTCTGCACGGCTTCGGCCAGCACTTCCCACGCGGCGTCGAGGTCGGCGTCCAAGCGTTCCGGCGCCACGGTCAACTTGCCCAGGCCCTTGGCCAGAGAATCCAGCGCCACCAGCGTATGGCCGAAAGCGGTGCCCAGCGCGCGCAACACCGTGGAGTCGGTGAGGTCGCGCTGCCAGCGGCTGATCGGAAGCTTGGCGCTGAAGTGTTCGAACAAGGCGTTGGCCAGGCCGAAGTTGCCTTCCGCGTTCTCGAAGTCGATCGGGTTGACCTTGTGCGGCATCGTGCTGGAACCGACTTCGCCTTCCTTCAATGTCTGCTTGAAGTAACCGAGCGAAATATAGCCCCAGATGTCGCGCGCCAGATCGATCAGCACGGTGTTGGCGCGACGGGCGGCGTCGCCGATTTCGGCCACGTTGTCGTGCGGCTCGATCTGCGTGGTGTAGGGGTTGAAGACGATGCCCAGTCTTTCGATGAAGGCTTGCGCGAATGCCGGCCAATCCAATTCGGGATAGGCGATGGCGTGAGCGTTGTAATTGCCGACCGCACCATTGATCTTGCCGGTCAGTTCCACCCCGGCTATCTGCTTGCGCTGGCGTTCCAGGCGGGCGACCACGTTGGCGATCTCCTTGCCCAGCGTGGTGGGCGAGGCGGTTTGCCCATGAGTGCGCGACAGCATCGGCTGTGCAGCCTGGGCGTGGGCGAGCGAACGCAACAGGGACGTCACCTTGTCCAGCGCCGGCAACAGCACTTCGCTGCGCGCCTGTTCCAGCATCAGCGCGTAGCTCAGATTGTTGATGTCCTCGCTGGTGCAGGCGAAGTGGACGAATTCCAGCGCCGGTCCCAGCTTGGCATCGGACTTCAGCTTTTCCTTGATGAAGTATTCGACCGCCTTGACGTCGTGATTGGTGGTGCGCTCGATTTCCTTGACCCGGGCCGCATCGGCTACGGAGAAACCGGATGCCAGCGCGCGCAGGCGCTGCCGGGCGGCGTCGCTGAAGTCGGCGAGCTCGGCGATGCCCGGTTCGGCCGCCAGCGCCAGCAGCCATTCCACTTCCACCTTCACACGTGCCTTGATCAGTCCGTATTCGGAGAAGATCGGGCGCAGGGCGTCGACCTTGCCGGCGTAGCGGCCGTCGAGCGGGGACAGGGCGAGCAGGGTGGAGTCGGACATGTAGGTAAGGCTGGGCAGTGGGGCCGACATTCTAAACGTTACGGGCGTATCCTTCAGAAAACCGATTTCGTTGTTCCCGCGAAGGCGGGAACCCAGTGCCTTCCGTGAGGTATCGCTATCTGTACGAAAGTCGCTGGGTTCCCGCCTTCGCGGGAATGACGATAGTAGAGATACCTGGCAACGGAGACCGCCATGAGCGATTCCTTTCGTATCGAACACGACAGCATGGGCGAGTTGCGTGTGCCCGCCGAGGCGCTCTGGGGTGCGCAGACCCAGCGCGCCTTGAACAACTTTCCGATTTCCGGCCGGCCCATGCCGCGCGGCTTCATCCGCGCATTGGGACTGATCAAGGCCGCCGCCGCCGAGGTCAATGTCGGCCTGGCCCTGCTGCCCAAAGGCGTCGCCAAGTCCATCCGCACTGCGTCGCTGCAGGTCGCGGCAGGCGAATACGACGCGCATTTCCCGATCGACATCTACCAGACCGGGTCGGGCACCTCGTCCAACATGAATGCCAACGAGGTCATCGCAAATCTTGCCGCTGCCGGCGGCAAGACCAGGGTGCATGCCAACGACCACGTCAACCTGGGTCAGAGCTCCAATGACGTGATCCCCACTGCGATCCGCGTCTCGGCGCAGCTGGCGGTAGTGGAGCACCTGTTGCCCGCGCTCAAGCATCTGCGCCAGACCATCGATCGGCGCGGTAGATCGCTGGCCAAGGTAGTGAAGACCGGCCGCACCCATTTGATGGATGCCATGCCGCTGACTTTCCAGCAGGAATTCTCGGCCTGGTCGGCGCAGCTGCGATCGGCAGAGGGGCGTCTGCAAGACAGCCTCAAGCGCCTGCGCCGGCTGCCGCTGGGCGGCACCGCCATCGGCACCGGCATCAATGCCGATCCACGATTCGGTGCGCGCGTCGCTCGTACCTTGTCGACGATGACCAGGACCCGCTTCGAATCGGCCGACAACAAGTTCGAAGGTTTGGCCGCGCAGGACGATGCAGTCGAGCTGTCGGGCCAGCTGAGCGCACTTGCGGTCGCCTTGATCAAGATCTCCAACGATCTGCGCTGGATGAATTCCGGACCGCTGGCAGGTCTGGGCGAAATCGAACTGCCCGCTTTGCAGCCAGGCAGTTCGATCATGCCGGGCAAGGTCAATCCGGTGATCCCGGAAGCCGCCGTCATGGTCTGCGCGCAGGTGATCGGCCACCACACCGCGATTACCGTGGCCGGGCAGACCGGTAATTTCCAGTTGAACGTGGCGCTGCCGCTGATCGCCGCCAATCTGCTGGATTCGATCCAATTGCTGGGCAATGTGTCGCGCTTGCTGGCTGATTCGGCGATCGCCGGCCTCACTGTGCGCCAGGCGCATATCCGCAAGGCGCTGGATCGCAATCCGATCCTGGTGACCGCCTTGAATCCAGTGATCGGCTACGAGAAGGGCGCGGCCATCGCCAAACAGGCCTATAAACAGAACCGCCCGGTGCTGGAGGTCGCGATGGAAGTCACCGGACTTCCGGAGAAGACCTTGAAAGCGCTGCTGGATCCGGCACTACTGGCCAAGGGCGGTATCCACGGCAAGCCAGGCGGTGGCGCGGGCTAAAGCAGAGTTGCCGTCGCACATGTCCGCGACGGCAACCGGTTATCAGCGATTCTTTGCGTCGCTGTCAGCGGCAGCGGCATCAGCCTGCGCAGCCGCGTCGCCAGGTTCGGCAGTGGCCTGTTCGGCTTTTTCGCTCTCGCCCTTCATCGCTCTGGCCAGCGAACCACCGGCCTCTTTTCCCGCGGCGTAGCTATCGCCGCTCTTCGAGCCGCAATCGTCCACATCGGAAGCGTCGATGGTGGCGTAGGGCTTGAACGCGGGAAGCTGTTCGGCCAGCGCATCCTGGGAGGCCTTGATGGTTACCAGCCGGCCGCATAGCTGCATCGCCTGTTGTTCGATCTTCTTGGCTTCGGCTTCGATCCTGGCGTCTACCTGATCGCCATCGCCCTTGATCGCGCCCTTGATGGCTTCGCTGACCGCAGTACCCGCCAATGCGGCGCCTTGCTTGCCGATGGCGATGCCATCGTTGGTCATCGCATTCATTTCCTTGAGGTAGTTCTGCAGCAGTGCGCGCTGGGCATCGTTCACGGCCACCGCCTTGCCATCGATGGTCAGCTCGCCGTCGGCGGATATCCTGGCGTCGGGCTGGCCATTGGCGCGCAGGGTGATGATCTTGCCGTTGCTGGTGACATTGCCCTTGTCCGTGGAGACGTGCGTGCCCGGATTGCAGCCGGCGACCAATACGGCCAGGGAAAGCGCGAGCAAGCAAGAGTGCGTGGTTTTCATAGGAGTCTCGTGTGTAAGGCGGTCAGTTGTCGCTGGGCACGTTGACGTGGCCGTCGATGCGATTGTGGCTCACCGAGCCGCTGCTTTTCGAGCCCACAGACAGATCGCCGCGAACATCATCGACTTCGACATCGCCCGATGCCACCGAAGCGACTTTCACGCTGCCTTGGACTCCGCTGACCCGCGCATCGCCGGAGCCGACCGAGCCGATCTCGACATCGCCGGCTGCACCGTCCAGTTCGAAGTCGCCGGAACCGACGCTGCCCACCTTCGCCGCTCCGCGGACTTTCCTGGCGGAAAGATCGCCGGAACCCACCGAGATGACGTGCAGCGAGCCGATGTCTTCCAGGCTGATATCGCCGGAGCCGACGGTCGCGGCGACCAGCCCGCGAATGTGCTTGGCTTCCACATCGCCGGAACCCACATCCGCGCTGAGCAGCGGGGCGCCCGTGACTACGGCATCGCCCGCGCCCACCTTCAACTGCACCATCAGGTTGTCCGGCAGCGTTGCGGTGAGCTTCAGATAAGCATAGTTGCTGCCCAGGAAGAGTCCGCCGGCGGAGCCTTCCCGGCGGGCCGTGACGTACAGCTTGTCGCCGGCTTTGTGCTGGGTCAGCTTGAGTTGCTGCAGGGACTTTTCGTTGGACGCGCAGGCTTGGCCTCCGAGCGCAGGCTTGGCGCCGGCGATGGCCTCGACGGTCAGGTCGTTGGCGGCGATGTCGAAGACCACCGCCTTGACGCCGCTCAGATCCAGCGTGAGATTGCGGGGCTCGGAGTGCTTGCATTCCGGCGTGGCCGCAAAAGCTGCGGCAGGTACCAACAACAACAGGGTCAGCAGGGACAACTTGCGCATGGGGAGAACTCCAGTTCAGGGCAGCCAGTTCAAGGCAGCCAGTTCAAAGCAGTGCTATGCGGGTTTCGTCGCCAGGTGGGCCCTGGAGGACCCGCCCTTTGCCGGTTTCAGTCGGCCAGCTCGCGCCAGCGGCGCAGGTAGATGGCGCCTGCGATAAAGGCCGCACCGATGGCCGCGCCGATCCACAAGTCCGGCGAGCTCAGCACGTCGAGGTTGCTGACGTTCATCAGGTGCATCAAATCGGCCGGTCCCTGGATGTCCGCGTTATCGGCGCTATGCAGGTTGGATTCGAAAGCGCTACTGGCCGGAGCCCAGCTGCCCGGCACCACGCTCAACAGTCCACGGTAAACCAGCGTGTACCAGACGGCGCCGTAGTTGATGTTCATTCCCGGCAGGATGCCCGACATGCTCACGATCACGCAGGCCAGCACGGGGATCAGCACGGCCCACAGGAACGGCTTGCTGCGCGCCCAGGCCGAGCACAACATCAACCAACCGACCGCAGGCAGCGCCCACAACACATACACCGGCACGATGGTCAGAGTGTTGCCGATCACCCTTAACGGATGGGCGTGAGTGAAGATCGCCGACATGCCCGGCATTCCCGCCATCGCCAGGGTGGCGCCGACGATCATCCAGAGCACCAGGCCGATCAGTATGCCCACCGCAATGGACAGGGCCGGAGCCAGCAGCAATGCCCAGGTCGCCTTCGACAGCACCATCTGCAGGTCGGAGGTCGGCAGCGACTTCCAGAACAATGCGCTGCGATCGCGGCGGTCGTCGTACAGGCAACCCAGCGCGTAAAAGAACACCACGAACGCCAGCACCAGAATGGTCAGGCTGATGCCGACCAGCAAGGCGGTGTCGCCGATGCCGCCGATCTGACGAGCGTGTTCAGCCATGTTTGCACTGAACTGCAGATCATCCCCTGCGCCGCTGTTCTTGAAACGCACCAGGCCGATCACGGCGAATATGGCGGTGAGGATGCAGATGATGGCGCCGGTGATCAGCGGGGCCCACAGGAAACCGCCGCGGTTTTCCCAGAATTCCCGCTTCAGCAGCCACTTGAACTTGTTGGTCTGGTGGTTTTTGGTGGTGACGGCATTCATGCGTAGGTTCCTTTCATGATGGCCACGAACAGATCGGCCAGGCCGGGGTTGCGGGTTTCGCCCAAGGCGGCGAGCTGCTGCCTGGGAATACCGTCGAACAGCATCACGGTCTTGCCGAAGGGCAGGGCGCGTTCGTCGATGGGCTTGAGCGCGCGGGCCGCTTCGACATGCTCGGCCGAAGCCAGCACTTCGGTGTAGCGGTCGGCCACTTCGTCCATGGCTGCGGTCAGCACGATCCTGCCGTCGCGGATGAACATCACGTCGGTGAGGATGTTTTCGATCTCTTCCACCTGGTGGGTGGTGACGATGATGGTCTTCTGTTCGTCGAAGTAATCCTCCAGCAGGCGCTGGTAGAACTGCTTGCGGTACAGGATGTCCAGGCCCAGGGTGGGTTCGTCCAGCACCAGCAACTTGGCGTCGATGGCCATCACCAGCGCCAGGTGCAATTGCACGATCATGCCCTTGGACATTTCGCGCACGCGCAGGTTGGGGTTGAGCTGGGTGTGGGCGATGAAACGCTCGCACTTGGCGCGATCGAAGCGCGGGTGGATGCCGTCGACGAAATCGATGGCTTCCTTGACCCGGATCCAGCGCGGCAGCACCGCCACGTCGGCGATGAAGCAGACTTCGTTCATCAGCTCGTCGCGCTGCTTGCGCGGGTCCAGCCCCAGCACCTTCAGTTCGCCTTCGAAAGGCACCAGCCCCAGAATCGCTTTCAGCGCAGTGGTCTTGCCGGCGCCGTTGGGACCGATCAGGCCGATGATCTTGCCGGCTTCGATCTGGAAGCCGGTGTCGTTCAAGGCGACCTTGTTGCGGTAGGCCTTGCGCAAGTTGCGTGCGCTGATGACCGTGTTGGAACCGACCACATTGTTCACGGCGTTCATTTGGCACCCCCCTGGCGCAGCAACTCTTCGGTGGACAGACCCAGACGGTTGATGCGCTCGGCGACCGCCGGCCATTCATCGTGCAGGAATCGTTCGCGCTCGCTAACGAGCAGTTTCTTTGCGGCTTCGTCGGTGACAAACATCCCCAGTCCTCTACGTTTTTCGACGAGTGCCTCGTCCGCCAGTTCCTGATAGGCGCGCGAGACGGTGATCGGGTTCAGCTGGTACTCGGCCGCCACCTGGCGCACCGAGGGCAAGGCATCACCCGGCTTGAGCACACCGTCCAGCATCATCGCGATCACGCGATCCTTCAGCTGGCGGTAAATGGGAGCGCCGTCGCTCCACTGGATAGAAGTAAGAGTCATCATGGTTCAGCCCCGCGGGCGCAGTGATTGGGCGAAGGAGAAGTAGGGCATCGACAGCGAAGAACGGCCGCGACGGTGTTTTCGCTCAACCGGGGCCACCACTTCTTCGGTCGCCTGCACGGCGCCGGTTTCGACGGATTCGACCAGGGAACTGTCGCTGACGGGGTCCGGCAGGCGGGCAGCCTCGCCGTTGGCCATCAGGCCCACGGCCAGCAGTGCGCTGCTGATCGAGAGGCTGGACAGTGTGGTGAATAGCTTGTGGTTCATGGGACCCCCGCTGCGTTGGGTGAGTGGTGTTGTATTGAACTATAACACCTAATCACGACACGTCAATAGGTCATGTCAACTTTGTGACCCCAACTGAAGGCATACTGCCTGCCGGTTCCCCCCCAGGGTGTTCTTATTATGCCTAACATATTGAAAACGTTGATATTCGCCGGTCTCTTGATGGCCGGTCAGAACGTCGTGGCGCAAGATCTGCTCGACCAGAACTACCGGACGCTGGCGGGCAAGACCGCCGTGAACCTGAAGGAAAGCTATGGCGGCGAGGTCATCCTGGTGGTCAACACCGCCAGCAAGTGCGGTTTCACCCCCCAGTACGAGGGCCTTGAGGCGCTGCAGCGGAAGTACGCGGCGCGCGGCTTCACCGTGCTGGGCTTTCCTTCCAACGACTTCATGGGCCAGGAGCCGGGCGAGGAAGCGCAGATCAAGGAGTTCTGCACGCTTACCTATGGGGTGAAGTTCCCGATGTTCGAAAAGGTGCACGTCAAGGGCGACGAAACCACACCGCTGTATCGCGAGCTGGCGAAAGAGACCGGCGTGTCTCCGGGCTGGAATTTCCACAAATATCTGATCGCGCGCGATGGCACGGTAGTGGCGACTTTCCCCAGCAAGGTCAAGCCGGACGATGCGGCGCTGGTGGCTGCGATAGAACGCGAACTGAAGGCAAAGCGTCCCGGCAAATAAGCGCCACGTCATTGGAGCCGTGCATGCGACAATATCCGCATTGCGCCGGGTATCGGCGTCGGGTCCTACTATTCGGGAGTTAGCATGAAGCGGGCGATGCGCGGCGTAGCCGCATTGATGGCGGCGACTTTGGCGATGATGGGAGGCAACTTGTCGGCACAGGAGAAAGGCGGCAAGAACGCGCTGGTGACGGAGAAGGACAAGGTCAGCTACGCGGTCGGCATGGACGTGGGCAGGTCCTTCCAGCCGATCGGCGAATACATCGACATGGCCGCGTTCGAACGCGCCATCGGCAACGTCTTCGCCGGAGGAAAACCGCTGATCACCGAGGCCGAAGCCAAAGCGACCGATGAAGCCCTGCGCATGAGCCTGGCCGTGAAACAGGGCGCGCCGGTTCCCGGTATGCCGCCGGGTTCGCAGCCGCCGGCGGTGGCCAAGGATAAAGTGGGCCTGATGCTGGGCAGCTTCGCGGTGGGCCCGTCCCTGGCGCCGCTGAAAGACGAGCTTGACCTGCCGGTACTGATCCAGGCGGTACGCAGCTCGCTGGCCAAAGGCACCCTGTTGATGACCGAGCAGGAAGCGCAGGCCACCATGCAGGCCTACATGACCAGGAAACAGAGCACCGCCGGCCAGAAGAACCGCGAGGAAGGGGCCGCTTTCCTGACCAGGAACAAGAGCGAGAAGGGCGTCATCACCACGCCGTCCGGTTTGCAGTACATGGTGCTGCGCCAGGGCAGCGGCGCGCGTCCCACGCCGCAGAGCCGCGTGCGGGTGAACTACGAAGGCAAGCTGCTCAACGGCACCGTGTTCGACAGTTCCTATCAGCGTGGCCAACCGGCTGAGTTCGGCCTGAATCAGGTCATCGCCGGCTGGACCGAGGGCGTTTCGCTGATGCCGGTAGGCGCCAAGTACCGTTTCTGGATCCCGTCGAGTCTGGCGTACGGCCCCAATGGCGGCCAGGGGCCGATCGGTCCTGACGCAACGCTGACATTTGATGTCGAACTGATGGGTATCCTGCAGTAGTCCCTTTACTGATCCAGTGAGCCCCCCATGCGGATTGCGATTTTTGGAACCGGTTATGTAGGTCTGGTTACCGGCACTTGTCTGGCCGAGGTAGGCCATGACGTGATCTGCGTCGATATCGACGCGGACAAGGTGCAAGGTCTGAAACAGGGCGTAGTGCCCATTTTCGAGCCTGGCCTGCAGCCCATGGTGAAAGCCAACCATGCGGCGGGCCGGCTGGATTTCACCACCGATGCCGCCGCGGCGATTGCTCATGGCGAGGTGGTGTTCATCGCCGTGGGCACGCCGCCCGACGAAGACGGCAGCGCCGATCTGCAATACGTACTCACGGTCGCGCGCACGATCGGCCGATATATCGACAGGCCCACGCTGGTGGTCAACAAGTCCACCGTGCCGGTAGGCACGGCCGACAAGGTGCGCGCCGCCATCGCCTCGGAATTGCAATCGCGCGGGTCCGATGTAGCTTTCGATGTGGTTTCCAACCCCGAATTCCTGAAAGAAGGCGATGCCGTCAACGACTGCATGCGCCCCGACCGCATCGTGATCGGCGCCGACGGCACGCGTGCCGTCGACAGGATGAAACGCCTGTACGCGCCGTTCAATCGCAACCACGAACGCATCGTGGTGATGGATGTGCGTTCTGCGGAGCTGACCAAGTACGCGGCCAACGCCATGCTGGCCACCAAGATCAGCTTCATGAACGAGATCGCCAATATCGCCGAACGTGTGGGCGCCGATATCGAACACGTACGCCACGGGATAGGTTCGGATCCACGCATCGGCTGGCATTTCATCTATCCCGGCGCGGGTTACGGCGGTTCCTGCTTCCCCAAGGATGTGCAGGCCCTGGCGCGTACCGCGCAACAGTACCAGTACGACGCGCGCCTGCTCAATGCGGTGGAAGCGGTCAACGAATCGCAGAAAGGCCATCTGTTCGAGCTGATCCAGCGCCACTACGACCTTGGCGAGGATGAAGGCGTGCGCGGCAAGACCTTCGCGGTCTGGGGGCTTGCCTTCAAACCCAATACCGACGACATGCGCGAAGCTTCCAGCCGTCGCTTGCTGGAGCAGCTGTGGGGCGCCGGCGCTCTGGTCCGCGCCTACGACCCCGAAGCTTCCCATGAGGCAAGCCGCATCTTCGGCGAGCGCGACGATCTTGTGCTTTGCGATTCGGCCACGGCGGCGGTGCAAGGGGCCGATGCGCTGGTGGTAGTCACCGAATGGAAACAGTTCCGCAGCCCGGATTTCGCGAGTTTGCAGGCGGCGCTGGGGGATGCGGTCGTTTTCGATGGCCGCAATCTTTATCAGCCCACGGAAGTCGAGGCGGCGGGTCTGGCGTACTACGGCATCGGCCGCGGGAGATCGGTGCATGCAGAGTGATCCGAAAGCATTGGATCCCGCGCTGGAGCAACGCCTGATCGAACTGGAAACCCGGCTCGCCTTCCAGGAGCACGCGCTTGGCGAGTTGAGTGAGGCGCTCGCCGATGCGCGTGCGGAAGGCAACCGCACGTCCGAGCTGATGCGCAACATGCTGTCCGATCTGCGCAAGGTCCGAACCGAGCTGTACGCCGACGCCGCGGACGAGCCACCGCCGCCGCACTACTGATACGCTGCGGTTCGCCTGGCTTCAATAGACGCAGGCAGCGCATCGGCGACTTCCCCCCATCTTCTACGACCATGACCGATTCCCTACGCGACCAACTCCTGGGGCTGGGCTTCAAGCCGGCACCGAAGCCCGAACGCAAACCCGAGCGTAAGCCAGACCGCAGGCCCGATTCCCGGCCCGGCAACAGATCTGCCGACGGCAGGCCCACTGACAGCAGGCCCGCCGACAGCAGGCCCGCCGACAGCAGGCAGGCCAATAACAAGCCTGCGGGAAAACCCGCCGGTCGGCCGGGCCAGGGCGTCAGGCCGAACCATGCGCCTCGTGCTGCGCAGCCCAAGCCCGCACGTTCGCGAGAGGAAATGGATCTGGCCAAGGCTTACGCCATCCGCGCGCAGAAGGAGAAGGACGAACGCATAGAAGCCGAGCGCCTGAAGCAGGAAGAGGCGCGAGTGCGGCGCGAAGCGAAAGCGCGTGTCGAGGAATTGTTGAAGGGCAAGTCGTTGAACGATCCCAATGCGGAAATCGCGCGGCATTTCCCCTACGGCGGCAAGATCAAGCGTATCCACGTCAACGCAGAGCAGTTGAAAGCGCTCAATGCGGGCGAACTGGGCGTATTGCAGCAGAATGGCCGCTATCTGCTGGTCGCCGCGGCACTGTTGGCCGAAGCCGAAAGCATCTTCCCGGCATGCGTGGCTTTGAAGGTGGATCCGGATGCGCCTGCTGGCGACGATCCTTATGCAGATCCGCAGTATCAAGTGCCCGATGATCTGATTTGGTGATCGGGCCGTTGTAGGAGCGACGCAAGTCGCGAAGCAGTGAACAACTGGAGCGCTAAGAGCTTCGCGACTTGCGTCGCTCCTACATATGGTCCGGTAATCGCGCGGGGGCTGGCCGAACCAGCCAATGCCAAGCGATGACGGCAGCCAGCAGCGCGAAGCAACCCGCCGCCAGAAACGCGACATTGCCGCCGAAGTGCCACAACTGCCCGGCGGTCAGTGCGCCGATCACGCCGCCTACGCCGGAGGACAGGCCGTAGAAAACGCCTTGCCCATGGCCATTCATGCGCCCCGGGAAAAAACGCACGAGCAACTGCATCACTGCGGCGAAGAACGCGCCGAAGTTGAGCGCGTGGGTCAGTTGCGCTGCGACCATCACCGGAATGTTGTCGGGCCAAAGCGCCGTCGCCCACCAGCGCAATGCCGCGCTCAGCAGGGCGAACATCAGCACTTTGCCGGCGTCCCAGCGCCGGAAGATGCGGCTGGAGAGAAAAAACACCCCGATCTCCACCAGCACACCCACGGTCCAGAACACCCCCAGCATGGTCGCCGAGTAATGGTGCTCGGTCAGGTAGATCGAAAAGAACGTGTAGTACGGACCGAAGGAGACCTGGGCCAGAAACGCCGCCACGAAGAAGGCGATCACTTGCGGGCGCTTCAATCGTGCGCGGAAGCCTACGTGGTTCTCGTCGTGGACTTCTTCGACAGGATGCGCGTAGTTATTGGCGAAAGACGATGCCAGCAACCCGGCCAGCAACGGCAGCATCAGCCAGGGCAGGGTGCCCACTCCGAAATGGTCCAGCAATACGCCGAACACCGAGACCACCGCGATGAAGCCGATGGAACCCCAGACGCGGATATGCCCGTAGCGATCGCTGCGCACGCCCAGGTGCGACATGGTGATCGATTCGAACTGCGGCATCACTGCGTTGTAGGCGAAGCAGAACGCGCACATCACCGCGAACAGGCCGATGAAATCCAGCGGCATCAGAAAAGCGGCGAAGCTGGCCAATGTCAGCAGGCAGCCCAGACGCAGCCAGCGGATCGGATGCAGCGAACGCGCCGCCAGTGTGGTCCAGGTGCTGGGCGCGACGATACGGGTGGCGTACCACAGGCTCATCAGCACGCTGATCGCGGCGACTTCCATGCCGCGCGACTTCAGGTACAGGCTCCAGTACGGTGTGAACGCGCCCAGCGCGGCGTAGTAGGCGAAATAGAAGCTGGACAGGCGAACCATGGGTACGCGCACATCCGCGGCCGTCCGCGTGGCGGCGTCGGTCATGGCGGCGGACGGCTCAGAGCAGATCCTCGACCGGCGTGTTGAGCAGTTCGCTGGCTTCATGCGCAAAACGGCGCAGGCTCGAAATGCCGAGGTCGCGTATCAGCGAATGGGTTTGATGCGGAAGTACGGAGTCGTAGATGTCCTGCGGCGCGATGTTCTTGCCATGCACGCCGGGAATGAACTCCACGCCGGCTGCCGCGTAGCAATGCTGCACCATCGCCGAGCAATACAACGCACCTTCCTTGGCCAGCAGGTTGTCGCGCTTGCGCAGGCGGGTGCTGTGCATGGCGAACAGGGTGCCGACCAGTTCGCTGAGCGAATAGCTGGAAAGCCCGGACAGCAAGTCCAGTCCGGCGATCTGAACCTGGCGGGTTTTGGTTTCGTCCAGTCCGAAGTCGAGAATGGCGAGATTCGGGAACAACTCGTCGTCGAAGTAACGGTCGGCGCGATTTTCCTGCACTCCCAGGCGGATTTGCCGGTAGCGCAGGTCCAGATCGGACTCCAGCACCCACCAATGCCCGTCCAGACGCTGTTCGCTGAAAACGAAGGCGTGCGACCACAGGCTGCGATGCCCGTCGTTGGTCAGCGGTGCTTGCGCTTTGCGGATGACTTTGTTGATCCAGTCGCGGCCGCCGCACAGGCCGATACGGCCGGGGGCGGCGTGTTTGCGGATGAAGGCTGCGTTGGAGGATTGGGAATGATCTTCGATAACGTCCATGTGTGGGTCCGGATTATCTTTTCAGTTCTGGTAGGCCTGGCACCTAGATCCCGTTCGTGGTGAGCCTGTCGAACTACGCTGTTGGCGCAGTTCGCCAGCCCGCAATAGTTCACTTTTTGCTCAAAAAGCGTGGTTCGACAGGCTCACCACGAACGGGGTTTCCTGTCATTGCACACTTATTCCGGATCGTAGTCCAGATTGGAAGCCAGCCATCTCTCTGCCTGCAACAAAGTGGCGCCCTTGCGTTTGCCATAGTCCTCGGCCTGTTCCTTGGAAACTCGCCCGACCACGAAGTACTGGCTTTGCGGGTGACTGAAATAGTAGCCCGACACCGCGGCGGTCGGCAGCATGGCGAAGCTTTCGGTCAGGATCATGCCCGCGTTGTTGCCTGCGTCCAACAACTCGAACAGGGTTCCCTTCTCGCTGTGTTCCGGACAGGCGGGATAGCCAGGGGCAGGGCGGATGCCTACGTATTTCTCGGCGATCAGTGCCTCATTGCCCAGTTCTTCGTCGGGCTGGTATCCCCAGAATTCCTTGCGCACGCGCTGGTGCAGACGTTCGGCCAAGGCTTCCGCCAGACGGTCGGCCAGTGCTTTGAGCAGGATCGAGTTGTAGTCGTCGTGGTCGGCCTCGAAGCGCGCCACGTGTTCGTCGATACCGATGCCGGCGGTGACCGCGAAAGCGCCTATCCAGTCCTGCTTGCCGCTTTCCTTTGGCGCGATGAAGTCGGCGAGGCAGAAATCCGGGCGCTCGACAGGTTTGTCCACTTGCTGACGAAGGAAATGCAAGGTTCGCCTTAGCCCCTCTCCCCTCGGGAGAGGGGTTGGGGTGAGAGTGCGGTGAGAAGGCGATGGTTCGGGCGCCACCGATTCCGCCGTACCATCATCCGCCCTACGGGCACCTTCTCCCGAGGGGAGAAGGGAAATTTCTACGTCATCACCAGCACTGTTGGCTGGCCAGAGTCCGAATACCGCCTTAGCCGTCAACCATTTCTCGCTGACGATCTTGTTCAGCATCGCCTGGGCGTCAGCGAACAACTCACTGGCCTGCTTGCCTACCACTGCGTCGGTAAGAATCGCCGGGTACTTGCCCGCCAGCTCCCAGGCTTGGAAGAAAGGCGTCCAGTCAATCAATTCCACCAGTTCGGCCAGCGGGTAATCGTCGAACACGGTGATGCCGGGTTTGTTCGGCACAGGCGGCGTGTATTGGTCCCAGCCGCCGTCGAACTTCTGCCCGCGCGCCTTCGTCAGCGAAACCAATCGCTTGGCATCGCCGCGATTCTTGTGGCGCTCGCGGATCTCCGCGTAGTCCGCATCGTTGGCTGCCATGAACGGGCCACGCAAATCCTTGGAAATCAGCGACTGCGCCACGCCCACCGCACGCGAGGCGTCTTTGACCCAGACCGTCGGCGATTTGTAATGCGGATCGATCTTCAGCGCCGTATGCGCACGCGAAGTAGTGGCGCCGCCGATCAACAGCGGCATGGTCATGCCCTGGCGCTGCATTTCGCGCGCCACGTGGGTCATTTCCTCCAGCGAGGGCGTGATCAGACCGGACAGGCCGATCAGGTCGGCGTTGTGTTCGCGGGCGCTGTCCAGGATCTTCTGCGTCGGCACCATCACGCCCAGGTCGACGACGTCGAAGTTGTTGCAGGCCAGCACCACACCGACGATGTTCTTGCCGATATCGTGTACGTCGCCCTTGACCGTAGCCATGATGATCTTGCCGTTGGACTTGCCGACTTCGCCGGTGCGCAGTTTTTCGGCTTCGATGAAGGGCAGCAGGTAGGCTACCGCCTTCTTCATGACCCGGGCCGACTTCACCACCTGCGGCAGGAACATCTTGCCGGCACCGAACAGGTCGCCGACCACATTCATGCCGTCCATCAACGGACCTTCGATCACATCCAGCGGGCGCGTGGACATCTGCCGCGCCTCTTCGGTGTCGGTCTCCACGTACTGGTCTATACCGTGCACCAGCGCGTGGCTGAGGCGCTCGCGCACCGGTTTTTCGCGCCAGGCCAGATTCTCGACCTGCACTTCGCCCTTCTTGCCGCGGTAACGCTCGGCGATCTCCAGCAGGCGTTCGGTGGAATCCTTGCGCCGGTTGAGGATCACGTCCTCGACGCGTTCGCGCAGGTCAGGCTCAAGGTCGTCGTAGATCGGCATGCCGCCGGCGTTGACGATGCCCATGTCCATGCCCGCCTTGATGGCGTGGTACAGGAACACCGAGTGGATCGCCTGGCGCACGGGCTCGTTGCCGCGGAAGGAGAACGATACGTTCGACACGCCGCCGGAGACGTGGCAGCCCGGCAGGGTCTGCTTGATGATGCGCGTGGCTTCGATGAAATCGACCGCGTAATTGTCGTGCTCCTCGATACCGGTAGCCACGGCGAAGATGTTCGGGTCGAAGATGATGTCCTCGGGCGGAAACCCTACCTGTTCGGTCAACACCTTGTAGGCGCGCGTGCAGATCTCGACCTTGCGCGCGCAGGTATCGGCCTGGCCGTCTTCGTCGAACGCCATCACCACCGCGGCGGCACCGTAACGCAACACCTTGCGAGCATGCTCGATGAAGGCTTCTTCGCCTTCCTTCAGCGAGATGGAATTGACCACGCTTTTGCCTTGCAGGCATTTCAGGCCGGCTTCAATCACGCTCCATTTAGACGAGTCCACCATCACCGGGATACGGGCGATATCGGGCTCGGACATGATCAGATTGAGGAAGCGCACCATCGCCTTCTCGGAGTCGATCAACCCCTCGTCCATGTTGACGTCGAGGATCTGCGCACCGTTGGCGACCTGCTGGCGCGCGACTTCCACTGCTTCTTCGTAGCGCTCTTCCTTGATCAGCTTCTTGAACTGCGCACTGCCGGTGACGTTGGTGCGTTCACCCACGTTGATGAACAACAGGTCGGGCGTAATGACCAGCGGCTCCAGGCCGGATAGGCGGGTGTGGCGCGGGGTTGCTGTCATAGGGAAAATTCTTTGAAAACGAATCGGCGCGTATCGCCGTGTGTCAACGGGTAGGTCGGGGCTACGCCCCCGACGCCTTTCGCCCGGACGGATCCTACGTCCCCGACGTTCGTGTGCACGGGCAAGAGCCGTCGGGGGCGTAGCCCCGACCTACGCGCAGTCGATCTTTTCGGGCTCGAATCAGGCAGCATGCGCAAACGCAACAGGCAACCGGCGCGGCGCAATAGCCTCGACGGCTTCGGCAATGGCTTTTATGTGCGCCGGAGTCGTACCGCAGCAGCCGCCTACCAGATTGAGCAATCCGGATTCGGCGAACTCCTTCAATGTGGCCGCCATCTCTTCTGGAGTCTCGTCGTACTCGCCGAAGGCATTGGGCAAACCGGCATTGGGATGCGCACTGACATAACCGTCGGCCACGCGCGCCAGCGTCTCCACATGCTCGCGCAAGTCTTTGGCACCCAATGCGCAGTTCAGGCCCACCGACAACGGCTTGCCGTGCGCCACGGAAGCATAGAACGCCTCGGCGGTCTGGCCGGAAAGCGTGCGTCCCGACGCGTCGGTGATGGTGCCGGAAATCATCACCGGAAGACGGCCGCCGCGCGCCTCGAATACTTCTTCCACCGCGTACAGCGCAGCCTTGGCGTTGAGCGTGTCGAAAATGGTTTCCACCATGATCGTGTCCGCGCCGCCGTCGATCAGTCCTTCGATCGCCTCGCGGTAGGTAGCCCGCAGTTCGTCGAAGTTGGTGTTGCGGTAGCCCGGATCGTTGACGTCGGGACTGATGGAAGCGGTACGGCTGGTGGGGCCGAGCACGCCGATGACGAAGCGGGGCTTGCCCGGCGTCTTGGCTTCGACAGCGTCGCAGCAGGCGCGGGCCACCCGGGCGCCTTCCTTGTTCAATTCGTAGACCAGGTGCTCCAGGTGGTAGTCGGCCTGACTGATGGAGGTCGCGTTGAAGGTATTGGTCTCGACCAGATCGGCGCCGGCTTCCAGATATTCGGTATGCACACCGGCGATGACTTCCGGCTTGCTCAACAGCAGCAGGTCGTTGTTGCCCTTCAAGTCGTGGCCGCACTGGCCGTCATGGACATGGGCGCTGTCGAAGCCGTCGGCGAAACGCTCGCCGCGATAATCGGCTTCCTCCAGTCGATGGCGCTGGATCATGGTGCCCATGGCGCCATCGATGATCAGGATGCGTTCGGACAGCGCTTTCTGCAGCGCGTGCGCGCGGGCGGGATTCAGCCAGGGCAGGGTCTTCATGGTTTGACTCCTATCAGCGAGATCACTTCGAAATGCGGCGGGCGGCGCTCACGGGTGACCGTGCCCAGGTTGGAAACCTGCAGGCCGGATTTTTCGGCGAATTTACGCAGCTCCTTGTCGGTGAAACCCAGGTTGAGGTGACCATAGGCCTGTACCGCGGCCTGGTGCTCGTGCTTGGCCAGACTGCTGAGCAACAGCCGTCCGCCACGGCGCAGCACGCGCGCCGCTTCGCTCACCGCCTGTGCGGGTTTGGCGGAATAAGTAAGGGCATGCATCAGGACCACAAGGTCGAAACTGTTGTCCTTGAAGGGCAGGGCATGCATGTCGCCTTCGCGCACTTCCACATTGGGGAAACGGCGGAGGCGCTCGCCAGCGGCCGCCACCACGCGGGCGCTGGTGTCGATGCAGACGTAACGCTTGGCATGCGGCGACAGCAATTCCGCCAATACGCCATCGCCCGAAGCGATATCCAGCACGTCGCCGGTTTCCAGCAGCGGCAGTGCGGTGCGGGCCAACGCCTCCCAGGTACGGCCTGGGGAGTAGTGCCGCTCCATGTCGCCGGCCACGCTGTCGGCCCAGTTCTGTTCGGCCGCGCGCGAGGCCAGCACCGACGGTACGCGCTCGGCATCCTGGCGCAGCAGCGGGTCGTCGCTGCCTTCGCGCAAGCTGCGCCACAATTCACGCTGGGCGTTGTCCAGATTGTCTTCATCGAAACGGTAATACGCGGAAACGCCGGCGCGGCGATCGCGCACCAGGCCGGCTTCCTTCAATTTCGCCAGATGGGTGGAAACCCGGGGCTGGGCCAGCTGGGTGATGGCCGAAAGCTCGGCCACGGTCAGCTCTTCGGAGGCCAGCAGCACCAGCAGGCGTACGCGAGTGGCGTCGGCGAATACTTTGAGCCGGGTCGACCATGCTTCCAGGTCCATACATATCTTCCTATCGCGATATAAAGATATTGTCCGCCGTGATGGGCGCCGGGTCAAGCCGCGTACGCCCGCGTAGGGTGGCCCCGGTACAATGGGAGGACATGCTTACAGGAAGGGGTTTGCCGTGGATTTTGGATTCACCGAAGAACAGTTGATGCTTCAGGACGTGGCGCGGCGCATCGCGCAGGAGAAGATCGCGCCCAGCGCCGAGCACTTCGACCGGCTGGGAGAGTTCCCGCTGGAGAACATCCGCCTGCTGGGCGAGAACGGCCTGATGGGCATCGAGGTGCCCGAGGAATACGGCGGCGCCGGCATGGACCCCATCGCCTACGTGCTGGCCATGATCGAGATCGCCGCCGGCGACGCGGCCCATTCCACCATCATGTCGGTCAACAATTCGCTGTTCTGCAACGGCATCCTGATTAACGGCAGCGAGGCGCAGAAACAGAAATACGTGCGCGCCATCGCCGAAGGCCGCGAGATCGGCGCCTTCGCGCTGACCGAGCCGCAATCCGGTTCCGACGCCACCGCCATGCGTTGCCGCGCGGTGAAGCAGGCCGACGGCAGCTACGTGATCAACGGCAAGAAGAGCTGGATCACCTCCGGCCCGGTGGCCAAGTACATCGTGCTGTTCGCCATGAGCGAGCCCGAAAAGGGCGCACGCGGCGTCACCGCGTTTCTGGTGGACACCGCCAATCCGGACTTCCATCGCGGCAAGACCGAACCCAAGCTGGGCATCCGCGCCTCGGCCACCTGCGAGATCGAATTCCAGGACTATGTAGTTGCCGCCGAGGATGTGCTGGGCGCCGAAGGCCAGGGCTTCAAGATCGCCATGGGCGTGCTGGACGCGGGCCGCATCGGCATCGCCTCGCAAGCCATCGGCATCGCCCGGGCGGCGTATGAGGCGACGTTGGAATACGTGAAGGAGCGCAAAGCCTTCGGTGCGGCCATCGGTACTTTCCAGATGACCCAGGCCAAGATTGCCGACATGAAGTGCAAGCTGGATGCGGCCACGCTGCTGACCTTGCGTGCGGCATGGGTGAAAGGCCAGGGCCAGCGTTTCAGCAACGAGGCGGCCATCGCCAAGCTCACCGCTTCGGAAGCGGCGATGTGGATCACCCATCAGGCCGTGCAGATCCACGGCGGCATGGGTTACTCGAAGGAAATGCCGCTGGAGCGTTATTTCCGCGATGCCAAGATCACCGAGATCTACGAGGGCACCAGCGAGATCCAGCGCCTGGTGATCGCCCGCAACGAAACGGGTTTGCGCTGAGATTCGAGGATCTGCGGATCGCTTTTATGTTGAAGAATGATCGAAGCGGTCGATTGCAGTCCTCCCTGTACAAGTCGTGATGGCCTTCCCCTTTGAAAAAGAGGGGGCGAGGGGGATTTGCTCTTCGCGCAGAGCAAGAGCAGGAGCAAAAGCAAATCCCCCGTAGCCCCCTTTTCCAAAGGGGGCAAAGCAGGAGCGAAGCCCGCTGTCGATGCGGTTGTGGAATGCGCGCAGCGGACGGGACCGCTCCGATCCGTTAGAGTTCTGCGGTTGGACATGCCTTATGCCCTTTGACCGCCGTGCCTCTACTGGAGAACCCGATGCGTAGAACCCTGATCGTTTGTGCCCTCGTGCTGGCCCTTGGCGCCTGCGACCGTGTGACCCCGCCCGATGCGGCCGGCACCGCGCCGGCGGTAGCCGCCTCGCCGGCCGACATCGCAGCGGAAACCCAACGCATCAACCAGTGGTTCGAGAAAAAGTACGAAGAACAGCTGCGCTTCAGCCCGTTGCAACTGACATTCCAGGGGCGCAAGGAACTGTACGACCAATTGGACGACATGTCCGAGCAGAGCCAGATCGACCAGGTGGCCTGGCAGAAAGCCAGCGTCGAGGAGATGGAAAAGACCTTCGACTACGCCAAGCTCAGCGACGAGGGCAAGTTCTCCTACGATCTGTGGAAGTTTCAGTACGAGGATGCCAAGGCCGGCCTGCCTTTCCTGAGCGACGGCTACGGCTTCGATCAGATGAACGGCGCGCAGAGTTTCCTGCCCACCGTGCTGATCAGTTTCCACAAGGTGGAAGAAGAATCCGACTACACCGCCTACGTCTCTCGTTTGAAGGCCACTGCGCGCGCATTCGACCAGTTGTTGGAACGTGCCCGCAAATCGGCCGGGCAGGGCATCCGCCCGCCCAAATTCGCTTACGAAGGCGTCATCGACCAATCGCGTAAAGTGATCGCTGGTGCGCCGTTCTCGGCGGGTAAGGATTCGGCGATCTGGGCGGATGCGCAGGCCAAGGCCGATGCGCTGGTCAAGAGCGGCAAGATCGACGCCGCGCGCGCGACCGAGCTGAAGGATCAGGCGCGCAAGGCACTGCTGGAGCAGTTCAAGCCCGCTTACGACCGCGTGATCGCCTGGTGCGAAGAAGATCTGCCAAAAGCCGAGGTCAATGCGACCGGCGTGGGCGTGACCCACCCGAACGGCAAGGCGTACTACGAGTACCGGTTGCGCCAGATGACCACCACCGACATGACCGCCGAGGAAATCCACGCGCTGGGCCTGAAGGAAGTAGAGCGCATCAAGGGCGAGATGACTGCGCTCAAGGACAAAGTGGGCTTCAAGGGCGATCTGAACGCTTTCTTCGCCTTCATCGACAGTGATCCGCAGTTCAATTTCCCCAACACCGACGCCGGACGCCAGGCGTACATCGACGAAGCCACGCGCGTCATCGCCAATATCAAGAAGGAACTGCCCAACTACTTCGGTCTACTGCCGAAGGCGGACCTGGTGGTCAAGCGCGTGGAAGCTTTCCGCGAACAGGACGGCGCGGCCCAGCACTATTACCCCGGCACGCCGGATGGTTCGCGCCCGGGTGTGTACTACGCGCATCTGTCCGACATGAGCGCGATGCCGAAGCCGGAGCTGGAGGTCATTGCCTACCACGAAGGCCTGCCGGGCCATCACATGCAGATCTCCATCGCGCAGGAACTCACCGGCGTGCCGAAGTTCCGCACGCAGGCCGGTTTCACCGCGTATCAGGAGGGTTGGGGCCTGTATTCGGAATGGCTGGCCAAGGAGATGCCGAATACCTACCAGGATCCGTATTCGGAATTCGGCCGCCTGAGCTCGGAGATGTGGCGTGCGATCCGTCTGGTGGTGGATACCGGCCTGCATGCCAAGGGCTGGACCGAAGAACAGGCGGTCAAGTATTTCGACGACAACAGCGCCGTGCCTTTGGCGGCGATCCGTTCCGAGGTGCGGCGTTATCTGATCATGCCGGGGCAGGCCACGGCCTACAAGATCGGCATGATCCGCATCCAGGAATTGCGCAAGAAGGCGGAAACCGAACTGGGCGACAAGTTCGACATCAAGGGTTTCCACGATACGGTGCTGGGTGGCGGTGCGCTGCCGTTGACCTTGCTGGAGAAGCGTGTGGATCAGTGGATTGCCAGTCAGAAAGGCAAGGCTGTTGCAGCGAAGTAGGTAGCCGACTGTTTGTCACGTTAAAAATGGATGGGTCCTTCTCCCGCTTGCGGGAGAAGAGCCTGCCCCGTACTTGATACGGGGTGGCCGGCAGGCCGGATGAGGGAGGCCGCCGCAACTGTTTGGTCGAGCGGATAGTTCGCACCTGAAAAGCTGGCTTTTTAGTTCCACAGTCGACACAAACCGGCCATCAGAGTGGATAGGCTCCGGCCTTTCCCTCACCCGCCTTCGGCACCCTCTCAGCCTTGCACACCCTTCGGGCGCCGCAAGCGGGAGAGGGGTTGGACATCGTTGGCGTTAGGGCGCTTTCGCAGCCGGCGCAAAACGGTCGCCGAAGAAATCGCCTTTGTTCCAACGCGGCCGCTCGGCCGCATCGCCGATCAGTACGCCGATGCGTGCGTTGAGGCGCGCCAGGCGAGCCGCATCTTCGTACTGAATGGGTTGAGAGGCGTCGTCGCAGGGCTGGTGATAGCAAGTACGCAGGAATTTATCCAAAGCTTCTTTCGGGCTGGCGCCGCCGACCGTGGCAGGCTCTATGCCGCCATCCAGATAGACCGCCGGAATGCCGGCGCGCACGAAGGCGTACTGGTCGCTGCGCACGAACACCACTTCTTCCGGAAACGGATCGGCCGACAACCCCACGCCTATTTCCCTGGCTGCCGTATCCAGCGCGGTTTTCAGCGTCGAATGCTCCAATCCTATCGGCACTACGTCCTTGGCCGGCACCAGCAGCACCGGCATGTCCATGTTGATGTTGGCTACCAGATCGGTCTTGGGCACGGTGGGATGCGAGGCGAACCATTCCGCGCCCAATAATCCCTTTTCCTCGCCGGTCAGGGCGATGAACAGCAACGAGCGCTTGGGTTTGTTCGCGGCACCGGTCAATTGCTTCGCCGCCTCCAGCATCACCGAGACGCCCAGCGCGTTGTCCATCGCGCCGTTATAGATACCATCGCCGTTCACCGCGGCACCCACGCCGATATGGTCCAGATGCGCGGTATACGCGATGAATTCGCGGCCCAAGGCGGCGTCGCTGCCGTCTAGCCTGGCTACGACATTGCGCGACTCGGCCGGTTCGATACGGGTTTGCCCCGCCAGAGTCAACGTGCCCGGCAGATCGAACGCTTTCAGCTGCCCGTCCGCGGCCGCCTTGAACAACGCATCCGCTTCGTGTCCACTGCCGGCGAAGATCGTCTTGGCCGCGGCCGCGCCGACCGAGGCGCTCGCCTTCAATTGCGGAAACGTATCGATACCGGTGCCGTCCGCGGCGCGCAGGCGCATGCCGGGCATGCTCCATTTTGCAGACGAACTGGCCCACGGCCCGCGCTCTTCGTACTGCGGAGTGCCTACGAACACGACCCCGACCGCGCCTTTCTCAGACAACGTGCGCAGCTTCTGGGTGCCTGAGGAATAGAAGGCGCGGCGGTCGTTGTCGAACCGAGCGGGAGCGCCTGGAAACAGCACCGCGATCTTGCCGCGCACATCGACGCCGGCGAAATCGTCCTGTTCCAGGTCGGGGGCGTACACACCCTGGCCGACGAACACCGCCGCTGCGGTCAGCGCATGCGAAGGCGCGTTGTAGTTGAGGCCCGGCAGGAATTCATCGCGGAATTTCAGCGACACCTTGCTGCCGTCGCGGTCGATGGTGAAAGCCGCTCCCTGTTCCTGGCGAAGCGCTTTCAAAAGCGGCACGCGCTGGAAGAAGGTGCCGTCGTCGCCCGCCGGCTTCAGGCCCATTTCGGCGTAACGGCGGGCCACGTATTCGGCCGCAAGGTCGTAACCCGGCGTGCCTGTGTCGCGTCCTTCCAGCTTGTCGTCCGCCAGATAACGCACGTCGGCTTCGATGCGCTTGGCTTCGGATGAGGCGCTTGCGGCAGGAGTCTGCGTTGCGGTTTCCGGCGCCGGGGCCGGTTCGGGCTTGCATGCGGCCAGACAGGCGAGCGCCAGAATCAAGGGAATATTGCGGGGCATAGGGAACGGCTCCGTCGGAGGAACCGGAACCGTAGCATGCTCATTGCGGGTCTACCGAGTGCCGGAACGCACAACGCCAAAGACGGACAACACTCAGAATAAAGTTCCCGGCGATGGTCTGCGACCATCGCCGGGAGCGAAGCGTCAGTGCGAGGTTACCGTGGGCAGCGACGGTTCCGCATCGTCGTCCTTGGCCTGCGCATGCGCCTTGCTGTGGTCCTGGGCAAGGTACAGATAGAACGCCGGCAGCACGAACAAAGTGAACGCGGTGCCGATGGTCATGCCCGAGGCGATCACCATGCCCATCGAGAAGCGCGCCGCCGCGCCCGGGCCGCTGGCGATCAGCAGCGGGATCATGGCGAATACCAGCGCAGCGGTGGTCATCAGCACCGGACGCAGACGGATGGCGGTCGCTTCCTCGATCGCTTCGCGCTTGCTCAGGCCCTTTTCGATCTGCAGCTTGTTGGCGAACTCCACGATCAGGATGCCGTGTTTGGAGATCACGCCCACCAGGGTCACCAGACCGACCTGGGTGTAGATGTTGATGCTCATGCCCGGGAAGGCTTCGATGCCAGAGAACCCGAGTAAGCCGCTCAATATCGCCAGCACATTGAGCACCAGCAACGCGCCGCAGATCGCCATCGGCACGGTGATCAGCATGATGATCGCGTCGCGGAAGCTTTCGAACTGCGCAGACAGCACCAGGAAGATGATGATCAGCGCGAACAGCAGGGTGACCAGCATGGTCGCGCCTTCCTGCTTGAACTGCCGCGATTCGCCGGCGTAGTCGACGCTGTAGCCCTGCGGCAACACTTCCTTGGCTGCCTGGTCCAGGATCTCCAACGCCTCACCCTTGCTCACGCCCGGACGCGGCGCGAAGGTGATGCCGACCGCGTTGAGCTGCTGGAAGCGCTTGAGCGTCTGCGGCTGAGCGCTTTCCTTCAGAGTAACGATGGTCGACAACGGGATCAGCTCGCCGTCGCGGGTGCGGGTGTAGTAGTTGCCCAGTTGCTCGGCATTGAGCCGGTCGCTGCGCTGCACCTGCGGGATCACCCGGTAGGAGCGGTTCTGCATCGCGAAGCGGTTGGTATAGCCGCCGGAAAGCATCGCCGCCATGTCGGCCGACAGCGTCTGCATGTCGATGCCGAGCGAGGCCGCCTTGTCGCGGTCGATCTGCACTTCGATGCGCGGCTTGTCGATCTTCAGGTCTTTGTCCAGGAAGATGAAACGCTTGCTGGCCATGGCCTTGGCCAGCACCGCGTCGGCCAGCTCCTGCAACTGCTGCAGCGAGCCGATACCGCCGATGATGAACTCGCCGCCGCCGTCGCCGCCGGCCGTCGGCAATGCCGGCGGAATCAGCGCGAACACGTTCAGGCCGGTCACTTCCGACATCTTCGGCTGCAGCTCCTGCTCCAGCACCTGCTTGGTCGAACGCTCGCGCTCGCTCCACGGCTTCAGCACGAAGCCTGCGATGGCGCTGTTGCTGGCGCCGCCGCCACTGCCGAAACCGCCGTTGAAGAGGAAGTAGTTTTCCACTTCCGGCACGTCCTTGGCGATCTTGGTGATCTCCTCGGTGTAGCGCTCCACGTAGTCGAGGGTGGCGGAAGGGTCGGCGCTGCCGATCGAGAAGATGAAGCCCTGGTCTTCGGCCGGCGCCGGTTCCTTGGGCGAGCCCATGAACAGGAAGATGCAGGACACGAACACGATGGCGCCGAAGATGGCGATCACGCCCTTGGTTTCCAGCGCCCCGTGCAGCTTGCCCTGGTAGCCATGGCGCAGCCACTCGAAGCGGTCGTCCAGCCACTTCTCCAGCTTGCCTTTGCCGCCTTCGCTGTGCGGCTTCAGGATCTTCGCGCACATCATCGGCGTCAACGTCAGCGCGATCACGCCCGACAGCAGCACCGAACCGGCCAGGGTGAAGGCGAACTCGGTGAACAGCACGCCGGTCAGGCCGCCCTGGAAGCCGATAGGCAGATACACCGCGACCAATGTCGTGGTCATGGCCACCACCGGCCAGGCCAGTTCACGGGCGCCGCGGATCGCGGCGTCGTACGGCGACATGCCTTCTTCGATATGTCGGTGCACGTTCTCCAGCACGATGATCGCGTCGTCCACCACAATGCCGATCGCCAGCACCATCGCCAGCAACGTCAGCAGATTGATGGTGAAACCCATCAGCAGCATCAGGAACAGCGCGCCGATCAGCGATAGCGGCACCGTCACCGCCGGAATAAGCACGCTGCGGAACGAGCCCAGGAACAGGAAGATCACCACGATCACGATGATCACCGCTTCCACGATCGTGCTGATGACTTCGTTGATGGCGTCCTGGATCGCCTTGGTGCTGTCGTAGGGGATGGTGCCTTTCATGCCCTCGGGTAGTTGCGGGACGATCTCGCCATCCCACGCTTTCCGCACTTCCTTGATCACGTCCAGCGAGTTGGCGTCCGGGGCGACGAAGATGCCCATGAAGGTCGCCGCATCGCCGTTGATGCGCACCGAAGTGCCGTAGTTTTCCGAGCCGAGCATGACGTCGGCCACATCGCCCAGCCGCACGATCGCGCCGTTCTGCTCGCGCACGACCAGGGCGCGGAACTCCTCGGGCGTGCGCAGGTCGGTGCGTGCGGTCAGGTCGATGGCGACCATTTCGCCCTTGGTCGAACCCAGCGCCGACAACACGTTGTTGGACTGCAACGCCTTGCTGACATCGCTGGCGGTGACCTGCAGCGCGGTCATGCGGTCGGGCTTGAGCCACACGCGCATCGCGAACGAACCGGCGCCGAGGATGTCGGCGCGCTGCACGCCCGGGATCGTCGCCAGTTTGGGCTGGACCACGCGGGTCAGGTAATCGGTGATCTGATTGTTGTTGAGCACCTCACTGGCGAAGGACACGTACATCGCTGCGATCTGCTGACCTTGCTGCAGGTCGATCACCGGGTCCTCGGATTCCTGCGGCAACTCGCCGCGCATCTTGTTGACCTTGGCCGAAATCTGGGTCAGCGCCTGGTTGGGATCCTGGTCCAGGCGGATGTAGGCCTGGATGGTGCTGATGCCGGCCGAGCTGGAGGAAGTCAGGTACTCGATGCCGTCGGCGCTGGCGATCTCGCGCTCCAGCGGAGTGGTGATGAAGCCCTGGATCAGGTCCGCGTCGGCGCCGAAGTAAGTCGTGCTGACGTTGATGACCGCATTCTGCAGTTCCGGATACTCGCGCACGTTGAGCGAAGTGAATGCGCGCAGGCCGAACAACAGAATGAACAGACTGACGACGATCGCCAGTACCGGTTTGTTGACGAAGATATCGGTGAATTTCATCCGTTTTCTCCCCCTCTTCCGTGTGGAAGAGGGTTGGGGGTAGGGTGAACATGCATCCGCACGTTCGGGACGCTAGCGACTGTGCGCGGTGTCAGCGGTTTTCCGGCTCGGGCTTTTCGCTGGCAGTCGGCTGTACCTTGTTGTTGATGGTCACTTCGGCGTCGTTGCGCAGCTTCAGCAGGCCGCTGGTGACCACGCGTTCGCCGGGCTTCAGGCCATCGGTCACCGCGACCAGGTCGCCGCGGGTGGCGCCGGTTTTGACGAACCGCTGCTTGACCAGCAATTTGGAACCCGTCAGCGGCTTGCCCTGCATGTCCTTTTCGTCCTTGCCGCGGGGCACTTCGGAGATCACGTACACCGAATTGCCGTAAGGATTGAAGCTGACCGCCGTCTGCGGGATCACGATCACCTTCTGCTCGGCGCCGGTGTCGAAATTGACGTGCGCGAAGGCGCCCGGACGCAGGTTGCCTTCCTTGTTCACCAGCGTCGCCTGTGCCTTGAAGTTGCGCGTGTTGGTGTCGATCTGGGGCTCGACGGCGGTGATCCTGCCCTCGAACGTCTGACCCGGCAACGCATCGATGGTGGCACGGACCGGCAGGCCCAGCGTGACTTCGCCGATACGCTGTTCCGGCAGCGAGAAGTCCAGGTAGATCGGATCGAGCGCCTGCAGGCTGACGATCGGATCGCCCGGATTGACGAACTGGCCCAGGTTGACCCTGCGCAGGCCGAGCACGCCATCGAACGGGGCGCGGATGGTCTTCTGCGAAATCAGAGCGCGTTGCGCATCGGCGTCGGCCTGGGCGCTGGCCGCAGCGGTGGCGCGTTGTTCGACTTCGTCCTGCGACACCAGCTTGTCTTTGCCCAGCGTGCGCCAGCGGTCGCGCTGCACCGCCGCCAGCCTGGCGGTGGCATCGAGCGATTTCAGCGTGGCCAGTTCGTTGGCGGTGTTGAGCCGCACCAGCACGGTGCCGGCCTTGACCGGTTGGCCGGCCTCGAAGGCGAGTTCCTTGACCACGCCACCGGCTTCGGTGGTGACATCGGTGCCGTTGATCGCCACGAAGGTGCCCACGGCTTCCTGCGCATCGGTCCACTGTTCCTGCTTGGCCGTATAAGCCGTCACCGAGGATGCCGGCTGCGGCATGTTGTCGAAGAACTTGTTGGTCTGCGACCCGATCATCGCCTTGATCCCGAACACGCCACCGAACACCACCAGTGCGATCAGCAGCATCCAGAACAGGCGTTTAGGCAACGAGGCGGGCTTCTTCTGCTTCTCTTTCTGGACCATGGGGTAACCTCAGGACAAAGGGCAGGCAGGGTCGTGGCGACCATGCGCAGGATTTAGCGGGATGGGGCCCGGGCGCTGGTTGTCATTTCCTCCGCCGCCGCTGTTCGCAATGCGGGACGGACGAATGAAAGCATGGCTGGGGGAAGCGCTGAAGGTGAAAGATACCGAACGCATGAGTACAAGAAAAGTCCCCAGTTGAGATTTAAAGCATCCGCATCAGCATGGTGGCTAGCAGTCGCACGCACTGCGACGGTGTCCGACCGGCGGAGGGCCGGCAACTTCCTGAGAACTCCGATGAAGGAGCCCGGGATTGCGCTGGCTTCCTGTGACCGACGAACCGGAGCATGTCGTTTCGACATACTCATATGCATGCTTATCCGGCACTGGCACCATCTTTGCTTGGATTGGCGGGTTGCCGGCCGGCTTCAGCAGAACACTATAACGAGGCATTGTAACTGTTATTACAAAGCCGCCTTAGCGCCGAAGATATAAAGACCCCGGCAGGGTGCCGGGGTCGTTCCACCTCTGACGCCGGAATCAGCGCGGCGCCGGCTGCTTCATACGTTCCATGTATTCCTTCGCGGGCTCGTCCAGTTGGTCGCCCAGCATGCGGCGCACCACCACGAAGAAGACCGGGATCAGCAACAGGCCGATGAAGGTGGCGAACATCATGCCGCCGATCACGCCGGTACCGATCGCATGGCGGGAGTTGGCGCCGGCGCCGGTGGAGATCGCCAGCGGGATCACGCCCATGATGAAGGCGAACGAGGTCATCAGGATGGGCCGGAAGCGCAGGCGGCAGGCTTCGACCACAGCCTCACGCAAGGTCTTGCCTTCGCGCCGCTGTTCGACCGCGAACTCGATGATCAGGATGGCGTTCTTGGCCGCCAGACCGATCACCGTGGTCATGCCGATCTTGAAGTACAGATCGTTCGGCAATCCACGCAGCATAGAGAACGACAACGCGCCCAGGATACCTATCGGCACCACCAGCATAACCGCCAATGGGATCGACCAGCTCTCGTACAACGCGGCCAGGCACAGGAACACCACCACCAGCGAAAGCACCAGCAGCAGCGTTGCCGAGTTGCCCGCGATGATTTCCTGATAGGACATGCCGGCCCAGTCGTAGCCATAACCGGTGGGCAGCTGGTCGCGCACTATCTCCTCCATTGCGGCCATCGCTTCGCCGGAACTGCGGCCGGGCGCTTGCGAGCCGACGATGTTGACCGCGGAATAGCCGTTGTAGCGGGTCAGCGACGGCGGGTTGGTTACCCATTCGCTGCTGACCACATTGCTCAGCGGGATCATGGTCGTACCGCCGCTGCTGGTCGCAGCAGTGGTCGATGCCGCGGCCAGCGTGCTGGGCGTGTAGAAGCGCGATAGCGCCTCGGGCCCTTGCCGGTACGGCGCATCGGCCTGGATGTTGACCCGTTTGATGCGGCCTTCGTAGAAGAAGTCGTTGACATAGACCGGCGCCAGCATCAGCTGGATCGCGCTGTAGATGTCGTTGACCGACATGCCCATCGACTGCGCCTGCACGCGGTCCACGTGCAGTTGCAGCTGGGGGGCGTTCTCCAGACCGTTCGGGCGCACGCCGGTGAGCACCGGGTTCTGCGCGGCGGCGCCGAGCAGGGTGTTGCGCGCTTGGGTCAGGGCTTCACGGCCCAAGCCCGCGCGGTCCTGCAGCCACATGTCGAAACCGCCGAACTGGCCCAGACCCTGCACGGTCGGCAGGTTGACCACGAAGATCTGCGCTTCCTTGATGCTGGAGAACGCGCCGTTGGCCTGGCCGATGAAATCGGAGGCGACCACGTCGCGCTCATCCCATGGCTTGAGCCGCATGAAGGCCATGCCGACGTTCTCGCCGGAGCCGACGAAACTGAAGCCGGCGATCTGCAGCATGCCTTCGATCCCTTCCATGCCGTCCAATTTGCCGCGCATCTGCTCGAACACCTTGTTGGTGCGCTCCAGGGTCGCGCCAGGCGGCAGCTGCACGATGGCCAAGGCATAGCCCTGGTCTTCTTCCGGCAGGAAGCTACCCGGGATGCGGGTGAACAGAAAGCCGGTCAGTACCGCCAATATCGCGAACAGGATCATCCAGCGCGGGGCGTGCTTGACCGCGCTGGTGATGTGGCCGACGTAGGTGTGCTGCACTTTGTCGTAATACTTGTTGAAAATCCGGAAGATGAAGTTCGGTTTCCTGTTCCCGTCGTGGTGCTCGGACTTCAGCATGGTCGCGCATAGCGCCGGGGTGAAACCGAGCGCCAGGAATGCCGAGAACGCCATGGCGATGGCAATGGTGAGCGCGAACTGCTTGTAGATTTCGCCCGCCGCGCCGCCCTGCAGCGCGCTGGGAATGAATACCGCCGCCAGCACCACAGTGATCGCGATCACCGCGCCGGTGATCTGGTCCATGGCCTTGCGCGTGGCTTCGCGCGGCGGAAGTTTTTCCTCCGACATGATGCGCTCGACGTTCTCGATCACCACGATCGCATCGTCCACCACGATGCCGATCGCCAGCACCATGGCGAACAGAGTCAGCTGGTTGATGGTGAAGCCGATCACGCTCATGCCCAGGAACGTGCCCAGAAGCGCTACGGGGATCACCAGTGTGGGAATCAGCGTGGCGCGGAAGTTCTGCAGGAAGATCAGCATCACCAGGAACACCAGCACCATCGCCTCGACCAGGCTCTTGATCACTTCCTTGATCGAGATGTTGACGAAAGTGGTGCTGTCGTAGGGCGAAAACCACTCCACGCCCTGCGGGAAGCTGGGCGCCAGTTCCTCCATTTTGCTGCGTACGGCGCCGGCCACATTCAACGCATTGGCGCCGGGCAGCAACTGCACCGCGAACGCGCCGGTGGGCGCGCCGTTGTACTTGGTGTCGGTGCCGTAGCTCTGGGCGCCGAATTCGACCCGTGCCACATCCTTCAGCCGTACCGTGGTGCCGTCGCTGTTGGCGCGCAGCACCACATTCTCGAACTGCTCTGGCGAGCTGAAACGCCCTTCGGCCGAGACCGTGGCGGTGAAGCTCTGGCCCTGAGGCTGTGGCGAAGCGCCGACCGAGCCGGCGGCAAACTGCACGTTCTGGCCGCGGATCGCCGTCAGCACCTGGCTGGCCGACATGCCGTAGCCCTGCAGGCGGTCGGGATTGAGCCAGATGTTCATGGCGTATTCGGAACCGAACTGCTGGGTGCTGCCGACGCCGGGGATGCGCGAAATCTGTTCCAGCACGCGCGAGCCGATGATGTCGTTGAGGCGGTTGCGGTCGATGGTGCTGTTGGTCGAGCGCAGGCCCACCACCATCAGGAAGCCGGCATTGGCCTTGGCCACCACCACGCCCTGCTGGGTCACTTCACTGGGCAGGCGTGGTGTCGCCAGGGCGACCTTGTTCTGCACCTGCACCTGGGCGATGTCGGCATCGGTGCCGGTTTCGAAAGTCAGGGTGATGCTGACCCTGCCGTTGGAACTGGAAGAGGAGCTGAAATACAGCAGGTGATCGATGCCGGTCAGTTGCTGTTCGATCACCTGGGTGACCGATTTTTCGGCGGTATCCGCGCTGGCGCCGGGATAAGTGGCGCTGACGGTGACCTGTGGCGGGGCGATGGAAGGATAGGACTCGACGCCGAGCCCCAGGATCGAGATCACACCCGAAAGCGAGATCAGGATCGCCACTACCCATGCGAAGACGGGGTGGTCGATGAAAAACTTGGACATGGTCTGGCGCCTCGGTCAGTTCTGCTTCGCGGCGGGCTTTTCGCCCTGCTGCTTGGCGTCGGCCGGAGCACCGGCGGCGGGTTTGGCGGCGTTGGGAGCGCCGGCCGGGGCGGCGTTCGGATTCCAGGGCGTCGCCTTGGCGGTTGCGCCTTCCTTGACCTTCTGCAAGCCTGCGGCGATGACCTGATCGCCTGCGGCCAGACCCGAGGTCACCAGCCATTTGCCCTCGCGCGTACCAGAAGTCTCCACGTTCTTGCGCGCTACCTTGCCGTCCTTGCCGACGACCATCACATAGGCGCCGATCGTGTCGCGCTGCAACGCCGCTTGCGGCACCAGGAATACGTTGTTCTGCTCGCCCAGCGTCGCCTTCAGGGTAACGAAGCTGCCCGGCAGCAACGCCTTGTCGGGATTGGGCAGCTGCGCCCGCAGCGACACCGCGCCGGTCTGCGGATCCACCACAACGTCCGAGAAATCCAGCGTGCCGGTTTCGCCGTATGCGCTGCCGTCTCCCAGCGTCACCTGCACCTGCGCCTTGCCGTTGCCTTGCAAGGCAACACTGCCGGCGCCCTGCGCCTTGCGCAGCGCCTCAAGTTCGGAAACGCTCATCGAGAAATTGACGTACAGCGGATCGATCTGGTCGATGGTGGTCAACAGAGTCACATCGCCCTGTCCGACCAGTGCGCCCTCGGTGACCTGCTGTTTGCCCGCACGTCCGGAAATGGGCGCACGCACGCTGGCGTAATCCAGGCTGATGCGCGAACCGGTCACGCCGGCCCTGGCCGATTGCACGGCGGCCGCGGCGCTGCGCTCGGCGGCTTCGGCGTTATCCAGGTCGGACTTGGAAATGAACTTCTGCCCGATCAGCTGGCGCGCGCGTTCGGCGGCGATATGGGCATTGGTATAGCTGGCCTGCGCCGAGGCCAATTGCGCCTGGCTTGAGCTCAGGGAAGCCTGCAGCGGGGCGGGGTCGATCAGGAACAGCACCTGTCCTTCCTTCACATCGCTGCCTTCCTGATACACGCGCTTGGTCAGCACGCCAGGCACGCGGGCGCGGACGTCGGAGCTGCGGTACGGGGCCAACCGGCCGACCAGGTCGCGCTGCAGCGGTACTGTCTGCGGCGCGGCGGTGACCACCCCGACTTCCGGCGGTGGCGGTGCGGGCTGCTCCTGCTTTTTGCAGGCGGCCACGGCCAGAAGCAACGCGGCGCTCAAGGCGATGGGGCGAAGGGTGGGGGTCATGGGGGAGCTCCGGGTCAAGACTTGGATATGGGAGAAAGAAAAGCGATAGGGGAAGCTGCAGGCAAGTTGCGCGCCTCCGGTGCGAATGCGCGCAGGAAGGCATCGACGGCGAATTCGACCCAGCGCAGGCGCACGGCATCGGTATCGCGATGCGGCACGGCGAAGCGTTGACGCTCGAAGTCCAGGCCCACGATCATGCCCAACAGCAGTTCCGCCGCGCAGTGCGGATCGTCATGCCTGAGTTGCCCGCGGCGCATGGCCCGCTCCAGCCATTCGGCCAGGCGCTGCTGCAGCGTGTCGCAACCGTCGCGGTACAGGGTCCGGGCCTCTTCGGGGAACAGGGCAGCCTCCGCGCTCAAGAGTTGGCAGGTGACGATCACGTGCGGCTCCGACAGGCGCTGCAGATGCTCCATCGCAAACGCTAGCAGGGTCGTGTGTGGGTCGCCGTGTAGATCGTCCAAGCGGGCAGTGGCCATGTCCAGGTGTTCCTGCATGACGCTGCGCATCAGCTCCTGCTTGCTGCCGAAGTACGAATACAGGGTCTGTTTGGAACAGCCGGCGCGCGCGGCTACCGCGTCCATGCTGATCCGGAAGCCCTGTTCGGCCATCAGTTCCCGTACGGCATCGTGCACGCGTTGGCGGCGCCGCAAGGCGGGAGAGGGCTTGGGGGAGGGTGTCATCGGAATTGGACTATACCGTCCAGTTTAGAATTTGACCAGTCCCGCGACCCGAATCCACGTCGATTTGGATGCCGGCTTGGGCAACTCTCGGCCTCTGAGTGGAGGCTTCTGCGAAAAGCCAGGGCAGTGCGCGGATGTCCGTACGAGTGCGCGTCGGTTTACCAGTAGCCCGCTGATTCCTCCATGAAGACGTCCCGATATTTGCGGCCGCGCAACAAGGCTGTCATCGCTCGCGAGGCTACAATGAACGACTGCCTATAAACACAGAGCCACGGCCTGCATGAACGCTGTTCGCAAACCGAAAAAAACCGCGCCCAAGAAAAACGCGAAACCCTTGTCCAAGTCAGATTCCGCGATCAGCGGCACCCAGGTCCCCGCGGCCAAAACCCCCAAAACCACCCAGGCCACGGCAGCGAAAGCGGCGCCGGCCAAGCCCGCCCCGGGCTTCTCGTTAGAACCCATCTTTGCCGCCATCCGCAAACGTTTGCCCGCCTCGCGCCAGGCCGAAGCCAAGGCCTTCGCCGAATCGTTCTACAAGCGGATGGAAGACGACGAATACCCGCATCACGCGCCCGAAGCCTGGGCTGCGCTGGCCTGCGACATGCTGGATTTCGCGCGCGTGCGCAAACCGGGCACCGCCAATGTGCGTGTGTTCAACGCCACCCTGAAAGCCAACGGCTGGGAATCGCCGCATACGGTGCTGCAGATCGTCAATGACGATATGCCGTTCCTGGTCGATTCGGTGAGCATGGCCCTGGCCGATGCCGGCATCGGCGTGCATGTATTGGGGCATCCGTTGCTGCGCTTCAGCCGCGACAAGACCGGCAAGCTCACCGCGGTGGGCGAGGGTAAACCCGAATCCCTGATGTTGCTGGAAATCGACCGCCAGCCTGCCGAGCAGATGCCGGTGATCGAAGCGCGCGTGCGCAAGGTGCTGGGCGAAGTGCGCTCCATCGTCCAGGATTGGAGCGTGATGCGCGACAAGATGCTGTCGCTGGCCGATGAGCTGGCCACGCGCCGCATGCCGGTGAACGACGCCGGCCGCCGCGAAGCGCAGGAATTCCTGCGCTGGGCCGCCGACGACCACTTCACCTTCTTCGGTTACCGCGAATACCGCATAGAACGCAAGGACGGTGAACGCATCCTGGAAGCGACCGCAGGCGGCCTGGGCCTGCTGCGCGGCAAGAGCAAGTCGACCACGCGCAACGTGAAGTCGCTTGCCGCGCATTACATGCCGCAATCCGGTTCGGTGGATACGCTGATCCTGACCAAGACCAACGCCCGCTCCAGCGTGCACCGCCCCGGCAACATGGACTACATCGGCGTTCTGGAATTCGACGCCAAAGGCAACCCGGTAGCCGAGCAGCGCTTCATCGGCCTCTATACCTCCAGCGCCTACAACCGCCGGCCCTGGGAAATTCCGCTGGTGCGCGAGCGCCACGAACACGTCATGCGCCAATCCGGCCTGTCGCCCAGCAGCCACAGCGGCAAGGCACTGCGCCACATCCTGGAAACGTTGCCGCGCGAGGAACTGTTCCAGTCCAACGAGGACGAACTCAGCCGCACCAGCCTTGGCATCCTGGGCCTGCAGGAACGCGTACGCAGCAAGCTGTTTCTGCGCCGCGACCGTTATGGCCGATTCTTTTCGGCACTGGTCTACATCCCGCGTGAACGCTTCAACACCGACGTGCGCCTGCGCATCGAAGCGCTGTTGAAGGAAGCGCTGCACGGCGAGTACGTCGACACCAACGTGCAACTCGGTGAATCGCCGCTGGCGCAGCTGCACCTGGTGGTGCGCCCGCACGCGGGCGAGCAGGTCGACGTCGATACCGCCGAGCTCGAAGCACGCCTGGCGCACCTGCTGCGCAACTGGCAGGACGATCTGCGCGAAACCCTGATCGCGCGCCATGGCGAATCCGAAGGTCTGAGGCTCTCCGGCAGCTATGCCCGCGCTCTGCCGGCCGGCTATATCGAAACCGTTTCGCCCGACATCGCCGCCAGCGACGTCGAACAGCTCGCCGCACTGGCCGGGCCCGACGACCTGCGCCTGAGCCTGCATCTATCGCGTCGCCAGCGCGAAGGCGAGGGCAGGCTGCGGCTCAACCTTTACCGCCGCAACAGCGACCTGCCGCTCTCCGACGCCTTGCCGTTGATGGAGAACATGGGCCTGCGCGTGATGTCCGAGCATCCCTTCCGCCTGGAAGTGGACGGCGCCCCGGTCTACATCCAGGAGTTCGAGGTCGAATCGGCCAGCGGCGAGATCGATGTCGAGAACCGCAGTGCTGCTTTCGAAGCAGCGTTCGCGCGCATCTGGCGCGGCGACGCCGAGAACGACGGTTTCAACCGCCTGGTGCTGGGCGCCGGCATGGAATGGCGGCAGGTCGCGCTGCTGCGCGGCTATTGCAAATACCTGATGCAGACCGGCGTGCCGTTCTCGCAAAGTTACGTCGAGGAGACGCTGAATCGCTATCCGCTGTTGGCCCGGTTGCTGGTGGAGCTGTTCGAGGCGCGCTTCGATCCGTGCACGGGCAAGGAGAGCAAGGCCGAGATCAAGCAGGGCCAGGAACGTTTCGCGCAGCAGCTGCGCGCGCTGGCGGCCGGCGACGAAGCCACGCTCAAGTCGCTGCAGTACGTGATCGAAATGCGCGGCGAAGGCCGCGAACACCAGATCGAAGCCACGCACAAGACTCTGCTCAAGCTGATGGATCGCGTTTCCAGCCTGGACGAAGACCGGATCCTGCGCAGCTTCATGGGCGTGATCGAGGCCACGCTGCGTACCAATTACTACCAGAAGGGCGCCGATGGTGTGCCTGCGCATACGATCAGCTTCAAGCTTGATTCGGCGCAGGTGCCAGACCTGCCCAAACCGCGTCCGTACCGCGAAATCTTCGTCTACGGTCCGCGCGTGGAAGGCGTACACCTGCGTTTCGGCCCGGTGGCGCGCGGCGGTCTGCGCTGGTCCGACCGACGCGAGGACTTCCGCACCGAGGTCCTGGGCCTGGTCAAGGCGCAGATGGTCAAGAACACGGTGATCGTGCCGGTCGGCGCCAAGGGCGGTTTCTTCGTCAAACAGTCGCCCGTGGGCGGAGATCGCGACGCAGTGCTGGCTGAAGGCATCGCCTGCTACAAGATGTTCATCCAGGGTTTGCTGGACATCACCGACAACATAATCAGCAACAAGATCGTGCCGCCACCGGACGTGGTTCGCCACGACAACGACGACCCGTACCTGGTGGTGGCTGCGGACAAGGGCACCGCCACTTTCTCCGACATCGCCAACGGCCTGGCCATCGCGCATGGTTTCTGGATGGGCGATGCATTCGCCTCCGGCGGCTCGGTCGGTTACGACCACAAGGGCATGGGAATCACCGCCAAGGGCGCGTGGGAATCGGTCATGCGCCACTTCCGCGCCATGGGCCGCAATTCGCAGACCGAGGACTTCACCTGCGCCGGCATCGGCGACATGTCCGGCGACGTGTTCGGCAATGGCATGCTGTTGTCCGAACACATCCGCCTGGTCGCCGCGTTCGATCACCGCCATATCTTCCTGGACCCGAACCCCGACGCGGCGCGATCGTTCAAGGAACGCGCGCGCATGTTCCAGGTGCCACGTTCCAGTTGGGCCGACTACGACGTTAATCTGATCTCCAAGGGCGGCGGCGTGTATCCGCGCACGCTGAAGGCCATTGCCATCAGTCCTGAAGTCCGCGCTTCGCTGGGTCTGGCCGACGACGTGAAGTCGCTGTCGCCCAACGAGCTGATGAGCGCGATCCTGAAGTCGCCCGTGGACTTGTTGTGGAACGGCGGCATCGGCGTTTACGTCAAGGCCAGCAGCGAACAGCACACCGACGCGGGCGACCGCGCCAACAATGCGCTGCGCGTCAACGGCAGCGATTTGCGCTGCAAAGTGGTTGGCGAGGGCGGCAACCTGGGCCTGACCCAGCTCGGCCGCATCGAGGCCGCGCAGCACGGAGTGCTGCTCAATACCGATTTCATCGACAATTCCGCTGGCGTGGATACTTCCGATCATGAAGTCAACATCAAGATCCTGCTCAACGGCGTGGTGCAGTCCAAGAAGCTGACCTTCGAGGCGCGCAACAAGCTGTTGGCTTCGATGACCGACGAAGTGGCCGATCTGGTGCTGTTCGACAACTACCGCCAGAACCAGGCCATCAGCCTGATGGAGCGGATGAGCGTCTCGCGCCTGGGTTCCAAGCAGCACTTCATCCGCACGTTGGAATCGCAGGGTCTGCTGGACCGGCAGATCGAATTCCTGCCCTCAGATGCCGAACTGGCCGAACGCAAGGCGCGCGGGCAAGGGCTGACCCGGCCGGAGCTGGCGGTACTGCTGTCGTATTCCAAACTGGTGGTGTACCAGCAGTTGCTGGATTCGGATATTCCCGAGGACGCTTACCTGTCCAAGGAACTGCAGCGTTACTTCCCCGAGCCGCTGCAGAAAAAGTACGCCGCGGAAATGGAGAAGCACCGCCTCAAGCGCGAAATCATCGCCACCGCAGTGACCAATTCCACCATCAACCGCATGGGCGCGACCTTCCTGTTGCGCATGCAGGAGGATACCGGGCGCAGTCCGGCCGAAGTGGCCAAGGCATTCACCATCACCCGTGAAACGCTGGACGCCCGTGCGCTGTGGACCCAGATCGACGCCCTGGACGGCAAGGTGCCCGAGCCCGTACAGATCGACGCCCTGCAGGTGATCTGGTCGTTGCAGCGCTCGTTCACGCGTTGGCTGTTGACCCGTCCCGGCGCCATTCCCGATATCGCCACGGCGGTAGCGCGCTACCACGACGGCTATAACGAGATACGTGCGGCCGACGGCGTGCTGCCCGATTCCCTGCGCCCCGCCTACGAAGCCAGCCTTCAGGATTGGAAGGAAAAGGGCTTGCCGCCCGCGCTCGCCGGCCAGCTGGCGGCGTTGCCGTACCTGGAGCCGTCCAGCGACATCATCGAACTGGCGCGCGCGCGCAAGCTCAAGCCGGCGGAAGTGTCCAAGGTCCACTATCGTCTGGGCGAAGCGCTGCACTTGCCCTGGTTGTTCGATCAGATCGATGGACTGCAGGTCGATGGCCGCTGGCACGCGGTGGCACGCGGTGTGTTGCGCGATGAGCTTGCTTTGCAGCAACGTCTGCTCACCGACCAGGTGCTGTCGATGCCGGGGGCCAATGCCGATGCCAAAGTCCAGAGCTGGATCGGACGCGACGATGCTCCCTTGCGCTTCACCCTGACCATGCTCAACGAACTGGCGGCGCAGAAGACGCTCGACTATCCGACCGCCTCGGTCGCAGTCCAACGTTTGTCGCAGCTGTCCGTCAAGCATTGATGGACCCGTAGGAGCGGGCCCTGCCCGCGACGCTTTTCGTTTCGCAAGATCGAAAGCGTCGCGGGCAGGGCCCGCTCCTACATTGATTACGAGACCGGTTATGCTGCCGCCATGACTACGCCACGTATCGCCTTTCTCGCCAGTCCTGCCGAAGAAGCACAGCAGGCGCTGACGCAAATGACCGCGCTTCATGGTGTCTGCGAACCCGAAGACGCCGACGTGCTCTGTGCGCTGGGCGGGGACGGGTTCATGCTGCAGACCCTGCACCGCCATGGTGGCCTGGGCAAGCCGGTGTTCGGCATGAAGCTGGGTACGGTGGGATTTCTGATGAACCACTATCGCGACGAAGGCCTTTTCGATCGTATCGCGGCGGCCGAGCCCGCCAAACTGCGGCCGCTGGAAATGCTGGCGCTCACCGAGTCGGGCGCCAGTATCGGTTCGTTGGCCTACAACGAGGTTTCGTTGCTGCGCCAGACCCGGCAAGCGGCGCATCTGAGCATCGACCTCAACGGCCAGACACGCGTCGATGAACTGGTCTGCGACGGCGTGCTGGTGGCGTCCCCGGCGGGAAGCACCGCCTACAACTTTTCTGCGCATGGCCCCATCCTGCCGCTGGGCTCGCACACTATCGCCCTGACGCCGATCGCGCCGTATCGCCCACGCCGCTGGCGCGGCGCGATTCTCAAGGCCGACACCGAAGTGCGTTTCCGCGTGCTGGATCCCTACAAGCGGCCCGTCAGCGTCACCGCCGACTCGCACGAAGTACGCGATGTGGTGGAGGTCACCATCCGCGAATCCCGCGAACGCACGGTGACTCTGCTGTTCGACCCGGAACACAATCTGGAAGAGCGCATCCTCAGTGAGCAGTTCGTGGTCTGAGCCCGCTTGACTTGAGTTGACTGGAAAGAGGTATGCTTCCGGTGGTCGCGAAGTGGGGCGGCCAAAATACAGACACATCCGATTGGGGGAGGGGTCTCCTATGAAGGGCAAGTGGACGGTCATGCTGTGCGCGCTTCTGGCCGCACCGCATGTGCATGCGTGCGGGATGACCAACAGGCTGACGCCGTTCGCGTTGGACGCGGGCAACGCGTCTGCCGGAACGACCGACGGCGAGGTTCCCGCGCCTGTGGTGGTGGTCAAGGAAATTGTCCGCGGGATTGGTCCCAAACATTCTTCCTGCGACGACACCGGTCTGCTTTCGGTGGCGCTGGAATGGCCACGCGGGAAACACAAGCTGCGCGACATGGGGTTCGAGTTCAAGGTGGTTTCCGGCAGCCCGCCCTATGCGATCTTTCCCGAGGGGCCGATACAGGCCCCCGTCGAGGGACGCAGCAGCGACTTCCTGTTCATGTGGCAGGAAGGTGCGCCAGCCCAGCAGAAAACCATCGATCTGCAGGTTGATGTGCGGGCGGTCACCCGCGACAACCGGCGCGGTCCGGCGACCCGGATCGTGGTGCGGGCGGCTCCCGGAGGCTCAATGTAGGTCGGGGCTACGCCCCCGACGCACGGACGGTTTCGGTATACGCACGTCGGGGGCGTAGCCCCGACCTACGCATCTCGTTGTTTGCGACCGGGGTGCGGGATAATGGCGCATGTCTTCCGATAACACTCCCCGCCTGCTGACGGTCGCGGTCACTTCCCGTGCGCTGTTCGATCTGGAAGAAAGCCACGCGCTTTTCGAGAGGGAAGGAGTCGAGGCTTACAGCAATTTCCAGCGCACGCACGAGGACGACGTACTGGCGCCGGGGATGGCTTACTCGGTGGTGCGGAAGTTGCTGGCGCTCAACGAAGGCGCGCCTGCCGACGCGCCCAGGGTCGAGGTGATCCTGCTGTCGCGTAATTCGGCCGATACCGGGCTGCGCATCTTCAATTCCATCCAGCACCACAAGCTGGGCATCGTTCGCGCCACTTTCACTTCGGGCGAACCGACCTGGCCTTACGCCAAACCCTTCGGTGCCGACCTGTTTCTTTCCGCCAATCCGGAATCCGTGCGGCGCTCGCTGGAGCACGGCATCGCCGCGGCCACGATCCTGCCGGCCAAGGCCCTGCAGCAACGTTCCGACCAACTGCGCATCGCATTCGACGGCGACGCGGTGATCTTCGGCGATGAAAGCGAACGCGTATCGCGGGAGCAGGGGGTGGAAGCGTTTGGCCGGCACGAGCGCGATCGCGCCAAGGAGCCCTTGTCGGGCGGCCCGTTCAAAGGGTTTTTGTCCGCGTTGCACGATCTGCAGGCCGCTTTCCCGCCCGGCAAGGATGCGCCCATACGCACCGCACTGGTCACCGCGCGTTCGGCCCCCGCGCACGAGCGCGTGATCCGCACCTTGCGCGAGTGGGGCGTGCGCCTGGACGAAGCGCTATTCCTGGGCGGCAGGCATAAAGGCCCGTTCCTGGAGGCTTTCGGCGCCGATATCTTCTTCGACGATTCGCAACACAACATCGACAGTGCGCGCCTGCATGTGGCCACCGGCCATGTGCCGCACGGCGTAGCCAATACATGACGTAGGAGCGGGCCCTGCCCGCGACCGCATTTCACGCAGAGAGCGGTCGCGGACAGGGCCCGCTCTTACAAGGGCAGGCGTATGTCGGCCAGCTTCCAGGTCAAGCCGTTGCGCTTGAACACGAAGACCACCGGGTCGCCGTCCTCATCCTGCACCGTAGCGGTGAAGCGCGACAGCGACTCGTACTTGTGCGTCGCCGTTTTCAGCGGATCGGCCGGCACGGGTTTACCGTAGGTATCGCCGTCCACGGTCTCGCCGATGGATTGCTTCCACATGCTGCGGCCCTGCAGCAAGGCGCCGATGCCCAGCGGCGTCACCATGGCGTCCACGCCGGTGCCCATGACATTGCTGGCAACCGACAACGCGAACGCGCCGAAGATATTCGAGCCCAGATCGCTGCCCGCGCGTCGCGCCAGGGCATCTTCCATCTGCGCCTTGATGCTGACGCGCAAGGCGGGGAAGTCGACATGCCGTTCCAGCTTTCCGGTGTCCTGTTCGGCCAATGCCGTGCGGATGCCGTTTATGGCGAGGTAAGGCCCGGCGGCGACATAACCGCCCAAGGCGATGAGCACCACCAGCACCAAAGCGATCCACTTCTTCATTCTCAGAACTCCAGATCCAGGGCCGCACACAGATAGTCCAAGAACGGCGCCAGCGCGGCAAGGTCCGCCACCAGCGTTTGCCGCAGTCTGGGCCCGGTCATGGTTTCGTTGTCCAACAAGCGCCAGAACACGAAATTCTTGTGCTTCAAGTCGTCTATGAACTCGAAATCGGCCGGAAACCCGCGCGGCGGACGGCTTAACACCTCGCTTTCTTCGAATTCGAAGCGCTTGCGGAATTTCGGCGCGTGCGCGGCGGCCTTCCAGCTTCCCGGATTCTCGTGGATGAACTGGCGGATGCGGCGCTGTGTGTCGGGTTCCGGGTGCCACAAGCCCGCGCCGACGAAGCATTCGCCGGGCTGCAGATGCACATAGAAGGAAGGTGCGGGCACCTGTTTGCGCCGTTCGTGATACAGGCGTGCGCCTTGCCAGGATTTGTAGGGAGATTTGTCGTTGGAGAAGCGTGCGTCGCGATAGATGCGGAACAGCGAGCCGCCGACGGTCTTGGGGTCGGAGCGGAAGTGCGGGCTGATCTGGGCCAGATCGGGTTGCAGGTCGGTCAACAGGCGCAGGAAAGGCTGGCGCACATGGTCTTCGTATTTCTGTTTGTTGGCGGCGAACCAGACCTTGTCGTTGTGCTTGGCCAGGGCGCGCAGGAACTTGAAGCTGGCATCGGAAAAATAGGTGGTCATATAAAGGTCATGCGAAGGTGACAAATGATTCCGTAGGAGCGACGTAAGTCGCGAAGGAAAAATATTGCTGAAAATCCTTCGCGACTTACGTCGCTCCTACGATAGCTGGCGTTCCAGTTCGTTGCCCCACGCCAGTAGTTGATCCAGCAGGATCTGCTTGCTGCCGTCTTCCGCATATTGCAGGCGCAGGGTACCGATTTCTTTGTAATAGGATTCGAACGTCGCTTCAGACAGGCCGCTGTCCACGCAAAGCCGCTGCCTGCGGTAATGATTCCAGCGTTCCCGTTCGGGCTGCGTCAAGGTACCAGGCCAATTGCGGGCCCGATAGCGGAACAACAGGTCCGGCAGGCGCGGGTCGCTGAAGCCGAATTCGCGCTTGTCCAGGTGTTCGGGCGGCGTGGCGCGGACCTCGGCCATCCTGCGCTTGTCGCCATCGGCGATGAAGCCATCGTAGAGGGCGGCATCGGTGTCGGGTTTGTCGTGGGCACGCTCGCTGCCGAAAACCTGCCGCATCTTTTCGGCGAGTTGCGCTGCGAAAGGACGCAGGCGGTCGGCCACGGCTTCCACGGCATGTTTGTCGATCTGCAGGCGGGCGAAATCCTCCTCGCGCAGATGCGACCATGCGACCAGGGCGGGCGAGCGGTTGAGGTGCACTTCCTTCAGCGGCACCCGCTGCGCTCCTGGCGGAAGATCCGCCGCTGGCGTGTAGAGCCGATCGGCGATATCTCCGGCATCGAGGTTCAGCAGCGCTTCGGGATCCCCGTCCAGATCGAAAACGATGACGCGATTGTCGATTCGTGGATGGCGGGCCAGTGGCAGCACGGGCGCTGCGCACATCCGGCTTGCGGGATAACGCTGGGACACATGCAGCGCAGGCGTCAGCGCTACAGTATCCAACAACGTGGCGGCGAAGCGTTTGTCGCGCAACTTCAGCGCGTATTCCCACAGCCTGGGCTGGGCGTCACGGAACTTGCGAGCCATACCCACCGTGGCGCGTACGTCGGAGAGCGCTTCGTGCGCATCGCCTTCGCGTACGCCATTGGCAAGCGCCAGGTGCTCCAGCTTGAACGAGGTCGCCCCGTCTTCGCGCTCGGGCCAGACGATGCCTTCGGGCCTCAGCGCATGGGCGAGCCGCATCACGTCCAGCAGGTCCCAGCGAGAATTGCCGCCACGCCACTCGCGTTCGTAAGGATCGTAGAAATTGCGGAACAATCCATAACGCACGAACTCGTCGTCGAAACGCAGCGAGTTCCAGCCTAGCGTGCAAGTCTCAGGCCGCGACATTTCCTCGGCGATGCGGGCGAAGGCTTCGGCTTCGTCCACGCCCTCGCGCAGCGCATGCTGCGGTGCGATTCCGGTGATCAAGGTCGCAGTGGGCGAGGGCAGCAGGTCGTCGGCGGGTTTGACGAAGAAGCTGACCGGCTCTTCGATCACATTGAGATCGCTGTCGGTGCGTACCGCGGCGAACTGTGCGATGCGGGTGCGGCGCGGGTCGCGGCCGAAGGTTTCCAGGTCGTAGAAGAGGAAACTCGCGGCCATCAGGCGGCATCCACCAGTACGTCCAGGCGCGCCAATATTTCGGCATCCACCGCTTCCCAGTCGACCGCATCCAGTGAATCCAGCCCGCGCGTGGCCGCGATGAGGATCTCGCGTTGTATTTCGCTGCGGTGCAATGCGGTCGCGTAGGGAATCAACATGAAAGTGACCATGGTGTAATGCGGCACGAATCGCCCGGGATGACGCTCCTGCAGCACGCGTTCCAGTTCCCGTTGCAACAGGAAATCCGGGTCGTCCACACGGTCGCGCATCTCCAGGTAGTTCTCCAGCGCCATTTGCTGGATGGCCGACGCGTTGGGCTTGCGTTCGGACTCGAAGGCGGCGAAAGCCTCCGCAAGATCCTCATGCTCATCCAGCTTGCGCGCCAGCGCCACGCAATCTTCGAACGCACAGTTCATGCCTTGGCCGTGGAAAGGCACCATGGCGTGGGCGGCATCGCCCAGCAGCACCGCGCGGTTATCGATATGCCATCGATCCAGGTACAGCGTGGCCAGCAGGCCGGGCGGATTGCGCTCCCAGTCCTGCTCCAGCCGAGGGATCAGCGGCACGGCGTCGGCGAAATCGCGCTCGAACAACGCCTTGGCGTCGGCGCCGGTGCGCAGCGTGGCGAAACTGGGATCGCCCTGGTTGGGCAGGAACAAAGTGACGGTGAAGGTTTTCTCGTCGTTGGGCAGGGCGATGCACATGTAGTGGCCGCGCGGCCAGATATGCAGTGCGTTGGGTTCGATCTTGAACTCGCCGTCCGCATCGGGCGGGATTTCGAGTTCCTTGTAGGAATGATCCAGAAACTCCGTGGTCTCGCCCAGGTCGGATTGCTTCATCATCGCCGCACGGAGGGAAGAACCTGCGCCATCGGCGCCCACCAGCGCCTCGAATTCCGCTTCGCTTTCCGAGCCGTCGCGCTCATCGACGAAGCGTGCGGAGCGAACACCGAAGTCGACGCTTTCGAGCTTGCGGTTGAAGTGCAGGTGGGCACCGGCCTGTTCAGCAAGGTCGAGCAGGACGATATTGAGATCGCCGCGATGGATCGACCAGATCACTTCGGAATCGTCCCGTCCGTAGCGCTGCAACTGCTGGCGACCGTTCAGGAAGTGGACCATGCGGCCGCGCATCATCACTGCCTGCTTCATCACTTCGTCGTCTGCGTCGGCCTGGCGCAGCGCATTACGCCCGCGTTCGGCGAGGGCCAGGTTGATGGAGCGGCCACCCTCGTAGCCCTTTACGCGCGGGTCGCCGCGCTTCTCGTAGACATCCACTCGCCAGCCGCGACGCGCCAGAAGAATGGCCAGCAACGCGCCGGCCAAGCCGGCGCCGATGAGGGTGATGGATCTGGCAGTCGTATCAGTCAATGCATGCGCCTTTCGTCAGTCGCGAATTTTTATCGTCATTCCCGCGAAGGCGGGAACCCAGTGACTGGGCTTCTTCTACACCAGGCAGAGAATCCATCCAGCGCCCGAGTCGTCAAAAGCGGTGGCTGCGGAAGAACCAAAGTCGCTGGGTTCCCGCCTTCGCGGGAATGACGATTCGGTAATACTTTTTTAGACGCCTCTCCATGATTCCACTTCTTCCACGAATCGGTAAACATCCATGAACTTGTTGTAGAGCGGGGCGGGCGAAATACGGATCACGTCCGGTTCGCGCCAATCGCCGATGGTGCCGACGGAAGACAGGTATTCGAACAATTCCCGTCCCCGTTCGCGTCCGCCGGCGACGCGCAGCGAAAGCTGGCTGCCGCGATGGGCCGCATCGGAGGGAGTGACGATCTCCAGGGTTTCGGGAACACGCGCGCGGATCAACGCCTCGAGGAAACCGGTGATTTTCTCCGACTTCGTGCGGATCGCGGCCATGCCGCCAGCCTTGTCGAACAGCTCCAGCGATGCCAGCAGCGGCGCCAATGCGAGGATAGGCGGATTGCTGAGCTGCCAGCCATCGGCTCCGGGCGTGGGCACGAACTGCGGACCCATCTGGAAACGGGTTTCCTTTTCATGGCCCCACCAGCCGGCGAAACGAGGGCGATTGGTGCGCGCATGGCGCTCGTGCACGAAACAGCCGGCCACGGCTCCCGGGCCCGAGTTCATGTATTTGTAGTGGCACCACACCGCGAAGTCGGCTTGGCTGTCGTGCAGGTCAACAGGCACGTTGCCGACGGCATGGGCCAAGTCGAAACCCGCCACCGCGCCTTGGGCATGGGCCAGGCGCGCTATTTTCTTGAGTTCGAAAGCCTGTCCGGTGCGGTACTGGATGCCCGGCCACAACACCAAGGCGGTGCGCGATCCATGCTGGCCTATCGCGCGCTCTATGGCGTCCATCGACAAGGTGCCGTCGGCCTGGTCGGGTTCGACTTCGATCAAGTGGGTCGCCGGATCGAAACCGTGGAAGCGGATCTGCGATTCGACCGCATGTCGATCCGAAGGGAAGGCGCCCGCTTCGATGAGGATGGCAGCGCGTTCGCTGGTCGGGCGGTAGAAGCTGACCATCATGAGGTGCAGATTGGCGGTCAACGAATTCATCGCCACCACTTCCGAAGGCTGCGCGCCGACCACGCGTGCCAGCGGCTCGCGGACCTGTTCGTGATAGGTCATCCATTGCGCCTGGCCGGTGAAATGGCCTTCCACCGCCTCATGGCTCCACTTGTCCAGCACCTGCAGCACATGCGTGCGCGCGCCGCGCGGTTGCAGGCCCAGCGAGTTGCCGCAGAAATAGATCTGTTCGTTGTGCTTGTGCTTGGGAATCAGGAATTCGCCGCGCAACGGGCGCAGCGGGTCGGCGGCGTCCAGCGCCATGGCGTGAGTGCGTGAAAGCGAGTCGGTCATAAGTCGGTCAGTAAGGTTTAAATGTCGTAGGAGCGACGCAAGTCGCGATGAAGCTTCACCTGTAAAGCTTCATCGCGACTTGTGTCGCTCCTACAAGAGAAGGTGATCATGCGAAGCGCGAAGCCGACAAGCCCAGCCATTCGAGTGCAGTGCCGTGGTACAGGCGCGCCTGACCGGCCGGGTCCAGGTTCAGGGCGGCGATGCCTGCGCCCGGCTCCTGCTCGCCCAACGGAAACGGGTAGTCGGTGCCCAGCATCACGCGGTCGGTACCAACAGTGTCCAGCAGGTACTGCAACGCGCGCGGGTCGGCCACCCATGAATCGAAGTAGAGTTGCTTGATGTAGTCGCGCGGGTTGCCGGGGTTGTCGGTGGCCACCAGATCCGGGCGCATGTTGAAGCCGTGCTCGATGCGGCCGATGGTGTAGGGGAAACTGCCGCCGCCATGGGCCAGGCAGATCTTCAGCTTCGGCAGCCGCTCCAGCACGCCGCCGAAGATCAGGCAGCAGGCTGCGCGGGATTGCTCGGCGGGCATGCCTACCAGCCAGGGCAGCCAGTACTTGGGCATGGTCTCGGCGCCCATCATGTCCCATGGGTGCACCAGGACCGCGGCTTCCAGTTCCGCCGCGGCCTGGAAGAACTCGAAAAGCTCGGGCGCATCCAGATTCAGCTCGCCGATATGGCTGCCGATCTGCACGCCCTGCAGTCCCAACTGGTCCATGCAGCGCTCCAGCTCCTGCACCGCCAGGCGCGGCGACTGCATCGGCACCGTGCCTATGCCTGCGTAGTGGCGGGGATATTGGCGGCACGCTTCGGCGGTGTGGTCGTTGAGCGCCTGGTGCAGTTCCAGGGCCTGGTTGGGCTTGGCCCAATAGCTGAACATGACCGGCACCGTGCTGAGCACCTGCACCTGCACGCCGAACCGGGCGTAGTCGTCGATACGCACCTGCGGGTCCCAGGTCTTGGGCCAGATTTCGCGGAAAAACTTGCCGTCCTTGTAGATGCGCGCGCGCCCATCGTCGCCGTGATGGATGACCGGGAAGCGCTCGTCGTTGTATTTCTTGGCCAGGTCCGGCCAAGTGTGCGGCAGGTAGTGGGCGTGGGTGTCGATCTTGAGCATGGCCCAGTTTAGCCGGGCGGGGCAGGGCCTGCCCGTGCCGAAGCTCAGGTATCGGGCATTACGTAACGGCCGGGCGCCGGATTCAGGTGTCCGCAGTTCTTGCAGGTCCTGTGCTCGACCGAGGAATAGAACCGGTCGAACACCGGTGGGAAGTCCTTCTCGATGTCGTGCAGGTGGAAATATTCCTCGTACACCTTGTGATTGCACTGTTCGCAGAACCACAGCAGGCCGTCGTCCTCGTGGGCCAGGCGCTTGCGTTCGATCACCAGACCGATGGATTCGGGCATGCGCTGGGGCGAGTGCGGTACGCGCGGCGGCAGCAGGAAGATTTCACCGGCCTTGATCGGGATATCACGCACTGCAGCATCCTCTTGGATCCGCAGCACCATTTCCCCCTCCAACTGGTAGAACCATTCCGGGCCTTCATCCCAGTGGTAGTCGGTGCGCGAATTCGGCCCGCCTACGACCATCACGATGAAGTCGCCGGCGTAGATCACCTTGTTGCCGACCGGCGGCTTGAGCAGGTGGCGGTGTTCTTCGATCCAGGCTTGCAGGTTTAGTGGGCTGGGAAGCATCCGGTTACTCCTTGATCGCTGCAACGCACTTGAGTTCGATGGCGATGGGCGTGGGCAGGGCGGTGATGCCAAGAGTGGTCCGGCACGGCGCAGTGGCCGGGTCAGGAAAATGTTCCGCCCAGATTTTGTTGTATGCCTTGAAGTCGCGGCCCATGTCGGTGAGATAGACGGTCACATCCACCAGGTCGGTCCATTCCGCGCCGCTGGCCCGAAGCACTGCGCGCACATTAGCGAACACCCTCTGCGTCTGCGCTTCGATATCGTACTTGCGCACGCCGCCGTCGGCGAAATACTCGTTGCCGGCGATCTCGTTGGTCGCCGCATCGCGAGGGCCGATGCCTGAAAGGAACAGCAGGTTGCCCACGCGGCGCGCATGCGGATAGCTACCCACGGGCGCCGGCGCCGAATTGGTGCGAACCCCTTCACTCATGGCGATCGCCCTGGGGTTTTACCGCGGCTATGGCATTCTGGTAGGCGGACGTGAGCTGCTCGGCACTATCCACGTCGATGCCGAGCTGGCGCACGCGACCATCGAACAGGCTGTAGACCCAGCCATGCACCGAGACCTTCTGCCCACGCGCCCACGCGTCCTGCAGCATGGTGGTCTGACAGACGTTGCTGACCTGTTCGATTACATTGAGTTCGCACAGGCGGGCGTGGCGCAGCGAATCGGTTTCCACCTGTTCCAGCAGCGCCGCGTGTTTCTGCGCGACATCGCCGACGTGGCGTAACCAGTTATCGGCCAGGCCGACGCGGCGATTGGTCAGGCTGGCGTGCACGCCGCTGCAGCCGTAGTGGCCGACGATGAGAATATGCTCGACCTTCAACAGGTCCACGGCGAACTGGATCGCGCTCAGGCAATTCAGATCGGTATGCACCACCAGGTTGGCGATGTTGCGGTGTACGAAGACCTCGCCGGGGTCCAGCCCCAGGATCTGGTTGGCCGGCACGCGCGAATCCGAGCAGCCGATCCACAGATAACGCGGAGACTGTTGCTGGGACAGGCGTTTGAAGAAGCCTGGATCCTCTTGCTTGATCCGTTCGGCCCATTCCCGGTTGTTGCGCAGCAGTTCGTCGAGGTCGCTCATACGTCCATTATCCCAGAGCCAGGCAGACATTCTTGGGTTCGGTGAAGAAACGCATCGCTTCGGCGCCGCCTTCGCGGCCTAGCCCCGAAGAACCCATGCCGCCGAACGGCGTGCGCAGATCGCGCATCAGCCAGGTATTGACCCACACGATCCCCGCGCGCAGCTGTGCGGACAGCCGATGCGCGCGATCCAGGTCGCGGGTCCATAGCGACGCGGACAGGCCGTAGTCGCTGGCATTGGCGAGCATCAGAGCTTCTTCGTCCGTATCGAATGGCTGCAGTGTGACCACCGGTCCGAAGATTTCCTCGCGGTTGCTGGCGCAATCCGGTCCCAGTCCTTCGATCACGGTCGGTTCTACGAACCAGCCGGCGCGCTCTATGCTGCGCCCGCCACAAAGGACCGTGCCACCTTCTTCGCGAGCGCGCTGCAGGCAGGCCATCACTTTGTCGAAATGCGCCTGGGAGACCAGAGGACCCTGGTGGGTGCCTTCGGCCATCGGATCGCCCACACGCAAGCCGCGTACCCGTTCGACGAACGCATCGCGGAATTCGCCGTAGATCGAGCGCTCTATCAGCAGGCGCGAGCCGCACAGGCAGATCTGTCCGGAATTCTGGAAGGCCGAACGAACCAGCATTGCCATCTGGTTGCGCCAATCGCTGTCGGCGAAGACCAGGGTCGGGTTCTTGCCGCCCAGCTCCAGTGAGACTTTTTTCAATGCAGGCGCAGTCAGCGACGCGATGCGCTTGCCGACCGCGGTGCTGCCGGTGAACGACACTGCGCGCACCTGCGGATGCGCGACCAGCGGCTCGCCGACTTCCGGTCCCAATCCGTGGACGATGTTGAGCACACCTTTGGGAAATCCGATCTCGGCCGCCAGTTCGGCCAGCATCGTCGCCGTCAGCGGCGTCACTTCGGAAGGTTTGGCGACGACGGTGTTGCCTGCGGCCAAGGCGGGCGCGATCTTCCAGGTGAACAGATACAGCGGCAGGTTCCACGGCGAAATCGTCGCCACGATTCCCAACGGCGCGCGCAGCGTGTAGTTCAGGCCCGCTTCGCCATGATGCGACTCGCTGGCGAACTGGGTGGCCGCATGGGCGAAGAAGCGCAGATTGGAGACTGCGCGTGGGATTTCTGCATCACGTGCCAAAGCCAACGGCTTGCCGCCGTTCAGCGACTCCGCGCGGGCGAACTCCTCCGTGCGTGATTCGAGTGCCGATGCCAGCTTTTCAAGCCAGGTAGCGCGCTCGCTGTTGCGTAGTGCGGACCACGAGGGGAAGGCGCGTGCCGCGGCAGCCATTGCGGCTTCGACGTCATTGGCGTCACCGAGCGCCACTTGTGCGTGGGCTTGCGCGGTATTGGGGTCGAACACATCCAGCCAGCCTCCGCTTCGGGGCTGTTGAGCTTGGCCGTCGATCCAGTGGTGCAGTTTCTGCATGGGCCAAGCTTAACCTTCTGCGCTGATAGCGTCTGCAACAAAAACTAGTGAAGCGGTGTCCAGTCCCCTTAACGACGTCATCCCGGCGAATGCCGGGACCCAACCGTCCGATCACTGACGCATGGGTCCCGGCATTCGCCGGGATGACCATCTTTTTTTGCGTGCTTCAATTTTATGAGAAATCAGGCGATTGCAAGAATTACAACAAGCGCTACATCGAGCGTTAGATTGACTGCATCCGTCCGCCATCCACCGCCAGGCTGACGCCATTGATGTACGCGGCCGCAGGACTCGCAAGAAAAGCAATGGCTGCCGCGATCTCGCTGGCTTCGGCAAAGCGGCCCACCGGCACGGTCGACAGCATGGTAGCGGCGACGGCATCGCGCGACTTGCCGGTGGAAGCCGAGCGGTCGTCCAGAATCTGCTCCAGCCGCTGCGTGCGGGTGTAGCCGGGCAGTACGTTGTTGACCGTGATCCCATCGTGGGCGAGCTCGCGCGAGAGCGTCTTGGCCCAGCTCGCCACGGCGCCGCGGATGCTGTTGGACACGCCCAGGTTGACGATGGGTTCTTTCACCGAAGTGGAGATCACGTTGACGATGCGGCCCCATTGCGCGCGCTGCATGCCAGGCAACACCGCCTGCACCAACGTCTGGTTGGCAAGCAGGTGTTTGTTGAAGGCGTCGAGAAAGGCGTCGGCGTCGGCATCGATGGCACGGCCGCCGGGCGGTCCGCCAGTGTTGTTGACCAGGATATGCACCGGCTTGGCGCTGACCAGCGTGCGTACGCGTTCAGCCAGCGCTTCATGCTCGGAAATATCGGCGGCTATCCAGTCGTACCGCTGGCCTTCGGCATTGCGGGGCAGGGACGCCGCCACTGCTTCAAGCGTCTCGGCACGCCGCGCCAGCAGGGTGACATCGGCGCCCAGCAGCGCCAGCTCCAGCGCCGCCGCGCGGCCGATGCCTGCCGAGGCTCCGCAGACCAGCGCGTGCTTGCCGTTGAGATTCAGGTCCATGCGTTCCTCATTCGGGTGCGCGGTTTGCCAGCCGCTCTGCCATCAATGCCGCGATCTCACGCGATTGCGGGTCTTCAAGCCTCGACAATCCATCCGCCGCGCCGCGCACATTGGCTGCGGGATGATTCTGGCTGAGCTTGAATTTCAGTTCGATCCGTTCGGGCACGAAACGGAACCCCACGATTCCACGCAGCTGGCTGCGGAGCCGCGGATTGTCGTGCTCGTAACGCCAATCGCTGCCGGCGGCGGTTTCGTGGCGCACGCTCAACCGGTTGACGATGCTGGCAAGGAAATCCTCTTCCTCGGAAGCCTCCAGCCGGCCGGTCAGGTGCGCCACCGCATAGTTCCACGTCGGTACCCGCGCCGCTTCTTCCTTGTCGGTGTACCAGCTTGGGGAGATGTAGGCATGCGGGCCCTGCACGATCATCAGGGCGGGTCCGGAATGCACGGCTTGCGGGTTGGCCTTGGCCCAATGGCCTTCGATCGTCACCTGCCCGGCGTCGCGCGAATACAGCACCGGCAGGTGGCTGGCGAAGGGAACGCCTTCCGCGTTGCTGATCAGGGTGACGAAAGAGTCGCGCGCCAGCAATCGGTCCAGTTCTAACAGGTCGGTTTCAGCGAAAGCCCGGGGCGTGTACATCGAAGCGGATCAGGCCCGCGCGCCCAGCGACTGCACCATCAGATGGCGCAACGCCGCGTCGTTCTCGGCGCGCGGGGGAGAGACTTCGTCCAGCGAGAAGCCCCTGGCCAGCGCATCGTCTTCGTCCAGTCCGTCGAAGGCTACGAATTCGGCGTCGAACAGCGCAGCGCGGGCGGTATCGTCGCTGTCGTAAGTCAGGGTATTGCCGTCGCTGTCGAAGACCTCCGCGGTGCCCGCTTCGCGCACGCGCAGGCGCGCCCACACGAGTGTGCGGCCCAGGGATGCCACGTACCACTGATAGTCGATCGTTTCGGTCATGCCATCACCAGGGACAAAAGCCAGAGCGCTCCCGCGCACGCCACGCCGCCGAAAATGACCAGCAGCGAAACCTTTGCAGGCGTGGCCAAGCCGGTCAGCGAGCTGTCGTGCGTCTCGCGATAGCGTCCGCTCAGCAACCAGCCCAGTGCGGCCGGCTTCAGAAAAGCTCCCGCTCCGAATTCCGCGGCGATGGCTTCGTGGCGATCGCGCACATGCACCAGGGTCAGCGGCCAGAAAATCACGAAGGCGCAGAAACCGGCGATGGCGGTGGCCAGGAACAACAGGGCGAAGAACAGGATCACTAAGAACCAAACCTCGTAGTTTTTAAAAGCGCCGTCATCCCAGCGAAAGCTGGGATCCATTTTGACTTTGCTTTTGCTTTGCAATGGACCTGAAACGCTGCCGCGAAGATCAAGATGGATCCCAGCTTTCGCTGGGATGACCGCGTTCCTTTTTTCTCGGGTGCCGGAAACATCAAAACTCCGCATTCCCCGGCGCGCGCGGGTAGGGGATCGAATCGCGGATGTTGGAAAGCCCGCAAACATAGACCACCAACCGCTCGAAACCCAGGCCGAATCCAGCGTGCGGCACGGTACCGTAGCGGCGGAAGTCGCGGTACCAGCCGTAGTGCGCCGCATCCAGTCCGAACTGCGCCATGCGCGAATCCAGCACGTCCAGGCGCTCCTCGCGCTGGCTGCCGCCGATGATCTCGCCGATGCCCGGCGCCAGCACGTCCATCGCGGCCACGGTCTTGCCGTCGTCGTTCAGGCGCATGTAGAACGCCTTGATGTGCTCGGGGTAGTTGGTCACCACTACCGGCCGGCCCACGTGCTGCTCGGTCAGCCAGCGCTCGTGCTCGGTCTGCAGGTCCAGGCCCCATTCCACCGGGAAATCGAACTTCTGCTTGGATTCCTGCAGCAGCTTGATCGCATCGGTGTACTCGATACGCTCGAACGGCGCGTTGATGAAATCTTCAAGCTTGCCGATCGCGCTTTTGTCCACGCGCTCAGCCAGGAAGGCGAGGTCGTCGCCGCGCTCGTCCAGCACCGCGCGGAACAGGTACTTGAGGAAAGCCTCGGCTACGCGCGCGTCCTCGGCCAGATCGGCGAAGGCGATCTCCGGTTCGATCATCCAGAACTCGGCCAGGTGGCGCGTTGTGTTGCTGTTCTCGGCGCGGAAGGTGGGGCCGAAGGTGTAGACCTTGCTCAGCGCCAGGCAGTAGGCCTCGACGTTGAGCTGGCCGGACACGGTGAGGAAGGTTTCCTTGCCGAAGAAGTCGCGGCTGAAATCCACTTCGCCCTTGTCGGTGCGGGGCAGGTTGGCCATGTCCAGCGTGGACACGCGGAACATCTGTCCGGCGCCCTCGGCATCGGAGGTGGTGACGATGGGGGTGCTGATCCAGTAGTAGCCGTTCTGGTGGAAGAAGCGGTGCACCGCCTGCGCCAGGCAGTTGCGGATGCGCGTCACCGCGCCGAAAAGGTTGGTGCGAGGGCGCAGGTGCGCGACTTCGCGCAGGAATTCCAGCGAGTGCGCCTTGGGCTGGATCGGGTAGGTTTCCGGATCCTCCACCCAGCCCACCACTTCCAGTTCGGAAGCCTGGATTTCGTAACTCTGGCCTTGCCCTTGGGAAGCGACCAGCGTGCCCGTGGCGATCACCGCACAGCCGGCGGTGAGGTGTTTCACTTCGGATTCGTAGTTGCCCAGCGCACTGGGCACGACGACCTGGATCGGCGCGAAACAGGAGCCGTCGCTGACGTTGACGAAAGACAGGCCGGCCTTGGAATCGCGCCGTGTGCGCACCCAGCCGCGTACCGTGACTTCGCCGCCGGCCGGGATCTTGCCCGCCAGCGCATGTTCGACGCTTACCACCGTCATGACTTGAATCCTTCGGGAACGCAACCATTAATGGAACGCGGAGTTTACCGGAGCAGCGCCGGGAAAGCCCCGTTCGCAGGTCTATAATCGCCGCAAGCAGGAGATCCGATGGCCATCACCCTTACCCCGGTCGCATTTCAGCGCGTGCAGCGTTTCGTTGCCGAGACGGGCGCCTTGGGCCTGCGTTTCGGCGTTACCCGCACCGGTTGCTCCGGCTGGGGGCACGTGGCCGATCTGGCCCGCGACCAGCGCCAGGACGACACCGTGTTTGAGCAAGAGGGCGTGAAGATCTTCGTCGACGCCGACAGCCTGTCCCTCGTCGACGGCACCGAGATCGATTTCGGCAAACAGGGCCTCAGCGAAACCTTCCTGTTCCGCAATCCCAACGCCACCGCCGAGTGCGGATGCGGCGAAAGCTTCACTACCGAAGCCGATCTGGCCTGAGGGCACCGCAGTGCGGCGAGTGCGACCAATGGCACTCCCACCGACCTGACCTCTCCGTATTAAGCTCCCGATTCGCCGAATCCGGAGTGCCCCATGTTTCGTCCCCTGTTGCTGGCAGCGTTGATGCTTGCCACCGTTCTACCCGCGCACGCCCAAACCAGCGCCCAGAACCCCACCTTGCACAAGCTGTTCGCCGATGAATGGGAGCGCGGCCTGCGCGAAAGCCCCGAGAACGCCAGCTATAACGGCGATCCCCGCTTCAACGACCGCTGGACCGACTTCAGCCTGTCGGCCATCGCCACCCGGCAAGAAGAAGATCGCGCGGCGTTGGAAAAACTGCGCGCGATCGACCGCAAGACCTTGTCGGCGGCCGACCAACTGGATTACGACACCTTTGAATGGAACCTGCAGCGCAGCATCGAGCGGCAGAAATTCCACGAATACCAGCAACCGATCAGTCACCAGGGTGGACCGCAGACCGCCGACGGGATCGCCGAGGTGCTGCCGTTCGCCACCGTCAAGGATTACCAGGACTGGCTGAAGCGGTTGCAGGCGCTGCCCAAGACCCTGGACCAGGTCATCGCCCTGATGCAGGAAGGGGTGAAGGCGGGCAACCTGCCGCCGCGCGTGCTGATGCAGCGCGTGCCGGCGCAGATCGCAGGGCAGGTGGTGGACGACCCGGCCAAGAGCGCCTTCTACAAGCCGTTCCTGAAGTTCCCCGATGGCATCTCCCAGGCGGACCGCGACAAGCTGCAGGCGGAAGCCAAGCGCGTCATCGCCAGAGAGGTGGTTCCCGCTTACCGCAAGCTGCAGACGTACTTCAACGACGAATACCTGCCCAAGACCCGTGAGTCGATCGCTGCGACCGAGCTGCCGGACGGCAAGGCCTATTACGATTTCCTGGCCCGCTACTACACGACCACCAACCTGACCGCCGACCAGATCCACGCCATCGGCCTGAAAGAAGTGGCGCGCATTCGCGCGGAAATGGAGAAGGTGAAGGCGCAGGCCGGCTTCAAGGGCACGCTGGCTGAATTCTTCGCTTACCTGCGCAGCGACCCGAAGTTCTTCCACAAGACGCCTGATGAGCTGCTGACCGCTTATCGGGCGCTATCCAAGCGCATCGACCCGGAACTGGTGAAGGTGTTCAAGACCATCCCGCGCCTGCCGTACGGTGTGCGGCCGATCCCGGACAACATCGCCCCCGACACCACCACCGCCTATTACCAGCCGGGCGCTTCGGACGGCACCCGGCCCGGTTATTACTACGTCAACCTGTACAAGCCCGAGGTGCGGCCGACCTGGGAAATGGTCCCCTTGTCCCTGCACGAAGCGGTGCCTGGCCATCATTTCCAGTTCGCGCGGGGGCTGGAGATCCCGGATGCGCCGATGTTCCGCCGCACCGCCTATTTCGTCGCCTATGGCGAGGGCTGGGGCCTTTACGCGGAGCAACTGGGGTACGAAATGGGCCTGTACGACGACCCCTACGACCATTTCGGCCAGCTGGTCTATGAAATGTGGCGCGCGGTGCGTCTGGTGGTGGACACCGGCATGCACGCCAAGGGTTGGAGCCGGGAGCGGGCCATCGCCTATTTCAAGGACAACGCGGCCAAGACCGACCAGGACATAGTCAACGAGATCGACCGCTATATCGGCACGCCGGGCCAGGCCCTGGCCTACAAAATCGGGCAGATGAAGATCTCCGAGCTGCGGGCCAAGGCCAAGCGCGAGCTGGGGCCGAAGTTCGACCTGCGCGAGTACAACGATGCCGTGCTGGAAACCGGCTCGGTGCCGCTGGAGGCCCTGGAGAAGCACATCGATGCCTGGATAGCCGCTCGAAAGGCCGCCAAATAGCCTTGCCGCTTGCAGCTAAGTCATTGAGCTGACATAATTTCCGGCTTCCTGCGGGCTTGTCCTGCAGGAATCCTTGCCCCACCGCGTCTTTCATTCCCATGTTTGGGGGACGGTCGGGGGGCTGTCCGGTCGTGCTTCTTCAGGGAAGCCGGCCATCATCCGAAAGGTATACAACGATGCGTCATTATGAAGTCGTGTTCCTGGTCCATCCCGACCAGAGCGAGCAAGTCCCCGCCATGATCGAGCGTTACAAGACGCTGGTTGAAAACGGCGGCGGCAAGATCCACCGTCTGGAAGACTGGGGCCGCCGTCAGCTGGCTTACCCCATCCAGAACCTGGTCAAGGCCCATTACGTGCTGTTCAACATCGAAGTTGAACAGGCGATCCTGGCCGAACTGACCGAAAGCTTCCGCTTCAACGATGCGGTGCTGCGCCACCTGATCATGAAGCGCGATGAAGCCGACACCGAGATGTCGATCATCATGAAGAGCAAGGACGAGAAGGGCGACAAGCCCGAGCGTGGCGAGCGTCGCCGTCGCGATGACGACGAGGGCGAGGTTGTCGAAGCCGCCGTCGATACCGATTCCGACACTGCCGAAGCCGCCTAAGGAGCACCCTCATGTCCAAGTTCTTCCGTCGCCGCAAGTTCTGCAAGTTCACCGCCGAAGGCGTGAAAGAGATCGACTACAAGGATCTCAACACCCTGCGCCAGTACCTGACCGAAACCGGCAAGATCGTCCCCAGCCGCGTGACCGGCACCAAGTCGCGCTACCAGCGCCAGCTGCAGACCGCAGTCAAGCGCTCGCGTTTCCTGGCGCTGATCCCGTATACCGACAGCCACGACAATTGAGTTCTCCTTCCCCTTCAAGGGGAAGACCGGGATGGGGATGGTTATCCCCTCCGCGACGCAAAAGTCCGATTACTGGCGACACCATCCCCACCCAACCCTCCCCTTGAAGGGGAGGGCTTCAACGAACTGTCATTCGGACAGCCCACCGCTGCGGGTTGAATCCCGCTAACGAATACGGAGCAATACCATGCAACTGATCCTCCTGCAGAAAGTGACCAACCTGGGCGTGCTCGGCGACAAGGTCGACGTGAAGCCGGGCTATGGCCGCAACTACCTGGTGCCGCAGGGCAAGGCCGTGCCGGCCACTGCCGCCAACGTCGCCGAGTTCGAAGCCAAGCGCGCCGACTACGAAGCCAAAGCCAAGTCGATCCATGACGAAGCCGAAGGCCGCCGCGCCAAGCTGGAAGGCGCCAGCGTCACCATCAGCGCCAACGCCGCTACCGAAGGCAAGCTGTTCGGTTCGGTCGGCCCGCGCGACATCGCCGAAGCCTTCACCAAGGCGGGCTACCCGCTGGAGAAGAGCGAAGTGATCCTCGGCGAAGGCGCGTTCCGCCACATCGGCGAGTACGACGTGGTGGTGCATCTGCACGCCGACGTGGAAACCACGGTCAAGGTCATCGTCATCGCCGACGTCTGAGCCTGATCGACAGCAATGCCGCGACGGGCGCCGAAAGGCGCCCGTTTCGTTTCCACACTGTAGGAGCGCCCCCTGGGCGCGAGCTCTTCGCTTCTGTCTCCAATTCAAAAAGCAAGAGCTCGCGCCCAGGGGGCGCTCCTACAAGGGGTAGGCAAGGCAAGGGGATCCTCGCTGTCGCAATCGGTGAGATCGCAAGGGTTTATCAAGCAATCGTACTTATCCACAGGTTGTGCCATCGCGAGCACACAGGCGGAGCACCTACGATGGCCGATCACGCAAGCATCCGCAGCATCGCAAGATCCGCACAGGAATCCACCGCACCCATGTCCGCACGCCCAGGCTTCCGCTACGACCAGCACGACGCGCGCATCGAACAACTGCGCGTGCCGCCGCATTCCATCGAGGCTGAGCAGGCGGTGCTGGGCGGACTGATGCTGGCGCCGGAAGCCTACGACCGCATCAACGACAAGCTCAACGACGTCGACTTCTACCGTCGCGACCACCAGCTCATCTATCGCGCCATCAGCGAGCTGGCGGAAAAGAGCCGTCCCTACGACGCGGTGACCCTGGGCGAGTGGTTCGAGTCGCAGGGGCAGATCGAACAGGTCGCCGGCGGCGCCTATCTGGTGGAACTGGCCACCACTACGCCTTCGGCCGCCAACATCGTGGCCTATGCGGAGATCGTGCGCGACAAAGCGGTGATGCGGCAGCTGATCGAGGTCGGCACGGCCATCATCAACGATGGCTTCCAGCCCGACGGACGCGACAGCGCCGAACTGCTGGCCAAGGCCGAACAGGAAGTCTTCGCCATCGCCGAAGCCGGCGCGCGCGGGCGCACCGACTTCACCGCGGTCAACACCGCATTGAAGGACGCGTTCGAAGTGCTGCAGAACCGTTTCGAGAACGGCGGCAGCATCACCGGTCTGCCCACCGGCTACCACGATTTCGACGAAATGACCGCCGGCCTGCAGCCCACCGACCTGCTGATCCTTGCTGCGCGTCCGGCCATGGGCAAGACCACGCTGGCGTTGAACATCGCCGAATACGCGGCGATCAAGTCGAAGAAGGCCGTGGCCGTGTTCTCGATGGAAATGTCGGCCTCGCAGCTGGCCTTACGCCTGATTTCCTCGAATGGCCGGGTCAACGCCACGCGCTTGCGCACTGGCCAGCTGGAGGACGAGGACTGGAGCCGGGTCACCAGCGCCATCCGCATGCTCAAGGAAACCAAGATTTTCATCGATGACACGCCGGGACTGTCGCCCGACGTGCTGCGTTCGAAGGCGCGCCGCCTCAAGCGCGAGCATGATCTGGGCCTGATCGTGATCGACTACCTGCAGTTGATGGCGGTGCCTGGCAACAGCGAAAACCGCGCCACCGAGATCTCCGAGATATCTCGCTCTCTCAAGGGCCTGGCCAAAGAGCTCAACGTACCGGTGATCGCGCTGTCCCAGCTCAACCGCTCGCTGGAAACCCGCACAGACAAGCGCCCGGTGATGGCCGACCTGCGCGAATCGGGCGCCATCGAGCAGGATGCCGACGTCATCATCTTCATCTACCGCGACGAGTACTACCACAAGGACTCGGCGGATAAGGGTCTGGCCGAAGTCATCATCGGTAAGCAACGTAACGGCCCCACCGGCTCGATCAAGCTGAAGTTCTTCGGCGAGTACACGCGCTTCGATAATCTGGCGCACGACGCGGTCGGAAGCTTCGAGTAGGGCGGGCATTGTCCGCCGCCGGGGTGCAAGTGACGTTCGCGGCGGGCAATGCCCGCCCTACAGGACGGTCTTCGGCTTCTCCTGCGTCACTTTGTTGAGCAGCTTCACCGCATAGCCGCTGCCCGGCACCACTGCCGAAGCGACTTCCGCGCCCAGCTCGAACATCATCTCCCGCGACATCACGATGTCCACTTTCTCACGGAACCATTCCCCGTTCTCGATCACCTCGCCGGTCAAGCCGTCGATCTCGATCACGCCCAGCTTGTTGTTCCAGTTGTATTCGAAGGCGAATACCGGTCGGAAGTACAGATGTGCGGTGGTGAACTCCACCGTGTCGCTCTGGATCGAATGCGCATCGATGGGTTCGGCGGCCAGTTTCGCCTTCACGATCTGCACCGCGGCGTTGAACGGCAGCTGCGGCGGAAGGGTGCCGTCGACGTCCAGCTGGACCCGCTCGGTCGCCTTGTAGCGGTCGATGTAGCCCTGCAGCTTGGCCGGCTTTATGCCGCGCTTGAGCCCGTCCTGATGGATCACGGCATCGATCTTTCGATGGCAGAATTCCTGCAGCTGCACATCGATGCGCGGTTTGCTGCCGCTGTTGGGGATGATCTCGAAGGCGCTGCCGGCGATCTCGACCTTGCGCGCATAGGGGTTGGTGATCTGCACCGGATACACCGCTTCGTGCAGGTAGTCGATTTCGCGACGCGCGACCAGGTGCCAGAACGGTTCGTAGCGCAGCTCCCACTTGGACAGCTTCACGGTTTCGGCTTTCGGACGGTTCAATGGATTGAGCCGGGCCAGCGTGCCGAAAGCGGCGAGTTTGCTTTTCTCGGCCTGTTCCTCAGCGGCCCGGCTCGGATATATCTCTTCGAAATAGAGAATACGGTAGACAGAGTTGTCGGGGCTAAGCATGGTGTCCATCATCGATCCCGGCGCGCCGTGGGTATCCTTATCGATACGGAATCCGGCGAGGGTGCAGGCCACTGGCGGCGCCGACGACCGGCAGGGGCGGCTACAATCTGGCGATGTCCGACCCATCTCCGACCGCCGTGCCCGGTCAATCCAACTCGTCTCGCGCCGAAGCCAGCGACCGCCCCACGCGCATCCGCGTGGACCTCGATGCGTTGACGCATAACCTGCGGACGCTGCACGGGCACACCGGTGTGCCCGTCATGGGCATCGTCAAGGCTAATGCCTATGGGCATGGCCTGGTGCCGGTTGCCCTGCACCTGGAGGCGCAGGGCATCGCCCAATTGGGCGTCGCCTTCGTGGAAGAAGGTCTGGCTTTGCGCCGGGCGGGAGTGAAAGCACCGATCCTGGTGCTGGGCGGCATTCATGCGCCGCAGGTAACCCAATTCCTTATCCACGATCTGGAAGTGACCGTCTCTTCGATCGACAAGCTTCGCCAAGTGGAACAGGCCGCCCAATCCATCGGTCGCAAGGCGGTGATCCATCTGAAGATCGATACCGGCATGGAACGCATCGGCGTGCACAGCGAGAGCGCGGGGGCCTTCATCGAAGCGGCGGTGGCTTCGCGCTGGTGCACGGTCAAGGGCGTCTATTCGCATCTCGCCTGTTCCGACGATCCTTCCTCGGCCATGACTACCGAGCAGTTGCAACGTTTTCTGACCGCCTGCTCGCACTTCGAGCGGATCGGTGCGCCGATGCCGCTGCGCCACCTGGCCAATTCCGGCGGCGTGCTGCATTTCCCCGAAACCTGGCTGGACATGGTGCGCCCCGGCATCGCGCTGTACGGGGTGATGCCGGACCCGGCGTCGCGCGCAATGGTGGCGTTGAAACCGGCGCTGTCGCTGGTGTCCAGCGTGGTCTACTTCAAGGTGGTCAAGGCGGGCCGCACGGTGAGCTACGGTGCTACCTGGACCGCCACGGCGGATACGCGTGTGATCACGCTGCCCATCGGTTACGGCGACGGTTATCCGCGGGCGTTGTCCTCGCGCGGGCAGGTGCTGGTGCGTGGGCAGCGCCATCCGATCATCGGCCGCATCTGCATGGACCAGTTCATGGTCGACATCGGACCGGCCGGCACCGCCTACAACGGCGACGAAGTCGTGCTCATCGGGCGGCAGGGCGAAGCGATGATCGACTGCGAAGCAGTGGCCCAGGCCGCAGGCACCATTCCGTACGAAATCCTGACCGGCCTCAACCAGCGCATCCCACGCGAGTACTTTGTGGACGCTGCCGCCGGCGCATAGCGCTTCCCGCCATAGGTCCAACTTCCGAACCGCGTTGACGCCCTTCGCCGCCGCATGCTTCACTCGGCGCGGAGAGGAGAAAACGATGGCAACGACGAAAGCGCCGCGCAAGCCGCGCAAGGAGCCCATGTCGCGGGTCGATACGGCATGGCTGCGCATGGAACGCCCTACCAACCCGATGATGATCACCGGCGTGCTGATGCTGGACGAGCCGATGACGCTCGAAACGCTGAAGAAACTGGTCAGGAAGCGCTTCTTGGCCTATCCGCGGTTTCTGCAGAAGGCGGTGGACACGCCCGCCGGCGCGGCCTGGCTGGAAGACGAGCACTTCGATCTGGACTGGCACGTGCGCATGACCGCGCTGCCGGGCCGCAGCGACAAGAAGTCCGAGAAAAAGGCCTTCGAGCGCTTCGTCAGCCAGATGGCGTCCACGCCATTAGATAAGTCGAAACCGCTTTGGCAATTCCATCTGGTGGAGAAATACGGTGGCGGTTCGGCCCTGGTCAGCCGTATCCATCACAGCTACGCCGACGGCATCGCCCTGGTGCAGGTGCTGCTGTCGCTGACCGACACCACGCGCAAGCCCGAGAAAAGCAGCGACTTGCGCGCCGCCTGGCTGAAGCAGGACGGTGCCGAAGTGGTGCGCCGCGTCGGCGCCATGGATCGCTACATGAAGATCGGCGGCAAGGTGCTGGACAAGGGCATGGAGATGTATCGCGACCCGACCCTGGCCACCATGCTGGCCAAGGAGGGCGGCGAGATCGGTCGCGAGCTGTTATCGGCGCTTGCGCTATCCGACGATCCGCCCACCATGCTTCGCGGCAAGCTGGGTGTGAGCAAGCGCGTGGCCTGGGCAGAACCGCTCGATCTGGACGAAGTGAAGGCCGTCGGTCGCGCCTGCGACTGCACGGTCAACGACGTATTGATGGCGGCCGCCGCCGGCGCGCTGCGCAGCTACATGATCGAACGCGGCGAAAACCTGGACGGAGTGACTTTGCGGGCCACGGTGCCGGTGAATCTGCGCCCGCTGGAGCACGCCAAGAAGTTGGGCAATCACTTCGGCCTGGTATTCCTTGAGCTTCCGGTCGGGGAAGACAACCCGATTCGGCGGGTGGAGCGCGTCGCCAAATGCATGAATGACTTGAAGAATTCAAGGCAAGCTATTGTTGCATTTGGACTTCTTGCAGCACTTGGCATGGCTCCGACCGCGGTGCAGGGTATTGCGCTGGAGCTTTTCAGCCGCAAGGCCACGGCTGTGGCGACCAATGTTCCAGGCCCGCAGCAGCCGCTGTATCTGGGTGGCTGCAAGATGCGGGAAATGATGTTCTGGGTACCGCAGACCGGTTCGATCGGCATTGGCATTTCCATCATGAGCTACAACAACCTGGTGCATTTCGGTTTGATCGCTGATGCCAAGCTGGTGCCCGATCCGGACGCGGTGATCCAGCGTTTCGGTCCCGAGTTCGAGAAGCTGCTGTACCTGGCGCTGATGGGCAACTGGGACAAGAGCCTGGACTCGGACGCGGCGGCGGCGCTGACCGCCGCGTCAAGCTGAACGAATTACCTTTTGTTTGCGTCTTCTTCACCTGTCTTTAGCTGACAGACATCCCAAGCTAGGTAGCTTGCCGATTCTGAACCACCCAGGGGACATGGTCCCTCATGACAGGAGAAGTCGAATGAAGACCTACGCAATCAAGGCCACTGCAGTTGCGCTTATCGCCACCCTTACCCTGGGTGGCTGCGCCACCTACACCGGGCAGACCAACGACCCCAACGACCCCAACCGCACCCGCAATGCAGCGCTGATCGGCGCAGGCATCGGCGCGGTGGCCGGCTTGCTGAGCGGCGGCAACGCCACCGAGCGGCGTCAGCGCGCACTGGTCGGCGTGGGCGTGGGCGGCCTTGCCGGCGGCGCCGTCGGCGCTTATCAGGATCGCCAGGAAGCCGAGCTGCGCCGCCAGACCGCAGGGACGGGAATCGAGGTCAGCCGCGATGGCGATGTCATCAAGCTCAATCTTCCCGATGGAGTCACCTTCGATTTCGGCAAGGCCAATCTGAAGCCGCAGTTCTATCCGGCGCTCGACAACGTCGCCAACACCTTGGCGCAGTACAACCAGACCATCGTCGAGGTTTCCGGCCATACCGACAGCGTGGGCAGCGATGCGGCCAACCAGACCCTGTCGGTGCAACGCGCCAATTCGGTCGGCAATTACCTGATCGGCAAGGGACTGGTGCGCGAGCGTTTCGAGATCGTGGGCTTCGGCGAAACACAGCCGGTGGCCAGCAACGACACCGATTCGGGCCGCGCCTTGAACCGCCGGGTCGAAATCCGCGTATTGCCGCTGCGTTCGTAAGCCGCAGCGTTCGCCTTCAGCGACAAACGGGCCGCTCAAGCGGCCCGTTTTTTATTGCGGTTTCGCTCTCGCCGGATTGCCGAACACCGTGGCGCCAGCAGCCACGTCGCGCGTCACCACGCTGCCCGCACCGATCAAGGCATCGTCACCGATCGTCACGCCCGGCAGGATCAGCGCGCCGGCTCCTATCCAGACGTTCTCGCCGATATGCACCGGACGGCCGAATTCCAGCCCTGTGCGTCGGGTTTCGGGATCGCGCGGGTGGTCGGCGGTCAGTATCTGTACGCCGGGCGCGATCTGGGTTTTGGCGCCGATGGTCACCGCTACTACATCCAGAATCACGCAATTGAAATTGAGAAATACGCCGGCGCCCAGGCGGATGTTGAACCCGTAGTCGCAATGGAACGGCGGGCGGATGACCGCACCATCGCCCACGGCCGCCAAGCGCTCGCGCAGCAACTCGCGGCGAAACGAGGAAGGCTGATCCGCCGCGGCGTTGTAACGCGCCATCCAGTGCTTGGCGGCGGTTTGCGCGGTCTGTATTTCGGTATCGCCCGCGTCGTAGAGCTCGCCGGCCAGCATTTTCTGCATTTCGGAGCGGGGGTTCATCGTTATCTCCGGACGGTGTCGCCGAATTCTAAACGTGCGGAGACGCCCCTGCGAAAAAGAACGGGCCGCAAAGAAAGCAGCCCGTTCCTGTCGTTGGCTCATCAAGCGGCAGCCACTGCCTACGCAACGCTCACGGCCATTTCATTTCGCCCTTGCTTACCTTCGCGCTCAACTCCAGCGAGGGTAGTGCGCCGAGCGTGGGGTAGCGCTGCTTCATCGCTGCGATCAACCCTGCGGAATCTTTGGCCTTGGCGGTTTCCACGTCGTAGGTCTTGATGTAATCGCCGGTGAAACGCACCGCTTCCAGATCCTGCGGCACGTCCGGGGCGAAGTGGCCAGGAATCACCCGTGCCGGCTGCAGCGATTCGATCCTGGCCAGCGTGGCCAGCCAATCGGCGTGCGACTGCGGCGTTTGCGTATCGGCCATCCATACGTGTTCTCCCGCCATGACGGAAATGCCGCCGGCCACGGTTTTGATCGACGGGATCCAGACGAAGCTGCGCTCCGGGGTGGGACCGTCCAGGCCGATGACCTGCAGCTCCTGACCTTCCAGGCTCAGGCTATTGCCTTGCAACGGCTCGGGGACGATCACCTGCTTCGGCGCACCGGCGCCGAGTATCGGGCCCCAATAGGCCAGTTTGCCCGCGCTGGTTTCCTTGATGTGCGCGATGGTTTGCGGAGTGGCCAGAATCTTCGCCTCCGGGAACGACTGCTTCAGCGTTTCCAGGCCGAAGTAGTAATCCGGATCGCTATGGCTGATGTAGACCGTAGTCAGTCGTTTGCCCGAAGCCTTGATCAGATCCGCCACTTTCTGTGCATCCAGGGTGGAGAACTGTGCGTCGATCAGGACGGCATCCTTTGCGCCGCTGACCAGCACCGAAGTCACTGCGAAGATCGCTTCCTCACCGGGGTTGTAGACCTCGGTCGTCAGCGGTTGGGTGGCCGGTTCGACGGTTTGCGTGGCCTGGGCGGTGGCTTCCGTTGTCGGAGTGGGCGCGGGAGGCGCCTGGCGATTGCATGCGCCGAGCATCAAAGCAAGGACTGCGGTGCAGGCGAGGGGCAGGGCATGCGAATTCATGTTCGTTCCTTCGTGGATGAGGAGGGGATGGAGCGAGTTTTGACTTGCTGCGATGGGCTGGCTGCGACGGAACTGGCTGCGATGGAGCTGGCTCCTTCAGTACGCGACAGTGGCGATGTTCTTCGGATATTTGGGTTGCTCGATTTCATCGACGAAGGCGTCGGCGTAATCGGCATGGCTGATAGCGCTCTTGCCTTCGGCATTGGCCAGGAATGCGTTGGCCTGGCTGCGGAAGACGCCGCGCTTTTCGCCCGGACCGATTTCCGCGGCGGGCGAATAGAAGGTCCAGTCCAGATCGGCGGTCTGATAGCGCTTGAGCGCATCGCGATGAGCGAGCGCAACCGCCTTGTAAGCCGCCGGGAAATTGGGTGTATCGACCAGTTGCACGCCGGGCGCAACTTCCAGACTGCCTGCGCCGCCGACGACGACCAGGCGTCGGATGCCCGCCTCCAGCGCTGCGGCGATCAGATCTTCGGCAACCTCGCTGAGAGTGGCCTCGGCGCCCGGCGCCGGGCCGTAGGCGCTGGCCAATACGTCGTTGCCCTGGATAGCCGCCACCAGTGCGTCGTGATCGTCCAGTGGCGCGATAACCAGATGGGCGCCGGCCAGTTCCGGCGGCAGGTCGGTATCGCGCCGGACGATGGCGGTGACTTCGTGGCCACGGCTGATCGCTTGCTGGGCGATCTGGCGGCCTATTTTGCCGGTGGCGGCGACGAGGGCGATTTTCATGGTGGGCTCCAGATTCGGGGAATGGGAGCACTGTAATGACCTGAAATCGGACGAAAAACCCCGTATAAGTACTTTATTTGTTGCGTATATCGATCAAATAATGGACCGGATGACCGCAATGACCGTCTTCGTCGAAGTTGCCGAACGCGGCAGCCTGACTGCGGCGGCCGACGCATTGGATATGTCGCGGGCGATGGTCACTCGCTATCTGGCAGAACTGGAGGACTGGTTGGGCGCGCGCTTGTTCCATCGCACGACCCGACGCATCAATCTGACCTCGGCCGGAGAGCAGGCACTGGAGCGCTGCCGCCGCTTGCTGGAACTGGGCGAGGACTTGCAGACAGCGGTTGGCGAAAGCGCCGATGCGCCGCCGCACGGCCAGTTGCGTATCACCTGCAGCACATCATTCGGACAAAGCCAGCTGGCGACAGCGGTGGCCGGCTATGTCGCCCGCTTTCCCAGTGTCAGGATCGACATGCTGATGGTGGACCGTACCGTCAACCTGATCGAAGAACGCATCGACTTGGCCATCCGCATCACCCATGAGCTGGATCCCAGCTTGATCGCGCGAAGGTTGTCGGTTTGCCGTTCGCTGCTGTGCGCCACCCCGGCCTATCTGGCGGCCCATGGCACTCCGCAGCGACCAGAGGATCTGGTTCGGCACAACTGCCTTACCCACCATTTCGTCGGCAAGAGCCTGTGGCAGCTGCGGCGCAATGGACGGGATATCGCGGTGGCGGTCGGCGGCAGTATCAGCGCCAACGAGGCCAGCGTGCTGTTGCAGGCGGTACGTGCCGATGCGGGTATCGCCATGCTGCCGACCTATCAATTGGCGTCGCTTATCCGCAGCGGCGAACTGGTGGCGGTCCTGCCGGACTACGAAGTGCCGCCCATGGGCATCTACGCGGTCTACGCTTCTCGCCGGCAAATGCCGGCTCTGGTGCGTTCGTTCCTCGATTTTCTGAGCGAGCGCTTCGGCGAAGCGCCGGACTGGGAACCGCAGCTGCCGGCAATTCTGCCGCTGGGCTGAGCATCGAAGCGCGGCGAGATTGTCGATGGACGAAAAACGAAAAGCCGGAACCTCGCGGTTCCGGCTTTCGCTTGAAGATGGTGGAGATGGCGGGAATCGAACCCGCGTCCGAAGGCACTCCATCCCCGGTACTACATGCTTAGCGTTCCGTTAGATCTCGCCCCCGGGCAGCACGGCACGCAAAGCGCACCCGGTGACCAGCCTGTTTTGGTTAAGCCGTGACTGACAGGCAGCCGTCACAGCCGGTTCCGTGATAATGACCCTACATCCACGAGCACGGGCACAAGTGGGTTCGGGGCTTACGCCTTAAGCGGCGAGAGCGTAGTTGTCGTCGTTGGCAACTAGAAGTTTGCTACTGGATTAACGAGGAAAGTCGCCCCCTCGGCATGCACCAGGCAATTTCGCAACCCCCGTCGAAGCCAGTGCATCCCCGGGAATCAGACATTGCTGATGTCCCCAGTGTAGGGGCGATGGACCCGGGTCACAACTTCCGCGACAGACGCTGGTTAGCATCGCTTCATCGCCTTCCATGCCTTGGCCCCGCGCCCGGCGGGAGTGCGTTTCCCCATGGAAGTGCGGAGAATTTCAAATGGCAACGAAAAAAGGCGGCAAACGGCCCCCTTCGTCTCGCGGCGTCGCCGCTGCGGGAAAGGCGGCCAAGAACGCGGGCAGGGCGCCTGCCAAGCCCCGCAAGACAGCGTCTCCCATGGCCGCCAAGTCCGACGCCTTGCAGCAGTCCGGCTTCATGGCTGCCGCCCAGGGCGAAGCCAAGACCGTCATCTACATACATGGCATCGGCAACAAGCCCACGGCCGAGGTGCTGCGCTGTCAGTGGGACAAAGCGCTGTTCGGGCGCGGCATGGGCGAGCGGACGCGGCTGGCGTACTGGGTCAATCGCGATCGCTATCCGACTCCGGAGCCCGGCACCTGCGGCGACCGCGACCAGGGCCCCACCATCAATCAGGCCGAGCAACGGGTATTGAGTGCGCTGGGCGTTGCCCCCAGCCGCCGCGACCTGGGGGAACTGGCCGATGCGCTGGCCGCTACGCCGGCCGAAAGCGAAATGCTCCACGCCATGCTCGATGAGATGGGCGCTACCGGGACGCCGCAACGCGGTCCCGGCAAGCGCGGGCTGTTCGATAAAGTCAACGAAATCCTGCTCAAGCTGATCTCCGCCGCGTTGCTGCAGGACGTGCACGATTTCTTCTTCGACAAGCAACGGCGCGCGGTCATGGAACGCAGTCTGCTGGACCGTATGGAATCCGGCGGCGGGCCGTTCGTGGTGGTGGCCCACAGCCAGGGCTCGATGATCGCCTATGAAGTGCTGCGCAAACTCGACCCAGCCAAATACGACGTGGCGTTATTCGTCACCATCGGCTCGCCGCTGGGCCTGCCCAGCGTCCGCAGCATGTTCAAGCGGTCGATCGGGAAAAAGAAACTGCCGTTCCCGCCCTGCGTGCGCCATTGGTACAACGTCGCCGACCGCCAGGATCCGGTCGCGTTGGACGGCAACCTGACCGACGACATCGAGAATCCCGGACAGCGCTTCTCCAACCTGCAGGGCGCCGACGTCAATACGGACAGTCCGCGCAACCCGCATTCGGGTTCCGGCTATCTTTCCAATCTGCATGTGCGCGCCAAGGTGCGCGAAGTGGTGGGCGTGGGCTTCGATCAACCGGTTTCCAATACCGTGCTCATCAAGGATCTGTCCGATCGGCTGGAAGCCAACGGCGCCGAGCACCGCCATGAAGTCCTGATAGAACTCGACAAACTGCCGGCCGGGGAGGGCGGGCGCGAGGCTGCGCGCGCCGCGCTGCTTGCGCGCATACGCGGTCTGGCTTCGGAGACGACGAAGCTCAAGAGCGAGGCATTGGACGACGAAATCTATCTGGAGGACGGTCTGCAGCGTTTCGTTTCGGCCAAGCTGACCCGTTTCGAAATCGAATCGCTGCGCAACGACTATCAGGCCCTGAGTTTCAAGCGTCTTTGGCGCGATGCGGGCAAGCGCGCGTTGCTTAACCAGTCGCGCAGCGTGATCCAGGCCGACGCCGCGCAGAGCGCTTACCGCGCGCTGGGGCAGAAGATCGGCTGGGCGGTGCTGGATACCGGTATCGCGGCCGGACATCCGCATTTCTACGAGAGGGGCAAACGCGATGTGGTAGTGGCGCAATGGGATTGCACCGTGCGCGGCAAGCCGAAGAAATTGCTGCGCGCCGACGGCGTGGCCTTCAGCAAATTGGACCGCAACGGCCATGGCACCCATGTGGCGGGAGTGATCGCAGGGCAATGCAGCGCTCCGGTGCCCGGCGAGGGCAAGGAAAAGGTGGATTTCGCCGGCATCGCTCCGCTGGCGCAGCTGTACGGCTTCAAGGTGCTGGACGATGACGGCAACGGCCGCGATTCGTGGATCATCAAGGCGGTGCAACAAGTGGCCGACATCAACGATCACGCCGGGGAACTGGTCATCCACGGCATGAACCTGAGCCTGGGCGGGTACTTCGATGCGGAAAGCTACGGCTGCGGCTTCACGCCGCTATGCAACGAACTGCGGCGTTTGTGGCGGCAGGGCGTGGTGGTGGTGTTGGCAGCGGGCAACGAAGGCCTGGCCTGGCTGGTGCAGAACGATGGCGAGTCGTACCCGGCCAACATGGACATGACCATCGGCGACCCCGCCAACCTGGAGGACGCGATCGCGGTGGGTTCGGTGCACAAGGGCAACCCGCACAGTTACGGCGTTTCCTATTTCTCCTCGCGGGGGCCTACCGCCGATGGCCGGCACAAGCCCGATGTGGTGGCGCCCGGCGAAAAAATCATTTCGGCGCACTACGGTTTCAAGGCGTCCGATCCGAGCACGTGGATGGTCGAGATGAGCGGCACCAGCATGGCGGCGCCCCATGTGTCCGGACTGATCGCGGGCTTTCTGTCGGTACGACGCGAGTTCATCGGCTTCCCCGATCGGGTCAAACAGATCGTGCTGGGCCACTGCACCGATATCGGCCGCGACCCCTACATGCAGGGCAAGGGCATTCCCAACATGATCCAGATGCTGGCCTCCACATAGAACATCTGTAGGAGCGGGCCCTGCCCGCGACTGGCGTTACCGGGAAACTTGTCGCGGGCAGGGCCCGCTCCCACAGGAAGGTCAGGCGTCGCGGTTGTGGCGGCGCATCACGCGCTGTTTGTCGCGCGCCCAGTCGCGGTCCTTGCTGGCTTCGCGCTTGTCGTGGGTCTGCTTGCCCTTGGCCAGGGAGATGCCGGCCTTGACCTTGTTGCCCTTCCAATAAAGCGAGGTGGGCACGATGGTGTAGCCGTCGCGCTCTACCTTGCCTATCAGCACATCGATCTCGCGCTTGTGCAGCAGCAGCTTGCGGGTGCGGCGGTCGTCGGCGACCACATGGGTCGAGGCTTGGATCAAGGGCGTGATCTGCGCGCCGAACAGGAACAGCTCGCCGTTGCGGACCACCGCATAGGCTTCGGTAATGTTGGCGCGGCCGGCACGGATCGCTTTCATTTCCCAGCCCTGCAACGCCATGCCCGCCTCGTAGTGTTCCTCGAGATGGTATTCGTGGCGTGCGCGCTTGTTCTGCGCAATCGTGCCAGTGCTGTTTGCTTTATCCTTGCCGGGTTTCTTCGCCATGGCGCTATTGTCGCCGATGGGGGAAGTGCAAGCGAGCCCAGCCCATACCGAGCCCCGTCAACGCATGCAAACCATACGCCGCAGCGCTCTGGTCGAGCACTCCACCACCCGCATGTTCGAGCTGGTCAACGACGTGGCCGCCTATCCGCGGCGTTTCGACTGGTGCAGCGCCGCCGAGCTGATCGAATCGGCTCCCGACCGGCTGGTCGCGCGGCTGGATCTGGGGCTGGGCGCCTTGAGCACCTGGTTCACCACCGAAAACACGCTGGATCGCCCGCACAGCATCGACATGAACCTGGTCGATGGCCCGTTCCGAAAATTGCACGGCCGCTGGGAATTCCACGCGCTGGACGAATGCGCGAGCAAAGTCACCCTGACGCTGGAATTCGACCCCAACAACCGCTTGCTGGGCCCGGCCATCGCGCTGGGATTCCAGGGGCTGGCGGACCGCATGGTGGACGATTTTGTGCGGGTCGCCGACCGGGGCGAATGATGAAGGTCGAGCTGGTCATGGCATGGCCGCGCCGGCATCAGGCCGTATCGGTGGAATTGCCCGAAAACGCCACCCTGCAGCAGGCCCTGGAGAAGGCGGGCTGGACGCAGCTCGAGAACGTGGACGGTTACGCGATCTTCGGCGTCAATGCGGAAGCATCGACCCTATTGCGCGAAGGCGACCGTATTGAATTGTTGAGGCCGCTGCAGATCGACCCCAAGGACGCGCGCCGCCGGCGTGCGTCAAAAAAAACCGGACGCTGAGGATCAGCGGCGGGAACCGCCCTTCTTCTTTTCCTTGGCCAGGTTGGGGCCGAACTTGCGCACGTCCTTGGCTAGCTGCACATCGTTTTCCGGGAAGTATTCGCCTTCCCACTTCGTAACCACGTCGCCGTCGAAATAAACGGTGAGGTTCTTGATCTCGTTGGTACCGCGGCGGTTGGTACGCTCGGCGGCGGTGTAGTCCCAGCGCTGCGCATGGAAGGGATCGGCGATGGACGGCGTGCCGAGCAGGGCGACGACCTGCTGCTTGCTCTGGCCCACGGCCAGCTGGTCGGCATTGCTCTTCTCGATCAGGTTGCCCTGGTAGATCGGCTGTTTGTACAGGATGCCGCAACCGGAGACAGCGAAGGTCACGGCGGCGATCAACAGGAATTTACGCATCGGGAAGGGCACCGCGTTTCGACAGGGAGATGACCGGGCGATGATACACTTCCGACGGCCGCCGCAACCCAGCCCAAGGCAGCTGGCGCTAAACCGCCAATGAACGGAGAGGCTATGGAATCGCAGGATCTACGCAAAGTCGGATTGAAGGTGACGCATCCGCGGATGCGCATCCTGGAGCTGCTGGAACAGAGCAAGCCCCGGCATATGACCGCCGAGGACATCTACCGGCATCTGCTGGACCATGGCGATGAAATCGGCCTGGCGACGGTTTATCGGGTACTGACCCAGTTCGAAGCCGCAGGTCTGGTGCTCAAGCACAACTTCGAAGGCGGGCAAGCGGTCTATGAGCTGGACCGCGGGCAACACCACGACCACATGGTCGACATCGATACCGGCAAGGTCATCGAATTCTCCAGCGAGGAGATCGAGACACTGCAGTCGAAGATCGCCGCCCAGCACGGCTACGAGATCGAAGAGCATTCGCTGGTGCTTTACGTCAGAAAGAAGCGTTGACGTAGGGCGGGTTTTAACCCGCCATTGCCATCTTCCACATTGCGACGGCAATAAGCCGGTCCGCGCTTTCTACCGCGACGGCCATTTCGCTACATGCCGAGGCGAGGTTTATGCATGGCAATGGCGGGTTAAAACCCGCCCTACGCCACGTCGCTCAACAGGCGCTTCGCCGCCGCACGCGCTTCCTTGCTCACTTCCACGCCGCCCAGCATGCGGGCGAGTTCTTCTTCGCGGTCTTTGGCGCCCAGCAGCTCCACCGAACTCTGGGTCATGCCGTCCACTGGCGCCTTGCTGACGCGGTAGTGCGCGTGGCCCTGCGCCGCGACTTGCGGCAGATGGGTGACGCACAGGACCTGGCGTTTCTCGCCCAGCGCGCGCAGTTTCTGCCCGACGATGTCCGAAACCGCGCCGCCGATGCCCGAATCCACTTCGTCGAAGACCATGGTCGGCACCGCATCCAGCCCCAGCGCCGCCACTTCGATGGCCAGCGAGATGCGCGAGAGCTCTCCGCCTGAAGCCACCTTGCGCAGGGCGCGCGGGGGCTGGCCGGCATTGGCCGAGACCAGGAATTCCACCCGCTCGCCACCCAGCGGGTCGGCGCGCTCGGTTTCGTTGGCTTCGAGCGCGATCTCGAAACGGCCCCCGCCCATGCCGAGTTCGGCGATCAGTGCAGCAGTCGCCTTGGCGAGTTTGTCCGCGGATCTCTGGCGGGTCTTGCTCAGCTTCGCAGCGGCATCGCGCCAGGTGGCGGCGGCCGCAGCGATTTCGGTATTCAGGCCGAGCAGGCGTTCACCGGCCCCGCGCAGACCGTCCAGTTCCGCAGCGATGGCATCGCGGCGCGCGTCAAGTTGCTCCGGTGCGACCCGGTGTTTGCGGGCCAGGTCGTGGATACGGGTGAGCTTGCGTTCCAGCTCCATGAATTGCGCCGGGTCGGCGTCCAGGTCGTCACGCACCTTGTCCAGCACCACCAGCGCTTCGTCCAATTGGATATTGGCGCTTTCCAGCAGCGCATCGACTTCACCCAGGCGCGGCTCGTGCTCGGCCATGCGCGCCAGCTCGCTGCGGGTCTGCTGCAATTGTCTGGAAACCGAAGGCGTTTCTTCGCCCGCCAGACGCGCGAATGCGGCATTGCAGGCGTCAATGAGACCCGAGGCGTTGGCCTGGCGGCGATGGTTGGCGGACAGCGCTTCGATGGCCGCCGCGGCCAGCTCTTCGCGCTCCAGTTCCTTGAATTGATGCTCGAGGTAATTGATGCGGTCCGACACGTCGCCTTGCTGGGAGAGGGCGTCGCGCTCGTGCAGCAAAGCGCTCCAGGCTTGCGCGGCGTTGCGGACGACGGCCCGCTCGGATTCGTTGCGCGCATAGGCGTCCAGCAGTTCCAGCTGGCTGTGGCGCGACAGCAGCGCCTGATGTTCGTGCTGGCCATGGATTTCCACGAGCAGGCCGGCCAGCTCGGTGAGCTGCGCCAGGGTGACGCTGCGGCCGTTGATGAAGGCACGCGAGCCGCCATCGGCACGGATTACCCGGCGTAGCTGGCAGTCCTTGCCGTCGTCCAGTTCGTTGTCGCGCAGCCAGGCCAGAGCGGGCGAGGCGTCGTCCAGGCCGAACTCGGCGGAAAGTTCGGCGCGTTCGGCGCCGTGGCGCACCACGCCGCTATCGGCGCGCAGGCCGGAAAGAAACCCCAGGGCATCCACCAGCAAGGACTTGCCTGCGCCTGTTTCGCCCGAAATCACGGTCATGCCCGGGCCGAACTCCAGTTCGGCGGAACGGACGACGGCGAAATCCTTGAGGGCGAGGTGTCTGAGCATGGCTGCGCATTGTAGAGGCATGCGGCGCAATCTCTGAGACGGACTATTTTCTCCTTCCCCTTCAAGGGGAAGGCCGGGATGGGGATGGTGTTCCCCTCCGATGAAGTTAATCTCGATCACAAGCAACACCATCCCCGCCCAACTCCGGATCAAGTCCGAGGCAGGCCCCTCCCCCTTGAAGGGGACGGCTTTCAAGAGCAGCCTATCCGCCATGTCCGCACGCCCCGCCGATCTCGACATCCGCGCCCGCCACCTGCTGCGCACGCTGATCTCGCGCTATATCCGCGATGGCGAGCCTGTGGGTTCGCAGACGCTGGCCCGGCATGCCGGTCTGGATGTCAGCGCCGCGACCATTCGCAACATCCTGGGCGACCTGGAAGAGCTCGGCCTGCTGGCCTCGCCGCACACCTCGGCCGGGCGCATACCCACCGCGCAGGGCTACCGTATGTTCGTGGACAGCCTGGTGCAGATGAAGCCGCTGGGCGAAGGCGAAGTGGCACGCCTGCGTTCGGAGCTTCCTGCGGGTGTCGGCACTCAGGCGCTCCTGGGGAACGCTTCGGAGCTGCTCTCGGCAATGACCCATTTCGTCGGCGTGGTCAGCGCCCCCAAGCGGGAGCAGTTCGCCTTCCGCCACATCGACTTCGTGCCGCTGGACGGGCGCCGGGTGCTGGCGATCCTGGTGTTCGCCGACAACGATGTGCAGAACCGGGTCATCGAGCCGCGCCGCGCTTATGACCCCTCCGAACTGGAACGGGTCGCCAACTACCTGAATTCCAATTTCGCAGGCCGGCCACTGTCGGATATCCGCGCGACCTTGCTGCGAGATCTGCGCAACGCCCAATCCGAGATGGAAGGGTTGCTGGCGCATACCGTGGAGCTGGCCGAACATGCCTTCGTCCCTGCGAGCGACGATATGGTGCTCACCGGGCAGACCCGGCTTATCGGCGTGCAGGATCTGTCGGACCTGGACCGGTTGCGCGAGTTGTTCGAAACCTTCGCCCGCAAGCGCGAGATCCTGCAGTTGCTGGAGCGCACCCTGCAGGCCCCGGGCGTGCGTATCTTCATTGGCGAGGAAACCGGCCTGGCCCCGTTGGATGGGGTCTCGGTGGTGACCGCGCCGTATATCGCCGGCGGGCAGGTACTGGGCGTGCTGGGAGTGATCGGGCCCACCCGGATGGCATACGAAAGAGTGATTCCGGTGGTCCAGGCCGCCGCCGATGCGCTGGGCGCGGCCATGGATACGCCGGCGCAGTGATGCTTTGTCCCTTCTCCTTCGGGAGAAGGTGCCCGAAGGGCGGATGAGGGTACGGCGAAGTGACGAACTACCGTTTTTGCAAGAACCCAGCAACAAGCGGTTTTGCGGATGCTGCTCGGCTGCCGCGATCTGTGACTCCGCCCTTCCGCCGTACCCTCACCCCAACCCCTCTCCCGAGGGGAGAGGGGCTTTCCAGCCTTGAATCCGGAAGCGCCGGCCCCATAGGTTCGTCTTACGCCGCCCGTTACCGGGGCGGCCCGCCACGGAAGCCCGCATGACCCACAGCCAAAACCAATCCGATTCCGCGCCCGATGACATCCCCGAAGGCGAGGAAAACAATCTCGAAAGCCAGCTGGCCAATGAAGTAGAGCATCTGCGCGCCGAACTGGAACAGACCCGCGCCGATGTGCTGCGCGAACGCGCCGACCTGGAAAACCAGCGCAAGCGCGTGAGCCGCGACCTGGAGCAACTGCGCAAGTTCGCCAACGAGCGGCTGCTGTCGGACCTGCTGCCGGTCTTTGACAGCCTGGATGCGGGGCTGGCGGCGGCGGGCAAGGAGCCCGGTCCGTTGCACGACGGCCTGGAGCTGACCTTCCGTCAGTTGTTGAAAGTCGCCGCAGACAACGGCTTGAGCATGATCGATCCCACCGGCGAGGCATTCAACCCGGAATACCACCAGGCCGTCAGCCACGTCGAGGCGCCGGGCGCCGCGCCGGACAGCGTGGTGCAGGTGTTCCAGAAGGGCTACCTGCTCAACGACCGCCTGCTGCGGCCGGCGCTGGTGGTCGTAGCCAAACACGACTGACCGGTACCTGTAGGAGCGGCCCATGGCCGCGAGCTCTTGGCTCGGCTGAATGAAAAGCTCGCGGCCATGGGCCGCTCCTACAACCCCTTCCGGCTTGAATGTTCCACGCCGGACCCCACATTCCATCCATAACCCGGCGCATGGCCGGCCAAAGACAGACCTTTAGGGAGCAAGCAACATGGGCAAGATCATCGGCATCGACCTGGGCACGACCAACTCGTGCGTGGCGATCATGGACGGCGGCAAAGCCCGCGTCATCGAAAATTCGGAAGGCGACCGCACCACGCCCTCCATCGTCGCCTACACCAAGGACGGCGAAGTGCTGGTGGGCGCCTCGGCCAAGCGCCAGGCCGTCACCAACCCCAAGAACACCTTCTACGCGGTGAAGCGCCTGATCGGCCGCAAGTTCACCGACGCCGAAGTGCAGAAGGACATCGGCCTGGTTTCCTACGGCATCGTCCAGCACGACAACGGCGATGCCTGGGTCACCACCTCGGACGGCAAGAAGCTGTCGGCGCAGGAAATCTCCGCGCGCATCCTGGAAAAGATGAAGAAGACGGCCGAAGCCTACCTGGGCGAAACCGTTACCGAAGCCGTGATCACCGTGCCGGCCTATTTCAACGACAGCCAGCGCCAGGCCACCAAGGACGCGGGCAAGATCGCCGGCCTGGACGTCAAGCGCATCATCAACGAACCCACCGCAGCCGCGCTGGCCTACGGCCTGGACAAGGACGGCGGCGACCGCAAGATCGTGGTCTATGACCTGGGCGGCGGCACCTTCGACGTGTCGGTGATCGAAATCGCCAACGTCGACGGCGAGAAGCAGTTCGAAGTGCTGGCCACCAACGGCGACACCTTCCTGGGCGGCGAAGACTTCGACAAGCGCGTCATCGATTATCTGGTGGAAGAATTCCAGAAGGACCAGGGCATCGACCTGCGCAAGGATCCATTGGCCCTGCAGCGCCTGAAGGACGCGGCCGAGCGCGCCAAGATCGAGCTGTCGTCCTCGCAGCAGACCGAAGTGAACCTGCCGTACGTCACCGCGGACGCTTCCGGTCCCAAGCACCTCAACATCAAGCTGACCCGCGCCAAGCTGGAAGCGTTGGTGGAAGACCTGATCAAGAAGACCATCGAGCCGTGCCGCATCGCCATGAACGATGCCGGCCTGCGCACCAGCGACATCGGCGAGGTGATCCTGGTCGGCGGCCAGACCCGCATGCCCAAGGTGCAGGCGGCAGTGACCGAGTTCTTCGGCAAGGAGCCGCGCAAGGACGTCAACCCGGATGAAGCCGTCGCCTTGGGCGCCGCGATCCAGGGCGGCGTGCTGGGCGGCGACGTCAAGGACGTGCTGCTGCTGGACGTGACCCCGTTGAGCCTGGGCATCGAAACCCTGGGCGGCGTGTTCACCAAGATCATCGAAAAGAACACCACCATTCCCACCAAGGCTTCGCAGACCTTCAGCACCGCCGAGGACAACCAGTCCGCGGTGACCGTGCACGTGCTGCAGGGCGAGCGCGAGCAGGCCCGCTTCAACAAGTCGATGGCCAAGTTCGACCTGTCCGGCATCGAGCCGGCTCCGCGTGGCCTGCCGCAGGTGGAAGTGTCCTTCGACATCGACGCCAACGGCATCATCCACGTCAGCGCCAAGGACAAGAAGACCAACAAGGAACAGAAGGTCGAAATCAAGTCCGGTTCGGGCTTGTCCGAAGCAGAAATCGCGCAGATGGTGGCCGACGCCGAAGCGCACCGCGAAGAGGACCAGAAGTTCCACGAGCTGGTGCAGGCGCGCAACCAGGCCGACGGCCTGATCCACGCCACCCGCACCGCCATCACCGAGCATGGCAGCAAGGTCGACGGCAGCGTGATCGGCAATGTCGAAGCCGCGCTTTCTGACCTGGAAACGGCGATGAAGGGCGACGACAAAACGCAAATCGAAGCCAAAACCAAGAATCTGGAAGAGGCGGGCCAAGCTTTGTACGCGGCAGTCGCAGCCGCCGGACAGGCGGGCGAGGGCGGCGAGCCTTCCGCGCAGAACGCGGGCGAAGACGTGGTCGACGCCGAATTCACCGAAGTGAAAGAAGACGAGAAGAAGTGATCGGGTAACGATCGTGATTCCGCAGATCGGATGGGGCGGGGCGTTGTGCCTCGCTCCATCTTGTTATCCGATTCCTGAAACCTGGCCCCCGATCAATCCATGAGCAAGCGCGACTACTACGAAGTCCTGGGCGTGGCCCGCAACGCCAGCGAAGAAGAGCTGAAAAAGGCTTACCGTCGCTGCGCGATGAAGCACCACCCCGACCGCAATCCCGGCGACTCCGCCGCGGAAGCCGCGTTCAAGGAATGCAAGGAAGCCTACGAAGTGCTGTCCGACGGCGGCAAGCGCCGCATGTACGACCAGCATGGGCACGCCGCGTTCGAGCACGGGATGGGCGGCGGCGGCGCGGGGCCCAACCCGGCCGACATGGGCGACATCTTCGGCGACATCTTCGGCAATATCTTCGGAGGAGGCGGTGGCGCGCGCGCCGCACGTCGCGGTGCCGATGTCGGCTACGTGATGGAGCTGGACCTGGAAGAAGCGGTCGCCGGCATCGAAAAGCGCATCGAGATTCCAACGCTTGCCGCGTGCGAACCTTGCCATGGCTCCGGTTCGGAAGACGGCAAGACCGAAACCTGCAGCACCTGCGGCGGTCGCGGCCAGGTGCGCATGCAGCGCGGCATCTTCGCGATGCAACAGGCCTGCCCGCATTGCGGCGGTCGTGGTCAGATCATCCGCAATCCCTGCAAAACCTGCCATGGCGCCGGCCGGGTGGAAGAAGAAAAAGTCCTGTCGGTGAAAATTCCCGCCGGCGTGGACAACGGCGACCGCATCCGCCTTGCCGGCGAAGGCGAAGCCGGCCCTGTCGGCACTCCGCCGGGCGATCTGTACGTGGAAGTGCGCGTGCGTGAGCACGATATCTTCCAACGCGACGGCGACGACCTGCACTGCGAAGTGCCCATCCGCATCTCCCAGGCCGCGCTCGGCGACACGGTGCGTGTGCCGACCCTGGATGGCGAGGCGGAAATCCGCATTCCCGCCGAAACCCAGACCGGCAAGCTGTTCCGCCTGCGCGGCAAGGGCGTCAAGTCCGTGCGCAGCCGCAGCACCGGCGATCTGTTCTGCCGCGTGGCGGTGGAAACGCCGGTCAACCTGACTACCGAACAGCGCGAGCTGATGGAGAAGTTCGAAGCGACCTTCACCGGCGAGGACGCACGCAGGCATTCGCCCAAGTCGGCGACGTTCCTGGATGGGGTCAAGTCGTTCTGGGACCGGATGACGTCCTAGTCGGAGTTGTACCTAGAAGTAGCGGCGCGGATGACCAGCTTGCGTTGTGCCCGGCTGCTAGACCCGATCTGATGCGGCTTGAACTGGTCGCTGTCGATATGGCGCAAGGGTGCGGAAATGAATGGATTCGGATGGGTTGCGTGTTTCGTCGTTAGCGCCTGCGTGACAGGGTGTGCTGGCATCTCGTCGAACTTGCGTGCTGAAGCAGCGTATGTGCGGGACCACCCTCTTACTTCGCCACGCGTGCCGCTTTATCGCCTGGACACCGATCGTCGTGTCGACATTGAACTGGTGGATACGGGCAGCAGGTCGCAGCGAATGTGGTTCGTTGATGCCGCGCGCGGCGTCGATAGCCCATTGGATCCCAGTGCCGACCCTGAGTGCCCCTATGCCTCTTTCGGCTTGCCGGGGATGTTCGACGGCTATGAAAGCGGCGTGACGCACGGGCTGCTTCCGCGCCATTACCAATTCGAAGACCCGGATATCCTGGTCTTCGCCGACAAGGGGTTGGTAAAGACGTGGTTCAACGTAGGCGGGAAAGAGGACAGCGGAATCGGTCTACGCCTGATGCTCTCGACCAATGGCGGCCGATCGTTCTCCTGGCGCGAACTGATCATGGAAACGCCGTATCGCTGGTTGTCGGCGGAGCAGCGTTATGACTATTCCGACAAGCTCGTTAGCTTCAGCGCCACCTACAGCTCTGTCCGCTTTCTTCTTGTACGCAATCGGATCGCCTACCTGGGCGTGGGTAGAGTGGACCCGCGTATCCAATCCGGATTGCTGCGCTCCGACATCAATCGTGAATATCAGGGCGATCCGATCGCAGTCTTCACTTTCGATCCTCGGTTTCCAGGCGAGGAAATTCCCGTGCGCCTGCTGCGAGGCAAGGGGCTTGATTCCTTCGAGTTGCCAGACCCGACGGCAACGGCGCATGCCGTGGATGACGCAGCGCTCAACCGCATCCATATTCCAAACAATGGCGTTACCTACGACCGGGCGTCGCGCCGCCGATATGTCGAAAGCCTGCGGAACGAATTTCCGGAATGGGCGGCAAAACAGGACATCAAAATCGGCCGCCCCCGGTACGAAACCAACGGCGAACGCACCAAAAGAATCGATGCAGCCATGGCTCGAGGGGATCGCTGCGCCCGATATGGTTGATCGGCAACAGGCCAACCAGGCGCCTGTTCGGCATCCTTCACCGCTAATCGGTAAACTTGCCTGCATGACTACCTCAATCCAGATCTCCAAGCGCGCCCAGGGCCTCACCAGCTCGGCGATCCGTGAAATCCTGAAAGTGACCGAGCGCCCGGAGGTCATTTCCTTCGCTGGCGGCCTGCCGTCGCCGGATACCTTCCCCATCGAACGCATGCGCTGGGCCTGCACCAAGGTGCTGGACGAAGCCCCGCAAGCCGCGCTGCAGTACGGCCCCACCGAGGGCTATACGCCATTGCGCGAATGGGTCGCCGCACGGCTGAGCCAGAACGGCGCGACCATCCGTCCCAGCCAGGTGCTGATCACCACCGGCTCGCAGCAGGGCCTGGATCTGCTGGGCAAGGTGCTGATCGACGAAGGCAGCAAGGTACTGGTGGAAACCCCCAGCTACCTGGGCGCACTGCAGGCGTTCTCGCTGTTCCAGCCGGCGTTCTCGGCCATGCAGACCGACGAACAGGGCATCGTCACCGATGCGTTGACCGCCGAGCAGTTGGCGGGCGCTCGCTTCATGTACTGCCTGCCCAATTTCCAGAATCCCACCGGGCGCCGCCTGCCGCTGGAGCGCCGCAAGGCGCTGCTGGAAAAAGCCATCGCCGCCGGCGTACCGGTGGTCGAGGACGATCCATACGGCGAACTCTGCTATAGCGGTGATGCGCTCCCCAGCCTGCTGTCGATGGCGCCGGAGAACGTGATCTACATGGGCTCGTTCTCCAAGGTGCTGGCCCCGGGCCTGCGCCTGGGCTTCGTGGTCGCGCCGGAAGAACTGCACGGCAAGCTGGTGCAGGCCAAGCAGGCGGCGGATCTGCATACGCCGTCGTTCTCGCAGCGCATCGTGTATGAAGCCGTGCAGGACGGGTTCCTGGACGCCCACATTCCCACCATCCGCACCCTGTATGCGAAGCAGTGCGAGTTGATGCTGGCCGCGCTGGACCGCTATTTCCCCGCGGAAACGAGCTGGAACCAGCCGGCCGGCGGCATGTTCATCTGGGTCAACTTGCCCGAGGGCGTGGACAGCGGCGCGCTGCTGGCCAAGGCCATCGAACAGAACGTGGCTTTCGTACCCGGCGCGCCGTTCTATGCGGTCGATCCGCAGGCGAACACGCTGCGTCTTTCCTTCGTCACCGTGCCTGCGGAGAAGATCGAGATCGGCATGCAGACGCTCGGCGCGTTGCTGAAGGCCGAAATCGCTGCGCTTGCGCAACCCGCAGCGGCTTAAGCCGAACCCCGGACCGGGCCGAGCGGCATGAGCGAACCGATACGATTGCTGATTCACGGCGCTTCCGGGCGCATGGGCGAAGCTCTGCTGCGTTTGTGCGCGGAACAGGGTGATTGCCAGGTGGTGGCTGCCGTCACCCGTAAATCGCCCGCGCAACGGGTAATCGACGGCGTGCCTTTTTTCGCAGCCAAGGAACTGTCAGGCGTTCCCGCCTTCGACGTCGCCATCGATTTCAGCCTGCCCGAGGGGTTCGACCCAGTGCTCGATCTATGCGTCAGTCGTGGCGCGGCGCTCGTTTCGGGAACCACCGGCTTGAGCGATGCGCAGCGCAATGCGCTGGCCGAAGCGGCAAAAACGATCCCATTGGTCTGGGCTTCCAATTTCAGCCTGGGCGTAGCGGTACTGACCGAACTGGTCGAGCGCGCCGCGGCGGCTTTGCCGGGCTGGGATTGCGATGTGGTCGAAGCCCACCACAGCCAGAAGAAGGATGCGCCTTCCGGCACCGCCCTGACTCTGGGCGAAGCTGCGACCGTCAACGGCACCAAGGTCAACTACGCCAGCCTGCGTGCCGGGGATATCGTGGGTGAACATACGGTCCAATTCACCGGTCTGGGCGAACGCCTGGAGTTGGTGCACCGGGCTGGCAACCGCGACATTTTCGCCCGTGGCGCCTTGCATGCGGCCTCGCGCATCGCCGGCAAGCCCGCTGGAGCCTACCGGGTCCGGGATTTGCTGGACTGAGCGCCAGACATGCGCCGGTTTCACCCGGTTCCTGAAAAAACGACTGGCGCCCGGGACCCCGCGCCCGTACAATTCTCGCTCGCCTGATTCCCACCGCCACGGACCGGAGAAATACCGAGTTCGCGGTTTCTTGCAGCCGCAAGTTGGAGGGACAGGGTTCCTTCACCCCCAAGGCGAGCCCAGTGACCCAACCCGCAATCCTCGTACTCGAAGACGGCACCGTATTCGAGGGCGAATCCGTAGGCGCGAGCGGCCTTTCTGCCGGCGAGGTGGTGTTCAACACCGCCATGACCGGCTATCAGGAAGTCCTTACCGATCCCTCGTACGCCCGCCAACTGGTCACTCTGACCTATCCCCACATTGGTAACACCGGCTGCACCGACCAGGACGACGAAGCGCGCCAGGTCTGGTCCGCCGGCCTGATCGTGCGCGACGTGCCGCGCCGACCCAGCAACTGGCGCAACCAGCAGGCGCTGCCCGAGTGGCTCGCGCAGCGCAACGTGGTGGCTATTGCAGGTATCGACACCCGCAAGTTGACCCGCATCCTGCGCGACCGCGGTTCGCAGAACGGCGCGTTGATGGCTGGCGAGATCGATGTCGAAAAGGCGCTGGAAGCTTCGCGCAAGTTTCCCGGCCTGAAAGGCATGGACCTGGCGAAGGTGGTTTCCACCACCCGGAGTTATCCCTGGAAAGACGGGCAACTGGATCTGGATACGGGCATTCCCGTCAGCGCACCGGCCAAATTCAAGGTCGTCGCCTACGATTTCGGCGTCAAGTTGAACATCCTGCGCATGCTGGCCGAACGCGGCTGCGAGGTCACCGTGGTGCCTGCGCAGACCTCCGCAGCCGACGCGCTGGCGCTCAAGCCAGACGGCGTGTTCCTGTCCAATGGCCCGGGCGATCCGGAGCCTTGCGATTATGCGATTGCCGCGATCCGTGAATTCGTCGCGAAGAAGATTCCCACCTTCGGCATCTGCTTGGGCCACCAGCTGCTGGCGCTCGCGGCCGGCGCCAAGACTCTGAAGATGGGCCACGGTCACCATGGCGCCAATCATCCGGTGCAGGACCTCGACAGCGGCCGGGTGATGATCACTTCGCAGAACCACGGCTTCGCGGTCGACGAAACAACGCTGCCGGCCAACGTGCGCGTGACCCATCGCTCGTTGTTTGACGGGACCAATCAGGGCATCGAGCTCACCGATGCGCCGGCGTTCTCGTTTCAGGGGCATCCGGAAGCTTCGCCGGGGCCGCGCGATGTAAGCCCGTTGTTCGATCGTTTCATTGTGTCGATGCAGGCTGGATGAAACGTTGGTTCGCCAATCCGGCGTTCAAGCGGTGGTCGCGCCGCCTGATCGTCGTTGGCGTGTTGTTGGGAGCGTATCCGGTCTTCGTATTCGGCGCGGTGTATACGCGGTGCCTGGGCTCCGACCTGCCGGGTGGACGCGACGGTCCGGGCGATGCTTATCGCCACACGCTGGCCAGCGCCATCGTCGCCTATACCAGTTCGCCGCGTTGCGTGGACTGGGTGACGCGGGCGATGGAGCGCGACGTGCAAGAGCGCCCCGATCGTGCGATGGACGCGCACAACAACATGATCGGTGCGCGAATAGGCGCCAGCGCCACCAGTTGGACTTCGATGCAGCAAGCGGTGCTTGCCGCCATCCACAACGGGACGGTCGACGCACGATCGCCCGACCAGATCACCTGGCGCGCGCCCGACGCGTGGCGGGAACGACTTTACTGAGGACGAAATGCCCAAACGTAGCGACCTGAAAACCATCCTGATCATCGGCGCAGGCCCCATCGTCATCGGGCAAGCCTGCGAGTTCGATTATTCGGGCGCGCAAGCCTGCAAGGCACTGCGCGATGAGGGCTACCGGGTGGTGCTGGTCAACAGCAATCCGGCCACCATCATGACCGACCCGGAAATGGCCGACGCGGTCTACATCGAGCCCATCACCTGGCAGATGGTCGAGAAGATCATCGCCAAGGAAAAACCCGATGCGCTGCTACCCACCATGGGCGGACAGACCGCGCTCAATTGCGCGCTGGATCTGGCCGACAACGGCGTGCTGGAAAAGTACGGCGTCGAACTGATCGGCGCCAAGCGCGAAGCGATCATGATGGCCGAAGACCGCGAACTGTTCCGCGTGGCCATGGCCGAGATCGGGTTGGAATGCCCGAAGGCCGAAGTCGCGCGCTCGCTGGAACAGGCGCTCGACATCCAGACACGGGTTGGCTATCCCACCATCATCCGTCCCAGCTTCACCCTGGGCGGCAGCGGCGGCGGCATCGCCTACAACCGCGAAGAACTCATCGACATCGTCAACCGCGGTCTGGAACTCTCACCGACCAGCGAAGTGCTGGTGGAAGAATCCGTGCTGGGCTGGAAGGAGTTCGAGATGGAAGTGGTCCGCGACACCGCGGACAACTGCATCATCGTCTGTTCCATCGAGAACCTGGACCCGATGGGCGTGCACACCGGCGACTCCATCACCGTGGCCCCGGCGCAGACCCTGACCGACAAGGAATACCAGCGCCTGCGTGATGCTTCCATTGCCGTGTTGCGCAAGATCGGCGTGGACACCGGCGGCTCCAACGTGCAGTTCGGCATCAATGCGCAGACCGGCCGCGTGGTGGTGATAGAAATGAACCCGCGCGTGTCGCGGTCGTCGGCGCTGGCTTCCAAGGCCACCGGCTTCCCGATCGCCAAGGTCGCGGCCAAGCTCGCCGTGGGCTACACGCTGGACGAACTGCGCAACGAAATCACCGGTGGTCTGACCCCGGCTTCGTTCGAGCCGGCGATCGACTACGTGGTCACCAAGATCCCGCGCTTCGCCTTCGAAAAATTCCCCGCCGCCGACGCGCGCCTGACCACGCAGATGAAGTCGGTGGGCGAGGTGATGGCGATGGGCCGCACCTTCCAGGAATCGCTGCAGAAGGCGTTGCGCGGGTTGGAAACCGGCAAGGTGGGCCTGGACCCGACAGGATTGGACCTGACCAACACCGACGATCTGGCCACGCTGCGTCGCGAGATGAAGGAGCCCGGCCCGGAACGCCTGTTCTATGTCGCCGATGCTTTCCGCGCCGGCATGAGCGTGGAAGACGTGCACGCGCTGTCGTTCATCGATCCCTGGTTCCTGGACCAGATCGAGGAAATCATCGCAGAAGAAAAACAGCTTGCCTCCGCAGGCCTCGGATCGCTGGATGCGGCGCGTCTGCGCAAGCTCAAGCGCGCCGGCTTCTCCGATGCGCGTCTGGCCCAATTGGCCAACACCGACGAAGGCGCAGTACGCAATCTGCGCCGCACGCTCAAGATCAAGCCGGTCTACAAGCGCGTCGATTCCTGCGCGGCGGAGTTCTCCACCAGCACCGCCTACCTGTATTCGACCTACGAGGACGAGTGCGAGGCCGAGCCCACCAGCCGCGACAAGATCATGATCCTGGGCGGTGGGCCCAACCGCATCGGCCAGGGCATCGAGTTCGACTACTGCTGCGTCCACGCGGCACTGGCGCTGCGCGAGGATGGTTACGAAACCATCATGGTCAACTGCAATCCGGAAACCGTCTCCACCGACTACGACACTTCCGACCGCCTGTACTTCGAGCCGCTGACGCTCGAGGACGTGCTGGAAATCGTGGAACTGGAGAAGCCCAAGGGCGTGATCGTGCAGTACGGCGGCCAGACCCCGCTGAAGCTGGCGCAGGCGCTGGAAGCCAACGGCGTGCCGGTGATCGGTACTTCGCCCGATTCCATTGACCTGGCCGAGGACCGCGAACGCTTCCAGCAACTGGTCGAGAAACTGGGACTGAAGCAGCCGCCCAACCGCATCGCCCGCAACGACCAGGAAGCGCTGGTGCTGGCGCGCGAGATCGGCTATCCGCTGGTGGTGCGCCCGTCCTACGTGCTCGGCGGCCGCGCCATGGAAATCGTCTACGGCGAATCCGACCTGGCGCGCTACGTGCGCGACGCGGTCAAGGTCTCCAACGATTCCCCGGTGCTGCTGGACCGGTTCCTGGACAACGCGGTGGAAGTGGACGTGGACATCATCGCCGACAGTACCGGTGCGGTACTGGTGGGCGGGGTGATGGAGCACATCGAGGAAGCTGGCGTGCATTCCGGCGATTCGTCATGCTCGCTGCCGCCTTATTCGCTGTCCGCCAAAACGCAGGCCGAACTGCGCCGCCAGGTGGTGGAACTGGCCAAGGCACTCAACGTGGTCGGCCTGATGAACACTCAGTTCGCCATCCAGACCAGCGACGACGGCGACGACACCATTTTCCTGCTGGAAGTGAATCCGCGCGCCTCGCGCACGGTGCCGTTCGTCTCCAAAGCCACCGGCATGCCGCTGGCCAAGATCGCCGCCCGCTGCATGGCCGGCAAGTCGCTGGCAGAGCAGGGCGCGGTGAAGGAAATCGTGCCGCACTACTACTCGGTCAAGGAAGCCATCTTCCCGTTCGCCAAGTTCCAGGGCGTCGATCCCATCCTCGGCCCGGAGATGCGCTCCACCGGCGAGGTGATGGGCGTGGGCCGCAATTTCGGCGCCGCCTTCGCGCGCGCGCAGGAGGCCGGCGGCATCAAAGCGCCGCCGGTGGGCAAGGTATTCCTGTCGGTGCGCGACCCGGATAAATCCCGCGTGCTGCCGGTGGCCAAGGATCTGATCCAGCGCGGCTACACACTGGTCGCCACCCGCGGCACCTGCGCCTGGCTGCAGCAGAACGGCCATGCCTGCGAACAGATCAACAAGGTGGTCGAAGGCCGTCCGCACATCGTGGACCTGATCAAGAACGGCGAAATCGTGTATATCGTCAACACCACCGAAGGACGTCAGGCGATTTCCGACTCGTTCTCGATCCGGCGCGAGGCCCTCCAGCATCGCGTGACCTATTCCACCACCATCGCCGGCGCGCGTGCGCTGGTGCATTCACTCGAGTTCCGCGGCACCGGCCCCGTCTGGGCGCTGCAGGAACTCCACAAGGAGCTGCAAGGGTAATGAGAGCCCCTCTGACATTGAAAGGCGCGCAACGGTTGCGCGAAGAACTGGATCAACTGAAATCGGTGAAGCGCCCGGAAATCATCAACGCCATTTCCGAAGCGCGCGCCCACGGCGATTTGAAGGAAAACGCCGAGTACCATGCCGCGCGCGAGCAGCAGAGCTTCATCGAAGGCCGCATCAAGCAGCTGGAAGGCGAGCTTTCGCACGCCGAAGTCATCGACGTGGCCCAGCTCAACGCGGGTTCACGCGTGGTCTTCGGCGCCACCGTGACCCTGGCCGACGTGGAAACCGACGAAGAGAAGAAGTACCAGATCGTCGGCGACCTGGAAGCGGACATCAAGCTGGCCATGATCGCGATTTCCTCGCCGCTGGCCCGCGCCCTGATCGGCAAGAACGAAGGCGATTCGGTGGTCATCGAAGCGCCCGCCGGCCAGCGCGAGTACGAAATCGTCAGCGTCGCGTACGCAGGCTGAGCGGAAGCCACCGATGGCATCGGCAACGCTGCTGCTGCCCGCACGTTCGCGGTTCGCGGGGCCGTTGCCGGGGGAGTTCGCCAAGGCGCTGGCGCAAGCCGATCGCCAAGGCGGCGGGGCAGGCGAGCGCGAACAACTGCGCCGCCATTTCCAGCTGATCCCGGACCACTGGCCCATCGCTGCGCTTACCCGGCAACTGGATGCTGGCGACGCTGCCCAGTCGTCGTGGCTGCGCGTGGACCCCGCGCATGTTGCGCCGGACATGGGTGGGGCGCGGATGCTTTCGCATGGCGATGCGCTGGCGCTCACTGCCGAGGACACCGCCCAGTTGCTGCCCGCCTTGCGGCCGTTGTTCGGTGATGCCGGGTTCGCTCTGGATGCGCCGCGGCCTTCGCGCTGGTACCTGCGACTTCCGCGCGAATCCAAATTGCCGGCCTTCGCCGCGCCTGACGAAGTGCTGGGCGAAGACCTTTTCGCGCACCTGCCCGAAGGCGACCTGGGGCGCCGCTGGCGCGCATTGCTCACCGAAACCCAGGTGGTCCTGCACAACCATCCCTGGAACGCCATGCGCGCTTCGCTTGGTAAACCGGCGGTCAATTCCCTCTGGTTCTGGGGCGCCGGCACGCTGCCGGATTTCGTGCGCACGCATTACAGGCAAGTCAAAGGCAACGAGATCGTCCTGCGCGCATTGGCCGATGCTGCGGGAGTGGCGGGTACGACCGGCAACGCAGAGGAAGTCGACGCGCTGGTCGACCTGCGCCATCTGCGCGACCTGGCCCTGGTCGCCCACGAGGCCGTGCAACCGCTACTGGAAGCGGTGCGCAGGCGGGAGCTGCAATCGCTGACCCTCGACTTCGAGGATGGCGCGATTTTCCAACTACGCCGCGATCAGCGCTGGCGATTCTGGCGAAAGCCGCTGGCGACACTGTAACGTGGCTCAACCCCCAAGGATCCGTCGGCGCCAGATCGACGCGGCGGGAAGTTGGCCGGAAAGTCTTTCGCCACTGCTGCGCCGCATCTACGCCGGTCGCGGAGCGGCCAACCTGGAACAAGCGCAGCCGAAGTTGGCGCAACTGCTGTCGCCCGAAACCCTGGGTGGACTGGCCGAAGCCACCGCCTTGCTCGCCGATGCGATAGCGGCGAACCTGCACATCGTCGTGGTCGGCGACTTCGACTGCGACGGTGCCACCGCCTGCGCCGTCGGCGTGCGCGGATTGCGCATGCTCGGTGCAACGCGGGTGACCCCGGCAGTGCCCAACCGCATGGTGCATGGCTATGGGCTGTCGCCGGCTTTGGTGGGCGAACTTGCCGGGCTGGAGCCCGACCTATTGGTGACCGTCGACCACGGCATCGCCTGCCATGCAGGTATCGCGGCGGCCAAAGCGCTGGGTTGGAAAGTGCTGGTCACCGATCATCATCTTCCTGGCGAGTCGCTGCCGCCGGCCGACGCCATCGTCAATCCCAACCTGCGCGGCGACGCGTTCCCCAGCAAAATGCTGGCCGGCGTGGGGGTGATGTTCTACGTGCTGCTCGCATTGCGGAAGCGAATGCGTGAACAAGGCGCTCTTGCGCAGGGCGAGCCCGACCTGTCTACGCTGCTCGATCTGGTGGCCGTGGGCACCATCGCAGACCTGGTTCCGCTGGACGTCAACAATCGCGCCCTGGTCGGCGCCGGGCTGCGACGGTTGCGCGCAGGACAAGGATGCGCCGGACTGCGCGCACTTATCGAAGTGTCTGGCCGCGAGGCCGCACGTCTGACGGCTGCGGATATAGGTTTCGCCATCGGGCCCAGGCTCAATGCTGCCGGGCGCCTGGAAGACATGGCCATCGGCATCGAATGCCTGCTCAGCGACGACGCCGCCCAGGCCTATGAGCTCGCCCAGATATTGAACGGCATCAATGCCGAGCGCCGCGGCGTGCAGCAGCAGATGGTCGATGAAGCCGAAGCCGCCCTGGAACGGATCGAGAGCCAGGGCGATCTGCAAACGCCGATAGCGGTGTGCCTGTTCGATGCGGAATGGCATCCGGGTGTGGTCGGCCTGGTGGCGTCGAAGATGAAGGAGAAGCTGCACCGTCCGGTGATCGCCTTTGCGCCTTCGGAGCCCGGCGGCAGCAGTCTGCGCGGATCGGCGCGGTCGATTCCCGGTTTCCACATCCGCGATGCGCTGGTCAACCTGGATGCAGTGCATCCCGGATTGATGGGCAAGTTCGGCGGCCACGCCATGGCGGCGGGGCTTAGCCTGGAAGAAAGCGGGTTCGCCCGTTTCCAGACCGCCTTCCGCGAACAGGTCGAGGCGATGATGGACCCGGCCATGCTGCATGCGGAATTGCTCAGCGACGGCGAACTGTCGGCGGAAGAATTCATCGCGGCCAATGCCGAGGCACTGCGTAGCGGCGGGCCGTGGGGGCAAGGCTACGGCGAGCCGCTTTTCGATGGCGTGTTCGAAGTGATCGACTGGCGCGTGGTCGGCGAACGCCATCTCAAGCTGGTCCTGCGCACAGAAGGTCGCCGCGAGCCGCTCAATGCCATCCACTTCGGTGGCTGGCGGGAACAAGAACCAGAGTCCCGTCTGCGGATCGCGTATCGCCTGGTACCCGACGATTACCGTGGCGGCAATGCCATCCAGTTGATCGTAGAACACCGCGAGGCCCTGTAGAGCCTGGCGGGCTTCGCATGGCTCATCACTGCGATGGGCCATCAACCCCGTTTCCGGACGCCGCACGTTTGTCGGCTCACCTATCCCAGAACAAGCAGGAACTCATGCGCAGGATCGCCAAGCCCGTATTCCTCTGGATCGCAAGCTTCACCTGCATAACCTTCGCCGTATTAGGCACTGCGCAGAATCTCACCGCACCGCGTATCCCGCCCTTGCTGCAGGTGAGCGGCGCCGAGACGCCGGTCGCGCTGCGCTCGGTGGATATCGACACGGTGGTGATGGGCGGCTTGGCCCAAACCACGGTCGAGATGGTGTTTTTCAATCCGAATGCTCGGCCGCTGGAAGGCAATCTGGATTTCCCGTTGCGCGATGGGCAGAGCGTCACCGGCTTCGCGCTGGATTTCGAAGGCAAGCTGCGTCCTGCAGTGCCTGTGGAAAAGGCCAAGGGCCGGCAAGTGTTCGAGGCCATCGAACGCAAACGGGTAGATCCGGCATTGTTGGAGCAGACCGCGGGTAATCACTTCAAGCTGCGTATTTTTCCGATTCCCGCCCACGGCAGTCGCCGCGTGCAGCTGCGCTATGTCGAAAGCCTGTCGCGCGCAGGCAAGGACATGCGCCTGTCCTTGCCGCTCGGCTATGTCGCAGGCGTGGAAGCGCTTTCGCTGCGTATCGCTGCCCAGGGTCTTGGCGGCAAACCGGCGGCGGTCGGTGCGTTGGGCGACGTCGAATTCAAGCGCAAGGGCAGGGGTTGGGTCGCGGACGTGCGCCGTATCAGTTTCAAAGGCAGCGGTGACCTGACTCTCAATTTGCCTATGGCCGAAGGCCCGCAGGTCTATGCGCAGGAATTTGACGGCAGCACCTATTTCCTCGCCGAAGTCCCGGTGGAAGAAACCGCGGCACCGCGCACCTTGCCCAAGCGCATGGGCTTGCTGTGGGACAGCTCCGCTTCCGCACGGAAGCGCGATATCGCCAGTGAACTGGCCGTGTTGGACGCCTATTTCAAGGCCGCTGGCACCCTCCAGGTTTCGTTGGTGCGTCTGCGCGACCATGCCGACGCGGCCGAAGATTTCAGCGTGCACGACGGCGACTGGTCCGCACTGAGGAAGTCGCTGCTGGCCACGATCTACGATGGCGCCAGCAACCTCAGTGATTGGAAACCGCAGGCCGGTATCGGAGAGTATCTGCTTTTCAGCGATGGTCTCGATAACTACCGCACGCATTCCTTCCCCAAGGTCGACGCCAACCAGCGTCTTTTCGCATTGCATGCGGCAGGTGCCAACGCCGATGGCCAGCGCTTGCGCGCATGGTCCGAGGCCAGCGGGGGAAGCCTGATAGCCATCAGCGCTTCCGGCCTGGACGCAGCGAAGAAGGCCTTGCTGGAAGAACGTCCGCGCTTGCTCTCCGAAACTTTGGTCGGCGGCGAAGCGCTGGTGCACGAATCGGCAACGCCGCGCAATGGCCTGTTCCGTATCGCCGGACGGCTGCGCGGCAACGGCGGCGAGCTCCAGCTGCAGTACCGCGACGGCCAAGGTCGCACAAAATCATTGGCGCTGCCCGTGGAGGCGAGCGAAGCCGTGGCCAATGGACCCATCGCGCAGCTGTGGGCCGGTTACCAGATCGACGGCCTGTCCACTGACCCGGAAACCAACCGCGCCGGTATCCGCCGTCTGGGCCAGCAGTTCGGCATGGTGACCGCCGAGACTTCGCTGATCGTGCTGGAGACGGTACAAGACTACGTGGCACATGACATCGTGCCGCCCGGGGAATTGCTGGCCGCTTATACCGAACTGAAGTCGCAACAGGCGAACGAGAAGGCAAGTTCGGAGAAAGGACGCATCAATGAGGTAGCCGCCGCCTTCGATCAGAAAATCGAGTGGTGGAAGAAGAGCTGGCCCAAAGGCGAACCTGAAAGGAAGCAACGGGTGGCGGTCGCGGCAGCGGCGGGCGCATATCCCGAGGCAGCGCCGATGGCGGACGCGCCGATGCTTTCCCGCAGTATTGCGCCGCCGGTCGCTGCCGCTGCCGCTGCTGACGGCTACGCCGACGCAAATACCCTGGACAGCATCCAGGTTACTGGCGCGCGCCTGAGCGAGGAAGAGATTGCAGAAAGCAAAAAGGACGGCAGTAACTCGGGCGATATCAGCATCGCATTGCAGGCTTGGGAACCGGACTCCGCCTATGCCCGCCGCCTGCGCGAAGCGCCGAAGGACCGCATCTATGCGGTCTACCTGGACGAACGCGATTCCTACGCCAACAGCACCGCCTTCTACCTGGACGTAGCCGATCTGCTCTTCCAGAAAGGCCAGGATGCCCTTGCCCTGCGCGTTCTATCCAACCTGGCCGAGCTGGAACTGGAAAACCGCCACGTGCTGCGCGTGCTCGCCTACCGTCTGATGCAGGCTAAGCAACCTGCCCTGGCCGTGCCGGTGTTCGAGCAGGTCAAGCGACTGGGCGAAGAGGAGCCGCAGAGCTTCCGCGACCTTGGGCTTGCCTATGCAGCAGTTGGCAAATCGCAGGAAGCGATCGAGCAGTTGTACGAAGTGGTCAAGCGCGAATGGGACGGCCGTTTCGATGGCGTCAAATTGATCGCTCTGGCCGAGCTCAACGATATCGCCGCCAATGCGACCCAGCGCCCGGACACTGGCCGCGTCGATCCTCGCCTGCTCAGGAATCTGCCGCTCGACCTGCGCGTGGTGCTGAGTTGGGACAGCGACAACAGCGACATGGATCTATGGGTCACCGATCCCAACGGCGAGAAGTGCTACTACGGCAACCAGCACACCTATCAGGGCGGCTTGATGTCCGACGACTTCACCGGTGGCTACGGTCCGGAAGAGTTCTCGCTGCGCGACGCCAAGCCAGGCAAGTACAAAGTGGAAGCCAACTTCTTCGGCGACCGCCAGCAACTGGTGACCGGCGCCACCACTCTGCAACTGAAACTCACCACCCACTTCGGCAGCGGCAAGGCCAAGGAACAGCTGGTCACCATGCGTTTGAAGGAGCAGGCGGAAACGGTGCTGGTGGGGGAGTTCGAGGTCAAGTGATCCACCGATGCGGAGACTTCCTGGTCTCCGCATCGAGCCGGTGCTTCTTCCCATTAAAGCGACGCGGGTGTGTCGACAGCGTCCAGCTTTTGTGCGCGTGATCTGTTCTCCATCTTCAGGCCGAACAAGGGCCTCAGCCAGCGCACACGCCTGATGATCTCGTAGCCGCCGAAGCATGCCGCGAACGTAAATGCGACCAGCAACAGACCTTCCGGCAAAGGCGGGATGCCTAGCGGTTTCAGGTTGTACGCAGCAACCGCGATAAGAGTCTGATGCAGGATGTAGACGGGAAACACGGCCGGGGTCAGGTAGCGCAGCACAGCACTGTCGGAATGCCGCAACCGATAAGCGAAACCGAAGATGGCGGCGATGCTGGTCCATTGGTTGATCGCCCAGACCGCGCGCTGGAAGTTGCGCAGGACATCAGGCGGCGGATTGGTCTCGCTATAGCCGCTGGCATAGAAGTACCAGATGAGGAAACCGTAGCTGGCCGCCGCCAGCGGCAGCGAGACCCAGCGCAGCCGCTGCAACGATTCCCAGAGGCCCGTCGTGCGGGCCATCAGGAAACCCAGCAGGAACACGCTGAAATATTGCGCATGGTTGTACCAGTCGTCGACCAGCGCGTGAGTCGATTCGAAACGTTCGACCAGGGCGATCCGCACGACCGCCAGCAGCAGCGCCGGCCACAGCAGAATGCCTGGTCCGGACAGCATGCGGCCGAGCCACTGGCTGACGCGAGGGAAGGCATTGGGCGCGACGCGGTTGATGAGCCAGATCGCCACGGTATAGACCCACAGATAGACGACGAACCACAAATGGTTCCAGGTCGGCAGGTCCAGGCAGCCATCCTGGTCGCAGAACGAACCATCGCCAGCCAGGTAGCGCCCCCAGAAAGCCAGGTAACCATCGTGGTAGCCGCCCGGGTATCCCGAATCCAGAATCTCGTAATAGGACTGCGGCGGCACGATGACCAGCATGCCGAAGATCAGGGGCAGCAGCAGGCGCCAGGAGCGCGAACCCAGGAAGCCTTTCGGCATCTTCGCCAACAGGAATGCGCTGGCCGCACCGGACACCAGGAACAGCAGCGACAGCCGCCAGGGGCCGGACAGCAGCATGAACGGTTCCAGCGTTTCGCTGGCGTGCGGACTTTTGACGTGCCAGTCCCAACTCACGTAGTACATGCCCACGTGGTACAGCACCAACAGGCCGAAGGCGCAGACGCGGACCCAGTCGAGATCGTGGCGACGTTCCATAGTGGACCTTTCTCTTGGAAGACAGGCCGCCATTGGCGATCCGTAGCGGGCACGACGCCAGCGCGAGGGGACCGGTTGCGGGCACCAAGGGACCAACCGCTGCTTTCCGGGGACGGACGCCGGCGACCGGACAGCCCGCTCGCCTAGAATGCGTCGATGCCCCTATCCGATTCCGACGCCGCCTACCGCCGTTTCCTGCCCTGGCAACGGACTGTCGAGGTCGGTTTCTGGGTGTTGCTGATCGGCAGCAACTTCATCGGCAACAGCCTCACTACGCTGATGGAAATCAGGCGGCACCCCTCCGACACCCTGAGCTGGGAACCGGTGCTGTGGGAAGCCAGCAGCGGCCTGGTCTGGCTGGCGGTCCTGCTGCCCGCCATCGCCTGGTTCACCCGCCGCTTCCCGTTGCACTGGGACAACTGGCGGCAGCGCATTCCCTGGTATCTGCTGGCCAGCGTGGCCGTTTCGCTGCTGCATGTAGCGGCAATGGTGGCGCTGCGTGTGCTGGTCTACCGCTCGCAGGGCATGGAATACGATTTCGGCCCATGGGGCAGGGAATTCCTCTACGAATACCTGAAGGACATCCGCAGCTTCACTTCGATCGTGGTGATGATGGAGGGTTACCGCTTCGTGCTGCGCCGCTGGCAGGGCGAGGCCAGCCTGCTGGATACGCCCGACGAGGGGCCGCCGGTGGAGCCTGTAGAGCTGCCCGAGCGCTTCCTGGTGCGCAAGCTGGGCCGGGAATTCCTGGTCGCGGCCAACGACATCGAATGGGTCCAGGCCTCCGGCAATTACGTCAACCTGCGCGTCCGCCAGCACGACTACCCCTTGCGCAGCACCATCGCCGGCATAGAAACCAAGCTGGACCCGCGCCGCTTCGCCCGCATCCATCGCAGTTACCTGGTGAACCTGGACCAGGTGGCCTCGATCGAGCCGCTGGACACCGGCGATGCGCGCCTGCACCTGAAGGACGGGACCACGCTGCCCTGCAGCCGCCGCTATCGCGCCGATCTGCGCGGAAGGGTAGGCGCCAGCGCCGCGGAATCGAGCGCCTGAACACGTCAGCCTGCTAGAATTCGCGGCTGTTTCAACCTTCGTTGCCCATACCCATGATCGAACTCAACCCTATCCGCCAGCGCATCGCCGACCTTCAGGAACGGCTGCATTCGCTTCGGGGGTATCTTTGACTACGACGCCAAGCGCGAGCGCCTGGAAGAAGTAAACCGCGAGCTGGAAAACCCGGATATCTGGAACAACGCCGAGTACGCCCAGACCCTGGGCCGCGAGCGTTCCAGCCTGGAGAAGAATGTCAACGGCATCGCCAGCCTCGAAGAAGGGCTGGGCGAAGCCAGCGAACTGCTGGACCTGGCCGAGAGCGAGAACGACGAGGAAACCGCGGTAGCGGTGGTCGCCGACGTGGACCGTTTCAATACGCACGTGGAGAAGCTGGAATTCCAGCGCATGTTCTCCGGCGAACTGGATCCGGCCAACTGCTTCGTCGACATCCAGGCCGGTGCCGGCGGCACCGAGGCCCAGGACTGGGCCGAGATGATGCTGCGCATGTACCTGCGCTGGTGCGAATCGCGCGGCTGGAAGACCGAACTGATGGAAGTCAGCGCCGGCGAAGTGGCCGGGGTGAAGTCGGCGACCTTCCGCGTAGAGGGCGATTACGCCTACGGCTGGCTCAAGACCGAAATCGGCGTGCACCGGCTGGTGCGCAAATCGCCGTTCGACTCGGACAATCGCAGGCATACCTCGTTCACCTCGGTGTTCGTGTCGCCGGAAGTGGACGACAACATCGAGATCGACATCAATCCGGCCGACCTGCGCACCGACGTCTACCGTTCCTCCGGCGCCGGCGGACAGCACGTCAACAAGACCGAATCGGCGGTGCGCATCACCCACATCCCGACCAATACCGTGGTCGCCTGCCAGACCGGCCGCAGCCAGCACGCCAACCGCGATACCGCGATGAAGATGCTGAAAGCCAAGCTGTACGAGCTGGAGATCCAGAAGCGCAACACCGAGCGCGACGCGCTGGAAGCCACCAAGTCCGACATCGGCTGGGGCAGCCAGATCCGCAACTACGTGCTGGACCAGAGCCGCATCAAGGACCTGCGCACCGGCGTGGAGCGCACCGATACCCAGAAGGTGCTGGACGGCGATCTGGACGAATTCGTCGAGGCCAGCCTGAAATCCGGACTGGAAGCAGGCTCCAAACGCAGCGACGCTTGATTTCGCGCATCATCAGTTCTCCCGCAATCTTCCCCTTCGAATCCCGCCCCTATGACAGACGACACGCTCCCGCCCGACGAAAACAGCCTCATCGCCGAGCGCCGCGCGAAGCTCAAAGCGTTGCGCGGGCAGGGCATCGCGTTCCCCAACGACTTCCGCCGCATCGAGTACGCGGGCGACCTGCAGGCGCAGTACTCCGACGCCGAAATGTGGACCTCCGAAGCGCTGGAAGCGGCCAACCGCGAAGTGAAAGTCGCCGGCCGGTTGATGGCAAAACGCGTGATGGGCAAGGCCAGCTTCGCGCAGATCCAGGACGAATCCGGGCGTGTGCAGCTGTTCCTGCAATCCAACACGCTGGGCGAGGTCTACGACGCGTTCAAGGGCTGGGATGTGGGCGATATCGTGGGCGTGGAAGGTGGTCTGACCCGTACCCGTACCGGCGAACTCTCCATCAAGGTTTCCGCGCTGCGCCTGCTGACCAAGTCGCTGCGTCCGCTGCCGGACAAGTGGCACGGCCTGTCGGACGTGGAGCAGCGTTACCGCCAGCGCTATGTGGACCTCATCGTCACCCCGGAGGCGCGCGAAGTCTTCATCAAACGCTCCAAGATCATCCGCGCCATGCGCGAATGGCTGGATGCGCGCCGTTTCCTGGAAGTGGAGACGCCGATGATGCATTACATCCCCGGGGGCGCGGCGGCCAAGCCGTTCACCACCCACCACAATGCGCTGGGCCTTGACCTCTACCTGCGCGTGGCGCCGGAGTTGTATCTCAAGCGCCTGGTAGTGGGCGGCATGGAGCGCGTCTACGAAATCAACCGCAACTTCCGCAACGAAGGCGTCAGCACCCGCCATAACCCCGAATTCACCATGCTGGAGTTGTACGAGGCCTACGCCACCTACAACGAAATCATGGACCTGACCGAAGGCGTGATCCGCGACGTGGCCCACGAAGTGCTGGCTACCGGCCAAGTGCTGTGGGACGGCGAACGGATCGACCTGGATCCGGCTTTCCGCCGCTGGCGCATGGACGAAGCGGTGCGCCATCACAACCCCGAGATCAGCCTGGCCGACTGCACCGACCGCGAGGCCCTGGTGCGGCATTGCGAGCGCCTGAAGGTCCACGTCAAGCCCGGTTACGGCTGGGGCAAGCTGCTGTTGGAGATATTCGAGAAGACGGTCGAGCACCACCTGATCCAACCCACCTTCATCACCGACCATCCGGTCGAGGTTTCGCCGCTGGCCCGGGCTAACGACGACCAACCCGGGTACACCGACCGTTTCGAGCTGTTCGTCAACGGCAAGGAACTGGCGAATGGTTTTTCCGAGCTCAACGATCCCGAGGACCAGGCAGCGCGCTTCCTGGCCCAAGTCGAGGCCAAAGAGAGCGGCGACGATGAAGCCATGCACTTCGACGCCGACTACATCCGGGCGCTGGAAGTGGGCCTGGCGCCCACGGGTGGGCTGGGCATCGGCATAGACCGTCTGGTGATGCTGCTGACGGGGTCCGATTCGATTCGGGACGTCCTGCTGTTTCCGTATATGCGCCCCGAAAGCGCGGGCTGAAGGCGCTTCAAGTGACGCCGTTGGGCAGCTTCTGCCCGTAGATCCGCACTTATGGGGCCGTCCGTCCTTGGCCGGGCCGGCACTGCGAACCCGGTGAGTGTCAATATTGTGACGTACGTCGCACTTATCCGCCCGGACGTTCAGCTAGTAGAAATGGCACGGTTTCTGCGTTATTCCCGCTAAAGACAGGACTTTTCTCTCGTTCCCCCAAACACGCGGGTGAGGAGTCTCCCAGTTCCGAAGCACCGGTATATTCGTCGCCAGGACGTGTCGGCCGGGAGGAGTTGAACAATGCTAGATGCCAGCAGGGTCTACACCGGAGTATCCTCACCCGACAGCCACGTTGCGTGGCCCAATGGGGTTGGAAGCGGCTTGGATATCGTCATCGTGGACGATCAAACTTCAGCGCGGACGATGCTGCGCCATGTCATCGAGGACATCGCCTCGGAATTGTCAGTGCACGATTTCGGCGATCCTTCCGTGGCGCTGGCCTGGTGCGAAGCCAATCGCACGGATCTGCTGTTGCTGGACTATCGCATGCCCGGCATGGACGGGCTGGAATTCGCACGCCGCTTCCGGCGCTTACCGATGCATCGGGATATCCCGATCATCCTGATCACCGTGGTCGGCGACGAGCCGATCCGCCAGGCCGCGCTGGAAGCCGGCGTCATCGACTTCCTGGTCAAGCCCGTGCGTCCGCGCGAGCTGCGCGCCCGCTGCCGCAACCTGCTGCAGCTGCGCCAGCAGAGCGAGAACATCAAGCAACGCGCCATGTCGCTGGAACAGCGGCTGCTTTCCAGCATGCACGAAGTGGAAGAGCGCGAGCGCGAGACGCTTTCGCGGCTGGCCCGGGCCATCGAGTACCGCGACAGCGGCACCAGCGCCTACCTGGAACGCATGGCCCATATCGCCGGCCTGATCGCCGAACAACTGGGCCTGCCCGAAGACGAGGTGCGTGCCATCGAGATGGCCGCGCCGCTGCACGACATGGGCAAGATCGCCATTCCCGATTCGGTGCTGATGAAGCCCGGTCCGTTGACCGAAGAAGAAACCGAGGTCATGCGCCGGCATCCGCGCATCGGCCACGAGCTGCTCAGCGGCAGCCATAACCGTTTCATCCAGGCCGGCGCCGTCATCGCCTTGCGCCATCACGAACGTTACGACGGCAGCGGCTATCCCGATGGCCTGAAGGGCGATGCGATCCCGCTCGAAGCCAGAATAGTGGCCGTTGCCGATGTGTTCGATGCGCTGATCTCGCCGCGTCCGTACAAGAAGGCCTGGGACCGGGATGCGGCACTGGCGTACCTCTACGCGCAGCGCGGCCGCCTGTTCGACCCGGCCTGCGTGGATGCGCTGGGCCGCGGCCGCGCCAGACTGGACGATATCTGCGACCAGTTTTCCACCGTGCACGTCCGCCCAGGCATGCAGTAAGCCATGAAAGAGCTCACTTCCTGGTTGCATTCGCGCCTGGCCAACCGCCCGGACAGCGAACATGGGCAGGCGCTGATCCGTCTGATCATCTTCAGCGGCGTGATGGTGTACATGCTGCTGGGTGCGGCCCTGGGCGGTCTGGAACAGGCCGTTTCCAACCGGGCGCTGGCGATGAGCTCGGTCGGCGTCACCGTGGGCCTGGGGCTGTACTGCTGGATCCTGTGGCTGCCGGGAAAATCCAACCTGCGCCGCATCATCGGCATGGTGACCGACTACGGCCTGATGTCGACCGCGATGGCGTTGATGGGCGAGCCGCTGGCCTGGCTGTACGTGATCATGATGTGGGTGACGGTCGGCAACGGCCTGCGTTACGGCAACCGTTACCTGGGCGGCGCGGTCACCATGGCGGTCTGCGGCTTCGCCGGAGTGCTGCTGACCAACGATTATTGGGGCGATAACATCAGTCTGGGCGTCGGCCTGCTGGTCGGCCTGGTCGCGGTGCCGATGTATCTGTCCAATCTGCTGCGCCAGTTGACGCGCGCCACCGAAGAAGCACGCCGCGCCAACGAAGCCAAGAGCCGTTTCCTGGCCAATATGAGCCACGAATTCCGTACCCCGCTCAATGGCTTGTCCGGCATGTCCGAATTGCTGGCCACCACCGAGCTGGACAGCGAGCAGCGCGAATGCCTGTCCACCATCCAGGCTTCCACGCGCAGCATGTTGGCGCTGGTAGAGGACGTGCTGGATATTTCCGCGATCGAAGCGGGCAAGTTGAAGCTGGATATCGTCGAGTTCTCGCCGCACGAGCTGGTAGAGAACATCGGCATGATCCTGCTGCCGCAGGCGCGGGCCAAGAAACTGGATTACAACGTCCACATCGCCGCCGACGTGCCGAAGAAACTGCGCGGCGATATCCGCCACCTGCGCCAGGTACTGCTGAATCTCGCCGGCAACGCGGTCAAGTTCACCGACGTCGGCGCCGTGCGCCTGGAGGTCAAGAACCTGTCCGACACCGGCAGCAAGACCAGCTTGCGTTTCACAATCACCGATACGGGCATCGGCATTCCGACCGGCGTGCAGGCGAAGCTTTTCGAAGCCTTCGAACAGGCCGATGTCAGCCTGTCTCGCCGTTACGGCGGCACCGGCCTGGGCACCACCATCGCCAAGGGTCTGGCCGAGTCGATGGGCGGCAGCATCGGTTTCGAAAGCGTCGAAAAGCGCGGCAGCAGTTTCTGGGTGGACATTCCCTTCGAAACCGTCGAGGCCGTTCAAGCCCCCGTGGTGCCTGCATGGATCGAGGATCATGCCCCGCACGGCGCGGAAAACATCATCGCCTTCTCCGATCCGTTCCTGCGCCATCGCGCACGCGTGCGCAGCCTGCAGATCCTGGTCGCGGACGACCACGAAGCCAACCGCATGGTAGTCCAGCGCCTGCTGCAGAAAGCGGGCCACCGGGTGGTCTGCGTCAACGGCGGCGAAGAAGTGCTGGACGCGCTGGAAATCGCCGACTACGACACCGTCATCGTCGACCTGCACATGCCAGGCATCAGCGGCCTGGATCTGCTGAAGCAGTTGCGCATCATGGAAGCCGGCGGCGGGCCTCGCACTCCGGTGCTGGTGCTCAGCGCCGACGTCACCCCCGATGCGATTTCGCGTTGCGAGCAAGCCGGCGCGCGCGCATTCCTGGCCAAGCCCATCGTGGCTACCCGCTTGCTGGACGTGTTGGCGGAAATCGCCAACAACGGCCGCGTCGCCACGCCGGTCCAGGTTTCCGGGCCGGACCTGCCGACCTCCGACGATGTGCTCAATCCCGGCGTGCTCAATGAGCTCAGCGCATTGGGTATGGGCGATGCCTTCGAACGCGAATTCATCACCCAATGCCTCAACGATGCCGAAGGCTGCCTGGGTGCGATGGCGCATGCCATAGAGCAGGGCGACGGCGCGCATATGCGCGAGCACGCGCATGCGCTAAAAGGCGTCGCGAGCAACTTGGGTCTGGTCAAGCTGGCCAGCGCCAGCGGCGAGATGATGCGGCTGGCCGATTCGGAAATGGCAAAGGAATGGCGCCAGCGTCTGGCGATGTTGAATACCTATCTCAGCCAGGGCCGTACCGCCCTGGAAGCGCGAGCGCGCAGCCGTCATGATGCGCTCGACAAAGGCGGGCGCAACTGACCTGTTCAACCGACTCCCCCTGCTTCAGGGGGTTTTCGTTTCGTTGAATCTCCGCTCTGCAATCCATGCCGCTTACGCGGCGTTGGATGCGCCCAAACGCCTTTCCTGCGCGCGAACGATGCGCTCCATCATGCGCAGCGACTTGTCGCCCAGGGCCAACGCGGTATCCACCCACACTTCGGTGATGCCCATCAACTCGTCGTAACCCACGCGCTGGGCGATGTTGCGTACGGTATTCATGGCCAGATGGGCATGCGGCGCGCGTTGCTGCTGGCGGATCAGTTCCTGCACGGCGATTTCGCCCTGGCCCTTGGGAACCAGCACGTCCACCACGCCCATCTTGTACATCTCTTCGCTGGTGTAGATGTTCCCGTCCAGGATGATCTTTTCGGCCAGCTGCGGAGTAACGCGCTTGCACAGGAACGAATAGGCGCCCATGCCCGGGAACAGGCCGAACAGCACTTCCGGCAGACCCATGCCGACGCCTTCCTCGGCGACGATGGTGTGGCAGGCCAGAGCCATTTCCAGTCCGCCGCCCAGCGCATCGCCCTGGACCAGCGCAATCGTGCGCACGTCGCCGCCCAATCCGGTGTGCAAACCGTAGACGCCGTCTACGCAGCGGCGGGCATAGGCAAGCAGGTGCTCGCGGTCGTTGGCGCGGATCAATTGCGAGAACAGTTCAAGGTCGCCGCCCAGGTTGAAGGCCGAAGCGGCGGAAGCGAGCACGAAATGGCGCAACTGTCCGGGCCGGCGTTCGCTGTCGCGCTTGATGATGGAGGAGGTGAAGCTCCACATGTCGTCCAGCAGATCGTTGCGGAAACAGGGACGCATTCCGCTGCCGATGTTGTCGTGCATGTACAGCCAGTGGTTGTCGCCGCTGGGAGAAGATTCGGCGCGGATGGTGGAATAGTCACGGCTACGCAGCAGTTTTTCGACATTGCTCATTTTCGGGTCCTCGGCTTGAATGCGTTGTAAGGGAAGCTATGGGGGTAGGGCGGTGTTGCGATCTAGGATGAGTGCGGGCCCGATCCTACACCTGAACGGTCCGTTAAAAACCCCTTGCGGCGCTGTGAAGGGCCTTTGAACACCTGTGATTGATGGCACCACTTCATGAAGTGTGACGGCCATCAATAAAATCCACCCTGTGTACTCGCTGTCCGCGACCACCAGACCAAAAAAAAGCCGGCGTAAGCCGGCTTTTGTTATCGATGTCTTTATGACTGCCGGGGCACGGGGTCGCGTAGCTCCTTGCGCAGGATCTTGCCGACATTGGTTTTGGGCAGCTCGGTACGGAACTCGACGGTCTTGGGCTGCTTGTAACCGGTCATGTTCTCGCGGCAATAGGCCTTCACCTGCTCGGCCGTAAGCGAGGGGTCCTTCTTGACTATGAACACCTTCACGGCCTCGCCCGACTTCTCGTCCGGTACGCCTATCGCCGCCACTTCCAGCACGCCCTCCATGCCGGCGATGACGTCCTCCACCTCGTTCGGGTATACGTTGAATCCCGACACCAGGATCATGTCCTTCTTTCGGTCGACGATATAGAAGAAGCCTTCCGCGTCCATTTTCGCCATGTCGCCGGTGTGCAGCCAGCCATCGGAATCGATGGAATTGGCCGTCTCTTCGGGGCGCTGCCAGTATCCTTTCATCACCTGCGGGCCCTTCACACAAAGCTCGCCGACCACTTCCAGCCCGCTCACGATATTGCCGTCGTCGTCTTTCAGGCACACATCGGTCGAAGGAATGGGCAAACCGATGGCGCCGTTGTAGTCCTTCAGGTCCGGCGGATTGATGCAGGCGGCCGGGGAGGTTTCGGTGAGGCCATAGGCTTCCACCAGAGTCACGCCGGTCACCTTCTTCCACTTCTCCGCTACCGCCCGCTGGACCGCCATGCCGCCGCCCAGCGTCATCTTCAGTTTGCTGAAGTCGATTTGATCGAAACCGGGCGTATTCAACAGGCCGTTGAACAGCGTGTTGACGCCCGTGATCGCGGTGAAGGGCGTCTTGCTCAATTCCTTTACGAATCCGGGCATATCGCGCGGATTGGTGATGAGATAGTTTTCGGCGCCGAACTTCATGAAAACCAGACAGTTAGCCGTCAAAGCGAAGATGTGGTACAGCGGCAAGGCGGTGACGATGACTTCTTGCCCGGCCACGGCGCTGCCGCCTATCCATATCGAGGCCTGCTGCATATTGGCCACCAGGTTGCGGTGGGTCAGCATGGCGCCTTTGGCCACGCCGGTGGTGCCGCCGGTGTACTGCAGGAAGGCGATGTCCTCGCTGTCGATGTCCACTTCGGGCAGCGTGTGCATCCGGCCCAGAGTCAATGCGTCCTTGAAGCGGACGGCTCCGGCGATGTCGTAGTCCGGAATCATCTTCTTCACGTACTTCAGCACGAAGTTGACGATGGTCCCTTTGGGGAAACCGACCAGATCGCCCAGCCCGGTGGTGATGACCTGCTTGAGCGGCGTGTCGGCCACTACTTCCTGCACGGTGTGGCCGAAGTTATCCACCACTACCAGCGCACTGGCGCCCGAGTCGATCAGCTGGTGCCTGAGCTCGCGCGCGGTGTACATCGGATTGACGTTCACCACTGTCAGCCCCGCGCGCAGGATGCCGAAGATGGCGATCGGGTATTGCAGGCAGTTGGGCGCCATGATGGCGACACGGTCGCCTTTCTTGAGCTTCAACTCACCGAGCAGATAGGCCGCGAAATGGCGGCTCAACACCTCGATTTCGTTATAGGTCAGGGTCTTGCCGAGGTTGGAGAATGCCGGGCGGCCGTTGAAATTCCTGACTGCGGTATCGAATACCGAGACGATCGAGCGGTATTCGTCCAGATCGATTTCATGCGGCACGCCTTGCGGATAATTCTTGAACCACGGACGATCCTGACTCATCTTTCACTCCCTCCCCAGGGCCTTGTTTGGTCCGGCACATGCGAAGAGCAAGTGTCGTTTGTGGGGTTCCACGACACGAGCATACCGCCCCGGATGGAAAACGCGAAGACATTGGGATCGAAGCTGCGGGTCTTCCGGAGGCGTGTCCAATCCGGCTTGTTCTTGCTGACGCTGGCGGCACTGGCCGCTTGCGCGCGCGATACCCCGGAAACGGCGCTGCGCGCGCAATTGCAACGCATGCAGACCGCGGCGACCGAACGCAGAGCGGGAGATTTCATGGAAGGCGTGGCTGCCGATTTCGTCGGAAACGGGGGAATGGATCGTGCTGCATTGCACAATCTAATGCGGGCGCAGGTGCTGGGCAATTCGACCATAGGCGCAACCACCGGGCCGGTTGAAATCGAAGAGAAATCGGGCAGGGCAACGTTGCGCTTCATGGTCCTGTTGACCGGAGGCAGCGGCCGCTTCCTTCCCGATAGTGCGCAGACGTATTCCATCACCAGCGGCTGGCGGCTCGAAGACGGCCAATGGCGCGTTTATTACGCGCAATGGAAGCCGAACCCGTAATCGTAAGTAGAGGTAGGTCGGGGCTAGGCCCCGACATACGGAAAAACCGGAGTAACCGCACGTCGGGGGCGTAGCCCCGACCTACGAAGGGCTATGCTTTCCTGGCTGCCAGCTGGCGCAGCACGTAGTGCAGCAGGCCGCCATTGCGGAAGTACTCCACTTCCTTGGGCGTCAGCAGCAACACTTTGGCCTGGAACTGAAGCTTGCCGCCATCGGCGCGGGTTGCGGTGAGCGTGGCCAGTTTGCCGGCACCGTCCTGCAGGCCGGTGATGTCGAAAGTTTCCGACCCGTCCAGGCCCAATGTCTGCGCATTCTCTCCTTCCTTGAACTGCAAGGGCAGCACGCCCATGCCGACCAGATTGGAACGATGGATGCGTTCGAAGCTTTCGGCGACCACCGCTTTGACCCCAAGCAGGTTGGTGCCTTTGGCGGCCCAATCGCGTGAAGATCCGGTGCCGTATTCCTTGCCCGCGAACACCACCAGCGGCACGCCGTCGGCCTTGTATTTCATGGCCGCATCGTAGATGGCCAATTTTTCGCCAGCGGCATTCCCACCGCTGAAATACAGGGTATTTCCGCCTTCTTCGCCGCCGAACATCAGGTTCTTGATGCGGATGTTGGCGAAGGTGCCGCGCACCATCACATCGTCGTTGCCGCGGCGCGAGCCGTAGCTGTTGAAGTCGGCCGGCTGCACGCCGCGCTCCTGCAGGAAGCGGCCCGCGGGCGAGTCCTTCTTGATGTTGCCGGCCGGCGAGATATGGTCGGTGGTGATGGAATCGCCGAACAGTCCGAGCACGCGTGCGCCATGCACATCGTCGATGGTGCCCACCTGCATGGTCATACCGTCGAAATAGGGCGGGTTCTTGATATAGGTGGAAGACGCGTCCCACGCGTAGGACTCGCCATCGGGCGATTCGATCAAAGCCCAACGCGAGTCGCCCTTGAACACGTCCGCATAGTTCTGCGCGAACAGTTCCGGCCCCACCGTGGCCGCGATGGTGTCGCCGATTTCCTTGTTGCTGGGCCAGATGTCGCGCAGGTAGACATCCTGGCCGTCCGTTCCCTTGCCCAGCGGCTGCGTGGTCAGATCGATGTTGACCGTGCCGGCGATGGCGTAGGCCACCACCAGCGGCGGCGAGGCCAGGTAGTTGGCTTTCACTTCCGGGTGCACGCGGCCTTCGAAATTGCGGTTGCCGGACAGCACCGAAGCCACCACCAGTTCGTTCTCGGCGATGCCCTTGGACACGGCATCCGGCAACGGCCCGGAGTTGCCGATGCAGGTGGTGCAGCCGTAACCGACCACGTAGAAACCGAGTTTTTCCAGTTCCGAAAGAACCCCGGCTTTCTTCAAATAATCGGTGACTACCAGCGAACCGGGGCCAAGCGAGGTTTTCACCCAGGGCGCGGACTTCAGGCCCTTGGCCACCGCGTTGCGGGCGAGCAGGCCCGCGCCCAGCATCACTGCCGGGTTGGAAGTGTTGGTGCAGGAGGTGATCGCAGCGATCACCACCGAACCATCGTTGAGTTCGGCGTCCTGATCCTGGATGAAGATCTTCGAAATCGGCTTGGCGGCAAGGTGTTCGGCTTGCGGCTGCGCGCCGCCTTCGGCCTTGAATTCTTCCACGGCGCAACCGGTCTTCAGCTTGCGGTTTGCGGTCAGCGGGCCGAGGTTCTCGATGAAGTTGCGGCCCACCTCTTCCAGCAGCACTCGATCCTGCGGACGCTTCGGGCCCGCCATCGACGGCCGCACTTCGGCCATGTCCAGATGCAGCGTCGCCGAATAGGTCGCTTCCTGCTGGCCTGGTTCGTGCCACAGGCCCTGCGCTTTGGCGTAACTTTCGACGAGCGAGATCAGATCGGCCGGGCGGCCAGAAAGGCGCAAGTAGTTCAATGATTCCGAATCGATGGGAAAGATGCCGCACGTCGCGCCGTACTCGGGCGCCATGTTGGCGATGGTGGCGCGGTCGGCGAGTGGCAGGTGTTGCAGGCCGTCGCCGAAGAACTCGACGAACTTCCCGACCACTCCGAACTTGCGCAGCATCTGGGTGACGGTGAGCACCAGATCGGTCGCGGTGGCGCCCTCGGGCAGTTTGCCGGTCAGCTTGAAACCCACCACCTGCGGAATCAGCATGGACGAAGGCTGGCCCAGCATCGCCGCTTCGGCCTCGATGCCGCCCACGCCCCAGCCAAGCACGCCGATGCCGTTGATCATGGTGGTGTGCGAGTCGGTGCCGAATACCGTGTCGGGGAAGGCGAGCAGTTCGCCGTTCACCTCGCGCTCCATCACCACGCGCGCCAGGTTTTCCAGGTTCACCTGGTGGACGATGCCGGTGTTGGGCGGCACCACCTTGAAGTTGCCGAAGGATTTCTGGCCCCAGCGCAGGAAGCTGTAGCGTTCTTTGTTGCGTTCGAATTCGATCTTGCCGTTGAGGTCCAGCGCATCGGCACGGCCGAATACGTCCACTTGCACGGAATGGTCGATGACCAGCTCGGAGGGAATCAGCGGGTTGATCTGGCTGGCCTTGCCGCCCAGTTTTCCCACCGCATCGCGCATCGCGGCCAGATCGACCACGCAAGGCACGCCGGTGAAATCCTGCAGCACCACGCGCGCGGGCATGAAGGCGATTTCGGTGTCAGGTTCGCGGGTCGCGTCCCATTGCGCCACCGCTTCGATATGGTCCTTGCCTACGGTCATGCCGCCGTCTTCGTGGCGCAGCAGATTCTCCAGCAGGATCTTCATGGAGTAGGGCAGGCGGGCGAATGCTTGCCCCGGACTTGACCCGGGGTCGAAGCGCTGGCTCAGTTTGGGCAGGCTGAAGTAGGTGTAGGACTTGCCATTGACCTGCAGGGAGGTGCGAGTGGCGAAGGAATCACTCATCGGGAGGCTCCTGTAGCTGGGGGAGGGCGCACGACTGGCGCTGTGTTGCGGGTCAGACCGTCATACCGCATCGACCGTTCAGCGATTATCCCCAATCGGGGCGTCATCCACCTTACGACCAATGGTTGAAACCGTAGGTCGGGGCTACGCCCCTGACGCTCTGGATGCACGGGCGTCGGGGACGTAGCTCCGACTTGCGACAGTATGCGCGCTTGAGTATGGATAATAAAGTACGTATTATTGCGGCATACCCGAGGAGCCTACCGATGGAAGCGACCGTCGCCGAACGTGGCCAGATCACCCTGCCCAAGGCAGTACGCGATGCCCTGGGTCTTACCAAGGGCAGCATCCTGAAAGTCGAGCTGGAAAACGGCCGTATCGTCCTGCGCAAGAGCGTGGACGACGCGATTTCCCGTGCGCGCGGCCGGTTCAAATTGGACGGCTTTGACTCTACCGACGAGGCCATGCGCGCTATCCGCGGGCGTGCCCCCGGCGATCCGCTGGATCCTTGAAACGCGCCCCTGAGACGCCCTTGTCATGATCGCAATCGATTCTTCCGTGCTGGTGGACCTGCTGGCCGACGGTCCGCAGGCCGACGCCGCCGAAGCCTGTCTGCGCCAATGCCTGAGCAATGGGCCCGTAGTGGTCTGCGATGTCGCGCTGGCCGAGGTCTGCAGCGCGTTGCGCGATGGTTCGGAAGCCTTGAGCGTGCTGGAGGAAATGAGCATCCGTTTCAATGCCCTGGAAGCCAAGTCGGCATTGCGCGCAGGCGAAATGCAGCGCCGCTACCGCCAGCGCGGCGGCGCCCGCAGCCGCGCGGTTCCCGACTTCCTGATCGGGGCTCACGCACTGCTGCAATGCGATGGACTGATCACCCGCGATGACAGCTTCTATCGCGACTATTTCAAGGGACTCAAGCTGATCGTTCCTGCAGCCTGAGCCTTTCACACTTCAATCGATTTATCCGGAGACGTATCCATGCTTCAAGCCTACCGCCAACACGTTGCCGAACGCGCCGCGCTCGGAATTCCGCCGCTGCCGCTGTCGGCACAACAGACCGCCGAGGTGATCGAACTGCTGAAGGCGCCGCCTGCGGGCGAAGAAGCCTTCTTGGTCGATTTGATCACTCATCGCGTACCGGCGGGCGTCGACGACGCGGCCAAGGTCAAGGCGTCGTATCTGGCGGCGATGGCGTTCGGCAGTGAGAAGTGCGCGCTGATCTCCCGCGAGCGTGCCACCGAACTGCTCGGCACCATGCTGGGCGGCTACAACATCCATCCGCTGGTGGAGCTGTTGGACGACGCGCAGCTGGGCGCCGTCGCCGCCGAAGCGCTGAAGAAGACGCTGTTGATGTTCGACGCCTTCCACGACGTAAAGGACAAGGCCGATGCCGGCAATGCCCACGCGCAGGGCGTGATCGAGAGCTGGGCCGAGGCCGAATGGTTCACCAGCCGCCCCGAAGTGCCGCAAAGCCTCACCGTCACCGTGCTGAAGGTGACCGGCGAGACCAACACCGACGATCTGTCGCCCGCGCCTGACGCCACCACGCGCCCGGATATCCCGCTGCACGCGCTGGCCATGCTGAAAAACAAGCGCGAAGGCATCACCCCGGAAGAAGACGGCAAGCGCGGCCCGGTGAAGTTCATCGAGTCGCTTAAAGAGAAAGGCAACCTGGTCGCCTATGTAGGCGACGTGGTCGGCACCGGTTCCAGCCGCAAATCCGCCACCAACTCGGTGCTGTGGTTCACCGGCGAAGACATCCCTTTCATTCCCAACAAGCGCTTCGGCGGCGTGTGCCTGGGCAGCAAGATCGCGCCCATCTTCTACAACACGATGGAAGACGCCGGCGCATTGCCGATCGAACTCGACGTAACGCAGATGAACATGGGCGACGTGGTCGAACTGCGTCCCTATGACGGCAAGGCTTTGAAGGACGGCAAGGTGATCGCCGAATTCCAGGTCAAATCCGAAGTGCTGTTCGACGAAGTGCGCGCCGGCGGCCGCATTCCGCTGATCATCGGCCGCGGCCTGACCGCCAAGGCGCGCGAAGCGCTGGGCCTACCGCCGTCCACGCTGTTCCGCCTGCCGCAGGTACCCGCCGACACCGGCAAGGGTTTCACCCTGGCGCAGAAGATGGTCGGCCGCGCCTGCGGTCTGCCGGAAGGCAAGGGCATGCGTCCGGGCACGTATTGCGAGCCGAAGATGACTTCGGTAGGTTCGCAGGACACCACCGGTCCGATGACGCGCGATGAATTGAAGGATCTGGCGTGCCTGGGCTTCTCCGCCGATCTGGTGATGCAGTCGTTCTGCCACACCGCCGCGTATCCGAAGTCGGTGGATGTGAAAACGCATCACGAGCTGCCGGCTTTCATCAGCACACGCGGCGGCATTCCGTTGCGTCCGGGCGACGGCATCATCCACAGCTGGCTCAACCGCATGCTGCTGCCTGACACGGTCGGCACCGGCGGCGACTCGCATACGCGCTTCCCGATCGGCATTTCGTTCCCGGCCGGTTCGGGCCTGGTCGCCTTCGCCGCAGCCACCGGCGTGATGCCTTTGGACATGCCCGAATCGGTGCTGGTGCGCTTCAAGGGAGAATTGCAGCCGGGCGTGACTCTTCGCGACCTGGTCAACGCCATCCCGCTATACGCCATCAAGTCCGGTCTGCTGACCGTCGCCAAGCAGGGCAAGAAGAACATCTTCTCAGGCCGCATCCTGGAGATCGAAGGGCTGCCCAACCTGAAAGTGGAGCAGGCGTTCGAACTGTCCGACGCCTCGGCCGAGCGCTCTGCCGCCGGTTGCACCGTGCATTTGGACAAAGCGCCGATCATCGAATACATCAACAGCAACATCGTGATGCTGAAGTGGATGATCGCCGAGGGCTATCAGGACGTGCGTTCCATCACCCGCCGCATCAAGGCGATGGAAGCGTGGCTGGCGAATCCGCAACTGCTGGAGCGCGATGCCGATGCGGAATACGCTGCGATCATCGACATCGATCTGGCCGATGTGCACGAGCCCATCGTCGCCTGCCCGAACGACCCGGACGACGTGAAGACGCTGTCGGAAGTCGCGGGCGCGGTAATCGAAGAAGTCTTCATCGGTTCCTGCATGACCAACATCGGCCACTTCCGCGCCGCATCGAAGCTGCTGGAAGGCAAGCGCGATATTCCGACCAAGCTGTGGGTCGCGCCGCCGACCAAGATGGACGCGGCCGAGCTGACCAAGGAAGGGCATTACGGCACCTTCGGCACCGCTGGCGCGCGCATGGAAATGCCCGGCTGCTCGCTGTGCATGGGCAACCAGGCGCAGGTGCGCGAAGGCGCCACCGTGTTCTCGACCAGCACGCGCAACTTCCCCAATCGCCTGGGCAAGAACTCGAACGTGTACCTGGGTTCGGCGGAACTGGCCGCGATCTGCTCGCGCCTGGGCCGTATTCCCACCAAGGCCGAGTACATGGCAGACATGGGTGTGCTTAGCGCCAACGGTGCCGAGATCTACCGTTACATGAACTTCGACCAGATCGAGGATTACAGAGAAGTGGCCGACACTGTATCCGCCTGATCAAAAACGAACCCGGCGAAAGCCGGGTTTTTTGCTTCTGTAGGAGCGGGCCCTGCCCGCGAGCTTTTTCAGCGCCACAGCCGCATGATTTGTAGCGGTAGGAGCGACGTAAGTCGCGAACGCTTTACAGGGATATTCGCGACTTACGTCGCTCCTACGGCATTCTTGGATTCTGATTTTTCGGCAAGAGCTCGCGGGCAGGGCCCGCTCCTACAAGAGCGCTAACGCAGCCACTCGCTCGCCGCATCGGCCATCGACCGGCGTGAGAACAGAAAATCCCAATAGCTGCCGCCGAGTTGCCGCCACAGCACCGCCGAACGCACCGCCGCCAGCAGAATGGCACGGATCTCCGCCACCACGCCGGGCTGGCCCAGATAGTGCGGGTTTCCCTGCACCATCACGCGCGGACGCAAGTGGCTGATGGTGTCCGCATACAGCGCGCCCAATGCGGAAAGCACTTCCGGATGCGTGCTGCCGGCGGTCTCTGCCTGGGCCGCGATCTCGCTTATTCCGCCGGCGACTGCCGCCACGGTATTGGCTTCGCCGACGAAACGCCTTTCCAACTGCAGTACCGCCAGCGCAAGGCGGGGCAGGCCATCGTCGGCGGTTTCCTTATTGAAATATTCGCGCAGCAGGCGCAGGCCGGGCGCAAGATCGGCGGCGTGGCCGTAGACGGCCTGCGGCGTATCGGCGTCGATGCGGAACACGCTGTCCAACACTGTTTGCACCGCACCGGCATCGGACTGCCCGGTTTCGGCGATACGCCGCACCTGGGCCAGTGCCTGGACCACGCCGGCCAAGGCCAGCACGCGTTCTGAAAGGGGTCTGCTCAAGCTGCCTGCTCCGCTAATTTCTGTTCCAGGGGCGCATTGGTGCGCGCGATCACTGCGCCGCCCAGGCATACATCGCCCTGGTAAAGCACTACCGATTGCCCCGGGGTCACGGCCCGTTGCGGATTTGGGAAATGGACTTGCAGCGCGCCGTCGTGGGCCAGCTTTACGCGGCAAGGTTCATCGGTCTGCCGATAGCGCGTTTGCGCCGTGCATTCGAACTCATCGGCAGGGGGGGCACCTTCTACCCAATGCGCGCTTTCCGACCACAACGTTGTGGATTGCAGGTAAGGGCTCGCCGTGTCCTGATCCACATACAGCACATTGCTGGCCACGTCCTTGCCGACCACATACCACGGTGCAGCCGCGCGGCCGCGGACGCCGCCGATCTGCAGGCCTTCGCGCTGGCCGAGAGTGAAGTAGAAAACGCCCGGGTGTTCGCCGATCTTCTGTCCATTGGGGTCCTGCATCTCGCCGGTCTTGGCGGGCAGGTAGCGGCCCAGGAACTCGCGGAAATCACGCTCTCCTATGAAGCAGATGCCAGTGGAATCCTTTTTGTCGTGCGTAGGCAATCCGGCCTGGCGCGCGATATCGCGCAAATCCGATTTCTGCAGCTCACCCACCGGAAACAGGGTTGCCGACAACTGGGCCTGGCCCAGCTGGTGCAGGAAGTAGCTCTGGTCCTTGTTGCGGTCCACCGCGCGCAGCAATCTGGACACGCCGCGTTCGTGGACGATGCGGGCGTAGTGGCCGGTGGCGATCTTCTCGGCACCCAACTCGCGCGCAGCGTCCAGGAAATGCTTGAACTTCACTTCGCGGTTGCACAGCACATCCGGATTGGGCGTGCGGCCGGCGGCGTATTCGGCAAGGAAATGCGAGAACACCCCTTGCCAGTATTCGGCGGAAAAATCGCGAAAATGGAAGGGAATGCCCAACTTCCCGCAGACCGCCACCGCATCCCGGCGATCCTCTTCGGCGCGACAATCGCCGCTGCCGTCGTCGGCCCAATTCTGCATGAATAACCCAGCTACCGAATCGCCGGTGCCTTCGCCTTCTCTCACCAATTGCAAGGCGGCCACCGATGAATCAACGCCGCCCGAGACGCCCACGATGACGCGAGGCGCGTTCATGCGATCTGCTGCAGCATCGATAGCGGCGAGCGGCGGCCCGCCAGGTAATCCTGCACTACCTGCCAGACCAGCGGGCTGCGGTGGCGCGCCTGCTGTTCCTGCAATTCCGCGGGCGTCATCCACAGCGCCTGCACGATGCCTTCGTCCAGTTCACGCGCCGCGTCGTGGCTCAACGGCTCTGCGGCGAAGGCGAAGCGGAGGTAATGCCGGTCGGTTTCGGCTTTCCACTGATAGGCGCCGATGAACGCCGTCAGCTTCACTTCCCAACCGGTTTCTTCGCGGGTCTCGCGCAAGGCTGCTTCGGACAAGCTTTCATCCGGCTCCAGATGGCCGGCGGGCTGATTGAACACCAGCCTGCCCTGGGCCCGCTCCTCCACCATCAACAAGCGTCCGTCGCGCACCACCACGGTGGCCACAGTCACGTCGGGCTGCCAGAAGCGGCCTTCGCGGTAACTCACTTAGAGATCGTCCTGGCCGGGGGTGAGTTCGTTCTCCATCTCGTCGGCAAGCTTGATGGCCGCGTCGATGGCGTCGTCCAGCTCTTCCTTGCTGGCGTCGGACGGAATCTTGATCACGAATGTCGCGTTCTTCCCCTGTTTCACCCAGGCGCCCAGCTTGGCGATGTTGGAAGCCTCCAGCAGGCGATTGGCTACAGGGCCGGAGAAATTCTCGGTGGGCGATTCATAGGCCGGCGACCAGACTTCGCGCACCGAGTGCTCGCCATAGGTTTCCACCGCGGACAGCACATATACGATCTGACTGCGCCCCTCGTCGCCGACTTCGAAGACCAGCTTGAAATCGTTGTCGTCATCCAGTTCGTACTTGTAGCCCAGCTCCGTCAGCTGGGCCTTGATGCGCGCATCCGGAACGGTCTTTTCCGTTTCCTGGGCGCTCAACGGCACGGACAGGGCCAGGCCGATACCGAGGATCAGCGATAGGGACTTCAGGGGCGGTTTCCTGTGCAAGGCGGTTCTCCAATGATTGTATGAATTGTGCGGGCAGCGATGCGGCCCGTCCAATCCGTATAATTCTCCCATGCCCCGCAATAACGAAAACGAACGCGACCACGGCGTATTGGTGGAAACCAGCAAGCCGGAGGTGGCGCGCCCACCCCTGTACCAGGTGCTGCTGCTCAACGACGACTACACCCCGATGGATTTCGTGGTGCTGGTGCTGCAGCAGTTCTTCGCCATGGATATCGAAAAAGCCACCCAGGTCATGCTGCACGTCCATACCCGGGGCCGCGGCGTTTGCGGGGTCTATACCCGCGAAGTGGCCGAATCCAAGGTCTCACAGGTCAACGAATATGCGCGGATGAGCCAGCACCCTCTACTGTGCACGATGGAAAAGGCGTAAAAGAGCGGGGAGGGGGGAAGGTAAGGGGGGCGAAGGAGAAACAAAACGGCGGGAGTGCCTGGATATCGCTTCCCGCTTGAACTTCCGGCCTTCGCTGCTTTCCATATCCTGAACACTGAAACCCGAAAGGGTTGTGGAAATCCGCCGGACAGGCCTCATATTGTGGGGAACAGCAGTCGGAGCAACCCATGTTCAGCAAAGATCTAGAGCAAACCATCGGCCAGTGCTACAAGCGCGCCCGTGAGGCCCGGCATGAATTCATGACCGTGGAACACCTGCTGCTGGCTCTGCTGGACAACACTTCGGCCCAGGCGGTGCTCAAGGCCTGCGGTGGCGACGCCCCTCGCTTGCGCAACGACCTGGAGCAGGCCATCGAGGCCTCCGTTTCGCGCCTGGCCGAAGACGACGGACGCGACACCCAGCCCACCCTGGGTTTCCAGCGTGTGCTTCAGCGCGCGGTGTATCACGTGCAGTCCTCGGGCAAGAAGGAAGTCACCGGCGCCAACGTGCTGGTCGCGATTTTCGGCGAAAAAGACTCCCATGCGGTCTATTTCCTGACCCAGCAGGACGTCACCCGCCTGGACGTGGTCAATTACCTGTCGCACGGCATCGCCAAGCAGGGCGAGGAACACGAATCCGGCAGCCACCCCGAAGGCGAGGGCAAGACCGGCGAGGGCGCAGAGGGCGAGGGCAAGGGCGACGCGCTGGCCGAATTCGCCAGCAACCTCAACGAACTGGCGCGCAACGGCAAGATCGATCCGCTGGTGGGCCGAGCCGATGAAGTCGAGCGCACCATCCAGGTCCTGTGCCGTCGCCGCAAGAACAATCCGCTCTACGTGGGCGAAGCCGGCGTGGGCAAGACCGCCCTGGCCGAGGGTCTGGCCAAGCGCATCGTCGAAGGGCAGGTGCCCGAGGTGCTGCTGGATGCGACCATTTTCTCCCTGGACCTGGGCGCGCTGGTGGCGGGCACCAAGTACCGCGGCGACTTCGAAAAGCGCCTGAAGGGAGTGCTGTCGGCCATCAGGAAGCTGCCGGGCGCGATCCTGTTCATCGACGAGATCCACACCATCATCGGCGCCGGCTCAGCCAGCGGCGGCACCATGGACGCCAGCAATCTGATCAAACCCGCGCTGGCTTCGGGTGAGCTCCGCTGCATCGGCTCCACCACCTTCCAGGAATACCGCGGCATCTTCGAGAAGGACCGCGCTCTGGCGCGCCGCTTTCAGAAGATCGATATCGTCGAGCCCACCGTCGGCGAAACCTTCGAAATCCTGCAGGGCCTCAAGCCCAAGTACGAAGCCCACCACCACGTCACCTACGCCGACGATGCGTTGCAGGCGGCGGTAGACCTGTCGGTCAAGCATATCGGCGACCGTCTGTTGCCGGACAAGGCCATCGACGTCATCGACGAGGCCGGCGCGCGCCAGCAACTGCTGCCCGAAGGCGTACGCAAGAGCCTGATCGACGTCGAGGAGATCGAGACCATCGTGGCCAAGATGGCGCGCATTCCGGCCAAGCAGGTCTCTTCGTCCGACAAGGACGTGCTGCAGCACCTGGAGCGCAACCTGAAGATGGTGATCTTCGGCCAGGATCCGGCTATCGAGACGCTGGCCTCGGCGATCAAGCTGGCGCGCTCGGGCCTGGCCAATCCGGACAAGCCGATCGGCAACTTCCTGTTCGCAGGCCCCACCGGCGTGGGCAAGACCGAGGTGACCAAGCAGCTGGCGCTGCAACTGGGTATCGAACTGGTGCGCTTCGACATGAGCGAATACATGGAATCGCATTCGGTCAGCCGCCTGATCGGCGCGCCTCCGGGCTATGTCGGTTTCGACCAGGGCGGCCTGCTGACCGAGAAGATCGTCAAGACCCCGCACTGCGTGCTGCTGCTGGATGAGGTGGAAAAGGCGCACCCGGATATCTTCAACATCCTGTTGCAGGTCATGGACCGCGGCATTCTCACCGACACCAACGGGCGCGAAGCCAACTTCAAGAACGTGATCCTGGTGATGACCACCAATGCCGGCGCCACCCAGGCAGCGCGGCGCACGATCGGTTTTACCCAGCAGGACCATTCCACCGATGCGATGGAAGTGATCCGCAAGAGCTTCACCCCGGAATTCCGCAACCGTCTGGACGCGGTGGTGCAGTTCCAGGGCTTGGGCTTCGATCACATCCAGCGGGTGGTGGACAAGTTCCTGATCGAACTGGAAATGCTGTTGCAGGAGAAGCACGTAAGCCTGTCCAGCACGCCGGCCGCACGCGACTGGCTGGCCAAGCACGGTTTCGACCCGCTGATGGGCGCGCGCCCGATGTCCCGCCTGATCCAGGACAAGGTCAAGCGCCCGCTGGCCGACGAACTGCTGTTCGGCAAACTGGTCGGTGGCGGCCGCGTCAGCATCGACGTGAAGGACGACGAGCTTGTGGTGGTCGCCCAATCCGAACCGGAGCGGCTGTTGCCTGCGACGGTCTAGGCGACAATCCAGCCACGGATGAAAAAGGCGGCCGATCGGCCGCCTTTTTTTGTCCGCAATGCTGGCTTTATTCCGCCATCATCGATTCTTGCGCGAGTATTGCTGGTATTCGTGCTCGTCCACACGTATCACTTCGCGCACATTGCAGCTGTCGCGCTTGGTCGAGATTTTTGTTTCCTTCGGACATAGGCGGTTGGCCTGGCCCTCAGTGCTGATCTTGACGCTTGAGGAGAGGGAAATGGCGCTGCAGCTGCCGCCGAATCCGAGCCGGTAGTAGTTGTCGCCGTCTTTGACCAGCAGGTACTGGGAACCGAAACGCGTGGCCTGGTAGTCGGCAGGCAGGTCGACGCAATCCGCCAACTTTTCGTTTTCCTGCTGAGCGTGGGCCGCGGTCGCGAAACCAAAAAGGGCCACGAGAATCAATGTCGATTTGAACTTGAACATCTGAGCCTGACCAGGATGACAGCCCGGAATTGGGCTGAGGTCAGGTTAGGCAAACGCGGCATGGCTCGAATCTGCTTGAAGTGTCAATGACCAATCGCACGTGGTCAGGCCAAACTTCGCAAAGCCCGCGCGGTGGATCCATCGTGGATTCGCCGATCCGGGACCGCTGACGTAGGAGCGACGTCAGTCGCGACTGAGGCGCTTTCTGAGGAATGCCTGAGGAGGATTCGGTCGCGACTGACGTCGCTCCTACGGGCATGCGGCGCTAGTCGACGGCGGCGCGTCGATCTGTCGATTTGGAATTTGGGGCTTGTTTCGGCTTCTGCGACCGAGCGGCTACAAGCCGGCCGTCGGCGCAAGCAGGGAATGACTACTGGAGCTGAGCCGCGCGGCTCATTTCATGCGGTAGGTGATCCGGCCCTTGGTCAGATCGTAGGGCGTCATTTCGACCTTTACCTTGTCGCCTGTCAGGATGCGGATGTAGTTCTTGCGCATGCGGCCGGAGATGTGGGCGATGATCTCGTGCCCGTTCTCCAGCTTGACCCGGAACATGGTATTGGGCAGCGTCTCGGTGACGGTGCCTTCGAATTCGATTGAGTCGTCTTTCGACATGTAAACCTGCGGTGTAGCGAGCGGCACAAGCCGTAAGAGCGGGGATTCTACGCGTCGGCCGCCGCGCATGCAAAAAATGCGTTAATTGGCGCCGGCTTCGGCCAGTGCGGCGGCCTGGATCGTGCCGAAGCGCTGGGTCCAGCTGCCCGGAGCTTCCGGGATTCCCGCAAGAAGGTCCACTTTGGCCAGGAAGCGAGAGCGAGGCCAGCTTTCCGCTCCCAGGCTGATCAGGTGCGGATTTTCCACCTGGGCATCGATCAGCGGCCATTCCCATTCGCGCAAACGCAATGCCAGCGCGGCCAGCGCGGTCTTGGAGCCGCCGGACTCCCCGCTGTACATGCTTTCGCCGAAGAACATCCGGCCGATCGCTACCCCGTAAATACCGCCGACCAGAAGGTTTTCACCCGAGTGGCCAACGTCGAAGACCTCGACCGAATGCGCATGCCCCAGCCGATGCAGCTCCCGGTAAGCGGCCTGCATGTCTTCGGTGATCCAGGTGCCGTCCTGTCCAGGTCGCGGCGTGCTGGCGCAGGCTGCGACCACACTGGCGAACGAGGTGTCGGCACGGACTTGCCACGTGCTTCGGCGCAACTGCCGCCGGAAACGCGAGGACAGCCGGACGTTTTCCGTAGCGAACACCATGCGCGGATCCGGCGTCCACCACAGGATCGGCTGGCCCTCCGAATACCAGGGAAAGATGCCGTGGCGATAGGCGTTGAGCAGGCGCTGAGGGGAAAGATCGCCGCCCACGGCCAGCAATCCGTCAGGTTGGCGCAGCGCAGCGTCGGCTTGCGGAAAGGGCGAGTCCGGATCGGCGGCAAGCAAAGCGGGGCGGCGACTCATCTTTCCATTGTAGGGGCGGGCCCTGCGCGCGACCGCCTTTCGGGCCGTAAATCTGTTCGGGTCGTAAATCTCTCGCGGGCAGGGCCCGCTCCTACGCGTGACGGAACGGGGAATGAGAGGCCAGGGTGGCCGCATAGCGCTGTACCGAGCGGGTTTCCTCGGCGCACCAATGCTTCAGCGCGTCGGCGAAATCCGCATCGGCTATCCAATGCCGGCTACGCACGAAGGTGGGCAAAAAGCCGCGCGCCAGCTTGTGCTCGCCTTGCGCGCCGGGTTCGAAGACCTTCAGGCCTTCGCGCAGGCAATATTCGATGCCCTGGTAGTAGCAGGTTTCGAAATGCAGGCCGGGCGAGGTTTCGCTGGCGCCCCAGTAACGGCCATAGAGCGTATCGCCGCCGCGCAGGCACATCGCACCGGCCACGGGTCTGCCTTCGCGTTCGGCCAGGAATAACACCAGATTGCGCGGCGTCTCCCGAGCCAGGTGGCGAATGAATTCCAGCGTCAACGCCGGCGAATTGCCGTAGTCGCGGAACGTCAGCAGGTAGAAGGCGAACATAGTCGCCAGGTCTTCATCGCTGGCTTCATCGCCGTGGACGACGCGGAAACCGATGCCGGCGCGTTGCACCTTGGCGCGTTCCTGGCGGATGTTCTTGCGGTGCTTGTGGTCGAAGGCGGCAAGGAAGCCGTCGAAGTCCTGCCAGCCCGCCTCGTTGCGCCAGTGGTATTGCACGTCGGTACGGACCAGCCAGTCGGGGCCGAAGGCGGAATCTTCCTCGGCCGTGTGGAAATTGATGTGGGCCGAAGACAAGCGGCTGTCGCGTGCCTGGGCAATAGCCGCATCCAGCAGGGCATGTCTATGTGCCTGCGTGCGCGCGAGCAGGCGCGGGCCGGTGACGGGCGAGTAGGGCACCGCTCCCAGCCATTTGGGGAAGTAGTCCCGTCCGTGCTGCGCGTAGGCGTGCGCCCAGGCATGGTCGAAGACGAATTCGCCATGCGAGTTGGTTTTCAGATAGCCGGGTGAAGCAGCGACCAGGTCATCGCCTTCCCACAAAGTGACGTGGTGTGGAATCCAACCCCAGTCCTCTCGAAGGCAGCCGTGCTCCTCAAGACCGCACAAGAAGGCATGGCGAACGAATGGGTTCCGGCCATCGTGCAGCGAGTCCCACTGTGCTGCAGGGATGCGGCTCAAAGCGTCGAGCGTGCGCACAGAAGGCATCAAGGGCGCAGATGCACTAGATCGATGGTGGGCGGATTGAACAAGCGCATGGGCAGCCCGATCTCTCCGACTCCTGTGGTAACGAAGACGCGTACGTCTCCTTCCCGGGTGTGGGCAAATTGCTCGGAACGGTCGAACCCATAGGCACTGGGTATGACGCGACGGTACAACCAGGGAATCCGGATCTGTCCACCGTGCGTATGTCCGGCCAGCACGATCGCTGCATCGGTCGGTGCCAGTCGCATCGCGCTGTCCGGGTTGTGCGCGACCACGATCGTGGGCACGGCGGCGGGCCTGGCCTTGAGGAAGGCAGGATCGTCCTTGCCTGCCCAGCGATCGCCCAGTCCCGCCCAGCGATAGCCGAATCGGGTATCGACAAGACGACCTTCGAGGATCTCCACCCCATGATTGGTCAGCGCCTGGCGCAAGGCATGGTCGATATCCGGGCCGGGGGCCTGCTGGTCGTGGTTGCCCAGCACGGCATAGACCGGCGCGCGCAGCCGGGCGAGCGGGGCGAAAAGCGCAGGCAATGCGCCTGGTTCTGGTTCATAGGTCAAATCGCCCGCAATCACGACTGCGTCGGCGGGCAAGGTATTGATACGGCTGACAACGCGTTCGAGAAATTCAGAGTCCTTGTAGATTCCAAGATGGATGTCGCTGATGAGAACGATATTGGCATTCGCGCCGGTTCCGGAAAGCGTGGTTTCCTGCACCCGGATCATCTGCGGTTCGACGAACCGGGCCCATACGAACAACAGGCTTAGCGCCAAAAGGCAGCCCCCGAACACGCGTACGCGCCTTCCCGACTTGCGCATCCGCCAAAGCAGATAAGCAATGAACGGAAACGCGAGATAACTGCCGTAGAACAGGCAGTGCTTGATCAGGATCTTGTCCATAGCCTTGCGCGGCCGTTGCGAGGATGCGGCTGGTCAGGCGTCCTTATCGAGGAAGCGCTCTGCGTCCAGCGCCGCCATGCAACCGAAGCCGGCCGAGGTGATGGCCTGGCGGTAGACCTGGTCGGCCACGTCGCCGGCGGCGAACACCCCCGGCACCGTGGTGGCCGTGGCTTCGCCGTCCAGGCCGGTGCGGATGGTGATGTAACCGTTCTTCATTGCCAACTGGCCCTCGAACAAGCTGGTGTTGGGCGTATGGCCGATGGCTACAAACAGGCCGTGCACGGTGAGATCGCGCGTGCTGCCGTCCTGCACCGACTTGACCCGCACGCCGGTGACACCGGCCTCGTTGCCCAGCACTTCGTCCACCGCGTGATGCCAGACCAGCTCGATCTTGCCGGACTGGACCTTGGCGAACAGCTTGTCCTGCATGATCTTCTCGGCGCGCAGAGTGTCGCGGCGGTGCACCAGGTAGACCTTGCGGGCGATGTTGGAAAGATAAAGCGCTTCCTCGACGGCCGTGTTGCCGCCGCCTACCACCACCACGTCCTGGTCGCGGTAGAAGAATCCGTCGCAGGTGGCGCAGGCGGACACCCCGCGACCCTTGAAGTGCTCCTCCGATTCCAGGCCCAGGTACTTGGCGGTGGCGCCGGTAGCGATCACCAGGGCGTCGGCGGTGTACTCGCCGTTGTCGCCGATCAGCTTGAACGGGCGCTGGGCCAGGTCCACGGTGTGGATATGGTCGAAGATCACTTCGGTATCGAAGCGCTCGGCATGCGCCTGCATGCGGGTCATCAGGTCCGGGCCCATCAGGCCGTGGGCATCGCCCGGCCAGTTGTCCACTTCGGTGGTGGTCATCAGCTGACCCCCTTGCTGCAGTCCGGTGATCAGGACCGGTTTGAGATTGGCGCGCGCGGCGTAGACGGCGGCGGTCCAACCGGCGGGGCCGGAACCCAGGATCAAGAGACGGCAGTGCTTTGAAGTGCTCATGTATACTCAAAATGAGGGTGGGAAAGGCGCTGCGGCTGCGTTTTCGCATCGCTTCGGCAAGCGCATAGAGTGGCGGTGGGGCGGAGTTGAATCAAGGCGTGTGGATGGAATGCGGTGATGCGTATTGGTTCGGGGGAGTCCACAGATCCCGTTCGCGGTGAGCCTGTCGAACCACGCTCCTGGCGGATTACCGATGCGCTTGGAGCCTTTTGCGGAAGGCGTGATTCGACAGGCTCACCGCGAACGGGATCAGGGAGACCCTCGGCTGCCTGCAATCGCGTCACAATAGTTGGTCAGCTACTGAAATACCCTTCAGATTCGTTTATTATCAAAGACTAATGCAGCATTCTTAAGGTCTGGTCGATAGGTGGCAAAGCAGCTTCCGGCAACTTCTAAAGCCAAGGGCGCCAATTCGGCGGCCCGTAAGCAGGCGTCGACGGCCAATCCGCGTCGCCAGCGTCTGTGGCGCGATCTTGCGCTTATCGCCATCGCGCCTTTGCTCCTTTATCTGCTGGCGAGTCTGTTCACCTATTCGCCCGATGATCCCAGCTGGACGCAGTCCGGCAGTTTGACCGCACCCATCCACAATCTGGGCGGACGAGTAGGGGCCTGGGTAGCGGCACTGCTGCTTTCGTTCTGTGGCTATGTGGCTTTCCTGTTGCCGATCATGCTGGGCGTGGTCGCGTGGATAGCGCTGTTCGGCATGGATACCGATGGCGATGGCGAGGCCGACCTGGGGCCGGCGCTGCGCCTGGTCGGCATCGTGGGCTTCCTGATTTCATCGACGGGATTGCTGTTCATGCGCGACTTGCCCGCCGCGGATTTCTCCGCAGGGCCGGGCGGCATCCTCGGCAAGCTGGTGGGTAGTTCGCTCAACACCCTGTTCGGCAGCCTGGGCGGCAATCTTTTCCTGCTGGCTTTGTTCCTGGTCTCGGTGACATTGGCCACCGGCCTGTCCTGGTTTGCGGTGATGGAACGCATCGGCAAGGGGGTGATGGCACTGCCTGCGCTGTTCCGCCGCGGCACCCACCAGGCGGCGGAATGGCAACAGACCCGCGTACTGCGCGAGGAGCGCGAGGAAGTGCGCAAGGTCGACGCCGTGCAGCGCGCCCGTCGCGAACCGGTGCATATAGAGCCGCCGCCGGCGCCAGTCATCGAAAAGAGCGACCGCGCCAAGCGCGAACAGCAGATCCCGTTGTTCCACGGTACTGGCGGCGACGACACCGGCATTCCGCCGCTGTCGCTGCTGGACGATCCCAAGCCGCAGACCCGGGGTTATTCCGAAGAAACACTGGAGACTCTGTCGCGCCAGATCGAATTCAAGCTCAAAGACTTCCGCATCGATGTGCAGGTGGTCGGCGCCTATCCGGGGCCGGTGATCACACGTTTCGAGATGGAACCGGCACCGGGTGTGAAAGTCAGCCAGGTCAATTCCCTGGACAAGGACATCGCCCGCGGCCTCAGCGTGAAATCGGTGCGCGTGGTGGACGTGATCCCGGGCAAGTCGGTGATCGGTCTGGAAATTCCCAATACCAGCCGCGAAATGATCTACCTCAGCGAACTGCTGCGCTCCAAGGAATACGACAAATCGCCCAGCCCGCTGACGATTGCCTTGGGCAAGGACATTGCCGGCCGGCCCACCGTGGCCGATCTGGCGCGCATGCCGCACTTGCTGGTCGCCGGCACCACCGGTTCGGGCAAGTCGGTGGCGGTGAACGCCATGGTGTTGAGCCTGTTGTACAAGGCCAGCGCCAAGGACGTGCGCATTCTGATGATCGACCCGAAGATGCTGGAACTGTCGGTTTACCAGGGCATCCCGCACTTGCTGGCGCCAGTGGTCACCGACATGAAGGAGGCCGCCAACGGCCTGCGCTGGTGCGTGGCGGAAATGGAGCGTCGCTACAAGCTGATGAGCGCGGTGGGCGTGCGCAACCTGGGCGGTTTCAACAAAAAGGTGAAGGACGCGCAGGACGCCGGCCAGCCGTTGATGGACCCGTTGTTCAAGCCCGGCTCCAATACGGGGTTCGCCGATCTGGGCGATGCTCCTATGCCGTTGGAAACGCTGCCGTTCATCGTCATCTTCATCGACGAATTCGCCGACATGATGATGATCGTCGGCAAGAAGGTGGAAGAACTGATCGCCCGTCTTGCGCAGAAATCGCGCGCGGCCGGCATGCACCTGATCCTGGCCACACAGCGCCCGTCGGTGGACGTGATCACCGGCCTGATCAAGGCCAATATCCCTACGCGCATCGCCTTCCAGGTCTCCAGCAAGATCGACTCACGCACCATCCTGGACCAGTCGGGCGCCGAAACGCTGCTCGGCATGGGCGACATGCTTTATCTGCCGCCCGGCACCGCCATGCCCGAGCGCATCCACGGCGCCTTCGTCAGCGACGAAGAAGTGCACCGCGTGGTCGAACACCTGAAGGCCACCGGCAAGGCCGACTACATCGAAGGCGTGCTGGAGGAAATCCAGACCATGGGCGACGGCACCGTGGTCGGAGCCACCGGCCTGCCCGAAGCCGCAGCAGGGTCGGGCGATGCCGAAAGCGATCCGCTCTACGACGAAGCGGTGCGCATCGTCACCGAAACGCGCCGGGCCTCCATCTCCGGCGTGCAGCGCCGGTTGAAGATCGGCTACAACCGCGCCGCGCGTCTGGTCGAAGCCATGGAAGCGGCCGGCGTAGTCACTCCGCCCGAACACAACGGCGACCGCAGCGTGCTGGCGCCGCCGCCGCGCGACTGATGCTGCCTGTGGTCACTGCGCAGTCCTGCAGCAATCCATCGAACAACCGGAAACCGCGCATGCGTCCTATCGCTGCACTGCTATTGATCGTCTTTTTTCCTGTCTTGAGCTTCGCGCAGGAGCCGGCGAGTTCAACCCAGACGACCACTCCGACGGAACCGCAGCCCGCTGCGGCGCAGGAACCCGTCAACAGCTTCAGCTTCGTCCGCTACCGCGCCGACTATGAAGTGAAGGCCGATGCCACCAGCGTCGAAACCAACGAATACGAGATCCTGATCAAGACCAAGGCAGGCGTGGACAATTTCAGCCAGGTGCGCCTGAGCTATAGCGAGAAGATGGAGACGCTGGAGGTTCTGGCTGCCTACACCCTTACGGCCGACGGCGAGCGTCACGATGTGCCGGCCGACAAGATCTACACCCAGGAAAGCTACTCCAGCGCTTCTGCCGCGATGTACGCCGACCGTAAGGTCAAGGTCATCGTATTCCCCAACCTTTCGCCCGGCACGCGCCTGGTCTACCGCTATCGGCAGAGCCAGAACATCCCGTATTTCCCCGGATATTTCGGCCTGTGGGAAAACCTGAGTCTGTTCACCCAGTACGACGACGCCAGGATCACCCTGAGCGCGCCGAAAAGCCTGCCCATGCATCTGTATACCCGCGACGTACAGGGCAGCGATCGGCCCAGAATGGAAGGCGACACCGCGCATTGGTCGTGGACCTACCAGCGCAAGACCCCCATGCAGAACCAGAACTGGACTGCAGCGGGCTGGGAATACGGCCCTACGATCATGGCCAGTACCTATCCGGATTTTTCAGCGATGGGCCGGGCCTACCAACTCAAAGGCGCCGAAGCGGCCGCGCTCACCCCGGCGCTGCGGTCGCGTGCCGACGAAATCACAAAAGGGATCGGCGATCGTCGCGCACAGGCCGCCGCCATCTACGAATGGGTGGCCAAGAACATCCGTTACGTCGCTGTCTATCTGGGCAACGGCGGCCTGGAACCGAACTCTGCCGACAGCATCCTCGCCAACCGTTACGGCGATTGCAAAGATCACACCGTGATCCTGGAAGCGCTGCTGGCCGCCAAAGGCATCGCCAGCACGCCGGTGCTGATTGGGGCGGGCGGTGGGCCGACTCTGCCGCCGGTCGCGGTGCTGGGCCGCTTCAACCACGCGATCAACTACCTGCCGGAATTCGATCTCTACCTGGATTCCACCAGCCCCTACGCACGCTTCGGTCAATTGCCCGCCAGCGATCTGGGCGCGCCGGTGGTGCACACGGTGGATGGAAAGCTCTCGCGCACGCCGGCCAACAGCCCTGCGGTGAGCGCCTACCGGGCCGACAGTTTCTATACCTTCAGCGCCGACGGCAACGTCAGCGGGCACACGCTGCAGGACAGCGGCGCTTCGGGTGAAATCGGCTTGCGCGGCGCGTTCTCGCAACTCACCTCGCAGAACCGGGCGCGTGTGGAAGAGTCCATCATGTCCGCTTCCGGCTTCAATGGCTTGGGACGCCTGAAACTGAAAGGCGATGTGGACGATCTGCGCAGGCCATTCGGTTACTCGTTCGAGTTCGACGCTACCGACTACGTCGATTTCAGCGTGGTCGGCGGGATGACGCTGCCGGATCCGCCGGGCGCCGACTCCATGCGCGGCATCTACGCTTCCGCTTCCAGTGAAACCAACGCCACACCGTTCTATTGCAACGACAGCTTGCGGGAAGAGACCTATACGTTGAAATTTCCCGAGACCGTCCCGCTCATCGCCATTCCGCGCAGCAGCCGTTTCAGCAACGCCGCCGGCGAATACGAAGCCAGCTGGAAGCGGGAAGGACAGGTGGTGACCACCACGCATCGCCTCAGCCTCAACGCCATTCACGGAACCGACAAGCTGTGCCTGCCGGCGGACTATCCCGCTTTCCGCGAACTCTACCAGTACGTCCGCCGTGGATTCCGCGCGCAGATCGTGTACGGGGATTTGAATACGGTGCAGATTTCGGATGGAGCGGTACGCTAGAACCATCCATCTGGCTTGATTCGGCATCCAAGAATAAAAATCAGAAAAATCCCGCGTGGTGAGCCTGTCGAACCACGCTCCTGGTGCAATGCTTCAGGTCCGGCCGGTCTGCCACATCCGTACTGATGCGCAAAAAGCGTGGTTCGACAGGCTCACCACGAACGGAGTCTTCGACAGGCCCGCTGCAAGCGGTTTCCTCAATCCGGCTACCGATCAATTGGGGTGGTTCATCGAAGGTCCAGTCAAATCGGTGCGTATTCAGCTTCAACTCGCGACACTATCGCCATATCTCCACAGTTGCCCGCTTTTCAGGGATACCCATGAAACAGCCCTTCCGTACGCTTCCCTTCAGTAGTCTCCTTCTCGGCACCGTGTTGCTGGCAGGCAATGCCTTCGCCGGGGCACGCGACGATCTGAAATCATTTACCGCCGGCCTCAAGGGCCTGGACGGGCAGTTCAGCCAGCAGGTCTACGACGCCAAGGGCAAACTCAAGGAAACCTCCAGCGGTCGCGTGGCTTTGTCCGCGCCGCGCCTGTTCCGCTGGGAATACGCCAAGCCGTACCCGCAACTCATCGTCGCCGATGGCAAAAAGGTGTGGGTCTACGACCCCGACCTGCAACAGGTCACCGTGCGCGAGCAAGGCAGCGAAGAACAGAACAGCCCGCTGTCGGCGCTGATCGATCCAGCCAAGTTGGACCAGCAGTTCAACGTCAAGGAGTCCGGCACCGCCGACGGCCTGCAGTGGCTGACCCTGACGCCCAAGAGCGAGGGCGAGGCCAGCTTCCAGTCCGCGCGCCTGGGCTTCGGCAAGGGTGGATTGAGCCGGATGGAAGTGCTTGATGCCGTCGGGCAGAACACCAGGATCAGCTTCAGCGGCTGGAAGCGCAATCCGGCGTTTGCCGGCACTACCTTCAAGTACACCCCGGCCAAGGGCGTGGATGTGGTCGGCGACATCTGACCGTCTGACCCTTCTCCCCTTGCGGGAGAAGGTGCCCGAAGGGCGGATGAGGGGTAAACGGAGGGGCAATTCATGGCCGATGTGGTCGGCGCAGCGGTCGATATCGAATGCGGCTGCCGCATTAATGGGTCAACTCTGCTGTCTCCGCTCGCCCCTCTCCCGCCGCGCAAGCGCGTCGACCTCTCCCGCAAGGGGAGAGGTGAAGCTCTTCGCATCGCCTGCGACACTGGCCGTTAGAATGCACAGGTGGCCAAGCCGAAGAACAAACTGACCGACGAACCCGACCTGCTCAGCGTGGACCGCACCGCGATGCGTCCACTGGCCGAGCGCATCCGGCCCCGCACGCTGGATGAAATGGTCGGTCAGCGCCGTTTGCTCGCACCGGGCAGCGCGCTGCGCCGCGCGGTCGAATCGGGCCATGTGCATTCGATGATCCTGTGGGGTCCGCCGGGCTGCGGCAAGACCACGCTGGCGCTGCTGCTGGCCAAATACGCCGACGCCGAATTCAAGGCGATCTCCGCGGTGCTCTCGGGATTGCCGGAAGTACGGCAGGTGTTGGCCGAAGCCGCGCACCGTTTCGCAGAGGGGCGCCACACCGTGCTGTTCGTGGACGAGGTGCATCGCTTCAACAAGGCCCAGCAGGATGCGTTCCTGCCGCATATCGAACGCGGCACCATCATCTTCGTGGGCGCAACCACCGAAAACCCTTCCTTCGAATTGAATTCCGCGCTGCTCTCGCGGTGCCGCGTGCACGTGATGGAAGCGGTATCGCGCGAGGACATCATGGAAGCGCTCGGGCATGCGCTGGCCGACGAGGAACGTGGCCTGGGAGGGCAGGGCATCCAGGTGCCGGAAAACCTGCTGGGCGAAATCGCCGGCGCGGCCGATGGCGATGTGCGTCGCGCACTCACTCTGCTGGAGATCGCGGCCGAGCTCGCACTCGGCGAGGGTGGCGAAATCACCGAGCAAACCCTGCTGCAGGTGCTAGCGGACCGCACCCGGCGCTTCGACAAAGGCGGCGAGCAGTTCTACGACCAAATATCGGCTTTGCACAAATCGGTGCGCAGCTCCAACCCCGATGGCGCCCTGTACTGGCTTACCCGCATGCTGGACGGAGGTTGCGACCCCGGCTACCTGGCGCGGCGCATGACCCGCATGGCGGTGGAGGATGTGGGCCTGGCCGATCCACGCGCTTTGCAGATGGCCATCGAAGCCTGGGAAACCTACGATCGCCTGGGCAGTCCCGAAGGCGAGCTCGCCCTGGCCCAGTTGGTGATCTACCTGGCCAGCACCGCCAAGTCGAATGCCGGGTACATGGCGTTCGGCGCCGCCAAACGCGACGTGCGCGAATACGGAACGCAGGACGTGCCACTGCATCTGCGCAATGCGCCGACCAAACTGATGAAGGAGCTGGGTTATGGTACCGGCTACCAGTACGATCACGACGCAGAAGGCGGCATCGCCCTGGACCAGACTGCGTTTCCCGATGCAATGGGCGAACGTGTGTACTACGAGCCGGTGGAGCGGGGGATGGAGATCAAGTTGAAAGAAAAGATCGACCGCTTGCGTGCGGCCCGCAGCGAAGCGCGGCGCAATGGCAACAAGCCGCGCGGCGGCAGGAACTCGGAAACATGAGCACGGCTTTGATGCAGGCCGCCGCGGTGGCGATAGGCGGTGCCGCCGGTGCGCTATTGCGTCACGGCGTGAACCTGCTGCTGCCCAGATCCACGCAACATGCATTCTCTGTTTCCACCCTGACGGTGAACGTTGTCGGCTGCTTTTTCGCGGGTCTATTGCTGGTCTGGATATTGCAGCGCAGCGAAACGGATTTCTGGCGCGCACTGCTGCTGACCGGCTTGATGGGCGGCCTGACCACGTTTTCCGCCTTCGGGCTGGACTTGTTGCTGCTGGTGCGCGCGGAGCGTTGGGCATGGCTGGGCCTGACCGTTTTCCTGCACGTCGCATTGGGCCTGATAGCGGTGCTGGCGGGCTGGCGGATAGGTCAATCGACTTGGCCGCTGCCCGGATGAGGCTGCGCAATCCGGCTTGTTCCTACGCCTGAAATCGCCTCGAAAACGGCCAGCCTGAATTCACGCCGGGCCTTTTTTGTTAACTCCGAAGCGCATGTTTTCCGGCGTTCTTTTCCGGCGTATTTCATCGGATTTGTCCGGTAGCTTATTTTGGCTGCGTTTATTGGCGTGAACGAGTGTAATCACCGATACAAACAATTTACGGGGATTCCTGTACTCCGAGTTATTAGTTTTTCTTCACGCGATGCAAGCGTACTCATAACAAATCCCATTGTTAATGCGACAAACGTCGCTTGATCGATGCCTCCCCTGGGTATCGGGCCGACGTGTCAGGAGAATGGAGATGAGTACAAAAAAGACCTTGATAGCATCTGCGGTCGCGCTCGGCCTGGGATTGGGCGGCCAGGCGTTTGCCGCGGAAAATACCGAGAACGGCGCTGGCGAAAATCTGCAGGTAGCGATCGACACGATCACTCTTACAGACAACAGCGATAACAGTGACAACAGCGACAATAGCGATAACAGCGACAACAGTGACAACAGCGCCAACGGCGTCGCTTATGCGGACGGTTACGGCACGGCAGCCGCCAACAACGGCGGAACGGCCACGGCCACTTTCTCGAATTCCTTCAACCACAGTAAAGCCGTTGCCACGACCAGACTCGATGGCTACGTCACCGATGTGCGCGTGCACGATATCGGCAATGTCGCCAACAACTGGGGCGATGCCAATGGTGCAAGAGGCGGCGCGGGCGGCGACGGCTACGGCGGCGACGGCTACGGTGGCGAAGGCAATGGCGGCAATGGCGGTGCCGGCGGCGACGGCGGCAATGGCGGTTCCGGCGGCGATGCCAACAACGGCAGCGCATCGGCTGGCGATTCCAGCAACGGCAGCGCCTCGATCGGTGACGCAGTCGCCGGCAACGGTGGCCGTGGCGGGCGTTCCGATCACAACGATAGCGGTCGCGGCGGCGATGGCGATGGCTACGGCGGCGATGCCGGCAGTATCAGCGCGGCCGGCGGCGGCGATGGTTCTGCGGGCGGCGGCGATGGCGGCGGGTTGAGCGCGGCCGGCGGCGGCGATGGCAGTGGCCAGAGCGGTTGGGTACGCGAGCGCGGCGCCGGTAACGGCAGCAGCGGCGATGCCACAGGTACCGGCGGCGCCGGCACTTCGGGCGACGGCACCGGCACCGGCGGATCCGGCACGGCAACCGGCGGCGCTGGCACTGCAGGTGCGGCGACTGCTACCGGCGGCGCGGGCTCCGGCACGGGCGGCAACAGTGGCGACGTGGCCAGCACTGCGGGCAACGGCGGCGATGGCGGTTCGGCCACCAATGGCGATGCCACCAACGGCGGCGCGTCCTCCAGCGCGACCAATGGCGATGCGACAGCCGGCGATGGCGCCATGGGCGCGGTAGGCGCCGAAGGCGGCGTGGGCGGCGACGGCAATGGAGGCACCGGCAATGGCGGTGTCGGCAACGGAGCGGTCGGTGGTGCGGGCGGAAACGGCGGATCAGTCGCCAACGACGCAGGCGCCTTCGACATGTCCAACAACATGACCAGTGTTGGCCAATCGGCCGCAGGCGTCATGGTGGCGGCTCAGAACAGCGGCGCGGCTTCGCTGATCCAGCAGGGCATCACCGTGCAGGCCAACCTGACCGTAGGTCCGTAAGCGGTTCGCAACGATGCACCGGGCCGTTACGGCGGCCTGGTGCATTACGCGCAATCGCCCCGGAATGGGCGGCAGCGCGTGCGGAACGCGTGGAAAGGGAGAAACCACCATGCGCATCAATCGCATTATTTCTTTACTGGCCTGCGCTATTGCGACGGGTCCCTGTTTCGCGGGCAACCTGGAGATCTCTGCGCGGGCATCCGATGCCGATCAGTTGTCCGTGATCCGTGCGGAAGCGATCGTAATTGCGGACGCCCCGCTCATGGAAGGCATGCCCGCCGACGCAGAAAGAACCCCTGCGGCACCAGTCGAGCATGCCAGCGTCGACGGCATCGGAACGCCGGTCGATGCCGGAGAACTGGACAGCCTGCGCGGAGGGGAAAGCACTGTCGATAACGACGTGCTGATAGACGGAACCGTTGAAGGCAACACCGCCGACCATATCGTCAGCGGCGCCAACGTCATCAGCGACGGATCTTTCGCCAACGGCAACGGCATCAACACAGTGATCCAGAACACCGGCAGCAATGTGCTGATCCAGAACGGAATGGTCGTCAACGTACAGTTTGTGGCACCGCCGCCGTGACCCGGATCGTTTCCATGATCGTGGCCACCGCCTTGTCGTTGGCATATGCCGTTCCCGTGCTCGCGGGCGGGATCGATGTGCGTGCGCCCTATGGCGGCAGCTATGGTCTGCGCATCACCAGCCTGAAGGAGGCACGGTTCAGAACGACCGTGCCTCAGCGTTACGATTTCAGTTGCGGATCGGCGGCTACGGCCACGCTGTTGAGTTATCAGTACGGCGTGCCGGTGAACGAAGAACAGGTCTTCGTGAAGATGTACACGCATGGCGACCAGGCCAAGATCCGCAAGGAAGGCTTCTCCATGCTGGACATGCGGCGCTATCTGCAGTCGCAGGGTTTCGAGGCCGATGGGTTCGAACTGCCGCTGGACAAGCTGTCCGAGGAAGGCGTGCCAGCGATCGTGTTGTTGAACGACCGCGGCTATCGGCATTTCGTCGTGGTCAAAGGTCTGCGCAACGGTCGCGTACTGCTGGGCGATCCGGCGCGGGGCACGCGCGCGATGTCGCGCGCGCGCTTCGAAGCATTGTGGGACAACAGGGTGCTGTTCGTGATCCACAACCGGCGTGGGATAGCGCGCTTCAACCAGGCACGCGATTGGCGCACGGCGCCGCCGGCCCCGCTGGACATGGGCATCCAGCGCGAAGGACTGCGCAATATCGCCATGCCCAGACGCGGCCCGGGAGACATCTGATCATGAACGCCATCGCCGCTTTCGCTTCCCTGTGCACGCTTGCGATAAGCGCATGCCTGCCGTTGCCCGCCATGGGGCAGGTCGATTCGCGCTTGCCACTCGGCGAAGAATGGGTGCCGATGGATCCGGCGCGATTGGCCGACATGAGGGGCGGCCTGATGATGCCGTCCGGCATGGTGCTCTCGTTCGGAATCGAACGGCTGGTCTACGTCAACGGACAACTCGTCGCCAGCGCGAACTTGCAGATCCCCGATCTGGGCCGCATGACCGCCGACCAAGCCAGCGCCCTGGCCGCCATCAACGAGGGCAGGGTGGTGCAGATCGGCGAGGGCAATCGCATCGATCCCGGTGCTGGCGGCAATGCGCTGGTGATCCAGAACACGCTCGACGGCCAGACCATCACCGCGCTGACCACGTTGAACGTAGGTGTGGGCACCTTGGGTATGCTGCAGGAAATAAACACTTACGACGCGCTGCACAACGCGCTTATCGCTTCGCCAGGATCACCCTGAAAACAGCCAACGGGGATAACGCATGAAACGGAATGGACCGCCGCAGCTGCTTGCTCTGCTACCCATGGCTTGTCTGGCGCTGGCGATCTGCGGATCGCTGCACGCGCAGGAAACCGGTACCGTCACTGAAGAATCCAGACTGGACGGCCTGCAACGGCAGATCAACGAGCAATCGCACCAGTTGGACGACATGCGCAGTTCGCTGGAAACGCAACAGCGCAATCTTTCCCAGTTGCAGCAGGCCTTGAACGAAGAGCTGCTGGCCAATGCGCGCGCCCGCGGCCTGCCCGCACCCGTGCTTACCACTGGCACCATGCAGGTACCTGCCTATGCACAGGCCGCCGCCACACAGGAGCCTTCCCGGCAACCCGTGGGGCAGGCGCCGGAATCGCAGAACAGGCCGCCGGAAGTGGCGCAGATCTTCGATCAACCCGGCGTGCTGACGCCTTCCGGAACGCTGGTGCTGGAACCCGGACTGCAATACGGATACGCCTCCAACGATCGCGTCGCCCTGGTCGGCTACACCATCATTCCCGCATTGCTGATCGGCCTGATCGACGTGCGCCAGGTAAAGACCACCTCGGCGACCGCTGTGCTGACCGCCCGCTACGGCATGGGCAACCGCTTCGAGATGGAAGCCAGGTTGCCTTATGTCTACGTCAACAGCGACACGGTCAGTCGCGAAATTTTCACCGGTTCGGCGGTGGATCGTGTGTTCAACGCAAGAGGCAGCGGTCTGGGCGATGTGGAAGTGACCGCCCGCTATCAACTCAATCGTGGAGGTCCGGACAAGCCCTATTACGTCGCCTGGCTGCGCTACAAGAGCCGCACCGGCACCGATCTGTTCGAGGTGACTACCGACTGCGTCACCCGCTGCATCGGCAACACCACCGGCACCGGTCTTCCCCTGGATCTGCCCACCGGCAGCGGCTTCAATGCTCTGCAACCGGGCATCACCTGGCTGTTTCCTTCCGATCCCGTGGTCTTCTTCGGCAGCTTGAGCTACTTGCACAACTTCGAGCGCAGCGATGTCTCGCGCACCGTCATAGGCGGACAGAAGGAGTTCCTGGGCGATGTCGAAGCCGGCGACATCATCGGCTTCAACCTGGGCATGGGCCTAGCCCTCAACGAGAAAGCCGCGATCAGTATCGGTTACGACCAGAACATCATCGGCAAGACCAAGCAGAACGGCCAGGACGTGGCGGGCGCCGTGCGCGTGACCCTGGCTACGCTGCTGTTGGGGGGAACCTATCGCTTCAACGACAAGGCATCGCTGAATGTCGCTTTGGGCGCCGGCCTGACCCGCGATACGCCGGATCTCAGTTTTACGGTGCGCGTCCCGGTAACGTTCTGACCCGGGTACCGAAGCAGGCAAGCTCCGGTCCGGCAGGAGAACTCCTGCCGGCCATCACGATTTGTCCGCTCGCTTGCCTGCAAGCTTGCGCTCGCGTTCCGCCTTCGCTTTTTTCGCCATGTCTTCGTAGCGCTGGCGTAGCCGGTCCAGTTCCGCTTCTTCCAGCTCTTCCAGATCCAGCAGTTCGTTATTGGCCAGCCGGGTGACGAAGATCAGCTCGTCCAGCTTGATCTGCATGGCTTCGGTATCGCGGTTCTGCGTGTTCTGGATCAGGAACACCATCAGGAAAGTGATGATGGTCGTGCCGGTATTGATCACCAGCTGCCAGACCTCGCTGAAGCCGAAGTAGGGGCCAGCGGCCGCCCATACCAGGACTATCGCCGCCGCCAGACCGAAACAGAGCGGATTTCCGGTGAATTTGGCGGTGGACTGGGCCAGCTTGTTGAAGGTCCTTATGAGTTTCATCCGTGCGACTCCGTTGAAGATTCTCCGCATGATGCGCGGCTGCGCGAAACCACAGGTGAAGCGCCGTTGCGCTTCCTCACGCCTGTATAACGGCCGCGGCGGTATCGGTTCCAGATCGCCGCAAGCATGACGGGCCGTCCGTCAAAGGAGATCATCATGGCAAGACCCATCTGGACCGGCACGCTTTCCTTCGGCCTGCTGAATGTCCCTGTCTCGCTCATGTCCGGCGAACGCAAGGTGGATCTGCATTTCCGCATGCTGGATTCCCGCGACAAGAATCCGATCCGTTTCGAACGCGTCAACGCCGAGACCGGCGAGGAAGTCCCCTGGAAGGACATCGTCAAGGCCTTCGAATATTCCAAGGGCAACTACGTCACCGTGGAAAAGGAGGACATCCAGTCCGCGGCGCCGGAGAGCCATGAATCGGTAGAGGTGGAAGCGTTCATCGACGCGGGCAGCATCGACCAGCGCTACTACGAGAAGCCCTACATCCTGGTGCCGGGCAAGAAAGCGGAGAAGGGCTATGTGCTGTTGCGCGAAACCCTGAAGTCGAGCAAGAAGATCGGCATCGCCCGCGTAGTCATCCGCACCCGCGAATACCTGTGTACGGTCATGCCTGAGGACGATGCCATCGTGCTGATCCTGCTGCGTTACCCGCAGGAACTTGTAGATCCCACCGACTACAAACTTCCCTCCGGTAAAGCCTCCGACTACCGCATCACGCCCAAGGAAATGGAAATGGCCAAACAACTGATCTCTTCCATGTCGGGCAAGTGGTCGCCGGACGATTACCACGACGAATTCCGCGAACGGCTGCAGGCCATCATCCAGAAGCGGGTGAAGTCCAAGGGCGCCACCACCAGGATCGCGGAATCCAGCACCGAGCCCGAAGATGCGGCCACCAATGTGGTGGACTTCATGTCCTTGCTGCAGAAGAGCCTGGACAGCAAAAAGAGAACGCCAGCCAAGAAGACGGCCGCCAAGCCCAGGAAAGCGACAAAGAAGGCAGCCGCCAAAGCGCCAGCCAAGAAGGCGGCCAAGCGCAAGGCGAGCTGAAGGATGTCGTTGCGCGACTACAGCCGCAAGCGGCGGTTCAACGAAACCTCAGAGCCGGATTCCGATACAGGCGCCCCCGCTCCACGCACAACCGGCACGAAACGCCCGGGTGCGGCTTCCAGCGCACGGCATCGCCCGATATTCGTGGTGCAACTGCATCATGCCACTGCCCGGCACTACGATTTCAGACTGGAAGCGGATGGCGTGCTTAAAAGCTGGGCGGTACCCAAGGGACCTTCGTTACGCACCGGCGAGAAACGGCTCGCCGTCGAAGTTGAAGACCACCCGCTAGCCTACGCCACCTTCGAGGGCGACATTCCCGAAGGCAACTACGGGGCTGGGCACGTAGAGGTGTTCGACCATGGCACCTGGGCAGGGGAAGGCGATCCGCTTGAAGCCATTGCCGCGGGCAAGCTGGACTTCGTCCTGCATGGGGAAAAACTCAATGGAGCATGGAAACTGGTGCGCACCAACATGCGCGGCAAGCAGAAGCAATGGCTTCTTATCAAGCGCGAGGACGAGTATTCCGGCGATGCCGATGCGGACGGCCTGCTGACTCAGGGCTTGCCACAGAAGAAGGCCGGAAACAGGAAGGCCGCAGCGCCCGCCAAACAGCGCGGGTCTTTGAAATCAGACAGGTGGCGGCAGCGCGCCCTGGATATGCCGGGAGCACGCAAGGGCGACTATCCGTCCGGGTTTTCCCCGCAACTGGCCAGCAGCCGCGAAACCGCGCCGGTCGGCGACGACTGGCTGCACGAAATAAAATGGGACGGCTACCGGATGATGGCCGATCTGATCGGTGGCAAGGTCAAGCTGAGGTCGCGCGGCAAGCTGGACTGGACCGAGACATTTCCCGAAGTTACCCATGCCGTGGAAGCGTTGCCGGTGAAGGACGTGCGCCTGGACGGCGAGCTGGTGGTGATCGATCAGGAAGGCCGTAGCGATTTCAGCGCGCTGCAACGCGCTATCGATGGAACTTCGAAACAGCCCTTGCGCTATGTCGTCTTCGATATGCCCAGCATTGCCGGCATCGACCTCAGCCATGCTGCGCTCATCGACCGGAAGTCGCTGCTCAAGGACCTCGTCGGCAAGCGCGCCGGCGTTATCGCTTACAGCGAACATGTACTGGGGCATGGCAAAGAGGTTTTCGAAGCCAGCAAAGCCAAAGGCCTGGAAGGCATAGTCAGTAAGCGTATCGACTCCAGGTACAGCCAGTCGCGCTCCAATGCCTGGGCCAAGGTCAAACACGAAGACACCGATGAATTCGTGATCATCGGCTATACCGCGCCCAAGGGTTCGCGCAGCGGATTCGGATCGCTATTGATGGCGATTCCGGAGAACGGCGTCTTGCGCTACGTGGGCAGGGTGGGAACGGGCTTCGACGACTCCACGTTGAAATCGCTGGAAACCGCCTTGACTGAATTGCGGATCGACACCGCAAACGTGGAACTGCCGGGCCACGTGCCGTTCTCCGCCCATAGCGTGCGGTGGGTGAAACCGGTACTCATCGCCGAGGTGGCCTTCCGAGGTTGGGCGAAAGAAGGGCTGCTGCGGCAAGCCAGCTTCAAACGATTGCGCGAGGACAAGAATATGCAGGATCTCGATCCCCATTCCGATTCGAACGATGTATCCATCACCCACCCCGATCGCATCGTTTACAAGAAGGGAAAAATCAGCAAGGGAGAAGTGGCCGCCTACTATCGGCAGGTCGCACGCTGGCTACTGCCGGAGCTGGCGGGGCGCCCCTTGTCGCTGGTCCGCTGCCCCGATGGCGCCCAAGGCCAATGCTTCTTCCAGAAGCACTACAGCGAGTCGCTGGGAAAATCGATCAAGGCCATCACGCTCAAGCAGAAAAGCGGAAGCGAGGACTATCTGTATCTGCAGGATCAAGCCGGATTGCTCGAACTGGTGCAAATGAACACCCTGGAGTTTCATCCATGGGGGTCAAGAACAACGGCGCCGGAAAAGCCCGACCGCCTGGTTTTCGATCTGGATCCCGGCCCTGGCGTCGGTTGGACCAAGGTCAAGGCGGCCGCGCGCGATATTCGCAAACGCCTGCAGCAGGCGGGTTTACAGAGTTATCTGCGCCTGTCCGGCGGCAAGGGCCTGCATGTAGTCGTGCCGATCACGCCCGGCCCCGACTGGAGCCAGGTCAAGGATTTCTGCGGCGCCTTCGCAGAAGCGCTGGCCGCGCATTCGCCGGAAAAATATGTCGCCACCATGAGCAAGGCCAAGCGCGACGGCGTGATCTTCATCGACTGGCTGCGCAATGCACGTGGCGCGACCAGCGTCTGCTCCTGGTCGCTGCGCGCCCGCGAAGAGGCAACCGTGGCAATGCCGCTGCGGTGGGAGGAGCTGGCGAAGGTCACCGCTCCCGGCATGTATACGATGGCTCGCGCCTTGCAACGCGCTGGCAAATTGCGCAGCGATCCGTGGGAAGGGGTGGAAAACCTGCGCCAGGATCTGCCCGGAACCCAGGCAGACCCGGCGTCATCAGGCCGTCAGCGCCGGAAACGGTAGTGGGCGACCATCCATTCGTTGCCGTTGTCATAGCCGAACAACTCCGCGCACGCCATCCAGAACATGCGCCAGCGCTGGTACCAGACCGGCGCGTCGACCATGCCGTAGACGGTCTGCAGCACGCGCATGACCTGCTCGCGGTTGTTGTCCTGGTTCTGTAGCCAGGCATTGGCGGTTTTTTCGTAGTGCGTGCCGGACAGCAGCCAGCGTTGTTCGATGGCAATCCTGTCCTGGAAATGCAGCAAAGTGTCTGCCGATGGCATCAGCCCGCCGGTGAAAAAATGCCGGCCCATCCAGTTGCCTTCGCCCTTGGCTTCGAACAGATAAAGCAATTCGCGATGGCAGAAAAGGTGCACGAACAGCTTGCCGCCAGGCACCAGCCAGCCGGCGATGCGCGACAGCAGGTCCTGGTAATTGCGCATATGTTCGAACATTTCCACCGACACCACGCGGTCGTAGCTCTCGTCCTGCATACGCAGGCTGTTCACGTCCGCAGTGACCACTTCCACGTTGAAGATGGCGCGTTCCAGGCAGCGGGCCTCGATGTACTCGCGTTGCATCTTGGAATTCGAGACTGCGGTGATCCTGGATTCCGGGTATTGCTTGGCCATCCACAAGGTCAGCGAGCCCCAGCCGCAACCCAGCTCCAGGATGCGCTGGCCGTTGGCCAGCTCTGCGCGCTCGCCGTACAGGCGCAACATGTGTTCCTCGGCCATGTTCAGGCTGGTGGTCGCCTCATCCCAATAGCAACTGCTGTATTTGAGCTGCCTGCCCAGGCATAGCTGGAAGAACTCGGGCGGCAGTTCGTGATGCTGGCGATTGGTTGTCTGTGTCTGGACGGCATCGCTGTTGCGCAACCCTTCCAGCCAAGCCTGCTGGCGCGCGAATACTTCGTCCGTGCCGCCCTTGCGTTCGTCTTTCAGGCGTTGCGCGCATTGGCGGCGAATGCCCATCCGCAGCAGGTTGTCGGGAAGCCGGCCGGATTCCGCCAAGCGAGTGGCAAGGCTCTCTTTTTCGGAATCGGCGGCCAGGGAAGTGGTCGTTATTGACATGCAAGCTCCAGGGGATCAAGGCTTCGGGGGAAGCGGTACTGAAAAACGGGTGATGCGTTGGAAATTGGCGCAGTTCCAGCCCCTTGTGCGCAACGCTTGCGCTTCTGTTAAAGGAATGCCGGTCAGGCGATAGAGAGACGCCAGCACCGTGCGCACGACCAGAAACAACCGCAGCGACGGCCACGCATTTCATGCGGTAGCTCCGCCGGACGGCAGACGGGTGTTTTGCAAGGCGCAGTGTGCTGTAGCTGAATAGCCCCATGGCCGCTCCCCAAAGCGATCCCAAAGGTAACAGTACCGCTGGTGGTGAATCTGTGATTTGGGCCGCACCCCAGGGTATGGGGACAACCTCATCCCACATTCCCGGGCGCGATCAGCTGGAGCGGCCCTTACCTGTGGCAGGGCGACACGACGGCCGGAATCCTTTAGGAGTTCACCTACCTGCAGGCGGGTGAGCCGCCCATGGAGACCGGCCGGGAAGCCGTATTTGAGTCGGTCCGATTCTTCTTAATATTCAGGAAGCGCCCAAGGAAAGGCGATATGGGCCAATGGAGCAGGACATGCGCACCGCGATTCTTCTGTTTTCGATTCTTTTCATCGCCCCGTCGGGAAAGGCGCAGCACCGGAGCCTGAGCCGCCCGCGGTCGAACTTCGCCCTCATCAGGCCAAACCGAGACGGCATGAGACGGATTCCAAGCCGCAAAATCGGACACGGCCCGGAAGCCGCGCCGGGCCGGTTTCCTCAATCGTTGCGGCCGGCAATCGTTGCAAAGCCGCCAAAGCACGCCGCGAGGCCAAGTTGATCTCGATGGGATTGAAGCGGACGTTCGGTCTGCTTCGTAAACTCGACGATGCCGTCCATGAGGCATGCAGGTAGGGGCGGGAGCAGGGCAGGGGAGTTTCCGGCCAGATGCTGCGAGGCCTCTTGTTTGAAGCCCCGCAGCGGCAAGTTCAACGCAGGATTTTTTAGCCGACAGTCAGCCCGCTGGCATCGACGGAAACCACTCCCTTTATTTTTGTGGTCACTTCAACTGCCTTTTCTTTCTGGGCCTGGCTGGGCACACGCCCCGATAGCTTCACGGTCCCGTTCACGGTTTCCACCTTGATTTCCGTTCCGGACACATCCTTGGTTGCAAGCAAGTCGGCCTTTACCTTGGTGGTGATCCAGGTATCGGTGACAGGCTTTTCGGATTCGGCTGCAGGACCGTTGTCGGGCACGGTCGCCATCACGGGTGCGGACACGGCAAAGCATGCCGCAATCGCGAGAGGCAGAATGTTTTTCATATTCACGCTCATCGGATTCTCCTGATTGGGCTGGACGCCAATCTCTATCCGGCAGGCTGGAAACCTTCCGGAGCGGTGATTCTTTCCCTCCGTGCGTTAAAGGCCTGTCGCAAATTCGTAGGCGCCTAAATAGAAGCTAAATAGAATGCGCCAGAGTGCACACATCGGTACCCAGGCGGCTTCGGCCAGTCGGATGCCGTCTATCGGGAGACGATCGACTTGCCCGGGATCTGAGCATGCCTTTCCCAACCCAGCGAAATGGCGTCGAGTTCGGTGCAGTCCTCATTGCCGTTTCAGTGGGAAGGCGTCGCGCCAGGCAGACGGAAAGCCCAGGCATAAGCATTGGCTGTTTGTTTGCGCAACGATGCCGGGATCTGGACCACTGTAACGTTGCCATCGCGACTCCATTCCAGCCGCGCATCGTTGCCGAGCAGTTTCATTTCCGCGCCGCTGGCAGGTGCGGGACCGGGAATGCGCAGCGTCTTCGGCAGTTCCTTTTCATTCTTGTCGGGAAGGTAGAGCGCGTAAACGGTACCGTCTTTCAGCCGCGTATAGCGGAACTTGCCATCGCGGTAAGGCGCGACGGAACGGCTGGCGTAGATCGCCTCGCCGTTGACCTTCATCCATGCGCCTATTTCGTGCAAGCGCTGTACAGCGACCGGAGGAAGTTCGCCGTTGGCGTCGGGACCGACGTTGAGCAGGTAGTTGCCGCCTTTCGCGACCACGTCGACCAGCATCTGCACCACGCTGCGGGCGGACTTGTAGTTGTCGTTAGGCGTGTAGGACCAGGAATCGCCCAGGGTCATGCAGGTTTCCCACGGGTACGGCAGCGGTTCGTCGGGGATTTTCTGCTCTGGCGTGCGGTAGTTCTCGTAGCGTCCGCCTACCGCGCGATCGACGACGATCAGGCCGGGCTGGTTCTTGCGAGCGAGCGCGGCGAGTCCCGGCATATCCACGTCTTGCGGCCACGGCACGCCAGCGGCATCTTTCGATTCTTCATTCCTGGTCGGGCGCACCCAGCCGCCGTCAAGCCACAGGATATCGACGGGCCCGTATTGCGACGTCAGTTCGCCGACCTGCGCGTGGGTGAAGTCGACGAAGCGTTTCCAGATATCCGGATGCTTGCGCGTATCGTAGTTGTTGTGGCGGTTTGGCGTGGCCCACTGCGGCGACCAGTAGTTGTCGTTGTGCCAGTCGGGCTTGGAGAAGTAGGCGCCGATGCCGAAGCCTTGTGCGCGGAACGCGTTGAACACTTCCCTGGTGACGTCGGCGCGCGGATTGGTGTGGAAGGGTACGTTTGGCGCGGTGATGCGGTAATCGCTCTGCCGCGTGTCGAACATGTTGAAGCCGTCGTGGTGCTTGGTGGTGAACACCACATACTTCGTGCCGGCATCCTTCGCAATGCCCGCCCACTGCTCAGGATCGAACTTGACCGGATTGAATGTGGTCGGCAATTGCTCGTAGCGCTTGACGTAGTCGACATAGGCCTCGCCCTCCGGACGCTTGCACCAGTCCACGTCCTCCGAGCAGATCGACCACGATTCAACCACACCCCACTGGCTGTACGGACCCCAGTGCATCATGAAGCCGAACTTCCAGTCCTGCCATTGCTCCAGTTTTCGCACTACCAACGGGTCGGTTTCCGGCACGTAGTCGCCGTTGCTTTCGGCGTGCACGGCGGACAGTGGCGCTGCGCACAGCAACGCGGCCAATACGAATCGTAGCGGTTTCATTCGTTGTTCCCGATTGGTGGATTGTTTTCGCTGCTGGGCTCTATTGGCCCGGCAGGAGAGGCAGTGCTAACGTGCGTATCTTCGCGAGCGAATGCCGTTGGCGATGGCGTCATTGCGGTACGAACCAGCACAAGGGGCCAACGGGTGAAAGGAATGTCAATGGAGCGGGAAAGCGTAAAAGCGGGTGCGACGTACGCCCTGGAAATCGCAGCCAACTCGCTCGCCTCTGCGCTGGCCGCGCAGGAAGGGGGCGCTTCGCGCATCGAACTATGTACGGCATTGGAGCTGGGTGGCCTTACCCCGTCGCAAGCGCAGATCGCACTGGTGCGCGAAAGCCTGTCTATTCCCGTGCATGTACTGGTGCGTCCCCGCGCTGGCGATTTCGCATATGAAAACGGGGAGCACGCCATCATGCTCGCCGATATCGAGCACTGCGCCGCCGCCGGTTGCGACGGCGTGGTAATCGGCGCGCTGACCGCCGAGGGCGACGTCGATCTGGCGCGTTGCCGGGAACTGGTCGGCGCCGCCGGCCGGCTGGATCTGACTTTCCATCGCGCCATCGATGTCTGTCGCGACCCGGCAGCGGCGCTTGAGGCGGTCATCGGCCTGGGTTTCACGCGTGTGCTCAGTTCCGGCGGCGCGGCCAGCGCCATGAAGGGCAGCGCCGGTCTGCGGCGACTGATCGAGCAGGCCGCCGGCCGCATCGAGATCATGCCGGGCGCGGGCATCGACGCCGGCAATATCGCCGCGCTCATGGCTGCGACCGGCGCGCGCGAATTCCATGCTTCGGCCAAGCGTGCGTTGCCTTCGCGGATGCGATTCGCACCGCCGGACGCATTGGACATGGGAGGCGGCGAAACCCGCAGCGATGTCGCCGAGGTGCGTCGCCTTGCCGAAGCGTTGCACGCTGCCGCAGCGGAGGCGTAAGCGATTTCCTTATCGCCAACGGTGCCGGCGGGCAGGCGCCGCTGAGCGGGCACAACGAATGCAGACTGCCGCACTGGTGCGTCGTCGGACGCAGGCAGTGGCGGGGCCGGTGCCATCCTAGGCTTCCACCGCAGTGGGGGAACCCAGCAGCGCGACTGCTTCGGCGTGCGTCGGCAGCGCGGCAAACGCGCCATGCCGGGTTACTGCCAGCGCGCCGCAGGCCGATGCGTAGCGCAGGCAGCGTTCGAGTTCCGCAGACCGGGTGAGGAAGGCATCGAAGCTGCGCGCATCTACGCCTTCGCGTTGAAGTTGCGACAGCAGACCGCCGATGAAGGCGTCGCCGGCGGCAGTGGTGTCGACCGTCTTGACCTGGATCGTCGGCAGTTCGCCGCTGCGTCCGCGCGAGAACCAGCGCATCGGCGCGGCGCCGTCGGTGACCAGCACCAGACGTGCGGTTCGCAGCAGACCGGCAATGACGTCGCCGTCGCCGAAGCGGCCTTCCTTCAGGTATTCGAGCTCCTCGCGTGCCAGCTTGATCAGGTCGGCGGCTTCGAGCGCGCGCCACAACACCGATAGCGTTGGCGCCGCGTCCGGCCACAGTGCGGGACGCAGGTTGAGGTCGAAGCTGACCAGTGCGCCGGCGGCGCGCGCGCGGGCCATGCCCGACAACGTCGCTGCCGCGATGTCTGCATCGGTCAGACTGTTGCTGCAGGCATGGAAGATGCTGGCGGCGGCGAAGCAGTCGGCGTCGAAATCCGCATCGCGGAACAGCAGGTCGGCGGCGGGCGGTCGATAAAAGCTGAAGCTGCGTTCGCCATGCGCGTCCAGCGAGACGAAAGCCAGTGCGGTATTCGCAGCTGCGGTACGGCGCACATAGCGTACGCCGGCGCCGGCTTCATGCAGGCTATGCAGCAGGAAGTCGCCGAACATGTCCTCGCCGAGCATGCCGACGAATTCGCACCGGCCGCCGAGTTTCGCTACCGCGACCGCGGCGTTGGCCGGAGCGCCGCCGGCGAACTGGCGGAAGGTGCGGGCCTGTCCCTCTGCGGGCTCGCCGGCAAGGAAGTCGATCAGCGCTTCGCCGAAGCAGAGTATGACGTTGTTGGCGACGCTCATCGGTCGGCCGCCGTTTGTCGTGATTGGCGGAGCTCAGGCGTTGAGCGCATAAGGGGTGCTCTCTCGTTCGGTCAGCAGCGCGGGCGCGATCGCCGACCGCCGTAACAACGACGGCGCAGCGGCGCGTTGCAAAAGAAGTTCGGCGGCCTGGCGCCCGCGTGCGCGTGGGTCGGCGTTCAACGTGGTCAGCGGCGGGACGCCAACCGCGGCTTCGGGGATGTTGTCGAAACCGGTGACGGCGAAGTCGACGCCCGGATGGCGGCCCACGCGGGCCAGCCCAAGCATCAGGCCCAGCGCCACGGCGTCGTTGTAGCAGACCGCTGCGGTCGGTGCCGGGTCGAGCGCGAACAAGGCATCGGCGTGCACATTGGCTTCAAGACGGGTTGGCGCGGTTTCGATCATCAGGCGCGGATCGACCGGGACCCCGGCCGCGCGCAACGCGTCCTGATAACCCAGGCGGCGTTCGCGGCAGGAGCTTGAATCGGCGTGACCTCCATAGAAGGCGATACGCTGGTGGCCCAACTCCAACAGCCGCGCAGTCGCCGCACGCGTGCCGGCACGATTGTCCAGGCCAAGGAAGTCGTATTCGAAACCAGGCTCCGGCGTGCCGGTGAGCTCACGGTTGAAGACCAGCAGCGGCGCATGCCGGCCGATCGCCAGTTCCACATCGGCGACATCGCTGTTCTCGGCCGGCGACAGGATGATTCCGGCCGGATGGTGCTCTATCAGCGAACCCAGCAGCTGGCGTTGCCGCGCGGGCGACTCGTTGCTGCTGCCGAGCAGGGTGACGTATCCCTTGGCGCCAAGCGCCTCGTCGACGCCGGTAGCGAACTCGGCGAAGAAGGGATTCGACAGATCGTTGATGACCAGCGCCACCGTTGTGGATACGCGCTGGCGCAGGTTGGCGGCGGCACGGTTGTAGACGTAGCCCTGACGCTGCATTTCCGCTTCGACCCGCTGACGCATGTTGGCATGCACCAGCGGACTGCGACGCAGCACCAACGACACCGTTGCGCGCGAAACCCCGCAGGCGCGTGCGATGTCGTTCAAGGTGATCCTGCGCGGTTTTTCCAAGACGTCACCCATCCGGATTTAGATCGATCCAATCGTCGTATCCTGCGGCAAACCGGGCATGCCTGCAAGTCGTACCGTCCGGTTCGCCGCACTTGTGCGTTGGGTGCCCGTATGGCGTGTGCCAGGGGCCAAAAATCGACCGGGCGATGCTGTGTCCGGACCGTCAAAGCATAGGCGCGGTTCCTGGATCGGTGCGAGTACGCCAATGGAGTTTTGTGGGCGTTCGTCACAGATCGCCCAACAAGGCACGCCGCAATTTCCGCAGATCGCCTGGGATTCGCCAGGGCCGGTATTGCGCGACCGTTAGCCATTCGCGCCAGCTCTTTTTATGCGGCCGCCCGCATGCATACCGCGTGGGCCATTAGGGATGATCATCCGTCTACGCCATCGGCAAGCAGCTGCGGATCCAGCACCACGTGTTTGATGCGCTGGCGTTTCCAGGTATAGCTGACGTGTATCCGTCCGTCGCCGGTCTGGATGACCGCCGGATAGGAGAATTCGTTCTTGGGACTGTCCTCCAGCGTCAACACACGCCGCCAGCGCACGCCGTCATCCGACAGCGCCACCGCCAGCACGCCGCGGCCATCCCACCAGTCCTTGCCGGCCGGGGTCGGGTTGTAGACCAGCAACGCGCGGCCGTCGCGCAGCATCACCGCATCGGTGCCGGAATTCGGGTTTTCGACGTCCAGCAAGGTCATCGGCTCCCAGGTGTCGCCGTTGTCGTTGGAGAAGACACTGAACACCCGGTTCTGTTTGCTGCGCCCGAGCGCCTGCAGGCGGCCGTTGCGATGGCGCAGCAAGCTGGGCTGGATGGCGCCGATATGCGCCGGATCGTTGAGCGCTCCGCCACGCCGCCAGTGCTGTCCGTTATCGTCGGTGTATTCGATGTGCGCGCGCCAGCCGTCGGCCTGGTCCTCGCTGCTGCTCGGGGCAAGGATGCGGCCGTTGGGCAATTGCAGCGACTTGTTCTTTATAGGCCCCAGGATGCCATCGGGCAGCCGTCTGGGCACCGACCAGCGCGCGCCATCGTCGGAGGAAACGGTGAGCATTCCCCACCATTGCCGTGGGTTTGGACCAGCCTTGTAGTACAGCTGCAGTGGGCCTTGCGCGGACTGGAACAACACCGGATTCCACGCCGGCTGCGGCCTGGCGTTGCCCTGCATGCCTGCGTTCTGGATGCCGTCGTCCTGCGCTCCGCCGGCCACACGCCGCGGTGGCAGCCAGCCTTCGCCGCCTCTGCGGGCCAACCAGATACCCACATCTGCCGCACCTTCGTGCTTGCCGCCAAACCAGGCGGCGAGCAGGGTGCCATCGCGGGTTTCGACCAGAGTGGAGGCGTGGCTTTGCGGCGTAGGCGGCCGCGTGGCGATGAATTCCTGCAACACGATTGGCGAAGGTGAGGGCAGAGTGCCGCACGATGCGATGACCATGACGGCAAGCAACGGAAAAGCGGGCAGGGCACGGGTTCGTGGAGAATGCATGAGGCTGCCGGATGCCGTCACCGTGTGGCGGCGCCCTTGCCGGTGTTGAACAGTTGGAACTCGCGGATGTGCACCGGATCGTAACTGGACAGGATGTTCAGACGCACGCGCGAGGTAGTGACGGCAGCGAAATGATCTATCTTCATTCTTCCGATCGCCTGCGCTTGCGCCAGCCGCACCCATCGGCCGTCCTGCCACGCCTCCACCGCGTACTTCTGCACACGCTGGCCGGCGTTGATCCATTCCATGCTCAAGGCGCTGTCGAAGGTCACCGGCTGCTTGAAGTTCAGTTCCAGGGTCGCATGGTGCGAGCCGTCCGGTGCGCTCCAGAAGGTATCGCGGTCGCCATCGGCCGCCGCCGCGATATCGGTACCCGCATTTTTCAGGTTGCGCGGCACCAGGTTGCTGGCTGGCCCGTATCGCGTCTGGATCGCTTCGCCCAACTCGCGCAGCCGCTGCACATCGGCTTCCGGCAGCAGACCGCGCTTATCCGGCGCGATGCCCAGCACCAGTTGTCCGCCCAGGCCCACGCTCTTCTCCCAGATCTCCATCAGCTCATCCAGGCTTTTGAGGGTCTGATCGCTGTTGGGGTGCCAGAACCATTGAAAGCGATGCAGCGGCGTATCCACCTCCACCGGCCGCCAGCGCAGAAAGCCATGACGGTCGATCACATTCCAGTTCTCGCCCACGATGAAGCCGTCTTCGTTGCCGACCCAGCGAATGTCGCCGTACTCGAACAGAGCGGTGTCGGCGAACACCATCGCGTTCGGTTGGTAGGTGCGCAGTTCCTCGATGTATTTGTCGAAGTCGTAGACGTGGCCGGCACTACCGGCGCCGTCCAGCCACCATTCGGTGATCGGTCCGTAATGAAGTGCCAGTTCTACCAGTTGCGCGGCGTAGAACTTGTCGTAGGCCTTGGGATCTGCGTATTTGGGTTCGTGCCGGTCCCAGGGCGACAGGTAGATGCCGAAGCCCATATCTTCCTTGCGGACCGCCTCGCTGGTCATTCTGACCAGGTCGCCCTTGCCTTCCAGCCACGGACTGTTCTTGACCGAGTATCTGCTTTGTCCGGTCGGCCATAAGGCGAAGCCGTCATGGTGCTTGGCGACCAGAATCAGGTATTTCGCACCGGCCGCTTTAGCGGCCCTTGCCCATTGTCCAGGATCGACCTGATCGGGATTGAACACCGATGGACTGGCGGTACCGTCGCCCCATTCCTGGTCCAGCCAGGTGTTGGGATTGAAGTGGACGATCACCCCGAACTCCAAATCCTGCCACGCCACTTGTTGTGGCGACGGCCGCACCTCGGAGAAGTTCTGCGCGGCTAGCGGCAGAGCCAGGAGTGAAAGACCGAGCGCGGCCAATCGGCGGATCGGGGAACGGAAGCGGCGGGACATCGTGATACCTCGCAAGCGATGGAGCGGCTGTTGGCCACGCGGGTCGGAAAGAGTGGATGAGAGGGCGCAGTCCGACGGGTGTGCCGTCGCTGCCGCGGAAAACGCGTATCGGGCTTCAGTCATGTGTCGGGGTGCTCCACGACGGCACAGGTGTGCCGCGGACGCTGACGTCGTCGGCGCTGTCCAGGTCGAACACCACTACCTGATTGTCGCCTGGGTGTTGCCACGGCGCTGGAAAATACAACGTGCGCTGCGGGCCGATATTCCAGTGACGGCCCAGATTGCGGCCGTTGGCCCAGGCGAAGCCCTTGCCGAATGCTGCCATGTCCAACCAGACATCGGTCGGCGTGGCGATGGGCAAAGCGCCACGGTGGAACGCTGGACCTTCCACCTTGGCCGCGGTCCAGCCCCGCAGCATGTCGGGTGAACGCATCGGTAGCGGGAATGCCTGCCACCTCAGCAGCCGTTTGCCCTGCAGCAGCACTGGGTCGACCAGTCCGGCGCGGCCGTCCGCCATGCGCGGGCCGTAGTTGATGCGTCCGCTGTTTTCCACCAGCACGTCGAGGGTGTGTTCTCCGGCGGGTACGTCCAATTCCACCGACACTTGCTGCAAGCGACGCTCGACATTGCCGACCGCCTTGCGGTCGAGATAGATACGTGCGTAATCACGCACTTCGCCCAAGTACAACTCACCTCTGCGCGGGCCGGTAACGGTGGTGCGATAGAGGATGTAGCCGTAGTCCTGGCCGTAGGCTTCCATCGGCAACGGAGTTTCACTTGCGACCGGTTCGGGCAGGTTGTCCCATAGCGAGGCCGATTCGCGCAGCACGATCTGCGGCAACGTGGCGAATCGCGTCGGTGTTGGCAGCGGCGGTGGCTGCATCCCGGTTGCGCGTGCGATGGCGTTGCGAAACAGCGCGAACTTCGGCGTTGGCTGTCCGGCCTCGTCCAAAGCCGCGTCGTAGTCGTAGCTGGTGGTCTGCGGCGCGTAGTGGTCGCTGGGATTGCCCTGGAAGTTGGCACCATTCATGAAGCCGAAACTGGTGCCGCCGATGAACATATACAGATTCACCGAATGGCCCTGCCGCAGCATCCATTCCAGTTCTTCTGCCTGCTGCTTCGCGTTGGTGCTGGCGTGCGGCTTGCCCCAATGGTCGAACCAGCCCGCCCAGTATTCTCCGACCATGCGCGGCCTGCCTGGCTGGAACTTTTCCAGTTTCTCGAATGCGCTTTTGGCTTCGCCGGGAGCGAAGTTCACCACTGCCAGCGTGTCGGGCGGCATACCGTTCGCGAGCGCGCCGTTGGCCAGCATGTCGGCGCCGTCGGAAGTGAACAGCAATGCTTTGTCGAAGCCGGCCTGCACGAACAACTCGCGGTTGGCCTGCATATAAGCATGGTCGTCGTCGTAGGAACCGTACTCGTTCTCCACCTGTACCGCGATGATGGGGCCGCCGTTGCCGTTGAGCAGTGGGCGAACTTGTTCGGCGACGGCTTTCAGGTACGCACCACTGGCGGCGAGGAAGCGCGGATCGCGGCTGCGCACGCGCATGCCCGGATTGGCGAACAGCCAGGCCGGATAGCCGCCCGCCTCCCATTCGGCGCAGACGTAGGGACCAGGGCGCAGGATCACATTCAGGCCCTGCGCAGCCGCTTCGCGCACGAAGGCGGCGACGTCGTTGTCGCCGTTGAAGTCGAACTTGCCGCGCCGCGGCTCCACCAGATTCCAGAAGACGTAGGTCTCCACCGTGTTAAGGCCGAGTGCGCGCGCCTTCTGCAGGCGGTCCTTCCAGTACTCGCGCGGTATGCGCTGGAAGTGGATCGCGCCGGAGACGATCCGGTAGGGCTTGCCGTCGCGGGTGAAGTCGGTGGCTTTGGTCGAGAACACGGGCCAGACGTCTGCGGCCATGCCTGTGCCCGGTGCCGTCAGCGCGAGCGTCATGGCGAGTGATGCGAGGATGTTGCGTAACATGGAAGTCTCTTTAGTGTGTTGCATAAGTGACGGATTGCTTGCTTTGGCTTTTTTTCCCTTCTCCCGGAGGGAGAAGAGAAGCGGAGTGCTGTGACGTTCTCAAATTTCCAATTCCCGATTTCCGACCTCAAGCAAACGATGGCGGCAGATCTTCCGGGCGGCTACCGAAATCCCGATTGGGCTCCGGCCCCATCTCCAATTCCAGAGTTCCGCCCGCTGCCAGATCGGCGTGGCGCAGCCAACTGCGCGTATACGGTTTTCCATTCCAGCGCACGCGTTGCACATAGAGGTTCTTCGCGCTATTGCGACGGGCGACGATGCGCAGGACACGGCTGCCGCCTACATCCAGTTCAGCGCGATGGAACAAGGGGCTGCCTATCACATAGTTGCCGCTGACCGGATCGACCGGGTAGAAACCCAGCGCGCTGAGTACGAACCAGGCGCTCATCTGTCCGCAGTCCTCGTTGCCGGACAGGCCGTCGCGGGCGTCGTGGTATTGCTCGCGCAGCAATCGGCGCACCATGGCCTGAGTCTTCCATGGCTGCCCGGCATAAGCGTAGAGATAAGCCACATGGTGGCTGGGCTCGTTGCCGTGCGCGTACTGGCCGACCATGCCGTCGATGTCGGGTGGAGCGCCGGCCGGCAGGTCGGAGCTGGTACTGAAAAGTTCATCTAGCTTGCGCACGAAACCGTCGCGGCCGCCAAACCGTTCCATGTAACCGTGCAAGTCGTGCTGATTGAGGAAGGTGGCCTGCCAGGCGTTGGATTCGGTGAAATCGTGCCAACGCTTCATGTGGCCGAGTGCGCGCGGATCGAACGGCGTGACCCAGCTGCCGTCTTCCAGCCGCGGTTGGATGAAGCCGCTCTCCTGGTTGAACAGGTTGCGGTAGTTGCGCGAACGGGCGAGGAGGGTGCGGTAGTCGTCCTCGGCGCCGGCCGCGCGCGCCAGATGCGCACAGGCCCAGTCGTCGTAGGCATATTCCAAAGTGCGGCTGGCCGCCTCGCTGACCTTATCGCTGGGGATGTAGCCGAGCCGGCGGTAGTAGGGCAGGCCATGGAAGTCGTCGTCCATCGCTCGCTTGCGATACAGCGGCCAGGCCGCGGCGTAGTCGATGCCATCGAAACCCTTGGCGTGCGCTTCGGCCAGCGCCACCGCCGAGTGGTAGCCGATCATGGTGCCGGTCTCCACGCCTTGCAGCGGCCAGATACCGACGCCGTCCGGACATTCCGCCGCTCCGCGCACCAGACCCTGAATCAGATCGGGAACGCGTTCGGGCTGCACCAGAGTCAATAGCGGATGCAGTGTGCGGTAGGTGTCCCACAGCGAGTAGGTGCTGTAGTTGTGGTAGCCCGCCGGCACTGTGTGCACCTGCAGGTCCATGCCGCGGTAGCGGCCATCGGCGTCGCTGAACAACGTGGGCGCCAACAACGAGTGATACAGACCGGTGTAGAAGATGCGCCGCTGTGCGTCGTCGTCGGTTTCTATGCGTACCCGCGCCAGCTCCTTCTCCCAGGCGGCGACCGCTTCGGCGTGCACGCGAGTGAAATCGAAGTCGGGCAACTCGGTATCCAGGTTCGCCAATGCGCTCTCGGCACTGACCGCGGAGATGCCGACTTTGGCCAGCAGCGGCGCGGCGTCGGCATCAGGGAAGTGCAGGGCAGCTTTCAGCCGGGTGCCATCGGCCTGGCGCGCAGCTTCTGCCAGCGGCTGATCGTCGCTGTACAGCTGCGCCTGCGCGAACGGACGCGACAGCCGCATCGCGAAGAAGATATAGCGGCCTTTCGCCCATTGGTGGACGCGGCGGCCGCCGATGACAGTGCGTTCGTCGACGATGCGCAACTGCGCATCGCTGACGCGCGTGGGAGTGGAGGTGTTGTCCTGCATGCCGTGGCAAAGATCCAGCAGCAGATGGCCTGACTGATCTTTGGGGAAGTGATAGCGATGCAAGCCGGTGCGCGCGGTGGCGGTCAGTTCGGCGTGGATCCCGGTGTCCTTGAGCAGCACCCGGTAATAGCCCGGAGAGGCAGCCTCGTCAGCGTGGTCGTAACGTGAGCGATAGCCGGTTTCCGGCGCATTCAACGGACCGGGCTGCAGCCTGACCTCGCCGGTCCGCGGCACTACCAGGAAGTCGAGCATGTCGCCGATGCCGGTGCCGGACAGATGGGTGTGCGAGAAGCCCATGATCGAACGGTCGGACTCATGGTAGCCGCTGCATGAATCCCAGACCGCGTTGTAGGTGTCCGGGCTGAGCTGCACCATGCCGAACGGCAACGTGGCGCCGGGAAAGGTATGGCCGTGGCCGCCGGTGCCGATGAATACATCGACGTGGCGGATCAGGTCTGCTTTGGCGCGAGTGTCGGCGGGCATCGCATAGCGGGCGGCGCGCGCGAACGCGAGACCGGACAGGCCGTTGCCACCGAACAGGGCCAGGGCAATGGCGCTTTGCAGGAATCCGCGTCGTGTTGTCATCGGGTGTGTGTCCTCGGGTGGTGCAAGATGTTCCGATACTTGTAGAGCGGAGCTTGCTCCGCTGCTTTTCGTTCTGGAGCAAAAGCAGCCGAGCAAGCCCGGCTCTACAACTAGTGTCTCAACGCAACAACTTCGGCTTGCGTTGCGCCAGATCGACAATCAGTTCGCCGAACAAGGTGTTTGCCCATGCGAACCAATCGCGGGTGAACTTCGCCGGATCGTCCTGATCGAAGGCCTCGTGCATGAAACCGGTATCGGCATGGGTGGTCTTGAGCCAATGCAAGCACTGGCGGATCTGCGCATCGTCGTCGCTGGCCAGTGTGTACTGCATGATGGCCATCGGCCAGATCGTGCGCAGGCCGCTGTGCGGGCTGCCGACGCCCTCGGCAGCACGACCGCGACAGAAGTAAGGATTGCGCTCGCTCCAGGCCAACCGCCGGGTGCGTTGGAACACCGGATCATCGCGCTCGCAGCATCCCAGGTAGGCCAAGCTCAACAGACCTGGCGCGTTGGCGTCGTCGATGAACAACTGGTTGCCGTATCCGTCCACCTCATAGGCCCAGAACGCTTGGCCATCGGTGTCGCGCATCATGCCGTGCTGGTGCGTTGCCTTTTCCACCTCATCGGCGAGCGCGCGGCAGTCGGTCGCGAAGCCGCGGTCGTGGTGGATTGCCTGGCTCATCTGCGCCAGCTGCCGCAGCACCGTTACCGCGAACAGGTTGGCCGGCACGAACAGCGGATACAGGCAGGCGTCGTCGGATGGCCGGAACATCGAGTGGATCATGCCGTTGGGCCGGGTCGGCTGGCCGTAGCCTCCCAGCACCAGGGTTTCCGTAGCGAGCGCTGAGGGCCGCTGGAACGTGTAGGGGCCGCGATCGTGCAGGCGTTGCTGTTCGCGGAAGGTGCGCAGCACGATACGCATCGCCTCGCGCCAGCCGTCATCGAACGGCGCGGTGTCGCCGGTGGCGCGCCAGTATTCGTGCGCCAATCTGATGGGGTAGCACAGCGAATCGACTTCCCATTTGCGTTCCCCCACGCCGGGCTTCATCTCGGTAATGTCATTCACCGACCATTTCAGGCGCTGGGTCGTGCCGTCGGGCAGAAAGGCGTTGGCGTAGGGATCGAGCCGGATGCACAGCGACTGGCGCCGGATCAGGCCATGCAGCATTTGCTGCAATTCCCGGTCCTGCTTGGCCAGCGGAACGTAAGGATGCACTTGCGCGGAGGAGTCGCGCAGCCACATCGCTTCGATATCGCCGGTGATGATGAAGGTGTCCGGTTTGCCGTCGCGGGTGCCGGTGCGCACGGTGGTGTCCAGCGTGTTCGGATAGCAGTTCTCGAACAGCCAGGCAAGTTCGGGATCGGCGATGCCTGACTTGATCTGCGTCAGTTGGCGTTCCACCGCCGCGCTGACGAAACGACGTTCGCTCTTCGACGGCCGCTTACTGAAGAACGTGCCGCCCTTCGTGGCCGATGCGGCGGCGAAGGCGGGCAGCGCACCGGCGAGCAAGCCGGTGCCGGCGCTGGCGCCAAGAAGCTGGAGGATGTCGCGGCGGGTGGGCATGTCGGAGTTCCTGGATTGTTGCTGCGCGCTTTCATTTGTAGAGCCGAGCTTGCTCGGCTGCTGTTATCGGGGAAGCTCCAGCCGAGCAAGCTCGGCTCTACCAGAGCGCAGAGTCGAGCGGGTTATCTGGGCAGCGGCATCCGGCCATGGATCGAGAACGCCGCCTCGCCGCCCGGCGCGCCGGTGCCGGGCTGGCCACCGCCGACGAATACGCGGTAATCGCCGGCCTCTACCGCGCGCGCACCAGCACGATCGACGTCGCTGAGCTTGCGCGCATCCAGCTCGAAGCTCACTTCGTGCGATTCGCCTGGTTGCAACGTCACCCGCTTGAATCCGACCAGGCTGCGGATCGGCGACTGCGATTGTTGTGGCTGCTCCGAGCGGATCCGCTCCAGATACACCTGTACCACTTCGTCGCCGCGACGCTCGCCGCTGTTTCGCACCCGCACGCTCATACGCAACGGCTCGCCGGCTTTCAATGTCGGCGTCGACAGCACTGGCGCGTCATAAGCGAAGCTGGTGTAGCTCAAGCCGTAGCCGAACGGGTACAGCGGTTTGCCGGTGAAATAGCGATAGGTGCGGCCCTTCATGTCGTAGCTGACGTAGGCCGGCAGATCCTTGGTCGAGCGGTAGAAGGTCACCGGCAGGCGGCCGCCGGGATTGAAATCGCCGGCCAGCGCCTGCGCGATGGCGGTGCCGCCGGACTGGCCGGGGTACCACGCAGCGAGGATCGCATCGGCGTGCTGCTGCGCCCAGTTCAGCGCCACCGCACTGCCGCTCATCAGTACCACGATCAACGGTTTTCCGCCGGCCCTGGCCCGCTCGAGCAGCGTCTGCTGCATTGCCGGAAGAGCGATCGCATTGCGGTCGCCGCCGTCGAAACCGAGCACATCCACCTTCAGCTCCTCGCCTTCCACGTCAGGCGACAAACCGACGAATGCCACCACCGCATCGGCCTGCGCCACTGTGCGTTCTGCCTCGGCCAGCTGCGCGTCCGCCGGAGCCAGCCATTCCAGGCGCAGTCCCTGATCCTGGCCCTGGTGCTCGACTTCCAAGCGGATACTCCGCGGTCGCGTGTCTTCGAAATGCAGCTGCACTTCGACATTGCGACCGTCGGCATTGTTCACGCCGGCGGCGACGCGCTTGTCTTCGGCGTTGCCGGCGATCACTAATTTGTCGTCCACATACAGACGCACTGGGTTGTGGCGGGTACAGGCGAAACAGCGCGCCACGCGTACCGCCAAGGTGTAGTCGCCAGGACCGGGCGGCAGCAGCTCGCCGGTCCAGCGCACCGAGTAACGATCCTTGTCCACGCCGGGAGCAGGCGCCACCTGATCCCAGTTGAAGCTGATCACGCGGTCCTGGCGTACCAGGCGTGGAGCACCGGCCAAATCGGGATTGTCGAAGTACTCGCCCTTCAGGCCGGTTTGCGCGCCGTTGCGAAGTGCCGTCTCCGGGATCATCACCGGCACTCCGGCGGACAGCGGCGCACCTTGCGCATAGCTCACGCGCTGGTTGCCGAAGCGCTGCCGCAGTCCCAGCAAAGGGGTCACCGGGTCGACCGAGGTGCCTTGGTAGTTGGCTTCCAGCGCAGCAAGGGAATCGGCGTTCGGGCCGATCACCGCCAATCGTGTGTCCGGCTTCAGCGGCAACGTTGCGTGCTGATTCTTCAACAGCACCAGCGATTGCAATGCCGCTTCGAGCGCCAGCTTGCGGCTGGCCTGCGAATCGATCTCGTCCGCGCCCAGTCGTGCATAGGGATCGCGTTGCGGCCGTTCCAATTCGCCCAGGCGGTAGCGTGCGGCGAACATTCGTACCAGCGAATGGTCCAGCAACGCTTCGTCGGCTTCGCCGCGATCCAGCGCTTGGCCCAGGGTGCGATAGGTGTTGCCGCAATTGAGATCGTGCCCTGCCTTCAGGGCGGCGGCGGCCGAGCCGGCTTCGTCGGCGCGGAAATAATGGAACCAGGTCATGTCGTACAGCGCATCGCAGTCGGACGCCACGAAACCTTTGAAGCCCCAGTCCTTGCGCAAGCGGCCGTTGAGCAACCAGTCGGCAGCACAGGCGGGGGTGCCGTGCAGCGAGTTGTAGGCGCACATCACCGAGCCCGCGCCGCCTTCTACCAACGCGGCGCGGAACGCGGGCAAGTAGGTGGCTTCCAGGTCTTGCGGGGAGACGTCGACGTCGAAGCCATGGCGGCCCGGCTCAGGACCGCTGTGCACCGCCAGATGCTTGGGCGTGGCGATCGTGCGCGGGTGCTGCGGGTCGTCGCCCTGCAGACCGCGGATGAAGCCGACCGCCAGTTGGCCGGTGAGGTAGGGGTCCTCGCCATAGGTTTCCATGCCGCGGCCCCAGCGCGGATCGCGAAAGATGTTGATGTTCGGCGACCAGATGGTCAGGCCTTCGTAACGCTTGTGATCGCTGCCAGGACCGCCGGCCAGGTTGAATTTGGCGCGCGCCTCGGTGGAGGTCGCGACGCCGACCTGTTCGAGCAGACCGGTGTTCCAACTCGCCGCCAGTCCGATCGCCTGCGGAAACACCGTGGCGTGCCCGCTGCGGGCGACGCCGTGCAGGCCTTCGTTCCACCATTCATACGCCGGCACGTTCAAACGCGGAATCGCCGGGGCGTCGTTCATCGTCTGGGCGATTTTCTCTTCGCGCGTCATCTTTGCCACCAATGCGGCGGCGCGGTCTTCGGCTTCGTCGGCACGGACGGGAGCAGATGCGATGGCAAAGGCAGCCAATATCGTCATCCCCGCGCAGGCGGGGATCCAGTGCCTTTTGTTCTTCCCGTGCTCAAAGTCGCTGAGTCCCCGCCTGCGCGGGGATGACGAGCTACTCATTATTTCGTCTCCGCAGGTTCAGCCGGTGCGCCAGCCAGTGTGCCGGCCAGCTCGCGCACCTGCAGCGCAGCGCGCAGTTGCTCGAACGTTGCCTGGCTGTGCACGCGAACGGTCAACGGTTCGCCCGGCAGCAGGTCGAAGGCGTTGTCCGACAAACGCGTGTCCAGATCGCCGAACGACAGCCAAACATCGCGCGCCAGAGTGTCGCTGGACAAGGTCAGCGCAAAGCCGTCTCCGTCGACCTTCCATTCGCTGTGGATTTGCGGTGCGGTTAGCGCAAGACGCTTGGCGGCATCGAAGAACACTACCTGGCGCGACAGTATGCGTCCGCCATAGAGCAACTCGAACGACGCAAAGCTTCGTTTCGGATCGGCGGCGCCGAGCAACTGCGCATCGCTGAACTGGCCCACCCAGGTGCTGCTCAGCGGCGGCAGCGTCGCGGTCCGCTCGCGGCGACTCAGTTCCTTCCCCTCAAAATCCATTACGCGCAACCGCCAACGCGCGGCCATCGGCGCGGTACGGTCGGAGATCAGCGACAGCGTGGTCGTACCGTCCTTGCGCAGCGCGGCGGCCAGCTCCGGTGCGTAGAAGCGGCGAGCGTGGTAGTTCAGCGCTTTCCAACGCCCGTAGTAGTCCACGCTGGACCACGATGCACCCGGCCACACGTCGTTGAGCTGCCAGTACAGCGAACCCATCGCCCGCGGACGCGACGCGCGCAGGTGCGAGGCGGCCAGGCCGATGCCGTCGGCCTGCATCAACTGGCTCAGGTAGACGAAGCTTTCGAAGTCCTTCGGCTCGCCGAACTCGCGGCGGATGTAGAGAAGCAGGCGCTGGTTGCCTTTGCCGCTGTCGAACTTCTGGTGCGCGCGCATCACCGGCGATTCCGGATCCATGTCCTGCGGACCGGCGAAGGCGCGAACGGTACGCATGTCAGGAAAGGATTGCAGGCCGTACTCGGACAGGAAGCGGGTGTTGACGTCCAGATACGCCTCGGCCGGTTTGGCCTCGCCACCCCAGACCTGCCAGTAGTGCATGTCGCCGTCGTCGCTTGCATCCGCGGCGCCGTCGAAATCGGTGCCGGGCGACGTCGCCCAGTACGGCACATCCGGATCGTGCATTGCGACCACTTCGCGGAACACGGTACCGAACAGCGTGGTCATGCCGCGCTCGATGCGGCTGCGTTCCTCGGGATCGATCGATTGCTTGAACTTGACCCGGTCGCCCCAGTGGTCCCAACCGGTCTGCACTTCGTTGTTGCCGCACCACATCACGATGCTGGGGTGATCGCGCAGCCGCTTGACCTGTTCGATCGCCTCCTGGCGGGTGTTCTCGCGAAAATCCACGTCGTATGGCGGGATCGCACCGCCGAACATGAAGTCCTGCCAGATCATGATGCCCAGTTCGTCGGCAAGCTCGTAGAAACGGTCGTCCTGATAATGGCCGCCGCCCCACATGCGCAGCATGTTCATGTTGGCTTCGCGCGCGTCGAGCAGAGTGCGGCGCATGCGCGTCTCATCGACACGGGTTGGGAAGCTGTCCAGCGGGATCAGATTCGCGCCCTTGGCGAAGATCGGGATGCCGTTGATCACGAACTCCATGCTCTTGCCCCACTTGTCCTTCTCGCGGCGCAGCTCGACGGTGCGCAAGCCGGTGGTGCGCTGGACCGCGTGCAGGTCGCCACTGGCGTCGTGCAGCGTTGCGGCGAAGGTATAGCGATCCTGGGCGCCATAGCCGAAGGGGAACCAGCGCTTGGGATCGGCGATGCGCAACGGCAAGTCGATGCGGTTGCGACCACGGTCGACTACCGCATCACGTTCGATCCGCGCCACCGTGGTGCCGTCCGGGCTGCGCACTTCCAGCACGACATGCACCGGCCCGCTGGCGCCGGCTTCCAGTTCGATCTGCGCTTCGAGCTGTGCCGCCTGGGCGTCCACCCGCTGCTGGGCGACGTGCATGCTTTCCACACGCATCGCGTCCCAGGCTTCCAGGCGCACGTTCTTCCAGATGCCGGCAGTGACGATGCGCGGTCCCCAGTCCCAGCCGAAGTGGTAGGGTGCCTTGCGAACATAAGTGGAGCTTAGGCGTCCCGCCGGCTCGTCGCCGAAGGCCGAATCGTAGCCGCCGGGCAGGGCATACGGCTGTTGCGCCAGCCACGGCTGGATCTTCTTGATCGGCGAGCGCAAGGTCACTTCAAGCACATTCTCGCCGCGCTTGAGCAACGGCCTGGCATCCACACGCCAGCGCCGGAACATGTTGTCCGCGTCCAGCAACGGTTTGCCGTTGAGGCGGACCTCAGCCAGCGTGTCCAGCCCGTCGAACACCAGTTCGACGTGTCCGCGCTTCAAGGTCGCCGTTTCGACCTTGAAACGGCTGCGGTATTGCCAGTCGCTCAGACCGACCCATTGGATGGCACCTTCGTTGCTGCCTACGAACGGATCGGGTACCAGCCCGGCCGCCATCAGATCGGTCTGCACCGTGCCTGGCACCCGCGCCGCCAGCCACACAGCCGCTTGCGGATGTTCCTTCGCCTGCACCTGTCCCGGGACGAGTCGAACCTGCCAAGCGCCGTCGAGATCCAGCGAGGTGGGCGGAGCGGCCCAAGCCGGCATTGCCAAGGCAAGGCACAGCAGCGCGATCAGGTACAACTTGTGGCAGGAACGAAAACGAAGGTGTAGCGCGAACATGCGGGCTCCTATCAATGCTTGGCGGGTGGCGACTGCGCGGTGGCCTCGATCAGTTGAACCGCTCCTATCGCGTACAGCGGACCTTCGATGGAGGCGGTGAAGCGTAGACATAGTTCGTGGACGCCCTCTTGCGGCGGCAATGGCGCTTCCAGAGTGAACTGTTCGCCCAAGGCAGCGCCGGTCGGTAACGCCATTTTGACCAGTATCTTGCCGTTGCAACCGTCCAGCACTTCAAGCTCTCCAGGTGCTTGCTCTCCCTGAGCCCGCTCTCCCTGAGGTGTACTCGAAGGATACTGATGCACCTTCGACTGGTCGTGCGCCAGGCCATAGTTTCGCGCCAATCGCGCAGCGTCGACGCGGATTCCCGCGATACCGTCCAGCCGCGCCTGGGGATAGGTCCAGCAGGCGTAGAACAGGTCGACGTTGTAGACGGGGGTGTCCATGCCCGGCATGTCCGGCAGCAGCGGCACACGCAAACCCAACGGGCCTCCGTTGTGGCAATTGCGCAGGCCCTGGGTGTCGACGCTCAGCAGCGTTTGGCGGTCGAAGTGCCGGCTGCGCACCGCGGCCAGCGGCTGTCCACCCTCGGCAAAGACCGCGGCTTTGACCGTGACCGGCAACGTCGCGGCGAAAGGCGCGCTGTAGCGCGAAGACTCCAACGTGGGTTCGCTACCATCAATGGTATAGCGGATCTGGCCAACGCCGGTTTGGTTGCTTAGCGCGATCTTGGCCGGGCCGCCGTTCGATGCCGCATTGGCCGATACCGCGCTGGGGCTGCTCTCGACCTTGATATCGGTGGCGAAAGCGCCGTCGCTGTAGTCGATACCCAGTGCACGGTAGCGCTGCAACTGCGCCGGCAAGCGCGCAAGGAAGCTCTTCCAGTTGCGTGCGGCCATCGGCGACCAGGCCACTTCGGCTACCGCAGCCAAACGCGGAAACAGCGCATGGTCGACATGCCGGCGCGAAGAAATGTATTCGCTCCACAACGCACCCTGCGCGCCCAGCACGTGCCGGGCCTGGTCGGCGGTCAACCCCGCTGGCACGGGATCCAATTCGTAGACGCGCGACAGCGGCAGCACCGCCAGACGGCCGTTGGGCTCGTCGCTGCGCTCGGTCTGCAGGTTGTCGAGATACATCCAGCCGGCCGGGGCCAGCACCACGTCGTGGCCGAGCTTGGCGGCGGCCACGGCGCCTTCCACGCCGCGCCAGGACATTACCGAAGCGCTTTCCGGCAGGCCGCCCTCCAGGATCTCGTCCCAACCGATCAAACGTCGGCCCTTGCCGGTCAGGTACTTGGCCAGTTGCGCATTGAACCGGCCCTGCATGGCATGCGCGTCTTTCACGCCCAGCTTCCGCATCTGCGCGCGGATCGCCGGCGATTCTTCCCACTGATCCTTGACCGCCTCGTCGCCACCGATGTGGATGAAAGGGGAGGGGAACAGCTCCAGCACTTCGTCGAGTACACCTTCGATGAACTTCATGCTGCGTTCGTCGGTGTCGAACAGATAGGGATTGACGCCCCAATCCACCGCTACCGATGGACGTTCGCCGGTCACTCCGACTTCTTCAGGATAGGCCGCCACCGCTGCCTGTGCATGGCCGGGCATGTCGATCTCGGGCAGGATGGTGATGTGACGCGCGGTGGCATAGGCGACCAGTTCGCGGATCTGTTCCTGCGTGTAAAAGCCGCCGTAGCGCTGCGGCGTACCGTGACGGCCAGCGCCCGGTGGCGTTCGCCAGGCGCCGATTTCGGTGAGCTTCGGATAGCGCTTGATTTCGATGCGCCAGCCCTGGTCGTCGGTCAGGTGCAGATGCAGCACGTTGAGCTTGTGCAAGGCCATCGCGTCGATCACATGCTTGACCGTGTCCACGTCGTGGAAGTGGCGGGCCACGTCCAGCAATTGGCCGCGCCAGCCGAAGCGCGGCCAATCCCGGATCGTCACTGCGGGTATTTCGGCAGCGCCGCGACCGGCGCCGGCGCTGGCCAGTTGCCACGCGCTGATCGCACCGTAGAACAGACCCGCAGCGTCGCGCGCGCGAATACGCAGGTCCTGCGCATCCACGTCCAGCGCATATCCCTCGGCTTGGGCCACGGGCGACTGGGGATCCAGTTGCAAACGGATGCTGGCCGGTGACGGGGTGGATTCCTCACGCAGGGTCAGGTTCAAGCCACGCGTATCGCGCAGCAGCCGGACCAGATGGTTCGCAGCGTCGCGCGCCGGGGTATCGTTCTGTGCGACAGAAACGACAGTCTTGGTAGTGATCCGGAAACTACCTTTGCCGCGTTCGAACTCGGCTGGCGCGGGAATCAACGGCAATACTTTGGCGTCCACGGCAGTAGCGACAGCGGCTGAAGCCGTGCGCTCAGCGCAGCCAGGCAGGGACAAGCCGGCAGCCAATAGCAGGGCCAATGCGCGCATCAGCGGCTTGATGCGTGCGGAACGGACGGGTGTCGTGATCATTCGGTCGCTTTCTTCATCGCTATTTTGGGGATGATTGCCCGGCAGCCGTACGCGCAGATGTCAGTCTCGCGCATCAGGAGTTCGGATTGCGAGAGGGGCCTTGGGGCCTCAGTTGCAGGGGAAGCAATAGTTTGGTCGTGGTCGTTTCCGCAGACGACCGGTTGCGGCAGAGGAAAAGGGGAGAGGTGGGAGCAGTGGTGGTAGCGTCCGGCACAGGGTTCCAATGTGGCAGCGGAATAGAGCAGTTGCGCAACAGTAGCTATCGGGCATCATGAGAACAGCATTCCTCCTGGAAAAATGCAGAGCTTCTTGCTGGCGACTTCGCAAAAAAAAGCGGGCCATCGTGGAGGGAACGATGGCCCGCCCGTACCGCATCAGAACTTGAAGGTGAGGGCCAACTGGTAGTTGCGTCCGCTCTTGTACACACCGAGTGGAGTGCGCTTCTGAGTGTCGTACCAATAATAAGTTTCGTCGAGCAGGTTGGTGGCGCTGAAGGTGACGCCAAGCAGGTCGTTGATCTGGTAACCGGCGATCAAGTCGAGCTGCTTATAAGCATCGGCGAACACGGTGGCGTTCTGGCGCCCGATCTGATTGAAGTACTCCGAACGATAGCTGTAGTTCACGCGCACGCTGAACGGGCCTTTTTCGAAGTACGGGGTCAGCGTATAGGCATTCTTGGAGACGTACGGCAGGAACAGGTCGCTACTGCTGCTGGTATCGGTATAGGTGTAGTTGGCGTTGATGCCGAAACCGTTGTCGAACGCTTGCTGGTAGATCAGCGCAACGCCGGTGGCAGTGGCATCGGCGACGTTGATCGGACGGCTGATGGAATAGACGCCAGACACACCGGAGATCGGATTGGTCAACTGCTGTTCGGTGGTGTTGGTCACTACATAGTTGCTGATGTCGCGACGAAACACCTCGGCAGCGAGCATGCTGCTGGGCGCGAAGTACCACTCGAACGCCAGGTCGTAGTTAGTGGCTTCGTAGGGTTTGAGATCGACGTTGCCGCCGCCGCCCGTAAACTGCGCGTCGTTAAGATCCAACGTTCCTGCCAATTGACCATAGCGCGGGCGGGCCATCACCTTGGCGGCGGAGAAGCGCGCCACCATGTCCTCGTTCACTTCGTAAGCCAGATTGAAGCTGGGCAGCGGCTTGTAGTAGCTGCGGTTGGCCAGTGCCCTATCGTAGCTGCCTGTGCTGTTGTTGACCCAATACAGCGACTTGTCCGACGTGTCGACATAGCGCACGCCCAGGTTGCCGCGCCACTTGCCGGACTCGAAGTTGGCCTGCGCGTAGAACGCGTTGGTGATTTCCTTGACGGCGAACGAAGGGCCGTAGTTGTAGTTGTAGGGGCCGCGCGGCGTCAGTGTATTGAAGTAGGCGATAGCCGCGTTCAAGTCGGCCGTTGGCCAACTGGTCAAATCTCCGCTCGCCCCGAGACCGTCGTAAAGACCGCTCGGCGCCAAGCCACCGAGAATATCGGTCAGGTTCAGAGCCGATACCACGTCCACCGCATTTCCGCGCGAAGACACGCTGTTGTCGTGATTGGTGTACTTGTAGCCCAATTGGATCTTGTTGATCGGACCCCATTCCACGTCATGCTCGGCGTCGAACTGGAAGTAGCGCTCCTTGTCGCGGCTGGTCTCGTAGTACTGGCCGCCGTACTGCTGGCCGGGAGTCAGACCCCAATTGGACGCGTCGTTGTTGTCGTAGTTCACGATGGTGTGATTGGCGTCGTACTCGAAGTCGAATCCGCCGCTGAGCAGCAGCGTCTTCATCAAATACTCCGGATCCTTGCCGCCCTTGGCGCTGGTAGTACCCGCCTGGGTGGTGAATACCCAGGCATCGCCATAGTAGTCGTGACGCAGGTTCAGGCTATTGGTCTCGACCTGGCTCTTGCGCAGGTTGAAATCGTGCTGCGCATAGGCGTCGCCATCAACATCGGCAGCTACGACATAGCCATCCTCAATGGTGGCGCTGGTGATCTGGCTCAGGCTGCAGGCCGGGCAGACATAGCGCGCCTGGCTGAAGTTGTCGTACTTGCCCTTGACATATAGACCGGTCAGGTTGAACTCGTTGCGGTCATTGGGTTTCCACTGCAGCGCCGCCTGCAAGCCGTCGCGCTTGCGGTCCTGCTGGAAATAGGAGCTGCTGATGCCGACCGGCAGCTTGGCCAATGCGGGATCGCCTTCGCCGGTGATCGTAGCGGTGGCGGGCAAGCCGGTGGTATAGCCCCAATACTCGATACCGGCACGGGAAATGCTTTGTTCGTCGTGAGTGCCCGACACCAGAAAGCCGAAGTCCTCAGCGTCGTTCTTCCAACTCCACAACACCGAGCCGCGCGGATTTCCATCTTCCGAGCGGTCGTTGTAGTTGTAGCCGACCGAACCGCGGATGGTGTTGCTGGGCAGGTCCAGCGGCTTGCGGGTGTGCACGATCACGGTGCCGCCGATCGAGCCTTCGTCGATGCGGGCTTCCGGGGTCTTGTACACCTCCATCAGGCCGATGATTTCCGGCGAGAGCAGGGTGTAGTTGAAGGTGCGGCCACTGGTGTCGGTGGGGTTGCCGCCCCAATCGCCGGAAGCGATGGTCTGGCCGTTCACCAATACCCGGTTCAGCGCCGGATCGGTGCCGTTGATGCTGACCTTCTCGCCTTCGCCGAACTGGCGGTCGACGGTAATACCGGGCAGGTGCGACAAGGATTCGGCAGCATTGGTGTCAGGGAACTTGCCGATATCTTCTGCGCTGATCGCATCGACGATGGAATTGGCCGAGCGCTTGACCGCCTGGCTTTTTTCCAAAGACATGCGGTAGCCGGTAACGGTAACGGTGTCCAACTGCGTGGCCTGCTCATTGGTACTGGGCGCCTGGCCGGCTTCCTGCGCATGGGCGCTGAATGCCATGCAGGCGACGATGGCTGACGATAGTGCTGACTTGCGGTAATTCATGCCACTCTCCCGATCAATCTGTTGGATGCTGCGGTGGTTGTGTCGTTGCCGAGCTGTGTCGCTCCGTGATTTCCGTCTTGGGCGCCGGATGCGCCCCCTCCGTGTCTGTGGTGTTGCGATTGCTAAAAACTTCTGTTCCCTAATGCAGATACCAATGCGCTGCGCCGACCACGCCCAGCTGTCCGTGCTCGACCAGACGCACGGGAATTCGCTCCAGCGCAGCGCGCATCGGTCCCTTGTTGAGGTAGCGCGCGACGAAGTCGCTGTTCGGCAGGAAGTCGCGAATCTGCGGCAGGATGCCGCCGGCCAGGCGAATGCCGCCTTGCACGCCGTAGGTCAGTGCCATGTCGCCGACCACACTGCCCAGGAAGCCGCAGAAAACTTCGAGGGTTTCGCGCGCGAGCGCGTCATTGCCGGCTTGCGCCGCCGTAGTGATCTGGCTTGGTGTGGACAACAGCGGTTTCGCGCCGCGCAGCGCCGCGAGCGCGGTGTACAGATTGAGAATGCCGGGGCCCGACAGCACGCGTTCGATGGTCACGTGCGGATGCTGTTTCAACAGTTGCGCCAGCAGCGCCAGTTCGAGTTCGTTGTTGGCCGCCAGCGAGGCCTGGCCGGCTTCGGTGGCCAGCACGAACGGGCGTTCGCCATGGGGAATCCACAACGCAGCGCCAAGACCGGTGCCCGGGCCCAGCACCAGCACCGGGCCGCGAGCCAGGGCTTCGTCCGGTCCGGTGATACGGGTGGTTTCCGCGGCGGGGAGGGCGGCCGCGGCATAGGCCACGGCTTCGAAATCGTTGACCAGACGCAGGTCGGCGAAGCCGAGGTGCTCACGGGTCTCACGGATCGACAGCGGCCACGGCAGATTGGTGGTGATGACGGTGCCGTCGTCCAGTGCGTAACCGGCGCTGGCGACCACCCCACGGTCCACGCCGCGGCCGTCGTGTGTGGCAAGAAAATCGGCAATGAAGTCGACGAGCGACCCGTGGTCGGTGCAGTCGTACTTGTGGAATGCCAGCACTTCGACCGGCCGCCCGGCGGTGGCGCCGGCACGCACCAGGGCCAGGCGCGCGTGGGTGCCGCCGACATCCGCAGCGAGGAACGGCTTGCCGTTCACCAGTGAACCCGTTGTGCGTGGATCAATCATTGCGAACACACTCCAATGCCCCCGCATCCGCCATGAAACCCGGCGGGAATCTGGCTTGTTGATTCGAGTTTGGATCGATCTAAACAACGATGTCAATGACTTGTCACTGGTTTCTGCTAAAGAGCTCACATAAGCAACAGAAACACCTGTTCATATATGAAAAGTCCTGGATTACATCCAATTTTGTTGGTATTTTCGCCTATTAGAACGTTCTAATGCGTCGAACGTGCGGCATTGCACAATCATCAAAGCGCATTTATCGACGTCAAAAAAGGCCGGTAACGGGCGTAAGGCGGCAGGCGGAACGAGGTGAACCAGGAAACGCTATGACAACGCAAGCCACCACGCGCAGATGCACCATCAAAGACGTCGCCGAACGCGCCAAGGTCTCGTTGAAGACCGTGTCCCGGGTGATCAACAACGAACCGTCGGTGGCGCAGGCCACGCGCGCGCGGGTAGCGCAGGCGATCGCCGAGCTCGACTACGAACCCGACCCGTCCGCGCGCAACCTGCGCAACGGCTTGTCGTTCGTGATTGGCCTGGTCTACGACAACCCCAACCCGTACCACATCATCGCGATGCAGAAGGGCGTGCTCGCCGCTTGCCGGGAGACCGGCTTCGGCCTGCAGATCCAGCCGGTGGACTCGACTTCGCCGCTGCTGGCCGACGAACTGGCCGAGTTCGTGCAGCGCTCCCGCCTGGCAGGGCTGGTGCTGACCGCGCCGATGTCCGAACGCAAGGATCTGGTCGACGCGCTGGCCGCACGCGGCATCGCACTGGTGCGCATCGTCGCCGCAACCGAGGACCCGGACGACGGCCTGCCGTGCATCTATGTCGATGACCGCAATGCCGCCTACGAAATCACCGAGCACCTGATCCAGCTCGGCCACCAGCGCATCGGATTTCTGTGGGGCGGCCCGCAACACCGTTCCAGCAGCGAGCGCTATGCCGGTTACGAAAAGGCGTTGAAGGATTACGGCATCGCAATCGACAAGGACCTGGTGGTGTCTGGCGACTACACCTTCGACGACGGCTTCCGTGGAGCGCGGTGCCTGCTCGCGGTGCACGAGCCGCCGACTGCGATCTTCGGCAGTAACGACGAGATCGCCGCCGGTGTGCTGGCCGCGGCGAAGTCCGCCGGCATTGACGTGCCGTACGGACTTTCCATCGCCGGCTTCGAAGACAGCCCGTTCTCGCGTCAGTCGTGGCCGCCGCTGACTACTGCCAAGCAGGCCACCGAAAGCATCGCCAGACAAGCTGCGCGCCTGCTGATCGCCGGCCTGCGCCAGCGCGCCTCTGCCGAAAAGCCGACGCTGCTGCGCAACCAGGGCTTCCTGCCGCAGCTGGTGGTGCGTGGATCAACCGCGCCGCATCGTCCGCGCGCGCCTTCCGTCCAGAGCGACCGATAACCGGGCACTGGACTGCCCTCCACGAAGGGCAGAGCGCTTGGAACTCTCCTCAGGGCGACGATTGCCGCAGTACGTGCAGGACGTCGTAGCACGCGCCCATGGTGTGGTAGTCGGTCTTTCCGGCCGGACTCTTTTCGTCGCTGTACTTGCGATTGTCCGCATCCAGCAGGCGATACCATGCGCCATACCGGTGATCGACGAAATGCTTCCAGGCGTAGTCCCACAGCCGGTCGTACCAGTCCCAGTAACCGGCGTCGCCGCTGCGCACCGCCAACCGCGCGGCCGCCGCCAGCGATTCGGCCTGCACCCAGAAATACTTGTCGTCGTCGCAGACGCGGCCGTCCGGCGCAAAACCATAATAGAGCCCGCCGCGCGCTTGGTCCCAGCTGCGCGAGACCGCGGTGTCGAACAGATGCCGCGCAGTCGGCAGCAGCCAGGCTTCCGGGGCGCCGCGCGCTTGCAGGTGACCGTCCAGGATCAGCAGCAGCTTCGCCCATTCGGTCTGATGGCCGGGCTGGAATCCCCACGGACGGAACAGGTGCTTGGGATTGTCGAGGTTGTAGTTCCAATCGATGTTCCATTGCGTGTCGTAGTGTTCCCACACCAGACCCTCGGCCTTGGCGGCCTGTCGCCGGGTCATGTGGTCGGCCAGGGTCAGCGCACGATCCAGGTAGCGACGCTCGCCACTGGCCTCGAAAGCAGCCAGCATCGCTTCGCACATGTGCATGTTGGCGTTCTGTCCCCGATAGTCGCTGAAGTGCCAGTTCGCATCCGCTTCGTCCTTGTAAAGGCCGTACTCGGCTTCCCAGAAATGGCGCTCCAGCAAGGCCCAGGTTTCATCCATCCAGCCGCGCGCCTCTTCCAGGCCGGCTTTCAATCCGCAGGAATAAGCCAGCAGCACGAAAGCCACGCCGTAGCAGTGGTTCATGTCGTCTTCCACCCGCCCATCGCGCAGAGTCCAGGCATAGCCGCCCGTGAGCGGATTGCGATGGACCTCCCGCAGGTAGCGCAAGCCATGCTTCACTGCGTCCAGGTACTCGGCATTGCCGAACTCGCGGTAGGCCATCGCATAGTTGAAGACAAAACGCGTGCTGCTGACCAGGTGGCGGTGCGATGCATCGTAGACCGTGCCGTCGTCGCGGAAGTAATGGAAGAACCCGCCTGCCGGATCGATGGCCCGCGGGTGGTAGAACGCCATGGTCTTGGCGATGTGCGCACGCAGGAAATCTTCGGTGCGGAAATTCTGCCGGTCGGAAACGTCGGAACTCATGAGCTTTACTCGCAAGAAGTGGTGGGCGTTGGTATGGCAGTGAACGCCGTTGAAGGTTTATGGCTGTCGTTCAATAGTGCGCATGCTCACTATCTTCGCCGGCCGTCATCGATAGTGAGAGAACTTACTGGGATTTTTCTGCATCGAACTTCTGCTATCGGCCAAAGGCAGACCGGAAGCAGAAAGTCGGGTTGTTGGTTGCCCGCCGAGAGTACGCGTCGATCTCGGAGCTCCTGCTGGCGGTCGATCCGATGGAAAGGCGCATATAAGTGCATAAATATCAATTGGTTGAATGCTATTTTTGCTGTGCATAATGCGCTTTAGTTTGTGTTATTTAAATATGAGCTGTAAATTCGTATATGAAATGATAGTGTCTGTAGGGTAGATGAAGCTATCTGTCCAAGCGTCGCTACGGTTCTAACTCCCTGGGAGGGGACACCATGCCCGGATCCATGGTCCGTAACCAGAAGTCCTTGCCGCTGCAGCTGCGATTTGCCAGGCAATGAAGCGAACGATGTCTGCAGCCATCGAAATCGCAGAGCGCCGCCTGGGCGCCACCGGCATCCATTTGCCTGTGCTGGGCTTCGGCGCAGCGCCTATCGGCAATCTGTACACCGAGGTGACTGACGACGAAGCAATGCGGGCGATAGACACCGCACTTGAACAGGGCATCCGTTTTTTCGATACAGCGCCGTATTACGGCTATGGCCTGAGCGAATCCCGCTTGGGTCGGGGACTCGAGGGCGTGCGCCGCGACACCGTCCGTATCTCCACCAAAGTCGGGCGACGGATTCATGAAGACACGACCCGCCAGCCAGGTCAGGAAGGCTTCGCCGTAGCCGGCTACAAAGCCGAGTTCGATTACAGCCGCGATGGAGTGATGCGCTCGTTCGAATCCAGCTTGCAGCGGCTGGGAACCGACCATGTCGATATCCTGCTGCTGCATGACATCGGTCGGCTTACCCACGGCGACCGTCATCCGGTCATGCTGCGGCAAGCGCTGGACGAAGCGCTGCCGGCGATGGCGGAGCTGAAATCCTCCGGCGCATGCGGCGCCATCGGCATCGGCGTCAACGAAGAAGACGTCGCAGTCGAACTGATGCCGTTGTTTCCGCTGGACTGCGTGATGCTGGCCGGCCGCTATACCTTGCTGGAACAACACGCATCGCAACGAATCATGCAGCAAGCGCAGGCGTGGAACGTCGGCATCCTGGTGGCGGGCCCGTACAGCTCGGGTCTGATGAGCGATGCGCGGGCGCCGGGCAGCACCTACGACTACGCACCGGTGGAACCGAACGTCCTGCAACGCGCTCAACGGATCTATGCCATAGGCGCGGAACATGGCGTGGATGTGGGCGCAGCCGCTTTGCAGTTTCCCCTGGCCCATCCCGCCGTGACCAGCGTGGTGGCCGGAATGCGCAACGCGGAAGAAGCGGCAAGTGCTTCGCTGCGACACCGTGCGCAAGTGCCTGCAGAATTCTGGCGACAGCTTCGCGCTGAAGGATTGACGCAGGATTGGTCGACAACGCCATGAGGATCGTCGACTCGCATCTGCACTTCTGGCAGCTCTCGCGCGGCGACTATTCGTGGCTGACGCCTGAACTTTCCGCGCTGTATCGCGATTTCGCTCCGAGCGACATCGATGCGGCATTGAAGGCATGCGGGATCGAGTCGGTGGTGTTGGTCCAGGCAGCGGCGACCGAAGCCGAAACCCACTACCTCCTCGATCTTGCGCGCCAGCACTCCGTGATCGCAGGCGTAGTCGGATGGATCGACTTCGAAGCCGAAGATGCGCCGCAGAAGATAGCCTCGCTTTGTCGTGCCGCACAAGGTCGCTTGAAAGGATTGCGGCCGATGATCCAGGATATTCCGGACACGCAATGGCTGCTGAAACCCGACCTGGATCCCGCATTCGATGCGCTGATAGCCAACGATCTGTCGTTCGATGCTCTGGTGGCGCCTATGCACTTGTCAGCGCTTGCCGAGCGGCTGCGCCGTCATCCCCGATTGAGGGCCGTACTCGACCACGCCGGAAAACCGGATATCGCCGGCGATGGATTCGACGACTGGGCGCAGCAGATCGCACGCCTGGCCGGGCAGACCGGCGCGATGTGCAAATTGTCCGGACTGCTGTCCGAAGCGGGGCGCTCGGCTTCGGCGGCAGACATCGAACCCTACGTATCGCATCTATTCGCCAGCTTCGGGCCCGGGCGGATCATGTGGGGCAGCGACTGGCCCGTGTTGACCGCCGTTGCCGACTACCTGCACTGGTTCGAGCTGGCCAAAGCGCTGGTGGGACGTCTGGCCGCAGGCCACCAGGAAGACGTCTTCGCCAACAACGCCCAGCGCTTCTATCGCCTGGAGCGGAAATCCCACTAATGAATCGCTGGAGAAAAACGATGTCTCGACTCTCAACTCCTCTTCAGACGGTTGCGCGATGAGCGGCCGTCTGCAGGGAAAGCGCTGCCTCATCACTGCCGCCGGCGCAGGTATCGGCCGCGAAAGCGCATTGGCTTGTGCGCGTGAAGGAGCGCGGGTGCTGGCCACCGATATCGATGCGCAGGCCTTGGCCTCGCTTTCGGCGGGGTCAGGCTCGATCGAAACACGTGTTCTGGACGTCACCAATCCGACGGACATCGATGCGTTGGTGTCCGCACAGGACGCTTTCGACGTGCTCTTCAACTGCGCCGGATACGTGCATCAAGGCAGCATTCTCGATTGCGATCCGGAGGCATGGCGGCGTTCCTTCGCGATCAACGTGGACGCCATGTATTCGCTGTGCCGCGCAGTGCTGCCGGGCATGCTGGCGCAAGGCCGGGGAAGCATCATCAACATGTCCTCGGTCGCCTCGAGCATCAAAGGTGTTCCCAACCGGTTCGCCTATTCCACCACCAAGGCGGCGGTGATCGGTTTGAGCAAGGCGATTGCGGCCGATTACGTCACCCAGGGCGTGCGCTGCAACGCCATCTGTCCGGGAACCATCAAGACCCCTTCGCTTTCCCAGCGCGTCGCCGCGCTGGGCGGCGACCAGGAAGCGGTGTGGAAGGGCTTCATCGATCGTCAGCCGATGGGTCGGCTGGGGGAGCCTCGGGAAATCGCGGCGCTGGTGGTCTATCTGGCCTCGGAAGAGTCCTCTTTCACTACCGGACAAACCCACATCATCGACGGCGGCTGGTCGAACTGAAGAATGAAAGAGAAGGAGACACTACGATGAAATTGTTGCGTTACGGACCGGCCGGGCAGGAACGTCCCGGATTGCTGGATCAGGAAGGACGGATGCGCGACCTCGGCGATGTCGTCGACGACATCGCTGGCGAGAGCCTTACTGCGGCCGGTTTGGAGAAGCTCCGTGCGCTGGATATCGCTTCCTTGCCTCTGGTCGCCGAGGGCGTGCGGGTGGGCGCAGCAGTAGGACGGATCGGCAAGTTCATCTGCGTCGGCCTGAATTACGCCGACCACGCCGCCGAATCGGGCATGGCCGTACCCGATCAACCGGTATTGTTCATGAAGGCGACCAGCGCGGTGATCGGACCCGATGACACGGTGGTGATCCCGCGCGACTCGCACAAGACCGATTGGGAAGTCGAACTGGGCGTGGTGATCGGCGACCGGGCCCATGACGTGCCAGTCGAAACTGCGCTTGAACATGTGGCCGGCTACGCGGTCATCAATGATCTGTCCGAGCGGGAGTTCCAGCTCGAGCATGGCGGGCAGTGGGTCAAAGGAAAGAGCTGCGACACCTTCGGCCCCATCGGGCCCTGGCTGGTCACCCGCGACGAAATTCCGGATCCGCAGAGCCTGGCGCTGTGGCTGGAAGTGAACGGCCACCGTTACCAGAACGGCAATACCCGGACCATGGTGTTCACAGTCGCAAAACTGGTGAGCTACATCAGCCGGTATATGACTCTGATGCCAGGCGACGTGATCAGTACCGGTACGCCGCCCGGCGTGGGCCTTGGCCAGAAGCCGCCGATTTACCTCAAGCCTGGAGATGTCATGCAACTGGGCATTCAAGGACTGGGACAGCAGCGACAGCAAGTCGTTGCGTATGGACAGAATCGATAACGGACGGCATCGGCATGTTCGCCGACCGCAGTGTGGAACCGCATAAGGAAGCTTGAGAAGGGCATGAGCAAATTCACCGCAATAGACACTTACGATGTCCGCTTTCCCACTTCGCGCGAACTGGACGGTTCCGACGCGATGAATCCGGATCCCGATTATTCAGCGGCCTATCTCATCCTGCGCACGGACGATCCCGATAGGTTGGCTGGTTATGGGCTGGTTTTCACGATCGGCCGCGGCAACGACGTGCAGACCGCCGCGATTTCCGCCTTGTCGCATCTGGTGCTGGGGCGCGATGTGGATGCGGTGCTCGACGATCTGGGTGCGTTCGCGCGCACGCTTACCGACGACTCGCAATTGCGCTGGCTGGGCCCGGAGAAGGGCGTGATGCACATGGCCATCGGCGGGGTCATCAATGCTGCCTGGGACATGGCCGCGCGTCGCGCGCGCAAGCCGTTGTGGCGTTATATCGCCGACATGACGCCGGAAGAATTGGTGCGCACCATCGATTTCCGCTACCTCTCCGATGCGCTCACGCCGGATCAGGCGCTGGATCTTCTGCGCGCCGCGGAACCGGGCAAGGCGCAACGGATGGCGTCGTTGCTGCAGAACGGCTATCCCGCCTATACCACTTCGCCTGGCTGGCTCGGCTATTCGGACGAGAAGCTGGTACGGTTGGCGAAGGAGGCGGTGGAGGAGGGTTTCCGCACCATCAAGCTCAAAGTCGGGCTCAGCATCGAAGACGATATGCGTCGCTGCCGTCTGGCGCGCGAAGCCATCGGCCCGGAGGTCGCCATGGCGGTGGATGCCAATCAGCGTTGGGATGTCGGCCCGGCTATCGCCTGGATGAAACAGTTGGCGCCCTTCGGCATCGCCTGGATAGAAGAGCCGACCAGCCCGGACGACATCCTGGCCCATGCCGCCATCCGTCGCGGCATCGCGCCGGTTCCGGTTTCCACCGGCGAGCACACGCAGAACCGCATCGTCTTCAAGCAATTGCTGCAGGCGCAGGCGGTGGACCTGATACAGATAGATGCGGCACGCGTGGGTGGGGTCAACGAGAACCTGGCCATCCTGCTGCTGGCCGCCAAATTCGGCGTGCGCGTGTTTCCGCATGCCGGCGGTGTGGGCCTGTGCGAACTGGTCCAGCATCTGGCCATGGCGGATTTCATCGCCATCAGCGGCAGCATGGAAGATCGCGCCATCGAGTTCGTCGATCACTTGCACGAGCATTTCGTGGAACCGGTCGCCCTCCGGCATGGCCGCTATCTGGCGCCCACGCTTCCGGGATTCTCGGCGGAGATGCATGTCGATTCCGTGCAGCAGCATCTCTACCCGACCGGTCCGGTGTGGAGCGACGAAGCGCCCGCGGCCGTATCGCCTGGCCTCAAGGCGCAAGCGGCGGGGTAGTATTCCGCATCGGCGTTCTGGATAGAGATCGCTCTGCATAGAATTGCTCTGCATAAGCTCGCTCTGCATAAAGCTCGCTCTGCATAGAACTGGAGTTGAACCATGGCCAGACCTGTTTCAGAGCTGCGCGCCGCCGCAAAGCGGCGGTTGCCCCGCTTGCTGTTCGACTATATCGATGGCGGCTCGTACGACGAAATCACGCTGCGGCGCAATGTCGATGACCTGAAGGCGATCGCGCTACGCCAGCGCGTGATGACCGACATCTCCAAGTTGTCGATGGCGACCACCTTGTTCGGCCAGCAGATGAGCATGCCGCTGGCGCTGGCGCCGGTCGGCTTCTCCGGCATGTACGCACGACGCGGCGAAGTACAGGCTGCGAGAGCCGCGCATGCGTCCAAGGTGCCGTTCTGCCTGTCCACGCTGAGCATCTGCGGGTTGGAGGAAGTGGTAGGCGACAGCGGGGCCCCGGTCTGGTTCCAGTTTTACATGCTGCGTGATCGTGGTTTTTGCAAAAGCCTGATCGAACGGGCCAAAGCCGCCGGCTGCCCGGTGTTGCTGCTGACCGTGGATTTGCCCGTCGCTGGCGCTCGTTACCGCGACCTGCGTTCCGGCATGTCGGGGCCTACCGGCATCAAGGGCGCGTGCATGCGCGCTTGGCAAGGCGCTACCCATCCGCGCTGGCTATGGGATGTGCGGTTGCATGGAGGACCGCACCGCTTCGGCAATATTCCGCCGGAAGTGATCGGTGAAGGAGGACTGGGCGCGTTCGCGGGCTGGATCAAGAACAACTTCGATCCGACGGTGACATGGAAAGATCTGGATTGGGTGCGCAGCCACTGGGACGGCCCCATCGTGATCAAGGGCCTGCTGGATCCCGCCGATGCGCGCGCGGCCCTGGCAGCGGGTGCCGACGGCATCGTGGTGTCCAACCACGGCGGGCGCCAACTGGACGGCGTGCTGTCGGGTATAGCGGCGCTGCCGGCGATATTGGATGAGGTAGGGGGACGCGTGCCGGTGCTGATGGACGGCGGCGTCCGCTCTGGCCTGGACGTCCTGCGGGTGCTGGCCACAGGCGCGCAGGGCTGCCTGGTCGGCAAGGCTTGGGCTTATGCGTTGGGTGCCGGTGGCGGGCAGGGCGTGAGCGAAATGCTGGCGACCTTCAAGGCCGAGCTGGAAGTGGCCATGTCCTTGACCGGCTGCACCGATTTGAGCAAGGCTGGTCGCGACTTGCTTGTACTTTGATCGATTCTTTGCAAAGAGCGATCTTTGCGACGCCGGAACGGCGTTACTTGGCCTTGCGAGATTCGGAAAGCGAGAAAATGCGTGCCATAGGCTGCCATTTCTCGCCCGGCGCGGATCCAGGCAGCGGTTTCTGGAATGACGACATCAGGGCTTCCCACGCTTGCACGCGCGGGTTGGCGGCATCGGCGCTCGCTTTGGCCGCCGGCGAGTAGTCCTCGTCCACTTCCATAGTCAGCACCAGACGGTCGCCGATACGGTGTATCTCCATGTCGTGGATGCCTGCCGCGACGATGGAGTCGAGAATATCGGGCCAGATCGCTTCGGCGCTGTGCCAGCGTTCGTATTCGGCGATCAGCGCTGGATCGTTGTGCAGGTCCAGCGCGTAGTAGAGCCTGGGCATCCGCTCACGCTCCTCCGGCCATGTGCCGGTTCCTGCTGGCGAAGGCGAACCACAAGATCACCGCAAAACACAGCGCTGGAACCGCCATGGCCCAATGGATGCCTGCCTGGTCGGAAACCGCCCCCATCAGTGCGGTGAGGATGGCGCCACCGATAATCGCCATGACGATGAGCGAAGACCCCAGCTTGCGCTCGTCATCGCCCAATCCTTCCAGGCCCAGCGCAAATATGGTCGGGAACATGACCGACATGAAAATACTGCTGGCCACCAGCGCGTAAGCGCCGATCAGATGCGGCGTCGCCACCGCGATGGAACAAAGCGCCAGATTGATCAGCGCGAATATCGCCAGCAGACGGGCAGGGGACAGATAGCGCAATAGCGCCGTACCCACGAACCGCCCAATCATGAACAGTACGAGAGAGGCAGTGAGATATACCGCCGCCGCCTTTTCAGGCGTCCCCGGCAAGCCGTCCTGGACGTATCGAATCAGGAAACTCCAGATGCCGACCTGCGCACCCACGTAGAAGAATTGGGCCACGATGGCCAGGACGAAGCGCCGCTTTCGCAAAAGGCGGCCGAAGATACCGTGACGCTGACCCGCCGGTTCGGCCGTATTTGAGGAGGTCGCCGGAAAGCGGGTCAGGGCGATCAACAGCGCCCACAGCACCACGATGCCGCCGATGACCAGGTAAGGAGTCTGTACCGCAGAAGATTCCGCCGCATAAAACGCCTGGCGCGCCGCAGGACTCATCGCCGCCAGATCTGCCGCGGAGTGCTCGACGCCCGAGAAAATGAAATGCTGCCCAATCAGAATGCCGGTGATCGAACCCACAGGGTTGAACGCCTGCGCCAGGTTCAAACGTTTTGCAGCACCTTCGGCCGGACCCAGAACGGTGACGAGCGGATTGGCCGTGGTTTCGAGAAAGGCCAGACCGCTGGCGATCACGAACAGCGCCAGCAGGAAGAGGTTGTAGGTATGCGACTGCGCCGCCGGATAGAACAGGAACGCACCGGTGGCGTACAAGAGCAGCCCAAGCACTATCGCTGCCTTGTAGCTGTAGCGCCGCATGAACATGCCGGCAGGAATGGCGAATACGAAATAGCCGAGATAGAACGCACTCTGCACCAGGCCGGCCTGGAAATCGGAAAGCTCGAAGGCTTTCTTGAACTGCTTGATCAGGATGTCGTTGAGATTGTTGGCCATTCCCCACAGGAAGAACAGGCTGACGATCAGAACCAGAGGCAGAATGGCGGTCCTGACCAAAGAGTTGGGCGCAACCGTGGTGGCGTCTTCGAAATGCATGCCGCTTGCCCCTCCCAAGGCTTGCTGCGCTAGCGTCTTCTGGAGCCTACTGCGACTGACGTTATTATGCAAATATAAAAATAATGTTCATATATAAATGAGCGGATGACTGTCGGAATGCATGCTTCAATCTCCGTCGCCCGTGCCGATACTCGCCCCGTTCCCTTATCCTGTTCAGCATGACTGCGAAGACCCCGAAATACCGAGCGCCCGCCCTGGACAAGGGTCTGGACATCCTGGAGCTGCTGGCTCAGAACGCAGGCCCCCGATCCATGGGAGAAATCTCCGAAGGAGTAGGGCGTTCGCGTAGCGAGATCTTCCGCATGCTGCAGGTGCTTGAAGAGCGCGGCTACCTGACCAAGCTGGCCAGCAATGGCGACTATATGCTCACCAATCGGTTGTTCATGCTCGGCATGCAACAGCCACAGGTGCAGAACGTTACCGAAGTGGCGCTGCCGGTGATGCGCCATCTGGCCGACAGGATCCGCCAACCCTGCCATCTGGTCGCGCCCTCCGACGACCAGATCGTGGTTATCGCCCAGATCGATGCGCCCAGCGACCTCGGTCTGGTGGTGCGCCCCGGCCATCGGCGGCCGTTGGCGCACTCGACCTCGGGTCTGGTCCTGTTCGCATTCCAGCAGGAAGACGTCCAGGCGCGCTGGCTGAAACTGATCGACGAGAGCGAAGTGCCTTACGAGCGCGCCGAATTCCTGAAAGCCGCGCACGAAGTGCGCGCGCAAGGGTATGCGATGCATCCCAGCGAGGCCGTGGTGGGCGTTATCGACCTCACGGCGCCGATCCTGCAACAGGAACACGCTACCTACACGCTTACGGTTCCTTTTATCGAACGGCGCCCGCAGCAGATCAATGTGCAGGAAGCCTTGAAGTCGCTACGCGAAGCGGCCGATGAGATATCGCAGGCGCTTATGTATCGTCAGCCGCGGAATCCTGAGACCGTTTGAACGGAATGATTTTCCCGTCGGAAAAAGTGCTTCGACGGCGGCTTCCACTCACGAATCGATAGCGGCTTCGCAGAGTCTGGCAATCACCTTGCTGCCTTCGCGGGCTTCATCTTCATCGGCAGGGGCGAACTCGGTCACGGTGAGGCCGACCAGATCGGCTTCGCGCGCGATACGGCCGACCAACGATACCGCATCCTCGATCCCGACAACGCCGTCCGGATAGGCGACGTAAGGAAATTCCTGCGGATCCAGCGCATCCAGGTCGAAATGGATATGGACGGGTCCACCGAACGGCGCCTGTGGATCCAGCAGCTTCAGATCCAGTTCGCGCTGCAGCGCCCAGTCGCCGTCGTCGCCCACGCGAATGCCGAAATAGTGGAAGCGGGCCGGATCGACCGGGGCGCCCAGGAAAGGCCGCATCGGCTCGGGTGCGAGCCCCAGGATCGCGCTCACCGGCATGCCATGGAAATTGCCGCTGGGGGAAGTCTCGGGTGTATTCCCATCCAGATGGGCGTCGACCCAGATCACCCGCAGGCCAGGATGTATTCGGTTCAGGTAATCGATCACTGCCACATCCACGGCGCAATCGCCGCCGGCGGTCAACACGCGCCTGGCGCCGGAGCGTCCGAGAATATCCTGGGCGCTGCGGAACTGGGCAAGGATCGCTTCCCAGCGCTGGACACCGTGAGCGGTTTGCGCATTGTTGTCGTCCAAAGGCACCCGCACCAGCGGTGCGTATCGTCCGCATACCTCAGCTGCCGCAGCGGCGCCACGCGGCAGATTTTCGTGCCGGCCCGATCCTTGCCATTGCGGATAGGCAAGGCTGAGATCGAACGGAGTTTGGGAAGGCTGCATCTGTTTCTCGTTCCATTCCGGTCGTTACTTCCCGGTCAGTGGACACCGGCGCCATTTTCTCCAATGTAGCAGCGAGTGATCGCCAACGACAGAAGCGCTCGCCGGGGCTCCGATCATGGGCGGAATGCATAGGGGCCGAAGGTGCTGCCGATAAACCCACCGGCAACATCGGTACTCAGCAAACTGGCATCCAGGCCGGTCGCCACCGGCTTCCACTCGCCCGGTTGCAATGCATAGAAGACATCCAGGCGCGGGCCGTCGAGTTTGAAGCGCAGCGAAACCGGCTGTTGCGACGACGGCAGGGCGATGCGGGCGATGCGTTGTCCGGTTACGGCTTCGTCCTTGCCGGCGCGACGGTACAGTGCGACTGCAACCCCATCCTTATCTCCCTCCACGCCGACGACGTAGTGGTAACGCTCGTTCTGGAACAGCGCCAGCCCGGCCAGTTCGCCCGGCTCCGGCTTGTAGGGCGCCAGCGTCGCGGACAATGTCGCGCGATGGTGCTGCAGGCGGTGCGCCAGATACGCCGGCTGCCCGCCGCTGCCGTGTCCGCCCAGCGGCGTCGCGGAAGGCGTGAGCTTCAGACCTTCGCGGCCGGTGTCGAACCATGCCTGCTTCGGCGGATGGATCGTCATCCATTGCGGCGGCAATTTTTCGGCGGCGAAGCGTTCACTCCATTCGATCGGTCCGCTGGTCGGGACAGGCTGCGCAGTGCGCGGCAACGCGGGACGTTCCAGCGCCATGGGTACGCGTTCGCCGCGCGGCAGGACCACCGGCCAGCCATCGCGCCAGGTGACCGGCAGCAGGAAGGTTTCGCGCCCCAGGTTGTATTGGTTTCCACGGTAGGGACGCGTGGCGAGGAACACCGCCCACCACGAGCCATCCTTCAGTTCGACGAACTGCGCGTGCCCGGTGGAGGTGACCGGATTTGCGCGCGCAGGATCCAGATCGCGCTGTGTCAGCGTCGGATTGCCGGACCAGGGCTCGTAGGGACCGGCGACCTCGCGGCTGCGCCAGACCATCTGCGCATGCTGCTCGCCGGTGCCGCCTTCGGCCGCGGTCAGGTAGTACCAGTCGCCGTGCTTGAACAGATGCGGACCTTCGACATGCTCCGGCTTGCTCGCCGGATCCGCGCCGCCATCGACCAGAACTTTGCGCGGACCGACCATTTTTTTCGTCGCCACATCGAATCGTTGCAGCCAGATCGCACGATGCCCGTCGTAGCGCATCTTGCCTTCGGGGATGCCGTTGTTGACCATCCAGGCGGCACCGTCGTCGTCGAAGAACAGCGACGGGTCGATGCCCTCGAATCCCAGCCAGACCGGATCGGACCAGGGCCCCGCCGGATTCTTGGCAGTGACGATGAAGTTGCCGCCACCGCAGTAGAAGCACGTGTTGGCGATGTAGAACATGCCGTCGTGATGGCTGATGGATGCTGCGAACAGGCCGCGCGTCAGTTCGTCGTTGCCGTAGTCGATCTGACCGGGCCTATCGATGGCATTGCCGATCTGGCGCCACGACACCAGGTCGCGGCTGTGGAAGATCGGCAGGCCCGGGAAATAGCCGAAGGTGGAAGTGACCAGGTAGAAGTCGTCGCCGACGCGGATCGCAGACGGGTCCGGATAGAAGCCGGCAACGACGGGGTTGCGGTACTGCGTCGGTCCGACGGCAGGGCCGCTGTCATCGCCCGCATAGCGGACTTCGGTGAAGGTGGCATCACCGGCCCAGGCTGGCAGCGTGGCGAGGCAGGCGACCAGCGCCAGTACGAATCGTTTCATTCTGATGTCCTGTTTATCTCGGATTGCTGTCTTCAGATTGCGCCAATACCCGGAACCTGGATCGCCCGATAATCGAAGTCGCGGATGAGCACGTTGCCCTTGCCGGCGCTATACAGTCCGATCTTCAAGCTCAGGAAACCGCCGAACACGTTGTGATGGAGCCCTGAAACCTCCATGCGGTGCCCGTGCTGGACCCAGGTTCTGCCAGCATCGTGCGAGTAGTGAAAGGTCACGATGTGGTTGTCGTTCGTCAGCCTGATGCGCGCGCTTCGCGTGGGCATCGGTTGCCGCATCCACGATTGTTCTTCCGCGAATTGATAGGTCCTCATCTCGGTTGGGGTGAAGCCCACTCCGACGAATGCCTTGTGGTTGTAGAAGAGCAGCAACCCTCCCTCGGCGCCCTCGTCGAGCTCGATCGTCGCCTCAACGACATACGCGCGGTCGCCGACGATGCACGTAAGCGGCGGACTGTCCACCGGCGAGCGGCCCTTGGCAGCGATGCGCAACCCACCGGACTGGTAGCGAGCGCGCTGCCTCTCATCAGGCGCAGGGTCATGGAAGGCCCACTGCACTCCAAACCCGTCGGCGCTGAAGTCGTCCGACAAAGCGGAACCCGACGAACCGCGTTTGCCTCCCTTCGGTGCCGGCAAGGGCCGGGAAAGATCGCCGCCCAAGGCGCGGAACCAGCCGTCGTCGGTCCATTCGATGGGCTCGAGCAGCGTCTGTCGTCCGAGCGTGCGGAAACCGTTCTCGTAGCCGTGATAGATCATCCACCAATCGCCCGCCGGTCCTTCCACCAGCGAAGCATGTCCGCGCGACCACCACGGCTCATCGGCGGATGTCGTGCGGACCAGTGGATTGTGCGGGCAGTGTTCCCAGGGACCGTGGATCGACTTGGAGCGCGCCGCGATCACCATGTGTCCGGTCGGAGGGCCCGCAGTACCGCCCACTGCGGTCACCAGATAGAACCATTCCCCGTGCCGCAGCAGCTTCGGGCCTTCCGGGGCGAAGTTCTCCACGACCCAATCGGCGGGATACCGCCAAGGGCTATAGGCCGGTTCCAGCACGCCATCGGTTGCCAGCCCGTCATCGGTCAAGCGGATCTTGCGGACGCCGTTGACGAACAGGTAGCGCTTGCCGTCCTCTCCCACGACATGGCCGGGATCGATGCAGCCGTGAATCTTCAGGTCGACGGGGTCGCTCCACGGTCCCTGTATATCGTCGGCCCAGATCGCGTAGATCGACCAGCCCTTTTCCTCAGGATCGGCCGGAATGTAGATGAAGTAGCGATCACCGTGCTTGCACAGATCGACCGCCCAAACCACACCGAGCGATTTGGAGAGAGCCGCTGTGATCGGTGTCCAGTTCACCAGATCCGTGGAGTGCCAGATCACCAGTCCCGGATACGAGTAGAAGGACGAGAATGTCATGTAGTAGTCGTCGCCGTCCTTCAGGACGGTGGGATCCGGATGGTCGCCAGCCACGATCGGATTCAGGTAGGTACCGTTCCCCAGATCGGCCTTGCGCTGGTTCTCGACGCCGACTCCCCAATGCGGGAGCGGCTTGCTTTCCGTTCCGTTACCGGCGCGATCCGCTGCTCGGGCGAAGGATGCGGATGCGGCGCCCGCCAATAGCAGCTTGAAGGTATTGCGGCGGGTGGTTTTCATCGCCTTGATCGTCAGTGCGAATCGCGCGGCACGTCGGCGCCGCTGCCGCCTACCAGGATGTCCAGATCCGCGCCAAGGTGCGCCTGTTGCACATGGTCGACATAAAGTTTGATCCAGCCGCGTGCAGGCACCAGCGGCGGCGTCCACTGCGCACGGCGCACGGCGAGCTCCTCATCCGACACCTCCAGGTGAAGGCGCCGCCCTGGAACGTCGAGTTCGATGATGTCGCCGTTGCGGACCAGCGCCAGGGTGCCGCCGGCGGCGGCTTCGGGAGAGGTGTGCAGCACCACGGTGCCGTATGCGGTGCCGCTCATGCGCGCGTCGGAAATGCGCACCATGTCGGTGACGCCCTTGCGCAGCAGCTTGGGAGGCAGCGGCATGTTGCCGACCTCGGCCATGCCCGGGTAACCGCGCGGGCCGCAATTTTTCAGCACCATGATGCTGTTTTCATCGATTTCCAGCGTCTCGTCGTCGATGCGCGCCTTGAAGTCCTCAATGTTCTCGAACACCACCGCAGGACCACGATGGCGCAGCAGTGCCGGCGACGCGGCGGACGGCTTGATCACCGCCCCGTCAGGGGACAGATTTCCGCGTAGCACGGCGATGCCGGCCTCCAGCCGGATCGGATCGGTCAGGGGCCGGATCACCTCGTTGTTCCAGCACGGCGCATCGGCGATGTTCTCGCCCAGGGTATGGCCGTTGACGGTCAGGCAATCCAGGTGCAGGTGCTCGGCGATCTCGCGCAGCAGCGCAGGCAGACCGCCGGCATAGAAGAAATCCTCCATCAGGAACTGGCCCGACGGTTTGAGGTTGAGCAGGCATGGCAGTTTGGAACCGAGTTCGTCCCAGTCGCCGAGCTTGAGCGGCACGCCGAGGCGACCGGCCAGGGCGAGCAGGTGGATCACCGCATTGGTGGATCCGCCGATCGCAGCGTTGGTCTTGATCGCGTTCTCGAAGGCCTTGCGGGTCAGCACCTTGGACATGCGCAGATCTTCGCGCACCATCTCCACGATGCGGCGGCCGGTAAGTTGGGCCAAGCGCGAGCGGCGCGAATCCACTGCCGGGATTGCGGCGTTGTCGGGCAACGACATGCCCAATGCTTCGACCATGCTGGCCATGGTCGAAGCCGTGCCCATGGTCATGCAGCTGCCTTTGGAGCGCTGCATGCAGGCCTCTGCCTCGATGAACTCTTCCTGCGTCAACGTGCCGGCGCGGACCATTTCCGACATGTGGATCACTCCGGTGCCGGAGCCGATCGGCTTGCCTCGCCAGTTGCCCGACAGCGAGGGACCACCGGACAAGCCGATGGTGGGCAGATCGACGCTGGCCGCGCCCATCAGCAGTGAAGGCGTGGTCTTGTCGCAGCCCATCAGCAGCACTACGCCGTCGATCGGGTTGGCGCGGATCGATTCCTCCACGTCCATGCTGACCAGATTGCGGAACAGCATGGCGGTGGGCAGCATTTGGGTTTCGCCCAGCGACATCACCGGGAATTCCAGCGGGAAGCCGCCGGCTTCATACACCCCGCGTTTTACGAACTCCGCCAGTTCGCGGAAATGGCCATTGCATGGCGTCAGTTCCGACCAGGTGTTGCAGATGCCGATGACCGGACGGCCATCGAACATGTCATGCGGGTTGCCGGCGCTCTTGAGCCAGCTGCGGTAGTAGAAGCCTTGCTTGCCTTCGCGCCCGAACCAGGACTGACTGCGCAGCTGCGGTTTTTTGGGAGAACCCATGCAGGTGGCATTCCTTAGGCTGGACCGTGGATTGACCTGCGCCAGCCCTTATGGCCGATCAGGCGACTCTTTACGACTGCGATGCTACCGGGCATATTCATGCTAGAAAAATAACAAATCAAAGCCAATCGATATCTATTTGTATATACGTCATCCAGTTCCAATACTTCACGGCGAGGCGAAGCATGAGTGCAGAAACAACCCCTATGGGGAAGGGTGCGATTTATCCTGATCTTGCCGGCAGGCCGGTCTTCATCACCGGTGGCGGATCAGGAATCGGAGCATCGTTGGTCGAAGGCTTTGCCCGGCAGGGTGCGCCGGTGGCGTTCGTCGATATCGACGAAGCCGCCAGCAGTGCGTTGGCCGAACGGTTGCAGGGTCAAGGACTGGCGTCGCCCTGGTGGTGTCGCGTCGACGTGACCGATGTCGGGGCGTTGCGTCAGGCAGTGCAGGAGGGCGCGAACGCACTGGGCGATTTCCATACCCTGGTCAACAACGTGGGCAGCGACGACCGCCACCGCCTTGAAGAGGTGACGCCGGACTACTGGGACCAGCGTGTGGCCATCAACCAGCGCGCAGCGTTCTTCGCCATCCAGGCCGCCGTGCCCGGCATGCGCCGGCTTGGCGGCGGCGCGATCATCAATCTGGGCTCCACCGGCTGGCAGACCAAGACAGGTGGCTATCCCGTGTATGCCACGGCCAAGTCATCGGTGAACGGGCTTACCCGCGGCTTGGCCCGTGAGTTGGGCGCCGACCGTATCCGCATCAACGTACTGACTCCGGGCTGGGTCATGACCGAGCGCCAGGTGACCTTGTGGCTGGATGCGGACAGCGAACGCGACCTGCTGCGCAACCAATGCCTGCCGGACAAAGTGTTGCCCGAAGACATCACCGCCATGGCGCTGTTCCTGGCCTCGGATCAGGCCCGCGCCCTTACTGCGCAGGAATTCGTGGTCGATGCCGGCTGGACCTGAGCGCGCCGGATCTTGCGAGGATGGAGCTGTTGCGACGGCGTAGCTGCGGTCGTGGCCGCCTCAACCTTCGGGCTTGTCCGAGGGCAGATCGACGCCATACACCGGCATGGCCGCGGCCTTGAGCGCTTTCAACATGATCTGGGCGCCCGGAGAGAGCAGCCAATCGTTGCGGGTGATGATGCCGAAATGGTCCATCCGGCATGAGAGTTTCGCCGGCACGATGGAGACGATGTTGTGTTTGGCGTAGTAGCGGGCGACATCGGTGGGCACCACCGCCATGTAGTCGCTTTCCTCCAGCATGCGCGGCAGGAATGCAAGGGCCGAACTCTCGATGATTCGCTTGGGCGGCTCCAATCCGGCGCTCTGGAACATCAGCTCGAAGCGATGGCGCAGCACGCTGCCGGCCGGCGGCACGATCCAGCCGGCGATCGCCAATTCGGCTAACGAGGGCTGTTCCATTTCCAGGATCGGATGGTCCGGACGGGCGATGGCCGAAACCTGTTCCTCCGCCAGCGCTTCGTAGTGCAGGTTGCGTTTGTCGTGGCGGGCGAACAAGCGCGCCACGAGGATGTCGAGCTTGTTCTGCGACAGCAGTTCCAGCAGCACATCGCTGCTCTCCACCAATAGCGAGACGCGCAGCAGCGGATGGTCGCGGGTGATCTGGACCATGGCCGCCGGCAGCAGGTTCATGGCCGGGCCGGTAATGGCACCGACACTGACGCTGCCGTAATAGCCGGCCTTCAACGCCTCGATCTCGGCGCCGGCTTCGCTCAGGCTGGAGAGGGCGATGCGCGCGTGGCGGATCATGGTCTCGCCATACCAGGTCGGCTGCATGCCGCGCGGCAATCGGTCGAAGAGCAACACCCCCATCGTGTCCTCCAGGTCCTTGAGCATTTTCGATGCCGCCGGCTGGGACATGTTCAGCAGTTCTGCGGCGCGTTGGGTGCTGCCTTCGTCATCAATGGCGATCAGCAGCATCAGCTGCCGGGCCTTGAGGCGGGCGCGCATGAACCAGGGAGCGCTTTGGGCCACGAAATCTCTCTCACCTATACCGATGTATATATATATTAATCACAAAAATAGAGTTGTTGTATATGACTGGTGCCGGCAGAATGTGGTCTGGCACGGCACGCCCCCAAGTGGAAGTGCGTGTCGCACCGTGGCCCATGACTGCAGGCGGAGCAATGCGACTGATCCAGCTAGTTGACGATGCCGGGGAAGCCCGGGTCGGCGTGATCGACCAGGAGGGAGCGCGCGTGCGCGTGCTCGAGAACTCCAGGACTACCTACGCACTGGCCGCCGCAGCCATCGCCGCCGGTCGCAACCTGGAACAACAGGCTACACAGGAGCAGGCTGCACAGGAGCAGGCCGCACAGGAGCAGGGCGACGCGTCGTTGGACTATGCGGAGCTGCTGCGCGAAGGTCGGGTGCTGACTCCGTTGGCCCATCCCGATCCTGCCCATATGCGCGTCACCGGCACCGGCCTGACCCACTTGGGCAGCGCCGCCGCCCGCGATGCCATGCACCAGAACCTGCAGGACCATGCAAATGCCGGCAGCCTCACCGATTCGATGAAGGTTTTCCAGTGGGGAGTGGAAGGCGGTATTCCACGCCAGGGCCGCCCCGGCGCGCAGCCGGAATGGTTCTACAAGGGCGATGGCAGCGTGGTGGTGGCGCCGGGCCAGGCCCTGCCGTCGCCTGACTTCGCCTTGGACGCCGGCGAGGAGCCGGAGTTGGTTGGGTTTTACCTGATTGGCCCGGACGGCACTCCGCACCGCCTGGGATTCGCCATTGGCAACGAGTTCTCCGACCACATCACCGAGCGCCAGAACTACCTGTACCTGGCCCATTCCAAGCTGCGTGCCTGCGCGGTCGGTCCCGAATTGCGTACCGGACCGCTGCCGCGCGATCTGGCCGGCACCAGCCGCATCCGCCGCGGCGATACGGTGGTGTGGGAGAAGCCTTTCCTCACCGGCGAGGACAACATGTGCCACTCGCTGGAAAATCTGGAATACCACCATTTCAAGTACGCCGCGCATCGCCGTCCAGGCGACGTGCACCTGCATTTCTTCGGCACCTCGACCCTGAGTTTCGCCGACGGAATCGCCGTGCAACCGGGCGACCGTTTCGAGATCGACTTGCCGGCGCTGGGCGCGCCTCTGGTCAATCCGTTGCAGACCGTGGCTGCCGGTTTCGCGCTCGGCGGCGTACAACCCCTCTGATCCCAGGACCCCCGCATGACGCAACGCTTCCAGAGTTATATCGACGGCCAATGGGTGGCCGGCAACACCGCCGCACAGGATGAGAATCCTTCCGACCTGGCGACGCCGGTGGGCGATTACGCCAGTCTGGATGCGGCGCAGGTGGGCGATGCGATCGCCGCCGCGGCCGCTTCCCAACGCAGCTGGTCGCTCACCACACCGCAGCAACGTGCCGACGCTCTGGATTTTATCGGCAGCGAAATCCTGGCGCGCAAGGAAGAGCTGGGCAGGCTGTTGGCGATGGAGGAAGGCAAGACCCTGCCGGAGTCCATCGGCGAGGCTGCCCGCGCCGGACAGATCTTCAAGTTCTTCGCGGGCGAAGCGCTGCGTATTCCCGGCGAAAAGCTGGCTTCGACCCGTCCTGGTGTCGAAGTGGAAATCACTCGCGAGCCGGTGGGCGTGGTCGGCATCATCGCTCCGTGGAATTTTCCGCTGGCCATTCCGGCCTGGAAGATCGCCCCGGCCCTGGCCTATGGCAACACCGTGGTGTTCAAGCCGGCCGAGATCGTGCCCGGCTGTGCCTGGGCCCTGGCCGAGATCCTCAGTCGGGCCGGTCTGCCGGCGGGTGTGTTCAATCTGGTCATCGGCAGTGGCCGTGTGGTGGGCCAGGCCTTGGTCGAAGATCCGCGGGTCAACGCGCTGACTTTCACCGGCTCGGTGCGTACCGGCAACGCGCTCCTGCAGCAGGCCGCTGCGCGCGGGTTGAAGATCCAGTTGGAGATGGGCGGCAAGAACCCGTTGGTGGTACTGGCCGATGCCGATCTGGAAAAGGCGGTGGAGATCGCGGTCAACGGCGCCTATTTCTCCACCGGCCAGCGCTGCACGGCTTCCAGCCGACTGATCGTGGAGTCTCCGGTGTACGAAGAGTTCATCGCGCGCACGCGCAAGCGTTTGGCGTCGCTGAAGATCGGCAATGCCCTGACCGGCGGCATCGATATCGGTCCGGTGGCCAGTGCCGAACAACTGGCGACCGATCTTTCCTACCTGGACATCGCCCGCCAGGAAGGCGCCGAGTTGCTGTGCGGAGGCCAGCAACTGGAGTTGGATACCCGCGGTCACTACTTGAGCCCGGCCCTTGTCGCCGCGCTGCCCGGGCACCGGATCGCACGCGAGGAAGTCTTCGGTCCGGTGGCGGCGGTATTGCGCGCGGACGACTACGAGCACGCGCTGGCCCTGGCCAACGACACCGAGTTCGGTTTGTGCGCGGGCATCGCCACGACCTCGCTGAAGTACGCGACGCATTTCAAACGCCATGCAGAGGTCGGCATGGTGATGGTCAATCTGCCGACCGCAGGCGTGGATCCGCACGTGCCGTTCGGTGGCCGCAAGGCCTCCAGTTACGGGCCGCGCGAGCAGGGCCGTTATGCAGTGGAGTTCTATACAACGGTGAAGACAGCCTATACCTCGGCCTAGACCGGCCAGCGACACAATGCCGGGAAGGGTGGAAAGAAAACCTTTTCTGGTCGATACGACGGACACCGCCCGGAGGGGATGGGTCAAACAACCATAACGGGAGGGAAGGCATGAAACGAAGATTCGTACTGGCCGCCGCGCTGTCATGCGCGGCAGCATTGGTGATGGGCTGCTCGCGCAATGCGGACAGCGGGCAAGAAGCGCAACCGGTGCTGGGTTTCAGCCAGATCGGTGCCGAGAGCGAGTGGCGTACCGCCAATACAGAGTCGATAAAATCGTCGCTGTCCAAGGCCGGCATCCAGTTGCGTTTCTCCGATGCGCAGCAGAAGCAGGAAAACCAGATCAAGGCGTTGCGCTCGTTCATCGCCCAGCGCGTGGATCTGATCGCGTTTTCGCCGGTGGTCGAGTCGGGCTGGGAAACAGTGCTGCGCGAGGCCAAGGCCGCCAACATCCCGGTAATCCTCACCGACCGTGCGGTCGATGTTTCCGACGATTCGCTTTACGTAACCCTGATCGGCTCGGATTTCGTGGAGGAAGGCCGCAAGGCCGGCCGCTGGCTGCTCAAAGACACGCCCGCCGGAACTGGAGAAGTGCGCATCGTCGAACTGCAGGGCACGGTGGGTTCGGCGCCGGCGATCGACCGCATGAAGGGATTCCATGAGGTCATCGACAAGGACCCGCGTTTCAAAGTAGTGCGGTCGCAGAGCGGCGACTTCACCCGGGCCAAGGGCAAGGAAGTGATGGAGGCGTTCCTCAAAGCCGAGAGCGCGAAGATCGATGTGCTGTTCGCACACAACGACGACATGGCCATTGGCGCGATCCAGGCGATCGAAGAGGCCGGCTTGAAACCCGGCAAAGACATCAGGATCGTTTCCATCGACGGCGTGCGCGGTGCGTTCAAGGCCATGCAGGCGGGCAAGCTCAACGCCACCATCGAATGCAATCCGCTGATCGGGGACCAACTGGTCGATGCGGTCCATGCGGTGCTCGAGAAACGTCCGCTGCCCAAGCGCATCCTGGTGGAGGAGGGTGTATTCACCCAGGACCAGGCCGCTGCCGCACTGCCAGGCCGCAAGTACTGAACCCAATGGCCACCGGCGGAGCTGCCATCGTCTTGCAGGCACGCGGCCTGGGCAAGCGCTTTGCCGGCGTGGCGGCGCTGGAAGATGCCGACCTGATCCTGCGCGCCGGCGAAGTGCATGCGCTGATGGGCCAGAACGGCGCCGGCAAATCGACGCTGATCAAATTGCTGACCGGGGTGATGCGTCCGGATAGCGGAGAGATGTGGGTAAACGGGCAGGCGGTGTCGCCTTCCAGTCCGGCCGAGGCGCAGCGTCTGGGCATCAGCACGGTCTACCAGGAAGTGAACCTGTGCCCGAACCTGTCGGTCGCCGAGAACATCGCGAGCGGCCGCTATCCCCGCCGGCGCTGGACCCGGGCGATCGACTGGAATGCGGTCAACGCCCATGCCCGCGAGGTGCTGGCCGGGCTGAACCTGGACATCGATCCGAAACGGCCGCTGTCGGACTTCCCGGTGGCGGTGCAGCAGATGGTCGCCATCGCACGCGCGTTGAGCGTATCGGCCAAGGTACTGATCCTGGACGAGCCGACCTCGAGCCTGGACGAGAGCGAGGTGCAGGAGTTGTTCGCGGTGATACGCCGTTTGCGCGGGCAAGGCATGGCGATCCTGTTCGTCACTCATTTTCTGGATCAGATGTATGCGGTTTCCGACCGCGTCACCGTCTTGCGCAATGGCCGCCTGGTAGGCGAGTACGCGGCAGCAGCGTTGCCTCATGGGCCGCTGGTGGCAGCCATGGTCGGTCGCGAGATAGCTGCCGCCGGCGGACGCGACGCTACGCAGTCCGCAACGGTGGAGGAGGGTGCGACGGTGCTGGAGGCGCATGCGCTGGAGCGCCGCGGCCAGATCGCACCGACCGATCTGAGCCTGCGCGCCGGTGAGGTTCTGGGCCTGGGTGGCTTGCTTGGGTCGGGCCGCACCGAACTGGTCCGGCTGATGTTCGGCCTGGACCGCGCCGACGCCGGCAAGCTGCGCATAAGGCAGCGCGAGGTCGTCCTGAAAGGTCCGGCCGACGCGGTGGCCCAAGGCTTGGCGCTATGTCCGGAGGAGCGCAAGACCGAGGGCATCGTGGCCGACCTGTCGGTGCGCGAAAACATCGCCCTCGCCTTGCAGGCCAAGTTGGGCCTGCGCCGTTTTCTTGGCCGCGGCGAGCAGGAAGAACTGGCCCGGCGCTATGTCGAGCTGCTGGGAATCAAGACCGCCGGGATCGAGATCCCGGTTGGCCTGCTTTCGGGCGGCAACCAGCAGAAAGTGGTGCTGGCGCGCTGGCTGGCCACCGAGCCAACAGTGTTGATCCTGGATGAGCCGACCCGCGGCATCGACATCGCTGCCAAGCAGGAAATCATGGGACAGATCCTGCGTCTGGCGCGCAAAGGCATGGCCGTGCTTTTCATCTCTGCGGAAATGGAAGAGCTCGTACGCGTCTCGGACCGGATCGCGGTGATGCGCGACCGGCGCAAGGTGGGCGAACTTGCCGGAGGCTGCGGCGAAGACGCGGTATATGAGCTGATTGCAGGCACTGACGCATGACTCGGACCTCCTCTCCGGCCGCCTCGGTGTCGCGGTTCCGGCGGTTCGTCGCGCATCCGCTGTTCTGGCCGCTGCTGACCCTGACCCTGCTGGTGCTGGGCAACGGCTTGGTCAATCCCACCTTCCTTTCCCTGCACTGGCGCGACGGCCATGTGTACGGAAACCTGGTGGATATCGCCAATCGCGCCGCGCCGCTGATCCTGGTTTCGCTGGGCGTGACGCTGGTGATCGCCGTTCGCGGCCTGGATATTTCCGTGGGCGCAGTGCTGGCGATCGCGGCCACGGTGGCGGCCTGGATGATCGGCGGCGAAAGCGATATCACGCGCTTTCCCATGGCCGTCGCAATCATCGCCGCACTGGTCGCGGCGGCTGTGTGCGGGCTGTGGAATGGATTGCTGGTGGTCAAGCTGGGCATGCAACCCATCGTCGCCACCCTGATTCTGATGGTGGCCGGGCGCGGCGTCGCCCAGTTGCTGGCCGACGGGCAGATCCTGACGGTGTACTACAAGCCATATACCTACTTCGGCAACGGCTTCCTGTTCGGCCTTCCGTTTTCGCTGTACGTGATTGCCTTCGTCTGTCTGTTGCTATGGCTGGCCCTTGGCCGCACGGCGCTGGGGTTGTTCATACGCGCCATCGGCGGCAATCCAGTGGCCGCGCGCGTAGCCGGTGTACCGGCACGTTGGATCACGGTGGGGCTGTACATGTTCTCCGCATTCTGTGCGGGCGTGGCGGGGATACTGGTCAGTTCCAACGTCAGCAGCGCCGACGCCAATAACGCCGGGCAACTGTTGGAACTGGACGCGATCCTGGCGGTGACCCTGGGTGGCACCGCACTCAGTGGCGGCCGTTTCAGCCTGGCGGGCAGCGTGATCGGTGCGCTGATCATCCAGACCCTGACCTCGACCATTTATTCGATAGGCGTACCGCCGCAGGTGAATCTGGTGGTCAAGGCCGCATTGGTATTCATCGTGATGCTGCTGCAATCGGCCGAGTTCCGCAGCCATGTGCGCCAATTGCTGGGGCGGCGCGAAGCGGGGGAGGGCAGCGCATGAGCAGTGCAGGCCATACCAATACAGGGCACACCCGCAACTCCGCAAGTTCGGCGGCGGCGCGGTGGTTGGATCCGCGTCATCTGCCATTGCTGGTGACCTTGGCGTTGTTCCTGGCCATGGCCGCGACCGGCGGCATTCTCTATCCCGGTTTTCTATCGCCGCAGGTGTTCCTCAATCTTCTTATCGACAACGCCTTCCTGTGCGTGGCTGCGGTCGGCGCTACCTTCGTCATCCTGACTGGCGGCATCGATCTGTCGGTTGGCGCGGTGATCGCTTTCACAACGGTGCTGTTGGCGATGCTGGTGCAGCAGTTCGGCTGGCATCCCTTGGCGGCCATTCCCGTGGTGCTGGCGCTGGGCAGCGCTTTCGGCGCGGCGATGGGCGTGTTGATCCAGCGTTACCGGCTACCGCCGTTCGTGGTCACCCTGGCGGGCATGTTCCTGGCGCGCGGCGCTGCGACGCTGCTCAGCGTGGATTCGATCGGCATCGATCATCCGTTCTACACCACCTTGTCGTATGCCCGCATTCCGCTGGGCTTCGGCAGTCTGTCGATCGGCGCAGTGCTCGCCTTGTCGGTGGTGGCTGCGGGCATCTGGATCGCCCACGCCACCCGTTTCGGCCGGACGGTCTACGCCATCGGCGGCAGTGAAACCTCGGCGCGGTTGATGGGGTTGCCGGTCGACTCGACCCTGGTTGGAGTGTATGCGCTGAGTGGATTCTGTTCGGCGCTGGCCGGTGTGATCTATACGTTCTACATGCTGTCTGGTTACAGCCAGCACGCGCTCGGTCTCGAACTGGATGCCATCGCCGCGGTGGTGATCGGCGGCACCATGCTCGCGGGCGGCACGGGTTATGTGATCGGCACGCTGATCGGCGTGCTGATCCTGGGACTGATCCAGACCATGATCGTGTTCGACGGCACGCTCAGCTCATGGTGGACGCGTATCGCCATCGGTCTGCTGCTGTTCGTGTTCTGCGTGCTGCAGCGCCTGTTCGATCTGCGCAGGCGCCGGCGCGCGCCTGCCACGTGAACACCAATCTCGTCCTCCAGGCATCGCCGTTGTGCGTTGTAGGAGCGACGCGAGTCGCGAAGCAGTGAGAAATTGAACGGCTACGAGCTTCGCGACTCGCGTCGCTCCTACGCTTCGTCCGGCCGTACAAATTAGTATTGACTAATTAATTAGCATGGGCTAATTTATCGGCCATGATCGAAGCCGCCACCATCAATGCCGTCATGCGCGCCCTTGCTGATCCGACCCGGCGGGCCGTGTTCGAACAGATCGTCAGATCCGACGAGATCACCGTGGCTGAGCTGACGCAGGGGAGCGGGGTGACCCAGGGCGCCATCTCCCAGCACCTCAAGTTATTGAAGCAGGCCGGCTTGGTCGCCGAGCGCCCCGAGGGCCGGAAGGTCTACTACCGCGCCCAGCCCGAGGGCCTCGAGCCGCTAGTCGATTGGATGAGCCACTACGGCGTCTTCTGGCGCGAACGGTTCGCCAATCTCCGAACCCTCCTGAAGGAAATCGATCCATGAACGACGCCACATTGAAAGACGCCGGATTGAAGCCGGGCAAGCAGGAAATCGTGGTCGACGAGGTCTTCCCGCATGCCCCGGAGACTATCTGGAAAACGCTGACCAGCGGCGAACTGATCGGCCGCTGGATGATGGCGCCGACCGGATTCGAAGCTGTGCCGGGCAATCGCTTCACGTTCCAGACGACACCGGCGGGCGCGTGGAACGGCGTCATCCACTGCCAGGTGTTGGAGGCGGTACCGAACGAACGCCTGGTCTATGCGTGGAAAGGCGGACACGAGGAAAACGTCGGATACGGCTCGCCGCTGGATACCGTAGTTGCGTTGACCCTTTCCAGGGTTGCAAACGGAACGCGCCTGCGCCTTGTTCATTCCGGGTTCGTCGTGCCGAAGAACGACACCGCTTTCAAGAACATGAGCGAAGGATGGCCGAAGGTGTTCAAAAACCTGGGAGCCGTCGTTGCGGGGCACGATCCGTCTAAATCGCACTGACAAGAACATTGGCTCAAACCCACTGGAAGAAACCTGGAGAAAAAAATGAGCGAGACATACACCGGCGGATGCGCTTGCGGCGCGATCCGTTATGAAATTTCCGATGAACCGATAGCGACGACCGACTGCCAGTGCCGCGATTGCCAGCGCACGAGCGGCACCGGGCACGGATCCTATCTGACTTTTCCGAGCCGGGAGCAGGTGAAGCTCAGCGGAGCAGCAGCGCATTGGGACATGATCGGCGACAGCGGCAACGCGAAGACGCGCGGCTTCTGTCCCACCTGCGGATCGCCGGTATACCTGACGTTCTCGGCCATGCCGGATTTGTTCACGGTGCACGCCGCCAGCCTCGACGATCCAAGCCGATACAAACCGCAAATGGTGACTTACCGGGTGCGTGGTCACGCGTGGGATCAACTCGATCCAGCGCTGCCTGCATTCGACAGGATGCCGCCGATGTGAAAAACGGCGGTTTCGCGCTCGGGCACCGAGCGCTCACGTTATCTGTCCAACCACATTTACCCAACACCGATGTCGATACGAAGAGAACGGGCGCGGCAGAGCAGCGCCCGTTCGATCAGTAACTTTTCTCGATATTCAGCAGAACGCCATGATCGGTGTCGTCGCTGCTGTCGAACAATCCGCGGTATTCGAAGCGCAGGGTCAGGTCGCGTTCGGTGTGCAGTATCGCCCCAAGGCCCAGTACGAAACGATTGCGCTCCAGCCCCTGTACATCGGCACGGTAGAACGGACCGCCGGGCAGGTCGGCGTAACTCATCGTGGCCGAACCGTCATCCTGGAAATCGTGCTGGTACTCCAGACGCAACTGCGGCGAGAAGGTGCCCAGGCTGACCGGATAACGGTAATCCAAGCGCAGGCCCAGGCTGGCTGTGGAGGTATCCACGTCCTGATCTTCGTATCGTAGCGCATAGATCGCATCGCCCTGTTCGGTGTAGCCATCCAGGGTGGCGCGGGCGAGGTCGAAGCGCGCGTAAGGCGAAAAGTGCATCCGGTCGCGCCGGTAGTCGCCGCCGGCCGACAGCGAAACCAGCCACTGCTTGCCGTCGCGTTCACCGCTCACCCGACCGCCGTTGGCGGCGACGTAGCGGCGGCTGTCGAAAGACAGGCGTTGATAGCCGAACATACCGTCGAGGAAGAAGATCTCGCCGGGGTGATAGCTGCCGTACACCGCAAGCGTGAGGCTGTCCGCATCGCTGCGGCTGCCGTTCTCGCCGATGTCGCCGTCGTCGCGGCCGTAACCGATACCGCCGCCCAGCACGAAGGCACGGTTGATGCGGTAGTCGGCACCCAGACTGACGCCCGTGGTTTCGAAGTCCAAACCGCTGCTGCCCGCGTTGCCGTCGCGGTCGCCGCTATTGATCGAGCCGCCGGTCCAGAAGGCGTACGAACCGCCAGTGGTCGCCGTCGCGGTCGCCGCGACTGGCGCGGCCTCGTCCCGGACGGGGCACTGGCTGTCGAGCGTGCGCCGCGTATCGTCGTTGCAGGCAGGGTCGGTGGCGAAGGTCACCCGGTTCTGGAAGCGTGCGCTTTCGTTGCCGCCATGCAGGCCCTCCATGCGCTGCTGGAAGTTGCCGATCTGCGCGTTCGCGAAACGGCGTGCCGCCGAAGCCTGCGCACCGAGCACGCCCATTACCTCGGCATCGAGGGTCGGATCCGGACGCAGAGTCACCTCGATATCGACCGTCGCTGGCGCCGAGGTGGCGAAGGCATTGGCCAGAGTGAAGGTAACGGTAGCCAGGCCGGCGAACGAGGCCGCCGGTGTGAACGTAAGCTCGTACGTTCCGCCGTTGCTGGCGATCGTAGCGGTGCCCGACGCCGCTGGCAGGACGGAGACAAGCGTCGCCGCAGTGAACGGCCCGCCACTGGCGCCTGCGGTGAGATCGACCACGACCGGAGTGCCGGCGATCGCGCTGACCTGTCGCGAGACCGCCACCGGCAACGGATTGACCGTGACCGTCGCAATGATCGGAGCCGATGCGCCGAATGCATTGCTCAAGGTGTAGCCGATGGTGATCGAGCCTGAGGCGTTGATCGGCGGCGTGTAAACGATATTGGTGCCGCTGACGGTCGCGGTGCCCGTGCTGGGTGCCGTAACGATGGCGACGCCGGTGAAAGGACCGTTGGTGGCGTTGAGGGTCGCGTCGATGGTGACCGCCTGGCCCGCCAGCGTGGTCACCGTCTGCGGCTGGCCTTGCGGCACGGACAACGGGGTCACCGTGATCGACACCACTGCCGGGGCGGAACTGCCGCCGGGACCGACGGCGGTATAGCTCAGCGAATCGGCGCCGTGGTAGCCGGCTGCAGGCGTGTACACGATGCTCGTGCCGCTAACCACCGCAGTACCGTGTGCAGGCCCGCTGGCGATAGCGACCGTGCTGATCACTCCGCTGTCGTTGTCGGTCACCGCGATAGTGATCGGTTGCTGTGCCGGCGTAGTCGCGTTGTCGGCCACTGCGACCGGCGCCGTATCGGCGATGCTGATCGTGTAGGACTGGCTGGCACTGAAGCCCAGGCTGTCCGTCGCCTGCACAGTGAGGTTGTAATTGCCCGCGGTGGTCGGCGTGCCGCTGAATGCTCCGGCCGAGGTGAAGCTCACGCCCGTCGGCAGGCTGCCACCGCTCAGGCCGTAGGAATAAGGCGCTGTGCCGCCGCTGGCGCTGAGGCTGGCCGCGTAGGGCGTCCCCACACCGCCTGCGGGCAGGCTGGCCGGTGCGATAGCGATCGTCGGCGCTGCGATCGTCAGCGAGTAGCCCGCAGTGATGGTGGCTGCCGTGCCGCCCGTACTGTCGGTGCTGCGGATCACGAAATTGAAAGTGCCCGCTACAGTCGGCGTCCCGCTGAGCACTCCGGCCGAAGAGAACGAAATGCCCACTGGCAGCGCGCCGCTGTCGAGCCCGTAACTGTACGGTGCGATGCCGCCGCTGGTGCTGAAACTCTGACTGTAGGCGACGCCCGGATTACCTGCCGGCAGCGTGGTCGGCGTCAGGATCAGCGTGGGAGTGGCGATGGTGACGCTATAGGCGCGTGCGCTCGATTCGCCGTTCGCATCCTGCGCTGTGACCGTGAAATTGGACGTACCCGACGACACCGGAGTGCCGGAAAGCATGCCGGCTGAAGAGAACGAAAGACCCACTGGCAGCCCGCCAGCGCTCACTGCGAACGTGTAGGGCGCCACGCCGCCGCTGGCGCTGAGCGCTTGCGAGTAGGCGACGCCGGCAACCGGGTTGGGAAGGGTGGCCGGGTTGATCACGATCGTGGGTGCGCCGACTTGCAGTACGTAATTGACCGCCACCGAGTACGGCGCGCCGGTACCGGTGCTGCTATCGGTGGCCTGCACAGTGATCGCATAGCTGCCTGGCGTCGTCGCCGTGCCGCTGAGCACTCCCGCACTATTGAAAGATATGCCCACCGGCAGCGCACCGGCAGTAAGCGAGTAGCTGTAGGGTGCGGTGCCGCCGCTGGGGGTGATCGCCTGGGAATAGGGCGATCCATAGGGCACTGTCAGGTTACCTGCGGCCGGCGTCAGCGAAAGAGTCGGCGCGCCAACAGTGAGCGTGAACGCCTGGGCCTGAGTGAACGGACCGTTGCCGGTGCTGCTATCCACGGCCGAAGCGTTGAGCGGAAACGAACCGGTGGCGGTCGGCGTACCCGACACCGTCACGCTGTCGGCGGTAGTGCCGGTGATCGAGAGCCCCGCCGGCAGTCCGCTGACCGAGTAGCCGCTGTACGGCGACGTACCACCGGTCCAGTTGAAGGTTTGCGTATAGAGCGTGCCGGCCTGTGCGGTGAGCGGGGCGGATGCGTTCACGCTGATGATCGGGTTGGCTACCGTGATCGTCACCGTCGCAGGCGCCGAAGTGCCTGCGGCATTGGTCGCGGTGTAGGTGAAGCTGTCCGGTCCGGCGTAGCCGGCGCTTGGCTGGTAGGTGATGGAGAGGCCAGTGGCGATGGCGGTGCCGTGAGTCGGTGCGGTACCGACAGCGACCGAGGTCGGTGTGCCGCCAGTGACGTTCAACGTGATCGCGTTGGCGGCGCTGCCGTAACCGACGGTGGCCGAGACCGGGTTCGCGACCGGTGCGATTTCGGCGATGGTCAGCGAATAGGCCTGCGTGGCGGAGTAGGGCCCGGTGCCGGTGCTGCTGTCGGTCGCGGTGACGCTGAAGTTGAAGGTGCCATTGGTAGTCGGCGTACCGCTCAGCGTGCCGGCGCTGCTCAGGCTGATGCCTGCGGGCAGCGCGCCGGCGGTGAGCGCGTAGGTGTAGGGCGCGCTGCCGCCACTGGCCGGGTTCAGCGCAGCACTGTAAGGCGTTGCCACAGTGCCGTTGGCCAGCGTAGTGGCAGGCAGTACGACGGCAGGTGCATTGATCGTCAGCGAATACGCGCGCGAACCCGTGTAAGGACCGGTGCCGGTGCTGCTGTCGGTGGCGGTGACGGTGAAGTTGAAAGTGCCGCCCGCCGTCGGCGTACCGCTCAAGATACCGGCGCTGCTGAGGCTCATGCCTGCTGGAAGCGCACCGGCGGTGATCGCACGCGTGTACGGTGCGGTGCCGCCACTGGCACTGACCGTCTGACTGTAAGCAGTCGCAACGGCGCCGGCTGGCAGCGTCGTCGGCGCCAGCGCGATGGTCGGCGCGCTCACCGTCAGCGCATAAGCGCGGCTTCCGGAAAAACCATTGTTGTCGGTGGCGGTGATTGTGAAGTTGAAGGTGCCGCCCGCTGTCGGCGTACCACTCAAGGCACCGGCGCTGCTAAGGCTCAGGCCCGCGGGCAGCGCGCCAGCGGTAATCGCGAAAGTGTAGGGCGCAGTGCCGCCGCTGCCGGTGATGGCCTGGCTGTAAGCGGCGCCGACGGTCGCGGCCGGAACCGTGGTCGGGCCGACCGTGATGGTCGGCGGCGGATTGACCACCATGGTAACGGTTTCGACTTCGAAGTAAGTGCCCGGTCCGGTGCTGCTGTCGGTGACTCGGATACCGAAGGTATAGGTGCCCAGCGCCGTCGGCGTGCCGCTGAGGGTCGCGCCGCTCAGACTCAGGCCCGGCGGCAGCGGACCGTTGACGATTTCATGCGCCAGCGCATAAGGCGCAACGCCGCCGACCGGCGTGAACGTGAAGGTATAGGGCACGCCATTCACCGCGGCGGTCGGATTGGCGGGCGACAGACTCAAGGTCGGATTGGCGACGGTGAGGGTGTAGGCCTTGCTCGCAGTCAGCGAGGCGTTATCTGTGGCCTGGACTGTGAAGGTATGGTTGCCACGCGCAGTCGGCGTGCCCGAGAGCAGACCGCTAGCGCTGAACGTGATTCCTGCGGGCAACGTGCTGCCGCTAGCGAGCGCCCAGGTGTAAGGCGCAGTACCACCTGCGGCGGTCAACTGCTGATTGAAGGGCGTGCCGGCGGTCATGCTCAGCGTGCCGGGCGAGATCGTGATCGGCGACGCCGCTCCGATGGTGACGTTGACGGTGACTTCGTTGTTGTTTCCGTCGTCGAAGACGAAGCTGTCGCTGGTTGCAATATCGCCGCCGCCTGCATGGGCGTAGGTGACTGTCTGGGCCAGCGTGTTGACGGTGGCTGTGCCGTGCGTTGGCGGTACTTCCAGCAGGCCGATGCCGAAGTTGGCCGGCCCATCGCATGCGCTGGCATCGATGGTGATCGAACCACCATGCGCAACCGAAACATTGAACGGTCCGCAGAACGGCGAAGGCGCGGCCATCGCAGCGCTGGGCCAAAACCATGCCGCGCACGACAGCACCAGCAGTCCGAACCAAAAAAAGAAACCGGCGCGCGATAGCCGTGCGCCATGCGCTGTCTGCTGATGCATATCCTTGCCCCAATTAAGCGCCACGCGTGCTCGAGCGGATGCCCTTTGTCTTCGCGACGGCGTAGATCCAATCCCCTTTGTCCGCTGTCAGTCGGGCGATGCTCGGCCACGCTCCTTGCGAACTCTTGCCCATTCGAGCAGGAACCGGCGTCAAGAAAAGTGCGGCGTCTCACATTTATCCATGCTGCGGGCGCACCGTAAAAAGTTACTGTCCAGGTGTAAATATTTCACTTGTATCGCACGCCTGTAGTGAGCGAGAGTAGCCGCCGCATCTCACATCAACGTGCGGTGCCATCATTCTTGGGGAACGAAAATGACCGAAGTATTCTTGGGGCAGATCATGCTCACGGGCTTCGCCTTTGCGCCGAAAGGGTTTGCGCTCTGCAACGGACAGCTACTGGCGATCAGTCAGAACCAGGCTCTGTTTTCGCTGTTGGGAACGACTTACGGTGGCGATGGCCAAACCACATTCGCACTGCCCAATCTGCAGGGCCGCACGCCGGTCGCGTTCGGCTCGTCCGCCGATTCCGCCTGGCAGCCTTCGCCTTATCAGCTGGGCGAAACGGGCGGCGTCGAGAACGTGACTCTGCTGACCCCGCAACTTCCCGCACACAACCATCAGTGCAACGGAACCACCAGCAACGGCAGCCAGCGCAACCCGACCGATGCGCTGTACGGAACCAACACCGCAGCTCTATACGCACCCGCCAGCGGCCCCCAGGTGTCGTTGTCGCCACAAAGTATCGCGCCGGTCGGCGGTACCCAGCCGCATCCCAACATGCAGCCCTTCGACGTGATCAATTACTGCATCGCGCTGAGCGGCATCTTCCCGTCGCGCAACTGACGGGCCGCCACACCTACCCACTACACGGAGTTCCCTATGAGCACCCCGTATGTCGGAGAGATCCGTCTGTTCGGTTTTTCCCGCGTCCCCAATGGCTGGTTTCCCTGCGACGGCTCGCTGCAGTCGATCGCGGAATACGACGTCCTGTTCACCCTGATCGGCACGACTTACGGCGGCGACGGCCAGAGCACTTTCGCCATGCCCAATCTGAGCGGACGGGTGCCGATGCACTGGGGCAACGGCGTCGGCCTTAGCCCGCGCGTCATCGGTGAGCTCAGCGGCACCGAGACGGTCACCTTGACCACGAACCAGATGCCCGCGCACAGCCATACGATGAGTGCGACTACAGCGGTGGCCAATGCTACGGCGATCAGTAACACGATCGAACTGGGCGCGTTGTCGGGCGACACCATGTACGCCACCGACATCACCGGCGCCAGCGGCTTCGCCACCTCGGCGACGTCGACCAGCATGGCTGGCAGCAACCAGCCGCACGACAACTGTATGCCGACGCTGACGGTGCAGTACTGCATCGCCTGGGCCGGAATTTTTCCGTCACAGAACTGACTTCCGATTCGCGCCGCCCGTTGCGCAAGCCCGCACGCTCATCAGTTTCGAGGACCTTTCCATGACCGAACCCTTCTTAGGCGAAATCCAGCTTTTCGGTTTCAATTTCCCGCCCCGCCAATGGGCCTCCTGCAACGGCGCGACACTGCCCATCCAGCAGAACACCGCGCTGTTCGCGCTGTTGGGCACCCAATACGGCGGCAATGGGACGACCAATTTCCAGTTGCCCAACTTCACCGGTCGCGCAAGCTGCAACCAGGGTACGGGGCCGGGCCTGAGCCAACGCGTCATCGGCGAGACCTTCGGCGAGAACAGCGTGACCTTGACCCAGGGCCAAATGCCGATGCATTCGCATCCATTCACCGCCTACAACCAGAACGATACGAGCAAGCGCGCAAGTTCGCCCAGTGCCGGCAATTCGTTGGCCGTGCCCAGCCTCAGTGCGCCGTTCGTCGCTGGCGGGCAGGCGAATGCGCAGTTCGCGCCGGGCATGTGCGGCCCCAGCGGCGGGGGCCAGCCGCACGAAAACCGGCAGCCTTATCTGGCGGTGAACTTCTGCATCGCGCTCAGCGGCGTGTTCCCCAGCTTCGGCTGAGAGTCCGCATGTCCGCTCTTCGCGCGCCGTCGCGTCCGCCGTTTCCACCCGGCCGCGACGGCCGCCTGGCGACCCCAGGGTTGCTACGTGCGCGCGGGATCTCGCTGCGACCCGCATGCGATGACGACTTGCCCTGCTTGCGTGTGCTTTATGCGACCACGCGCGCCGACGAACTCGCGCGGGTACCTTGGCCGGAGGCGGCCAAACGCGACTTTCTGGATAGCCAGTTCGCACTGCAGCACCTGCATTACCTGAGCCACTATGGCGAAGCGGACTTCCTGATCATCGAAGGCCAGGGCAGGTCGCTCGGGCGCTATTACCTGCATCGCGGCGAACCGGACTATCTGATCATCGACATCAGCATCGATCCGGCCGCGCGCAATCAGGGCATCGCCGGCGCGCTGATCGTGCAGACGCAGCGCGATGCCACCGAGCGCGGACGCGGCGTGCAATTGCACGTCCAGACCGACAATTCCGGTGCGCAGCGCCTCTACGAGCGTCTCGGTTTCGCCGCCGTCGAAGAACTGGGCAGCCATCTGCACATGCGCTGGCCGGCGGCGCGAACGGGCTGAAGAAGTCCGAGCGGAGCGGGGCAGGCCGCCGGTCCGTTCGCTTCAACAGGTCGGCCCGGCTTAGTTGAATATGGCCTGGTAGAGGAAGCCTTCGCGCTCGCGGGCGACCGGCACCAGGAAGATCCCGACTTCGCCTATTCCGTCGTGACGCATGAGGTACAGCTGCTGCGGGAACAGGAACGACGAGGCGTTGCGGAACAACAGCGAGAACGGTGGACGCATCGTGCCTGGCAGCGGACTTGCCTGCAGCGGACGCGCTTCGACCAGCACGAAGGGCACCTCGCCGTCGTTCATGGTGGCAGCGAACGTCTCGTTTACGTAAGGAGCGAAATGCTGCAGCGTCAACAATTCCATATGGAGTCCCCTTGATCCGGACGCATGGTCGCCGGGTCGCGCGCGCGATGCAAGCGCGCCTCGCTGCTAGCAGAGCTGTGATCAACTAGCCAGGTAAAGAGAGCAGTAGCGTCTGGCGCTGGGGTATATTCCGCCCATGGGTGAGTAGGGGTGGGGTGGGGGTGTGAAATATTTACTCTGTGCCGGTGTTTTGTCGGTGGCTGGCCATTGTCAGGCGCAGCAGGTGTTCAAGTGCGTGAACGGCAAGGATGTGTCGTATCAATCGCAGCCGTGCGAGGCCAACAAGAAAATCGCAAAGATTTGGTCTGCACCGCCAGAGCCGCCGCCAACCGATCAGGATCGACGGCGGGCTGCTTTAAAACGGCAACGTGATGCGGCGGAGTCTGCTTATCTGCGTCGCCTAGCTGGGCGCGAAGGACTGGTTAGTGGGCAAGCGCAACCAATCGGTGCGCAGATTCCTGTTCAGGGGGGCAGTGGGTGTGCTGCGGCTAAGCAATATCGCGATTCGACGTTGCGTGCTGTCGGCATAAATCGAACGCACGACTTGCTGCGCAGCCTGGATGATGCGGTGTATCGGGCTTGTAAGTAGTCGTCTATGGCTACTTGCGAGGGATATTTCGACGAAAGCGGTAGCCTTGATGAGGCGCCAGGGGTCTTTTGTGTCTCAGGATATTTTGTTGATGCCGCAGCTGCTCGGGCGATGGCGGATCAGTGGGTGGCTACTCTAGTCGAATTCGGGGTGCCCTATTTCCACATGGTGGAGTGCGCGCACGGGAATGGAATCTTTGCTGGGATCGATAAAGAGCTACGAATTGAGCTGGTTACTAAGCTCATAGCCCTCATCAAACAGTTCACCTTGTACGGATTTTCTGCGTTCGTCCACGCCAGCCAATTCAAGGCATCTGTGGAGCGCCCCGATGCGTATGTCGCGTGCGCGGAAATGTGCGCCACCGGACTGCTTTCATTCGTTCAGCTCAGGAAGATCGAAGGGGGTATCGCGTACTTCTTTGAGTCCGGCCACAACAGCCAGGGCTTGGCTTACAAGCACATTGCAAAGCGGGTGGAGAAAGAGTCTTCATCTGTAACCTTCTCCGAGAAAACCAAAGTTCCGCTACTTCAGGCAGCGGACTTACTGGCTTGGCAAAGCACTAAGTACATCAAGGACCGCATATCTAAGCAGCGGGCAATGCGCCGCGACTTTGCGAGCCTCTTGGAGCATCCGCATTCGCTGGTCTTCATGCATATGGATAACGAAGGCAGTCCGCAACTTATTTTTGAAGATTGGCCGTTGAGTCGACGTGCGCAGACTACCGCGACTTTGACCATGCATACAGACGGGGCGATTGACTACGCTTGCGAGGATGAGGACTCAACCCCAATCGTGGTCCTTGATGTCCCACTCGGCTGGCGCGAGGGCGCAGGAAAGTTGATACAGGTGTATTTCAATGGCATGGGTGGCAAGAAGCTGGCCCTCGCATTCGATGAAGACCGGTTGCGGCTCGCCATAATGGCGCTCAATCAAGCATTGGAATCGAAAGGTAAACCTGAAGAAAAAGGAGGCTAACTATGGCTAGCGAGTACGAAGAGCTTCGAAAGTTGATCGTTGCTAAGTACAACGATAGCAAGGCGCAACATCTTTATTTTCTGCTTGGCGTCGCAGGCGCTGGAATTGCATTTCTTGTGCAGAAGACAGATGGAGAGTCTTTTACGCTGAGTACTATCTTCGCGATCTTAGCCATGCTTTGTTGGGCAGTGAGTTTCGCTTCAGGGTGTGAAGTCGTTCGGCGCAATCACGAGATCTTGCGCTATGAGCTTGAGTTAGTGAAGGAACGCACTGCTGCGGATAGTGACGGCCGCAGCCATGAAGCCCAATTTGACTTATGGGTGCAAAAGCAATTGGCGTTTATCGGCCAGAAGAATTCTAGAAACACTAAGTTTCAATCAGCACAGCTGGTCATGCTGGGGGCCGGCGTGCTCGCATTTGTGGTGTGGTACATATCGCGGTTGGGCGCTACTTTGATGATGTGCTCGTAATTCGTGAGCAGATGGCCGTAGGCCATGGTGGCGCTTTATCCAGCTCGCAGACGTTCAGGGGTGAACCGGGTGTTGTCTGGTGCCACCAGTTCGCGGCCGGCCATGCGCCAGCCGGTCCAGGAGCCGTAAAGCGGTGTTTTGTTGAGTACGGTGCGTCGACGTGGCAGTGGTGGCAGGTTAGGTTTACCAAAGCGGGTGTGAAGCCAGATCCCCAGCAGGCGGGCTACTATTTAATTTCGCATAATGCATATTATGTAAAATCCTAGATGGAGTGGCACCGGCATTCGGCAAGGCTTTTCCCGTCGTGCGTCCCTTGACCATCACCTGTGTGACCCCTTCTCCCGTCGCAAGAGGCTTCACGATGACTCTGAAGTCTGCGTCCGACGATACAGCGCTTCGAGCTCTACAGTCGGCAACGGTCTGGAAATGAAATACCCCTGGATCTCATCGCAACCGTTGGCGCGCAGGATCTCGTACTGGGCGCGGGTTTCCACGCCCTCGGCTACCACCTTCAACTTCAGACTCTGGGCCATATCGATGACGGCGATGACGATGGCGGCCGCGTCCGGTTTCACCGCAATGTCCCGGATGAAGCCCATGTCGATCTTCAACGTGTCGATGGGAAAGCGTTTGAGATAGGCCAGGTTGGAGTAGCCCGTACCGAAATCGTCCATCGAAATGCCGATGCCCAACGCTTTGAGTTTGCCGAGCACCGCATCGGTTTCGTCCGTCGGCATCATCAAAGAACTTTCGGTGATCTCGATCTCCAACAGGGACGGATCCACGTCGTGCTCCTGCAGCGAGGAAGCGATCAGGTCCGGCAGCCCTTCCAGCACGAACGACTTGCCCGAGACGTTCACCGCCACGTGGAGCGGACCGATCCCGGCCAGACGCCACCGGCTGATCTGGCGGCAGGCCGTGTCGATGACCCAGGCGCTGACCGGCACCGCCAATCGTGTGCCGTCGACAATGGGAATAAAGATCGACGGAAGTACCAGCCCGTGTTCGGGCCGGTTCCATCTCAGCAACGCTTCGACACCGCTCCAGCGCCCATTGTCGGCACGCACCTTCGGTTGGTAATACAACTCGAATTCGCCCTGCGCCAGCGCTTTGCGCAACGCGCTGTCCAATTCCAACTGCTCCAGGGCCAGTGCATTCATCTCGGTGCGGTAGAACCGGAACGTGTCCTGCCCGGCTTCCTTGGCCTTGTACATCGCGGTGTCGGCGTACTTGAGCAGAGTATCGGGGTCTTTGGAGTCGGTGGGAAACACCGCTATGCCAATGCTGGCGGTGATGGTGATCTCATGCTCGCCGAGCAGAAACGGCTTGCGCAGAGCGCTACGAATGCCGTCGGCAACGGCCATGCCGGAGGCCTGTTCGCCTTCGGCATCGACCAGGACCAGCGCGAATTCGTCGCCACCCAGTCGCCAGACGGTTTCCCGGATATCCAGACAGCCGGCCAGACGCTGACTGATCTGGCGCAGCAGTTCGTCGCCCAGCGCGTGACCCAGGGTGTCGTTGATGGTCTTGAAGCGGTCCAGGTCCACGAGTAGAACCGATACCCTCCAGCGATGCTCGGCTGCTTGACCGATGGTCCGTTTCAGCGATTCGTTGAACAGTATCCGGTTGGGCAGCCCGGTCAGCGCATCGTAGTGGGAGAGATAATCCAGCTCTTCTTCCTTGGCGATGTGTTCCAGGCCGAAGGCGATGTCGCCCACCAGTTCCTGCAGCAGTTCGATCTCCTCGCGATCGAAGAAATCGACGTCCGCGGCGAACAGGGTCAGCACATGGACGCGTTCCCGCACGGTCAACGGAAAAGCAGCCATGGCACGATAGCCGTGCTCGATCAGCTCCGCTTTGGCCGAAGCGACTGCCGAATCGAATTGCAGATCGTTGCAAATGACAGGATGCAGCAAGCGGGCTGCGCGGCTTGCAGGCCGATCCTGATAAGAGGAATCCGGTACCGCGCTCAGGCGGACATGATCGATATAGGCATCGGTGCCTCCGCTCCAGGCAACCACCCTGCCCTCCAGGGTTTCGGGGTCGATGGATCCGATCCAGGCCAGTTTGAACAATCCCACATCGACCGCAACGCGACAGACCTCCTCCAGCAATTCGTTGCGGTCGCGTATGCGCACGATGGCCGAGTTGATTCCGCTCCTGACTTCCTTGATGCGGGTCAGTCGCTTGATCTTCTCCTGCTGGTTCCGGGCTTCGGTGATATCGGCGGCAATGCCGGCGATGCGATAGATGCGCTGGATGGCGCCGGGGATCGGAAAGCTGCGCACGCGGATCCAGCGCACCGCTCCATCGGGACGAACGATGCGGTACTCGTGATTGAACGGACTTCTGGCGTTGGCAGGACTGAAGATCGACGTGGCCTGCTGGCGATCGTCCGGATGGACCAGATCCAGCCACGACCGGGGAGCGGCGTGGATGCTCGCACAACTTCTCCCGTAGATCGCCTGGAAAGCGGGACTGATGTAGAGGAACTGCCCGCTGCGCGGATCGACCAGGAAGAAGGCCTCATCGATGCTCTCAGCGAGTTGCCGGAACCGCAGCTCGCTCTCGCTCAGTTCCTCCACCACGCGCTTGCGTTCGGTGACTTCTATCTGAAGCTGGTCGGCGTGCTGCTTTATTTCCAGGTACAGGCTTCCGTTTTCGTAGATCCGGCCGGCTTGCGCAGACAGGATCTCGAGCAGGCGCTCGTCTTCGGCGCTGAACTCGTCCGCACCGACCTTGCCGCTGAGGCAGACCCAACCGTACACATGGATCAACGACACGATGGGAGCGACCAACACGTTGTGCGCCCGGGGGTGCATGGCCGGCAACCCCACCGCGGCCGGATCGCCCCCGGGGTTGCGCATGCGAACCGACTTGCGCTGGAGGTTGGCGCTCCCGACCACCCCCTGCCCAAGCAACGGCCGGCCGAGCAGGTCGGCCGTTTCCTGTTGCATGCCGCTTGCAGCGACGAACTCCGCCTCGCCATCGTCGTCGCGCTTGCCGATGACGAGCATCGCGTACGTGGCGCCGATGAGTTCTCGGGCGGCGTGGCACACGGTCCCGAGCAGGCGCTTGGGGTCGCGCTCGGAGGCCAGCTGAAGATCGATATCGATCAACGCAGCCAAGCGTGCATTGGTCTGCCGCAACACGTCGGCGGTCTCGGAGAGTTTGTCGGTGATCAGGCGCAAATGGCGTTCGCCGAACTCATCCGCCGGGCCCGGCAACGGCCTGTCGACGTCGGCCAGCACGTTCTCGACCGCCTGCAGGATCAGTTCGGGCTCGCATGGCTTGGGAAGAATGCTCTGCACGCCGCAGGCCCGGGCCAACTCCTCCGCTTCGGCACCGTGGAAGTGGGCCGTGTAGAACATCACCGCCGTCCGTGCGATCGCCGGCTCGGCGCGCAGTCGGCGCACCAGTTCGTAGCCGTCCATTGTCGGCATAAGGATGTCGGCGATCACCAGATCCGGCCGTTCCGCGCGAACCAGGACCAGCGCCTCCGCTCCGTCCTGCGCGGCCAGCAGCCGATGGCCCTTGTAACCCAGGAGCACGGTCAGGAAATCGCGGTTTTCCTCGCGATCGTCGACGATCAGGATAGTGGCCACGCTCAACGGCCCTCGCTGAAGCACGCTTCCACTTCTTCAAGCAATCGCTGCGGCTCTATCGGCCGGAACAGATACTTCCTGGCGCCGTGCGCAATTCCCTTGGTGCGTGCTTCCTCATTGGTGAAAGTCGAGGAAATGAATACGAACGGTATCTGGCGGAGTTGCGGATCGGCCTTGACCGCATCGATCAGGTCGTAGCCGTTGCCATGCGGCATGCAAACATCGGAAAGGATCAGGTCTGGCCGTGAACTCCGCGCCAGTTCCATGGCCTGTCCCGCGTTGCTGGCCGTCACTATCCGATAGCCGAGTCCTCCGAACAGGCCTTCGATCAGTTCGAGATTGGCCGGCAGATTGTCGACCGCCAGGATGGTACGGCCGTTGGTATCGGTACCGACCGGCGCCGCTTGAGTCGCGGTCTGCAACCTCTCCATCGCGTTGCGCAGCTCCGGCCGCAAATAGGCCTCGACCTGATTGATGAATGTGGTCGGGTCTATGGGCTTGGACAGATACCCGTTGAAACCCGCCGCCAGGACCTTGGCCCGGTCGCCGACCATCGCCAGCGCGGTGACTGCGACGATGGCCAGGCCGGAAAGCTCCGGATGAGCGCGGATACGCCGCACGACTTCGTAGCCGTCTATGTCGGGCAACTGCACGTCGCACAGAATCAGGTCCGGATGCTCGCGTTCGGCCAGCGCGACACCGCTGCTGCCATCGCACGCGGTCAGCGCCGGGTAGCCGAATGCTTCCAACAGATAGCGCATCAATTCCAGGTTGTCCGGATTGTCGTCGATGGCCAGAATCCGTGCGGCCATGATGGTCACTCCTTCAATATCAGAGTGAAGGTGCTGCCCTGCCCGCTTGCGCTGCTGAACACGATCTCGCCGTCCAGCAGCTCCGCCAGTTTCCGGCTCAGGTGCAGTCCGAGCCCCGTGCCTTCGTGCCGGCGCCCGGCCGAAGAGTCGATCTGCGCGAACGCCGCGAAGAGCTTCGCCTGGTCCTCGTCGCAGATTCCTATGCCGGTGTCTTCGACGCTGATCCCGATCAGGTTCCGTTCGCCGGCGCGGCGTTCCCGCACGTGCAGATGCACGCTGCCTTCATCGGTGAACTTGATCGCATTGCTGGTCAGGTTGAGGATGATCTGGGTCAACGCGCGCCGGTCGGTACGCAGCACCAGATCCGCTTCAGGCAGGGTCATCAGCAACGCCAGGGATTTCGCTTCCGCCTGCGGACGGAGCGAGGCGACGACATCCGCTATCACGCGCTGGCAGACAACGGGTTCGATCCGCAGCTCTACCTTGCCCGCTTCTATCTTGGCGAGATCCAGCAGATCGTTGATCAGCGCGAGCAGGTGGCGCGCGCTGCCCTGCACGGTCTTGAGCTGCTTTTCCTGATCGGTGTTCAACGGGCCAGGCAGTTTCATCAGCAAAGTTCCGGTGAAGCCGATGATCGCGTTGAGCGGCGTTCGCAACTCATGGCTCATGCTGGCCAGAAAACGATCCTTGGCCAGATTGGCGTTCGACAATTCCATGTTCTTTTCCTGAAGCGCCTGCTCGAAGCGCTTACGCTCGGTGATGTCGCGGACGACGGCGGTGAAGAACGCGCCGCGCGCGGTGCTCCAGGTGGCGATGGATATCTCGATCGGGAATTCGAATCCGTCCTTTTTCCGCGCCCGGATTTCAACGGTTTTCCCGATGATGCGCGACTCGCCGGTAGTGAGATACCGCCCGAATCCCGCCTTGTGCGCGTCCCTGTATTGCTCCGGCATGAGCAGCTCGAGGAGCGCGCCCTCTGCTTCTTCCATCGAGTAGCCGAACATGCGCTCGGCCGCGACGTTGAGATAGGTGATGCGGCCCAGCTGGTTGGCCGATACGATCGCATCGCTGGCGGTCTGCGCGACCGCGCGGAACTGTTCTCGGCTTTCGCGCAGTTCCGCCTCGAAATTCTTGCGCTCGGTGATGTCGCGGATAGCGCTGGAAACCAGGATTCCGTCTTCCGTATGCAGCGGACTGAGGCTGATCTCGATCGGGAATTCCCGGCCGTTCTTGCCGCGGCCATGGAGCTCCAGCCCTACCCCCATCGGCCGGGCCTTTGGATCGGAGAAAAAACCGTTGCGGTGTCCGGGATGCTGATCGCGGTAGCGCTCCGGCAACAGGAACTCGACCTGCTGGTCGAGCAGTTCGCTGCGCGAATAACCGAAGACCGTTTCGGTTTGCGCATTGACCAGCACGATCCGACCCTGCCGGTTGACGATGACGATCGCGTCGGGTGCCGATTCCAGCAAATCGCGGAACTTCTGCTCCGCCTTTTTGCGCCCGCTGATGTCGCGGATGGCGCTCACCACCAACGTGCCGTCCTCGGTTCGCATAGGGCTCAAGCTGATCTCTACCGGAAACTCCGTACCGTCTTTGCGCAGACCGTAGAGTTCGAGCCCCATGCCCATCGTGCGCGGATGCGGCTGCTCGAAATAATCGGAGCGGTGGCCGGCATGCATTCCCCGGAAACGGCCGGGAAGCAGCTGCTCGATCGATTGCCCGGGCAGCTCCCCTCTCTGGTACCCGAAGAGCGATTCGGCCTGGGAGTTGGAATGAACAATGCGACCGCTGCGGTCGACCATCAGAATACCGTCGGGCATGGATTCGAGCAGATCGCCGAACCGTGTTTCGACCACCGCGGTTCCTGCTTTTCCGTCGTTCATCACGCCTGATCCTTCGGGCCAGGGTGCTGCGGTCGAGAGCAACCGCGCCGATCCCGAAACCACACGACGATCCGACAGGAAGTGCGGCAGTGTTCGCCCGCAAGGCGCCGCTTCGGCACCGGTTGGCTCATCAATTGGCCGCATGGCGACATCGACGATTACCCCCTCCTTGCACAACCATCCGTTCCCACGGGTTTTGAATATACCCCTATTCAATCCCCGGGTTCATGGGAGCACACGGAGCGAGAGTTGCAACGTAAATAGTTCACACCCACACAGCGCGCGAGTCGGGCAAGCGTTGGACTGGAACACCTCGAGTTGGCGGCCATCGCCTGACGACAACTCGCAGGTAGGTGAGAAATCGTTCCCTCACGGCGACCGGGGAAACTCGAGCATGAGTACGCATGACTGCGTCGCATTCGTGGATTGGCCCTTGACCAAATCGCATTCGACTGTTTTAACTAATCACTTGGCTATTTCACAAATATCTTGTTATAAATCAATTTGTTATGACATCATATTAAAGTCATTTACAAGGATGACCCGACACCTCCAGCCCGACTCCGTTTCGGCAAACCTGAAGGCCCGCAGAGAACGTCACCGTAGCTGCGCTATCACTGCCAGCACGAGCAGGTGCAATGGGTAGATCGCGTAGAAGGCCCAGCGGTGGCGTTGCAGGCCCCAGGTGCCCAGGCTGGCGAGCGCGATCACGGGTAACGCTGCCAGCGCCCACCAGGAATCGTTGACCAGATAAAGCGATCCCATCGCCAACCCAAAAAGAATGCCGGCAACCACATTACGTTTTTGCAGCAGGTAGACCGTAGCCATGACCAGGCCGATGCCGGGCCAATTGTATTCAACAACCAGACCGGCGAGCACGAACACAGCGCAGGCTCCCGCCCGGTTTTTTCGCTGCGCCAACTGCAGGCACCAGATGGCCGCTGCGAAGGTGAACAGCACGTTCAACGGCACCACGCGCTGGAACAACCACCAGTGTGGAATCTGCGCCAGGACGGCCACCAGGCATATCCGCAACAGAACCCGCTGCAGATCCGCACCAGGCCGCGCAAGGTTGTAACCAAGCACGCACGCGAAGATCGGAAATACCAAACGCCCAAGTTCGGTAAGCGCCGGCAGCTCGCGTTGAAACAATCCGGCGTTGATGTGATCGCCGAACATCAACAGCACACCAAGCCACTTGAGTAATTCGAGCGCGCCGGTAGAAAGCTGAAAACGCATCATGTACCTGGACAGAATTATTCCCCTTCCCTGAATCCTGTTTTGGTCTGCACCGGACTACCTCTCGGCACAGGCTTGCTGATCTGAAAGCGTGCTTCGTTCAGTATGGCATGTGCAGAACGGCCTGCAATAAATGCGCGCGACTTGGCCCATCTGGTGCTATTTGGCGAAGTTGTAGTGCCGCCTTGGTCCCCTACTCCGTCTTGTCAACGACAGAGTGGGATCCAGATTGGATCGAAGCGCAGCACCAGCGGTCGCATTAGCAACGACCCATGCCAACTTGGCATGGCAGCGGCGAATCTTTTCATTGGACCCACGGTCCCCGTCCGTCCTAACCTCCCGGTTGACGCGGCCTTGCGCGTTTCCTGCGGCGCAGCCCCAGGCCGCATACCGGAGGGGTCCATGCGTCAATCGAGCTTTCTGCGACTTCTACGCGCACTGCTGCTCACCGGCAGCCTTTCCGTGATGGCTGCCGCGGCAACCGCGGCGCCGCCCTCGAATGATTTTCATCAATGGGCCGCCACGCCGCCTATGGGCTGGAATAGTTGGGACGCCTTCGGCACCACGGTGACCGAAACGCAGATCAAGCAGCAGGCCGACTTCATGGCCGCCAAGCTCAAGGCGCACGGCTGGCAATACATCACGGTGGATATCCAGTGGTATCAGCCCACTGCCAAGGGCCACGGTTATGAGGAAGGCGCCACCCTGGCCATGGATGACTTCAGTCGTCTTGTACCGGCGCCAGAGAAGTTTCCCTCGGCCGCCGGCGGCCAGGGCTTCAAGCCCCTGGCCGACTACGTGCACGGCAAAGGGCTGAAGTTCGGCATCCACATGATGCGCGGCATCCCGCGCCAGGCGGTCAAGCGGAACACACCGATTCTGGGCACCGGTCTGCGCGCTGCGGACATCGCCGATATCGACAGCATCTGCTCCTGGAACCCGGACATGTACGGCGTGGACATGTCCAAACCGGGTGCACAGCTCTACTACGATTCGCTGATGCAGCAGCTGGCCGACTGGGGCGTGGACTTCGTCAAGGTCGACGACCTCAGCCGCCCTTACGACCAGAACCGGGCAGAAATCGAGGCCATCCGCAAGGCGATCGACAAGACCGGCCGGCCTATCGTGTTCAGCACTTCGCCTGGCGAAACGGCTTTGTCGGCTGGCGCTCACGTCAACCAGCACGCCAATATGTGGCGGATCAGCGACGATTTCTGGGATCGTTGGGAGTTGCTGCTGCCTCAGTTCAAGCGCCTGCACGACTGGACGCCGTACCGGATCGCCGGCGCGTGGCCGGATGCGGACATGCTGCCGCTGGGTATCGTCGAATTCGACCGCCCTACCCGCTTCACTCGCGACGAACAGATCACTCTGATGACCTTGTGGAGTATCGCGCGCTCTCCGCTCATCCATGGTGGCGACCTGACCCGGACCGATCCGTTCACCCTGTCCTTGCTCACCAATGACGAAGTACTTGCCGTCAACCAGCGCAGCGCGCACAACCGCCAACTGTTCCGCACCGACGACGGGCTGATCGCCTGGGTCGCCGATGCGGCGGATGGCAAGTCCAAATATCTGGCGGTATTCGATACCCGTGATGCCGCCGGCCCGGCAACCGGCGATCGCACGGTTCCGGTGGAAATGGCAGCACTGGGACTGCAAGGACAGGTGCAGGTACGGGACTTGTGGAATCGCACGCAGCTGAAGCCGGTGAGCGGCACCTTCAAGCCGCAGGTCGCACCGCACGGCGCCCGTCTGTTCCTTCTCAGTTCCACCGCTGACCCATCGGCGCCGCAGCGATGACGGCATCGCCCGCCATCGCTCTCTGGATCTAGATCCGCCATGAGTATCGACCAAGCCAGCAGGTTCAGCCGGCGCACCTTCGTCAAATCCCTGGCGCTTGCCGCGGCCACTCCGCGCGTTGCATGGGCCGGCTTCGGCGGCGCTGCCGGAACCGGCGCAACCCGTATGTTCGCGTTTGCCGACATCAATCTGGGCGCGGGTGTGTTCGCACATTCCCATACGGTCAATCGTCGCTACCTGGCCGCACTGGTAGTCGACCGCCTGGTCGCGCCTTACCGGATCGAAGCGACGCTGGTGCCGCGTGCGCCCAAGTACCCCAACTGGGAATCGATGGGCCTGGAAGGACACACTGCCGGCCACTACCTGTCGGCCCTGGCTCAGGAAGCGGCTCAGGGCGATGCGGAGATGCATCAGCGCCTCGACTATATGGTGGCCGAACTGGCCGCCTGCCAGCAGGCCAACGGCGACGGCTACGTCGGTGCTGTTCCCAACGGCCGCGCGCTGTGGAGCAAAATTTCCGCGGGCACGGGCGATGCCAGCTCCTTTTCGCTGAGCGATGCCTGGGTGCCGTTCTACAACCTGCACAAGATGTTCGCCGGCCTGCGCGATGCTTGGCGGTATGCCGGCAACCGTCAGGCCCGCGAGGTCCTGATCGGCTTCGCCGACTGGGCCGATCGCCTGGTGGCCGGACTGGACGAGCAGCAGATGCAGGCGCTGCTCGCCACCGAGCATGGCGGCATGAATGAAGTGCTGGCCGACGTTTACGCCATCACCGGCGATCGGCGCTATCTGGCCTTGGCCCGGCGTTTTTCCCACCGCACCCTGCTGGAGCCTCTGCTGCGTCGCCAGGACGCCTTGGACGGCCTGCATGCCAATACCCAAATTCCGAAGGTCATCGGCTTCGCCCGCATCGGCGAACTGGACAACGACCAGGCCTGGATCGACGCGGCCGCCTTCTTCTGGGAGATGGTGACCCAGCGCCGCAGTATCGCTTTCGGCGGCAACAGCGTGCATGAGCATTTCAATCCCGCCGACGACTTCAGTTCGATGGTGAGATCGCCGGACGGACCGGAAACCTGCAACAGCTACAACATGCTGCGGCTGAGCATGCAGCTGTACCGGCTGGATCCGCAGCCGCGCTACGCCGATTTCTACGAACGCACACTTTTCAATCACATCCTTTCCAGCCAGCATCCGCAGCACGGCGGCCTGGTCTATTTCACTCCGATCCGTCCACGTCATTACCGGGTCTATTCGCAACCGCAGGAATGCTTCTGGTGCTGCGTGGGAACCGGCATCGAGAATCACGGCCGTCACGGTGCGTTCGCCTACGCGCACGACGCGCGTTCGCTGACCGTCAACCTGTACATGGCCTCGCAACTGCAGTGGCGCGAGCGGGGGCTGGTTCTGCGCCAGGACACGCGCTTCCCGGACGAAGAGTCGAGCCGGCTGACCCTGCAGCTGCGCAAGCCCCAGCGCTTCGATCTGCGTCTGCGCCACCCGTACTGGCTGGATGGGCCACTCACTGTTCGCGTCAACGGCCAGTCCTGGCCGCTGCAATCCACCCCCTCCTCCTATGCCGGCATAGAGCGCAACTGGGCCGACGGCGACACCGTCGAGATCGACCTGCCACTGCGCACCCGCGTCGAGGGACTGCCCGACGGCTCGGACTACGTAGCGCTGATGCACGGCCCGATCGTATTGGCCGCACGCACCGGCACCGACGGTCTGGAGGGGCTGATCGCCGACGATGGCCGCGGCAGCCATACCGCCCCAGGTCCGCAGCTGCCGTTGGATCGCGCGCCCATGTTGGTAGGCGATCGTGCTGCGCTGGCAGCGCAACTCAGGCCGGTGCCGGGACGTCCGCTCACCTTCGAGGCTGACGGACTGATCCAGCCCGGCGCGTTCAATGGACTGCGGCTGGAGCCGCTGTTCCGCGTGCATGATGCGCGCTACATCGTGTACTGGCGCACCGCCACCGCTGCCGCCTATCCCGCCGTGGTTCGCCAGATCGAGGCAGACGAACGCGAGCGCCAGGCATTGGAGAACGGCACCCTGGACCAGGTGACAGCAGGCGAACAGCAGCCCGAAGTCGACCACCAGTACAAGGGCGAGGACAGCAATACCGGCGTCCGCATGGGGCGCCACTGGCGCGATACCGGCAAGTGGATTTCCTATCGATTGAAGGCGCCGGACAATACCGACCCGAACACTGCCATCGAGCTACTGCTCACTTTCTACGGTGGCGACCGCAACCCGGGCTTCGATCTGCTGGCCGATGGTCGCCGACTGGCCACCCTCACTTTGAAAGGCGACGCGAAAGACACGTTCGTCGAGCGCAAGATCGCCTTGCCTCAGGATCTCGTCAGGAACGCCATTCGCCAGGGCATCACCATCAGGCTGGTTGCTGCCGCCAGACAACGAACCGGCAGCCTGTTCGATCTGCGCCTTCTGCGCGTACAAACGAACTGAGGCCCTATGCAGTTTCGCCCCTCCCGACATCGTTTCCCCAAGAACGCGCGACCACACAGAGAGAACAATTCCATGCTCAAGATCCTTGCGATGGCCACCACCCTCTTCCTCGGCTTGAGTGCCGGCGCGGCGACGGCCGCAACGCTCCAGGCGAATGCGACCCTGCAGGCCGACAAACCCGGGCCGCAGATCAGCCGCAACCTCTACGGCCAGTTTTCCGAGCACCTGGGTGGCGGCATCTATGACGGCATCTGGGTAGGCGAGAAAAGCTCCATTCCCAACGTCCGCGGCATTCGCACCGACGTAGTCGAAGCCCTGAAGGCCATCAAGACACCGATGGTGCGCTGGCCCGGCGGATGTTTCGCCGACGAATACCTCTGGCGCGACGGCATCGGCCCACGCGACCAGCGCCCTGTGCGCAAGAACAACTGGTGGGGCGGTGCGGCCGAGACCAACGCTTTCGGCACCCATGAATTCATGGATTTCGTGGAGCAGATCGGCGCCGAGGCCTATGTCTCGATCAACGTCGGCAGTTCAACTCCAACCTATATGCGCGAATGGGTCGAATACATGACCTCGCCGGGTCAGGACACCCTGGCCCAGGAGCGGCGCAAGAACGGGCGCGACAAACCATGGAAAGTTGCGCTATGGGGCATCGGCAACGAAAACTGGGGCTGCGGCGGCAACATGACGCCGGAGTACTACGCCAACGAGCTGCGCCGCTTCGGCAGCTTCTTCCATCAAGGCGAAGACAACCCCGGCCTGCGTGTGGCTACCGGCCCCAGCGGCGACGACACCCGCTGGACCGAAGTGCTGATGAAGGACTCCAGCAAGTTCATGGACGCCCTCAGCCTGCACTACTACACGCTGCCCACGGGCGACTGGAAGACCAAGGGCGCCGCCACCGGTTTCACCCAGCAGGAATGGGTCGACACCTTCGCCCAGACCCTGAAGATCGACGACTTCATCAAACGCCACTCGGCGATCATGGACACCTATGATCCGGAAAAACGCGTCGGCCTGTATGTCGACGAATGGGGCACTTGGTACGACGTCGAGAAAGGCACCAACCCGGGTTACCTGTACCAGCAGAACACCCTGCGCGACGGGGTGCTGGCAGCGGCCAATTTCAACATCTTCCACCGGCACGCCGACCGCGTGCGCATGACCAGCGTCGCCCAGACCATCAACGTACTGCAATCGATGATCCTCACCGATGGCGGCAAGATGGCGCTGACTCCCACCTACCACGCCTTCAAGATGTACGTGCCGTTCCAGGACGCGACATCGCTGCCGCTGGAACTGACCACGCCGGACTTCAGTGCCGGCGGCAAAACCATTCCGGCGATCAACGCTTCGGCGGCGCGCGCCAAAGACGGCAAGGTCTTCATCGGCATCGCCAATATGGATCCACAGGACCGCGTGCAACTGGATATCGACCTCGGCGCTGTGAAAGCGAACGCAGTCTCGGGCGAGGTGCTCACCGCAGACCGGATGGATGCGCACAATGTTCCCGGGAAAACGTCGACCATCGCGCCTGTGCCCTACACCGGCGGCCGGATCAGTCAGGGCAAGCTCGTGCTCGACATCCCGGCCAAGTCGGTCGTGGTGGTCAGGCTCGACTAAAGGGCGAGAAGAACAACCACCGCCTGCCGGATCAGGAGTTCTGCCATTCGATCAGGAATGTCCTGCGGAGTGTTTCCCCCGGCAGAACTATCATCGGCCCGATGTTGAATGCATCGGGCGGACCGCTTTGCGGTTCTACGCAGGTAGCGAAGGCGGTTTGGTCGTAGACCACCCAGTGCGTGCAATCCGAGCTCAGCCGCAGGCTTTGGCCTGCGCGTTGGAGCACGATCGGCGCCTGATTGATGAAGCAGTCGTCCCACGGACCTGGCGATGGGTCCATCAGGGGCAGCGTCGCGATTTCCTGATGGTCGCGCGGATACATTCTGCTGGGCGAGAACTGCAGTTGTTCCGGTTTCCGGAACCAGGGATGCCAGCCGATGACGGCTGGCATCGGAACCGCGCCGGCGCGTACCGACAGCTCCATTTTCAACCTACCCTCCTCGCCCACGTCGATCCGCTGATACGCGGTCCCGCCGAACGGCCAGCGTTCGTCTTCGGGTAAAGCCAGCGAAAGCTCTACGGTATGGGTTTCCTGCACTTCCACCTGCCACGGCATTGCGAAAGCGACGCCATGGATGGCATGCCCATCCAGGTTCAAAGGCAGCTGGTACTTCCGCCCCTGGAAATCGAACCGACCCTGGCGAATGCGCCCTGCCCACGGCAGCATCGGATAGCATCCCCAGGCGATCATCGCCGGATTGGCTTCATCGTAGTCAATGAGGTGATCGATGCCGTCGTACTGGATCTGCGCGATGCGCCCACCGGCCTGCGGTGCGACGGCTACCCGCAGGTCCCCGTTTGCGATCGTGATCAAGGACCCCGGCGCCATGGGCGCCATCGCATCCGGCGCAGGCGGGCGGCGTGAACTAGCCGCCATAGGGGTCGATAGTCTGGATCCTGCCCTGCCCGTCGTAATGTAGTTCGGTCACCTTGACCGAACGCAGGTGAGTCACGCCGCCGGAGAGAAGGGAGTCGTGATAGAAAAGATACCAGCGATCCTGGAACCGGCAGATCGAATGATGGGTCGTCCAGCCCACCACCGGTTGCAGAATCACGCCCTGATAGATGAAAGGCCCATACGGGCTGTCGCTCAGCGCATAGCACAGCAGATGCGTATTGCCTGTTGAATACGAGAGGTAGTACTTGCCCAGATGCTTGTGCATCCAAGGGCCCTCGAAGTATCGACGCGCATGGTCGTCGGCGCGGAGCGGTTGCCCTGCTTCATCCACTATCAGCACTTCGCGCGGCGCTTCGGCGAACTGCTTCATGCCCGTCTCCAGCCGCGCTACGCGTGGACCCAGCGCCGGTTGGTCCGCTGCCGGTTCTTCATGCGAGGGGTCGTAAAGGTTGTCGCGATACTTCTGCAGTTGCCCGCCCCAGAGTCCGCCGAAATACAGGTAGCAGGTTCCATCGTCGTCGGTGAAGGCGGCCGGATCTATCGAATAACTGCCCTCGATCGCCTGCGGCTCGGCCAGGAAAGGACCCGCGGGGTCTTCGCTCACCGCCACGCCGATCCGGAAAATTCCGTCCGCGCGCTTGGCCGGAAAATACAGGTAATAGCGGCCGTCGCGATACGCCGCATCCGGCGCCCACATCTGTCGCTCGGCCCAGGGCACGTCTTTGATATGCAAAGCGACGCCGCAATCGATCGCTTCGCCTTCAGGCGAATCCATGCGCAGTACGTGGTAGTCCTGCATGCCGAAATGATCGCCGTCGTCGTTGAACGGGATACCGGCATCGATGTCATGGGACGGGTAGATATAGAGACGGCCATCGAACACGTGCGCCGACGGGTCGGCCGTGTAGATATGGCTCACCAGCGGCTGCGAAATGGCCTTGGCGGCCAGCGCTTTCAGATCGGCCGAGGCCGGTTCATCGGACATGGCGGTACGGATTCCTATGGATGTTGAATGCTCAGGAAGCGGCGGCGCTCTGCAGCCTGCGCGCGCCCAACTCGCTTTCGATGCGCGACTCCATCTTCTTGTCGATCTTGTAAAGGAACAACATGGCTACGGCGATCAGGAACGGAATGGAGCAGAACACGCTGATCGCCAGACGAATGCCGTTCACCGTTTGCGGCGGCTGCGCGCCCGCATCGGCGTCATAGCCGTAGTAGGCAAGAATGCCGGCCACCAGTGCGCCGCCTATGCTGAGCCCGATCTTCAGACCGCAAAGCATGGCCGAGAAGATGATGGCGGTGGCGCGCCGGTTGTTCTTCCACTCCGAGTAGTCGGCCACATCGGCGATCATCGCCCACAGCAAGGGAATGGTGATGCCGTAGGAAAATCCGTGCAGGATGTAACTGACGAACACCAGCCAGATCGACTCGGGCGAATAGAAGTAGAACGCCAGCAGGAATAGCGTGGAGACCAGCAAAGCGGCGCCGAAAACATCGCGCTTTCCAAAGCGGTCGGCCAGCCGCCGCGAAAACCCGATGCCCACGATCATGAAGATGATGCCGCCGGCATTGAACAGGCTGAAGGCGGAAGTCGGCGCATCCTTGGGCCAGGCGAACGCTGCCAGGCCCGCACTGGTCAGCAGCGCATTCAATCCTTCTATGAATCCGTTGAACCCGACGCCTTGCAGGAACGCTGCCAGCGCCGGCTCGCTCAGGTAGTACTGGAAATAGTAGATGTACATCCCGCCCTTCAAGGCCAGGTTGACGAACACCAGGATGGTTAATGCCAGCATCACCAGCCACGGCCCGTTGTGCGCCAGGTCGCGCAAGTCCTGCATTACCCCGGACTTCTGTTCGGTCACGGGCACGATGCGCTCGTGGGTGGTGAAGAACGTGATGAGGAAGAATACGGTCCCGGCCACGGCGAAGATCGCCATGGTGTTCTTGAAGCCTTCCACCTTGTCGCCATTGCCCAGGATCAGCACCAGCGGCAGCAACAGCACCTGGATGATGAACTGCGCCACCATCACGGCCACGAAACGGTAGGACGACAGGCTGTTGCGCTGGTCCATGTTGCCGGTCAGCACCCCGCTGAGCGCGGAGTAAGGCAGGTTGTTGGCGGCATAGACCAGTATCAGCAACGTATAAGTGATCAGCGCGTAGATGACTTTCCCGTGCGCGCCCAGATCGGGAGTGCTGAAGGCCAGCAAGGACAGCACCCCGAACGGGATCGACGTCCACAGGACCCACGGCCTGAACTTTCCCCAGCGGGTCGTGGTGCGGTCGGCGATGAGCCCGATCAGGGGCGTGAACACGAAGGCGCCCAGCAATCCCACCACGAAGATCACCTTGGCCGCCGTGGCCGCCGGTATCCGGTAGACGTCGGTGTAGAAGAACGCCAGGTAGGTGATCAGGGTCTGGAAGATGAGATTGGCGGCCAGATCGCCCAGGCTGTACCCGATCTTTTCCTTGACCGAAAGAATTTCCGTGGGCTGGTTCATGGTCTCTGGCTTTCTGCTGGTGCGGCGATGGTTGGACCCACCGGCACTGCGGCCGCTGGGAGGAAGATACGGCCTGCCGGCTTCTGTCGCTGGCACGGTCCTTGGGGCATTGCCGGCCTATCCATGCAGCCGCAGAGCTTAGGAAAATTCATTACGGTCCAGGCAGCCGCCTCAGGACCAGATCGCATTGCACGGGATACCGTTGTTCTTGCGACGACGCGATGCCTACTCCCCTCCCCGTTTCAGATGCCCGAAGTGTTGCGTAGAAGCCCTGATCGGCAGGGGCTATTGGAACTGCAGACCCCAGCCCTTATTCTCAGGAATGGTAGCGCTACCATTTTTTGTCTGCACGCTGCGGAGCAACATGAAAATGAAACAGCACGTCACCTGAGGCAAACCGCAGGCCCGCAGTCCCGTGCGAGCTCTAGTGGCTGCTCCGGCGCATAACCAAAAGGCTAGTCCGCTCGAGCGACCGTTCCGCCTAATTACCGAATCAGGTGCGATGCTGCGATCTCGCCAAACCCCTCCCTTTCATCGCAGCGCGCATCGAGGCCGGGCTTCCTCCCCGGCTTACTATCAATCGTGAAAACTCGTCAAAGCCACTTAGGTGCCGCATCATGCCCGCCAGCCACCAACATCATGGAACCAGCATGCCTTCCCCACTCCGCTTCGCTCTCGCAGTCCTGTCCGTTGCCCTGCTGGCGTCCTGTGTGGCGGCCGGCGCTTCCCGCCAATCCTTTTCCAACATCGGCCGCCTGACCGTATTCGACGATTCGTTTCACGAGGTGGTGGCGCCTGACGCCAGGATCGAGAAGATCACCGAGGGCTTCACCTGGGCCGAAGGTCCTGCGTGGGTCCGCGAAGGCAACTATCTGCTTTTCACCGACGTGCCCGAAAACATGATGTACCGCTGGAGCGAGCGCGACGGCCTCTCTGTTTTTCTGAAGCCGTCCGGCCTTGCCGGACCGGTCCCGGATACCCTCCGTGAGGCGGGCGCCAATGGCTTGTATGCAGAGCCGGCCGGGACGGTTGTGCTGGCCGACTCCGGAACGCGTGTCGTGGCCAGGTTCGATCCGGAGACGAAACAGAAAACCACACTCGCGGCTGGATATGAAGGAAAGAAATTCAACAGTCCGAACGATGTGGTCAGGCGCAGCGACGGCGCGGTGTTCTTCACCGACCCTCCCTACGGATTGAAGGACCTGGACCAGTCCCCGGTCAAGGAACTGAAATTCAATGGCGTATATCGCGTCGATACCAACGGCAGCGTCCACCTGCTGGACGATGGATTGAGCTTCCCGAACGGCATCGCGTTGTCGCCGGACGGGCGCACGCTTTACGTCTCGAACTCGGACCCGAAACGACCGCTGTGGATGGCATATTCGCTGGATGATCAAGGCAATGTCACCGGCAAACGCGTGTTCGCCGATGCTACCGACCTGTTGGGGGAAGGCGTTCCGGGTTTGCCGGACGGCATGGCCGTTGCCCAGGACGGACGTCTGTTCGCCACCGGGCCGGGCGGTGTGCTGGTCTTCGATGCCGACGGCAAGCGCCTTGGCCGTATCGAAACCGGTGTGGCGATCTCCAACTGCGCTTTCGGCGACGACGGGCACACGCTTTATATGAGCTCGCACACCCTGGTGGCACGGGTGCGCTTGAAGGCCACGGGTCTGCAGTTCGGTCGATAAAGGTTTGAACAATTAAATTCTTATTTAGTCCGTCGACGGAAGATAAAAAATAAATCGTCATCCCAGCGAAAGCTGGGATCCATTTTGATCTTGCTTGTGGCATGAAGCCTCAAAGTCAAGATGGATCCCAGCTTTCGCTGGGATGACGATGACCTGATGACGCCGCGCAGGCGAACAGGCAGGGCCCTGCCAACCACCCGCATCACTTCGCCTGCCCCTCTCGGCCCCGCACACCCTGCGGGCGCCAAGCGAGAGGGGCGTGAATCGCAAAGCCTATTCCGTTACTTCGAAGCGTTTCTTGAGTCGGATATCCGCACTCGATGCTCCCAGCTGCACTTCGTATGCGCCTGCATCGACGGCATACGCTTTGCGTTCGGCATCGTAGTGCCGCAATGCTGCCTCGGGAGTGAAAGTGAACGACACTTCGCGTTCCTCGCCAGGCTGCAGGTTCAAACGCTCAAAGCCGCGCAGATCCTTCAATGCACGCTCACGCTTGGGCTGGAGCGGGTGCAGATACAGCTGCACGACCTCTTCGCCGGCGCGCTGGCCCGTGTTCTTCACCTTCAGCGACACCCTTACCTGCTCCTTCGGCCCGGCATTGCTGCGGTCCAAGCGCAAGCCGGAATACGCGAAATCCGTGTAGGAAAGTCCGTGCCCGAAAGGAAACAACGGCTCGCCGCCGAAGTAACGATAGGTGCGCCCCTTCATCGCATAATCGTCGAACGCAGGCAGTTTCTCGTCTGCCTTGTAGAAAGTCACCGGCAGGCGTCCCGCCGGATTGGTGTCGCCGAATAGAACGTCCGCCACCGCATTGCCGCCGCGCTGACCGGGGTACCACGCCACCAGGATCGCCGGCAGGTTCTGCTTGGCCCAATCGATGGCCAGCGCCGAACCGGTGGTCAGTACCAGCACCACCGGCTTGCCGGTGGCGTGCAACGCTTCGAGCAGCTTTCGCTGCGTGGAGGGCAGACGCATATCAATGCGATCTCCACCGGCGAAACCCGGGTAATTGACCGTCATCTCCTCGCCTTCCACGTCGCCGGTAAGCCCGCCGACGAATACCACCGCATCGGCGCCGCGCGCCGCATCCAGCGCCTCCTCGAACGGTGGCTTGGCGCCCGGCATGTTCCAGGCCAGGCGAACTCCGGCATCGCGCTCGCCGTCGTAATACTCCATCTTCACGTCGTAGGCGCGGCCGGCTTCCAGTTCCACACTGACGCTGTCGGCACGCAGGCGGTCACTGGGCTGCCAATGATCGAGCAACAGGCGCCCGTCCAGGTACAGGCGATAACCATCGTTGGCCGCGGCTTCGATCCGGTAGCTGCCCGACACCGGCGGCAGCAGCTGGCCGCTCCAGCGGATGCTGAAGTTGTCGGCAGGCACGCCTTGGCCTGGGCCGGCTTCGCCGCGCGCCATCAGATTGTCGGTGGGCGAACCGCGATCCCAGCGAAATCCGATCTGCGCATCCACGCGCACCAATGCCGGCTTGCCTGACAGATCGCGGCTACGGAAATATTCGCCGCGTAAGCCACGTTCGCTGGCAGCTGCGTCCGGACGCAGGTATTGCGCTTCGATCAGCGGTGTTGCGGCGGGATCTTCGCGTCCTTCCACCAGATCGACGCCGCGCGCATGCACCACTTCCACCCGCGGTGCGGCATCGCGGATGCCTTGCAGGATGGTCACTGGCGCTGCCGGCGTACCGTAATAGTTCCCCAGCAAAGCCATGGTGTCGTCGGCGGTAGGGCCGATCACGGCGATACGGCGCAGCTTGCGCGACAACGGAAGCACGCCATCGTTCTTCAACAGCACAATCGACGCCTGCGCGGCCTTGCGCGACAACGCGTCGTGCTCGGGCGACTGATTGACGGACGCGGGGATACGCGCCCAGCGCACCATCTCGGGTGGGTCGAACATGCCCAGGCGCATACGTGCGGTGAACAACTGGGTCAGTGCGGCGTCGATCTCGGCTTCGGTGATGAAGCCTTTGCGTACGGCATCGGGTAAGGTGGAATACTCCTCGCCGCATTCCAGCTCGGTGCCGTTCTTGACCGCCAGCGCAGCGGCTTCCTCACGGGTGGCCACGATCTTGTGGTTCTTCCAGATGTCCACGACCGCCCAGCAGTCGGACAGCACATAGCCTTTGAAACCCCAGTCGCGACGCAGGACATCTCGCAGTAGGAAATGGCTGGCGCTGGCCGATTCTCCGTAGACCCGGTTGTACGCGCCCATCACCGCGTCCACCTGCCCTTCTTTCACCAACGCCTCGAACGCCGGCAGGTAGGTCTCGTAAAGGTCGCGCGTACTGGGACGTGCATCGAAATGGTGGCGATCCGCTTCCGGTCCGCTATGCACGGCGAAATGCTTGGCGGTGGCGTCCAGCTTGCGGTACTTGGGATCGTCGCCTTGCAGGCCACGCACGAAGCTCACACCCATGCGCGCGGTCAGAAATGGATCTTCGCCATAGGTTTCCTGCCCGCGTCCCCAGCGCGGATCACGGAAAATATTGATGTTCGGCGACCAGAAGGTCAGGCCCTGATAGCGGCCGTGTTCACCGCGCCGGAGAGCCTCATGGTGTTTGGCGCGCGCTTCATCGCTGATCGTTCGCGATACTTGATCCATCAGCGGCACGTCGAAGGTCGCGGCCATGCCGATAGCCTGCGGAAACACCGTCGCGCCGCCCGCGCGCGCCACACCATGCAGCGCCTCGTTCCACCAGTCGTACGCGGGCACACCCAGGCGCTCGATCGCCGGTGCGGCGTTCTGCATCTGGGCGGCCTTTTCCTCGAGAGTCATCCGCGACACCAGATCGGCCGCACGCTCCTCGAAACTGCGCTGAGTGTCCTGGTAGACCGGCGGCCCGCTCTGCGCCTCTGCGGCATAGAGGTCTTGCGCATGCCACCCGGCCATCGCCAGCACGGCCAGCAAGCCGCCGCGCACCGTCATTCCAAATCCTGTGTTTTCACCGATCATTTGCCTGCTCCTTTATGTTCGTTCGGCGCGATTCGCGCATGCGGCCCCAGGACGGCGCCGATGAAACCATCCGCCACGTCGGTACTGAGCAACGTGCCGTCCTCGCCTTGCTTGAGCCATTGCCAACCCTTGCCCGCGTCGAAGCCGAAGGAATAATCGGCACCATCGCCCGTGATCTTCAGTTTCAATAAGTCCGAGGCAGGCAGTGCCTTGGTGGCGACGACGCGCTTGCCTTCGCTGCCGCTTTTTTCCAGGAACAGTTCCATGCCTCGTCCTATGCGGCGCACGCCGAGGAAATACCAGTGCGTTTCGTTCTGGAATGCCGCGATGCCGGCCTCGGTACCCGCCTCTACCGGCAACTGCAATCCGGTGCTGGCTTCGAACCTCGTGTGCTGCTGGCGGCGCGCCAGAAACGCCGGATTGCGCAACGTGTCCAGCCCTTCTGCCAAGGGACGTATAGCCAGTTGACCGGCATGGCCAGCCAGGTCTGTCCAGGACTGCTTGGGCACGCGCACGTACATCCAGGCGCGGTCCAGCGCCGGTTTGTCGAACTCGTCGCGCCAGGTGAAATTACCGGTTGAAGGTGTCTGCGTGAGCGTGCGCGACATGAAAGCCGGACCCGGAGCGACGTAGGGAATCTCGCGGTTGGGTTGCAGGATTATCGGCCAGCCGTCCTTCCACTCCACCGGCAGCAGGAAGGTCTCGCGGCCGGTGTTGTAATGCACGCCGCCATAGTTGCGACTGGCCAGAAACGTCGCCCACCAGCGGCCATCCAGTCCTTCCACCAGATCCGCATGGCCGGCGTTGGTGATGGGATGCGGGCGGTCGGCCGGTAGATCGCGCTGGGTCAGGATGGGGTTCTTCCCATAAGGTTGGTACGGCCCCCACACCTCGCGGCTCCGCAGAATCACCTGCGAATGCTGCGGGCCGGTGCCGCCTTCGGCGCAGTTGAGGTAGTACCAGCCGTTGCGCTTGAAGATATGCGGCCCTTCGATCCAGATCGGATTCTTCGAAGGATCCACGCCACCGTCGATCAGCACCTTGCGCGGACCGAACGGCTGCATCTTCGCCAGATCGAATTCCTGCATCCAGATCGCGCGGTGGCCGTCGTAGCGTGGTTTGCCCACCGGCGCATCGTTGTTGAGGAGATACATGCGCCCATCGTCGTCGAAGAACAGCGAAGGATCGATCCCGCCAATGGTCGGCAGCCAGTGGAGATCCGACCACGGACCCGCCGGGTCCTTGGCCGTGGCGATGAAGTTGCCGCCGCTGTCCACGGCGGTATTGACCACGTAGAACATGCCGCCGTGATACTCGATGGCCGGCGCGAACACGCCACGCGACATGCCCAACCCGTCGAAGTCCAGCTGCGAGGGACGATCGATGACGTTGCCGATCTGCTGCCAGTGCACCAGGTCGGCGCTCTCGAACACGGGAATGCCGGGGAAAAACGCGAAGCTGGAATTCACCAGATAGTAGCGATCGCCGGCACGCGTGATGCTGGGATCGGGATGGAAGCCGGCCAGCACCGGATTGCGATAGCTGCCTTCAGGCACCGGCGTCTCGAAGACGGCGTCCTTTCCGCGGTACTCGAACCAGTCGAACAGGACAGGCTGTTGCGCGAAGGCAGGCGCCGCCAGCATCGCGCATAGCAATCCCATTCCTGCTTTCATCCCTCTCATCGTCATTCCTTCCATCCAACGACGCTCATCGGCCGCACGAAGAGAGGTGGGCCTTGGTTCCGTATCGGATTGGGGGTTCATCGGCGTGTCGGTCATAAGTGCGGGTCTCAAGGGATCCGGATCTCGAACGGTCCCGCGGGCAAGCCCGCACCGTCGAACAAGGTGACGACCGGACTGTCGGCCCAGCCGTATCTCACGCGTGTGGCGGACCGCGCCGCCGGCGCGCGCAGGATCACCTCGTGTCCGCGAATCTCCGCGTCGGCGTAGCGACAGGAACCACGCTCGGCGCCACAGAGTTCGAACCCGACCGGTGCATAGGCGCCATAGGCGATCAGCGCTCCGCTCACGTCGCCGAAACCCACCACCACCGAATCGTCGACGTGTCTGGCCGACAAAGGTACGGGACCGGAGGGCGGCAGCTTTTTTTCGCCATACACCAGATGGCGCGCTGCACGCGCCAGTCTGCGCCCGAGTTCCTGCTTGTTCGGCGGATGGATGTCGTAACGGTCGCCGATGTCGAGGCTGACGGCCAGTCCCGTATGTGGATCTTCCGCAGCCGCTTTCCGCTGCGCCTCGCGCAGCTCGGCCCAGCCGCTCTCGGTGGGTTTTGTGTTCGGCATGCCATAACCGGCCAGTTGCACGATCAGCAGAGGCAGATCCGTGCCGAAGCGCGCACGCCAGTCGTCCCGGAAGCTACGCAGGCGTGCGTGATAGCGCGCCGCCTGCGTGGTGTTGGATTCGCCCTGATACCACAGCACGCCGTGCAGACCGTAACGGCCGATAGGCGCGATCATGCCGTTGTACAGAGTGGATAGCCCCCCCGCCGTCTGCCATGGCGCGCTTGGCGGCGGATCTTCGCCCGGCGCCATGCGGTATTTCCATGCGCCTTCCAGCGGCACACGGGTTCCATCCTGCAGCCGCAGCGCGTAGGCCGACGCGGGACCGTCCATGCCGCCATCGCGGTAAGTGTCCAGCGCGTTGACGACAACAAGGTTCTCGCCGGCGTGCAACAGGTTTTTCGGAAGCGGGTATTCGCGGCCCGAACCTGGGCCGTAGGTACTGCCCACGGCACGCCCGTTCACCCAGGTCATGTCGATTTCGTCGATGGAACCCAGCAACAACACCGCCTTCTGCTCGGCCTGCTCTGCAGTCAGGCTGACTTTGGTGCGGTACCAGACCATGCCGTTGTAGTCCGCCAGTTCCGGCACGCCCCAACGTTCCCACGCCCCAAGATCGCGCGGCGCGCTGCGCCATTCGTTGCCGGCGGAGTACGCAGGACTCCACGGTTCATCGCCAGGTTTCGTGCCCGCGCGATTGAGCCACCATCGGCCCCACAGTTCGCCCCAGCGGCCGGTCGCCTCTACGGGATCGGTTGCATATTTCGAAAGCACATCGAGATCGTCGTTGTATTCACCGCTGGCGCGCAGGCCCGCACTGCTGATCCAGGCTTCGATGCGCGAACCGCCCCAGGCCGAGTTGACCAGTCCCATCGGCACATCGAGTTTCTTTTGCAATTCGCGCGCGAAGTAGAAGCAGGCCGCGGAGAAATCGCGCAGGGTGTCGGGGCCGACCTTTTGCCATTGCGCAGGCGTCTGGAACGTTTCCAGCGGAACTACGCTGCCGGTCTGCGGAACCGTGAACAGACGAATCGTTTCGGCATGCGCGCCGTCGATCTCGGAGCGCGCGTCCAGCGAACGCCAGACCTGCAGCTCCATGTTCGACTGGCCCGAACACAGCCACACGTCGCCAACCAGTACGTCACTGATCGTCTGCGTGGCGCCGCCTGCGGTCGCGGTCAGGGTGTAAGGCCCACCGGCATTGAATGCCGGCAACTGCACCTCCCAGTACCCTTCCGCATCCGCGTTGGCGCGCGCCTTCTTTCCCGCCAGCGTGACGCGCACTTGTTCCGCGGGTTTCGCATGGCCCCAGATCCGGATCGGCTTGTCCCGCTGCAGCACAGCGTGATCCTGGAACATCGCATGCAGCAAAGGCGCATCGGCGCGCTGTTGCGCGTTGGCGGCGAAGGCGCAGCCGAGCGCGATCGACGTCAACAGAACGGCGGTACGGCGCAGCAGCAACCGCATGGGCGATGCAGCGACCGTCATTTCCCATTTCCTGGGGCGTAGGGGAATTCCAATGATTCGTAGTAGTCCAGCGAATGCGCCGGCGGTGCGAACCCCTCCGGCAGCGGTCGCTTCGAGAAGGTCTGGAAATAGGCGATGCCGGCGTCCCGCCACCATTGCGCTTCCTGTTCCTGGATACCCAGGAAAGCAGCCACCTGCGCGTGGCGCTCTGCATCCACGTAAGGCGCAAGGCCTTCCCACGTTTCCCGCATCGTATGCACATAGTCCACGCCGCGCGTGTACCTGTGCACCAGTTCGTCCCACAACGGACGGCCCGAACGGGTTTTGTAATCCCAAGGGACGTGATGGAACCAGAGCAGGAACTCCTCGGGTACACGACGCACGTCGCCGAACTCGCGCGCGACATGCGGAAAATATTGCGCAGCCGCATTGCTGCCACGCGCCGAGCGGTCGAAACCGATGCCGCCCTTGTCGGCGCGATGGTAGTACACCGACGCCCAGTCCGCGCGCGGGCCACCTTCCACCCAGGGAGCGGGACCGTAGTGATGGCCACGCCCCATGAGGTGGTGCAGGCCCAGCGGGGTCATGTAGTCCACCACCGCTTGGCGCGAGCCCATCATCATCGCCACGACCGGAGTCACCAAGCGGTCGTCGTTGGAGAAGGTCATGCGCACCCACTCTTCGGCGATCGCGCGGGACGACAGATTCGGATTCCAGGCCATGCGGCCATAGGCGTACCAGTTGGCCTGGTCGAAATGCGATCCGCTCCAGTTACGGTCCGCGCCGATGTTGGCCACTCCGGCGATACCGGTCAGTGCATGGCCATCCAGCGAGCCGTCGATCACCTCGGCCACCGTCGAGCCTTTGCCGCGCGCATAAGTGTCCGACCGCAGTGTTTCCTCATACAGCGGTCCCAGGTAAACCAGATGTGTAGCGAAGCCCAGATACTCTTTGGTGATCTGGAACTCCATCATCAACGGCGTCTTCGGCATCGCGCCGAACAGCGGATGGAAGGGTTCGCGCGGCTGGAAATCGATGGGCCCGTTCTTCACCTGCACCAGTACATTGCTGCGGAACTTGCCGTCCAGCGGCACGAACTCGGAATAAGCCTGCTTGGCGCGGTCGTCGGGCTCCTCATGCGAGTGAACCTCGTGCGAGTAAACGAAGGCGCGCCACATCACCGTACCGCCATGCGGGGCCAGCGCGTCGGCCAGCAGGTTGGCGCCCTCGGCATGCGAGCGGCCATAGTCCTGCGGGCCCGGCTGTCCCTCCGAATTGGCCTTGACCAGGAAGCCGCCGAAATCGGGAATGGTCCGGTAGATCTCATCGGCCTTCGAGTGCCACCAGCGCTGCACTTCGGGATCCAGAGGATCGGCCGTCTTCAGTCCGCCGATCTCGATGGGCGCGCTGAAGCGGGCACTGAGGAAGACACGGATGCCATAAGGGCGGAATACGCCCGCTAGCGCCGCGGCCTTCTTCAGATACGCCGGCGTCAGGCTCAGCGCATTGGAGTTGACGTTGTTGAGCACGGTGCCGTTGATGCCCAGCGACGCATTGGCGCGCGCATAGTCGGTATAGCGCGGGTCCAGATAGTCGGGCAGCTTGTGCCAGTCCCAGATCGAAGCGCCCGCATAGCCGCGCTCCACGTGACCATCCAGGTTGTCCCAGTGGTCGAGCACACGCAGCTTCAGGCGCGGAGACTCGCGCACGTCGAGCCGATCGAGCGATTGGCCGGTCTGCACCAGACGCAGGAAATGGAAAGCGCCATACAGGACACCGACATCTTCCCGCGCCGCTATCACCGTGGCGGCATGGCCATCGATCGCGAGCGTGCGTATCAGATATCCCTCCTCGCCCAGGCTCGCCAGATCAAGGCCCAGGCGTGCCACCAGCGGTGAGGACGCGGCGGTACCCACGACGATGGCGCCATCGCGGGTCACCGCTTCCGAAACGGGCAGCGGCGCCCCCATCAAACCGCTCAAGCCCCGCAGCAGCTCCGCACGCGCTGCGATCCGGGTCGGCGTGCCCTGCCCTGCAATCAGTTGCGAGGCGTGCGAGCGGTAGGCATTGGCTTGACCAGCCGGGATTTGTCCATAGCGCAGCCACAGCTCATGACCATCCTCGGCCTGCGCGGCAGGCATGCACAACACGGCAGCCACCAAGCAGAAAAATGCAGCGGCTCGCGACCTGAAAGGCGGAAGCAGGCGGCGACGCGGCGCCGGTTCCGGACACTCGCGAACGCCGGACCGATTGCGGTTATCGCCGTCCTTCTCTGTTAGCGTTACCATGCGAGCGGTCGTCATGCCTGTCTCTGGTTCGCAACTGAAGGTATTTTTAACGGCCATCGGATGCTCGCGCGCATGCAGAGGCCTCCATAACCGCCAGCAGGGCAAAGGTGCGAGCGTTGGAAAAACCCAAGAAATCGGTTCGCCGCAAGGGACGCGCCGTCACCATCGATGAAGTCGCCGCGCTGGCTGCCGTATCGCCGATGACGGTGTCGCGCGTGATCAACGGCCAGGGCAAGGTACGCGACTCCACCCGCGAAAACGTGATGCGCGCGGTGCGCGACCTGGGCTATACGCCCAACCTGGCGGCCAGTTCGCTGGCGGCGGCGCAACACACGCGCATCGCGCTGATCTACACCAATCCCAGCTCTGCTTATCTGCAAGAGCTTCTCGTTGGTGCGCTCAGCGGCGCTGCCCGCGCGGCCGCTCAATTGGTCATAGACAGCTGGGACAAGCTCAGCAGCACCGAGCAGCACAATGCTGCGCGCGTGCTGGCCAGGAGCGTGGCCGGCGTGATCCTGCCGCCGCCACTTTCCGAGTCCAAGGCAGTGATCAAGGAGTTTCTGAGCGCGGGAGTGCCCGTCGTTACCATCGCCTCGGGTCGCTTCAGCGATGAGATCTCCTGTGTGCGTATCGACGACTTTCGCGCCAGCAAGGAAATCACCGAATACCTGATCAGCAAAGGCCATAACCGCATCGGGTATGTCAAAGGGCCTCCCAACCACACTGACAGTGCGCTCAGGTACAGCGGCTTCCAAGCCGCGCTGGCCGATGCCGGTATTGCCCACGACCGTACCCTCGTGCAGCAGGGCTACTACACCTATCGATCCGGGTTGCAGGCGGGCGAGAAGCTCCTTGCTCATAATCACTGCCCGACGGCCATATTCGCCAGCAACGACGACATGGCGGCCGCCGTCGTATCCGTCGCACACCGCAAAGGCATGGATGTTCCCAAAGATCTCTCGGTCGTGGGCTTCGACAACACCTCCGCAGCGACCACGGTATGGCCTGAACTCACCACCATCCAGCAGCCGATCTCGGACATGGCCGATTCGGCCATAGCAATCCTGTTGCGCAACATCCGGCGCAAGGACATCACCACGCGCATGCTGGTCGACCACGTGACTCCGCACCAACTCATTATTCGCGACTCGGTTGCCCCATTTTCCAAGCCGAGGCCACCGAAGAAGCGCTGACCACTGGTCAGCATTTCGACGCCACGCCGGGCGTGGATTGCGCTGACCCGCCTTTATCGACCCGGCAAGCACCAGTACTGGAACGCCGGTAATCGAAGTGTCCGGAGCGAAGCGGGGCAACAGGGTCGAAGCACCCGACATAGCCGCATCAGCCTTCCATCTGTTCCAGTTCGCGGCCCTTGGTCTCATAGACGTACTTGAGC
>CAMLGZ010000001.1 GCA_946479745.1 uncultured Pseudoxanthomonas sp. | reverse complement strand
CGGAGTGGTACCGCGAAGGCCGCGTGCCGCTGCACACGCTGCGTGCCGACATCGATTACGGTTTTGCCGAGGCGAAGACCACCTACGGCATCATCGGAATCAAGGTGTGGGTTTACAAGGGCGAAGTGTTCGACTTCTCCCAGATTGGCCAGGAAAAGCAGGACGAAGCGCGCCCCGAGCGCAGCGAACGTCCGTCGCGTCCGGCCCGTGACCGTGACGCGAGGTAACCGGCCATGTTGCAACCAAAACGTACCAAGTACCGCAAGCAGCACAAGGGCCGTAACGACGGCCTGAGCTGGAGCGGCAATCTCGTCAGTTTCGGCGAGTACGGCCTGAAGGCCACCGCGCACGGTCAGTTGACCGCGCGCCAGATCGAGGCCGCGCGCCGTTCCATCAGCCGTTACGTCAAGCGTGGCGGCAAGATGTGGATCCGCGTGTTCCCCGACAAGCCGATCACCAAGAAGCCCATCGAGGTCCGCATGGGCTCCGGTAAGGGCAACGTGGAATATTGGGTAGCCCAGATCCAGCCCGGCCGCATGATCTACGAGATCGAAGGCGTGACCGAGGAAATCGCACGCGAGGCGTTCCGCCTGGCTGCGGCCAAGCTGTCCGTGACCACCACTTTCGTTACCCGGACGGTGCGCTAATGGAACTCAAACAACTCCGTGAGAAGTCGGCCGACCAGCTGAACGAACACCTGACCGACCTGCGCAAGGAGCAGTTCTCCCTGCGCATGCAGCAGGTCACCGGTCAGCTGCCCAAGACCCATGAAACCCGCCGGGTTCGCCGCGAGATCGCTCGCGTCAAGACCCTGCTGGGTAGCAAGAAGTAAGGACCGACGTGATGAGCGACAACAAAGAAAAATCGCAGCGCACGGTCGAAGGCCGTGTCGTGAGCAACAAGATGGACAAGACCGTCACCGTGCTGGTGGAGCGTCAGGTCAAGCATGCGCTGTACGGCAAATACATCCGCCGTTCCAGCAAGCTGCATGCCCATGACGCCGACAACGCCTGCAACGAAGGCGATGTGGTGCGCGTGGTCGAAATCGCCCCACTGTCCAAGACCAAGAACTGGCGCGTGGTGGAAATCGTCACCCGTGCGGCCGTCTAACAAGGAAACCTGAATCATGATCCAGATGCAGAGCTACCTTGACGCGGCCGACAACTCCGGCGCCAAGGAACTGATGTGTATCAAAGTGCTGGGCGGCTCCAAGCGCCGTTACGCGCACATTGGCGACATCATCAAAGTGACCGTGAAGGACGCCATCCCGCGTGGCAAGGTCAAGAAGGGTGAAGTCTACGATGCCGTCGTCGTGCGCACCCGCAAGGGTGTTCGCCGTGCGGACGGTTCGCTGATCCGCTTCGATGGCAACGCGGCCGTGCTGCTCAACAACAAGCAGGAACCGATCGGTACCCGCATCTTCGGGCCAGTAACCCGCGAGCTGCGTTCCGAGAAGTTCATGAAGATCGTTTCGCTCGCGCCTGAAGTGCTCTGAGCCGAGCCGTAAATGGCAAAGGCCTGACGAAGCAGCGCTGTTACAGATTGAAGAGAGAAATGTTATGAACCGTATCAAGAAGGGCGACCAGGTGGTCGTCATCGCCGGCAAGGACAAGGGCAAGCGTGGTGACGTGGTGCGTGTGGACGGCGATCGCGTGATCGTCTCCAACGTCAACATCATCAAGCGCCACACCAAGCCGAACCCGCAGGCGGGTGTCGCCGGCGGCGTGGTCGAGCGTGAAGCTTCGATGCACATCTCCAATATCGCGCTGTTCAACCCGGCTTCCGGCAAGGGCGAGCGTATCGGTTTCAAAGTGCTGGAGGATGGACGCAAATTGCGTGTGTTCCGCTCCAGCGGTGAGGCGCTCGACGCCTAAGGAATGAAGTCATGACCACCCGTCTCGAAAAGTTCTACAAGGAACAGGTTGTTCCCAGCCTGACCGAGAAGTTCGGCTACGCCAATCCGATGGAAGTGCCGCGCATCACCAAGATCACCATCAATATGGGCGTGGGCGAAGCCGCGACCAACAAGAAGATCCTGGAGAACGCGGTCGCCGACCTGGCCAAGATCACCGGCCAGAAGCCGATCACGACCAAGTCGCGCGTTTCGGTGGCTTCGTTCAAGATCCGCGACGGTTGGCCGATCGGCTGCAAGGTGACCCTGCGCCGCGCGAAGATGTACGAATTCTTCGACCGCCTGGTCAACGTCTCGCTGCCGCGCGTGCGCGACTTCCGTGGCGTGTCCGGCCGTTCTTTCGACGGTCGCGGCAACTACAACATGGGCGTGAAGGAACAGATCATCTTCCCGGAAATCGACTTCGACCAGGTCGATGCGGTTCGCGGCATGGATATCGCCATCACCACCACTGCCAAGACCGACGCCGAAGCAAAGGCGCTGCTCGAAGCTTTCAAATTCCCGTTCCGCAACTGATTCGCAAGGAAACCTGAGCAATGGCAAAGACCTCAATGGTTAACCGCGATCTGAAGCGGGCCAAACTGTCCAAGAAGTACGCCGCCAAGCGCGATGCGCTGAAGAAGACCATCTCCAGCCAGAGCGCTTCGTACGAAGAGAAAATGGAAGCCGTGACCAAGCTGCAGAAGCTGCCGCGCGATTCGTCGCCCTGCCGCGAACGCAATCGTTGCGCACTTTCGGGCCGTTCGCGCGGCGTCTACAGCAAGTTCGGCCTCGGCCGCAACATGCTGCGCAAGGCGACGATGAACGGCGACGTTCCCGGCCTGCGCAAGGCCAGCTGGTAAAATTCAACCAACCTAAGATTTTCGCGAAAGCGGATATCGGTGCTACTCAAAGGGTAATACGCAATGAGCATGACTGATCCCATCGCCGACATGCTGGTCCGCATCAAGAATGCGGCCGCTGTGGGCAAGCCGACGGTGAAGATGCCGTCCTCCAACATCAAGGTCGCCATCGCCGGCGTGCTGAAGGCCGAAGGCTATATCGCCGATTCGCGCATCAACACCGTCGACAACAAGCCGCAGCTCGAGATCGTGCTGAAGTACTTCGAAGGCAAGCCGGTGATCGAGCGCCTGACGCGCGTGTCCCGTTCGGGCCTGCGCAAGTACAGCGGCAAGGCCGATCTGCCCAAGGTGCTGGACGGTCTGGGCGTCGCCATCATTTCCACCTCCAAGGGCATCATGACCGACTCGCAGGCGCGCCAGCAGGGCGTCGGCGGTGAAGTCCTGTGCTTCGTGGCTTAAGGGAGTAAACGTATGTCCCGTGTAGCCAAACAGCCGATCACCCTGCCGAAGGGCGTCGATTTCAACAACCAGTCCGGTTCGCTGAGCGTCAAGGGCCCGAAGGGCACCCTGTCGCTGGTCAAGCCGTCGGGCGTCGAGATCAAGCTCGAAGACGGCGTGCTGAACCTGTCGCCGGCCACGCCGGCCGACGATGCCATCACCGGCACCATCCGCGCGATCCTGGCCAACATGGTCAAGGGCGTGTCGGAAGGTTTCGAGCGCAAGCTCGAGCTGGTGGGCGTGGGTTACCGCGCCGCCATGGCCGGCAAGGACCTGAACCTGTCGCTGGGCTTTTCGCACCCGGTGCTGTTCAAGACCCCGGAAGGCATCACCATCACCACCCCGACCCAGACCGAAATCCTGGTCCAGGGTTCGGACAAGCAGCGCGTCGGTGAAGTGGCCGCCAAGATTCGCGGTTTCCGTCCGCCGGAGCCCTACAAGGGCAAGGGCGTGAAGTACTCCGACGAAGTCATCATTCGCAAGGAAGCCAAGAAAGCCTAATAAGGCTTATCCGCTTCCCAAGGATCAAGATCATGAGCATCAAGAACAACGCCCGTCTCCGCCGCGCCAAGAGCACCCGCGCCCACATCCGTGTGCTCGGCGTGCCGCGCCTGTCGGTGCTGCGCACCGGCCAGCACCTGTACGCGCAGCTGTTCAGCGCCGACGGCTCCAAGGTCATCGCCGCCGCCAACACGCTGCAGGCCGATGTGCGCGAAGGCCTGAAGAACGGCAAGAACAGCGATGCCGCCGCCCGCGTGGGCAAGGTCATCGCCGAGCGCGCCGTGGCCGCTGGCATCCAGAAGATCGCCTTCGACCGTTCGGGCTACCGTTACCACGGCCGCATCAAGGCCCTGGCCGACGCCGCCCGCGAAGCTGGTCTGCAGTTCTGAGTTTGAAACAGATGGGGTTCGTCCCCATGCTGTAATCCGCCGGCAGGGATAATGCCGGACGCACCGCGACTTCTGCGCGCGACTGCGGTCCACCGCACCATTCCACAACTATAAGCGGCTCAGCCGTAATCACTTACTCATCAAGGAATTAGGCAAATGGCTGAAGAACAACGTGCACCGCGGGGTCGTGATCGCGACCGCAACCGCGAAGAGAAAGTAGACGACGGCATGATCGAGAAGCTGGTCGCGGTCAACCGCGTCAGCAAGACGGTCAAGGGCGGTCGCCAGTTCACCTTCACCGCGTTGACGGTGGTGGGCGACGGTAACGGCAAGATCGGTTTCGGTTACGGCAAGGCGCGCGAAGTGCCGGTCGCCATCCAGAAGTCGATGGAATATGCGCGCAAGGGCATGCTCAATGTCGACTTGAACAACGGCACCTTGTGGCACCCGGTCAAGGCCGGCCACGGCGCGGCGCGCGTATACATGCAGCCAGCCTCCGAAGGTACCGGCGTGATCGCCGGCGGCGCCATGCGTGCCGTGCTGGAAGCGGTGGGCGTGAAGAACGTGCTGGCCAAGGCCGTGGGTTCGCGCAACCCCATCAACCTGGTGCGCGCCACGCTGAAGGGCCTGGGCGACATGCAGTCGCCGACCCGCATCGCGGCCAAGCGCGGCAAGAAGATCGAGGAACTCAATTATGGCAAGTGAGTCCAACAAGACCGGTACGGTCAAGGTCCGCCTGGTGCGTGGCCTGCGTGGTTCCCAGGGCATCCACCGTTTGTCGGTGAAGGCGCTGGGCCTGAACAAGCTCAACGATGTGCGTGAACTGAAGGACAGCCCGCAGGTACGCGGTCTGATCAATAAAGTTCACTACCTCGTGCGCGTCGAGGAGTAATCGATATGCATCTCAATACATTGAAGCCAGGCGAAGGCGCCCGCACCGAGCGCAAGCGCGTCGGTCGCGGCATCGGTTCGGGCCTGGGCAAGACCTGCGGCCGCGGCCACAAGGGTTCGTTCGCGCGTTCGGGCAAGGGCAAGATCAAGGCCAAGTTCGAAGGCGGCCAGATGCCCCTGATCAAGCGCCTGCCGAAGGTCGGCTTCCGCTCGAAGTTGAAGCTGGACTGCGCCGAAGTGCTGTCCTACCAGTTGGACAAGCTCGAAGCCGGCGAGATCGATTTCGCCGCGCTGCGTGCCGCCAAGCTGGTGCCGACTTCGGCCAAGCGCGCCAAGATCGTCAAGAAGGGCGACCTGACCAAGAAGTTCGTGCTGAAGGGCATCACTGCGACGGCCGGCGCCAAGGCGGCTATCGAAGCTGCCGGCGGCAGCGTTCAGGAGTAATCGCAGAATGGCGCAAGGCAACGCAGGCGGCGTAGGCGGGTTGGGCAAGTTCACTGAACTGCGCCAGCGTCTGCTGTTCGTGGTCGGCGCGCTGATCGTCTATCGCATCGGTTGCTTCATTCCGGTTCCCGGCGTGAACCCCGATGCGATGCTGGCGATGATGCAGGCGCAGGGCGGCGGCATCGTGGACATGTTCAACATGTTCTCGGGCGGTGCCTTGCACCGTTTCAGCATTTTCGCGCTCAACGTGATGCCTTACATCTCGGCATCCATCGTGTTTCAGCTGGCCGTGCATATCTTTCCGTCGCTGAAGGCGATGCAGAAAGAAGGCGAATCCGGCCGCCGCAAGATCACCCAGTATTCGCGCATGGGTGCGGTATTGCTGGCGGTGGTGCAGGGCGGCAGCATTGCGGTCGCCTTGCAGAACCAGGTCGCGCCGGGCGGCATGCCGGTGGTGTACAGCCCGGGCATGGGCTTTGTGCTGACCGCGGTAGTGGCATTGACCGCAGGCACCATCTTCCTTATGTGGGTGGGCGAGCAGGTGACCGAGCGCGGCGTCGGCAACGGCGTGTCGCTGATCATCTTCGCAGGCATCGTGGCCGGCTTGCCGGTGGCGGTGATCAATACGATCGAAGGTTTCCGCAACGGCACCATCAGCGCCATCGCCTTGATCCTGATCGTGCTGACGGTAGCGGCCTTCACTTATTTCGTGGTTTTCATGGAGCGGGGCCAACGCCGGATCACGGTGAATTACGCCAGGCGGCAGGGCGGCCGCAACGCGTACATGAACCAGACCTCGTTCCTGCCGCTCAAGCTCAACATGGCAGGCGTGATTCCGCCGATCTTCGCCTCCAGCATCCTGGCTTTCCCGGCCACGCTGGCGCTGTGGTCCGGCCAATCCACTTCGACCGTTTGGCTGCAACGCATCTCCCAGGCGCTGGCGCCGGGCGAGCCGCTGCATATGATCGTGTTCGCGGCGATGATCATCGGCTTCGCGTTCTTCTATACGGCGCTGGTGTTCAATTCGCAGGAAACGGCCGACAACCTGAAGAAGTCGGGCGCACTGATTCCGGGCATCCGTCCGGGCAAGGCGACCGCCGATTACGTGGATGCGGTGTTGACCCGTCTGACCGCGGTCGGTTCGCTGTATCTGGTCGCAGTCTGCCTGCTGCCGGAAATCATGCGTACCCAGCTGGGTACCTCGTTCTACTTCGGCGGCACCTCGCTGTTGATCGTGGTGGTGGTGGTGATGGACTTCATCGCCCAGATCCAGGCGCACCTGATGTCGCACCAGTACGAAAGCCTGTTGAAGAAGGCGAACCTGAAAGGCGGCTCGCGCGGCGGTTTGGCGCGGGGCTGAGAAGCTGCACCGAAGCCGGCTGCATGGCGTACGCCTGCGGCGGGCACAACTTAGATGGGCGGCCTGTGCGGCGATCTCGTGCGCAGGTGAGAATCAGCCAGTCCCTGCGCAAGAGTAGCGCGGGGCGGGAAGGGACGAAGAAGGCGAAAGCCGGATATCGACCCGGATCAGGCGGATTCCGGCGCCGGAGCATGGGCACACTCCCCATGCCGTGGTCCTGGCAAGCTTCGGCGGGCCGGGGCTTCCCAGAAACCCGAGATCTTGTTAAAATTCGTAGTTCACTCCGCCGGCTTGCACCGAATCCTCACGGATTTGCCTGCAATCGGGCCATCAAACACAGTTGGAGAGTCGCGTCATGGCGCGTATTGCAGGTGTCAACCTGCCTGCCCAGAAGCATGTCTGGGTCGGGTTGCAGAGCATTTACGGCATAGGCCGTACCCGGTCGAAGAAGGTCTGCGAAACCGCAGGCGTCACTTCCACCACCAAGATCCGTGACCTGTCCGAGCCGGAAGTCGAGCGCCTGCGCGCCGAAATCGGCAAGTTCATCGTCGAAGGCGACCTCCGTCGCGAAGTGGGTATGGCGATCAAGCGCCTGATGGACCTGGGTTGCTACCGCGGCCTGCGCCATCGCCGTGGCTTGCCGCTGCGTGGCCAGCGCACCCGTACCAATGCACGCACCCGCAAGGGTCCGCGCAAAGCCATCAAGAAGTAAGGGGCGCGCATCATGGCCAAACCAGCAGCAGCAAAAGTAAAGAAGAAGATCAAGCGGGTCGTCACCGACGGCGTCGCCCACGTCCACGCTTCTTTCAACAACACCATCGTCACCATCACCGATCGCCAGGGCAATGCGCTGTCGTGGGCCACTTCGGGCGGCGCGGGTTTCCGCGGTTCCCGCAAGTCCACGCCGTTCGCAGCGCAGGTGGCCGCCGAAAAAGCCGGCCGCGCAGCACTGGACTACGGTCTGAAGTCGTTGGAAGTACGCATCAAGGGCCCAGGCCCGGGCCGCGAGTCCGCGGTGCGTTCGCTCAACAACGTTGGTTACAAAATCACCAACATCATCGACGTTACGCCTATCCCGCATAACGGTTGCCGCCCGCCTAAAAAGCGTCGCGTCTGAGGAGCTGAAGAGAAATGGCTCGTTATATTGGTCCTACCTGTAAGCTCGCCCGCCGCGAAGGCGTCGATCTTTCCCTTAAAAGCCCGGCGCGCGCGCTGGATTCCAAGTGCAAGCTGGAGCAGAAGCCCGGCCAGCACGGCGCTACCGCCCGCAAGGGCAAGCTGTCCGATTACGCCACCCAGCTGCGCGAGAAGCAGAAGGTCAAGCGTATCTACGGTCTGCTGGAGCGTCAGTTCCGCAACTACTACAAGAAGGCCTCGACCAAGAAGGGCAACACCGGCGAGAACCTGCTGCAGTTGTTGGAAACCCGTCTGGACAACGTCGTCTACCGCATGGGCTTCGCCATCACCCGTCCTTCGGCCCGTCAGCTGGTTTCGCACCGCGGCGTGCTGGTCAACGGCAAGTCGGTGAACCTGCCGTCCTACCAGGTCAAGGCTGGCGATGCGATCGAGCTTTCCGAAAAGGCGCAGAAGCAGTTGCGCGTCCAGGAATCGCTGACCGTGTCCGCACAGATGGACCTCAGCCCCTCGTGGGTTGAAGTGGACTCGAAGAAGTTCAGCGGCGTGTTCAAGGCCGTGCCGGATCGCGCAGATCTGCCTGCCGACATCAACGAAGCGCTGATCGTCGAGTTGTACTCGAAGTAATCCCATCACGAATCCCCGGATCAGCCGGGGATTTGCAGGAGACCAAGCAACATGACGGTTACCACACAGCAGGTGCTGCGCCCCCGCGGCCCGCAAATCGAACGCCTTGGCGACAATCGCGCCAAGGTCGTGATCGAACCGCTGGAACGCGGTTACGGCCACACCCTGGGCAATGCGCTGCGTCGCGTGCTGCTCTCGTCCATCCCCGGCTTCGCCATCACGGAAGTCGAGATCGACGGCGTTCTGCACGAATACAGCACCATCGAAGGCCTGCAGGAAGACGTGCTTGAAGTCCTGTTGAACCTGAAAGACGTCGCCATCCGCATCCATACCGGCGACAGCTCCACCCTGACCCTGGCCAAGCAGGGCCCGGGCGTAGTGACCGCCGCGGACATCAAGACCGACCACAACGTCGAAATCCTGAACCCGGAACTGGTCATCTGCAACCTGACCAAGGACACGGCGATCAACATGCGCCTGAAGATCGAGCGCGGTTTCGGCTACCAGCCGGCGGCTGCCCGTCGTCGTCCGGATGAAGAAACCCGCGCCATCGGCCGTCTGATGCTGGACGCCTCGTTCTCGCCGGTCCGCCGCGTCGCCTATGCGGTGGAAGCCGCGCGCGTCGAGCAGCGCACCGACCTGGACAAGCTGGTCCTGGAAATCGAAACCAACGGCACCATCGACGCCGAGGAGGCCGTGCGCACCGCCGCCGACATCCTCAGCGACCAGCTGTCGGTGTTCGGCGACTTCACCCACCGCGACCGCGGTGCGGCGAAGCCGGCCACCAGCGGCGTGGATCCGGTGCTGCTGCGCCCGATCGACGACCTGGAGCTGACCGTGCGTTCGGCCAACTGCCTCAAGGCCGAGAGCATCTACTACATCGGCGACCTGATCCAGAAGACCGAAGTCGAGCTGCTGAAGACCCCGAACCTGGGCAAGAAGTCGCTGACCGAGATCAAGGAAGTCCTCGCTCAGCGCGGCCTTTCCCTGGGCATGAAGCTGGAAAACTGGCCGCCGGCCGGCGTTTCCCAGCACGGCATGTTGGGCTGATCCAATAGTTGTAACGGGTCCCCGCAGCAACTGCGGGGATTCGCTTGAAATCGCAACACAACGCCGACGCGCCCGAAGGTGCGCGGCGATGCCCGATCAGGACGAACGGGCTGGGGCCATCCGCAGTCCAAGCACCAACGCCATGATGGCGACAGCGAACTCCAACAGCATCAACATTAACCAGGAATCAAAACCATGCGCCACCAGAAAGCCGGCCGCAAATTCAGCCGCACCAGCGCCCATCGCCAGGCGATGTTCAGCAACATGGCCGCTTCGCTGATCAAGCAGGGCCTGATCCGCACCACGCTGCCCAAGGCCAAGGAACTGCGCCGCGTCGCAGAGCCCCTCATCACTCTGGCCAAGGTCGATGGCGTCGCCAATCGCCGCCTTGCTTTTGCGCGTCTGCGCGACAAGGAAGCGGTGGGCACTCTGTTCACCACGCTTGGCCCGCGCTACCAGTCGCGTCCGGGTGGCTACCTGCGCATCCTCAAGTGCGGCTTCCGCGCTGGCGACAATGCGCCGATGGCGTATGTCGAACTGCTGGACCGTCCGGAAGCAGCGGCGCTGTCGGCCGAGTAATCCGGAAACTGCAGTAAGCGATACACAGACCCCGGCCTAGCGTCGGGGTTTTGTTTTTCTGGCCGCCGGCATCAGTTAGCCGGCCAGCCGGCACTTGTGGCATGTGACGGTGCAGGCCCGCACGGAGATAATGGCTGCCATCGCTTCTGAACAGGCTTGCCATGAACCCTTTCCGCTGGTCGTTCCGCGCCCAATTCCTGACCGGTTTCGCCATCTGCGTGGCACTGCTGGGATTCGCCTTCTACTCGCAGTATCAGTTGGGTCTGAATCCCTGCCCGTTGTGCTCGTTCCAGCGCGGGGCATTCGTGCTGCTGGCGGTGGTGTTTCTGATCGGGGGCTTGCACTCGCCAAAGAGCGCGGGCGGTCGCGGCGCATACGGCGGACTGGCCCTGGTGGCCGCCGCTCTGGGTCTGGCAGTGGCCGGACGCCATGTCTGGCTGCAGCACCTGCCCGCCGACAAGGTGCCTGCCTGCGGTCCGGACCTGGCCTACATGATGGAGGCCTTCCCGTTCGCCGACGTGCTGCGCAAGGTATTCACCGGTTCGGGCGAGTGCGCAGTGGTGGACTGGACCTTCCTGGGTTTGTCGATGCCTGAATGGAGTCTGGCCTGGTTCCTGGCCTTGTTGGCCTGGGCATTGTTCGCCGCATTCCGCGGGCGTAAGTTGCAAGCGTAACGACATTTTGACGCGGCGCATCAATCTGGCAACATGGTGACCCGCTGAGGGCACCACCATGAGTAGCAGCACCATGAGCAATACCGATCGCAATCTCCGTGCCGTGAATCTTCCCACCGACTGGGCGCCCGCTTCCTGGCGTTCGCGCACGGCGGTGCAGATGCCCACGTATCCGGACGCGGAGGCGCTGGAATCGGCGCTAGGCGAATTGCGTCAGTTGCCACCGCTGGTGACCTCGTGGGAAATCTTCTCGCTGAAGAAGCAGTTGGCCGAAGCGCAGGAAGGCAAGCGATTCCTGTTGCAGGGCGGCGATTGCGCCGAGAGTTTCAGCGATTGCGAATCCGGCCTGATTTCCAACCGCCTCAAGGTTCTTCTGCAGATGAGCCTGGTGCTGGTGCATGGCCTGCGTTTGCCGGTCGTGCGCGTGGGCCGCTTCGCCGGCCAGTACGCCAAGCCGCGCTCGACCGACACCGAAACCCGCGACGGCGTGACCTTGCCGAGCTACCGCGGCGATCTGGTCAACCAGCCCGAATTCACCGCGGAAGCGCGCATCCCCGATCCGCGCCGCATGATCAAGGCGCACGCGCGTTCGGCGATGACCATGAATTTCGTGCGCGCGCTGATCGACGGCGGCTTCGCCGACCTGCACCATCCCGAATACTGGAACCTCAACTGGGTGGGCTATTCGCCCAACGCCAACGAGTACCAGCAGATGGCCACCTCCATCGGCGATGCCGTGCGTTTCATGGAAACGCTGGCCGGTTCGGAAGTGCACAACCTCAACCGCATCGATTTCTACACTTCGCACGAAGCCTTGCTGCTGCCGTACGAAGAAGCGCTGACCCGCGAAGTGCCGCGCCAGTGGGGCTGGTTCAACCTGAGCACGCATTACCCGTGGATCGGCATGCGCACCGCGGCAGTCGATGGCGCGCACGTGGAATACCTGCGCGGCGTGCGCAATCCGATCGCGCTGAAAGTCGGACCCTCGGTGAATCCCGACCAGTTGCTGCGCCTGATCGACATCCTCAATCCGGAAGACGAGCCCGGCCGCCTGACCTTCATCCATCGTATGGGCGCTGCGCAGATCGCCGAGAAGTTGCCGCCGCTGCTCGACGCGGTGCGTCGCGACGGCCGCCGCGTGCTGTGGGTGTGCGATCCGATGCACGGCAATACCGAAAGTACTTCGAACGGCTACAAGACGCGCCGCTTCGACAACATCCGTGGCGAAGTGGAGCAGTCGTTCGATCTGCACGCGGCCGCAGGCACGCGTCTGGGCGGCGTGCATCTGGAGCTCACCGGCGAGGATGTGACCGAATGCACCGGCGGCGCGCGCGAACTCACCGATATCGACCTGGAACGCGCTTACCGCTCCACGGTGGATCCGCGCCTCAACTACGAACAGTCGCTGGAGATCGCGATGTCGATCGTGCGCAAGCAGAATCAACTGGCCGCGCCCGCAGCGCGGTAGACCCGCGCGAGGGCTTCGCTGCTCGTCCGAGAGCTTGTTCAAAGGTCTCGATTAGAAGCGTTTTTCGCCACGGATCAGCGCGGATCAACACGGATAAAGCTAAGTTCGGTTGGGCAAGATCTCGCGTACCTCAGTATTCGCTCATCCGCGTCGATCCGCGCTGATCCGTGGCGAAATGCTCTTTCGGGACCGAGCCCTTGGAAAAGCTCTGGGGCAGCGTGGCTCCGACGGGGTCGGCGCCTCGCGTCAGCGCGCAGCTTTGCGCGCGACGGTCACGCTGGGCAAGTACTGCGGCGGAGTGCGTGCGCCGGTGAGTTGCTCGTAGGCATAGCCCAGTTCGATGAGCCGCGGCTCGCTCCAGGCGGCGCCCATGAAGACGATACCCAGCGGCAATCCATTGCTGCTGCCCATGGGAATGGTCAGGCTGGGGTAACCGGCCACGGCCGCAGCGCCATAACCGGCGCCGGGGAAGTGGTCGCCGGTCAGCGGATCGGTCACCCAGGCCGGGCCGGTGGCCGGAGCGATCAACGCATCCAGCCGTTGCGCCTTGAGTGCGGCATCGATCCCTTCGGGACCGGCCAAGCGGCGCGCGCGCGATCTGGCGCTGATGTATTCCATTTCGCCCAGCCCGCCCTTGGCGTTGGCCTGCTCGAACAGTTCCTGCCCGAAGAACCGCATTTCCGAAATGCGGTACTGCTGGTTGTAGCCGATCAACTGCGACAAGGTCTTGAGCGGCGCATTCTGCTTCTGCAGGTAGCGTTCCAGGCCGGCCTTGAATTCATAGAGCAGCAGCGTGTCTTCGTCGTCCGACCATTGCCCATCGGTCGGGATCTCGGCATCGACGACGGTCGCGCCCGCTTCGCGCATGGTCTTGATGGCTACTTCCATCGCGGCGGCGGCATCCGGGTGGATCGACAGCTTGCTGCGCATCACGCCGATGCGGGCGCCTTTCAACCCATTGGCGTTCAAATGCGAGTGGTAGTCCAGCGAGGTGTTCCAAGCGATGTTGGCGGTCGTGGGGTCGGCATTGTCGCGCCCTGCCAACACGGTGAGTAGATAGGCAGCGTCGGAGACGTTGCGGGTCATCGGGCCCGCGGTGTCCTGGCTGAAAGAGATGGGGATGATGCCCTCGCGGCTCACCAGGCCGACGGTGGGCTTCAATCCCACCAGTCCGTTCATCGCAGCGGGACAGATGATGCTGCCGTCGGTCTCGGTGCCGATCGCGGCCACGGCAAGATTCGCCGATACCGCCACTGCGCTACCTGAGCTGGAACCGCAGGGATTGCGGTCCAGGGCATAAGGATTGCGCGTCTGTCCGCCCCGGCCGCTCCAGCCGGAGGTCGAGCGGGTGGAACGGAAATTGGCCCACTCGCTGAGGTTGGTCTTGCCCAGGATCACCGCGCCTGCTTCGCGCAGCCTGCGCACCAGGAAAGCGTCGCTGGCGGGGCGGAAGTCCTTCAGCGCCAGCGAGCCGGCGGAGTTGGCCATGGGCGTGGCGCCGATGTTGTCCTTGAGCAAAATCGGGATGCCGTGCAGGGGGCCGCGAACGGAATTGGTCTTGCGTTCGACATCGCGCAGGGCCGCTTCCTTCAGCGCGTCGGGGTTGATTTCAATCACCGCATTGAGCGTCGGCCCGGCTTTGTCGATGGCGGCAATACGGTCCAGGTAAGCCTGGGTGAGCGCGCGACTGTCCAGCTCTCCCCTCTGCATGCGGGTCTGCAGGTCGCTGATGTCGGCTTCAGCGAAGGTGAAGTCGGTGGGTTCGGCCGCCGGCGTGGTAGCGGCATCGGGCGCGTTGGGGCCGCATGCGCCGAGCACGAGCGTGAAGGCAAGCAGAAGCGGTATGCGCCGCATTGTGTTTCGTCCCCGGGAAGGTGCGTAAGGCAGGCTACTCAGCATCCGCGGAACGCGCAATCTCAAGTACGGGTGGGCGTACGCCGCTTGACCAGATCGCGCGCCAGCACCGCCACTACGATCAGGTTGAGCACCAGCACCGCCCAGGTGTGCCAGCCGTGGTGGTGGTACAGCGCATACACATCCAGCGGCAGATAGGCTGCAGTGCCCACGCAACCCAGCCAGGAAGCCCACGCCTTCGCCCGCCACAGGCCCCAGGCTTCGACCAGGCGCCAGACGGCGTACAGCGACACCACCGCCACCGCCAGATGCACGGCGCCCGGATTGATGGCGTCGAGCAGCGAGGGCAGGGTCCCGTGGGCCGGGTCGAGGTTGAATTTGGCGATCAGCGCCTTGATCACATTGCGCAGCGGCTGCGGCCCCAGCACTTCCAGGCTGGCGGCCGCGACCAGTGCCAGCAAACCTTTCAGGCCCTCGAACAGGGCCAGCACATGCAAACCCGGATGCGCTTGCGGAGCCGGGTTGTAGGCGGTTTGCGTCACTACTACGACGAGCTGATTCTGAGAAACCCGATCAGGCCGCGCGTGAGGCGCGCTTGCGGTCGCTTTCGTTGAGGAATTTCTTGCGCAGGCGGATTTCCTTCGGAGTGACTTCCACCAGCTCGTCGTCCTCGATGAAGTCCAGAGCCTGCTCCAGCGTGTACTTGATGGCCGGGGTCAGCTTGATCGCATCGTCCTTGCCCGAAGCGCGCATGTTGGTCAGCGGCTTGGTCTTGATGGCGTTGACGGTCAGATCGTTGTCCTTGGAATGGATACCGATCAGCTGGCCTTCGTACACGTTGTCGCCTTCGGCGGCGAACAGCTTGCCGCGCTCTTCCAACGGGCCTAGCGAGTAGGCCGGCGTCGCGCCGGGCGCATTGGCGATCATCACGCCGTTCTGGCGCTTGGCGATGGCGCCCTGTTCCTTGGGACCGTAGTGGTCGAACACATGGAACAGCAGGCCCGAACCCTGGGTCAGGGTGCGGAATTCGTTCTGGAAACCGATCAGGCCGCGGGCCGGGATCATGTAGTCCAGGCGCACGCGTCCCTTGCCGTCCGGCTCCATGTTCTTGAGCGCTCCCTTGCGGACGCCCAGCTTTTCCATGACGCCGCCCTGATGCTGCTCTTCGATATCGACGACCAGCTGCTCGACGGGTTCCATCTGCTGCCCGTCGATTTCCTTGATGATGACTTCCGGGCGCGACACGGCCAGTTCGAAGCCTTCGCGGCGCATGGTTTCGATCAGCACCGACAGGTGCAGCTCGCCACGGCCGGAGACCAGGAACTTGTCCGGATCCGAACCTTCCTCGACCTTCAGCGCCACGTTGTGCAGAGTTTCGCGCTCCAGGCGCTCGCGGATCTGGCGGCTGGTGATGAACTTGCCGCCGCTGTGTTCCTTGCTGCCGGCGAACGGCGAGTTGTTGACCTGGAAGGTCATGCTGATGGTCGGCTCGTCCACGGTCAGCGCGGGCAGCGCTTCGGGCGTATCCAGCGCGCAGATGGTGTCGGAAATGCTGAGGTCGGCCACGCCGGAAATGGCGACGATATCGCCGGCTTCGGCTTCTTCCACTTCGATGCGCTCCAGGCCCAGGAAGCCGAGCACCTGCAACACCTTGCCCTGGCGCTTCTTGCCGTGGCGGTCGATCACGCTGACCGGCATGTTGGTGCGCACCTTGCCGCGCTGGATGCGGCCGACGCCGATCAGGCCGACGAAGTTGTTGTAGTCCAGCTGGCTGACGCGCATCTGGAACGGACCTTCGCGGTCCACTTCCGGCGGCGAGACGTGCTTCATGATCGCTTCGTACAGCGGGGTCATGTCGCCTTCGCGGGCGGCGTCGTCCAGGCTGGCGTAGCCGTGCAGGGCCGAAGCGTAGACGATCGGGAAATCGAGCTGCTCGTTGGTGGCGCCCAGCTTGTCGAACAGATCGAACACCTGGTCGATCACCCAGTCCGGACGCGCGCCTGGGCGGTCGATCTTGTTGACCACCACGATCGGCTTGAAGCCCATCGCGAATGCCTTCTGGGTGACGAAGCGGGTCTGCGGCATCGGGCCGTCCATCGCATCGACCAGGATCAGCACCGAGTCGACCATCGACAGCACGCGCTCCACTTCGCCGCCGAAGTCGGCGTGTCCGGGGGTGTCGACGATGTTGATGCGGTTGCCCTGCCAGTTGATGGCGGTGTTCTTGGAAAGGATCGTGATGCCACGTTCCTTTTCCTGGTCGTTGCTGTCCATCATCCGCTCGGTGGTGACCGTGCGTTCGCTGAACGTGCCCGACTGCTTGAGCAGGCAGTCTACGAGGGTGGTCTTGCCGTGGTCGACGTGGGCGACGATGGCGATATTGCGGAGGTTCTGAATGGACATGACGAAAGGCGCGATTTTGGAGCCGCGCTCGGGGCAGGGAAGGAAGCCGCGTATTATAGCGGGTTAAATCCGTGCTTTAGCTCGGGAGCGGTCCGGAAAGGGGCCGGATTCGGATTGCCGCCGCCGGTTTGGCGGTTTTGATCGGCAAAAACGCCCCAATCCTGAAGAATTCGCTGAATTGTTTCCTTCGCTGTCATCAACCATGGAGTCCCCAATGTCCCTGACCGCCACCTTCGACACCGCCCGCGGCCCCATCAAGATCGAGCTGTATCCCGACAAGGCCCCGCTCACCGTCGCCAATTTCGTCAATCTGGCCCAGCGCGGCTTCTACGACGGCCTCAGCTTCCATCGCGTCATCCCCGATTTCATGATCCAGGGCGGCTGTCCGGAAGGTTCCGGCCGCGGCGGCCCGGGCTACCGTTTCGAGGACGAAACCAATAATGGCGTGCGCCACGACCGCGGCGTGCTGTCCATGGCCAATGCCGGCCCCAATACCAACGGCAGCCAGTTCTTCATCACCCACGTGCCCACCCCGTGGCTGGACGGCAAGCACACCGTATTCGGCAAGGTCGTTGAGGGCCTGGATGTGGTGGACAGCGTAGCCGGCGGCGATGCCATCAGCTCGGTCAAGATCGAGGGCGACGCCTCCGCCGTGCTGGCCGCCAACGCCGACCGCGTGGCCGAGTGGAACCGCCACCTCAGCGCCTGAGCCAATCGGGCTGGAGTGGGAGGGGTTTGGCCCCTCCCGCACGGCAGAGCGGACTGGCGGTCCATGCTAAAATTTTGCGCCGCAATAAACGGTGCGTGGCAGCCAGTCTGCTCCTAGCAAGTCTGTTCCTCACCCCACGAGGTTTTCGCAATGCTCCAGTTAGCAGGACGCATGGGCCGCGCCAAGCCCAGCGCGATCATGGCGGTCGCAGAAAAGGCCAAGAAGCTCAAGGCCGCCGGCCGCGACATCATCAGTTTCTCCATCGGCGTTCCCAACTTCCTGCCCGGTGAACACGTCTACCAGGCCGCGCGCGACGCGCTGGCCAAGGATTCCGGTCAATACGGGTCCAACCGCGGCGCCGATGCGCTGCTGGACGCCTTCCTCAAGCACATGGAAGACCTGGGCCTGATCGGCTATACACGCGCCAACCTGTCCACCGGCATCGGCGCCAAGCACGTGCTCTACAACCTGGCCGAAGCGCTGCTGGACGAAGGCGACACCATCGCCTTCCCGGCGCCGTACTGGACCACTTATGTCGATATCGCCGAGATCGTCAACGCCAGGATCCTGGAACTGCCGTGCCCGGCCAGCCAGGACTACAAGCTGACGGTCGAACAACTGGACGCCGCGCTGGCCAAGAAGCCCAAGGTGTTCCTGTTCAACAATCCTTCCAACCCGACCGGCATGGTCTACACGAAGGAAGAAATCATCGCCCTGGCCGATGTGCTGGTGAAGTATCCGGAAACCTGGATCATCACCGACGACATCTACAACCGCATGTTGTTCGACGGTCTGGAGTACTACAACTTCGTGCAGGCGCGTCCGGAACTGCGCGAGCGCACCGTGTTCGTCGATTCGCTGTCCAAGACCTACGGCATGCCCGGCTGGCGCGTGGGTTTCATGGCCGGTCCGGAGTCGATCGCCAAGGCGGTGACCACGCTCAATTCCAACCACATCACCAACATTCCGGAAGTGACCACGGCTGCCGCCATCGCCGCGCTGTCCGGCCCGCAGGACGTGACCGAAGCCAAGAACCTGGAATTCCAGGGCAAGCGCGATCAGGTCATGGCGGCGCTGGCCGAAATACCGGGTGTGGTATGCCCGCGTCCGCAGGGCGCGTTCTATGTGTTCCCGGACATCAGCGTGGCCTTCGGCAAGTCGCACGACGGCAAGGTGATCAATAACGACATCGACTTCTGCAATGCGTTGTTGGAAAGCAAGGGCGTGGCCTGCGTGCCGGGTTCGGCCTTCGGCGAGCCGCGCGCGTTGCGCATCAGCTACACCTGCCCGACGCCGCAACTGGCGCCGGGCATGCAGCGCATCCAGGAATTCTTCGCCGAACTCAGCTGACCTTCGGAGAAAGGAATGCGCGCGATTCTTTGGGTGATGCTGTTTCTCGGTGCCGCGGGTGGGATCTATGCTTTCGGGTCCCACCTGGCCAACCGTGAAAGGCCTTTGCATCCTGACGATCCGCGGCTGCTGACCGGAGATACCAGGATCGTCATGCTCGCTGCGGAATGGTGCGGCTATTGCCGCCAACTGCAGGCGGAATTCGAGCGTGAAGGAGTGCGGTATCGCGTTCTCGACATCGACGAAGCAGAGGGCGACCGCGCCGCAAGCGCCTTGGGTACTCGCGGTGTGCCAGTGACGATCGTCGGGCAGGAAGTGATCCAGGGCTACGACACCGCGACCATCAAATCGCGTCTGAAGCCGCTCGGCTACGATGTTTTCTGATTCCAAAACCCCATAATTTCCATAGGATTACCGACATGAAAACCCCCGTCCGTGTTGCAGTCACCGGCGCCGCCGGCCAGATCGGTTATGCCTTGCTGTTCCGCATCGCCTCCGGCGAAATGCTGGGCAAGGACCAGCCGGTGATCCTGCAGTTGCTGGAACTGCCGATCGACAAGGCCCAGGCCGCGCTGAAGGGCGTGATGATGGAACTGGAAGACTGCGCGTTCCCGCTGCTGGCCGGCATGGTCGGCACCGACGATCCGGAAGTGGCGTTCAAGGACGTCGACGTGGCCCTGCTGGTCGGCGCGCGTCCGCGCGGCCCGGGCATGGAGCGCAAGGACCTGCTGCTGGAAAACGCCAAGATCTTCACCGCCCAGGGCGCGGCGTTGAACAAGGTCGCTTCGCGCAACGTCAAGGTGCTGGTGGTCGGCAACCCTGCCAACACCAACGCCTATATCGCCATGAAGTCGGCGCCGGACCTGCCGGCGAAGAACTTCACCGCGATGCTGCGCCTGGACCACAACCGCGCGCTGTCGCAGCTGGCCAACAAGGCCGGCGTTGCGGTGGGTGATATCGAGAAGTTGATCGTGTGGGGTAACCACAGCCCGACCATGTATCCCGATTACCGCTTCGCCACGGTCAACGGCGCTTCGTTGAAGGACAAGATCAACGATGCGGTCTGGAACAGCGATGCATTCATCCCTCAGGTGGGCAAGCGCGGCGCGGCGATCATCGAAGCGCGCGGTCTGTCTTCCGCCGCTTCGGCCGCCAATGCCGCCATCGACCACGTCCGCGACTGGGTGCTGGGCAGCAACGGCAAGTGGGTGACCATGGGCGTGCCTTCCGATGGCAGCTATGGCATTCCCGAAGGCGTGATGTACGGCGTGCCGGTGATCACCGCCAATGGCGAATACACCCGCGTGGAAGGTCTGGAAGTCGACGCTTTCAGCCGCGCGGCCATGGACAAGACGTTGGACGAGCTGGAAGAAGAGCGCGCAGGCGTAGCGCACTTGCTGGGCTGATGCCGCGTCGATAGACCGCAGCAGAACGCCGGGCAATGCCCGGCGTTTTTATTTACGAAAGAACTGGGGAATCGTGTGTCGAAAATCGTCTGGATCATTCTGGCCATATTGTTGGCGCTCGGGGTCTGGGGTGGGATCAGGTCGCGCGATCCGCACCACACCAGACTCCCTTTCGGTACGGATGATTTGACCACGGTGCAGGCGCAGCTGGATGCATTGCCGCAGGAAGACAGGGAATTGGTGCTGAGCTACGTAAAGCGCAGTCACGGTGATGTGATGCCTGCTTCCATGGCCGACCCTGGCGAGCCGTTCACTGCGCATACCTTCTCCGAAGCGATCGAACTGCAGAGATCCTTTCTGGTGCAGCAGTCCGGCCAGCAATCGCGGGCGCGCGGTATGCAGGAGCAGCGCGACCTGGCCTATGCGCCCTTGCGCGATGCCACCTCGGTGAGTCTGCTGGGCCGCGAGATCCTGCCGGTGAGCCAGGCGGCGGTGTTGCGCGCCGAACCCAATACGCCGCGCGCTGCGCTGGCAGAACGGGCGAAGGCCACCCAGGTCATCGTCAAACGGGGTGGGGTGGAAGACGAAGTGTTTCTTGCGACTTATCGGTTGGAGAACCGTACCGACCGCACGCTGGAATCGGTTCGGGGCACAGTGGATATCCTCAATGCGCATCCGTCGCCTACGGAGCTTTCCACCCTCAGCGGTTGTTATTTCACTCAGGACCGGCTGCTTCCCGGCGACCACATCGATTTTCAATGCTCCAGCCAGGGCAACCCTAAGGCAGACGAGCGCGCCTTCGTGAACATGTCCGCGGAGGACTTCGTAGTGGAATGGCGGCCGCAAGAGATCCGCTTCCGCGACGGCGAGGTGCTGGAATACCGGGAGCCGGCCCGATAGCGGCTGAGTAATACCTAGACCAAGGTCGCAAGGTGAGTGCCCCCGTGCGGGCCTATGCTGGGCCCGTGTAGGACCGACCGGGAGGCCAAGGTGGGGTACGAGGAAACCTATCGCCGTTCCATAGAGCAGCCCGAGGCGTTCTGGGCGGAGGAAGCCAAGGCCATCCATTGGCACAAACCGCCGCAGCGGATACTCGACTATTCCAATCCACCGTTCCGCCAGTGGTTCGTAGGCGGCGAAACCAACCTCTGCTACAACGCGGTCGACCGGCATCTTGCCGAGCGTGCGGACCAACTGGCGCTGGTGGCCATCTCCACCGAAACCAACGTCACTCGCGAGATCACCTACGCCGAGCTCTATCGGGAGGTCAACGCATTCGCGGCGATCCTGAAAAAGCTCGACGTGGATCGCGGCGACCGCGTGGTCATCTACATGCCCAACATGGCCGAAGCGGTGTTCGCCATGCTGGCCTGCGCGCGAATCGGCGCGGTGCACTCGGTGGTGTTCGGCGGCTTCGCAGCGCACAACCTGGCCCTGCGCATCGACGATGCCACGCCCAAGCTGCTGATTGCGGCCGACGCCGGCATGCGCGGCGGCAAGGTGATGGCGTACAAGGCGCTGGTGGACCAGGCTTGCGCGCAATCGCAAACTCCGCCGCCGAAAGTGCTGATCGTGTCGCGCGGGTTGGATCCGGCGTTGCCCAAAGTCGAGGGACGCGACGAAGACTACGCCAGCCTGCGCAAGGAGGTCGGCGATGCCGAAGTGCCGGTGGAATGGCTGGAATCCAACGAGCCCAGCTATCTGCTCTACACCTCGGGCACCACGGGCAAACCCAAGGGCGTGCAGCGCGATGTAGGCGGATATGCGGTGGCGCTGGCTTTGTCGATGCGCACGGTGTTCGACGTGGCTCCGGGACAGGTGATGTTCTCCACTTCCGACGTGGGCTGGGCGGTGGGGCATTCCTACAACGTGTACGGCCCGTTGATCGGCGGCGCGACCTCACTGCTGTACGAGGGCTTGCCTTTCAATCCCGATGCGGGCACCTGGTGGTCGCTGTGCGAAAAATACGGCGTGCGCACCATGTTCTCCTCGCCCACTGCGATCCGCGTGCTCAAGAAGCACGATGCGTCCTTCATCCGCAATCACGACCTGTCGAAACTGCAGTACCTGTTCCTGGCCGGCGAGCCGCTGGACGAGCCCACCGCGCACTGGATCCACGACGCTTTGCGCAAACCCATCATCGACAATTACTGGCAGACCGAAACCGGTTGGCCTGCGATCACCTTGTTGCCCGGGCTCGACATGAAACCGGTCAAGTTCGGCTCTCCGGGTTTTCCGAATCTCGGCTATCGAATGAAAGTGATCGACGAAAGCAGCGGCGTCGAAGTCGCCGTCAACCAGAAAGGCGTGCTGGTCATGCAGCCGCCGTTGCCACCCGGCTGCATGACCACGATCTGGAACGACGATGCGCGCTTCGTAAGCAGTTATTTCAGCCACTTCAAAGAGCTGCTGTACAGCTCGCTGGACTGGGCGATCCGAGATGAGGACGGCTATACCTTCATCCTGGGCCGCACCGATGATGTGATCAACGTGGCCGGCCATCGGCTTGGCACGCGCGAGATCGAGGAATCCGTTTCCGGTTACGGCGGGGTCGCCGAGGCGGCGGTGATCGGCGTCTACGACGAGTTGAAGGGGCAGGTACCGGTAGTGTTCGCCACCTTGCGGAAAAACACCGAAGAGCCGCACGAGCGCGTCGCCGCCGCCGACGGCATGCGTCGTGCGGTTGAGCACAGCCTGGGCGCGGTGGCGCGCCCGGCACGTGTGTACATCGTCAATGCCTTGCCCAAGACGCGTTCGGGCAAGTTGCTGCGGCGCTCATTGCAGGCATTGGCGCAGGGCACCGACCCGGGCGATCTGTCCACGCTGGATGATCCCAATGCGCTGGAAGAAATCAGGAAGGCGTTGCTGCGGGGGCCGGAAGTCGGGAGCTGAAACGTACGGCGACGATGGTGAGTTGCCGCGCTACATGGCTTTCAATGAAAGACGATTTAGCTCGAAGAGCTCGAAGAGAGTGCAATATTTGAAGCCGTCATCCCGGCGAATGCCGGGACCCAACTTTGACTGCCTGGACACTTCCGCAGCCATCGGCAATGCGAAGTTCGATTGAAACGGCTATCGGCAACTGCGCATACGCTGAAAGTTGGGTCCCGGCATTCGCCGGGATGACGGTCGATAGAGGAAAGGCCTCATTGTTCCCCCAGCGTCGGTGCCATCCCGGTGTAACTGGCGCGTGGACGGATCAATCTTCCCAGCGCCTGTTGCTCAAGCGCATGCGCAAGCCAGCCGGCCAGGCGTCCGGCGGCGAACATCACCAGCGCCGGCGTGGCCGGCAAGCCGTGGATCTGGCAGATCGAAGCCAGCAGGAAGTCGATGTTCGGACGTTGGCCGCTGATTTCCTCAGCGACGGCGATGATCTCTTCCAGCCGCAGCATCATCGGCGTGCCTGCATGCGACTGGCGCAAGCGGGAAAGGATTTCGGCGGCGCGCGGATCGCCGTGCGGATACAGCGCGTGGCCGAATCCCGGAAGGTCGTCGCCGCGCTGCCAGCGTGTTTCGATGAATTCGCGCACCGACGGCGCCTCGCCCGCATCGGCGATCAAGGCATGCGTGCGTGCAGTGGCGCCGCCGTGGCGCGGGCCCGACAAAGCAGCCAGTCCGCCGCAGACCGTGGCATGCAGATGCGCGCCAGTGGAGGCGACCACGCGTGCGGCGAAGGCGGAAACATTCAGTTCGTGGTCGGCGCAGACCACCAGCGCCGCGCGTACCAGCTCGGCGAAATTCTCGTCGCCGGGTTTCCAATTCTGCGCCAGCAGTCGGTGTACCGGTCCGGCGAAGGGCGGCTGGGCCACAAGCAGCGCCGCGTTGTGCCGCAACAGCGTGGCCGCTATCTCGTGACGCACGCGCGGTGCGGAGTTGAAGGAGTGGCGTACTTCCAGCGCCAACAGAGGAATCGCGGACATTGCGCGTTCCAGCGGCGGCAGGCGCGCGTCGCTGGCGATCGCGGTCACGGTCGCTGGCCAGTGCGGGTCGATTTCCAGCGCGAAGGGATCGTGCTCGCCGCAGTCCCACAGCAGGCGTGCGATGTCTTCCAGAGTGTCGCCGTTGCGCGCCGCGGCAATCGCCGACTTGCCCCGGTAGTACGGCCCGTCGGGACGGATCAGCGAGATCCGTGTCTCCAGCACCGGTAGGCCGCGGTCCAGGCTTTGCGCGGCGCCCCGGGCGGCGCCGCGGCCGGCCTGCTTGCGCTGCGCCAGCCGCTCTACGTCCTGCCGCGGGTACAGGCGGCTGCGGTGGTCCGGGCCGGGGCGCGATTCCAGCAGGCCGCGGCTGACGTAGGCGTACAGCGTGGCCTGGCTGATGCCAAGGATTCGGCAAGTTTCCTGAGCGGAGAGCAGGTCGGTGGCCATGGCGATAGGTTGATTCACTAAATCAAGATTGATCAATACTCCCGATAGTGCCAGATTTGCCGCCCGACGAGGGGCGTACCATTCGCGCACCTCCGCCGCCCGGCCCGCCGCGCCGCGGCGGACCATCACGAGGAGTCCTGCCGCATGAGCAACCCAACCGCTGGCGCCCCCGCTTCACCGGGAATGAAGTTCCGCGCCGCGCTGGCCGCCGAATCGCCCTTGCAGGTGATCGGCGCCATCAACGCCAACCACGCGCTGCTGGCCAAGCGCGCCGGTTATCGTGCCGTCTATCTGTCCGGCGGCGGCGTCGCCGCCGGTTCGCTGGGATTGCCCGACCTGGGCATCAATACGCTCGATGACGTGCTGGTGGACGTACGCCGCATCACCGACGTGTGCGATCTGCCGTTGTTGGTGGACATAGATACCGGCTTCGGCCCCAGCGCTTTCAACATCGAGCGTACGGTGAAGTCGCTGATCAAAGCCGGCGCGGCTGCCTGCCATATCGAGGACCAGGTGGGCGCCAAGCGTTGTGGCCATCGTCCGGGCAAGGAGATCGTGAGTGCCGCGGAGATGGTGGATCGGGTGAAGGCCGCCGCCGATGCGAAGACCGATTCCAATTTCTTCCTGATCGCCCGCACAGATGCGATCCAGGTCGACGGCGTGGACGCGGCCATCGAGCGCGCCATCGCCTGCGTGGAAGCCGGCGCCGACGGCATCTTCGCCGAAGCCGCCTACGATCTTCCCACTTACCAGCGTTTCGTCGAAGCGGTGAAGGCGCCGGTGCTGGCCAACATCACCGAGTTCGGCAAGACGCCGTTGTTTACGCGCGAGGAACTGGCTTCGGTGGGTGTTGCGATTCAGTTGTATCCGCTGTCCGCGTTCCGCGCCATGAACAAGGCTGCTGAGGCGGTGTACACCGCGATCCGTCGCGACGGTCACCAGAAGAATGTGGTGGATCTGATGCAGACGCGCGAGGAGTTGTACGAGCGCATCGGCTATCACGAGTTCGAGCAGAAGTTGGATGCGTTGTTCGCTGCGAAGAAATAGTTCCAACCCTTCTCTCTCTGGGAGAAGCGGATGAGGGTGCGGCGAAGTATTGGTGGTTCACCGTCCATGATTCCGCCGTACCCTCACCCCAACCCCTCTCCCGGTGGGAGAGGGGCTTTAAATCTAGACGAGGTGTTGAAATGACCGAAGCCGTTCCGTTCAAGCCCAAGAAATCCGTTGCCCTGTCCGGTACCGCCGCCGGCAACACCGCGCTGTGCACGGTCGGCCGCAGCGGTAACGACCTGCATTACCGTGGCTACGACATCCTGGATATCGCGCGCGCGTCTGAGTTCGAGGAAATCGCGTATCTGCTGGTGCACGGCAAGCTACCCAATCGCGCCGAACTGGCCAGCTACAAGGCCAAGCTGAAGTCGTTGTGTGGCGTGCCGGCCGCGGTAAAGGCTGTCTTGGAACAACTGCCTGCGTCCGCGCACCCGATGGACGTGATGCGCACCGGCGTATCCGTGCTGGGCTGCGTGGCGCCCGAGAAGGACGACCACAACCATCCCGGTGCGCGCGACATCGCCGACAAGCTGATGGCTTCGCTGGGCCCGATGCTGTTGTACTGGTACCACTGGAGCCACAACGGCAAACGCATCGACACCGATACCGACGACGACAGCATCGGCGGCCATTTCCTGCATCTGTTGCATGGCGAGAAGCCGCGCGATTCCTGGGTGCAGGCCATGCACACCTCGCTGATCCTGTACGCGGAACACGAATTCAACGCCTCGACTTTCGCCTGCCGCGTCATCGCCGGCACCGGCAGCGACATGTACAGCGCCATCGCCGGCGGCATCGGCGCGTTGCGCGGCCCCAAGCATGGCGGCGCCAACGAAGTCGCGTTCGAAGTGCAGAAGCGCTACGAAACTCCGGACGAGGCCGAAGAAGACATCAAGGCGCGTGTCGAACGCAAGGAAGTGGTCATCGGCTTCGGCCATCCCGTGTACACCACCGGCGATCCACGCAACCAGGTGATCAAGGACGTGGCCCGCGAACTGTCGGACGAGCAGGGCGGCCGCAAGATGTACGACATCGCCGAGCGCCTGGAAACGGTGATGTGGGACATCAAGAAGATGTTTCCCAACCTGGACTGGTTCAGCGCGGTCAGCTACCACATGATGGGTGTGCCCACGGCGATGTTCACCCCGCTGTTCGTGATCGCCCGCACCAGCGGCTGGAGCGCGCACGTGATCGAACAGCGCATCGACGGCAAGATCATCCGTCCGAGCGCGAATTACACCGGCCCGGAAGACCTCGCTTTCGTGCCGCTCGACAAGCGCTGAACAAACAAGCGGGCAGGGCTTCGGTTCTGCCCGCCGACGCTTCGCCCCACTGCGCCAGTCGGCCAGCAAATCTCACCGGATCGCCAGCCATGAACACCCAGCACCGCACACCTTTGCCCGGCACCTCGCTGGATTATTTCGACGCGCGCGCCGCAGTCGACGCCATCCAGCCCGGCGCCTACGCCACGCTGCCGTATACCTCGCGCGTGCTGGCCGAGAATCTGGTGCGGCGCTGCGATCCGGCTACGCTCGTCGATTCGCTGAAGCAGCTGATCGAGCGCAAGCGCGATCTGGATTTTCCGTGGTTCCCGGCGCGCGTGGTCTGCCACGACATTCTGGGCCAGACCGCGCTGGTGGATCTGGCCGGTTTGCGCGACGCCATCGCCGAGCAGGGCGGCGATCCGGCGCAGGTCAATCCGGTGGTGCCGGTGCAATTGATCGTCGACCATTCGCTGGCAGTGGAATGCGGCGGTTTCGATCCCGACGCTTTCGCCAAGAATCGCGCTATCGAGGACCGCCGCAACGAAGACCGTTTCCACTTCATCGAATGGACGCGCCAGGCGTTCAAGAACATGGAAGTGATTCCGCCAGGCAACGGGATCATGCACCAGATCAATCTGGAAAAAATGTCGCCTGTGGTGCAGGTGCGCGACGGCGTCGCCTTCCCCGACACCTGCGTCGGCACCGACAGCCACACGCCGCACGTGGATGCGCTGGGCGTGATCGCGATAGGTGTCGGCGGGCTGGAGGCGGAGAACGTGATGCTGGGCCGCGCTTCGTGGATGCGTCTGCCGGAAATCGTCGGCGTGCGCCTGGACGGCAAGCCGCAACCCGGCATCACCGCCACCGATGTGGTGCTGGCGCTGACCGAGTTCCTGCGCAAGTCGAAAGTGGTCGGCGCCTGGCTGGAATTCCATGGCGAAGGTGCGGCTGCGTTGACTCTGGGCGACCGCGCGACCATCTCCAACATGGCACCGGAATACGGCGCGACCGCGGCGATGTTCTCCATCGACGCACAAACCATCGACTACCTGCGCCTGACAGGCCGCGAAGAAGATCAAGTGAAGTTGGTGGAGCTGTACGCACGCCACACCGGGCTGTGGTCCGACAGCTTGGAGCAGGCGCAATACGAGCGCACGCTGCAGTTCGATCTTTCCAGCGTCGTGCGCAACATGGCCGGTCCTTCCAATCCGCATGCGCGCGTGGCGACTGCCGATCTGGCAGCGAAAGGCATCGCCGGTGCGTGGGAAGAAACGCCGGGCCTGATGCCCGACGGCGCGGTGATCATCGCCGCCATCACCAGCTGCACCAACACCAGCAATCCGCGCAACGTGATCGCCGCCGCATTGCTCGCGCGCAATGCGAACCGACTGGGGTTGGCGCGCAAGCCGTGGGTGAAGTCGTCGTTGGCGCCGGGTTCCAAGGCGGTCAAGCTGTATCTGGACGAAAGCGGCCTGATGACGGAGTTGGAAGCGTTGGGCTTTGGCGTAGTCGGTTTCGCCTGCACGACCTGCAACGGCATGTCCGGTGCGCTCGATCCCGCCATCCAGCGGGAAATCATCGACCGCGACCTGTATGCGACCGCCGTGCTGTCGGGCAACCGCAACTTCGATGGCCGCATCCATCCGTATGCGAAGCAGGCGTTCCTCGCATCGCCTGCGCTGGTGGTGGCCTATGCCATCGCCGGCACCATCCGCTTCGACATCGAGAAGGATGTGTTGGGCATAGTCGATGGCAAGGAAATCCGCCTCAAGGATCTCTGGCCCAGCGACGAGGAGATAGACGCCGTGGTGAAGGCCTCGGTGAAGCCGGAGCAGTTCCGCAGCGTGTACAAGCCGATGTTCAATGCGCAAGTCGAACACGGTCCGAAAGTTGAGCCGCTGTACGACTGGCGGAGCATGAGCACCTACATCCGCCGTCCGCCGTACTGGGAAGGCGCACTCGCTGGGGAGCGCACGTTGCGCGGCATGCGGCCGCTGGCGGTGCTGCCGGACAACATCACCACCGACCATCTGTCGCCGTCCAATGCGATCATGCTCAACAGCGCCGCCGGCGAATATCTGGCGAAGATGGGCGTGCCGGAAGAGGACTTCAATTCCTACGCCACCCATCGCGGCGATCACCTGACTGCGCAGCGCGCGACTTTCGCAAACCCGAAGCTGTTCAACGAAATGGTGCGTAATGCCGACGGCAGCGTGAAGCAGGGATCGCTGGCGCGGGTGGAGCCGGAAGGCAAGGTCATGCGCATGTGGGAAGCGATCGAAACCTATATGGAACGCAAGCAACCGCTGATCATCATCGCCGGCGCCGATTACGGCCAGGGTTCCTCGCGCGACTGGGCCGCCAAGGGCGTGCGCCTGGCGGGCGTGGAAGCGATCGCCGCCGAAGGTTTCGAGCGCATTCACCGCACCAACCTGATCGGCATGGGCGTGTTGCCGCTGGAGTTCAAAGCCGGAACGACACGGAACACCCTGGATATCGACGGTACGGAAACCTTCGATGTGGTTGGCTTACGCACTCCGCGCGCCAACCTGACCTTGGTCGTCCGTAGGAAGAATGGTGAGAACGTCGAGGTGCCAGTGATTTGTCGCCTGGATTCGGATGAGGAAGTCTCTATCTACGAAGCGGGTGGCGTGCTGCAGCGTTTCGCGCAGGACTTTTTGGAGTCGTCGAAAGCAGCGTGAAATATCCCTTCTCCTGCCTGCGGGAGAAGAGCCTGCCCCGTACTTGATACGGGGTGGCGCGAAGCGCCGGATGAGGGCGCTTTGGGCATTTCGCGAACGGCGCCCTCACCCTTGTACCTCTCCCGTAGAACGGGAGAGGGGTTCAGAACGAATTCATTGAACAGGCTGATCATTCCCATGCGACATCCACCGCAAATCCGCATCCCTGCTACCTACATGCGCGGCGGTACCAGCAAAGGCGTTTTCTTCCGCCTGCAGGACCTGCCCGTGGCGGCGCAGGTTCCGGGCAAGGCGCGCGATGCGTTGCTGTTGCGGGTGATCGGCTCGCCGGACCCCTACGGCAAGCACACCGATGGCATGGGCGGGGCTACGTCCAGCACAAGCAAAGTAGTGATCCTGTCCAAGAGCCTGCAGCCCGACCATGATGTCGACTATCTGTATGGGCAGGTTCCGCTCAACGACAGTTTCATCGACTGGAGCGGCAACTGCGGCAACCTGTCTTCGGCGGTCGGTCCGTTCGCTATCGCCCAGAATCTGATCGATCCGGCACGAGTCCCGCGCGACGGGATGTGTACGGTGCGTATCTGGCAGGCGAATATCGGCAAGACCATCATCGCGCATGTGCCCGTCGCCGACGGCCAGGTGCAGGAGACCGGAGACTTCGAACTGGATGGCGTGACTTTTCCCGCCGCCGAAATACAGCTGGAATTTATCGATCCCGCCGATGAAGGCGATGGCGAGGGCGGCGGCGCCATGTTTCCCACCGGCAATCCGATCGACGAACTGGAAGTGCCCGGCATAGGCGTGTTCAAGGCGACGCTGATCAATGCGGGCGTGCCGACCATTTTCGTGTCTGCCGCCGAGTTGGGTTACGACGGCACGGAATTGCAGGGCGCAATCAATGAAGACAAAACGGCACTGGCCAAGCTGGAGGCGATCCGCGCGCATGGCGCCGTGCGTATGGGACTGGTTGCCGATGTGGCGCAGGCCGCGTTGCGTCCACTGACGCCGAAAGTGGCCTTCGTCGCGCCGCCGAAGGATTACGTTTCCTCCAGCGGCAAGCCGGTGCGCGCGGCCGATATCGACTTGCTGGCCCGTGCCATGTCGATGGGCAAGCTTCATCACGCCATGATGGGAACGGCTTCTGTGGCGATCGCTGCAGCGGCCGCCGTGCCCGGCACGGTAGTCAATGCGGCGGCCGGTGGCGGCACTCGCGGCGCCGTCCTTTTCGGCCACCCGTCCGGCACACTGCGCGTTGGCGCCGAAGCATTGCAGGTGGAGGGTCAATGGGCGGTCGCCAAGGCGGTGATGAGCCGCAGCGCGCGCGTGCTGATGGAAGGCTGGGTGCGGGTGCCGGGCGACGCACTCTGATTACCCGCGGATCGCAGTACCCTGGCAATCGTGGCCGGCGATCCGCCCAGCGCCGATCAAGAGCCCGCCCGAAACCACCCCGGCCGGACGTACCGGCCGCTCCGAAGGACTGCCGTGGCCTTATTTGTGATCTCCATAACGGACCGTCAGCCCCTTCTCTGTAAATCTAGCTTCGGGGAAATATCTGTAAATCCGTAATGGCACGACTGCGCGTAGACGCCGGTCTGGGGAGTGGAAGTGGGCGAGTTGTATTTCAAAACCGATGCCGGCAAGCAGGAAATCCAGGATCGCGGCCGCAAGTTGCCCGCATCGCTGCGTTCGCTGTTGTTGATGGTCGATGGACAGCGCGACCAGTCGCAATTGCGCGACCTGATGGCCGGTTTGCATGCGCCCGACGACGCATTGGAACAGCTGTTGGTCATGGGGCTGGTCAAGCGCAACGAGCCCGAAGCTCCTCCCACGGTGCCAGCGACTTTGACACTTGCTGTTGCGGCAGCCGGTCCCCTACCCGGCGAAGTTAAACTGCCAGCCGACTTCGGACGCTATCGGCGGCTGTACGAAATCGTGACCGACACGGTGCGCAGACACATGGGGCTGAAGGGGTATTTCATCCAGCTCAAGGTGGAAAAGTGCGCCGATGTGGACGCGCTGCTGGCGTTGCTGCCGGAGATCGCCACTGCGCTTACCAAGGCCAAGGACCACACTTTCGCCAGCGATTGGCTGGCGCGTACGCGCGCCGAAGTCCAGGCTTGATCGAGGCGCAGCGGTGCACCGCTGCGCCTCACGTTCTCCTCAGAGGCCTTCGGCTTCCATCGCGGCCTTGACATCTGCGTCGGCGCGCATGCGTGCGAAGAACCTTTCCAGATTTTCCAGCTTCGACAAGTCCACTTTCGAGGACCTGGCCCAGCGCAGGGTCACGAACAGATAAGGATCGGCGATGGAGCGCGCACCGGTTAGAAAGTCTTTGCCCGCGAGTTGTCCATCCAGGCGTTCGAACAATCCGCGCAGCTTCTGGCGCGCGTTGTCCTTGCTTTTTTCGATCATGGCTTCGTCGGCCAGGAATCGCGTCGAACCGAACAGCGGATGAAACGCCGGATGCACGTCGGCGTTGAGGAAAGCCAGCCAGCGATTGATCTCGGCGCGGCTCTTGGGCGTGCCGTCGCCGCCCAGCCCCGATTCGGGGAAGGTGTCGGCGAGGAAATTCAGGATCGCCGCGTTCTGGGTCAACACCCAGCCATCGACTTCCAGCACCGGCACCGCGCCGGCAGGATTGAGCGCGAGATACTGGGGCGTCTTCATGCTTGCGGCATCCATGACTTGCAGGTCGAACGGCTTGCCGATCCAGCGCAGCGCGATGTGGTCGGACAGCGAACAGGCACCGGGTTTGGTGTACAGCTTCATGCGCGACATCTCCAAAAGAAAAACGGGCGGGGAATATTCCCAGCCCGTTCCCGTATTGTCGATGCTGTTACCAAGCGGACGCCACTAGGCGGCTGCTATCAAGAACGCGGTTTCAGCTTCTGCACGCGCAGGAAGGTGTGATCGCCGATGGTGGCCACCTGGTAGGCGTTGCGCCAGCTCGGGCTGGCGATGTTGTGTGCCATGAAGTGGCTGGCGCCGGGAACGATTTCCTTGCGCTGGCCGGGCGGCAAAGCCCAGTTGCGTTCGGCGCCCAGGGCGACGTTGATCGATTTGGCCCAGGCGTCCGAATTCTGCAAGCGGGTGCCGGGCGCCACCAGGGTCGGGGCGAACTGTTTGCGGGCGGTGACTACTTCGCACATCGAATCGCCCCACAGGCCGCTGTCCAGGCGGCGCAGAGCCACCTCGGCCACGGCCTGCTGGCCGCGAAGGGTCTGGTCGCGGGCTTCCAGGTAAACGGTGGTGCTGAGGCAGAGCGAGTCTGCGGCAGGCTGCGGCAACATGTGCGACAGCCAGAGGATCCAAGCCAACTTCATTGAAACGAACTCCTTGCTCCGTCTTGGCAGCGTCTGCGCGCCCTCCCTCAGGGAAGGAGCGTTGGTAGACACGGCGTCAGGGCGTCATGGGGAGGCAGCTACTCCGACGAGCTGCCCGAGGCCGGCCAGAAGGTGCAATCAGGGCCGGGGTGGCTCGCCAGTTGGAACGGGGGCGGGCCGAAAAAGTTGGCGCAAGGTAAGGGCCCAACCCCCAACCCCGCCTGAACCCCCGAGCTTGACAATCAAGCTAAGTGATTGATTGGAAATGGAGTCTTTACTCTGAACTCTCGCCCTTCTCCCACTGGCGCCCGTAGGGTGTGCAAGGCTGAGAAGGTGGCGCGAAGCGCCGGATGAGGGAGTGTCAACGACTGGCCAGCGAAATTTTCCGGAGCGGATGGTCCATTCCGTCATCCGCCCCCGTATCAGGTACGGGGCAGGCTCTTCTCCCGGACGGAGAAGGAAACTACAGGGCTGCGGCCAGCCGGCTGCCCTGGTCGATGGCGCGCTTGGCGTCCAGCTCGGCGGCCACGTCGGCGCCGCCGATCAGGTGCGCGGTGATGCCGGCGGCCAGCAGATCGGTCTGCAGCTCGCGGCGCGGCTCCTGGCCGGCGCAAACCACTATATGGTCCACGGGCAGCACCTGCTCCACGCCGTCGATGCGGATCTTCAACCCGCTGTCGTCCACGCCCAGGTATTCCACCCCGCCCAGCATCTGCACCTTCTTGGCCTTCAGGGTGGCCCGGTGCACCCAGCCGCTGGTCTTGCCCAGACGCGCGCCGGGCTTGCCGGCCGAGCGTTGCAGCAGCCAGACCTCGCGAGCGGGGGCTTCCGGATGCGGCTTGACCAGGCTGCCGCGTGATTCGAAAGTCGGGTCCACGCCCCATTCGGCCATCCAGCGCTTCGGGTCCAGAGTAGGGGACTCGCCTTCGTGCACCAGATATTCGGCCACGTCGAAGCCGATGCCGCCGGCGCCGATCAGTGCCGCGCTTGCGCCCACTTTCACCCGTCCGCTCAACACGTCCACGTAGCTCACCACCTTGGGATGGTCCGCGCCGGGGAAGTCGACCTGGCGCGGGACGATGCCGGTAGCCATCACTACTTCGTCGAATCCGGAAAGAGTTTCCGCCGATGCCATCGTGCCCAACTTCACCTCGACGCCGGTTTCTTCCAGCTTGTGAGTGAAGTAGCGGATGGTTTCGTGGAACTCTTCCTTACCTGGAATTTTTTTTGCGTAGTTGAACTGCCCGCCGATCTCGGCCGAAGCATCGAACAAGGTGACGCGATGCCCGCGTTCGGCCGCCACCGTCGCGCAGGCCAGCCCCGCCGGTCCCGCGCCGACGACCGCCACGCGCTTCGGCGAAAAAGTCCTGGTGTAGTTCAACTCGGTTTCCGCGCAGGCGCGCGGGTTCAGCAGGCAGCTGGCGTGTTTGTTTTCGAACACGTGATCCAGGCAGGCCTGGTTGCAGGCGATGCAGGTGTTGATGGATTGCGGTTTGCCCGCGCGCGATTTGTTGGCCCAGTGCGGATCGGCCAGCAGCGGGCGCGCCAGCGAGACCATGTCGGCGATGCCATCGGCGAGGATGCGTTCGGCCACGTCGGGCATGTTGATGCGGTTGGTGGCGATCAGCGGCAACTTCACGTGCGGACGCAATTTGGCGGTGACTTCGACGAAGGCCGCGCGCGGCACCGAAGTGACGATGGTGGGAATGCGTGCTTCGTGCCAGCCGATGCCGGAATTGATGATCGTGGCACCCGCGGCTTCGATGGCCTTGGCCTGGGCCACGATCTCTTCCCACTGGTTGCCGTCTTCCACCAGATCCAGCAGCGAAAGCCGGTAGATGATGATGAAGTCCGGTCCGCAGGCTTCGCGCACGCGGCGCACGATTTCCACCGCGAAGCGCATGCGCTTCTCCGGCGTGCCACCCCAGGCGTCGGTGCGCTTGTTGGTACGCGGTGCGGTGAATTCGTTGATGAAATAGCCTTCCGAGCCCATGACCTCCACGCCGTCGTAGCCGGCCTCTCGCGCGCGGCGCGCGGCGTCGGCATAGGCAGTGATCTGGCGTTCGATGCCGCGCGAGGAGAGCTGGCGTGGCGTGAACGGATTGATTGGCGCCTTCAGCTTGGACGGCGCGACGGAGAAAGGGTGGTAGGCGTAACGCCCCGCATGCAGCAGTTGCAGGCAGATCTTGCTGCCGTTGTCGTGCACGGCCTGGGTGACGAACTTGTGCGGGCGCACTTCCCAAGGCCAGGATAGTTTGCCGCCGAAGGGCTTCAGCCAACCCACCAGGTTCGGCGAGAAGCCTCCAGTCACCATCAGGCCCACGCCGCCCTCGGCGCGTTCGGCGAAATAGGCCGCCAATTTGGGGAAGTCGCTGGCACGGTCTTCCAGTCCGGTATGGATGGAGCCCATCAGCACCCGGTTGCGGATCCGGGTGAAGCCCAGGTCCAGCGGTGCGAACAGGTGCGGGTAATGTGGGTTTGGAGCAAGCTCGTGCGGGCTGGGCGAAGGCATCATGCAACGGATACGTGTGCGTACGGAGGCATGCACGATGCCGGTTATCCCGGTCCCCGGCAAGGTGGGCGTACGCACTTGAAGGGGTCGGTTCTTGACGCTTTGCTCAAGATCAAGAGCAAATCCCCCTCAATCCCCCTTTTTCAAAGGGGGAGGCGGAAAGAGTCGTTTAGCTTTATGGCGCAGCTTCGGTGATGACGTTGCCAGCCAGCACACGTGGTTTGGGCGCGAACCAGCGCATCGTCACCGCGCAGATCGGGCCGATGGAAAGCGCGAAGACCAGTGTCCCCCAGCCTGCATCGCCGCCCATCAGCCAACCTGCCACCAGCACGCTGGCTTCTATCAGGGTGCGCACCAGGCCAATCGGCCATCCGGTGCGGCGATGCAGGCCGGTCATCAGTCCATCGCGCGGGCCGGGGCCGAAGTTCGCGCCTATATACATGCCGGTCGCCAACGCCAGGATCAGCAATCCGCTGGCGAAGGCAGGCACCTGTTGCCACAGTCCCTGGAATTCCGGAAACAGCCATAGCCCGAACTGCGCGCTGGGGCCGATCAGCAGTACGTTGAGCACTGTGCCCAGCCCGGGTTTCTGGCGAATGGGGATCCACAGCAAAAGCACGACCAGGCCGATCAGGTTGGTCAGTGCGCCGAACGACCAGTCGGTCTGTTCCGAGAGGCCTTGCGTCAATACATCCCAGGGTGCGATGCCCAGGCTGGCGCGCACCATCAGGCTGATGCCTATCCCGTAGAGGAACAGGCCCAGGATGAGTTGGGCGAAACGGCGTGCGAACAGGGGAGGAAGGGTCATGCTTGCGATCCGATGCGAAAGACGATTCTATCGGCCGCTTGCAACGTATGCCTGCGACGCTCAGTTCCAGCCGGCGAGCGCCGGCTTGCCGATCGTGGTTCCGGATTCCAGTCTGTAGTGCGTTTCGCGCATGTCGGCGCCCGCGCCGTGCCGCTCAGGCCGCGTGATTGCTGCGCAGACGCAGTAAGCCGACGCCGAGGGCGACGAACATCGCTCCGCGCAGTCGGTTGAATTGCCGCACGCGCGCGGCACCGGCGAACCAGCGGCCCGTGCCGCGTACCAGCCCGACGTAGCAAAGGTGCGACAACACCGTGCAGGCCGCGAAGGTCAGCGTCAGCATCAGGAACTGGCGCATCACCGGCACTTCGCTGCTCATGAACTGCGGAAGCAATGCAGTGAAGAAGAGGATGCTCTTGGGATTGGTCGTTGCCACCAGCAGACCCTGCAAGAACAGCCGTGCGATCGGCTGCTCCCTCGTCCTCACTGCATCGGATGCCGCGTCGAAGACGTTGGCCCGGCTGCGCCATTGACGTATGCCCAGATAGATCAGGTATATCGCGCCCGCCAGCTTTAGGGCGCCGAACAGCCACGCAGACGTCTTCAACAGGGCACCCAGACCCAGCATCGCAGTCGCCGACACCAGAACGACTCCGGCCGCATTGCCGGCCGAACTGACGAGCGCCCGACGCATGCCCAGCGTCGCTGCGTTGGATACCGCCAGCAGAACGGCGGGACCGGGACTGAACGCTGTGATCAGCGACAACATGCAAAACAACGGCCACGCGGACAAGCTCATCCACCGTATCTCCGGTTATCGAAAGGAAGAGGTTCCATGCGTCTACCAGCCCGCCAGCACCAGCTTGCCGATGGTGGTCCCGGATTCCAGCCGACGGTGCGCTTCGCGCAGATTGACCGCGTTGATGGCGCCGATGGTTTCGGTGTGCGTGGTCCGCAGTTCGCCTGCGTCTACCAGGCTCGCCACCCGATTGAGCAGGTGATGCTGTTCGATCATGTCTTCGGTTTTGAAACGCGCGCGCGCGAACATCATTTCCCAATGGATGCCGATGCATTTGGCCTTGTAGGGATCGCCTATGTTCAACGGGGCGCTGGGCTCCACGATCAATCCGACGTGTCCCTGTGGCGCAAGAATCCCGCCGATCGCTTCCCAATAGGGGTTCGGGTCGACCAGATTCAGCACGACGTCGACCTGTTCATGGCCGAGCGCGCTCAATTGGGTTTGCAGCGGTTGTCGATGATCGATCACGTGATGGGCGCCCAGCGATCTGCACCAGTCGACGGTTTCTGCGCGCGAAGCCGTGGCGATCACGGTAAAGCCGGCATGCCGCGCCAATTGGATGGCAATGGAACCGACGCCGCCCGCACCGCCGATGATCAACAGGGAACGCCGATTGCTTTCCATGTCGATGGCGAACGGCATGCGATCGAACGTCAGTTCCCAGGCGGTGATCGTGGTCAGCGGCAACGCTGCGGCCTGGGCGAAATCCAGCGTCGTCGGTTTGCGGCCAACGATGCGTTCGTCGACGAGATGGAACTGCGCATTGGTGCCGGGGCGGGTGATGTCGCCGGCGTAGTAGACCTCGTCGCCGGGTTTGAACAGGGTGACGTTTTCGCCGACCGATTCGACCACGCCCGCTGCGTCGTAACCCAGCACTTTCGGCTGCGCTTCCACTTGCGGCTTGGGCGAACGGACCTTGGTGTCGACCGGATTGACCGAAACCGCTTCGACGCGGACCAGTACGTCGTGGCCGCTGGCGACTGGTTTCGGCAGTTCGACGTCCTGCAGCGATTCCGGATCGCTGATTGGCAGGTAGCGGGTCAGGGCAATGGCTTTCATGAGGAAGCTCCAGAGGCTACGGGGGTAGGGTTGCGTTCGGAGAACTGGCCGCGCCAATAAGGGTAATAAGGATAGGGCGGGGTGGTCGCGCTGGCGGCATCCAACTTCGCTACTTGTTCCGACGAAAGATTCCAACCCACCGCGCCCAGGTTCTGGCGCAATTGCTCCTCGTTGCGCGCGCCGATCAGCACGGTGGAAACCGTGGGCCGTTGCAGCAGCCAGTTCAAGGCGATCTGCGGGATGGTCTTGCCGGTTTCCTCGGCCACTTCATCCATCGCATCGATGATGCGATACAGACGTTCCTCATCGACAGGCGGCGCGAAATCGGCGGTGTCGTGCAAACGGCTGTTTTCCGGCAGCGGTTGTCCGCGACGGAGTTTGCCGGTCAGGCGGCCCCAGCCCAGCGGGCTCCACACCACCGCACCCACGCCCTGGTCCTGACCCAGCGGCATCAGCTCCCATTCGTAGTCGCGGCCTATCAGCGAATAATAGGTCTGGTTGGCGACATAGCGCGAATAGCCGCGTTGGTCGGCGACGGCCTGCGATTTCATCAGATGCCAGCCAGAGAAATTCGATACGCCCAGGTAACGCACCTTGCCCGCGCGCACCAGACCATCGAGGGTCGATAACGTTTCCTCGACCGGCGTCATCGCATCGAACGCATGCAATTGCAGCAGGTCGATGTAGTCGGTGCCCAGACGTTGCAAAGCCTTGTCCACGGCCTGCAGCAAGTGGAAGCGCGAGGTGCCCGCGTCGTTCGGGCCGTCACCCGCACGCAGCCCAGTCTTGGTGGAAAGAATCACTTGATCCCGACGACCCTTGATGGCCGCGCCCAGGATGGATTCGGAAGCGCCGTCGGAATACACATCGGCGGTGTCGAAGAAATTGAGGCCGGCTTCCAGGCTGATGTCGATCAATCGCCTGGCTTGCGCGTCATCGGTATTGCCCCAAGCGCTGAACAGCGGCCCCTTGCCGCCGAAGGTGCCGGCGCCGAAGCCCAGTACCGGAACCTTGAAGCCTGAGTTGCCGAGAAAGCGGGTTTCCATAAGAAGCTCCTTCAAAAAGAAAAATAAGGGTTCAGGCGCACTCGGTCTGTTCGACCATCGCGATACGCTCGCGCCTGCGTTCCAGCGCAATGGCCCACAAGGCCACCAGGAATGCCGAGAACGGCACCAGCGCCGCGACCCAAGGCAATGCGGTCAGGCCGGGGCCATGCACGATCACCACGCCGCCCAGCCACGCGCCGAATGCATTGCCCAAATTGAAGGCGCCGATGTTCAGACTGGAAGCCAGGCTCTGCGCGCCTGTCGCTTTCTGCAGCACCCACAGCTGCAAGGGAGAAACGGTGGCGAACGCGGCCGCGCCCAGCAGGCCGACGAACAGCACCATCGCCCACTTGCTGTGCAGGACGAAGGTCATCAGGCCCATCACTGCGGTCAAAGCGATCAACGTGCCCAGCAGCGCCGGCAGCAGGCGGCGATCGGCGAATTTTCCGCCCAGCAGGTTGCCCACGATCATGCCCACGCCGAACACCAGCAGGATCGGCGACACCGCCGCCTCGGCGAAGCCGGCGATTTCGGTAAGCAAGGGCTGGATATAGGTGTAGACGGTGAACATGCCGCCGAAGCCGAGCACAGTCATCAATAAACCCAGCAGCACTTGCGGACGCGCCACCGCTTTTATTTCCTCGCGGAAGGCCATCGGCGCATCGTCGCCACGGTCCTTCGGCACCAGCGCGGCAATGACCACGGTGGCGATCACGCCGATCGCGGTGACCGCCCAGAAGGTCGAACGCCAGCCGTAATGCAGACCCAGCCAGGCCCCCGCGGGCACACCCAGCAGCGTGGCCACGGTCAGGCCGGTGAACATGATGGAAATCGCCGAGGCCTTGCGGTCTTCGGCGACCAGCCCGGTCGCGACCACGGCGCCGACGCCGAAGAAGGTGCCGTGGGCCAGCGACGTGACCACGCGGGCGATCATCAGCACGGTGTAGTTGGGCGCCAGTGCGCAGGCCAGATTGCCCAGAGTGAAGATCACCATCAGCGCCACCAGCACCGCCTTGCGCGGCATGCGGCTGGTGGCGGCGGTCAGCAAAGGCGCGCCGACGAATACGCCCAGGGCGTAACCGGAGATCAGCAGGCCGGCCGCGGCGATGGACACGTGCAGGTCGCTGGCGACCTGCATCAGCAGGCCCATGATCACGAATTCGGTGGTGCCGATGCCGAAGGCCCCGGCAGTCAGCGCGTATAGGGCGGGGGGGAATCGCTTGGAGGAGGAAGGTGCGATGGAGTTCAAGGCGGTGCTCGCAAGACTGTGGTCGGGTTTCGACAAGCCGTCAGCTTGGGACTTTCGCTGAATATCAAAAACAGCGAATATGGCTAATCACTCTCAATGGTTTATTGATAATGGACCGGGTAGGCGACCTCACCCTGTTTTTGCGCGTGCTGGATCTGGGCTCCATCACGGCCGCGGCCCACAGCCTGGACCTGTCGGTCGCTGTCGCCAGCCAGCGCCTGAAGCGGTTGGAGCGCGATCTGGGCGTGCGCTTGCTGCACCGGACCACGCGCCGCCTGCATCCCACCCCGGAAGGCGCGGCGCTGGCGCAGCAGGGACGGGTGCTGGTGGAGGACCTGGAGTCGCTGGGCACGGGCCTGCGAGAAACCGCCACCGAGATCGCCGGAACGCTGCGGGTGACGTTGTCCGCTTCCTTCGGCCGCCAGTACGTGTCGCCGCTGTTGCCCGCATTCCTGGCCCAGCATCCCAAGCTGCGGATCAGCGTGCATCTCAGCGACCAGGTGGTGGACCTGATCAGCGAAGGATTCGACCTGGCGATCCGCATCGGTGCGCTCGAGGACTCCAGCCTGGTGGCGCGCCATGTCGCCCCCAATCGCCGCGTGTTGTGCGCGTCGCCCGCTTATTTGAAACGCAGGGGCAACCCGCGTTCGCCCAAGGATCTGGTGGAGCACGATTGCCTGCTGCTGTTCGGCAGCAACGGCCGCCAGGATGTCTGGCGCCTGCACGACGCGCAGGGCGAAGAACACGCGATACGCGTGCAGGGACGGTTCGAAAGCAACTACGGCGAATTGCTACGCGACGCTTCGGTGGCGGGTGAGGGCATCGCCATTCATTCCCTGTGGCATATCGCCGACGACCTGCGTGCCGGCCGCTTGCGAGTGGTGTTGCCGGACTGTCGCCTGGCCACCACCGCGATCAGTGCGGTCATGCCGCAGCGCAGGCTGGTGCCGCCCCGGGTCGGAGCCTTCGTGGATTTTCTGGTGTCGCAGTTCGGCGACGCACCGTGGGAGCGGGGCTTGGCGCCCTAGTCGGCTCGACTGAAAGCGAACGCATCCATCGCCATGCCTCCCATCTGCACCGCATGGTGCAGCCGGGTGGCATCGGCGCCCACGCCGCCAGCGCCCAGCGCCACATACAACGGAAACAGATGCTCGGTGGTCGGATGATTGCGGTGTGCTTGCGGCAGCGCTTCCCAATCGAGCGCGCCTTGCAGGTCCTTGGCCAGCAACTTCTCGCTGAGCGCATCGGTGAACGCCTGCACCCACGGGTAAGCCGGCGCGTCCTCATGCCGCCAGTCCAGCTCACGCAGATTGTGCGAATAACCCCCGGAGCCGATGACCAGTACGCCTTGCCCGCTTAGCGGGGCCAGAGCCAAACCGAGCTCGTAGTGCCAAGTGGACGGCCGGGAAGGATTCACCGACAACGCCACCACGGGGATGTCCGCTTGCGGATACATGCGCCGAAGCGGCACCCAGGTGCCGTGATCGATGCCGGTGCGTTCATCCACGCGCGCCTCGAATCCGGCTGCGGCCAATTGAGCGGCGATTTCCTCGGCCAGGGCCGGTGCGCCGTGGACCGGGTATTGGATGTCGTACAGCGGCTTGGGAAAACCACCGAAGTCGTGGATGGTTTCCGGCGCGAGGTTGGAGGTCACGGTCGGTTCGCTGGCCAGGAAGTGCGCCGAGGCGACCACCACCGCGCGCGGACGCGGCAGCGACTTTCCCAATCCATCCAGGAAACAGGCCGTGGGCGAGTCCTCCAGCGCCATCATCGGCGAGCCGTGGGACAGGAACAGGGAGGGCAGGCGAGTGGTTTTCATAGTCCACAGGATCGGGGTGCGCGGGCATCGCGCCAAGGCCCAAGGCCAAGCCGGTGTGTTGCAGCCATGAACGTGCCGGAGCTGCTTTGCGCCATGCACACGCGGGCTGACGGACCTGTCTGGAACAATGCAGGCGGACCACTTCCCGGACATCGCATGACTCCGCACGGCACGACCCCGCACGAGCTCCGCTCCGCCGCGCGCCCGCCTCCCGACCGGGCCATGGTGGATATCGCCGACTACGTAGTGGACTACCGGATCGATTCGCAACAGGCCTACGACACCGCGCGCTACATGCTGCTGGACTCCCTGGCCTGCGCGATGCTGGCGATGAAGTTCCCTGAGTGCGTGAAGCATCTGGGCCCCGTGGTCCCCGGCGCGACGATGCCGGGCGGCGTGCGCATTCCCGGCACCGGCCACGAACTCGATCCCGTGCAGGCCGCCTTCGCCATCGGCACGCAGATCCGCTGGCTGGACTTCAACGACACCTGGCTGGCGGCCGAGTGGGGCCACCCCTCCGACAATCTGGGTGCCCTGCTATCGGTAGCCGACTACCTCAGCCGCAAGGCCGGCCGCGAAGGCAGCAAGCCGCTGACCATGTGCGATGTGCTGACCGCAGCGATCAAGGCCCATGAAATCCAGGGTGTCTATGCGCTGCAGAACTCGTTCAACCGGGTGGGGCTGGACCATGTGATCCTGGTCAGGCTCGCTTCCACCGCCCTGGCCACACATATGCTGGGCGGCTGCAAGGAACAGATCGTCAACGCGATTTCGCATAGCTGGATCGACAACGGTACGCTGCGTACTTATCGCCACGCCCCCAACACCGGCCCCCGCAAGAGCTGGGCCGCGGGCGACGCCTGCCGCCGTGCGGTCATCCACGCGCTCAATGCGGTGAACGGCGAGACCGGCTATCCCAGTGCTCTGAGCGCGAAGACATGGGGCTTCTACGACATCGCCTTCAAAGGCGAGGAGTTCCGGTTCGAACGCCCGTTCGGCAGCTATGTCATGGAAAACGTGCTGTTCAAGATCAGCTTTCCGGCCGAGTTCCACGCCCAGACCGCGGTCGAGTGCGCCATGGCCCTGCATCCGCAGGTCAAGGACCGGATCGGCGAGATCGAAAAGATCCTGCTGGAAACCCAGCAAGCGGGCGTCCGCATCATCGACAAGACCGGCCCGCTGGCCAATTACGCCGACCGCGATCACTGCCTGCAGTACATGGTGGCCGTGCCCTTGATCTTCGGCCGCCTGACCGCCGACGACTACACCGACGCCGTCGCCGCCGACCCGCGCATCGATGCCCTGCGCGGTTTGATGGAGGTCAGGGAGAACCCACAGTTCACCCGGGACTACTTCGACCCTGGCAAACGCTACATCGGCAACTCCGTGCAGGTGTTCTTCAAGGACGGCGGCTGCTCGGACCGGATTTCGGTCGATTTCCCCATCGGCCACCGCAAGCGCCGGGCCGAGGGCATCCCATTGCTGATGGCCAAATGCGAGGCGGCCCTGAACGCCCATCTGGCGGCGGCGCAAGTGGATCGGATCATGGCCCTGGCGGACGATCCCTCGCGTTTCGATGCTCTCCCGGTCGATACGTTCATGAACATGTATCGTCCCTAGAGTTATGAGATAGTGCGTTTGGCCTGACTGACTTGTTATGGTACCGTTAACACAGCCTTCACATGGACACGCATAATCTGCGAGAGATGGCGTGCAGACATGGCCGTCTGAACAACCTAAAAAGTTGGACCGTTTAACGAAGTACTCCGGTTTTTCTTACATCTGATTTTTTTTAAGGAGCTGCAAATGAACAAGAAACTTCTCTGTGCCGCAATGCTGGCCGGTCTGAGCTGGGCGCAGGCCGCTTCCGCTCAGGAGTTCGATGACCGTTGGTACCTCACCGGTTCGGCCGGTTACAACATGCAGGACGACGATCGTCGTACCGAAAACACCCCGTTCGTCACCCTGGGCCTGGGCAAGTTCATCAGCCCGAACTGGTCCTTGGACGGTGAGTTGAACTATCAGAACCCGAGCTTCGACGGCGGCATCGCCGGCGCGAACGACGACCTGAACTGGAGCCAGTACGGCGTGTCGCTGGATCTGCGTCGCCACTTCATCTCCGAAGGCCGCGGCTGGAACCCCTACGTCGTCGCCGGCCTGGGCTACCAGCGTTCGGAAGAAGAGTATGTTCCGACCAGTGGTACGGAGTCGCCGCTTGACCGCAAGGACGGCAACCTGGCCGCCAAGCTCGGCGCGGGCATCCAGACCTCGTTCGACAAGCGCATCGCGGTGCGTGCCGAACTGGCCATGCGTTTCGACTTCGACGACAGCAGCGTCGCAGCCGAAGGCGGCCCGGACTGGGGCGGTTACCCGCACCAGCAGGAAGAGAGCTACTTCGGCGACATCCTGGCTTCGGTCGGTGTCGTGATCCCGCTCGGCCCGGCGCCGACGGCTGCGGTTGCGCCTGCTCCGGAAGTCGCTCCGAACTGCGCGGACCTGGATGACGACGGCGACGGCGTCAACAACTGCAACGACAAGTGCCCCGGTTCGCAGGCTGGCCAGACCATCGGTCCGGACGGCTGCCCGGTTGCCGTGGCGATCGACCTGAAGGGCGTTAACTTCAACTTCGACAAGTCGACCCTGCGTCCCGATGCAGTCGCGATCCTGAGCGAAGCCACCGAAATCCTGAAGCGTTACCCGGATCTGCGCGTTGAAGTCGCCGGCCATACCGACCAGTGCGGTAAGGACGCGTACAACCAGAGCCTGTCCGAGCGTCGCGCCAAGGCTGTGTACGACTACCTGACCACGAACGGCGTCGACGCCGGCCGTCTGGTGGGTCCGATCGGCTACGGCGAAAGCCGTCCGCTGGAAGACCTGGGCCAGGCCTTCCCGGCTTGCAAGAGCGAGAAGAACCGCCGCACCGAGCTGAACGTCCAGAACTGATCGGACGCAGGTTCAAGCAAGACCAGAAGCCCGGCCTAGCGCCGGGCTTCTTTTTGCGCGTGCGAAAACCGTCGCGCGACTTCTCCTGATGTTTCTCCGCGATGCTGCGGGCGGTGGGTAGCAGCTGCAGACTGGGAGCTGCGGAGAGCAGGAGTTTTCCTTGATATTAGCTGCCGCGCTTCCTACACTCAGGCCCTGTCTAACGCCGGGTTTTCCAATGCGCCGCTTCGTTGTCTCCAGCCTGTTTGCCTTCGCCGCGATTCCAGGCGCCAACGCACTGCCCAATTGCACGGCGGGCGCCATATCGCCACCGCTGTCCTCGGGGCAAACCTTGCTGGCGCCCGTCGCCGCGGAACTGGCCACCAACACCACACCGCTGGGCGCGCCCAGCGGCGTCCTGGTGCATGCCTACGACGAAGCGCAGTCGGTCGATCGCGTGCTGCTGCGGTTGCGGGTGCAGGCCTGCCAGAACGTCGCGATGGCGATGCCTGCGCAGGGCGTTGCAAATCCCAACGATCCAGCGGCCTATAAACCGAAGACGGCCTTCGACAACACGCCCTGGCGTTTCGACATGACCCAGAACGGCAAGCGCATGACCGCCGATGAATTCGATGCCTGGATGAAGTCGCGCGGCGTGCGCGTGGTCAAGGGTCCGCTGCCTGCGGCTACACCCGCACCGGTCGTTGCTCCGGCTGCCGAGCCGGTAAAAAAGAAGTAATCAGTCGCTCCGCCGCGTTCGGCGCGGTGCGTGCTCTGTAGTCCGTGGCTTCCTCCGCGAATACTTCCAAGCCAAAACCGGGCGCAAGGCACGGGCTTGCGCGCTCGCTATCCAAACTTGGGGTCTGCTCCCGTACCGAAGCCGCGGCCTGGATATCGGCTGGTCGGGTATCGGTGGATGGACGAGTGGTCAGGGACGCGGAGTTTCCAGTGATCCGCGGCCTGCATCGCATCGCCGTGGACGGCGCGGAAATCGGCCAGGGCCCGCGCCATTATCTGGCGCTCAATAAACCGCGCGGACTGGTGACCACGGCGAAGGACGAGCAGGGCCGCGATACGGTTTACCGATGCTTCGATGGCGCCGGCCTGGGCTGGATCGCGCCTGTCGGCCGCCTGGACAAGGCCAGCGAAGGGCTGCTGCTCTTCAGCAACGATCCCGAATGGGCTGCGTCCATCACCGATCCGGAAACCGGGCCGGACAAGACCTACCACGTGCAGGTCGACCGTATTCCCGACGCGGTGCTGCTCGCGCAATTGTCGGCGGGCGTGACGATGGAAGGGGAAACTCTGCGTGCGAAGTCCGTGCGGATGCTGCGCCATGGCGAGAAAAACGCTTGGCTCGAAATCGTTTTGGACGAAGGCCGCAATCGGCAGATACGACGCTTGTTGGCCGAATTCGATATCGGCGTGTTGCGTTTGATCCGCACGGCTATCGGTGAGCTGGCCCTGGGCGAATTGCCGAAAGGACAATGGCGCAATCTGTCGCCGGAAGAGGCCGCCGCGCTATCGCCTGCATCATCATTGTCGTAGGAGCGACGTAAGTCGCGAAACCTTAGCATCAATGTTCTTGGTTTCGCGACTCACGTCGCTCCTACGGCTGATTTTTACGTCTATCAGTTCTTGATAACGCCCAGTTCGCGCCCGATCAGGATGAAGGCACCGATCGCCCGATCCAGATGTTCGCGCGTATGCGCGGCGCTCATTTGCGTGCGGATGCGGGCCTGGCCCTTGGCCACGACCGGGAAGAAGAAGCCGATCGCATAAATGCCTTCTTCAAGCAGCCGCTCGGCGAAACGCTGCGCCAGCGGCGCGTCGTACAACATTACCGGGCTGATGGGGTGCACGCCCGGGCGGATGTCGAAACCGGCGGCAGTCATCTTCTCGCGGAAATAGCGGGTGTTGTCCGCCAGTCTTTCGCGCAGCTCGCCTGCCGAAGAAAGCATGTCGAAGGCCTTGATACCGGCGGCGACCACGTGCGGGGGCAGCGAGTTGGAGAACAGATAAGGACGCGAACGCTGGCGCAACAGTTCGATTACTTCCTTCTTCGCAGTGGTGAATCCGCCCAACGCGCCGCCCATGGCCTTGCCCAGCGTACCGGTGATGATGTCGATGCGGTCCAGCACGCCCTTGACCTCGGCCGAACCGCGCCCGGTGGCGCCGAGAAAACCGGTGGCATGGCATTCGTCGATATGCACCAGCGCGCCGTACTTCTTCGCCAACGCCGTGATTTCGTCCAGCGGCGCGATGAAGCCGTCCATGGAGAACACGCCATCGGTAGTGATCAGTTTGGTCTTGCAGCCCGCCGCCTCGGCGGCCTGCAACTGCGCTTCCAGGTCGGTCATGTCGCAGTTGGCATAGCGGAAACGCTTGGCCTTGCACAGGCGCACGCCATCGATGATCGAGGCGTGGTTGAGCGCATCGGAGATCACTGCGTCGTTTTCGCTCAGCAGCGGTTCGAATAGGCCGCCGTTGGCATCGAAGCAGGCGGCGTAGAGGAGGGTGTCCTCGGTGCCGAAGAATTCGGCGATTTTCGCCTCCAGTTGCTTGTGCAGATCCTGGGTGCCGCAGATGAAGCGCACGCTGGCCATTCCGAAGCCATGCGTATCCAGCGCCTCCTTGGCCGCCTGGATGATGTGCGGGTGGTCGGCCAGGCCCAGATAGTTGTTGGCGCAGAAATTGAGCACCTTGCGGCCATCGGCCAGCTCGATCTCGGCGGATTGGGGGCTGGTGATGACACGCTCGGCCTTGAACAGGCCTTGGGCGCGGATGGCGTCCAGTTCGGCAACGTAGTGCTGGGTTAGAGCGGGCTGGGTCTGCGAGTCGGACATGGCGTCTTGCGCTTCGGGAAAGAGCGCCAGTTTAACAATTCGTCGCGTAAGCCTGACCCGAGAGTAGCGGCGTCATGCCGATCCGACATAAGCCGCATGCCTTAATTCATTTCTCCTGAGCAATGTGCATGCGCAGCATCTGCTTTCCAGCCGAAAGGCCTATTCAGGAAAGTCTGCCGTGAAAACAGGAACGGAGCGAAGCAGGGCCAGGGTCAAAGGCGCATGGTGGGTGGGCGCGCTGGCTTGTGCTTTGGCCGTTCCCGCCTCGGCGCAGGAAAAGCTCACCGTGGAGCAGTTGCAACAACGCCTGGAAGCACTGGAGCGCCGCATAAGCGGGACGCCGGCCGATGCGGTGGAAGGGGCGCCGGCGGCCGAGCCGGGGCTGGCCGATCTGGACCAGCGTCTGCGCATCCTGGAACGCAGGCTGGAACTGCAGCAGGAGGAGCAGACGGCCAAGGCCAAGGAAGCGCCAGTGATCGCGGTCAACGACAAGGGTGCTTCCTTCAAGTCGGCCAATGGTGACTACGAAATCAAGATCCGTGGTTTGCTGCAAGGCGACGGCCGCTTCTTCCTGGATGGAGTGCCCGCGGGCAACAACGACACCTTCCTGTTGCGCACTGCGCGGCCGATCATCGAAGGTTCGCTTGGCAAGCTGGTGGGCTTCCGTTTCACGCCCGAATTCGCCGGCGACAGCGCCAGCATCGTCGATGCTTACGTGGATCTTCGCTTCGATCCCGCCTACACCGTGCGCGCGGGCAAGTTCACCTCGCCGGTGGGACTGGAGCGGCTGCAGTCTTCGTCGGCGCTGTCGGACGTGGAGCGCGCGCTGCCCAGCGAGCTGGCGCCCAATCGCGACATAGGCGTACAGCTGCAGGGCGACGTAGCCGAAGGCCGCTTCGGCTACGCGATCGGCGTGTTCAACGGCACCGTAGACGGCCGCGATGCGGTCACCACCAATCCCGACAATGAGTTCGAGTATGCGGGGCGCGTGTTCTTCGAACCGTTCAAGAACGACGCCAACGCGCTGTCCGGCCTGGGCTTCGGCATTGGCGCCAGCGTGGGCGATAAACAGGGCAGCGGAAATAATTTCCTGCCGCGTTATCGCACGCCCGGTCAGGTGCAGTTCTTCAACTATCGTTCCGCGGCGTTGGCCGATGGGCAGCAGAGCCGCATTTCCCCGCAGGGTTATTACTATCGCAATGCATTCGGACTGCTTGCCGAGTACATTGTCTCCAAGCAAGAGGTCAGCATCGGCGGAGTGCGCGAAGAGCTGTCGAACAAAGCCTGGCAGGCGACCGCAAGTTATGTGCTTACCGGCGAGGACGCCAGTTACCGGGGTGTGGTCAAGCCCTCGAGTCCGTTCAATCCCGGAAAAGACGGATGGGGTGCATTCGAGCTGGTCGGCCGGTATGGTGTTCTGGAAGTGGACGACGACGCCTTTCCGTTGTTCGCCGATCCCGCAGTCTCCGCAAGCGAAGCGTCTTCCTGGACTGTGGGCTTGAACTGGTATCTCAACAGCAATCTGAAACTGGTGTTGAATTATCTGCACACCAGCTTCGAGGGCGGCGCGGCCGGTGGCGCCGATCGCGAAGACGAGAAAGCCGTATTCACACGCCTGCAAGTAGCCTTCTGAGAAAACCGGAGCCAATCCCATGAAACTCTCTTCGATCCCAATGCCTCTCCGGACCTTGCTGCTCGCCTTCGGCCTGACTATCGCCGCAGGCGCGTTCGCCAAGGACGTGAAGCTGCTCAATGTTTCCTACGATCCCACCCGCGAGCTTTATCGCGACTTCAACGCCGCCTTCGCCAAGGACTGGCAGCAGAAGAAAGGGCAGAAGGTCGAAATCGAAACCTCGCACGGCGGCTCCGGAAAACAGGCGCGTGCGGTGATCGATGGCCTGGAGGCCGACGTGGTGACACTGGCCCTGGCCTACGACGTGGATTCCATCGCCCAGCGCGCCAAGTTGTTCCCGGCCAACTGGCAAAAGCGTTTGCCCGAAAACAGTTCGCCGTACACTTCCACCATCGTGTTCCTGGTGCGCAAGGGTAACCCGAAGAAAATCAAGGACTGGCCCGATCTGCTGCGGCCTGGCGTCGCGGTGATCACGCCCAATCCCAAGACTTCCGGAGGCGCGCGCTGGAACTATCTTGCCGCATGGGCCTACGGTCTGAAGATTTTCAAAGGCGACGAGACCAAGACCCGCAACATGGTGCGGGCGCTGTTTCGCAACGTACCTGTGCTGGATACCGGCGCGCGCGGTTCCACCACCACTTTCGTGCAGAACGGAATAGGCGACGTACTGCTGGCCTGGGAGAACGAGGCGTTCCTGTCGATCGAGGAATTGGGCCCGGACAAGTTCGAGATCGTGGTGCCCAAGCTTTCGATCCTGGCCGAGCCGCCGGTGGCGCTGGTGGACAAGAATGTGGACAAGCATGGCACCCGCGAAGTGGCGCAGGCGTATCTTCAGTACCTGTATTCGCCGGAAGGGCAGAAGATCGCGGCCAAGCACTACTATCGTCCGCGTTATCCCCAATATGCGGATCCGGCCGACGTCGCGCGCTTTCCGAAAGTCGAACTGGTGACCATCGACCAGGTATTCGGTTCGTGGGCGCAGGCCCAGGCCAAGCATTTCGCCGAGGGCGGCGTGTTCGACCAGATCCAGTCGGAGAAATAGTTGGCAGCCACCGCACCCTTGCCGTCCGCCAAGCGGGCACGACGCAGTCGCGTGGTGCCCGGTTTTGGTTTGAGCTTGGGCATCACTCTGACCTGGTTGTCGTTGATCGTACTGATTCCGCTGACCGGTTTGCTGCTGAAAGCCGGCGGCCTGGGCTGGCAGGGGCTGTGGCATATCTGGACCGAGCCGCGCGTATTGGCTGCATTGAAGTTGAGCTTCGGCACCGCACTGGCCGCCGCAGCGTTCAACGCGGTGATGGGCACGCTGGTGGCCTGGGTGCTGGTGCGCTACCGCTTTCCCGGCAAGCGCGTGTTCGATGCAATGATCGACTTGCCATTCGCCCTGCCCACCGCCGTGGCCGGCATCGCGTTGACCTCGCTTTACGGCCCCAATGGCTGGGTCGGCCACTGGTTCGAGAGCATCGGCGTCAAGATCGCCTACACGCCGCTGGGCATCACCCTGGCGCTGGTGTTCATTGGCCTGCCGTTCGTGGTCCGGGTGGTCCAGCCGGTGCTGTCCGAAGTGGAGCGCGAACTGGAGGAAGCCGCCGCAACCCTGGGCGCCAATCGCTGGCAGGCGGTCCGCCGGGTGATCCTGCCGGCGCTGTGGCCGGCGATCATGACCGGCTTCGGCCTTGCCTTCGCGCGTGGCGTCGGCGAATACGGCTCGGTGATCTTCATCGCCGGCAACCTGCCGGGGATTACCGAAATCGCGCCGTTGCTGATCACTTTCAGGCTGGACGAATACCAATATGCCGACGCTGCGGCCATCGCCCTGGCCATGCTGCTGCTGTCGCTGCTGATGCTGCTGGCCATCAATGCGCTGCAGTCGAAGCTCTCACGGCGTGGACGTTAAGATGAGCGAAGCCATTTCCGCCGTCATCGCCCTGCCGTCCGAGAACCTCTTGGTGACACCCGCCAACGACCGCCGTACCAACGCGACTCCCGCGATCACCGAACCGCGCTGGGTGCAGCTGCTGTTGATCGGCGCCGCGCTGCTGTTCCTGCTCGGTTTCCTGTTGCTTCCGTTGGTACTGGTGTTCGTCCAGGCGCTGGGCAACGGCGTGCAGGCCTTCGTCGACGCGATTACCGAAACCGATGCCTTGGCAGCGATCGAGCTCACCCTGCTGGTGACCGCGATCGTGGTGCCGCTGAACCTGGTCTTCGGCATCGCTGCGGCCTGGGCGATCAGCAAGCACGAGTTCCGCGGCAAGCGGCTGCTGGTGAGCCTGATCGATCTTCCCTTCGCGGTTTCGCCGGTGGTAGCGGGCCTGGTGTTCGTGCTCATCTTCGGCGCGCAAGGCTGGGCCTGGCCGCTGATCGAGGAAGGCTGGCGTTTCGATCTTCCATTGCTGGGTGCGGTCACGCTGCAATTGCCGAAGATCATCTACGCGGTGCCGGGCATTGTGCTGGCGACGGTATTCGTCACCTTTCCCTTCATCGCCCGCGAACTGATGCCGCTGATGGAGCAGCAGGGCACCGACGAAGAGCTGGCCGCATTGAGCCTGGGCGCCAGCGGCTGGCAGACGTTCTGGCGCGTGACCCTGCCCAACATCCGTTGGGCGCTGCTGTATGGCGTACTGCTGTGCAGTGCGCGTGCGCTGGGCGAATTCGGCGCGGTATCGGTGGTGTCGGGGCATATCCGCGGCCGCACCAACACGCTGCCGCTGCACGTGGAAGCGCTCTACAACGACATCGGCCAGAGCCACAGTGCCGCGTTCGCGGTCGCGTCGCTGCTGGCCATCACCGCGCTGATCACACTGGTGGTCAAGGCATATCTGGAATGGCGGCATGGCGAATCGCTCGCCGCCAATCATCGTCATTGAGGCCGCATCCATGACCATCCGTATCGAAAACCTCAGCAAGCGCTATGGCGATTTCACCGCGCTGGACGACATCAGCCTGAACGTGCGCGATGGCGAATTGCTGGCGCTGCTGGGGCCTTCGGGTTCCGGCAAGACGACTTTGCTGCGCGCCATTGCAGGACTGGAGCAGGCCGACCGCGGCCGTGTGCTGCTGGGCGGCGAGGATGCTTCGCAGTTGAGCGTGCAGGCCAGGCGGGTGGGTTTCGTTTTCCAGCACTACGCCCTGTTCCGGCACATGAACGTACGCGAGAACATCGCCTTCGGCCTGCGTGTGCGCCGTGGCGAAAAGCGCTGGCCCGACGCGCGCATTCGCGAACGGGTCAGCGAACTGCTCTCGCTGGTGCAGTTGGAAGGACTGGAATCGCGCTTTCCTTCGCAACTCTCCGGCGGCCAGCGCCAGCGCGTGGCCCTGGCGCGCGCATTGGCGATCGAGCCGCGCGTGTTGCTGCTGGACGAGCCCTTCGGTGCGTTGGATGCGCAGGTGCGCCGCGATCTGCGCCGCTGGCTGCGCGAGATCCACGACCGCACCGGATTGACCACGGTGTTCGTTACCCACGATCAGGAGGAAGCGCTGGAACTCGCCGACCGGGTCGCCATCCTCAATCAGGGCCGCATCGAGCAGTTGGGCAGCCCTGCCGAAACCTACGACGAGCCAGCCAGCCCGTTCGTGTATTCCTTCGTCGGCGCGGTCAACAAATTGCCCGGTTACTCGACACAAGGACGTCTGCAGGTCGCCGGTCTGGACCTGGACCTTCGCGATAAACCGGAGTTGCAGGGTCCGGTCGAACTTTATGTGCGCCCCGAGCATCTGGCGGTGACCGACTCGGAGGGCACTTGGCTTGCGACCGTATTGGCGAGCCAGCGCAGCGGACCCCGGCAGCGCTTGTGGGCGCGTCTGCAGGAAGGCGATGCGGAAGTCGAAGTGGAACTGCCTGGAGGCGCGGGGCTTCCGGCCTATCCGACGGGTTCCCAGATCCGGTTGGCGCCCTCGCGATTCGGCGTGTTCGCGGCGGAGAAATAGTTCCATCTGAAAGCATCCGAAGTTTTACGCGAACTTTTATGGCGTGGGTACTTGACGAGGCGAATGTTGCGTCGCAATATCAATTCGGTTAAAAAATCGTGAACTTATGGTTGCGATTTTATTTAAGCCCAAGCCCATCGCCCACGTAGGAGAACCCGGATGAAGCCAGTCAAGCTCAGTTTCGCAGTAGCACTCGTTCTGTCGGCCATGCCGCTTGTGTCGTTCGCGCAGGAAGCCGCCGCTGAAGCGCCCGCCGCTGAAGAAGAGGCTTCGTCGCCTTTCAGCGCCACCTTCGCAGTCACCTCGGACTACGTGTTCCGCGGCGTGTCGCAGACCGATGAAGGCCCTGCCTTCCAGGCTGGCGTGACCTACTCGGCGCCCTTCGGTTTGTATGCGGGTATCTGGGGCTCCAACGTGGATTTCGGCGACCCGGATCCGGAAGCCGGCATTCGCGGCCCGAACTATGAGCTCGACTACTTCGTCGGCTGGAACAAGGATCTGAGCGACGCGTGGAATCTCGATCTCGGCGTAACCCGCTACTCCTACGAGGACGACAGCAGGTTCTACGGCAACATCAACTACAACGAATACATCGCCAAGTTGACGTGGAGCGGCCCGGTGACCATCGGCGGCATCCTTGCCTATGCCGACGATTACGGCAACGCCGATGCCGAAGAGATATACAGCGGCCTGTCGGCCTCGTATGACATCGGCGAGTCCGGCTTCAGCCTCGGCGCATCGACTGGCTACACTTCGATTGAGGCGGCCGATGACGGCGGTCGCTCCGATTACTTCGATGGCTCGGTCACGCTCAGCAAGAGCTTCGGCCCGGCCACCGCCACGGTGGGTTATTACGACACCTTCGGTTCCGATGCCGACGAACTGAAGGATGGTTCCGATATCTACGACGATCGTGTGGCGGTGACCATTACCGTCGCGGTGCCGTAAGCGGTCGCTACAAGCCGCAACAGCCAGAAAGACCAGAAGGGCGCCGAAAGGCGCCCTTCTTTGTAGCCGTCGGCGAGCGCCGAACGTGCGTCAATTCCAGCTCAGCACCACCTTGCCCGCCTTACCCGCTTCCATCAGATCGAAGCCCTTCTGGAAATCGTCGATCGGCATCTGATGGGTCAGCACCTTGCCCAGCGGAAAACCGCCCAGCACCAGCTGCGTCATCTTGTACCAGGTCTCGTACATCTTGCGGCCGTAGATACCCTGCACGGTGAGGCCCTTGAAGATGATGCGGTCCCAGTCCACGCCGGCGCCCTTGGGCAGGATGCCGAGCAACGCGATCTTGCCGCCGTGGTACATGCAGTCGAGCATGTCGTTGAAGGCGGTGGGATTGCCGCTCATCTCCAGGCCCACGTCGAAACCTTCCATATGCAGGTCGGCCATCACATCCTTCAGTGATTGCTTGGCCACGTTGACCACGCGGGTGGCGCCCATGTCGGCGGCCAGCTTCAGCCGGAAGTCGTTGACGTCGGTGACCACCACGTTGCGCGCGCCGATGTGCTTGCAGATGCCCGCGGCGATCACGCCGATCGGGCCGGCGCCGGTGATCAGCACGTCTTCGCCGACCACGTCGAACTCCAGCGCGCAGTGCGCGGCGTTGCCGTAGGGGTCGAAGAACGCGGCCAGTTCGCTGGGGATCTGATCGGGAATCGGCCACAGGTTGCTGGCCGGCATCACCATGTATTCGGCGAAGGCGCCATCGCGGTTCACGCCGATGCCCACCGTGTGCGGACACAGGTGCGGACGGCCGCCGCGGCAGTTGCGGCAGTGGCCGCAGACGATGTGGCCTTCGGCGGAAACGCGCTGGCCCAGCGCATAGCCGCTGACGCCCGGGCCCATCTCCACGATGCGGCCCACGAACTCGTGGCCGATCACCAGGCCGGGCTTGATCGTGCGCTGGCTCCAGTCGTCCCACAGGTAGATGTGCAGGTCGGTGCCGCAGATTGCGGTCTTCTCCAGCTTGATCAGCACTTCGTTGGGGCCGGGCTGGGGCACGGGCACCTGTTCCATCCAGATGCCTTTGCCCGCTTCCCGTTTGACCAGTGCTTTCATCGTTTGCGCCATGACGGTGCAGGCCCTGCCTTGAGAGAGGGCGCGAATTATACGCCGCTGCCCATGACCGGCCGTTGGCCCTCCCTGCCATAAGTCATGGAGTCGTCCGCGGACGGGCTGGCTACAATCCGAAGTCCATGATCTGCAAGGAATTGCCTGTGCGTTTGAACCTGTTGGTTGTTTCGCTGGCCGCCGCCGTCGCGGTTCAAACGGGAGTGGCCCAGGCTGCCGAAGGCATGTGGGTGCCGCAACAGCTTCCCGAAATCTCCGGGCCGTTGAAAAAGGCAGGCCTCAAGCTCAGCCCCAAGCAACTGGCGGATCTGACCGGCGACCCGATGGGCGCGGTGGTGGCGCTGGGTGGCTGCACCGCCAGTTTCGTTTCGCCGGGCGGCCTGGTGGTCACCAACCACCATTGCGCCTATGGCGCCATCCAGTTGAACTCGACCGCCGAGAAGAATCTGATCAAGCAGGGCTTCAACCCGGCTACGTCCGCCGACGAAGTCAGTGCAGGACCCAACGCACGCATCTACGTACTGGATTCGATCAAGGACCTCACCGCCGAGGCCAAGGCGGCCATCGCCTCGGCCGGCGAGGATCCGCTGGCGCGGACCCGCGCGCTGGAAACCTTCGACAAGAAAGTCACAGCCGAATGCGAAGCCGAAGCGGGTTTTCGCTGCAGGCTCTTCAGTTTTTCCGGCGGCAACACTTATCGTCTGTTCCGCAATCTGGAAATCAAGGATGTCCGGCTTGCCTACGCGCCGCCCAGCGGAGTGGGCAAGTACGGTGGGGAGATCGACAATTGGATGTGGCCGCGCCACACCGGCGACTTCGCGTTCTATCGCGCTTATGTCGGCAAGGACGGCAAGCCGGCCGCGTATTCGGCCGACAACGTGCCCTACCGACCCAGGCATTGGTTGAAGTTCGCCGATAAAGCGTTGGGTGAGGGCGATTTCGTGATGGTGGCCGGCTATCCGGGTTCTACCAATCGCTATGCGCTGGCGAGCGAGTTCGACAACACCGCAAGCTGGACGTATCCGACCATCGGCAAGCACTACAAGAACCTGATCGCCTTGGTGGACGCGGCGGGCAAGAAGAATCCCGATATCCAGGTGAAGTACGCCAGCACCATGGCCGGCTGGAACAACACCAGCAAGAATTACGAAGGCCAGCTGGTGGGCTTCGAGCGCATCGATGCCGCCTGGCAGAAGCATGCCGATGAAGAAGCGGTGCTGGTGTGGCTGCGTGGCCGTGGCGCGCAGGGAAGCACTGCGCTGGCGGCGCACGACAAGCTGATCGAACTTGGCGAGACGGCAAAGGCCACGCGCGAACGCGATCTGGTAGTAGGCCAACTCAACAACACTGCGATGCTGGGTACGGCGATCCAGCTTTACCGTCTTGCGATCGAACGCGAAAAACCCGATGCCGAGCGCGAGGCCGGTTACCAGCAACGCGACTACCCCTCCATCGAAGGCGCGCAGAAACAGCTGGAGCGGCGCTATGTGCCGGCGATGGACCGGCAGTTGCAGCAGTATTGGTTTCGCCAGTACGTGCAGCTGCCTGCAGCGCAGAGAGTGGCCCCGATCGACAAGTTCCTGGGCGGCGGCAAAGAGCAGAACCTCACCCGTGCGCTGGACCGCTTCGCCAAGACCAGGCTGGGCGGCACCGATGAGCGCATGAAGTGGTTCAGGGCCGACCGCAAGGCTTTCGAGTCCAGCAGCGATCCGGCCATCCAGTATGCCGTGGCGGTGATGCCGGCCCTGCTCAAGCTTGAAGAGGAACGCAAGACACGCGCTGGCGAAGCCTTGCTGGTGCGGCCGGTTTATCTGCAGGCGGTGGCCGATTACCGCAAGAGCAAGGGCGAGTTCGTGTATCCCGACGCCAACCTCTCGCTGCGCATCACCTTCGGCAACGTCACCGGCTACCGGCCCAAGGACGGAGTGGAGTACACGCCGTTCACTACAGTCGAAGGCGTAGCCGCCAAGGCGACCGGGGCGGAGCCTTTCGATGCGCCGCAGGCATTGCTCGATGCAGTCAAAGCCAAGCGTTATGGCGGTTTGCAGGACAAGCGCCTGGGCACGGTGCCGGTGGACTATCTGTCCAACCTGGACATCACCGGCGGCAACTCCGGTTCGCCGGTTCTCGATGCACAGGGCAAGCTGGTCGGCCTGGCCTTCGACGGCAATTGGGAGTCGGTGAGTTCCAACTGGGTGTTCAATCCGGAGATGACGCGCATGATTTCCGTCGATGGCCGCTACCTGCGCTGGATCATGCAGGAGGTCTATCCGGCGCCGCGGCTGCTCAAGGAAATGGGCGTCGCGCGCTGATTGACACGAGCGTCGTCCCGCCAATGGCGGTTGGTTGCCTCAAGTGCCGGAAGCTGAACTTTGGCTTGTCGGCGCGCTGCGGCGCGTTCTTGCGTCATGGCACTTTGGGTTTGTCGCGGCGCGGTATCATTCGCTCCCGTCGTCGTTTCAACCCTTGGAACGCCCGGCTTTACTTCCCCCACGGAACCACTCCTGCATGCGCATCCTGCTTGCCCGTCACGGCGAAACGCCGTGGAACGCCGAAGGCCGCTACCAAGGCCAGATCGATATCCCGTTATCGCCCATGGGCGAGTCGCAGGCCGCCGCGCTGGGTGTGCGTCTGGCCGATGTGGACATCGCCAGGGCGGTGGCCTCGCCGCTGTCGCGCGCGCGCCGCACCGCCGAACTGGCCCTGGGCGAAGCGCGCGTGCCGATGCTCGCCCTGGATCCCGACCTGCAGGAAATTGCGCACGGCGAATGGGAAGGCTTGCTGGCCAGCGAAATCAACGACAAAGACCCAGCGCGCCTGCGCGCCTGGCGCGAAGAGCCCGAAACCGTGCTCATGCCCGGCGGCGAATCCCTGCGCCAGGTGCTGGATCGTTCCTGGCAGGGACTGGCTCGCGCCGCCGACGGCCTGGGCGAGGGCGATACGCTGCTGGTCGTCGCGCACGATGCGGTCAACCGCGTGATCCTGTGCCGCGTCCTCGGTCTGCCCTTGTCCAAACTGTGGACCTTCCGTCAGGCGCCGACGACGCTCAACCTGTTGGAAGGCCCGGACGTGGAGCATCTGGAAATCGTCCGCCTCAACGATTGCGCGCACCACACGCCGTTCTTCGGCGAAGCGGTGCATCGGGCGCTCTGAGCATGTCTTTGCCGAGCAAAAAAAGGTATACCTTCATGCAGAAGTCCCTGGCCTTGTTGGTGACCGGAATGGCAATGACGGCGCCTGGGGAAGTCATGGCTGAGAATCTCCCTGCTTCGGTCGATATCACTTATAAGTGTGGCCCTTCGCCTCTTTACCCGCGTCGGCTGTATGACACGGGCAAAGGCGGAGAAGTCGGAATGCAAGTAAGCATTGCGGCAGATGGAAAAACTACTCAGGTCGAGGTCGTCGCATCATCAGGCTTGCGCGCCCTGGACAGGGCCGCGGAAATAGCAGTCAGACAGTGGCAGTTTTGCCCACGGAGAATCGGGCTGGAAACATCTGAAGGTGTCAGCGCAGTCACGATCCGCTTCGATCCTGCCGGGCCGGAGATTCCTGCAAGCTCCTGTGAGGCAGCCAGATGCGGCTCGACCCCTCCCACACCAAGGCGACCCTGATCGTTTCCGGCATGCAATCACTTCGCGAATGGCTCGACTATATCGAGCGGCAGCATCCGGAAGCCATCGAGCTTGGCCTGGATCGCATGCATGAGGTGGCAGCTCACCTTTCCATCGACAAGCCCGCGACGCACGTCATCACCGTCGGCGGCACCAACGGTAAAGGCTCTACTGTCGCCTTCATCGAAGCCATCGCCCGCGCGGCGGGACTGAAAGTCGGCACCTACACTTCACCGCATCTGTTGCGCTACAACGAACGTGTACGTATCGATGGGCGTGAAGCGAGCGATGAAGAATTGGTCGCAGCATTCGAGGCGGCAGAGGCCGCGCGCTTGGGCCCCTCTTCCACCGGGAGAGGGGTTGGAGTGAGGGTACGGCGGAGTGGGGATTCCCCAGATGTCGGACAAAAACCATCCCCACCCAACCCTCCCCTTGAAGGGGAGGGCTCAAGCGTGCCGCTCACTTACTTCGAATTCGGAACACTCGCCGCACTATGGCTGTTCCAGCAGTCCGATCTCGACTTGGCTGTACTTGAAGTCGGCCTCGGCGGCCGCCTCGATGCAGTCAACATCGTCGACCCGGACGTCGCCGTCATCACCACCGTCGACATCGACCACATCGACTGGCTGGGCAACGACCGCGAAAGCATTGGCTTCGAAAAAGCCGGCATCGCCCGCGCATGGAAACCGCTGGTGCTGGGTGAAAGAGATTCTCCTTCCAGCGTGCTGCGCCACGCTTATGCCATCGGCGCCAACGCGGTGCGGCTGGGCAGCGATTTCATCCACGAACCGGTGGATGAGTCTCACTGGCGCTGGCGCGATGCCGGTTTCGAGATCGAACTGCCGAATCCGAGGCTCAGCGCCCCGGTGCAGCGCGCCAACGCGGCGACCGCCATCGCGGCATTGCGCGCGCTGGATATCGAGCTGCCGACGTCCGCATTCGTCGCAGGCGTGGCGTCGGCGACGCTTCCGGGAAGATTGCAGCGCTTCGACCTGCGTGACACGCCGGTGATCGTGGACGTGGGCCACAACCCGCAAGCCGCGCGTGAACTATCGGCTTGGTTGCGGGCCGAACCTGTGTCTGGACGCACACTCGCGGTGTTCGCTGCCCTGGCCGACAAGGACGTGCAGGGCGTGGTTGACGCGCTTGAGGACGAAGTCTCGGATTGGTTTCTCGCCGGCCTGGAAAACGTGGCCGCGCGCGGGCAATCGGTGGATGAGCTGGCGTCGAAGGTCAGCGGCGCTGCAGCCGCGGGCTCGCGCCACGCCGACGTGCATGCTGCCTTGCAGGCAGCTCGGGCGCAGGCGCATGCGCAAGATCGGATACTTGTGTTCGGCTCTTTCCACACCGTCGCTGAAGCGTTGGCGATCCTGCATTCAGGTCAATGATGGGGAAGGCGTTTCGCGGCACCGTATAATTCGCACGGCATTCCCGCCGCGTCGTTTTGCGAGCCCGCATGGATACCGCCCTCAAACAACGCCTGATCGGCGCCGTCGTCCTGGTGGCCTTGGCGGTGATCTTCCTGCCGATGCTGATCAAGGGCCCCGCACCCGACAGCGGCGTATCGGATGTGCCGCTGGACGTACCGGCTGCGCCAGGCGGGCAATACGAAACCCGCGAGCTTCCCTTGGTAACTCCCGGCAATGCCCCGGCGGGCGGCGTAGTGGGCTTGGATGAGAAGCCGGCCGCCGCGCCTGCAACCGCAAGCGAAGCCGTTCCGCTCGGCACTGCCCCAGCCGCCGCAACAGCGGGCGCCATGCTGCCGGCCAGCACCGCAGGCGGCAACTACGCAGTCAATTTCGGCGCTTATGCCACTCCGGCCGACGCCGACGCGGTTATCTCGCGCCTCAAGCAGTCCTCGCTTCCGGCTTTCCGTGAGCCCACCACCATCAACGGCAAAACCGCCTATCGCGTGCGTATCGGGCCTTACGCCGAGCGCTCCGATGCCGAAGCCGTGCGCTTGCAGGCTTCGCAGGTGCGCAGCGACGTGAAAGCGCAAGTGGTGACGCTGGATGCCGCCCCTGCGGCAGCGTCCGCATCGACTTCGGTGCCGTTGGCCGCGACCGCACCGCCGTCGGTGACCACGCAGGCCTCGCCCGAATCGCCCAAACCCGCACAGACCCCGCCCGCGGCAGCGCCCAAGCCAGTGGCCACGGCGCCGAAACCGGCGGCCGTCGCGCCCAAGCCCGCGGAGCCGGTGGCCAAGCCGGTTGAATCTCCCAAGCCGGCGGCTTCCAACGTAGGTTTCGCCGTGCAGCTCGGTGCCTTCTCCAGTGCTGCCGACGCCAATGCCCTGCGCGACAAACTGCGCGCCGGCGGGTTCAGCGCGTTCGTCGAACAGGTCAAGACCGACAAAGGCACGTTGAGCCGGGTGCGCGTAGGCCCGGTCGCCAGCCGCGCCGATGCCGACAAGCTGAAGGCGCAGGTCGCTGCCAAGGTGGGTATCAACGGTATGGTCCGCCCGCATCCGTGATCGCCTGACACGCGATCGGGGCACAGGGATGAAAGGCCGACTAGCAGCAAACAGGGGATATTCGTCTCGATGATCGACTTGGTGCTACTGATCATCATCGGCGGGTCGGCTTTGCTCGGCCTGATCCGAGGGTTGGTGGGCACGCTGGCGTCGACGGTCGCTTGGTTGCTGGCCGGCTGGGTCACTTTCGAATTCGGCGGGGAGACCGCCTCATGGCTGTCCGATGGCGGCGGCAAACCGACTATGACCGAATTGTTCGGCGGCTACGCGCTGAGTTTCGTGGTGGTCATGGTGGCGGTAGCGCTGGTCGGTGCCCTGGCCAAATCGATGGTCCGTTCGGTCGGCCTGTCGGGCGTGGACCGCATGCTGGGCGCAGGTCTGGGCTTGCTGCGCGGGGCTTTCCTGGCTTGCATTCTGGTCTTGCTGATGGGCTTCACGCCCTTGCCGCGCGAAGCTTCCTGGAACCAGTCCAGCGCTCTGCCGGTATTGCTGCCCACTGCGGGCTGGATGCGCTCCAAGCTGCCGAACTGGTCCGTTCCGGAAATGGATTTTCGCAATGCCCTCCGCTCAGGCGATAATGGCGCCCCGGATGCATTGTCCGGACCCTTGCTGGACGGTGTCGTTCAGCAAGTCATCGACACCGCCAAAGGTGGCGTGTCGCAGCGGCAGGCGGTGGAAAGCGTCCCGGCGGGCAAGGATCCGGCGAATATCGAGGCCGGCGGGCAGGAACCCGCGAACATCGAAGCGAGCGGGCAGGACCCGGCGGACGAACCCGCCAACCTCGAATCATCGAAACGTCCCACCGGCCAGAAACGGCCCAATTCGCAATAAGCAAGCGGAGTACGCAAACCATGTGCGGCATCGTCGGAATCGTCGGCAACCAGAACGTTGCGGGGCAGCTTTATGACGGGCTGACCGTCCTGCAGCATCGCGGGCAGGACGCGGCCGGCATCGCCACCGCCGACGGCACGCGCCTGCGCGTGCACAAGGACAACGGACTGGTGCGCGACGTGTTCAACCCCAAGGCGATGAGCACGCTGGAAGGACGCGTGGGCATCGCCCACTGCCGCTATCCGACCGCCGGTTCCGAAGGCCTGGACGAAGCGCAGCCGTTCTACGTGAATTCGCCGTACGGCATCGCCCTGGCGCACAACGGCAACCTGATCAATACCGACGCCCTGCGCCAGGACGTGTTCGCCGAGGACCGCCGCAACATCAACACCGATTCGGACAGCGAGGTGTTGCTGAACGTGTTCGCGCACGAACTCGACCGCCAGCGCACGCTTTCGCCGGAAACCGCGATCCGCGCCGTCGCTGGCGTGCACCGCCGGGTCAAGGGCGGCTACGCGGTGGTCAGCGTGGTGCTGGGCCTGGGCCTGGTCGCTTTCCGCGACCCGCACGGCATCCGTCCGCTGGTGCTGGGCAAGCGCGAGCACAACGAAGGCAATGACGAATACATTGTTGCTTCCGAATCGGCCGCGCTGGACATACTGGGTTTCCAGCGCGTGCGCGACGTGCAGCCGGGCGAGGCCATCGTCATTACCGCGCGTGGCGAGCTGTTCGCGGAAATCTGCGCCGAGCCGCAGGAGCATGCGCCCTGCATCTTCGAGTACGTGTACTTCGCGCGTCCCGATTCGATGATCGACAATGTCTCCGTGCATAAGGCGCGCATGCGCATGGGCGTGAAGCTGGGCGAGAAGATCCTGCGCCTGCGCCCGGACCACGGCATCGACACCATCATTCCCATTCCCGATACCTCGCGCGATGCGGCGCTGGAAATCTCCAACGTGCTGGGCGTGAAATACCGCGAAGGCTTCATCAAGAACCGCTACGTAGGCCGCACCTTCATCATGCCGGGGCAGGGCGAGCGGGTTAAGTCGGTGCGCCGCAAGCTCAATCCCATTCCGCTGGAATTCCGCAACCGCGTGGTGCTGCTGGTGGACGACTCGATCGTGCGCGGCACCACCAGCCAGCAGATCGTGCAGATGGCCCGCGATGCTGGCGCGCGCAAGGTGTATCTGGCTTCGGCCGCGCCGCCGGTGCGATTCCCCAACATCTACGGCATCGACATGCCGGCGGTGGACGAGCTGGTGGCCAACGAACGCAGCATCGAGGACATCGAGAAATTCCTGGGCTGCGACTGGCTGATCTACCAGGACCTGGAAGACCTGGAAGCCTCGGTGCGCGAAGGTAATCAGGACCTGCAGCGCTTCGATTCGTCCTGTTTCAATGGCGATTACGTGACCGGCATAGAGCCCGGTTACTTCGAGCGCATCGAGTCGTTGCGTTCGGACGAAGCAAAGCGCAAGCGTCGGGTGTCGTGACGTTTCCGGCGTTACTCCAGCGATCTCCCCTCGTTCCGTCATCCCAGCGAACGCTGGGATCCATCTTGATCTTGCCGTTGCCTTTGCCGTTCGGCGTTCAAGAACAAAGTCAAAATGGATCCCAGCGTTCGCTGGGATGACGATTCATTTTTCATGTTTTCGTCACTCTTCGACGCCGCTCGCGCATGCCTTGATGCTGCTTCGCCAGACGACAAGGTTGCGTTGACACAGGAGTGCGCCGCTGCCTTCGCCCGCGACGAACTCAGCGCTGATCCAGACGCTCCGGCGCCGCAACCCATCCGCATGCCAGGCCGCCCGCTTCGACCGAAGCTCGTCCCCCCGCGCGATCTGCCGCAACGCGGCATCGGCAGCGCCGAAGGCCGCGCGGCGTTCATCCACGCCATCGCCCATATCGAGTTCAACGCCATCGACCTGGCCTGGGACGCGGTCTATCGCTTTCGCGGCCTGCCGCCGCAGTTCTACGCGGACTGGGTGTCGGTGGCCAACGACGAGTCCCGGCATTTCATGCTGCTGCGCGACCGCCTGCGCGATCTGGGCCACGACTACGGCGACTTCGATGCTCACAATGGCTTGTGGGAAATGGCCGAGAAAACCGCGCACGACGGGTTGGCGCGCATGGCCCTGGTACCGCGCGTGCTGGAGGCCAGAGGTCTTGATGTGACGCCGGGCATGATCGCCAAGCTGCGCAACCTGGGCGACACGGCCAGCGTTGGGATTCTGGAATTGATCCTGCGCGAGGAAGTGGCCCATGTCGCCGCCGGCTCGCATTGGTACCGCTGGTACTGCGAACGCGAGGGCAGGGAGCCGCGTTCTACTTTCCGTGAGCTGCTGGCCCAGTACGCCGGCCCCGTGCTGCGCGGTCCCTTCAACCACCACGCGAGATTGCAGGCCGGTTTCGACGACGAGGAAATCGCTGCCCTGGAACAACTGGCCCCAAAGCGCGTAGGAGCGACGTAAGTCGCGATTGCCGAGAGAGGAACGCTTTCGCGACTTACGTCGCTCCTACACGCTCCTACAGCGACTCCAGGCGATAGCCGCCGGCATCGACGCGCAGCACCGAGCCCTGCTCGTACCAGTCGCCCAGCACGATGCGTGTGTACTCCCGTTCGCCCAGCTGCAACTCGTGCACGGCGGGGCGATGGGTGTGGCCATGGATCATGGTGTCGATGCCGAAGCGTGCAAACGTCGCTTCCACGGTAGCGGGGGTCACGTCGGTCACCGTCTCGAATCGCACATCGTTGCCGCCTTCCCGCAACTTCGCCTGATGCGCCTGGCTGGCCGCACGCGCCTGCGCGGCGAAGGCCATACGCGCTTGCAGGGGCTGCGACAGAAACTGCGCCTGCCAGTCCGGGTTACGGGTCTGCGTGCGGAAGGCCTGGTAGGCCACATCGTCGGTGCACAACAGATCGCCATGCAGCAGCAGCGTCGGCTTGCCGTAAAGCACGACCAGGGCAGGATCCGGCAGGATGCGGAAACCGGCGCGCTTGGCGAAATCCTGCCCCAACAGGAAATCCCGGTTGCCGCGAATGAAATACACCGGTACGCCGCCATCGGCCACCTCCCGCAACGCCGAGGCGACATAAGCGCCGACTTCGGAGGGATCGTCGTCGCCTACCCAGGCTTCGAACAGGTCGCCGAGCACATACAGGGCGTCGGCCGATTTCCCCTCGCGCCGTACGAACTGGCCGAATAGTTCGGTGATGGCCGGCCGGGAGGAATCCAAGTGCAGATCGGAGATGAAAAGAGTAGTCATGAACAGATTGTAGGCTGCCCCCTGTTAGGAGCGGGCCCTGCCCGCAACGCTTTTAATGAGACCTCTGTGGAGCGTCGCGGGCAGGGCCCGCTCCTACAAGGGTAAAATTGCCGGATTCTGCTTTATTGGACCTCAAATGACCTGCCGTACCCGCTTCGCTCCCAGTCCCACCGGTTACCTGCACATCGGCGGCGCACGCACCGCGCTGTACTGCTGGCTGGAGGCGCGCCACCGCGGCGGCGACTTCATCCTGCGCATCGAGGACACCGACCGCGAGCGCAGCACCCAGGGCGCCATCGACGCGATTCTGGAGGCCATGGAGTGGCTGGGCCTGGACTACGACGAAGGCCCGATCTACCAGACCCAGCGCCTGGACCGTTACCGTGAAGTGGCCGAGCAACTGGTCGCCGACGGCAAGGCCTACTACGCCTACGAGACCAAGGAAGAACTGGAAGCCATCCGCAACGCCGCCCAGGCCGCCGGCGACAAGCCGCGCTACGACGGCCGCGCGCGCGAACTGAATCTGCCGCATCGCGACGATCCCAACCGCGTGATCCGTTTCAAGAACCCGCAAGCCGGCAGCGTGGTGTTCGAAGACCGAATCAAGGGTCGCATCGAGATCAGCAACAGCGAACTTGACGATCTGGTGATCTTCCGTTCCGACGGCTATCCCACCTACAACTTCGCGGTGGTCGTCGACGATATCGACATGGGCATCACCGACGTGATCCGCGGCGACGACCACATCAACAATACGCCGCGCCAGATCAATATCTATGAAGCGCTGGGCGTGCCGGTGCCGTTGTTCTCGCACATGCCGATGATCCTGGATCCGGAGGGCGCCAAGCTGTCCAAGCGCACCGGCGCAGCCGATGTGATGCAGTACAAGGACGCCGGCTATCTGCCGCATGCGCTGATCAATTATCTGGCGCGGCTGGGCTGGTCGCATGGCGACCAGGAGCTGTTCACCCGTGAGGAGCTGATCCAGCTGTTCTCGGTGGAAGACGTCAATTCCAAGGCCGCGCGCCTGGACATGGACAAGCTGGGCTGGGTCAACCAGCACTACCTCAAGAGCGACGACCCGGCGGTCATCGCGCCGCAGCTGGAGTATCAATTGCGCAAGCTGGGGTTGGAGCCCGCCAACGGCCCCGCGCCGGCCGATGTCGTCGTCGCCCTGCGCGACCGTGTGCAGACACTGAAGGAAATGGCCGAAAGAGCCGCGGTCTGGTACCTGCCATTGGAGAATTACGATGAAGCCGCGGTCGCCAAACATCTGAACGCCGCAGCATCAGCGCCGTTGGTCGCCGCCCGCGACCATCTGGCCAACGCGGTGGAATGGACCGTCGAGTCGGTTTCCGCCGCGCTCCACGATACAGCAGCCGCGCTGGGTCTGGGCATGGGAAAAGTGGCCCAGCCTCTGCGCGTGGCGATCACCGGCACCCAGGTCAGCCCGGATATTTCCCAGACCGTTTACCTGGCCGGGCGCGAGCAGGCCTTGAAACGCATCGATGCAGCGCTTATCAAGATACCCGTGGACTCATAATCCTACTTGCGACCATGGCCCAGAAGCATTCCTGCACCGATCCCAAGCACCACGTCGACGACGCCCACGGCTTCGTCGCCGCGGTGGAGCGCGCCTGCCAGGAACGCGGCCTGCGCCTGACACCGATTCGCGCACGCGTGCTCTCGCTGATCGCCGACGCCGGCAAGCCGGTCAAGGCTTATGAATTGCTGGAGCTGGTGCGCGAACAGAAAGGCGTGGGCGCCGATGCGCCGCCTACCGTCTATCGTGCGCTGGATTTCCTGATGGCCAACGGATTCGTGCACAAGCTGGAATCGGTGAATGCGTTCGTGGCCTGCCACCATCCCAACAGCGATCAGCACTCGGTGCCGTTCCTGATCTGCGACCGCTGCCACAGCGCGGTGGAGCTGGAAGACCGGGAAGTGGTCACGCAGCTCGAAGCCCGCGCCAAAGCGCTCGGTTTCCAGCCGCAGGCACAGACCCTGGAAGTGCACGGCCTCTGCGCCCGCTGCGCCGCCTGAAAATCCGTAGGAGCGCCCCATGGGCGCGAGCTCTTGATCTATCGAACCTGACAAAAAAGCTCGCGCCCATGGGGCGCTCCTACGGTGTTAGGCAATCGCCGCTTGCAATCGCGGTGATTTTTCGCGGATGGGCAGGTTCGCCACCGCCGCGATCAACGCCAGGGCGATGTCCGCGTACCACATCCAGGTGTAGTCGCCGAAGCGTTCTATCGCCACGCCGCCCAGCCATGCGCCGAAGAATCCGCCGATCTGGTGCGACAGCAACGTCAGCCCGAACAAGGTGCCCAAATAACGCGGGCCGAACAGCTTGCCGATCAGGCCCGCCGTCGGTGGCACTGTCGCCAGCCAGGTGAAACCCAGTGCGGCGGCGAAGATGTAGAACGTCATCGGCGTGGGTGGCGACAGCAGGTAGATGACGATCATCACCCCACGGCTCGCATACATCGCCGCCAGTATCATTTTCATCCGATAGCGCTGGCCCAGCGCGCCGGCGGCCAGGCTGCCCAATACATTGAACAAACCGATCAAAGCGATCGAAGCGCCGGCCACGCCCGGTTGCAAACCGCACAAGGCGATCTCGCCCGGCAAATGCGTGACCAGGAACGCGATGTGGAAGCCGCAAGTGAAGAAACCCAGGTGCAGCATCCAGTAGCTGCGGTCGCGCAAGGAGATGCGCAGTTGTTCGCGCAAGGTAATTTCCGCCGGCGGCGCAGCGGCTGCATCGGTTGCGCCCGATACTGCAGCCGCAGGCTTGCGCCGCAGCGGCCAGGCCAGCGGCAAGGTCAGCAGAGAAGCAGCAGCCAGTCCGAACATCGCCACGCCCCAACCCGCGGCGCTGATCGCCAGCTGCACAAGCGGTGCGAATACGAACTGCCCCAGCGACCCGCCGGCATTGATGAAGCCGGCCGCGAAGGACCGCTTCTCCGGCGCCAGCCGCGAGGCGGTGGCGCCGATCAGGATGGAGAAGCTGCCCGCGCCCGCACCGGCCGCGGTCAACAGCCCAAGGGTGAACATCAGTCCCCATTGCGAAGACATGAAAGGCGTCAGCGCCATGCCCAGCGCAAGCAGGATGCCGCCGGCGACCAGGATGCGCGTCGAACCCTGCTTGTCGGCGATGGCGCCGAAAATAGGCTGCACTGCGCCCCATACGAACTGGCCGATCGCCAGCGCGAAACTGATCGCGGCGATACCCACGCCTGTGGATTGGTGGATGGGCTGCACGAACAGGCCCGTGGTCTGGCGCGCGCCCATGGTGATCATCAGCATGGCCGCCGCGGTCAGCAGCAATCCCCAGTGCATCGCTGGTGCGGTGCGTCCGTTCGTAGCGATGTTCATGCGGCGTTCTCCGATTCATGGCGCAATGCGTTGTCCAACAGATCCAGGTCCGTGCGCAGACGGTCGGTACTAGCGGCGCCGTAGCTGGCTTCGATGCGCTGCTGCGCGCGCAACCAGTGCGGCTTCGCGCTGGCGATGCGCTTGCGTCCGCTGGCGGTGACGGAAATCAGCCGCTGTCGCGCGTCCTCGCCGCGCGCCTGCTTCAGCCAGCCCGCTTCCAGCAGCGGTTTCAGATTGCGGGTCAGCGTGGTGCGCTCCATGCCCAGCGAGTCGGCCAGTTCGCCCAGCAGGCGAGGGCCGCCGTACTCGGCGTGGCGCAGGATCGAGTATTCGTTGAGGCTGAGGCCTGCCGCCGCGAGTTCGTGGTCGTATATCTGCGACACCTGGCGGGCGGCGCGGCGCAGGCGGAAACAGGTGCAGACACTGTCGGAAGAGGAGGGCATTCGGATACGCCTACAGTACGATTCGGTCATTTAAGTGTATATACACCTATACTGTCAACAAAAAAAGGCGACTGTCCGTTCGGGCAGCCGCCTCGCCAGTCACGGCATGGCCGTCAGAAGAACAATCGGATGCCGGTCGAGAAGTTGCGATCGGGCAGCACCACCGAATCCTTCAGGAAGGAAGTGTGCACGCGTGCGGTTTCGCCGGTCAGATTGCTGCCGTCCAGGAATAGCTCCCATGCGGTGTTGCCCTGGTCGTGGTGGTAAGCGACATGCGCGTCGACCAGCGTGTAGCCAGCGGTGGGGGTTTCGTTGACCGCCACTTTGTCCTGCTTGTCGTAGCGCACCGCGCCCAGCGAAGCGCGCCAGCCCTCGCGTTCCCAACGCAATTGCGTGCCGAACCGCGAAGGCGCGATGCGCGGCAGATTGCCGCCTGCCGCCAGCGTTCCGCGCACCGTGTCGCCGTAGACGCGTAGGTCCCAGGCGCCGTTGTCGTTGTTGGCCAGATGGAAAGTCGCCTCGCCCTCGAAGCCGCGGAAGCGCGCATCGGCCTGGCTCCACTGGCGGATCGGGAGGAATTCGCCGTCCTCGAATTCGGTTTCCTCGCCGGTATCGACCAGGTAGATGAAGTCGTCGAAACGGTTGTAGTAGACCGAGGCCTTGGCGTCCATGAAATCGGACTGGTACTGCAGACCGAATTCCAGCTGGTTCGCCTTTTCTTTGCCCAGGTTCGCGTCGCCGATTTCATAGGCCAGGGTCGCCAGGTGCGGACCGTCGGCGAACAGTTCTTCCTCGGCCGGCGCGCGTTCGGCGTGGTCCAGGTTGGCGGTCAGCCGCCATTGATCGTTGAGCCGCCAGCCACCGGCCAGCGACAGGCTCAGTGGTTTGAAATCGCGGGCGGTTCCAGTGACCGGATCGGCCTTGATGCTGTCGATGCGCGCGCCCAGATCCAGCTGGAAATCGCTCCAATTCTTGCGGGCCACGCCGAACACGCCCAGCGAGCGGGTGCTGGTCTCCGGGACGAAGGACTCTTCGCCGATCGCGGCGAAAGTCGACTGGCCGCCCTGTACGCCGACTGCGGTTTTCCACCCCGACATTTCCGCGAACGCGGCTTCCACGCGGCCTTCGTTGGCGTTCTTGGTGAAGGTGGTGCCGACTTCCTCGCCTTCAAACTCGATGTGGTTGTAGTCGGTGTGGCCGAAGCTGTAGCGCAGGCTGCTGCCTTCGCCCCAGGGATCGGTCAGTCCCCCCTTCAGGTCGTAGCGGTCCTGGCGCAGCTTCAACCAGACGCCGCGTTCGCCCGCGGCCAAGAAGTCGCCCGGTTCGCCGGGGTTGCCGTAATCGTCTTCGAAGCGCGAAGCCGACACGCCGATGAAACCCCAGTCGCCCAGCAACGAACCGCCGACCGCGCCGGTCTTGGTGTCGATGAAAGTATTGGCTTGCTTGCCGTCCGGCGTGTCGTAGTCCTTGTTGTTGCGGTACACGGCATCGGCGTGCAGGGCGAAGCGGTCGTTGCCGCCGTCAATGCGCACCAGGTCGGTATTGCCTTCGTTGACGCTGTCGAAACGCACTTCGGCGCGGCCGCTGAAGCCGCCTTCGATGGCCGCTTCGGGAATCCGCCCGTCGACCACGTTGACGATGCCGCCGATGGCGCCGCTGCCGTAGAGCAGGGTGGAGGGTCCTTTCAACACCTCGATCTGGTCGGCCAGGAAGGCTTCGACGGCCGGCGAGTGGTCCTGGCTGACGGTGGACACGTCCTGGCTGGACAAACCATTGCTCAGCACCGCCACGCGCGGGCCGTCCAGTCCGCGCAGGATCGGGCGGCCGACGCCGGGACCGAAGTTGGAGCTCTGCACGCCCGGCAGGCTGGAAATGGTCTCACCCAGGCTGGCGGCGCGGCTTTCGTCCAAGCGCTCGCCGGTCAGGACTTCCGCGGGCTTGCTCAAGGCGTCGGCGGCGTCCCGCAGGGGGCTGGCGGTGACCACCACGCTGTCCAGGTCCTTGACGTGACGATCGCTAGGCTGGCCGTCGGTATGGCGCGTATCGGTGGGCGGCACATCGGCGGCCGCCGCCTCCGCGCTATCGGCGCCGTCGGCCCAGGCAAGGGCGGGGAAAAGGGCCAGGGCCAGGGCGATAGCTAGCCGGTGGCGGGAGTACGCGGGGCTGGGATTCATCGGGACTATTCCGGAGGTGTGGGAGGGGTTGACAGATGTTATAATATAGCAATATTGGAAAACGACCCCTCCCGAAAGTCATACTGATACCCATGGATTCCCGCTTCCGCAGCCTGCTAGACCGTTTTGGCGCCACCGGCTCGATGATTTGCGCCGTGCATTGCGCCCTGACCCCGCTTTTGCTGGCGGCGATTCCGTCGCTGGGGCTGTCCGCCTGGCTGGGCGACGGTTTCGAGCGCGGTTTCGTGCTGTTCGTGACCGTGCTGGGCCTGTTCAGTCTGCTCTGGGGCTATCGCCGCCATCGTGCTTTCCGGGCGCTCAGCCTGTTGCTGGTCGGCTTGGCGGTGCTCTGGGCAGGCGCCTACTACCCGCCGCTGCATCATGGGGTAGTGGTGCACGCCATCGTCATGACCCTGGGCGGTACGCTGGTGGGGCTGGCGCACATCATCAATCTGCGCCTGAACCACTGGCATATACACGATGCCAGCTGTGCTCATTGAGGCCTGCGTGATAGGCTTTGCGGCCTCGCGCGCAAGGCGCAACCGCTAAATCAGGAGCAAACCATGGGCAAAGGTGATCGCAGGACCGCCAAAGGCAAGCGCAGTATCGCTAGCTACGGCAATGCACGCACGCACGTTTCCAAAGTCGCCGTCGGTCCGGCCGCGCCTGTCGCGAAGAAGACCGTGACCAAGGCGGCAGCACCGGCGAAGAAGGCCGTGGCCAAGAAGACGGTGGCCAAAGCCAGCTGATCGGCTTACCGCCGTCATGCGCAAAAACGCGACGCCTGGCGTCGCGTTTTCGTTTCTGCCCCCGCTCTTGTAGAGCCGAGCTTGCTCGGCTGCTCTTGATCCTGGTGTTCAGCGCCAACAGCAGCCGAGCAAGCTCGGCTCTACAGGTGGGCTGGTTTTCCGTCGGCGTAACTCGCAACCAGCAAATTGCCGCCAAGCCAATAGGCGAGTTCCGCAGGCTGACGGATGTTCCAATGCGCGAAGTCCGCGCGCATGCCCACCTGCAGCATTCCGCGATCGCGTAAGCCCAGCGCCTGTGCTGCGTTGAGTGTGGCCCCGCGCAGGGCTTCCTCGGGCGTCAGCCGGAAATGCGTGCAGGCCAGCGACATCGCCAGCCGCAATGATTGCAAAGGCGAGGTGCCGGGGTTGCAATCGGTGGCCACGGCCATTGGCACGCCGTGTTGGCGGAAAAGATCGAGTGGGGGTAGTACGGTCTCGCGCAGACAGTGGAACGCGCCCGGCAGCAGCACCGCTACGGTACCGGCGGCCGCCATCGCCCGCACGCCGGCTTCGGAAGTATGCTCGACATGATCGGCGGAAAGCCCGCCGAATTCGGCCACCAGCGCAGCGCCTTCGCCATCGCTCAGTTGATCGGCATGCAGCTTGACCGGCAGGCCCAGCGCACGCGCCGCCTCGAACACGCGCCGCGTTTGCGCAAGCGTAAAACCGATGCGCTCGCAGAAGGCGTCCACCGCATCCACCAATCCTTCCGCCTGCAGCCGCGGCAGCCATTCGCAGACGGCAGCAATGTATTCGTCGCCCCGGCCCCGGAACTCCGGCGGCAGTGCATGCGCGCCCAGGAACGTGGTGTGCACCGTAATTCCCAGTTCGTCGCCGATGCGCCGTGCCACGCGCAGCATCTTGCGTTCGTTGTCGAAGTCCAGGCCGTAGCCGGATTTGATCTCCAGCGTGGTCACGCCATCGTCGCGCAAGGCGCGCGCACGCGGCAGCGACTGGGCGAACAGTTCTTCCTCGCTTGCCTCGCGCGTGGCGCGGACGCTGGAAACGATACCGCCTCCATCGCGCGCGATCTGCTCATAGCTGACGCCGCGCAACCGTTGTTCGAACTCGCCGGCGCGATCGCCAGCGAATACCGCGTGGGTGTGGCAGTCGACCAGTCCGGGAGTTATGCAGCCCTCGACCTGTATGACTTTCCGCGCCAGCTGGTCGGGGTCACCGGGCAGGGTGGAGGCATCGCCGACGAACTGCAGCACGCCGTCGCGCCAGCCCAGGGCGCCGCGCGTGATGACTCCATATCCGTCATCGCCTGCCAGCGTAACCAGGTCCGCGCCCAGGATCAGGCCGTCCCAGAGTGCCGGTGACTGGCGATCAACCACCACCGTCGCCTCCTCCGTCGCCACCGTCCCCACCACCGTCGCCCCAGCTGTTATCTGCACCGCCGACATACCCGCCGGAGGCATCGCCGCTGGCGCCGGTTTCCGAAGAAGAGCGCTCGCCGGACCCGCTGCGTCGCATCGCGCGCCCCAGAAGCCACAGCAGCGCCAGTAACGGCAAGAACAACAGTAGTTTCACAGGCGTGTCAGGAGAGCGGCGACGCGTTAGCCTAACGCAATCCGCCTTCCGGCAATCGGGAACCTCGCATGTCCATACCGCCTGCCAGTCCGTCTGCACTGATATCGCAAACCGCGCAGGGCCACTGGCGCGTTCCGGGTATTCCCAATCTGCACTCGCACGCGTTCCAGCGCGCGATGGCGGGACTGGCCGAACGCCAGACGCATCCGGAGGACAGCTTCTGGACCTGGCGCGAAACCATGTACCGGTTCGCCGCGCGCATGCATCCGGACAGCACTTATGCGGTGGCCACCCAGCTGTACGCGGAAATGCTGGAGGCCGGCTATACCAGCGTCTGCGAATTCCACTATATGCACCACGCGCCCGACGGTCGCCCCTACGACGATCCGGCAGCGATGTCGCGCGCGCTGATCGCCGCCGCGCGCGACACCGGCATCAGGATGACCCTGCTGCCGGTGCTGTACATGACCGGCGGTTTCGACGGCCGCGCTTTGTCCGTACGCCAGCAGCGCTTCGGTCACGATGTCGAGGCCTTCCTGCGCCTGCTGCAAATCCTGCGTGCCGAAGAAAACGACAAGCTGCGCATCGGCTGCGCGTTCCACAGTCTGCGCGCGGTGCCGGAAGCGGCCATGCGCGAAGTACTGGCGACATTGCCAGTGGATGCGCCGCTGCATATCCATATCGCCGAACAGATCGGCGAGGTGCAGGACTGCCTCGCGTTGCGTGGCGCAAGGCCGGTGGAATGGCTGCAACAGAATTTCGAAGTCGATTCGCGCTGGACCCTGGTGCATGCCACCCATCTGACCCCGGTGGAGACCAAGCAGCTCGCGGCCAGCGGCGCCACCGTAGCGATCTGCCCGACCACCGAGGCCAACCTGGGCGATGGTCTGTTCCCATTGCGCGCCTATCTGGACGCGGGCGGCGCCTGGGGCATCGGTTCGGACTCGCACATCTCGGTATCGCCGGTGGAAGAACTGCGTTGGCTGGAATATGGCCAGCGCCTGGTCACGCGCCACCGCAACATCGCGGTAAGCGCCGACTCCAGCAGCGTCGGCGAAACGTTGTTGCGCGGCGCGCTAGCCAGTGCGCCGCAGGCGACGAGGCAGGACACGGCGAGCGATTTCGTCTTGCTGGAAACCGACGCGCCGATCTTCGCCGGAGCGCAGGCGGACGACGTCATCGATCGCTGGATCTTCAGCGGCAATCGCCCCGCGGTACGCGAGTCGCATGTCGGAGGTCGGCAGGTGGTGGCCGACGGTCGCCACCTCGATCGTGATGCCATCGCACAGCGTTATCGCCAGGTCGTGGCCGGCCTGCTTGCGGACTGAGCTTAGCGCGGATTGCGGGTTCCTTCGTCGGCGTAGGAGCGGCGTAGGAGCGACGTGAGCCGCGAACACATGGCTCTCTCCAATCGCGACTCACGTCGCTCCTACCTCGCCCCTACCTCGCACCTACCCGCTAATGTGCAAACAGGTCGTCGGCACGCGCCAGTGCGCCTTCCAGCTCCAGCAGGAACTGTTTGGTCGGCAAACCGCCACCGAAGCCGGTCAGCGATCCGTCGGCGCCTATCACGCGATGGCAGGGCAGCACGATGGGCAGAGGGTTGCGTCCGTTGGCCGCGCCTACCGCGCGCATCGCGGTAGGCTTGCCGACGCGTTGAGCGAGCTGCGCATAGCTGATGGTCTCGCCATAAGGAATCGTCGCCAGCGTGTGCCAGACCTCCTGTTGGAAGGGCGTGCCTTGCGGCGCCAGTGGAAGGTCGAATTGTTGGCGGGCTCCGGAGAAATATTCTTCCAGCTGCGCGCGGGTGGCCTGCAACACTGCGTTGTCGCCTTCGCTCCACTCCACAAGGCGCGACATGGGATGCCGTGGCGTGTGGAACTCGATCAGTTGCAGGCCGTGTTCATCGGCTGCAAGCAGTAAGGGGTCGACCGGGCTGTCGATGTATTGATAGCGGATCATTTCAATCCTCCAACATAATGAATAGAGAAACCGTCATTCCCGCGAAGGCGGGAACCCAGCGACTTTGCTTGCTGTTGGTGATGATGAGTGCCGCGAAGAGCGAAAGTCACTGGGTTCCCGCCTTCGCGGGAATGACGGTTTTTTTCTTCTTGCGTTCGATTTTGTTCCCGGCCAGCGGTTTGGTCGCACCCATCGAATCCTTCCACACCTGGATCACCGCATAAGCCCGCCACGGTCGCCACGATTCGGCTCGCGCGGTCAATGCTTTGGCGGTCATGCGCGATCCATCGGTCGGCACCGCTTTCTGCAGAACCAGATCGTCGGCCGGAAACGCATCCGGGTGCCCCAGCGCGCGCATGGCGATGTAGTTCGCGGTCCATGGCCCAATCCCGGGTAGCGCTACCCAACGGGCGATGAAATCGTCCAGCATGCGTTCGCTGCGGAAATCCACACGTCCGTCCAGCACCGCGCGGGCAACGGTGCGTACGGTGTCGGCGCGCGTGCGGGTCAGGCCGATGCGGGTGAGATCGGCATCGGCCAATACTTCCGGGGTGGGGAAAAGATGACGCAAACCGGGCGCGAAACCCTCCGCCATCGTTTCGCCGAATTCCTGCGCCAGTCTTGCCGTGAACGTGCGCGCCGCCGCCACGCTGATCTGCTGGCCGATGATGGCGCGCATGGCGATCTCGAAACCGTCCCAGCCGCTGGGCAAGCGCAGACCAGGACGCTTCTTCAACAGGGGCCGCAGACGCGGATCGTGCGACAACGCCGCACCGATGGCGTTCGGGTCGGCGTCCAGGTCGAACATGCGCCGCAACCGATTGACGATATCCAGCAGCCGTGTCGGCGCAACGCCGTGCAGCTCCAACTTCAGGGCATGTTCGCCGTTCGGCCACGCGCTCACACGCAACCACCCCGGCGCGCTGGCCGGACCGATCACACGCGCATAGCTGTGTTCGTCCACCGATTCAACGCCGGGCAAGGCACGCCCGCGCAGAAAATCCAGCATTGCGGTGAAGTCGTAAGGCGGCCGGTAACTCAACCGCAGCACCAGCGTACCTTCCTGCGAAATCACGGTCTGGCGGCGCAGATCGCGCGGCGCCATCCGGTACGCTTCCAGGAAAGTGGCGTTGAATCGCCGCAGACTGCCGAAGCCGGAAGCCAGCGCCACTTCGGTGATGGGCAAGGCGGTTTCGGTCAGCAGTTGTTTGGCGAACAACAGTCTGCGTGTGCCGTGCACACCTATCGGCGCGGCGCCCAAGCGGTCGGTGAACAGCCTGCGCAACTGACGCTCGCCCAGTCCCACGCGTTCGGCCAGCGCCGACAGCGGTTGTTCCGCCAATAGACCCTGGTCGATCAGTTTCAATGCGCGCGCCACGGCCTCATCGCCGCGTCGCCATGCGCCGTCGCCCGGTGCCAGTTCAGGACGGCAGCGCAGGCAGGGACGATAGCCGGCGGCTTCGGCCGCTGCCGCATTGCCGTAATAGGTGATGTTGACCGGTTTGGGGGACGGCGCCGGGCACATAGGCCGGCAATAGATACGGGTGCTTTTCACCGCAATGAAAAACAGTCCGTCGAAACGCGCATCGCGGCTAAGGCGAGCCTGTTCGCAGACGCGCGGGTCCAGTGCAGTGAAGGCGCCGTTGTTTTCCATGGGGGCAGGTTAGCATCGGTTTGCGGGACGAACTCGCCGTTTTCGGACATCAATGCTGGGTGCTGAAGCCGGATAAGAAATCCGTTCGAACGGATCTGAAGAAACTCACTATGAACGGGAGTTCGACAGGCCCATCACGGACAGAGTTGGGAACGATTGCCAAACCGATACCTAGCGATCTTGCTTGTCCGCTTCCAGCGCAGGCAGCAACGGCGCGATATCGCCGTCGTTTTCGCGCGGCGGTATGCCCAGCAATCTGGCCATCAATGGATACACATCCACATTGTCGAAGGGAGCGATCACCACGCCTTTGCGGAAGGCCGGCCCGCGCGCGATGAAAGTCGCGCGCATCGAAGCCAACGCAGGATCGTAGCCGTGCGAGCCACGAGTGCCGGCAAGTGCGCGTTTGGCCACAGCGGCTGCCGGAATAGCGTCCCAGCCCTCGTCCATCTGGCAAACGATCGGCGGTACGCGCGCATTGCGGCCGTAATGCCAGCGCGCGGGCAGTTCGCTCTTGCGCCAGCATTGGTAGTGGTTATGGCGGCCGAGCAGGCGCTTTTCCGTCGCCTCCGTGCGTCCGGCGCGCGGAGCTATGCCGACCGACTGACCGATGCTGATAACGACGGCATCTTCCACCGGCACCATGTCCTCCACCGCTACCACCTGGCCGGGCGGCACCGCCGCCATGCCGTGGTCGGACACCACGATTACGTTCATCCGGTCCAGCAGGCCTTTACCCGCAAGCGCATCGATCAGGCGGCCGACAGCCGCATCGATTTCACGCACGGTCTGGCGCGTCTGCGGTGCTTGCGGGCCGTGCTCGTGGCCGGCGCCATCCACCATTTCCAGATACAGCGCGGCAAATCGCGGGCGGGTGATGGCGGGTTCTTCCAGCCAGCGGGCCACCTCGTCGGCGCGTTGCGCGGCGGGCACCGATTCGTCGTACGGCTTCCAGCGTGTCGGGCGTACGCCATCGATCTGCGCCGCGCTGCCGGGCCACGCCCAGATGGCGGTCGGCAAGCCGGCTTTTTCGGCGCCCACCCAGATCGGTTCGGCCCGCCACCAGCGCCCGTCGCCCACCGCGGTCAGATCGGCGACGCGGAAATTGCCCAGGCCTTCTTCACGCATGGTGTTGTGCACCACGCCGTGACGGTCGGGGCGCAAACCGGTGACCAGGGTGAAATGGTTGGGGAAGGTGAGGGCCGGGTAGGAGGGATTCATCCATTCGGCGCGAACCCCCTGTCGGGCCAGGCGGTCCAGGTGCGGCGTGTCGCCCTTGTCCAGGTAGTCGGCGCGCAGGGCGTCGATGGAAATCAACAGCAACGGTGCGGGCTCTGAAGCGGTTCGGGCGGCGGCGGTTCGGGCCGGGGTGGTGGTGCAGCCCGCCAACAACAGCAAAGCGGCCAGCCACGCAAGCCTGAAGAATGGCGGGTGCATAGGCGATCGTCGTGAGAATCTTATGCGTCAAGCTTGGCAGACTCTGGAGTATCACGCATGACACAGGCACGCATGACACAGATTCGAAGGATCTCCTGCATGGCGGTGCTGGCCTTGTGCTGGCCGCTCGCATCGGCGGCGGAAGCTCCGTCTTCCGCGCCCGCCGATATCGCACGGTGCCAGGTCTGGCAACGCGAGCTAAGTTTCGCTCAATCGGTCGCCGACCACGATGCTTCCGCCTTCGCCGAGCATCTGCATCCCCGGGCGGCGTTCGGCGTGGAGCGCCAACCCAGCATCGGCCGCGAAAAGATCGTTGAGGAGTGGAAGGGCATAGTCGACGGCAGTGCGATCAAGCTGGAGTGGTATCCGGACCTGGTAACCGTGGGCGGCGATGGCCGTACCGCTTTTTCAACCGGGCCCGCGCTGTACCAGGATCCGGCGACGGGAAAAATCCGGCATGGGCGTTTCAGATCGGTCTGGCAGCAGGAAGCGGACGGCGCGTGGCGGGTGATCTTCGACGACGGCAATCGTCCAGAACCTGCAGACGCAGCGGCAGTGAAGGCATTCCGCCAAGGCAGCGGCAAGGCCTGCGTTGCGGCCTGAGGCGTTTATGAATGCGGATGGAGGGGGTTGCGACCGGTAAATGCCTGGGCGCGTATAACCCATGCATATCACTTCAGTGCGCTTGCTGCGCAGGAGGTCCCCATGAAACGCCTTGCTCTTACCGCCGCGCTGCTGGGTCTGGCATTCGCCGCTTCCGCACAGACCGCGGCACCCGCTGCCACCAATCCCGCCGCTCCACAGACCGCTTCTGCGGCTTCCACCGACACGTCGACTGAAGCGCAAGCAGAAATGCCGACTCATCGGAACAAGGCCGACGCCAAGGACGAAATCGCCGACCGCAATTGCCTGAAATACACCGGCTCGCGAGTGATCCGCGCCGACGGCAAGGGCCGCAAGTGCGCCAATGCCACCGGCAGGGCGTACAACCGCGACGATATCGACCGCACAGGCGCCGTCGACCTGCGCGACGCGATCCGCAGGCTGGATCCGGCGGTTCACTGAAGCAGCGTCGTCTCGAGCGCAGCGAGGGATCTGCTGTCGCGAGCGGTGAAGCAGATCCCTCGCTACGCTCGGGATGACAAGTTTCGGGTGGTCGCCTTACCCAAGCCCTCAGCATTCGTCCGAAAGCCGAACCGCATAACGCAGCCCACGCTTGAGTTGCGCTTCGAACTGCGGATCCGCGTACAGCTTGATCTCGTGTCCCAGGCCGGTGTACCACGCGCGTCCGCCGTCGTAGCTGTGGCACCACGCGATAGGGTGGTCGGCGCCCATGGTGCCGCCCTGGTAATCACGCTCGTCCACCGTGGCGGTTACTTGCACCATGCTGCGCGGATTGCTGCGGTAGTTGTAGATCTCATCGGTCACCGTCCACGCAGACGCGGTAGGGACGCCGTCGCGTTCGAACACCACCTTGGTGGTCTGCAGCCCCGGCGGGTGGCCCTTGAACCACGCGCCTACCAATTGCCCGTACCACGGCCAGTCGTACTCAGTGTCGGCAGCCGAATGCACGCCCATGTAGCCACCGCCCGCGCGCACGAAACTTTCCATCGCCGCCTGCTGCGTCGCGTCCAGCACGTCGCCGGTGGTGTTGGCGAAGACTACGGCGCGGTAGCGCTGCAGGTTCTTGTCGTTGAAATCGCTCGCGTCTTCGCTGTGGTCCACCGCCAGGCCCTCCTGTGCGCCTAATCGTTGCAGCGCAGCAATCGCGGTGGGGATGGAGTCGTGGTGCCAGCCGGTGGTCCTGGTGAAGACCAGCACGCGCGGTTGCGGCTGGGCCGCGGTGGCGTTCAGGCAGAGGGCCAGCGAGAGGGAGATCAGCAGGGTCGGGATAGATGGGCGCATGGGCCAAGTCTGCCACGACACCCGTCATTTCTGTGGGAGCACCGTCCCGGCGCGAGCTTTTGCCTTGGCCGGGCGGGGAGAGCTCGCGCCGGGACGGCGCTCCCACCGATAATGGGGTTACATCTGCAACTGGATTTCCACATGTCCGACCCGCGCCACGCTTCCGACAGGCACGACCCCTCCCGCGTCATCCGCGCCCCGCGCGGCTCACGGCTCACCTGCAAGTCCTGGCTCAGTGAGGCGCCGTACCGGATGCTGCAGAACAATCTGGATGCGGAAGTGGCCGAGGACCCCACCTCGCTGGTGGTCTACGGCGGCATAGGCCGCGCCGCGCGCGACTGGGCCTGCTACGACGCCATCCTGCAATCGCTGCGCGATCTGGAGGACAACGAGACCCTGCTGGTGCAGTCCGGCAAGCCGGTCGGCGTTTTCCCCACCCACGCCGATGCGCCGCGCGTGCTGATCGCCAATTCCAATCTGGTGCCGCACTGGGCCACGTGGGAGCACTTCAACGAACTCGATAAGAAGGGTTTGATGATGTACGGGCAGATGACCGCCGGCAGCTGGATCTACATCGGCAGCCAGGGCATCGTGCAGGGCACTTACGAAACGTTTGTGGAAATGGGCCGCCAGCACTACGGCGGTTCGTTGAAAGGGCGTTGGATCCTCACCGCCGGCTTGGGCGGCATGGGCGGCGCGCAGCCGCTGGCGGCCACACTGGCCGGCGCGTGCAGTCTCAACATCGAATGCCAGCAGAAGAGCATCGACATGCGCCTGCGCACGCGCTACGTGGACGAGCAGGCCACCGACCTGGACGACGCGCTGGCGCGCATCCGCGCTTACACGCAGACGGGCGAGGCCAAGTCCATCGCGCTGTTGGGTAACGCGGCGGAGATCCTGCCGCAGCTGGTGCGCATGGGCGTGCGCCCGGACGCGGTGACCGATCAGACCAGCGCGCACGATCCGGTGCACGGTTATCTGCCCATCGATTGGAAGGTGGAGCACTGGTTGCTGGAGCAGAAGACCCATCCGGACAAGGTGCGCGACGCGGCCAAGAAGTCGATGCGTGTGCATGTGGAGGCGATGCTGGAATTCGAGAAGCAGGGCATTCCGGTGTTCGACTACGGCAACAACATCCGGCAGATGGCGTTCGACGAGGGTTGCAAGAACGCGTTCGATTTTCCGGGTTTCGTGCCGGCGTATGTGCGGCCGTTGTTCTGCCGGGGCGTGGGCCCGTTCCGCTGGGTGGCGTTGAGCGGGGATCCGGAAGATATCTACAAGACCGATGCGAAGGTGAAGGAGTTGATTCCCGACGATGCGCATCTGCACCGCTGGCTGGACATGGCGCGCGAGCGGATCAGTTTCCAGGGTCTGCCGGCGCGTATCTGCTGGGTGGGTTTGGGCCTGCGCCATAAGCTGGGGCTGGCGTTCAACGAGATGGTGCGCAATGGCGAGTTGAGTGCGCCTGTGGTGATCGGGCGCGATCATCTGGATTCGGGCAGCGTGGCTTCGCCGAATCGTGAGACGGAGGCGATGAAGGACGGTAGCGATGCGGTGAGCGATTGGCCGTTGTTGAATGCGATGTTGAATGTGGCCGGCGGGGCTACGTGGGTTTCATTGCATCACGGCGGCGGGGTGGGGATGGGATATTCGCAGCATTCTGGGGTGGTGATCGTGTGCGACGGTACGGTTGAAGCGGATAAGCGGATTGCACGGGTGTTGTGGAACGATCCGGGGACCGGGGTTATGCGGCATGCGGATGCGGGGTATGAGATTGCGAAGGAGTGTGCAAAAGAGATGGGGTTGAAGTTGCCGATGGTGGGTGAGCCGTAGGGGTGGCCTACACGCGTTGCCCCTAACTCATTGACGGTTTGAAGGTGGAATAGGTAGAAGCTGTTCAGCTGGTGTGATAAATAGGTGAAATGACATTCGAGCCAATAGCTAAGAAGAGGATACGTTGCAGCAACAACCGAAGGAATTGGGAGCGCACCGCGTCATGAGTACAGAGCAGAAAAACACACAGCACTCTTTCGAAGAATTCAAACTGTACTACGAGTCTACAGAGAAAGTTACCGACCGTAGGATTGAAACAAATCGTTGGAACTACTCCATATGCATCGCCATTTTGGTCGCCATAGCAACTATATCGAATTGGAGCTTGCTGAACTTTAAGCTGTTCTGGGTTGGGATTTCTGCCGATGTGCTTCTGTGCATTATGGCCACTCTTTTTTGTGTGCTCTGGATCGCTCAGATTCGCGACTTCAAATTCTTGAACAACGCAAAGTTTGATGTGTTGAATGAAATGGCTCCGAGGATCGCTTTCGACTCGTCGAATCCTGGTGCTGTTACTTCTTTTTGTCCGTTTGATAAGGAATGGAAGAGATTAAGTGAACTAAATGCGCTCCATGAGATGGGAAAGACGAATCTGATTGCTTTAAAGTCATCCAACATCGAGTACTTCATTCCGAAGGCTTTTTTCGTACTGTTCGCTGCAATTTTTGTTTGCATTCTTGTTGTTGCTGCACAAAGGTGGACAACGTCGCCCATCCTTAAGAAGGTAGACCCCGCTGCAGCAAGCGCCCCCGCCTCTGGACCATCGTAATGCTTGTCTACTACATCTCTCCAGTGCGAAGTGATCCAGATTACTCACTGAAGCGTCAGGTTTTGGCCAACCTCTCGGCCCTGCACGAAGTTGACTTCTTCTTTCCGTTGGATAGTCGGCCCTCTTTTTCGGTTGCTTCTGCACTTAAAGATATTAAGAAAAGCGAGCTTGTTATTGCGGATCTTTCACTAGAACGTCCGAGTTGTTACTTTGAAATTGGGCTTGCTCAGAGTACCGATACACCAGTAGCCCTCATTGCTGCAATCGGCACAGTTCTTCATCAAGCGGGAGATGTGGAGCGAGTACGCAACTATGCCGACATGTCTTCTTTCGAGGCGGTATTGGTTTCGGTGCTATTGGATGCTTTTGCGAAATGAATCCTGATGTTCGGATCCATAGGCAATGCGCGTAAAGCGGGTAACTCCATGAAGTGTAGATCCGTAGGCCCCGTAGGTCGGGCATCATGCGGAGGGCTTGAGCCCGCCCTATGTACGGTTGGTGGTGGGATTCATAGGGTGGGCCCGGGCCCACCGCATGCGACGACCGATCAAGGCAGTTTGTGGGTCGCGACTGACTGCCGACCATCTCGTGCTCTTTATTCAACAGTGACGTAGCCCGGGTAGAGCCATAGATGAAACCCGGGCCCCTTGCTGGCATGGATCCCCAAGAAAGGCGCAGGGCCGACAGACTGTCGAGGCCGCGGCAACTAGTCCTGTGGAGAACAAACCAGCTGGACGCCATCTCCGTAGTCGGTCATCGGGGCGAGGGTGCCCGCCGGCACGACACCATCCTCGTTCGCCAAGTCCACGACCACTCCCTTGCCTGCAGCCCAGCCCACGAACACCGCAACCAGGTGGTCGCGAGCGTCGAAGATTGTCCGCTGGTACAGGGGCTTGGACGCCACCGCGTTGAACTCGGGCGCGACAGCGACACCGTACCTGCCGGGGAGGCCGGGCGGCGTGCCTGGCCTCACCAGCGTGTTGATCTCACCGAGCTCCCCCGCATCGAACAAGCGCTGGACAGTCGCCTTCAATTGCTCGCGATACGCAGCATCGGAGAGCGCTTTGCCGGCAGCCGCGCAGTCGGGATCTTCCCGCGTACACCCAGCGAGTGCGGCTGTCAGCAGGACTGCGCAGCCCAAGTGGACGATCCGGTTTCGCATGGAGTTCCTCGCAAGGTGACTAAGAGTGTGAAGCAGACACTAAGTTGCGGCTGCACGCCAGTAACGTAGCCCGGGACCAGCGCAGCGAAAGTCGGGCTAGGGTCGTTGAGCCGATCCAGCCGGTCTATCAGGTCCGTAGCTCGGGCATCATGCGGCGGGCTTGAGCCCGCCCTATGCACTGCACACCCACGCAGAATCTGTTTCTGATTCCACCTCTCCCCTTGTGGGAGAGGTCGACGCGCTTGCGCGGCGGGAGAGGGGTTGAGCGGAGACTGGGGGCTTCAGACTGCTTTGTCTGATCACAGTCGAGTCGCTTGTTGTGTGGGTTTCGTGTTCTCAATTACCTCTTCTCCGCTCGCCCCCTCTTCCGGCGCTGCGCGCCACCCCGTATCAAGTACGGGGCAGGCTCTTCTCCCACGAGGGGAGAAGGGGTGTTCCCGCGCGCTCACACAACGCGCGTAAGGCTAGTTAACCCCAGTCGCTACATTAAGCCGGGACGGACTTGGGGCTGATTGCTTGACAATCACGAGCCGCAAGCCACTCTAGACGCCGTCTGTCATGGGGATGCATGGATGTCGAACAGAAGGGAAGGGTCGCTGCGGTACTTTCTATTGTTGATGTTGGCCGGTTTCGCAGGAGCGATGTTTCCGCGCGTGGCTTCCGCCGCCCAAGCCGAAACGCCCAGCGCATCTGCGGAGTCCAAGACACGATTGGATCGCGCCGAATCGCTGCTGGACTCCTGGGGCGGACAGGGGGACGGATTGGTTGAAGCCAAGGCGGAGCTCGATCGCGTGCTGCGCGACGACCCGCGTTCGGCCAATGCTTACCGGCTGTATGCGAGCTACTACCTCATCGACGGCCACCGCAGCGGAGAATCGTTCGAACCCGGCACTCTCGAGGCCGCCGAAAAGGCCCTGGACAAGGCGCTGGAGATCGCACCGGACTACGCCCGCGCCTATGTCCTGCAAGGTCACGTCTATCGCCTGATGGACAAACCCGCGCAGGCGAAGGCCGCGCTACAGAAAGCCGGCCAGCTGGGAACGGACGATCCATGGCTGGACCTCAACTGGGCCGCCCTGCTGCTGCAGGAAAATCGCCAGGACGAAGCGGTGGCGCGCTACAGGAAAGTATTGGCGGACAATGCCAATCCCCGCACGAACGAAGCGGCGCAGCTGGGCCTGATCAAGTACTACAAGCGCAACAACCGGCTTGCCGACGCCGACGCCTTGTACCGAGCCAATATTGCGGCCGACCCCGCCAGCGCCTGGGCGCATGGCGACTATGCGGGCTTCCTGCTGTGCTGGCGCGACGATGCCGAAGGAGCGATCATCGAAGCGACCAAGGCCCGCGACCTCATGGACTACGGTATTGCGCGGCTGGCTCTGGCTGCGGCCCTGTACCGCAAATGGGCCACACTGGCCCTGGATGGCAACAAACTGGCCGACGAACCATTTGCGGCCGCTCGTAAGGTGCTGCCCCACGGGCCGTCCGAGGTGATCAATGAAATGTGCGGGGGCGGCAAAGCCGTGCTTCCCGTGCTGGAAGCGATGCTGCTGACCGGCGAAGGCGAACGTATTCCCGCCAAGGTTGCGGGAGTACTGGCTGCCGAGGCAGAAGGCCGGGCGCCCGGTTTGTTCGTGATGAAAGTGCAGGCCAGCGGCCGCGACCGCAATTATCTTTATCTCAATTCGGAAACCGACTATCGCGACGCACGCAACCTTTCGCTGGTCTTCAGTCCGGAGGTCGAGTCCGCGTTCAAGCGCAAGCAGGGCAGTGCGCCGGATGAATTCCTGAAGGGCAAGGACATCGTCGTGCTGGGCGCCGCCAGCCAGGTGAAGATATATTTCAGCGTCGGCGGCGTGCGGAGCAATAAATACTATTACCAGACGCAGGTGATGGTGGCCAAGCCGGATTACATCCGCGTTTTGGAATGAAGAGCGGCATGGGCCCCATAGCTTAGGCATCATGCGACGGGCTTGAGCCCGCCCTGTATGTTCTGCCGAAGATCGAACTTCGTTCTGATGTCCGCATCGTTGAACGAGAACGCTGCATCTCGCAACGCCGGTTCGCGTCTTCAGGTTTTTTGGCTCATCCCGGTACGACGTTCACGGTCCACCCGGCCGATCCGACGGTAGACTCAGGCCACCATCACTGCAGGGGAACGAGGTATGGAAGCATCGGTTTTTGGGCGGCGTGCGCGTTGCAGCGCACTGGGAATGACCGCGCTGGCCCTGTTGACGGCGGGCGCGGTGCAGGCTGCCGAACCGGACCGCGCCGCGATCCAGGCGCAGATTACCCAGCGTCACGATGCGGCGGTGAAGGCGTTGCAGGACTGGATCGCGTTGCCATCGATCGCGGCCGAAGACCGTAATGCGAAGCAGGGCGCCGAGTACATGGCGAAGCTGGCGAGCGATGCGGGCTTTCAACACGTCGAGGTTGTCGAGACCCGCGGCAAGCCCGGCGTGTATGCCACGCTCGATGCGGGTGCGCCGAACACCGTCGGCGTGTATTTCATGTACGACGTCAAACAATACGACCCCGCGGAATGGTCGTCGCCTCCGCTGGAAGCGCGCTTCGTCGACAAGCCGGGCCTGGGCAAGGCGATGGTCGGTCGCGGCGCGACCAATCAGAAAGGGCCGGAGATGGCCTTCCTGACAGCGCTGCAGGCGATCCGCGATGCCAATCAGAAGATGCCGGTGAACCTGGTCCTGGTGGCTGAAGGCGAAGAGGAGATTGGCTCGCCGAATATCGCCGACCTGGTGCTGCGGCCGGATATCCAGGCCGCGCTGAAGAAAAGCATCGGCGTGTTCATGCCGATGGGGTTGCAGGACCCCAAAGGTTCGGTGACGGTCAATCTCGGCGCCAAGGGCGTGGTCGAGCTGGAACTGGTGGCCGATGGCAACGCATGGGGCCGCGGGCCAGCGAAAGATGTGCATTCGTCGCTGAAGGCGATGGTCGACAGCCCGGCATGGCGCCTGGTCAAGGCGTTGGACACGTTGGTATCGGAAGACGGCAACACCGTGGCCATCGACGGCTTCCCCGCGCCTACGCCGCTGACCGCGGAAGCGCGCGCCATGATCGCCAAGTCGGTGGCCGCGCGCGATGAGGCCACCGCAAAGAAGTCGCTGGGCGTGCCGCACTGGATCGACGATCTGTCCTGGGAAAAGGCCAACGAGCGTCTTGTCGCGCAGCCGACGGTCAACATCCAGGGTCTAGTGGGTGGTTACACGGGCGTGGGTGGCAAGACCATATTGCCGTATCGCGCAGTGGCGAAGATCGATATGCGTCTGGTGCCGCCGATGACGCGGGACGGCGCGGTGGCGGCGTTGAAGGCGCATCTGGCCAAGCGCGGCTACGGCGACGTCGCCGTCAACGTCAGCGGCGGCTACGACCCGACCACCACCGATGCCGACTCGCGCCTGATTCAGGCGCAACTGGCGGTGCTGCGCCGCAGTGGCGTCGAACCGCTCCTGTGGCCGCGACTGGCGGGCTCGTACCCGGGTTTCGTGTTCACGCAGCCGCCCCTGTCGCTTCCGTCGGGCCACTTCGGCCTTGGCCACGGTGGCGGTGCGCACGCACCCGACGAGTTTTTCCTGATCGAGTCCAACAACCCGAAGGTGCAAGGCTTCGACGGCGCAGTGATGTCGTACGTCGATTACCTGTACGAACTCGGGAGCACGGCGAGCGAGTGACGTAGTCCGCATGAAGAGCGCTCTACCCGGGCTGGAGTGCCGTGCATGATTCTTCGCCGGCACGACAGCATCACGCCGAGGCAATCCATGCTCCGCTCGCTGGCTGTACTTCTCGTGCTCATCGGCGCAAGCAGCACGGCGATTGCCGCCGATGACGTTGCTGCGGCTTCCTCCCGTTCCGAGTCCGATCTTCCAGTCTGGTCGACGACGCAGGCGCGGAAAGATCGCTATGTGGCCGCCCACGGCTTACGCGCCTTCGCTGGCGGCTACTCCGAAGACGGCCTGGAGTTCTGGACCTTTCCCCTGCAGATCGCCTCCGGCTACACGCTGGACTTTATCCAACCCGGCGCCGAACCCGTGCCCGGCATCACCTTGCTCAGCTCAGTCGAAGTCGATCCCCTGGGCGTCACCCGCATCTACACCGGCCCGGATTTCCAGGTGCGCGAGCGCATCGCCACGCAGGCACGGGAACCGGGGGTGTGGGTCCAATTCCAGATACTGGAAGGCAGCGGCGATTTGCGGATACGCGCCAACTTCCGCCCCTCGCTCAACCTGATGTGGCCGGCCGCGGTCGGCGGCCAGGAAATCGCGTGGGACGAAGGCGCGAAAGGTTTCCTGTTGAGCGAACCCGGCAAGCGATTCAAGGCGCTGGTTTCTTCGCCGCAGGCCAGCGATCACACGCAACCCGACAACGACCGCCGCGACAGCGAATTCGGCCGCCCTGTCTTCCTGCAACTCGAGCCGTATCCCTGCGTCGTCGGCCACTGCGCCAGCCTGATCTTCGCCGGGCAGAGCGAAAAGAACGAGGACATTCACGCCACGACCGCCGCCCTGTTGCGCTCGGCCGGAATCGCCGACGAAGAAGGCGCGAAGCGTTTCGATTTCTCCCAACGGATGAAAATCACCACGCCAGACGCCGACACCAACCGCGCCCTGCGCTGGGCGCAGATCGCGCTGGAGCAGGCGTGGACCTGCAACGCGCGGCTCGGCTGCGGACTGGTAGCCGGCTACGGACCCTCGCACGGTGCGCGCCGTCCGCAATACGCCTGGTATTTCGCCGGCGACGGTCTGGTCGCCACGCGTGCGTTGGTCCACGAAGGCCAATACAGGCGCGCCGCCGAGGAACTGGATTTCATCCTGCGCTACCAGCATCCCGACAACGGCATGCTCTGGCACGAGATGTCGCAAAGCGCCGGCTTCGTGGATTGGGCGAAGGACTACGACTACATGTACGTGCATGTCGACATCGCCTTCCAGTTCCTCGAGGTGCTGGCCGAATACGACCGTGCCAGCGGCGACGACGCCTTCCTGCACGAGCATTGGTCCAAGGTGCAGAAGGCCTATCAGTACTGCCTGTCCACGCTGGACGCCGGCGACGGCCTGCCGCGCGTGCCGCACGACAAGATGAGCGGCAACGAACAGGATCGCCTGACCGACGAACTGACCTTATCCGCCGCCTGGGCGGATGCGGCCAGTGCGATGTCGGGGCTGGCCGAAGCGATGGGCGATGCCAAGCTTGCTGCGCAGGCGAAAACCGCAGCGGAACGCGCACGCGCCAGCATCCGCACCCGCTACCGCGACACAGAAGCGGGGCGTTGGATCAGCGGCTTCCACCGATCCGGCGAACCGGGCGAAAGCTTCAGTCGTGCCGATCTGGCGGCGATCGCATCGGGCGTAGCCACGCCGGAGGAAGCCGCCGCCGCCTTCGACCACCTTGCCTCGCCCGAATACCTCACCGCCTGGGGCCTGCGCAGCAAGCCGACCAGCGCCAAAGACTACGATCCCGAAGCGTACTCGCGCGGCAGCGTGTGGGGTCTGGGTTCCGCTGCAGCATCGGAACGCATGTGGCGTTCCGGCCGTGCCGATCAGGCAGCGGCGCTATGGCAACGCCTGGTGCCATGGGCGGCACAGGACGCGCTGGGACACATGCACGAAGTACAGTCCGGCACCGCGTTCACGCCGCAGCGCGAATCGGTGCCGGAGCAGACCTGGTCTTCGGCCGGGTTCCTGTCGGCCGCCATCGCCGGCATGCTCGGATTGGAAGCGGACGCTCGCCACAACGTGCTGCGTTTTGCGCCGCAACCGCCGCAGGCCTGGCGTTCGGTGAAAGTCGAAAACGTGCGCGTGGGCAAGAGCGTGGTCGATCTGGAATGGCGTAGCGAAGGCGGCAAGGCCAGCTTGGACGTGCGCAACACTGGCCCGGCCTTCCGTCTTATGTGGTCGCAGGACGCCGCCGATGGCGAATCCGGCGGGCGGGTGATTCCATCTGGCCGTACGCGGTTGAGTTCGCCTTAGGCCATTAGTGCATCAACCTGACCCACCGACACGGTATGCGACGCGTCGCAGGCGGAGAAGGGATCGTGCCGTTCGGTGCATACCTCAACCATCGGCAGTTCCACCTCTCCCCGTGTGGGAGAGGTCGACGCGTTTGCGCGGCGGGAGAGGGGTGGAGCGGAGACTGAGAGCTTCAGACCTGCTTTGCCTGACAACGGTCGAGTCGGTTGCTGTGTGCGTCCCGTGTTCTCAACGACCTTTTCTCCGCTCGCCCCCTCTTCCGGCGCTGCGCGCCACCTCGTATCAAGTACGGGGCAGGCTCTTCTCCCACAAGGCGAGAAGGGGAGTTCTCACGCTCCCGCCAAATGCCCCTGTAGCAACCAGGGGCCGGCGTTCCGCCTGGTCTGGATGCAGGCCGGTGCGGAAACAATCAACGAGGTCCTATGTGGCCATACACGTCTGGACGCCCCGCAAACCAGCGCCTATTGACTGACGTCACTCACCGCAGGTAGCGCGACGCCCATCTTGCGCATATACGGCAACGCGAACATATACAGCCCGGTGATCAACAGCAAAGCAAGCGGCAACAGCGTCATCAGGCCCACCCAAAGGGCAATTTTCTCCCGCCCCATGACGGCAAAGTTGGCGATGACGAACAAAGTGAAGGTGATGGACATCCAGCGGTGGAATTGACGGATCCGCTTGTTCCAGTTCATTGCGAACTCCTCTGGGGACGAGCCCGAAAGAGTCGGGCTCATGGTGACGACAACCGACCCTCAGTGCGGTGCGCGCCGCGACTCGATCATCTTCCACCCGTTGCCCGAGGGATCGCGGAAATTCGCGTCCACATTGCCGTAGCGCTCCTCCGGCGCCTGGGTGAATTCCACGCCACGGGCGCTCATCTGTTTGTACGCCGCGCGGCAGTCGTCCACGTTTAGCACCAGCGGCGGCATGGCGCCCTTGGCCACGATCTCGCTCACGCTCTGCGCCGTCGATGCGTCCAGCTCCGGTGCCTGCGGTTTGAACAGGCCCAGCTGCAGGGACGGCTGGTCCGGGTGCTGTACCGTCAGCCAGCGATAGTCGCCGTTGCGCGCGTCGGTATGCACGCGGAATCCGATCTTCTCCACATAGAACTCAAGGGCTTCGTCCTGATCGCGAACGTACAGCCCAACTACTCCAATACCCTGACTCATACAGCCTCCGGTTTCTGCGGGGGCTCATTTGTAACACCGGTCTGCTGCCGCCGCTTCTCCGAAACTGCGGTTGTGAGCCCGGGCCGGTACGCGGCGCTGACGTAGCAGGCCGGTACCCGCTCCAGTTCGTGTCGCGCGGCCTGCTCGCGCGCACGCAGTTCGCTGGGGTTCTCGCCGGTGACGTCGCGGAAGGTGCGCCCGAACGTTCCCAGGCTGCTCCAACCGGTCTGCAATGCGATCTCCAGGATGGGCGTATCCGTGTCGCGCAGCAGCGCCTTGGCCCGTTCGATCCTGCGCGTGAGCAGATAACGGTGCGGCGGGAGACCGAAGGCTTGTTTGAACGATCTTGCGAAATGGGCATCCGACACGCTGCTCACCTTCGCCAGACGCTCCACCGGCCAGGCCTCGTGCGAGGCGGCGTCCATGCGGTCCTTGGCGCGCAGCAAGCGACGCAACAGATCGGGATCCTGGCGGGCGCTTCCTTTTTGTTTGCTCACAAGCTGGATTTCAGCAAATTCCGCATTTTCAGGTAGACACCGTTGCTCCAGCCGAAGCCGATCACATTTTCGCTGTAGCCGGCGCTGACCTTTACGTCGGCATCGCCGGTGACCATGTTGTATTTCTCGCGGATGGTGCCGTCGTGGGCCAGGCTGCGGTCGATGGTGGCGGCGAACTTGCCGCCGACGCGCCTGGCATCTTCATGGAAGCCGTAAGCATCCAGGCCGGCGACCGCCAGCCAATGGGTCGGCGCCCAGCCGAACGGCGCGTCCCATTGCGCACCGCTTTCGTCCGCGCTCATCGCCAGGCCGCCTTTGTGTTCGAACAACGGCAGCTTTTCGCGCACCGCCTCCGCCTGTTGCGGCGATGCGGCGCCGGCCCACAGTGGATAGAAAGTCGTGATGTAGGGCGCGGCAACGGATTTGCCGGCAACGAAATCGTAGTCCTGGTACATGCCGGCGCCGGGCCGCCACAGGTATTTGTCCATTGCCGCCTTGCGCGCGGCGGCGGCCTGGGCGAAACGTTCCGCATCTTCCTTCTTGCCCAGGCGCAGGGCGAAATCGCGCAAGGCGATCTCGTAGCGGTAGAGCAGGCTGTTCAAACAGACCGGCGCGTAGTGGTGGGTGGAACCGGCGAAGGGACCGAAGTGGAAGTTGACGTCGAAGCCCGACTCGCGCATCGCACGGTCGCCCAGATAATAGTCGGCGCTGAGCCGGCGGCCCTTGGCCCATGCCTGCGCGCAGACTTCCGAGGCGCGCACATCGCAACTGGTTTTCTTCAGCCGTTGCGCCTCGGCGGCGTCCGGGTGCTCGGACGCTTCCACCAGATAGCCGGGATCGCGCTCCGGATGGGCCAGCAGCCATTCGATCACCCCGCGCAGATAACGGGCATCGCGCATTTCCAGCACCGGGCCAGTGCCGTAGTCGAAGTAGCGCGCCAAGCCGGTATCGCCTGCACGGTGTTCGGGGCGGTTCCAGACTGCATAGTCGTGCAGCGCCAGCGGATAGGCCTTCGCGAGCCAGGCGTCGGCGTCGCTCTTGCTGGCGAAACCGGCGGGAGCGTCCAGCACCTCGCGGATCATTTCGCCCAGAAACGGCGGCTGCGAACGGGTCAGGTAATAGGTGCGATTGGCGTTGAGTACGCCGCCATAATGTCCGGCTTCGAACAGGAAGTTGTCGACCATGTCGCGGGCCAGTTTTTCGCGCTTGTCGGCGACCAGGCCCAGCACAATGAAATAACTGTCCCAGCCGTACATCTCGTTGAAGAATCCGCCCGGCACCACATAGGGATTTGGCAGATACAGCAGACCTTGCTGCGGCAGCGACGAAGGATCGAGCTCGCCGATCTGGGCGATGGCCTGCGGCAGCACGCGCACATCGACCTTGCAGCGTTTGGCGATCGCGTCGATGGCGGCGGTGCGCTTCAGGTCCGCGGGCAGATAGAGGACCGGCCGGGTCTTGACCTTGTCGTCGTGCAGCGAGGAACAATCGTCCATGGAGCGGGTCAGCGTGGTCCATCCCTGGTCGATGTAGGCGAGGGTTTTCGCAGGGCCCGGCTCGGCGGCGTTGGCGCCGAAGGCCAGGACGAGCGAAAGGGCGAGGGTAGTGGCGTGAGGCAGGGTGGGCATGGGAGGTTTCCTATGATCAGGTCCTGACTGCGGGAGCCGGGGTTTCGACTGTAACTCATGCGCCAGCGGTGCTTGCAAGACGGGGTGCGCTGTTCGGGCCATGTCGATTCGGGGCCGGCTCGTTCGTCGCAGTGAGAGAGACGATGGGCATGGACCCTTATCGCCAATCCACAGGAGGAGCCATGTGCCACACCGAAGATTGCGTGTTCATTGAAAGTATTCTGTGTGGCGCACCGCGTGCAAGCCGCATGCAGAGACGGAACGGGCTGCGTTCTGCGGTTACTATCGGCGTTTTCGCGAATCAGGGAGGCCTGTGCGCATGAATACGGAACCGCAATCCACCGATCAGATCGAGGCGGGTGCGCCCGCACAATCGCTCTGGGCCGAACTGCGCGATGCGATCCGCGGCACCAATGCGGACTACACCAGGATTCCGATGCGCAAAGCCGTGTTCCTGCTCGCGGTGCCGATGGTGCTGGAGCTGGTGTTGGAATCCACTTTCGCGGTGGTGGACATCTTTTTCGTCGCCAAGCTGGGCCCGTCCGCAGTGGCCACGGTAGGACTCACAGAGAGCCTGCTGTTCCTGCTTTATGCGATCGCCATGGGCCTGGCGATGTCGGTTACGGCGGTGGTGGCGCGGCGCATCGGCGAAGGTAACCGCGAGGGCGCGGCGGTGGCTGCGGTGCAGGCCATCGGTGTTGCGGTGCTGATGTCGGTGCCGTTCGCGATCGCCGGAATTTTCTTCGCCAAGGATCTGCTGCGATTGATGGGCGCAGACCCCTGGACGCTGGAACACGGCTATCCCTACATGCAGTGGATGCTGGGCGGCAACGCGGTGATCATCCTGCTGTTCGTCATCAACGCGATCTTCCGCGGCGCGGGCGATGCCGCCATCGCCATGCGCGTGTTGTGGCTGGCCAACGGCCTGAACATCCTGCTGTGCCCGCTGCTGATCTTCGGCATCGGTCCTTTCCCGGAAATGGGCATAGAAGGCGCCGCGGTCGCCACCGTCATCGGCCGCGGTACGGGCGTGCTGTACCAGCTGTGGGTGCTGTTCCGCGGCGGCAAGCACATCCGCGTGGTGGGCAGGCAGCTGGCCTGGCATGGCGCGATCATGTGGAACATCGTGCGCACCTCGCTGGGCGGCATGGGCCAGATGATCGTGGCCATGACCTCCTGGATCTTCCTGATGCGCATCCTGGCCGGTATCGGCAGCGAGGCGGTGGCGGGTGCGACCATCGCCATCCGCATCATGATGTTCACCCTGATGCCGGCCTGGGGCATGTCCAACGCTGCAGCCACTCTGGTGGGGCAGAACCTGGGCGCGGGCCAACCGGATCGCGCCGAGGCTTCGGTATGGCGGATCGGCTGGTACAACATGGCGTTCACGATGCTGATCTCGGTATTGTTCTTCTTCCTGCATCACCGCCTGATCGCCATCTTCACCGACGACCCTCAGGTGATCGACATCGGCGGCCAATGGCTGCGCATCCTGTCGTATTCCTATTTCGTCTACGGCTGGTGGATGGTCGCGGTGCAGGCCTTCAATGGCGCCGGCGACACGGTCACACCGACCAAGATCAATGTGGTGTTCTTCTGGTTGATCCAGATTCCTTTGTCGTACGTGCTGGCCATCAGCCAGGGCTGGCAGGAGTCGGGTGTGTTCTGGGCCGTGTTCGTTTCCGAGACATCGGTGGGCCTGTTCACCCTGTGGCTGTTCTCGCGCGGCAGGTGGAAGACGGCGAAGGTGTAGGTCCCGAAGGGGGCCGTGCTTGCCGTACGGCGGGCTTGAGCCCGCCCTATCTGCGATCCGGATCTCCCGGATGCTCCGGAGGCGGTAGCTGCTCAAGCACTTCGTTGCTGAAATAGGGTTCTTCCTCCACCCAGAAAATGTAATCCAACCCAAGATACCCTTCTGCGAAGGAAAGCAGATCCTGCACCGTGTTTTTCTTGCCGGTCTCGGGATTGATCTGTCGAAGATTTCCATCCTGCACCGCCATGCCTTTTACCAGATCGTCGGGATAGTCCTTGAAGAATCCGTAAGTCTGCGACATGTGGCTTTTGCGGTACGGCATGAGATCGGGTCCGCCTACCCCCATTTTCAGCTTCCTGGCTTCGGCGAAAAGACTGCGCATATAGCCCTTGTCGTTCCATGGCAGCCACTCGCCGGGCACGAAATTAAGGTAGACCATCGGAATGGATTGTTTGAAGGAATCGGCGAGCACGCGCATGTTGTCCTGAATCGCATCCACATAAGCCCGGGGATCGAAATCGACGGGAAAGGTGGTGCTGCCATCGGCGTTCCCGGTGCCGATATCCATGGAGCTCTCGCTGAAGTTGATTCCAGCGATCTTTCCATCGAACTCGGCGCCCAATTGCCGGATCAGCTTCTGGTAGCGTTCGCGGACGGGGGGTTCCCACATCCTGGCCGACCACCCGTATTCATCGTCGGATGGCGGCTTGTCCGGATCCCGCTCGGGCGCGCCAAGCATGCTCTGCTTGATCACCCCGCCCCGATAAAGCGGGTCGTTCAACAGGTAATCGGGCACGTTGCGGCGGGGTGTAAACGACTTTTCCTGGATCTGAATCCAGAGCCGCTTGTCTATCGAATCAAGGTAGGCAAGGTCTTCTTCTATCGCGCTGAAATCGTACCGGTCTTTGGAAGGCTCGAGTTGGCGCCACGTGTAAACGATTTGAGCCCCGCTGAAGCGGGTATCGCGCAGCGCTTTGTCCGCCCTGATGCCGGCGCCATCATCTCCTCGCTGATAGATGTAGACATAGTGCTTCGGCGGATTCTCTGCGGCGATGAGGGGTGTGGTCGCGAAAAGAAGAAAAACAGAACACAGGAATACAAGGTGTTTCATGCTTCTTCCGCTTTTCGTTGAGGTGGTTTCGATTCGAACACGATCGACTCATTACGCAGTGAATGCGTCGTGAATCGGATCTCGCGAGAGGTAAGAAACGTAGTCCAGCCACCCAGTTGCTCCTATAGAGCGGGTGCCGGCAATTCCCGCTATCGCAGCATGCATCGCTGGTAGCGTTCGTCCACCCGCGTCGCGAACCATGCAGTGGTCAGCTCACGGGTTATCTTGGGACTTTCCAGTTTGATGCCCGGCATGATTGCGCGCGGCAACGGCTTGCGCTCGTGGGCTTCGGCCAGCGCATACACTCTGGCGTAGAGATCGGTATCGCCGAAATCCAATCGGTCGCCGCGCTCCAGCGCATCGCGGATCGCACGTTGGTCCAGGCCGAGTTGCCCGCTCAACGCCCGCACCGCCAACTCGGTCTTGCCGGGATCGTCCATGCGCGCCCCGGGCCGTAGCAGATCGCCATCCAGCGCAAGCGGAATGCCCGAGGCCAGGCTGGCTGCGTTCTGGAAGGCCGCATTGCGGCTGGCATACCAGCCTGCGTTGTAGTCGGCGAAGCGGTGCAACTTGCGTGTGTATGGGGTGCGGTAGCCCAGCAGATGGGCGATGCCGAAATACAGACCGCCGCGACGCGTAAACGCTTCGTCGCGGATCGAGCCTTCGATGGGGTAGGGGTAATCGCTGGCGTGGGACTCGGCGAAAGCGATGCTCACCTGCATCGGCCCCGCGGTCTGCACCGGGTTCATGTCGGCGAACAGACGCTTGCCCAACGGTACGCGGCCGATCATGTCTTCATAAATTTCGCTGAGCTGCCGCTCGGTGCGCGCAGCCTGCAGGCGCTGTGCATAAGACCTGCCGTCCGAGGACTTGATGCTGAGCGCGGCGTCCACCAGGAATTTCGGAATGTGTTTGGAAGCCGCACGACGGTCGATCTCGCCGCGCGCGATTTTCGGCAGGCCGGCCACGACCGGGTCGGCCTGATAGCCCGATTCCTGTTCGGCGACGGCAAGCACTGCGCAGATGTTTTCGCTATTGGGTTCGATGCGCTGGGCGGCGAATGCGCTCTGGATGTCGGCCGCCCAGCCGGCCCGGTCGGTGGTCGCCGGCATTCGCCGTACTATCTCGGCGCGCACGTCGGTGGGGCGCTGTCCTGGTTCCAACGGACCCTGCGTCGCGCAGGCGGTCAACAGGACGGGCAGCAGACAGAGGACGCTCCGTAATAGAAGCCGCCTCCATTTGAGTAGCGGAGTAGATACGGCCGCGAGTGCGGGAAATGGATACAACCGTGTCGTCAGGTAATTTCTGCTCATGCCGGCAGCATACGGCCGTCCTTGTATTCGTTCCATGCCAGTGCCCCCTTTGCAAAAGGGGGCGGGCGTCCGCGAAGCGGACGACGGGGGATTTGCTCTTGGCGCGAAGAGCAAATCCCCCACAAACCGCTGTCGCGCCTTGTCGCCCCCTTTTTCAAAGGGGGCAGGCGCAGGTGTCGGCCTTCATGGCGAGGTGATCCGGGTGCCGCCTTCTTCAATCCGGAATTTCGGCTTCCACAAGTTTGCCCAGCAACACCAGCGATTCCTGCCAGCCCAGATAGCACTGTTCGGCCGGAATCACCTCGGGGATGCCTTCCTGCACGATGTTTAGCTCGGTGCCGCAGGACACTTCGGTCAACGTGATGGTGGTCTGCATCTCGCCGGGCAGGTTGGGGTCGTCGAAACGGTCGCTGTAGCGGATGCGCTCGTTCGGCGTCAGCTCCTGATAAGTGCCGCCGAAGCTGTGTCCGTTGCCTGTGGAGAAATTGGTGAACGACATTTTGTAGGTCCCGCCGACCCGCGCGTCCAGGTGATGGACCTTGCAGGTGAAGCCGTTCGGCGGAAGCCATTTGGCCAACGCGTCGGCATCCAGGAAGGCGCGGTAGAGGCGCTCGGGGGTGGTTCGCAGTACACGGTGGAGGCGCACGGTGTTGGTGGTCATGTTGGATTCTCGTTGGCAGAGGAAAGCCCCTCTGTCTCTACGACGACCAGACGGGCCTTGGATCGACAAAGACAGATCATCGCATCGCGATGCGGCTGTCGGCTTGATTCCCGTTCAACCCTGGTTTGTGGAATATTCACTTCCCGCGTTCTGTATGCGCGTCCAGTATCCCGGTTTCTCCGAACCGATCCCAGGGAGCGGGAGCATGCCGCTGCAATCCGTGTTGCTGCAATCGATCTCCGCTTCGGCCATGACCTTGGGCTTGTTGCTTGCGGAGGTGGGCACGCCCGAGCGATGGACTCCGACGGAGATTTCGACCGATCAGTACGAATCTTCGCCGAGTCTGTCGCCGGACGGTCGCGAACTGTTTTTCTTCCGCGCCGACCGTCAGTTCGATCATTACCGCCTGCTGTCCACGCGCTGCGTCGGCGGGCGCTGGTCGGCGCCGACCGAACCCTCCTTCGCCGCCGCGCCAGGCGTGCTGGAGACCGATCCGGCCTTCAGTCCGGACGGTCGCCGCCTCTATTACGGCACCGACCGGCACCGCAAGGACGATCTGGATATCTGGAAGGTCGAACGCACCGCCGATGGCCGATGGGGCGCACCGATCCGTTTGCCGGAACCGGTCAACTCGATCCACAGCGAATTGTTGCCGCGCGAATTGGCCGATGGCCGCCTGTTGTTCGGGTCCGACCGGCCCGGCGGGCCTGGTGGCCGCGACCTGTATCTGGCGACGCCGCAAGGCGAAGGTGGATGGCGGGTGGAGCCACTGCCCGGCGAAGTGAACACTGCAGGCGACGAATACGAGGCCGATATCTCGCGCGACGGCAGGGCAATGGTGGTGGTAGCCAATCGCGGCGAACGCTCGCATCTGTACCGCTACGAACGGGTGGAGGATGCGTGGCGAGAACGCGGGCAGGTGCCGGCGCGGCAGGATGTCTTCCCGGTCGGTCCTTTGTTGTCGCCCGACGGCAAGCGCCTATTGTTCGCGCAGGCCGACGACGGGAAATCTGGCGAATTATTTCTGGTCGATCTGGAGCCCGGCGCCGATTCCTCGTGGCCGCGCGCCTGCGATTGAGCGCAATGAAAACTCGAAGCCTTGCGCTCCACGGTTTGAGTCGGTTCGATACCGGGGCGAATTTGCTGACAGCGTGACCGACCGCACAATCGGACGAAGCAACTCCTCACATACACGTGCGCGGATACGCCGGGAATGGCAAGCTGTGCACGCTAAGTCATGGCGGGGAAGCCAAACGGCCTAGCGTCATGAACGCCGCAACACACTGGGGAGTGTGATGAAGCCAGAATTCGAATTACCGGCCGTCGGCCTGGCGGCCGGCTGATGCGTATTGCCTTGTTCGCAATCGCGCTGGCGGTCGCTGCGCCGGTTTCCGCGCAGAACGTCAGCGAAAATTTCGATCGCGTCAGTGGCGAGCGCACGGTCGCCTATACCGCCGACGGCAGCATGGATACGACCCTGCCGGTGTTCACCTTCGAGGCCGTTTTCTTCGGCGATGCGTCTTCGTCGACGATCAATCTGGCCTTCGTTTCCACGAACGAAGGGTCGGGTGCTCCGGCTTCCCGGTTCTCCGCATGCCACAACATCGAGTGGCTCGTGGATGGCAGGTCCTTGCCGGCCGGGCCTGCGTCGTACCGCGGCAAGGTCGTGGATGGGGAAATGATCGAGCTGATCGGCCAGAACGTCACCCCGGAATGGGCCAGTGCCGTCGGCAGCGCCCGGGACGTGCGCTACCGTGTTTGCCGGAACGAGTATTCCTTCACCTACAACGACATCGAAGCCTTCGGAAGGATCGCCGCCAAGCTGAAAGGCGCAACGTTTTCGACTTCCGCGAATCGGCAGGGCGCGCCTGTCGCCGCTCCGGCCAAGGAAGTCGACTACAAGGGCATGAACTGGCGCCCCAAGAACCAGCAATCGCTGTTTCCCGGCAGACCCTGACTTATCCGGCAGTAGGAAAGCGGGGGCGTCCTGGCGCGCAAGCCTGTGGCACCATCGCACCTTGTCGAGACGCAGGGAACCGCAAGTGTCCGCATGATCGCTATCGCCGCCGTGCTGATTCTCGTTGTGGGTCCGCTGCTGCTCGCTTGGGCGGGATGGTTGCGGGCGCGCACCGAACCGGCAACGCCGGTCGTCGCCTGGGATACGCGGCTCACGCTGCTATCGGCCCTGCTCTATACGCTGGCTTTCAATCTGGTTTTCTTCGTGCAGGAACTTTTTCTGGTGCTGCCGAAGGCGTTCACTCCCGGATTGCAGCCGACCCTGTTCCACAACAACCATCGCTGGCACGGCGAACATGCGCTGGCCAGCCTGTTCCAGGGCACCGGCGCGTTGGCCACTTTCCTGCTTGGACTGGCCTGTTTGCTGCTGCTGCGGCGCGGAGCGGGGCGCACCGCGGCCACGCGGCTGTTCCTGATCTGGTTGGCGTACTGCGGCGTGTTCATGGCATTGCCCCAGGTCGCGGTGGGTGCGCTGAGTTCCGGCAGCGACGTGGGTATGGCGATGGATTACTTCCGGCTCAGCGCCGCCGCCAAGAACATCGCCGCGTTGCTGGCCTTGGCGGCCATTCCTCTTTTTGCGCGTGAGTTTTCGCGGCACCTGCTGGGTCTGGCCTCCAATCCCGCAGAGCTGGCAAGCGTGGGGGCGCGCAGTCGCTTCATCTTCCACGCGGCCACTTTGCCTGCATGGATGGCGATCCTGTTGATCCTGCCGTTCCGGGTGCCGCGGGAATGGCTTGAAGTGATATTCCTGCCGGTGATCGTCACCACGGTCGGCATGTTCTGGATCCAGTCCGGCGCCTGGCGTCTGCGCGCGGTCAGGGCGGTCGGACAGCCGGTGGCGATATCGCTGGTCTATCCGCTAGCGGCGGCGATCGCGCTGCTTCTGGTTTTCCAGCTGTTGTTGCGCCCGGGTATCCCTTTTTTCTAGGCGTGATTGACCACTTCCAGAAACCAGGAGCACTCCGATGAAACGCTCAAGAATGGTGCTTGGTGGATTGACCCTTTGGGTCGCATTGCATGCCGCGTACTGCTTCGGCCGGCAAGCCGACGCAGCCAGCGTTGCTGTCCAGAACGTTGCGCAGGCGGAAGAAAAGCGCTGGGAATTCGAAGCGACTCCCGTGTGGCAGGATGAATTCGACTATACCGGCGCTCCGGATCCGGCTAAATGGGGTTACGACATCGGTGGCCACGGCTGGGGAAACAACGAACTGCAGTACTACACCGACAGTACCGACAATGCGTTCGTTGCCGATGGCGTGCTGACCATCGCCGCGCGAAAGGAAAAAAAGGAGGGCCGCAACTACACTTCCGCCCGGGTGATTTCGAAAGGGAAGGGCGATTTTCTCTACGGCCGCTTCGAGATCAGGGCCCAACTACCCTCCGGCAAAGGCACCTGGCCAGCGCTGTGGATGCTGCCCACGGACCAGGCTTACGGTGGCTGGCCGAAGTCAGGGGAGATAGACATCATGGAGCATGTCGGCTACGACCCCAACCGGGTGCACATCACCATGCACACTCAGGCCTATAACCACACCATCAATACGCAGCGCACCGGCATCAGGTTTGTCGACGGCGCCATCGGCAACTTCCACGTCTATCGCACCGATTGGACACCCGATGCAATCCGCGGCTATATCGACGACGAGCTGGTGCTGGAGTTTCCCAACGAGGGCGATGGCCCGGCCGCATGGCCTTTCGACCAGCGCTTCCACTTCTTGATCAATATCGCTGTGGGCGGGAATTGGGGCGGGCAAAAGGGCGTGGACGACAACAGCTTCCCCGCACGCATGCAGATCGATTACGTCAGGGTCTATCGTTTGATCGAAAAACAGGATCGGCAGAAATAGGATCGGCAGAAATAGGATCGGTCCACGGAGCAGCTACAACAGGGCGAGCCGCTTCGGCCCGCCCGTTTCTGCACGAAAGTTCGTTCTGTCAGTGCTTGGTCCTGGCCTTGGACCCGAGTTCGACCACCGGCGAGAAGCCGCCGAAGATCATGCGCGCACCGTCGAACGGCATCGGATTCTGATCGGGCGATAGTCTGGGGTCCTTCATCGCCTTCTCCATACCGGCGTCGCGGGTGGCTTTGTCGGGCCACTCGACCCACGAGAACACCACCGTCTCATCTTCCTTCGCTTTTACGGCGCGGCGGAAATCCGTTTGCTTGCCGTCCTGCACGTCGTCCCCCCAGCACTCCAGGATGCGGGTGGCGCCGTGCTCTACGAAGACCGAATCTCCGTCTTTTGCATGCTGAATGAATTTCTGTTTGTTGGCGGTAGGTACCGCAATCACAAATCCGTCGATGTAGGGCATCGCTGGTCTCCTTCACGCGGTTGGGAATCCGCACCGCTCAACATGCGCTCAGCCAGGTTAATGCCGAGTCACAAAGGCGTTTGCATCGTGTTCTTCATACCGCCAAGGGCACTTGGAGTATCCATTCACGCCGCCGAAGCGACGCCGGTATTGCGAAGCGATAAGCCGGCCTTGCGCGTAAACGAGATGACCCTGGGTGTCGACACTGAAAAATCGGCTCGTCGTCCCCGCGAAGGCGGGGATCCAGCGACTTTAGGCTTTCAAAACCCTACGGTCCAGGCACGAAGACTCTGGATCCCCGCCTTCGGGGACGACGAGTCATTACAGACGGCAGGTCGCTATGGATGACGAGTCATTTATATCTTTCGTGGGTGAATATTCCGCAGATGGATACGAGGTCTTCCTGCAGGCCCTGAGCAGGCTCTAACATGCGGTCTCCTCGATCCTGAAACCGTCCCGATGCAGCTCTCCGGTCTTTACCTCTACCCCATCAAATCCTCCGCTCCGCTCGATGTGCGGACGGCGGTAGTGGAACCGCGCGGCCTTCGGCACGACCGCCGCTGGATGGTGGTGGATGAGGAGGGTGGTTTTCTCACGGGACGGCAGCTGCCACGTCTGACCTTGGTGCGAGCGTGGCCGGATTCGCAGGGCCTTTCGCTGGACGCGCCCGGTATGCCATCGCTGTCCGTACCGCTTCCGCAAACCGAAACGACCGTGCCGGTCAATGTATGGAAGAACGAGGTCGCCGCCAAGCGCACCGAGGTAACGGCCGACACCTGGTTAAGCGAATTCCTGCAACAGGCTGTACGTCTGGTGCACATGGACGCCGGCGTTGTCCGGCCGATGACCGACCCGCATTCGCGGCCGGGCGATGAAGTCAGTTTCGCCGACGCCTTCCCTTTGTTGCTGATCTCGCGCGCTGCGCTGGACGGTTTGAACGCCCGGCTGGCCAAGCCGGTGTCCATGTTGCAGTTTCGTCCCAACCTGGTGGTGGATGGCGTGCCCGCGCATGCCGAAGACGGCTGGAAACGCATCCGTATCGGCGAAGTGGAGTTCGAGGTGGCCAAGGCCTGCACGCGCTGCGTCTTTACCACGGTCGATCCGGTGCGCGGCGAGCGCGATCCGGACGGCGAACCCCTGCGCACCCTGATCGGCTATCGCCGCACTCCCGAAGGCGTCACCTTCGGCCAGAACCTCATCCCGCGTTCGTCGGGCAGCGTAAGCATCGGCGATGCGGTTGAAGTGCTGGCCTGAGCCGGTGCGCCGGGTCAGAGACATCGGGTCTGAGACATCGGGTCACAGGTATTCCTTTCTCGGCGATCGCCTCGATATGCGATACACGCTCGCCGGCGGAACATTCAACAGAGTGCGGCCGGTGCGCGTGGCCTTGAGACCGAGCCGGTCGAGAATGCGATGCGGCACCGGACAATTCGGTCCGTAGGTGAATTGGTAGAACGAAGCGCCTGACCGCATGGAATCGAAAGCGCCGGAAAGGATGGCCATCACCTTCCCCGGTTTCATGGAAAGCAATGGCAGCCCGCTGACTACACCGCCCAGGCTTTTGTCTTCGAAAAGTCCTGCCTTGGCCAGCCGCGCCGCGTCCAATCGGTGGATATGCGACGCAGGAAATCGCCGCCGGAGCAGGTTGGCGAAACCCGGGTCGTGCTCGATCAGGGTGAGATCGCTTTCGCGCAGACCTTGCGCCAGTAATGCCCGGGTAAAGACGCCGGTGCCGGGGCCGAGTTCAAGAACGGGTCCACTCTTGGCGGACAGTTCCTTCGTCATCAGGCCGGCAAGCGCGCTTCCGGAAGGCGCGATCGCCGCTACCTGCAACGGTTTTGACAGCCAGGTGCGGAAGAAGGCGAGGGTATCCATCGTCGTCATGGCGGAGTGCTCCTCATGCCCGCGAAATCAGTGCGGACGCCGGTGAGCTCTTCGGAGAGTAACCACAGACGTTCGGCGAGTCTGTGATCGCACGCCGCTTCCGCGGGCTGCACTTGGGTGGGGTAACCTTTTTTTCCGCTCGCACCATCGGGTCCGATGAACTGGCCGCTTTCCGCTTCGGGTGCGGCGATCGCGTAGAGCTGGGGCAACACGCCCATTTCCGCCGATTGCGCAAGGAAGCGGTTGCCGAAGCGCATGAAAAGCTTGAGTACGCCGCTGGGTCCGCTCATCTGCAGATTCGTGGCTGCATAGCCGGGATGCGCCAGCAAACTCTTGACCGGTAATCCGGCGGCCCGCAGGCGGCGGTCCAGCTCCAAGGCGAACAGGACATTGGCGAACTTGGATTGTGCGTAGAAGGCAATGCGCCCGTACTTGCGGTTGCCAGCCAGATCATCGAAGTGGATCCGACCCCGTTTGTGGAGGTCGGAGCTCAGAGTGACGACCCGGCTGTCGCGACCTTTCGGCAACAGCGGCAGCAGAAGGCCGGTGAGGGCGAAATGCGCCAGATGGTTCACCCCGAACTGCAATTCGTGGCTCTGCGGCGTCAGCGAGCGGGGCGGCATCATGATGCCCGCGTTGTTGACCAGCACGTCGATAGGCTTGTGTTCGTCGAGCAGGCGGCGAGCGAACGCCTTTACTTCGTCCAGATCGGCCAGATCGAGTTGCCGCAGCTCGATACTTCCCTTCGGCCGCGTGGCCAGAATCCTTGCCTGGGCCAGGCGTCCCTTTTCCAGGTCGCGTACCGCCATGATTACGTGCGCGCCCTGTCTGGCCAATTCCAGGCTGGTGAGATAGCCAAGCCCGCTATTGGCCCCGGTCACGAGTACGGTGCGGCCCGCCTGATCGGGCATATCCCTGCGGGTCCATGCCGTCGGGTTCGCTGGTCCGGAGGATTTGTTCATGTCGCAGCCCAATCTTTACGGTGTTAACATGAGGCTATCTCATAATTTGAACAGTGTAAAGATGTGGGAATGAAGAAAAATCAGCCGCCCGAGCAAGGCACTTCCGATCGCTATCACCACGGCGACCTCAGAACCGCCTTGATCCGCGCCGCCGACGAGATCCTGGCCGAGCACGGCCTGGAAGGCTTCAGCCTGCGCGAAGCGGCCAGGCGCGCTGGCGTTTCGGCGGCGGCGCCGGCCCACCATTTCGGCGGCGCCGCCGGGCTGCTTTCGGAAGTGGCCTTGCTTGGTTTCGAAGAGCTGGCGAAGAACCTGCAGGTCGATGCTTCCCAGGGAACGCCCACACAACGATTGCGGCTGCAGGGAATGGGTTACGTGCGTTTCGCCATGACCTATCCGGGACGGTTCCAGCTCATGTTCCGGCGCGAACTGCTCAACCCGGATCACTCCGCGCTGCAGGAAGCGGGCGCGCGCGCCTTGCTGCGGCTTGAGGAAACCATCCGCGCGGTCCGTTCCATACCGGACCGGCAAGCGCTCGATCCGCAAGCGCGTGCGGCGCTGCTGGCTACCTGGTCGACGGTGCACGGTTTCGCCCATCTCGCACTCGACGGCAAGCTTGCGCATCTGGACGCGGGTACGACGCTGGACGTTCTGCTGATGCAGGTACTGGAAAGCCAGTGGCCTGACCCGTAACGATGCGAGCTCCCTGTCCGTTCGATGCGACGAAGTGATATTTTCTTCCGTCCGTACAAGGGAAAAAAACGTGACCCACGATCCCACGCGCCGCTCCGTTCTGTTCGCCATCGCCTGCGCCGCTTCATTGGCGCCGCTCGCTGGCGTGTCGGCCAAAGGCAAACGCCAGAATGGCGTGCAGGACCGACTGAGGGCGCTGGAGCAAGAGCACGGCGGCCGCCTCGGGGTCTGCATCCTCGACTTGGGCAGCGGCGATCGCATCGGCCATCGCGCCGATGAGCGTTTCCCGATGTGCAGCACCTTCAAGTTCCTGGCCGCCGCACAAGTGCTGTCACGGGTGGATCGCGGTGAAGAACGGCTGGATCGCCGTATCGTCTACACCAGGGACGACCTGGTGGCGTACTCGCCGGTGACCGAAAAACATGTCGCCACCGGCATGACATTGGCCGAGTTGTGCCATGCCACCGTCACCGTCAGCGACAACACCGCCGGCAATCTGCTGCTGGCCAGTTTCGGCGGGCCAGCGGGCCTGACCGCGTTTGCCCGCTCGCTGGGAGACAGCGTGACCCGGCTGGATCGTTGGGAAACCGAGCTCAACGAATCGATTCCCGGAGATCCGCGCGACACTACGTCCCCGGCCGCGATGCTCGACGACATGCGCTCGCTGCTGTTGGGCGGCAAACTGTCGCCCGCTTCGCGCAAGCAGCTGGCCGACTGGCTTATCGCCACCACCACCGGCGACAAACGCATCCGTGGCGGTCTGCCGAAAGGATGGCGGGTAGGCGACAAGACCGGCACCAGCGGCAAAGGCGAGACCAACGATATCGCCATCGTGTGGCCGCCCGGCCGCGCGCCTTTGCTGGCGACGGCGTACTACGCCGAATCCACCGCGACACCGAAAACGAACGATTCGGTGCTGGCCGAAGTCGGGCGTATCGCGGCCGGGATCGCGGTGCCGTAGGCTTCGACCGCGCGTCCCTCCTTCGTTCTTGGCGATCATGGCTTCCGTGACGGAAAAAGTCCTCGACAATCCCATCTGGGAATCCCTGAACAGCCGTCACCGGTCTCTGGCGCTGCATCGAGGCGTCGCGGCACGCTATCCGCCCGATATCGCGCCGTTCCTGGGAGTGCCGGAAAAGGACGGCGATGCCGTCGCGGCGTTGGGATCGCTGGTGCCGGAGGACGATACTGTATTGCTGTTGGGGCGTGCGCCGCAGATCGCGGCGGGCTGGCGACTGCAGCAGCTCGCGTTGCTGGCGCAGATGATCTGCCGTGCGCCGATAGCCGACGTGGATGGCCCGGACCTGATCGAACTGACTGAAATCCATCGCGCCGATGTGCTGGCGCTGACGGCGCTGGTCTATCCGCACTACTTCCGGCCGCGTACGGTGGAGCTGGGCCGTTACTTCGGCATCTACCAGCAAGGCCGGCTGGCCGCGATGATCGGCGAACGGATGGGCATGGACGAATACACGGAGATCAGTGCGGTCTGCACCCATCCCGACTTCAACGGCCGCGGCTATGCGCGACGCCTGCTGGTCTGGTTGTCCAACGACGTCCTTCGCCGCGGGATGACGCCTTTTCTGCACGTGAGCCACGAAAATACCAGGGCGAAGGCGCTGTACGAGCAGAACGGATACCAGCTACGCCGCGATATCGCCTTCTGGTCGTTGCGGCGCGACGATAGCGACGCCCGAAAACCGGATCGCGCGTTTTAGTCCGGTCGTGCCTCATCGTTGATATCGCGGCTTTCCAGCACCCGGCTGGGTCCGCCGCGCGCGGTCGCGTTGATCATGGCCAAACCCACGCGTTCGGAAGTCGTCATCGCTCCCGGCGCGTAGCGCACGGCCAGCGACAATAGCGGCGCGGTCGCCGTGTAGATGGCGCGTATCCATCCCACCTTGGGGCGCACGCCGCGCAGGGGCTGGATGCCGCCGGGCCTGAACAGATAGACGGCCTTGAACGGCAGGCGCCGCAGCGCGTTTTCGGTGCGGCCCTTGACCCTGGCCCACATCGACCGTCCCTGCTCGCTGGAGTCGGTGCTGGCGCCGCTGACATAGATAAAAGTCATGCCGGGATTCAGCCGCACCAGCCTGTTGGCCACGGCCAGGGTCATATCGTAGGTGACGCGCGCGTACTCCGCTTCGGCCATGCCGACCGAGGACACGCCAAGGCAGTAGAAGCATGCATCGTAACCGCGCAATCGATCCTCCACGGCCGACAGGTCGTACAGATCGGAATGAACCAGCTCCTGCAACTTGGCGTCGTTGCGTCCACTGGAGGTGCGCCCCAGCGAAAGCACGCGTTCGACTCGCGGATCGCGCAGGCATTCGATCAGCACGCCTTGTCCGACCATTCCGCTGGCGCCCAGCAGGATTATTTTCATTGCCATTTCCTCGATAATGAAGAAAGAGTAACCCACCAGCCCGATTGCCCGTCGATTCGGCCTCCAAAAAAGGTTCGCATGAACAACTACATCGCCTTGTTGCGCGCGGTAAACGTCGGTGGAACCGGAAAGCTGCCCATGGCCGAACTGCGCGCAATGTGCGAATCGGCCGGTTTCCACGACACGCGCACTTACATCGCAAGCGGCAATGTGGTGCTGCGAAGCACGTCTACCGCGGCGCAGGTGAAAGCGACGTTGGAAGCGACGCTGGCGCGGTATGCCGGTAAACCGGTAGGCGTATTGGTGCGCACCGGCGCCGAGATGGCGGCAATCGCGGCCGCCAATCCCTTCCCCAAGGCCGCGCCCAACCGCGTTGTGGTGATCTTCCTGGATAACGCACCGCCAACGGACACATTGGCCACGCTCAGCCATCGCAATGGAGAAGAAGTGGTCTTGGGAAGACGCGAGCTGTATGTGCACTACGGCGACGGCATGGCCGATTCGAAGCTGAAGATTCCTGCAGCGAAGAACGGGACGGGTCGCAACATGAACACGGTAGCCCGATTGGCGGCAATGGCGATCGAGTGAAGCGGTCCGCTTTCGTGAAATACGCGCGCACGCATTCATCCTTGGTTTTGTTCGTTTCCCGGGCACGCACTAGACTGGACTAGTCGCGATATCGCGATGCTGCGCTCCAGCGCTCCCTCATACCGGAAAACGACGCGGCATGCTCATCCCAAAAAGGTTTCTGTTCGTTCTGGCGGTCTGCCTGACGGCCTGCCAGCAAAAGGCTCCTGTCCAGGTTCCGGCCACCATCGTCGATGTGCCTGCCAACGCAGGGCAGGGCGGCGCGCTCAGCGGTGGCTCGCCGGTGCCTGCGCCAGCCGCGCGCAAAACCGACGTGTTGAAAGGCACGGATTGGCCGGGGGTCGAGCTGACTTCCGGCGGGGCTTCGATCAGCTGCGAATCCGATCCGGTCGAAGGGAAGGGTCCCATTGAAGAAAAAGGTCCGATTGAAGCAAGGGACGGTCAGCCGCTCACGGATCTGTCGTATGCGGGAGTGATCGCCGCCTTGGAGAAGTGCAAGGAACCCGGAATTCTTCGGTTGAACTACGAAGGCAAGATAGCCACCGACTTCACCGCGCTGGTGGAGCGCGTGGGCAACGTCGCCGAGCGCCTGAAGATCGAACGACGCATTCTGGATCTGGATTCCAGTGGTGGCCACGTGGAAGACGCCATGAAGGCGGGCGACGCCATGGGCGCTTCGCAATGGACCATACGTGTAGGGGAACACGCCATCTGCCACAGCGCCTGTGTGCTGATACTGGCCGCAGGCGATGACCGCCAGATCGCCGGCAAGGTGGGCATACACCGGATGATCCGCGTGGATTCCACCGCCACCACGCGCGCCGAACTCAGCCAGGAGCTGCGTGAGGTCTACGAAAAAATGAAGGAATACCTGGAGCGAAATGGTGCATCGGTGGCCGTCGCGGACCTGATGATGACCGTGCCCAACCGCAAGCTGCGGCTGCTGTCGGCGGACGAACTGGTGGAATACGGGTTGGACGGCACCAATGCCGTGCAGGACGATCTTGAACGCATTCGGCTCACACGCAAATGCGGCGAGGATTTCGTGCGGCGCAAGGACGAGTTCATGCGCGCCTTCGAGCGTGAATGCCAGTTGCCCGACAGTTCCGCCGAGAAGGTGGATGCTTGCGGGCTGGCGCTGCGGGAAAGCTTCGGCTTCCCCGACGGCAAATGCCCCATCGAAAGTCCGCTTTCCTCCCATGGCGACACGCGGCAGGCGGTGGGCAATGTAGGCAGCGAATAGCCCGACCTTTGATCGGCGTGCCGATGCAGCGACTTACGGGCGCCGTAGGAGCGACGTAAGTCGCGAACCCGTAACACCGGAACTTTCCCTTGCTTCGCGACTCACGTCGCTCCTACGCTTTTACCGCCCAGTCCTCGCACAACGCTCGCTTCTGCGCCGGTGTCAGCTGCTTGATGCGGTATTCCGCGCGGCTGGCTTCGGAGCGATCGGCGTACGCGCAATGGCCAAGCAGACGCAGTGGCGGATGCGCTCGTGTATACCTCGCGCCCTTTCCCGCGACGTGCTTCGCATAGCGCAGGGCTACGTCGACCGCGATGCCGGTATATAGGCTGCCATCGCGGCATTCGATCAGGTAGACGTGCCAGGACGACGGCGGTTTCAACGGCCGCCGCCTCCACCGGAAGAGCCGCCGCTCCCGCTGCCCGACAAACCGCCGGGCATGGGCAGGCGCACCGGGCGGTCAAAGGCAGATATGGCCCGTGCGAGCGGGGCCAGCGCTCCCAGGAGGACGATCACTGCAAGGACGGCCAAGGTCAGACTCCTGGAATTAGAAGGCCGATTATGCCCCGGGCTCGATCGCGGGAAGTGCTGCCGGCGTCGCACGCGGATCAGCGGGACGGGTCGATCACGCGAATGGTTACGTCTTCCAACCGCACGATCTGGCCCGCGCGGATCTTGCAGGTCTTGCGCAGTTCGGTAACGCCGTCGACCGAGACCGCGCCGCTGGCCACCAGCGCCTTGCCTGCGCCGCCGCTGTCGCACAGACCAGCCAGTTTCAGCAGTTGGTTCAGTTCTACGTGGTCGCGTTCCAGTTCGAATTCGAGGACGGGCATGATCCGGGTATTTCACGCAGTGGAGTCGCGGTCAGAGTACCGCGTGACGAAGCGTTTCGAACCCTGTTGGCCAAATTTGCCAGTGCGTTGCTCAAAACAGACCAGCGATAAGTGCGCGGCCCACCCACCGACTCCCTCGCTCACTCTGTCTCGAACTGCTTTACTTCGTCCAGAACACGCTGTGCCCTTCGCAAGCTGCCGCCGCTCATGCTTTCCGTAAAGCGCTGGCCGAACTTCCCGCTGCGTGAACTGCTCGCCCAATATTGGAGTCCCAGCATTGCCAGCAGCCCGACTATGCCGACGGCGACGCTGATGTAGATGTAGCTTGGCGAAACCGCATGGATGTCGATACCCAGATAGGCGAATATGACCACAGTGTACGGAATCCAAAGTAACCACCAGGTGTGGCCTGCAATGATGCCGCTACCCACGTGGGCGCGGCGCACCGAAGCGAGCCGCTTCTGGATTTCCAGTACCGGTGCGGCATAGTCGATGCTACTTATTCTGCCCAACGTATAACCTGCCGTGATGATCGTGATTACGCCGTAGACATGCAGGATCAGCCCGGTGCAGAACAGATGCATGACATCGCGATGCTCCGACCAGAAAGCTATTCCAATCAGTATGTTCAACACGCCGAAGAGGATCTGTACGATCTGTCCCCAGAACAGCGGTCGAAGACCGGCGCGCATGTTCTTCATCCTTCCATCCTTGAACAGTTGCAGCTGGATCGCGTTGCTTTGCTGCAGCTTGCGATCGAGCGCTTGCCAAGTGGCTTTCAGTTCGTCGAGTTCCATGATGTTTTCCATGATCGTCTTCGGGTCAGAGTTCGTTGCGGATGCGTTGCCTGAGACGGCTGAGCTTGGTGGCCACATTGGTTTCGCTGATGCCCAGGATCTCGGCGATCTGGCGATAGCTCTGATCTTCCAGGTACAGCAGCAGCAAGGCGCGATTGAGCTTGTCCAGTTGCGCGATGAAGCGGTGCAGGGCACGCACCTGCTGGTCGGTTTCGTGATCGGCGCCGTTGTCGTCGGCGATGTCGTGCAGGGCCTCGTCCCACGGCACCGAGTGCCTCCCCCGGTGCGCGGTGCCGCGCACGTGGGTGATGGCCACGTTCAGCGCGATCCGGTACATCCAGGTCGGGAACGGCTTTTCGGCGTCGTAACCGGGAAAAGCGCGCCACAGCTGGGCGGCGATTTCCTGGGCCAGATCGGCGCGGTCGTCCGCCTGGAAGGCGTAGGTGTTGGCGACCTTGAAAACGATCCTGCGATGCTGCTCCAGCAGCTCGCCGAAGCGCTCCCGCGGTTGCGTATCCCTTGCCATGATTGCCGTCTGCCCCATTCAGCTACCTGTGCGATTGTGCTGGTCTGCCCCATGATTCGCACCGGCGCGGGGAAAATCACGGCCCGGCGCGCCCGATGCGCGAATAAAATGGGCAGGGATGAACAAAACAGGCCATACGCCAGCGCATGTCATTGCACTGACTTCACATGTCCGTGACAATCATGATTCCCATGGGAGATATTTCTTGAGTTCCGACCTTCAGGCATCCGCCACGGCTGCCCAGCTGCGCAAGTTGTGCTCGCATTTCGCCAAGCCGCGCCTGAGCCGCGCCATCTGGCAACTGCTCAATACCCTGCCGCCGTTGCTGGCGATCTGGGCGCTGATGGCATGGAGCGTGGTCGATCAATGGGGCTACGGTTGGACGTTGCTGATGGCCGTTCCCGCGGCCGGCTTCTATGTGCGCCTGTTCATCATCCAGCACGACTGCGGCCACGGTTCCTTTTTCGCCAGCGAGCGCGCCAACCATATCGTCGGTGCGAGCCTGGGTTTGATCACCCTGTTCCCATTCGGTTACTGGAAGAAGACCCACGCGATCCATCACGGCACCTCCGGCAATCTGGACCGCCGCGAGATGGGCGACATCGAAACCCTGACCGTGGCCGAGTACGAATCGCGCTCGTGGTTCGGCCGTTTCTGCTACCGCTTCTACCGCAGCACGCCGGTGCTGTTGGGCATCGGCCCGCTGTATCAGTTCGTCATCAAGCATCGTTTCCCGTTCGATCTTCCTTTCAGCTGGAAGAAGGAGTGGGCCAGCGTGATGCTCAATAACCTGATGTTGCTGCTGGTCGGCGGCGCGCTGGGTTTCGCCATCGGCTGGCACACCGTGCTGCTGGTGCACCTGCCCATCGTGCTGATGGCCGGTGCCATGGGCGTATGGCTGTTCTACGTGCAGCACACCTTCGAAGGCGCTTACTGGACCAACAAGGAAGAGTGGGATGCCGGCAAGGCCGCGGTCTCCGGCAGTTCGTACTTCGACCTGCCCGCCGTGCTGCATTGGTTCACCGGCAACATCGGCTACCACCACATCCATCACCTGGCCAGCCGCATTCCCAACTACCGGCTGCGCGAGGCTTTCGAGTCCAGCGAGTTGCTGCAGTCCGCGCCGCGCCTGACGTTGTGGTCCAGCCTGAAGTGCGCCCGCCTCAAGCTGTGGGACGAGCAGTCCCGGCGCATGGTCGGCTTCGGCTATCGGGCCAAGGCGCTAGCCTGACGGCCTTCCTGTGGGCGGGTTTTCAACCCGCCTTCTGGATGATCGCGACATCCCAATGGCGGGTTGAAACCCGCCCTGCGTCATCCGCACAGGCTGGGTAAAATACCGGTTTAGGGCGACAGCTCTTGTCTCAGAGCGCACAATATCGCCTTGCGTAGGCCATTTTCCTTGGCGCGCCGGAGTTTTCTGCATGTCCAACGAATCCGATACCCCACTGCTTTTCGCCGATCTCGGTCTTTCCGCGCCTGTCATGGCGTCGGTCACCGAGGTGGGTTACGAGACCCCTTCGCCCATCCAGGCGGCCACCATTCCGGCATTGCTGGCCGGCAAGGACGTGCTGGGCCAGGCCCAGACCGGCACCGGCAAGACCGCCGCCTTCGCGTTGCCGATCCTGTCGCGCCTCAAGCTGGACCAGAGGAAGCCGCAGGCGCTGGTGCTGGCGCCGACCCGCGAACTGGCGATCCAGGTGGCTGAAGCTTTCCAGCGCTACGCCAACAAGATTCCAGGTTTCGTCGTACTGCCGATCTACGGCGGGCAGGGCTACGCGCCGCAGCTGACGGCGTTGAAGCGCGGCGTGCATGTGGTGGTGGGAACGCCGGGCCGGGTCATCGACCATCTGGACCGCGGCACGCTGGATCTGTCCGAGCTGACCACCCTGGTGCTGGACGAAGCCGACGAAATGCTGCGCATGGGCTTCATCGACGATGTCGAAGCCGTGTTGAAGAAGACCCCGCCGCAGCGCCAGGTCGCGTTGTTCTCGGCGACCATGCCGCAGGTGATCCGCCGCATCGCCCAGACCTATCTGCGCGAGCCGCAGGAAGTCACCATCACTTCCAAGACCACCACCGCGACCAACATCCGCCAGCGCTACTGGTTCGTCAGCGGCATGCACAAGCTGGATGCGCTGACCCGGATCCTGGAAGCCGAACCCTACGAAGCCATGATCGTGTTCGCCCGCACCAAGCTGGGCACCGAAGAACTGGCGCAGAAGCTGCAGGCGCGCGGACTGGCCGCTGCAGCCATCAACGGCGACATCCAGCAGCAGCAGCGCGAGCGCACCATCCAGCAGTTGAAGGACGGCAAGCTGGACATCCTGGTGGCCACCGACGTGGCCGCGCGCGGCTTGGACGTGGAGCGCATCAGCCATGTGTTGAACTACGACATTCCCTACGACACCGAAAGTTACGTGCACCGCATCGGCCGCACCGGCCGCGCCGGGCGCAGCGGCGATGCGATCCTGTTCGTCACCCCGCGCGAGAAGGGCATGCTGCGTTCGATCGAGCGCGCCACCCGGCAGCCGATCGACGAGATGAAGCTGCCCAGCGTGGAAGCGGTCAACGACAAGCGCGTGGAGCGCTTTCTGGGCCGCATCACCGATTCCCTGGCGACCGGCGAACCGGGCGAGTACCGCTCGCTGGTGGAGCGTTACGAGCAGGAAAACAACGTGCCGATGGTCGACATCGCTGCGGCCCTTGCGCGACTGCTGCAGGGCGATACGCCTTTGCTGCTTGGTCCCGACCGCACGCCAGCGGCGCCGCAGGCCTACGAACGCAACGAGCGCCACGAACGCAGCGAACGCCCAGCGCGGCCGCAGCGCAGCGAGCGTCCTGCGCATGGCGACCGTCCTGCTTACAACGAGCGGCCCGCGCATTCCGAACGTCCCGCACGCGAGGAACGTTCCGCTCCCCGCCGCGAAGAGGCCGCTCCGTTCGAGCGTCCCGCACCGCGCAGCTTCGACAAGCCGGCGCGCGAGACTTCGCGTATCGAGCGTCCCAGCTTCGACAAGCCGGCCGCCGAACGCCCGCGCATAGAAAAGGGCGCGCCGCGTGAGAAGCCCGATGTGGGCATGGAATCGTTCCGCATCGAAGTAGGCCACGCGCATGGCGTGAAGCCGGCCAACATCGTCGGCGCCATCGCCAACGAGGCGGGTCTGGACAGCAAGTACATCGGCCGCATCGACATCCAGGACGACTACACCGTGCTGGATCTGCCCGAAGGCATGCCCAAGGAACTGCTGATGCACCTGAAGAAGGTGTGGGTGTCCGGCCAGCAGCTGCGCATCCACAAGGTGGGCGAGGGCGGCGATGCCGGCGGCGATGCCGCGCCACGCAAGTTCAAGCCAGCGGCAGCGCGTACCGGCAAGCCTTCCGGCTTCAAGCCGGGGCCGCCCGGCAAGCTGCATCGCAAAGGGCCGCCCAAGCCGCGCGCCTGATCGGGTTCGGCCAGAGGGTCTGGCCGAACCGCCTTTACCGTTCGTCGGAGCCGGCCGTACAAGGCTTGACTGTGCAGTTCCTTTATTTAAGATATTAGTTAAATAAGCATATTACTTATCTTGACTGAAGGAGTAGGGCAATGTCGCTGCAACTGAGCTATCTGCTGTACCTGGGCATTTCCATCGCCATGACGATCTGGGTGGCGCGCACGCTGTCCAGGAACGGAGAAGTTTTCCTGGTGATGTGCTTCGGACAGAACGAGGTGCTGGCCAAGTCCACCAACCATCTGCTGGTGGTGGGGTTCTACCTGATCAACATAGGTTTCATCGCCCTGCGGCTGGACGGCTGGGATGTGCAGAAGGCGGTGGTGTCGATGATTCCCTACGTCGGCAGCAAGGTCGGATTGTCGGTGCTGGTGCTGGGTGCGATGCACTTCTTCAACATGATGATGATCGCGCGCTATGGCCGTACGGTCGCGGCTTGGGCGGCGGACAACCGCGCTGTGCAGGCCGAGGTTGCGCTGAGCATTCCGCCGATTCCGCAGTCGCTTCGTTGATCGGGACGGTGCGATGAAACCCAGCGAGTCCCCTGTCCGCCGAGGCGGACAGGGTTCTACCCTGACTGGACGCGGATGGTTGGCAGTCGTTGCCGCCACTGTCGCTTCTGCCTTGGTGATGCCCATCATTTTCGTAGGGTTCGCATTGGCGATTGCCGAGTTCCAGGGAGGTTTGCTTTTGTTTTATATCTCCCTGCTGGTCTCCCTGGTCTGGGTAGTGGCATTGGGGCTGCCGGCGTTTTTCCTGCTCAGGTTCCTGGGCAAGGAACGGATAACCACCTTGCTGGCGGCGGGCTTCGTTACCGGTGGCTTGCCTTTGGCCATCCTGGGATGGCCTCTGGATACTGGCTCCCGATCCTCCTTTTCGACAAGCTGGCACGGCCAGTTCGTCGATATGGTGAAGGACGGCGTGCCGACGCTGTACGGATGGCTCAGCTATCTTGAGGGAGTAGCGGTAGTCGGTGTGTTGGGAGCGATCAGTGCGGCGACGTTCTGGTACGTCTGGGTATACTTCAACCGTCGGCCTGAACCGGTTGGCGGCTTATCGGGCAATGGATCGAGAACGCCTACTCCTGACCAAGTGAAATGAGCACCGACAAGATCTTCGAAGCCCTGGCCTCCATGCCAAGGCGCCAGATACTGGCCTATCTCTCCGAGCAGGAATTGCCCGCGGGCGATATCGCCGCGCGCTTCGACATGAGCGCGCCGGCCATCTCGCGTCATCTGGCGGTGCTGGAGAACGCGGGGCTGATCGCCGGAGAGCGTCGCGGCCAGTTCGTGATCTACAAACTGATCCCGGATAGTCTGGTCAACACGCTCACCCAGTTCGCCTTCGAAATCTGCCCGGTCGCCGGCCCGATCAAGCGCGAAAGCAAGAAAGCGAAGAAAGCGGCGTCCTGATCGGCATTTGCGGGCCGCGCCTCGGGATTTATCCCGGATAATGGCGCCATGACCACCACCCGCCTCAACAAACACATCGCCGAGACCGGCTTCTGCTCGCGTCGCGAAGCCGACCGCCTGATCGCCGACCGCCGCGTCACCGTCAACGGCATGCCTGCCGGCATGGGCGCGGTGGTGGGCGAGGGCGATGAGGTCAAGGTAGACGGACAGGAATTGCGCGCGCGCCAGAAGAAAGCCGGCGGCCGCAAGCATGTGTACATCATGCTGAACAAGCCGGTGGGCATCACCTGCACCACCGAGCAGGCGGTGGAAGGCAACATCATCGATTTCATCGACCACCAGGAACGCATTTTCCCGATCGGGCGTCTGGACAAGGAGTCCGAAGGCCTGATCCTGCTGACCAGCAATGGCGACATCGTCAACGAGATCCTGCGCGCCGAGAACAAACACGAGAAGGAATACCACGTGGCGGTGAACAAGCCGGTCACCGACGAATTCCTGCGCGGGATGGCGCGCGGCGTACGAGTGCACAACCAGACCACGCTGCCGTGCAAGACCGCCAAGCTCGCCAAATTCGGTTTCCGTATCGTGCTGACCCAGGGTCTGAACCGGCAGATCCGCCTGATGTCCGCGGCATTCGACTACCGGGTCAAGCAACTGCGGCGGGTGCGCATCGACAATCTCAAGCTGGGAGCCTTGAAGCCCGGACAATGGCGCAACCTGACCGAGATCGAGTTGCGGGGGCTGTTGCCCCAACGCACCGAGTGGTGAGAGGCGATTACTCGACGATGCCCTTGGCTTCCGAGACGCCCAGCACTTCCGGATGTTCGACGCGCTTGCTGCGGTTGAGCAGGGGATGCAAGAATACCGCTCCCAGAATGATCGCCACGCCGAGGTAGAACAGCGGCGTGAGTTCGCGCTGTTCGCCCAGCAGTACGATGGCCAGGAGAATGGCGTACACCGGCTCCAGGTTGGTGACCAGTTGCACCGCATATGCGCTCAGGTGACGCAGAGCGATCAGCGACAAGGCGAAGGGCAGCAACGTGCAGGTCAGCGATAGCGCCAATAGCAACAAACCGTCATGCAGACTGGGAATGATCAGCAGGTCGCCGGCAAAGGCGGGAAACAGCATCGGCATCAACGGCGCGAGCAGGGTCAACAACAGCGTGCCCGCGCCCAGCTCCACGCCGGTGATGGTCAACGGATCGCCCCCGTCGACCATGCGCTTGTTGAGCGAACCGAAGATCGCCACCAGCAACGCCGATACCGCTCCCACGGCAACGCCTATGCGCATGCCGTCGGGTACGCCGCCTACCACCAGCGCAACACCGGGCAGCACGGCCAGGCCGAAGGCGAGTTCCCGCAAGGAAAAAGGCTTGCGCGTCAGCCAGGGCTCGATCACCGAGGTGAAGACGGGTGCCAGCGCGATGCACGTTGCAGCCACCGAAGCATTGGCCAGCTTTACCGCCCCGTAGAAGGTCAGCCAATGCAACGCGACCAGCGCGCCGATGCCCGAATACGCCAGCAGAGTGCGCAGCGGCATGGCCCGAAGCCCGCGCCACACTGTCGGCAATACGGCCAGAGCGACCACCACCAGCAGCATCCGCCACCACACCATCGGCAATGCGGGCAGGGTGATCATCTTTCCCAGGATGGCGGTGAAGCCCCACAGCAACACGCAGAAATGGATCTGCAGCTGGGCTTTGGCGGTAGGCGATAGGGGCATGCCATTATTGTCGCCGATGCCGGCATGCGCTGGCGATAGAACTACACGGATGCGGCCATGAGCGAATCTTTCACCAGCTATCTGCGCGATCTGTTTTCCGAACTGGGGCCTGTCGTGCTGCGCAAGATGTTCGGCGGGCAGGGTCTTTACCACGATGGGCTGATCATCGGCCTGGTGATTGGCGATGAGCTCTTTCTCAAGACCGATGCGGCTACTGTCGGAGCCTTCGAACAGGCGGGCGGGCATCCTTTCGTGTATCAAGGCAAAGGCAAGCCGATAACGATGAGCTACTGGTTGCCGCCCGCAGAGGCGATGGAGTCTTCGCAGGCGATGCGTCCTTGGGCGAGAATGGCTTATGAGGCTGCGGTGCGGAAGAATTCCGAGAAGAAGCCTGTGAAGAAAGCGGCGAAGAAGGCAGCGAAGAAAGCGGCGGAAAAATCTAAATGACCGGATAATTCAGCGCATTTCGGCTCTGTCGAATTGCAGAAGAAGTTCAGCCAGGACTGCGGACGTGCAAGCAATACTGAATTCCGTTCGTGGTGAGCCTGTCGAACCACGCCTTTTGCCACAAGCTTGCGCTCGCGATATGTCGCTTCATCGCGAAAAGCGTGGTTCGACAGGCTCACCACGGACGGTTCTGTGGGTTTATCCAGGAGCGGTCCGGCAGGATCACCACGAACGGAATTAGTTATCGCGAGGCGATTGCACCCATGCGTTCGAGCAAAGCCATCGCCGCGGCTGGGTTGCGCTCCTTGGCGCTGCTGATGAAATAGAGAAAGACCTCTCGCGGGCGCTTCGCCGCGACACCGGCTTCTATATGCGGAAGATCCGCGGGATCTTCGCCTTGTGACCAGCGCATGGCGCGTTCGGCCCACCGGTCCAACTCGACGCCGGGGTAACCGGTCTCGACGCCAGCCTGCGAACGCATCAGCCGCGCATACACGAAATCGGCAGTCAGATCGGCGAAAGACGGATGCTCTTCCGAATCGGTGAATACCGTGGCCATGCCGTGTTCGCGCGCCAGCGCCAGATAATCCTTGTCCACGAACGCCGGATCGCGCACGTCCAGTACATGCCGCAGCTTGCGTCCCGCGTGCTCGGCGGGCAGCAACCCGACGAATGCCTGAAATTCAGCGGCGTCGATGCGCTTGCCTTTGTCGAACTGCCAGACCAGCGGCCCCAGTTTGTCGCTCAGCTCGACGATTCCGCCGACGAAGTCCTCGATCTGGTGGCCGGTCTTCGACAGCACCTTCGATTCCATGATCCGCTGCGGCGCCTTGGCCGAGAACACGAAACCTTCCGGTGTTTCGTCGCGCCATTTTGCGTAGGTGGCCGGTTTCTGCACCCCGTAATAAGTGCCGTTGACCTCGATGGAAGTGAGCTGCCTGCTGGCGTATTCCAGCTCGCGCCGCTGCACCAGTCCCACCGGATAGAACATGCCGCCGCGCCATGGCGCATAAGTCCAGCCGCCGATGCCGACGCGGATTCGCAACGGCATCGGCGGCGTCGGAGAAGAAAAAAGATCGGCCGTGGGTTTTTCTTTACGTGGACTCATTCTGCCTTCCAGGGGTCGTAGCTGCCGAACCACCAGAGATGTCCTTCCGGATCGCGGCAAGAATAACCGCGCCCGCCGTAAGCCTGGTCGGCGATCTCCATGACGATGGCCGCGCCGGCGGCCTTGGCCTGCGCGTAGTGCGCATCGGCATCGGTGACGATCACGCAGGGGCTCTGGGTTTCGCGCAGGCCGATCTCGTGCGGTTGCGCTATCTGCTTTCCCCATTCGCTCCGGTTGTCGGCGGAGCCCAGCATGACCATGCCGTTGCCGAAGACCAGTTGCGCGTGGTGCACGACATCGCCATCAGCGTAGACGGCATGCTTGCGGAAACCGAATGCTTTGCATAGCCAGTCGATGGCGGCATGGGCGTCCCGGTAGCGCAGGCAGGGAATGATGGTGCTGGTGGTATCGGCGGCGAGTTGCATCGGAATGGTTCCTGACATGGGTGTGCGCGCATCCTGGATCGTCCTGCGGCGCGGGTCTTGTAGATTTCCGCGGTTACGACGGCAAGGCGATATGGTGGTCGAAGGCACCGCGCTGGCGGCTGAAGGCGGCGGGACTGAGCCCCGAGAATTCGCGGAATTCGTGGCCCATGTGGGCCTGGTCGTGATAGCCGCAATCCAGCGATATAGCGGCCCAGTCGATGCGTTCGCGGTTTTCGGTCAACGCGACGACCCGATGGAAACGCCTGAGGCGCAGATAGCGCTTGGGAGTGATGCCGACCTGCTGACGGAAGCGTTCTCCAAGTTGGCGCGGCGACCAGCCGAGGCTGCGCGCAGCGGTGGTCAATGCGCCGATGCGGGGATCCGAATCGAGTACGGCCAGCGCATGCCGGACGGAATCGATCGGAGCAGCCGGCGCTGCGCGTTTCTCCAGCCATCGCATGAGCAACGACAACCGGCTGCGCGGGCCATCGGCTTCCAGCAACCGCTCGCGGAGCAGCGCAGCGCCGTTGCCGACCAGGTCCTGCAGATCGACGCTGTCGTTGGCCAGCCGATCCATCCTTTCGCGGAAGAACGCCGCCGCGCCACCCGGGCGGAACACCACGCCCATGACTGCGATCTGCTCTTCGGTGTCGATGATGTTGCTGCGGGTACGGGGACCGTCCAGCGTCGATCCGCTGAAGCGGGTGCAGCGATACTGCTCGTCATAGACGCGGGTCTGATCCTCGGCCAGATTGATGATGAGCCCGGCATTGGCGACCGGCAGCACCCGTTCCAGGCGGTGCGGTTGGAACGCACCTTCCCAATCCCAGATCGTCTCGATCAGGTGGCTGAGCGGCGCTTGCGGGACCAGCGACAGGAACTGCACGGGTTTCTCCCTTGGTTTCGGCAGGATAGTCCAGGATACCGGCCGCTGCTACCTTGAGTGACCCAGGTCGCAGAGCCTGCGATACCGCATGCGAAAACGGGAAAAAGCGAGGCTCTTCACATTGTTTTTAGACGCACGCATCTACATGTAGACGGCACCCCCAAAAAACCCATGGAAAATACGATGCTGAGAACAGGATGGCTGTTCCTGGCTGCGCTCGCCTGCGGCAACGCGCTGGCCGCCGATACAGAGGTATGCGAGAAACGCACCGAGTTGCCGCCGACGGTCAATTTCCGTATCGACAACGACTTGTTCGGCAAACAGGACCAGGGCTATAGCAATGGCGTGCAGCTGACCCTGGTGTCGCCCAATCTGGTCGATTACACCGACGATCCTTGCCTGCCGCGTCTGGCGCGTTGGATAAACCGTCATCTGGATGCCCTGACGCCGGAAGGTTTCGAGCAGCAGAACATGGTGGTGACCTTTGCCCACGGAATTTTCACCCCGACGGACTACACGCGCAGCGACCTGATCGTGGAGGATCGGCCCTATGCTGCGGCTTTGCTGGTCGGCCTGGGCTACAACGCCCGCAATGGCGATCATCTGCGCACCACGCAGCTGCAGTTCGGCATCGTGGGTCCTTCGGCGCTGGGCGAACAGGTGCAGAACGAAGTGCACCGCATCCTGGGCGACCCGCGGTTCGAGGGTTGGGACAACCAGCTCCGTGACGAACCGGTGTTCCGCCTGGTGCACGAACGCATGCGCCGTTTCTCGCCCGACAACGGGGTCTGGGGTTGGGACGCCATTACCCACTACGGCGGCAGCCTGGGCAACCTGGCCACCTACGCCAACGCGGGTGCGGAATTGCGCTTCGGGCGCCACCTTCCCGATGATTTCGGCAGCACGCCGTTGCGCCCGGCCGGCGAAAACACCGCGCCCACGCGCAGCCGGCAGGTGGGCGGTCCGTTCGGCATCCACATGTTCGTGACTTTCGATGCGCGCTGGGTGCTGTACGACATCACCCTGGACGGCAACACTTTCAAGGACAGCCACAGTGTGGACAAGAAGGCGCTGGTGGGCGAGGTGGGCTACGGTTTCGCGCTCACCAAGGGACGCTGGAAGTTCGCACTGGCCCGCTATAACCGCAGCCGCGAATTCGAAGGGCAGGTGGAGGCGCCGGTATTCGGCAGTTTCACCATCAGCCGGGCGTTCTAGAATGCGCTGAACCCGCCTTCGGAACCGCCATGCGCTGGACCACGCCCGATCTATGCGACAACCATCCCGAAGTCGCCGTCGCCGATCCGGTTTTCCGCGACTACGGCGGTAAGCCGGCGTTCTGCGGACGCATCGTCACCATCGACTGTTTCGAAGACAACTCGCGGGTACGCGATCTAGTCGGCACCGATGGTCGCGGCAAGGTGCTGGTGGTGCAGGGCGGCGGCTCGCTGCGGCGCTCGCTGTTGGGCGACATGCTGGCAGAAAGGGCCGTCGCCAACGGTTGGAGCGGTTTGCTCATCAACGGCTGTGCGCGCGACGTGGAAGCACTGGCGAAATTGCCGCTGGGGGTGAAGGCGCTAGCGGCCTGTCCGGTGAAGACCGACAAGCTGGGTGTGGGCGAGGTGGATGTCGAGGTGAGCTTCGCAGGAGTGACTTTTTCACCTGGGCACTGGCTGTATGCGGACCGCAACGGCGTGATCGTCGCGGAAGGAGATTTGCTTCTGTAGGAGCTGCGCAAGCTGCGACCGGGATATTCGATCCTGCGGAAAGGTTCCGTATGGTCGATGACCCACGGTCGCAGCTTACGCAGCTCCTACAAGAGTGTTGGGTGATAATGCGCGCATGATCTTCCGCTGGTTCGAATCGCTGATCGATGTGTTCGGGAAACCGGACCTGCGCATGCCGCCGCGCGGGGTATGGCGTTTCTACGTGCATTACCTGCGCCAGGCGTGGCCGGTGCTGGGGGTGATGTGCGCGCTGGGCTTCGTGGTCGCGCTGGTGGAAGTGGCGCTGTTCGACTTCCTGGGCCGGCTGGTGGACCTGACCAAGGACGTGCCCGCGCCCGATTTCTTCACGCGCCATGGGCACGAGCTGTTGTTCATGGCATTCGTCGCGCTGATCGCCCGGCCCGTGCTGATCGGCTTGAGCGACCTGCTGATGCATCAAGCGGTCACGCCGGGCCTCACTGCGCGCATCCGCTGGCAACAGCATCAATACGTGGTACGGCAAAGCCTCTCGTTCTTCCAGAACGACTACGCCGGCCGCATCGCCAACCGCATCATGCAGACCGGCGCCTCGCTGCGCGAATCGGCGGTGCAGATCGTCGATGCATTGTGGTACGTCAGCGTCTACACCGGCAGCGCATTGATCCTGTTCGCGCAGGCGGACTGGCGCTTGACCCTGCCCCTGATCGTCTGGGTGTTCCTGTATATCGGCGCGCTGGCGTTCTTCGTACCGCGGGTGAAGGAGCGTTCGTGGAAAGCTTCGGAAGCGCGCTCGCATCTGATGGGCCGCATCGTCGACGGCTATACGAATATCTCCACGCTGAAGCTGTTCGCGCACACGCGGCAGGAAGATGCCTACGTAGCCGAGGCCGTGCAGGAAAACGTGGCCAAGGTGCGCACCATGACCCGCATGACCACCGGCATGGATGTCACCCTGACCGTGCTCAACGGACTGCTGGTGGTCGTCACCGCCGGCCTGGGTCTGTGGTTGTGGCAGAAGGGCCTGATCACGGTGGGCGACATCGCGCTGTCCACCGGCCTGGTGATCCGTATCGAGAACATGTCCGGCTGGATCATGTGGGTGGTGAACGGCATCTTCGAGGACATCGGCACGGTGCAGGACGGCATGGAGACCGTGGCCAAGCCCAATGCCGTCATGGACGTGCCGGAGGCGGGCAGGCTGGCGATCACGCGCGGCGAGGTGGAGTTCCAGGACATCCATTTCCACTACGGCAAGCAGGGCGGCGTGATCGCAGGGCTGGATCTGCACGTGCAGCCAGGCGAGAAGATAGGCTTGATCGGCCCATCGGGCGCAGGCAAGTCGACCTTGGTGAACGTGCTGCTGCGCCTGTACGACCTGGAGTCCGGAAGCATCCTCATCGATGGGCAGGACATCGCGACCGTCAGCCAGGAAAGCCTGCGCGGGCAGATCGGCGTGGTCACTCAGGATACTTCGCTGCTGCATCGTTCCATCCGCGAGAACCTGCTGTACGGACGCCCCGATGCAAGCGAGGAAGAGATGATCTCCGCAGTGCGCAGCGCGCGCGCCGACGGCTTCATCGCCGATCTGGTGGACGGCGAAGGACGCCGCGGTTACGACGCTCAGGTGGGCGAGCGCGGCGTGAAGCTTTCCGGCGGCCAACGCCAGCGCATCGCCATCGCGCGCGTGTTGCTGAAGGACGCACCGATCCTGGTGCTGGACGAGGCGACCTCGGCCTTGGATTCGGAAGTGGAGGCGGCCATCCAGGACAGCCTGGATACGCTGATGGAAGGCAAGACGGTAATCGCCATTGCCCATCGCCTGTCCACCATCGCGCGCATGGACCGGCTGGTGGTGATGGATCGCGGCGAAGTGGTGGAAACCGGCACGCACGCCGAGTTGATAGCGCGCGAGGGGCTTTATGCGCGGCTGTGGAAGCGGCAGACGGGCGGATTTGTGGCAGCCGACGACGCTGTGTAGGAGCGGGCCCTGCCCGCGACGCTCTTGATCCGACTTTGCAAGGCGAAAAGCGTCGCGGGCAGGGCCCGCTCCTACAGTTGGGTCGGCTACTCGATCGGCTGATCCAGCATCAGCTCACGCGCGAAGCGCACCGGCGGCGCGCCATACGACAGGATCTGGTCGTTATAGGCCTTCAGGTTGAACTTGTCGCCCAGCTTGGCTTCCATGGCCTTGCGCGTGTCGAAGTGCTCCTGCACGCCGACGAAGTAAGTGGGCAGCTGCGCCGAGGTCAGCCGCACGCGTTTCCACTTTCCATCGGCCTCGCGCTCCTGCTGGAAGGTCTGGCGCACCATCAGGTCCATGGCCTGTTCCCTGGTCCAGTTATCCACATGCACGCCCTGGTCCAGGATCGCGTTGGAGACCGCACGCAGGTAGAACTTCAGCTGCACCAGATGGAACAGCGGATCGTTATTCATGTAACCGGCATCGGTCATCATCTTCTCGGTGTACACCGCCCAGCCCTCGGCGAACATGCCCGAGCGCAGCACGCCGCGCAGGGTCGAGGGGAACTTGGCCGAATGCCAGCCTTCCAGGTAATGGCCCGGCGTGCCTTCGTGGATGCTGAGCAGATGGATCATGCGGTTGTTGTATTCGCGCAGGAACGAATCCACCTGCTTGGCGTCCCATTCGTCGGGGATGGGCGACACCGCGTAGAAAGTATCCAGGCCCTTGTCCAGCGGGCCGGGCGAATCGCAATAAGCCACCGCCACGCCGCGCTGGAATTCGGGCATCAGAATGATCTTCACCGGTGCGTCGGGCAGGGTGACCAGATCCTTCTCGCGTACGAAATCGGTGGCCGACTTCAGTGCGGCTTCAGCGGTTTCCACCACCTTGTCGCGCGCCGGCTTGTCGGCGTAGGCCAGTTCCAGCGCAGCCTCGATCGCCTTCTGTTGCTGTTCGTCGCTGGGAGCGTCCGGCATCTGCGGCGCGCCGGCCTTGTCCTTCAGCACCGTGCGGGCGATGCCGTACATTTCCCCGCGCACGCGCTTCAGCTCGCCTTCGGCGCGCTGCTTGATATCGGCGCGCGACAGCGAGGAGAGCAGCGCGAACTGCAGCTTCTGGTCGTATAGCTTGGCGCCGATGCGGAAATCGCCCTTGGCGTTCGGCACCAGGGCCTTGTCCAGCCAGGCCTGGTGTTCGGCGACCGCCTTCTTCAAGCCCTCGATCGCCTTTTCCGTGCGCACGCGGTCGGCCTCCGGCAGATCCTTCAGGTGGGGAGTGATGAACATGTCCACGATGCTCAGCACGCCGCTGTTCTGCTTGGCCACGGTTTCGGCGTGGATCTTGGGCACCCGCGCCGGATCCAGGTTTTCGCGCGCCTGGGCCAGCAGCGCCGGAATCTTCTCCATGCGCGCGGTCGCCGAACGGAGGCGGTCGGGCAACGGCGCGAATTCGCGGGCCATCAGGTTGTACAGGGCACCGCCTGCCAGGCCGCTGTAGACCTGCGGATCCCAGGCCCAGCCTTGCAGTGTTTCGGTGCTCCAGATGTCGTATTGCAGCTGGTTGCGCAGAATCGCGGCGTCCACCTGGTTTTCGCGCGACAGCTTGCTGGCGTCCAGCGCATCGAGTTCGGCCAGGATTTTCTTGCCGAAGTCGATGCTCTTTTGCCGCCCGCCGGCGCTCAGGTCGTCGATCTCGCTGTCGTACTTGTGCTCGCCGATCTGGGTGGCGCCGATCGGCGCAAGCTGGAACCAGCCGTCCAGGGCACGCTTGGACAGGTTGGCGAACTTCGCATCGGCAGCGGCGGTATCGGTGGCTGCGGCCGCAGGGGCGTCGGTAGCGGGCGGTGCGGCCGGCGCTTCGGCTTTCTGGCACGCGGCCAGGGCGGAGAGCAGAGCGAGGGCGAGCAGGCTGTGGCGCATCATCGTCGTCGTCGTCGTCATTCCTATAGTTCCCGTTGCAGTGCGGCATCGCACGAAGCCCGAAAGCATAGGCAATACCGCCCGCCGATGCATGTGCCGATGGCTTATGCTCGCGCCACGCCAACAAGGAGGGTCGTCCATGAAACATTCCGGAAGCTGTCATTGCGGCAGGGTCGCATTCGATGTCGAAGCCGAGATCACCGAAGTCACCGAATGCAACTGCTCCCTCTGCCGCCGCCGCGGCACACTGTTGTGGTTCGGCCCGCGCGAGTCCCTGGTGCTGAACACGCCAGAATCGGACCTGTCCACCTACACTTTCAACAAACATCACATCCAGCATCGCTTCTGCGCCCATTGCGGCGTGTCGGCGTTCGGTGAGGCCGATAATCCCAAAACCGGCACCAGGATGCTCGCGGTCAACGTCCGCTGTCTTCCGGACGTGGATCTCAAAGCGCTCAAGGTGAATCAATTCGACGGCGCCAGCCTGTGAGTGCCGGGCGCAGCGGGCGGGGCCGATGGCTGCCGCGGGCGATGCTCGGTTTCGCGCTGCTGTCGCCGCTTTCGGTCTGGGCCGAAGAGAGCTGCCCGCCGGAGGGCACGGATGCCGGTTCGCTGCAGTTGCTGAAGCAGCAGGATTTCGCGGTCGAGGATGCGGCCACGCGCAACACGCTTGCGATAAGGCTGCTCGGTTGCCTGTCCAGTCCGGATCCGGCGCTACGCGACGGTATCGCTTACGAGGCGCTTACCGCGTGGCTGCGTGGTAACGCCCTGGAGGCCGACACGCGCGTGCGATTGCGCGACGATCTTTACGCGATGCTGCAGGCTCCCGATGCGGAAGGCTTCGCGCGGCCCTTCGCGGCGCTTGTGCTCTCCGAAGTCGCGCGCACCGACCGCATCGTCCCCTGGATGACGCCGGCCGAACGCGTAGCCATGGTGGATCAAGCGACGGCCTATCTGCGTTCGGTGCAGGACTATCGCGGATTCGACAATGCGCAGGGTTGGCGCCATGGCGTGGCGCATGGCAGCGACTGGTTGATGCAACTGGCGTTGAATCCGGCACTGGAACGCCCGCAATTGAACATGATGCTGGAGGCGGTCGCGTCGCAGGCTGTGCCCGAATCCGCGCACGCTTATATCTTCGGCGAACCGGGCCGGCTCGCCCGGCCGGTGCTCTACATCGCCAAGCGCGGCGTGCTGACCGATGCCGATTGGTCGGCCTGGTTCCTGGGCATGCCTGAACGCATCGGCGAGCGCGAAAAAGCCTATTCCGATACGGCCTGGCTGGCGCGCCGGCACGATCTGCTTGCGTTCCTTACCAGCGTGTATCTGGAAGCCGACCAGTCCGCAGACGATCAGATCAAGGCGCTGAAGGCCCCGGCAGTACTGGCGCTGAAGATCATTCCCTGATCATCCGCGCTTTTCCTGTAGAGCCGAGCTTGCTCGGCTGCCTTTCCCAACAACGCGCGAAGAGCAGCCGAGCAAGCTCGGCTCTACAACGGCGGCCCCATCATCTTCCGAGCAACTCTGCAGGAATCACCGGCATCGGCGTGCGTTCGTCCAGCGCTTCCTGCTTCATCCAGTCGATGAAGAGAGCGGCGGCGGGGTTGAGCGGGCGGTGGGTGGGATAGACCGCGTAGTAGGCGAAGCGCGCTTTCAGGGCCGGACCGGGTAGGCGGATCAGCTCGTAGCGTTGCAGGTAAGGCATGACGATCTGCTTGCGCGCCAAGGCCGCGCCGATGCCGTACACCGCCGCGCGCATGGCGTCGGTGCTGTCGCTGAAGATGTGCATGGGCGGCAGATTCAGACCACGCACGCCCGCGGCGCGGAACCAGTCGCGCCAGCCTTGCAACGCCATGTCGCTCACCAGCGGTAGCGCAGCGATCTGGCGCGGTTCGCTGATCTTGTCGACGCCTGTCAGCGCGGGCGAGGCCACGGGGAATAGTTCGTCGTCCATCAAGTGATGCGAAGTCAGGCCTGTCCATTGCCCAGCGCCGTGGCGGATGGCCAGGTCGGGACCGTCGTCGTCGAAACGGGTCAAGGCGATATTGGCGTCGATATTGATGCGGATGTTGGGGTGCGCGGCGCAGAAGCGCGGCAGGCGCGGCAGCAGCCAGCAATAAGTCAGTGAATGCAGGGTGGAAATACGTAGAGAGGTAATGCTGCCGCTGTGGTGCAGGTTGGCGGCGACGGCAGCGATGTCGGTCATCGCGGCGGTGGCGGCATCGGCCAGCTGGCGGCCTTCCGGGGTCAAAGTCACCCCGCGGGCATTGCGCTGGAACAACACCACGCCGAGGTTGGCTTCGAGCTTGCGCACATGGTGGCTGACGGCGCTGGCGGTCAGGTGCAGCTCTTCGGCGGCGTGGGCGAAATTCTGGTGGCGCGCGGCGGCTGCGAAAACGCCAAGGGCAGGCAACAGGGCGGGACGCAGGTTCATTCTGGACTCCTGGCAGACACAAGCCAGATTTGTGGCTGACCCGGATAGTACGCGCTTGTGGGCCCGTACGGTTCAAGGAAAATGGGCAGCAGACAAAAAAGCAGGAGCGGTGCGATGGCGGCCAATGGTGCGGCGGTAGCGGCAAACGGGAATCTCACGGCAGCCGCGCGGGATTGGCGCACGCCGCTGGAATTGCTGCTGCTGGGCGCCATCTGGGGCGGCTCGTTCCTGTTCATGCGGGTGGCGGCCAAGCCGTTCGGCGCATTCGCACTGGTGGATATCCGGCTGGCGTTGGGCGCGTTGGTAATGCTGCCGTTTCTCTGGCGCGACCGCGCAGCCTTCACTCGCGGGATCTGGCCGAAACTCGCCCTGATCGGAGTGATCAATTCGGCGATTCCTTTCCTGCTGTTCGCCTGGGCGGCGCAGCGTTCGCCGGCGGCGATCGGCGCCATCTGCAATGCCATGACCGTGTTGTTCGCGGCGCTGGTGGCGTTCCTGTTCTTCGGCGAAAAGATCGGCGTGCGCCGCGCGCTGGCCTTGCTGGTGGGTTTTGCAGGCGTGGTACTGCTGGCAACCAGCAAGGTGGCGGGCCTTAGCGTGGGCTGGGCAGTGGTGGCCGGCGCCACTGCGGCCTTGCTGTACGGCGTGGGCCTGAACCTGGTGCGCCGGCATATGGCGCATCTGCCGCCGGCGGCGTCGGCGGGCAGCACCTTGAGTTGCTCGGCGTTGTTGCTGGCGCCGTTCGCGGCCACCCATTGGCCGACGGGACCGATTTCGGCAGCGGCCTGGTCCAGCGCCATCGCACTGGGCGTGCTGTGCACCGGTTTCGCCTTCCTGATGTATTACCGCCTGATCCAGCGCATCGGCCCCACCCGCACGGCGGTGGTGACTTATCTGGTGCCCTTGTTCGGCGCCGCCTTCGCCTGGCTGTTCCTGGGCGAGCCGGTCACTCCCACCATGATCGCTGCCGGCCTGCTGATCCTGGGCAGCGTGGCGGTCAGCCAGCGCGCGACGATCAAGAAATGAGCGCCGTCGCGACGACGCAGAAGCGGGTGGTGTTCGATTTCGAGATCGATTTCAGCAACGGCGGTGGCTTGCAGGGGCAGGGGTTCCGCCTGGATATCGAGGGCGAGGATATTTCCGATGCCGAACTGGCCGATTACATCGTCAGCGATATGCGTTTGCTGATGGTGGGCGCGGTGCGTATCCGCAACAAGCGGATCATCGAGGAAGCGCACAAGCGCATCTGAAGTAATGAAGTAGGTCGGGGCTACGTCCCCGACGCACGGTACCTCAAACCATCCGTGCGTCGGCCACGTAGGGCCGACCTACGCAAACTATTTCTTGGCGGCGCGCACCGGCAACGGCACATTGCACAGGTCGATATGCCCTGCGGGGCGCTTGTAGAAATCGTCGCGCCGATTACGGCGCGCTTCGGTCGCCTCGACGAAAGTCTTGCTGTCGGTGCGCAACAACTGCAACGGAACTCGCTCGGCTTCCGGCAATTCGCTGGCCAGCTTGATCGACTTGATCGTGGTGCGTAGCTCAGGCTTCTCGTAGAAGCCCATCGGCGCCGGTCCGCGCGGAATGACGCTGAGCAGTTCCATTCCCTGGACCACGCGGCCGACCACAGTGATGTTGTCGTCCAGCTGGCGCGGCGACTGCCCATCGACCACATAAAGTTCTGCCCCGATGCTGCTGTCAGCTTCGTTGCTGCGGCCAGCGCCCAAGGTGCCGTAACAATGCGCCAGCCAAGTCTTGTCGGTCTTGGGATCGCGTCCGACCGGGAAGCCATCGACGAAGCCGACCTGCGGCGCCCAGCCATCGGGGTCGGGCAGGCGGTCGAACTCGAGACCGGCCGAAGCGCGGTGGAATTCGGCCGGCAGCTTCTTCTTCGCCGTTCCCAGCGAGCGGGCCTTGGCCGGATCGTCGCCCTCCGGATCGCCGAACTGCACCACGAAATTGTCTTGCGAGCGGTAGATGCTCAGCCCATCCCAGAAATGTTCGCGAGCCATCGTGCGGATATTGGCCACATGTTCGGGGGCGAATTGCGGCGCCAGTTCGATGATCACGCGGCCGGTTTCAAGTTCCAGGTACAGGGTGTTGGCCGGATCCAGCGTGCGCCAGGCCTCGGCGGGCGCGGCGTCGATGATTTCCTGCGCGCTCCTGTACTTGGGCGGCTCGGCTTTGGGTTGCTCCGCGGCTGCCAACGACGAGGAAACCAGGGCGATGGCGCAGGCGAGCAAGGCGGGGCGCAGGGTCATGTGGATAGCCGGAAAGTAGGTGAGCCCCGATTCTCGCCGGACTCGAAGCCTATGACCAAGCGCCCGGTGACTAATGGCACATTCGCTATACCTAACTCAACACTAGTATTCCCTCCAACCTAGCGGCCTTGCCGAAAGGGGAGGCCATGAACGATCCCGAAGTCCACCTGAAGAAGTTCCAGAAAGAGCTCAGCGCGGGCACCGTATCGCTGGCCCTGCTGGCGGTGCTGTCGAAAGCAGAGGAGCCGATGTACGGCTACCTGATCGCCAAGCAGCTGGAGCGCGTGGGGGAAGGTGTGCTCAGCGGCAAGCAGAGCGCGCTGTACCCGGTCCTGCGTAACCTGGAAGGCGCGGGATTGCTCGACAGCTTCGTCGAGCCTTCCATGTCCGGCCCGCCGCGTCGCTACTACCGCATCACCGAAGCAGGGCGGCACACCCTGCGCGAATGGGTAAGCGCCTGGCGCGCCACCCGCGACTCCGTAGATTCCGTCCTGTTGGGGATACTCGAATGAACGCACAAAACCTGCCCACCACGATTCCCGAATACCTGGAGCAACTGCGCGCCGCATTGCGCGGAGCCGATCCGGCCATGATCCAGGACGCCGTCTACGATGCGGAGGAATACTTGCGCTCGGAACTGGCCGAACAAAGCGGCAAGAGCGAAGCCGAGGTCATCGCTTCGGTCGCCGGCAGTTATGGCGCGCCGGAAGAAGTCGCGGAGATCTACCGCGACACCGAGGTGACGGTAAATCGCGCCTTGCGTGCGCCAACGCCGCAGAAGCGCAAGTCGGCCATCGGCAAGTTCTTCGGCGTCATCGCCGATCCGCACACTTATGGTGCGCTGTTCTACATGCTGTTGTCTTTGGCGACGGGCATCGTCTATTTCACTTTCGTGGTGACCGGCGTCAGTCTGTCGGCCGGGTTGATGATCCTGATCATCGGCATTCCGTTGCTGGTGTTGTTCCTGGGCCTGATCCGCGTGCTGTCGCTGGTGGAAGGACGCATCGTGGAAGTGCTGCTGGGCGAACGCATGCCGCGCAGGCCGCTGTACACGCAGCGCGGCAAGGGCTGGATGGAGCGCATCAAGGAAATGTTCACCGACGGCCGCACCTGGACGGCGATGCTGTACTTCCTGTTGATGCTGCCGCTGGGAATCGCTTATTTCACGGTGGCGGTGACTTTACTGAGCGTGTCTTTGGCCTTCATCGGCGCCCCGATCGGGTACCTTTTCGCTGGTGATCACTACGCTTTCACCATCGACAATTACAGCGTGATACCCAATGCGCCCTGGTTGTTGCCGCTGATCTGCGTGGCCGGCGTCCTGCTGCTGTTCGCCACCCTGCACCTGGCGCGCGGCATCGGCAAGCTGCATGGGCTGCTGGCCAAGCACCTGCTGGTGCGCAACGCGGTGGTTTGATCGAGCATGATGTAGGAGCGGGCAGGGCCCGCGACCGCTCGTAGATGGCGGGCACTACGCGAAGAGCGGTCGCGGGCAGGGCCCGCTCCTACAAGGTGGGTTTATGCCGCGTATTTTGCGATGAAGTCCCGTACGTCCGGATAAACCACTTCGCGCCAGCGGCGGCCGCTGAAGATGCCGTAGTGGCCGGCGCCTTTCACCGTCATGTGCTGATGCTTGGCTTTTGGAATGCCGGTGCACAGATCGTGTGCGGCGGCGGTCTGGCCCAGGCCGGAGATGTCGTCCAGCTCGCCTTCGATGCTCAACAGCGCGGTCTTCTTGATTGCCGCCGGATTCACCAGCTCGCCCTTGATCTTCCATTTGCCGCGTGGCAGCAGGAATTCCTGGAATACGGTGCGGATCGTATCCAGGTAGTACTCGGCCGGCATGTCCAGCACCGCGTTGTATTCGTCGTAGAACCTGCGATGCGAATCGGCGTCTTCCAGATCGCCCTTGACCAGATCGGCGTAGAAATCCCAGTGCGACATGAAATGCCGGCTGGGGTTCATGGCGATGAAGCCGGCGTGCTGCAGAAAGCCGGGATACACCGAGCGCCCCTGACCAGGATAGGCCGAAGGCACGGTATGGATGACGTTGTTCCTGAACCAGGACAACGGATTCTTCGTGGCCAGATCGTTGACCTGGGTCGGACTGTGGCGCGCATCGATGGGCCCACCCATCATCACCAGCGAACGCGGCGTGGCTTCGCCGCGCGCGGCCATCAGCGAGACAGCCGCCAGCACCGGAACGGTCGGCTGGCAAACGCTGATCACGTGCAGGTTGTCGGCGCCGATGTGGCGAATGAAATCCTCTATCGTCGCAACGTAGTCGTCCAGACCGAACTCGCCTTCTTCGGTAGGCACCAGGCGCGCATCGATCCATTCGGTCACATAAACCTTGTGATCCTGCAGCAGCGTGCGCACGGTATCGCGCAGCAGAGTGGCGTGATGGCCGGACAAGGGCGCTACCACCAGTACGGCCGGTTCCTTCTTCATCGCCGCAATGCTTTTCACTTCATCGGTATAGCGCTTGAAGCGCAGCAGGCGGCAGAACGGCGTGGAAATGATTTCCTGCTCCACCACCGGAACCTTGGCGCCGTTGACTTCCACCTGATGGATATTCCACGGCGGCTTCTCGTAGTCCTTGCCCAGCCGGTGCACCAGCTCGTTGCCGGCGGAGATGCGGTCGGCGCCGGGCAGGGTGGAGAGCCAGCTGTTGGGATCGGAGAAGAGCTTGACGTTGGCTTCGGCCTGATGGATCCAGGGAGCCATCAGATTGCGGCTCAGTTCATGCCACTGATAAAGCATCATCGGGAACGGGGTCCTGCTGGGTAGCGGGTTGCTGCGTCGCAGCATACCGCAAACAGCCGCTGGTCTCCTCCCTTGCCCGCGCAGCGGGTAGGGGAGGCCGGGAGGGGTGCTCTTTGCGGGATATCCGATGAATCCCTATTCAGCTTGCTTCCCAACGGGGAGCTAAAAGCCCTTTTCCAGCGTTGCGGCTTCATCGGCGAGAGCCGGGGACAGCCAGCAATGCGATCCGACGGATTGCAGGCCATGGGTGCTGAACTGTTTGCGATACCAGGCGGCGGGGCGGGCTTGGAAGCCGACATGGTCGCCTTCGAACTCGTCCTCGCGGGTGAAAGTCTCCAGAAACGCTACGCCACCGCAAAGTTCTGCCAGTCCCGGCAGACCGCGCTGCAGTTCGCGCGAGGGCAGGTAGTGCAACACGTCCGCGCAGATCAGCAGATCCACCGGCGGGCAGGGACGCAACTGGGCGAAATCACCGAAATGCGCGTAGTGCAGGTTGCGGCGCGGACCGTATTTTGAAACCGCGAACTCGCTGCTGTCGAAGCCCAGATAGCGCAGCTTCGGGCGCAACTTCAACAAGGGCGCACGCCAAGCGCCTTCGCCGCAACCGATGTCCAGCACGGTGCGGATGGGGCGCTCCAGGTAGTACTCGGCGCAGGCCACGGCCAGCGCCACCTTGCGTGCCAGACGTTGCGGACCGCCGATATCGCTGCGGCGGTACCAATGCTGGAAATAGGCCTGATCGTATTGTTTGGTCATGTTGATGGCGTCGCGATTCGAAGGGGTTGATGTTGCTGGGAGATGATGCGTCGTTGGAGAAAGAGCATTCCGATGCGGCGATGCCCGCTCGGCTATCCTATTGTCAGCCAACGGGAGCCAAGCGTATGTATTTCTGGGTCAAGACTGCACATCTGGTCTTCGTGATCGCCTGGATGGCGACCGTGTTCTACCTGCCGCGGATGCTGGTCAATCTGACCGAAACCACCGGTCAGCCGGATGTCCAGGCGCGCTTGCTGCTGATGGGCAGGAAGCTGTACCGCTTCGGCCACAACATGTTCGGCCTGGCGTTGATCCTCGGCTTGGTGCTGTGGTTCTACTTCCACATCAGCGGCGGCTGGCTGCACGTCAAGCTCGCCCTGGTGGTGCTGATGCTGGCGCATTTCATCGTCGCCGGGCGCTGGTTGAAGGGCGTGGAAAAAGGCCGTGCGCTGCCTTCTTCCAAAGCGCTGCGCTGGTTCAACGAATTGCCGTTACTGTTGCTGATAGCGGTGGTCTACCTGGTGCTGGCCAAGCCGTTCTGACGCCAGGAGTGCCGTAGGAGCGCCCCATGGGCGCGAGCTTTTTGGGTGCCTATTGCAAAATCAAAGAGCTCGCGCCCATGGGGCGCTCCTACGCGGGTTCATTGCTTCTCGAAATCGGCGGGCTTCGGCAATTCCACCGGCACGCCATCGGCATTGCAGGTCTTCGCCGCGCATAAGCGCTCGCGCAATTTCGGCGTGGCCTGCACGATGAAATGGTAAATGGTGTTTTGTTCCACCGTGCCGCGTACCGCTTCGCTGCCGGGGCCGCGCGCCCAGATACCGACGTCTTCGCCGCCGTGGGTTTCGGCTTTCAAGGGAGCCGTCGCTTCCTGCAGGTAATCCGGGTCCTCGGTGTCCACCTTGGTCAGATCGGGACGGCCATCGGCGGCCTCGGAGCTGCTGGGTTCGTGCAAGAACTTTTTCGGACCCGCTTCCTGCGCATTGCTGGCACCCGTGTAGCCCGGGCCGTTCGCATAGTTGAGTGTGGTGTACGGCAAGCCACTGAGATCGCGCGCGTAATCATCGCGGTTGCCGTCTTCGCCGCCCACTCCGCGCACCTTGCCCAGCATGGGATTGCCGCGTACCGGATAGCCGACGAAGTTGAGCGTGTGCGAATGGTCCGCAGTCACCAGGATCAGGGTGTCTTCCGGCGAGGTGGCTTCGGCAGCGGCTCTCACCGCGTCGGAAAGCGCAATGGTTTCGTCCAGCGCACGGAACGCATTTCCGTAGTGGTTGGCGTGGTCTATTCGGCCGCCTTCCACCATCAACACATAGCCGTCCGGATTGCGGGATAGCGTGCGTATTGCAGCAGTCGTCATCTCCGCCAATGAAGGTTCGCCATCGGGACCCTTGTTGCGGTCGTGATCGAATTGCATATGGTCGGGTTCGAACAAGCCAAGCAACGCAGGCGCGTCGCCGGCCGCTTCGAGTTCGCGCTTGTTCCAGGCATAGGCGCCCTGCGGATGGGCACCGCGCCATTCCTGGACCAGATCGCGTCCATCCAGGCGCTGACCAACCTTGTCGTCGTATTCGGGGTCGCGCTGCTCGACGGTCGTGTACTCGCCGCGGCCGCCGCCCAACGCCACCGTCGGACCCTTTCCGAAGCGCGAAGTCATCAACTGCTGCGCTATGTCCTTGCAGCCCTGCGCCTTCGCTTCGGCGGGCACGTCGGTGTCGTTTTCCCAGTTGCGTTCCGGGGAATGCGCGTACGTCGCGGCGGGCGTAGCGTGGGTAAGACGAGTGGTGGTGACTATGCCGGTGGCCATGCCGGCGCTGTCGGCAAGCTCAAGCCAGGTAAGCGCGGATTTGCTCAGACTGTCGGCGCAGTCGTCGCGCTTGCCGGCGGTGACGCCGATAGCGCCCATGTGCGTTTTCACGCCCGTGGTGATCGCGGTCATGGTGCCGGCCGAATCCGGCGTCTGTGAATCGGTGTTGTAGGTCTTGCTCAACGCGGTGTTGGGGAAGGTTTCCCACGACAGCTGGTTCTCTTCGCCGGGGCCGCCTTTGCGCTGGCCTTCCAGGATGCGGGCGGCGGCCACGGTGGTCAGGCTCATGCCGTCGCCGAGGAACAGGATCACGTTCTTCGCGCGTCCGTTCATCGCGCCGTTGCCCGCCGCCCGCGCTGCGCCGCTGCGGTACCACCAAGCGGGGGTTTCTCCTGCGGGATGTGCGATGGGGGGAACTTCGATCAGGACCTTGGCGGGTCCTGCGCTGCGGGCGGGAGTCGCGGCGCAGGCGGCAAGCAGAGTGAGGGAAAGACAGGTCAGGGCAGGGGCCAATCGACGCATTGAGGATTCCATGCAAAGGCAATACGCGATTATGCCCAAGCCACAGTGTCCTGCCGATGACACCGTGCATTTCCAGCGCTGCCGTCGCGCTGCCGGTCCGGCTGGGCTATGGTTCGTCCTTCTCCGATTCGAGTCCGCGCGATGACCTTGGTGGCTGCCTGGTTCAAGATCCCGTTCTGGCAACGCGTGGTCGCCGGTTTCGTGCTGGGCGCGCTGGCCGGTTGGGCGTTCGGGCCTTCGGCGGAAACCTGGTTCGGTCCGCTCGGAGATCTGTACGTCACCCTGATCAAGATGATCGCGATACCGCTGGTGTTCTTCGCGGTGATCAATGCGGTGTCCAGCCTGCACGGCCAGAAATCGGTTGCCGCGCTGGGCGGTCGCACTTTCCTTTGGTTCGTGATCACCGCCGTGCTGGCGGTGGGCGTGGGTCTTGCGGTGGGCATCGTGGTGCAGCCGGGCGTGGGCGTGACCACGTTGCAGGTCGATCCCAACTATGTGCCCAAGGACGTACCCAGCCCGATCCAGGTGCTGCTGAACGTGGTGCCTTCCAATCCGTTCCAGGCGCTGACCGGCATCGGCACAACGAAGAACGCAGCCGGTGAAACCGTCCTGGCCGCCGGCAAGGGTTCGATCCTGCCGGTGATCTTCTTCGCCATGCTGCTGGGCTTCGCCATGGTGAAGCTGGGCGATCGCGTGGCCGGTGCGCGCAAGCTGGCCGGCGAAGCGAGCGAGGTGATGATCCAGGTCACCCGTTTCGTGCTGGAAGTCACCCCCATCGGCACCTTCGGCCTGATCGCGGCGCTGGTGGGCGCCTACGGTTTTGAAAAGCTGCTGCCGCTGTTGAGCTTCGTCGGTGCGCTGTACCTCGCATGCGCGTTGCATATCGTTTTCGTCTACAGCGGCTTGTTGCTGGCGCATGGGCTGAATCCGCTCAAGTTCTTCCGCGGCGCCGCAGCCGGCATGCAGGTCGCGTTCGTCAGCTCATCGAGTTTTGCGGCGATGCCTGCCGCCATACGCAGCGTCACCCACAACCTGGGCGTCAACAAGGACTATGCATCTTTCGCAGTGCCGCTGGGCGCCAGCATCAAGATGGATGGTTGCGGAGCGATCTATCCGGCGCTGTGTGCGGTGTTCATTTCGCAGTACACCGGCCATCCGTTGAGTGCGGACCAGTACTTCATCGTGATGATCGCCTCGGTGCTGGGAAGCTTCGGCACCGCCGGCGTACCCGGCACAGCGGTGGTGATGGCCACGGTGGTGCTGAGCGCCGCAGGCCTGCCGCTGGAGACCATCGGCTATCTGTATGCGATCGACCGGGTGCTGGACATGATGCGCACCATGACCAACGTCACCGGACAGATGCTGGTGCCGGTGCTGGTGGCCAAGGAGACCGGGGTGCTGGACCGCAAGATCTACGATGCGGCGCCTACCAACATCGGTATCGAGAACGAAGACCTGAAAGCGCCGGAGAAACTGCGTGAGCGCGCTTGAAGAGATCACTCTGGTAGAACGTTTCCCCGGCGTGGACGACTACCGTCGCCTGCGCAGCGTAGCCGGACTGTCGCCGAAATCGGCGGCGGCGGCGATGCGGGGGCTGGCCAACACTTTGTACGGAGTCAGCCTGATGATGGGCGACGACGTCATCGGCATGGGCCGGATCATAGGCGATGGCGGCTGTTTCTTCGTCGTGGTCGATATCGCGGTGCAGCCCGAATACCAGCGGCGCGGGCTCGGCAAACGCATCATGGGCGCGCTCGATGCCTGGCTGCGCGCCAACACGCTGGATTCCTCCAATGTCTCTTTGTTCGCCGATGGCGACGCACGGCATCTCTATGCCCGGTACGGCTTCGTCGAGGCCGGTCCGGTTTCGGTGGGGATGGATTACACCGTCAGGCGGTGACTTTCAGATTTCGTTGCGGGGCATCGCCATCAACGCCGCAAGGACCGCGAACGGAATCGGCAGCAGCACGCCAACCACGGTCATCCATTCTGCGTTGGGGATGAGCGTGGCGTAGACGATTACCGTTGCCGTCAACACACCTCCGATCACCAGCGCCGCGGCGCCGCGATGGGATTTCGAGATCCGTGCTGCAGTCCAGCCACCCAGCAGTGCGGCCAGCGCCCAGGCGCCCAGGATGCAAGCCAGGGCGGAAGAAGGAGTTGCCGCAGCGTAGGCCGATAGCGATTCGGGGGTGGCGAAATCGACGCTGGTCGGCAGCGGGTAGATCTGCGCAATGCCGTACCAGCAGCCGATCAGCGCCAGGCTGGCGATCAGCGCGCCGGAAAAAGTTCCCAAAACTGTGCGTACCATCGCATTGTTCTCCCAGGTTCAAGGCTTAAGCATGGCGCGACTAAAACGAAGTCGCAACCCATCGGTCCAGCGAGGCTTTCATGCCGGTTCCCGTGCCCGCCGATTGAGCGCGAAAGCGAATACCGCCGCGGTCGCGAACATCAGCAGGCTGTGAACGGTGGCGATACCGGGATTTTGGCATTGCCCAGCACGTTGAGCGCTATGAAGATTGCCAGGGTGCCGTTGTTGGGGATCCCGATCTCCATGGCGAAGCAGGACGACGCCAAGCCTTGCGGCCCGCGACCGGATAAGCTGCGGGCTGGCACCGGGATTGATGCAGGAGATCGAACCATGAGCGGCGAACAACGCGAGCTGACTTTCCGTTTCCTGGCCGAGCCCACGGACGTCAACTACGGCGGCAAAGTGCACGGCGGCGTGGTGATGAAGTGGATCGACCAGGTGGGCTATGCGGCGGCGGTGGGCTGGAGCGGCCACTACAGTGTGACGGTGGCGGTGGGCGGCATCCGCTTCGTCGCGCCCATCCGCATCAGCGATCTGGTCACGGTCACCGCCACCCTGGTCTATACCGGCACCAGCAGCATGCATTTCGCCGTCGACGTGCGCGCACGCGACCCCGGACTGGACGCCAGTCAGGCCGAGAGCCGTTTGTGCACCCACTGCATCATCGTGTTCGTCGCGCTGGATGGTGTGGAAGGCAAGCCGATACCGGTGCCGTCGTGGACGCCGGAGAACGACGATGATCGCCGCATGTCCGAATACGCTACCAAGGTGATGGAATTGAGCAAAGGCATCGAGCAGACCATCGCCCACTATCAGCAGCCCTCAACGAAGAAGGCCGCGGATTAGGCGGCCTTCGGATGATCGTATTGAAAGCGGATGGGCGGGTTACATCGCCACGCGGCGCGCCTGCATGAACTTGGCGCTCCAGTAACCGGTGATCAGGCTGTCCACGCGCACGTCCTTGCCGGTGCTGGGCGAATGCAGGAAGCGGCCTTCGCCCACGTAGATGCCTACATGGCTCACCCGGCCCTTGCGGCCGAAGAACACCAGGTCGCCCTGCTTCAGCTCATCGCGGTTCTTGATCAGTTCGGCGTCGGTCTTGCTGGCCATGTCGCGAGATACGCGCGGCAGCTCGATGCCCAGCGCGGTGCGGAACACGTAACCGACCAGACCGCTGCAATCGAAACCGCTGTCGGGCGAGGTGCCGCCCCAACGGTACGGCGTGCCCAGCAGGGTCAGTGCGCGCTTGAGCACGGTCTGCACTTTGCCGCCGTCATCCTGCCGTGGTGTGAGTACGCCGGTTGGGCTCAGATCGTAATTGGCCAGCAGGCGGCTCAGGTCGCCGGCGAACATCGCCGAACGGTCCAGCATGGGCATGGTGTCGCTGGCGGCCAGTCGCGGCAGCAGGGCGGTCAGGGTAGCGGCGGCGGCCTGGGCGGCCTTCTCGCGGACAACGCTGGAGGCGGTCTTTTCAGCCACAGCCGGCGACGGCTTCGGCAGGGCATCGGCCACTACGGCATCAGCGCTCGCGGCGACCAAGGCATTGGCGGGGGCATTTTCAAGCAGGGTGGCCGCAGGCGCGGTCTGGGCCTGGGCCGACAAGGCCGCCAAGCAAAGGGCGGCAGAACTGAAGAGGGTAAAGGTCACGCCCCGGAGGGGACGGCGGGCGGCGGGCAGGCCTTTTTGCAGGTCGTCGGTCGTCACGCGGAATTCTGTGTAGCCAATTAAGGAACGATCATGCCGTCATCAGTCCTTCACGTGGTTCAAATTTCGTTAGGGAATCGTGAATGTGACGCGACTCATGTCACATTTTCAGTTCAGTACGCGTTTAGCGCCGGAATAATGATCCCGCCAGTACGGACCATCCAACCGGTCCAGCCGGACCGTCCCGCCGGTGCTGGGCGCATGCACGAAACGTCCTTCGCCCACGTAAATCCCCACATGGCTCACGCCGCCCTTGCTGCCGAAGAACACCAGATCGGCGGCGGCCAGCTTCTCCGGGGCGATCCGCGGTCCCTGGATGCCGGCAAGCTCGCGCGAGGTGCGCGGCAGGCGCAGGTCGAGCATGTCGCGGTAGACATAGGCGACCAGGCCGCTGCAATCGAAACCCGATTCCGGGGTGTTTCCCCCATACGTGTAGGGCGTGCCCACCAGGCCGATGGCCCGCATCAACACCGCATTGGCGGCCTCGGGATCGGCTGGCCTGACCTGTGGCCAATGGCGCTGCGTGGCGCCGGTGGGCGGAGTCGGGCGTACCTGCTGTTTGCCGCCGCACGCGCTCAGCAACAGGACAAGGAAAATAATCGTGGCAGCGCCGGCTAAGGCGACGCCGCGACCTGCCGCGCTAGGGGCGGCAACTGGCGTGGGACCCGGCAAGCCGGGATAATGCGCGGCCTTCATTGCGGGCAATATTGACCGCAATCCCCCGTGGCCCACAAGCCGCCCCCGTCTGCGATCGCCCAGCCAAACGCGATGCAGCCCAGCCAGAGCCGAACATGAAAATCGCAAAAGACAGCGTGGTCCGTTTCCACTACACCGTATCGGAGGTTGGCCAGGAATCGCTGGAAAGCTCCAAAGACCGCGAACCGCTGGCCATCCTGTACGGCCACGGCAACATCATCCCGGGCCTGGAAACAGCCATGCTGGACCGCGAAGCCGGCGCCAGCTTCGGCGTAGACGTGGCCGCTGCCGATGCCTATGGCGAAAAGCGCGATGGCCTGAGCCAGCGCGTGCCCAAGAAGCATTTCGGCGCGCAGAAGCTCGAGCCCGGCATGCAGGTGGTGCTGCAGACCAACTTCGGTCCGCGCGCAGTGACCATCCAGAAGGTCGGCATGAGCGTGGTCGACGTGGACTTGAACCACCCGATGGCCGGCAAGGATCTGCATTTCGACGTGGAAATCGTGGAAGTGCGCGAAGCCACCGCCGAGGAACTGGAGCACGGCCACGTGCACGGCGACGGCGGTCATCACCACTGATCCCGGCTGCTGATCCCGGTTGCGGATCGGACGGCTCGCCCAGGCGGGCCGTCTTCGTATCCGGCAGTCGGCGGCAAGGTTCCAAATCCCTCCGGTTCCGTGCGGCATGACGGCGCACAACGCGGCGAATATCAGATCCGTTGCCCTAGACTAGCCTGATGAATGCACAACACGATGACGTACTGATCATCGGCGGCGGGGTGATCGGCCTGGCCACGGCGCTGGCATTGATCGACGCCGGCCGGGGCGTGCGCGTGCTCGAAGCGGCGGCTGTCGGCAGCGGAGCCTCGCACGGCAACTGCGGCACCATCACTCCGAGCCATGCGCCGCCGCTGGCCGCTCCCGGCATGGTCGCGCAGGGCTTGCGCTGGATGGCGACTCCCGACGCGCCGCTTTATCTGAAGCCGCGGCTCGATCCGGCTCTGTGGCGCTGGCTGGCGCACTTCGCCGCCCGCTGCAACCTCAAGGCCTGGCAGCAAAGCACGAAGTCGCGTTCGGCTATCCTCAACGACTCGCGTACCCGTTTGAGCGAGTGGGTCGCACGTTACGGCCTGCAATGCGAATTCGCCGAGGAAGGGCTGGACTACGTATTCCGGGAACGGGCCAGATTCGACCACTACGCGAAAGAATGCGAAGCGCTGCGCGAATTCGGAATCGTCAGCGAAATATTCGACGGCGCCGACTATCTGCGCCAGGAGCCCGCGCTGAAACCCGGTGTGGCCGGGGCGGTGCGGTTCCCCGATGACGCGCGCCTGCGTCCGGACCGCTATGTAGCGGAGCTGGCCAGGGTGGTGCGGGAACGCGGCGGGGTGATCGAGGAAAATTGCCGGGTCCAATCGCTGCAGGATTCGGCCAACGGCGTGAGCGTGGGGACCAGTCTGGGTTCGCGCAACGGCAGCGAGGCGGTCATCGCACTCGGCGCCTGGTCGCCGGCGTTGGCGCGCACGCTGGGAATCAAATTGCCGATTCAGCCCGGCAAGGGTTATTCGATCACCTACTCGCGTCCTTCGCTGGTGCCACGGCGCGCGATGGTGCTGAAGGATCGCCAGGTGTGCGTGACGGTATGGGACAGCGGTTTCCGCCTGGGCAGCACCATGGAATTTTCCGGCTACGACGAGAGCTTGAACGCCACTCGCCTCAATGCGTTGGAACGCGGTGCCGCCGAGTATCTGTACGCACCCGTCGGCGACGCCGTGCAGGAGCGCTGGTACGGCTGGCGGCCGATGACCTGGGACGATCTGCCGATACTCGGACGGGCGCCGCGCCATCGCCACCTCTGGCTGGCCGCCGGGCACGGCATGCTCGGCGTCAGCATGAGCGCCGCAAGCGGGCAAATGATGGCCGATCTGATTACCGAACGAGCCACCGCGATCGATCCTGCGCCGTATCGGCTGGAGCGTTTCCTGTGAGCACGGACGTGAGCACGGATAAATCGGCTTACGACTACGACCTGGTGGTGATCGGTGGCGGTTCCGGCGGCCTGGCCGGCGCCTTCCGCGCCGCATCGCACGGTGCGCGCGTGGCGCTGTTGGAGCCTGGCGAGTTCGGCGGAACCTGCGTCAATGTGGGATGCGTACCGAAGAAAGCGATGTGGCTGGCGGCCGAGCTGGCGCAGCGCATCGATATGGCGTCGCGGCTGGGATTCGGCCTGCCGAAGCCCAAGCTGGACTGGCGCGAATTCATCGTCCATCGCCAGCGTTACATCGCCGGCATCCACGATAGCTACCGCAAGCGGCTGGATACCGCCGGTATCGTGCATCTGCCGTGCCGCGGACATTTCATCGATGCGCACACGGTGGAAACCCACCAGGGGCTGCGCATCACCGCCGCGCATGTGCTGATCGCCACCGGCGGCAAGCCGAAGCGTCCGGATATTCCCGGTGCGGAACTGGGCCTGATATCCGACGATTTCTTCAATCTCTGCGATGCGCCTGCGCGCGTGGCGATAGTCGGCGGCGGCTATATCGCGGTCGAATTGGGCGGTGTTTTGCAGGCATTGGGCAGCAAGGTGGAATTGTTCGTGCGCGGACCGCGCCTGCTCGATTCCTTCGACAGGGAGCTTAGCGACGAACTGGCCGAGAATCTCAGGCAGCATGGCGTGCATTGTCATTTCGCCCACCCGACAGCTTCCTTGCAGCAGGTAGGCGAACGGTACGTATTGCATGGGAGCGGGCAGGTAAGCGAACCCTTCGATAGCGTGATCTTCGCCACCGGCCGCACGCCCAATAGCGGGCAACTCGGTTTGGATAACATCGGCGTGGCGACCGACATCGACGGTCTGGTAGTGGTCGACGAATTCCAGGACACCAGCATCGCCAACGTGCACGCGCTCGGCGATGTCTCCAGCCGGTTGGCGCTCACCCCCGTCGCCATTGCAGCCGCGCGCCGCCTGATGGACCGCCTGTTCGGCGGCAAGCCCGAAGCCAAGCTTGAGTACGACGACATCGCTACCGTGGTCTTCGCGCATCCTCCCTTGGGCATGGTCGGCCTGACCGAAGCCGAGGCGCGCGAGCGCCATGGCGATGCGATGGTGAAGACCTACAGCGCCCGTTTCCGACCGATGCTGCATGCGCTGGCCGATTCGCCGCAACGCAGTTTGTTCAAGCTGGTGTGCGTGGGCGAAGAGGAGCGCGTGGTAGGCATCCACCTGCTGGGCGAAGGCGCGGACGAGATGCTGCAGGGGTTCGCAGTGGCTTTGAAGAAGGGAATCACCAAGCGAGACCTGGACGACACGATGGCCATACATCCGACTTCAGCAGAGGAAGTGGTGTTGATGCGGTGATAGGTGCTTTCCTTCTCCCTCCGGGAGAAGGTGGCGCGAAGCGACGGATGAGGGAATGGCAACGACTCGCCTTCAATCTTTTGTTACAAGCGGAATTCACATTCCCTCATCCGCACCCGTATCAAGTACGGGGCAAGCTCTTCGGGCACCTTCTCCCGGAGGAGAAGGACTACACCCGCCCACTCAACGCCGCATCGAGCACCTTGCCCGCCGCCGCCGCATCGAACTTTACCGGATTCCCCCCCGCCGACGGATCCGCTTCAGCCATCGTCGCGATTTCGCCAGCGCGATTCCCGTTCACGCCGAACTCTTCCAACGTATGCGGCACACCCAGCGACACGCGCAGTTCCAGTATGAAGTCCAGGAAGCCGGTGAAATCCTGGCGCGGAAGCTGCAAGTAGGCGGCAAGCCGCCCGATGCGCTCTTCGATCGCGCTACGATTGAAGGCCAGCACGTAGGGCATGAACACCGCATTGGTCATGCCGTGATGGGTGTCGTACAGGGCGCCGACCGGATGCGACAGCGCATGCATGCCGCCGAGCCCTTTCTGGAAGGCGGTGGCTCCCATCGCGGCGGCCGTCATCATGTCGCCGCGCGCCTCGATGTCTCCTGGTTGCGCATGGACGCGCGGCAACGCCTGTTTGACCAGGCGCATGCCTTCGACCGCGATGCCGTCGGCCATGGGGTGGTAGCCGGGCGCGCAATAAGCTTCCAGGCAATGCGACAGCGCATCCATGCCGGTACCGGCGGTGATCTTCGCGGGCATGCCCACGGTCAGCGCCGGGTCGCAGATCACCACGCGCGGCATCATCTTCGGATGGAAAATAATCTTCTTGATATGGGTCTTTTCATCGGTCAGCACGCCCGCGCGGCCGACTTCCGAACCGGTGCCGGCGGTAGTTGGGACGGCGATGATGGGGGCGATGCCGTCGGGGTCGGCGCGGGTCCACCAATCGCCGATGTCTTCGTAATCCCAGACCGGCCGCGACTGTCCGCTCATGAAGGCGATCAGCTTGCCGGTGTCCAAGCCACTGCCGCCGCCGAAGGCCACCACGCCATCGTGATCGCCATCGCGGTAGGCCAGCAGACCGGCGTTGAGATTGGCTTCGACCGGATTCGGTTTCAGGTCGGCGAACAGTGCCGCGTCCAGGCCGGCGGCGCGCAACGACGCCAAGGCATCCGTGGTGATCGGGGCATTGGCCAGGCCAGCATCGGTCACCAGCAAGGGTTTGCGGATGCCGTTGGCCAGGCAGGCTTCGGCCAGTTCGCTGATTCGTCCCGCACCGAAGCGGATCGAGGTGGGGTAGTTCCAGTTGGCGCGGAGGGTCATTCGAGGGTTCTCATTTCGTGAGGCTTCTCATTGGGCGATGTCGTGGCGCAGATGGAAGGATTTGGGCCGGGTGAGGGTTTCATAGCCCACGCGCGACAAAGTGGCGCCGCGTCCCGTGTGCTTGACTCCAGTCCAAGCCAGGGACGGGTCCAGGTAATCGCAACGGTTCATGTATACGGTGCCGGTGGCGATGTCGTCGCCGATGCGTTCGGCGGCCTCCAGGTCGCGCGTCCATACCGAAGCGGTGAGGCCGTACGGACTGTCGTTCATCAGCTGCAACGCCTGCGTGTCGCTGTCCACCGGCATGATGCCGACCACGGGGCCGAAACTTTCTTCGCGCATCACCGACATCGAATGATCGACGTCTATCAGCACCTGCGGGGCGAGGTAGGGCGTGCCGATGGCGTCGGCGCCGAAAGCGGAAGCATCGATCAGCGCGCGCGCGCCGCCGGCGATGGCGTCGGCGATCTGCCCGCGCACATAGTCGGCGCTGGCAGCCTTGACCAGAGGGCCAAGCGTCGTCGCCTCGTCCAGTGGATTGCCCAGCACGTAAGCGCGGGTCAGTTCGGTGAAGCGTTCCACGAATTCCGGATACACGCCGCGATCGACATAGATGCGTTCGATGCCGCAGCAACTCTGCCCGGAGTTGAAGAAGCTGCCATCGACCAAGTTCTCCACCGTAAAATCTAGATCCGCGTCGTGGCGCACGTAGGCCGGATCCTTGCCGCCCAATTCCAGCCCCAGCCCGAGGAAGTGGCCGCTGGCGGCGCGTTCCATCGCGCGTCCGCCTTCCACCGAACCGGTGAAGTTGACCTGCTGCACGCGACCGGAGCCGATCACGCGCGCGGATTGTTCGTGATCGAGCAGCAGATTGCGGAACACTCCCGCAGGCAGGCCGGCCTGCTGGAACGCACGCTCGAAGCGCTCGCCCACCAGCAAGGTCTGGGTGGCGTGTTTCAGGATCACCGCATTGCCGGCCATCAGCGCGGGGACGATGGAGTTAACTGCAGTGAGATAGGGATAGTTCCAGGGCGCGATCACGAAGACCGTGCCCAACGGTTCGCGGCGTACGAAACGACGAAAGCCGGCTTTCTCGCCGGAGTCGATGTCGGCCAACGTTTCGGCCGCGATTGCGATCATGTGGCGCGCTCGCTCTTCCACGCCACGCAGCTCGCCGGCGCCGTAGCGCACCGGGCGGCCCATCTGCCAGGCGATCTCCGGCGCGATTTCCTCGCGCATCGCCAGCAGGGCCTCCACCGCTGCCGTGCAATAGCGCGCGCGTTCTTCCAGCGGGGTTTTCTTCCACGCGCGCTGGGCCTGCGCCGCGGCTTCCAGTGCCGCGCCCACGGTTTCGTCGCTGGCGTAGTGGCGTTCGGCGTAGACGCGTCCGTCGACGGGGGAGATCAGTTTTACTTCGTTGCTCATTCGGTTCTCGGAATGGTGGGGATCGTTGCCATGCAGGCTTACCATCAGTCGTCATCCCAGCGAAAGCTGGGATCCATTTTGATCTTGCTTTTGCTCTCTAATGCTTCGATAGGTGTCCCACGAAGGTCAAGATGGATCCCAGCTTGACCAGCCATTTGGCTGTTGAAAGCCGCTGGGATGACGACGGTATTTTTGGTCCTCTTTCAATACCTCTCGAACCCCCGACGCAATTCCCAGTCGGTTACCCGCCGATCGCATTCGGATTGTTCCCATTCGGCCGTGTGCACGTAGTGATCGATCACCTCGTCGCCCAGCGCCTTGCGCAGCATCTTCGAGCCGCGCAGCGCATCGGTGGCATCGCGCAGAGTCTTGGATACCTCGGGCAGCTTTTCGCCGCCGTAGGCGTCGCCGGAGAAAGGCTTGCCCAGTTTCAGCTTCTCGTCGATCCCGGCGAGTCCGGCCGCGATCAATGCGGTGTAGGCGAGGTAAGGATTGAGATCCGCACCACCAATCCGGCACTCGATGCGGATGCCTTTGCCGCCTTCTCCGCAAAGGCGAAAACCGGCGGTGCGGTTGTCCACGCTCCATACCGCTTTGGTAGGAGCGAAGGTGCCTGCCTGGAAGCGCTTGTAGGAGTTGATGTACGGCGCCAGGAACCAGGTGATGTCGCGCGCGTACTTGACCTGTCCGGCCACCCAGGCGCGCATCAGGTCGGACATGCCATAGTCGGCCTTGGCGTCCAGGAACAACGGCTTACCGGTCTTGGCGCTCCACAGCGAGTTATGGATGTGGCTGCTGGAACCGGCCAGGTCGTAGCGCCACTTGGCCATGAAGGTGATCGCTTTGCCGTGCTGCATGGCGATCTCCTTGCAGCCGTTCTTCATGATCGCGTGGCGGTCGGCCATTTCCAGCGCTTCGGCGTAGCGCACGTTGATTTCTTCCTGGCCCGGACCCCATTCGCCCTTGGTGTTCTCCACCGGAATGCCGGCGGCCTGCATGCCTTTTCGCATCGCGCGCATCACCGGCTCTTCGCGCGTGGTCTGCAGGATGTGGTAATCCTCGATGTAGTAGCCCGCGGTTTTCGGGTTGCGGTAGTCGCGGGCGTGGATGTCCCCGTAGTTTTCGTCGAACAGGTAGAACTCCAGCTCCGAGGCGAACATGCCAACATAACCGCGTTCGGTCAGCCTAGCGATCTGCTTCTTCAGCATGGCGCGCGGACTGTGCGGCAGATCGTGGTGTTCGTGGTCCAGCACATCGCACAACACCAGTGCCGTGCCTTCCAGCCACGGTATGCGGCGCAAGGTTCCAAGATCGGGCTTGAGCGCGAAGTCGCCATAGCCCTTGTCCCAGCTGGCGGCCGCATAGCCGGGCACCGGTTCCATGTCGATGTCATCGGCCAGCAGGTAATTGCAGCCGTGGGTTTCGTCGTGCGCGCTGTCGATGAAGAACTCGGCCTGGAAGCGCTTGCCGATCAACCGGCCCTGCATGTCGACCATGCAGGCCAGCACGGTGTCGATGCTGCCGTCGGCGACGGCACGCTTGAGTTCGGCGAAGCTTAGGGATGCGGTCATTTCGGTTTCCGTAAGTGGGAAGCAGGCGGCGGCGCCTGCGCGCCGCCGCTGTCCATGTCGATTGCTCAGGCGCCGGCTTTCAGTTTGTGCTCAAGCGCGAATTCCTCTTCCGGCGACAGAATCAGGCGGTGACGCCCGCGTACCGCGAAGTACAGGATGCCGACCACGAACCAGATCGCCACCCACATCACCGCCGTGCTGTAGGCGGGGTCCTTGATCTGATAGAACAACGTGACCACCGCGATGATCATGGTCAACGCCGCGCCGAATATGCCGAATGGACTGCGGTATGGACGATGGATGTTGGGCAGCTTCCTGCGCAGTACGATGAAGGACAGCGCCTGCATGAAGTAGCTGAACATCGCGCCGAATACCGCCATGTTCAGCAGTGTCGCACCGATGACTTTGCCGCCGTGATCGGCGCCCAGCCCGAACCACAGTGCGAACATCACCCCCAGCGCGACGACGGAGCCGAACACCATGGCCACGTGCGGCGTCTTGCGCGTGCCGTGGGTGATCGAAAGTCCCGGCGGGAAATAACCCGCACGCGCCAGCGAATAGATCTGCCGGCCTTTGGCGAAGATGATGGTGTGGAAGCTGGCCACTAGTCCCAGCACCGCCACGCCCGCCAGCAACTTGGCGGTCCCCTCACCGTAGATCGCCTTGAAACCGTCCAGCAAGGGTTCGCCCGACGTAGCCAGTTTGAAGGAGCCGATGCCGGTCACGGCCGGGTTCAACCACATGATCATGAAGGCCGAGACGATCAGGGTGAGCATGCCCAGGATGATGCCCTTGGGCATATCGCGTTTCGGGTCCACCGATTCCTCGGCGGCCAGCGGCAATTGCTCGATCGCCAGGAACAGCCATACCGCGAACGGCAACGTGGCCAGCACGCCTTTCCAGCCGAACGGGAACCAGCTGCCGCCGCCGTTGGCCAATTCCACCGGCGTGCCGTCGGGACCGGCGCCGATGTTCAAGGCCCAGCGATTGAAGTCGATATGCGGCAGCGCGCTGATCCAGAACACCACCAAGCAAGCCAATGCCAGCAGCGTCACCACCAGGGTGATGCGGAAGGAAAGTTCCACACCGATGACGTTCAGGCCCACGAACAATATGTAGAACCCGATCCACCATAGAGGCTGCGCTTCGGCGGGCGTGCCGAAGATTCCTCCCATGTAACTGCCGATGAAGAACACGATCACAGCCGGGGTCAGCACGTACTCCACGTTTTCCGACAAGCCGGTGAGGAATCCTCCCCATGGGCCCATCGCGGTACGCGCGAACGAATAGGCTGCGCCGGTATGCGGCAATGCCGGGCTCATCTCTGCGATGGAGAAGGTCAGGCCCAGATACATCACCGCGATGATGATGCCGGCAACCAGCATGCTGCCCCAGCCGTTGGCCAAACCGAAATTCCAGCCCGAGAAATGTCCCGAGATCACCGCGCCCACGCCCAGCGCCCACAACGACCACACGCCTGCGTAACGTCGTAATCCGCGTTTCTCGAAATAACTCTGGTCAACCTTGGTGTATTGGACACTCGATGGTTCGGACATTTCCAATCCCCTTGCGGTGGCTACAACGGTGGGTAGTGGTTAACGACGCCCGGCCGCCCCCTCCACGGCGTGGGCATCCTCGAAGGCGCGCACCAGCAGCGGCGCCAGCCGTTCGGCCCAGGACAGTTGCCCCGGGGTGTCGCGGATCAGGTCGTTGCGGATCTCCAGCATCACGCAGGGCAAGCCATGGGCTTCGGCATGGCGTTCCAGCGTGTGGTACACGCCGTCGCGCGGCGCATACGGTTGGTTGTCGCCTACCGCCAGCTCGGCGTCGGCGCTCAATGCGCGCAATAAAGAGTCTGCAATGCGGCGGTCGCGATGCGAAAGCACGCCGACCTGCCAGCGGCGTTGTACGCCTTTGAACACGGGGGTGAAGGAGTGGATCGAGATCATCGCCGTGGGCTTGCGTGCGGCGATGCGCGCCGCCACGACGGTTTCGATTTCGCGGTGATAAGGCGCATAGATCCAATCACGTCGCCGCTGGCGCTCGTCCGTATCTATCGAATGATTGCCGCCGATAGCGGTGTCCTCGCTGGTGACGACGATCGAGTCGTGCGCGCCGGGGTCCCGGTTCACATCCAGCAGCAGCCGCGAGACGGTGGGGTGCAGCAGTGGCGCGTCCAGCAGCCTGGAGAGCCTTTCGGCCAACCCCAGCGCCCCGATGTCCCAGGCGATGTGGCGCTGCAGTTCCGCAGCGGGCAATCCCAGGCCGGCGTACCCGGGCGGGATATGCGCGCTGGCGTGGTCGCAGGTCAGCACGAACGCGCCGCGCCCGTCGCGGTTTTTCACCGCCACTGCGCTGCTTGCCACGTCCGATGCGCTGACCGCCGCCATTGCCATAGGTCGTCCGCCTTCATGTAACGAAAAGTACAAAACGGAAGAGGATTGCCTTTCCTGAAGAAAGTCTAACAATAGGCGGCAGTTGTCAAGTCGGGTGGACGGGTATGCGGACGGTCATGGAGAGATTGCGCGACGGTTTGGCGGGTTTTCCCGCCACCGAGCGGCGAGTGGCGCAGCGGATTCTGGCCGATTACCCCATCGCCGGCCTGCAGAGCGCCAGCGATCTTGCCCGCGAAGTGGGCGTCAGCGCGCCCAGCGTGCTGCGCATGGTGGCGCGGATGGGGTTCGCCTCGTATCCGGATTTCCAGCGGGTCATGCGCGAAGAGCTCACCGCCCAGCTGAGTTCCCCCTTGAGCAAATCGCCCGCCGCGGTCCGTCGGGGCAGTGGCGCGGCCGCACCACGACTGCAGAAATTCGCGACCGTGCTGGAAGGCAACCTGCACGAAACCTTCAGCCATCTGCCGGCCACCGAGTTCGACCAGGTCGTGCGCCTGCTCGCCGACCGCCGCAACCGCCTGCACCTGATCGGCGGACGTTTCACCGACGCGCTGGCACGCTACCTGTCGGTGCAATTGCGCATCCTGCGGCCCGGTATCAATCACCTGGAGGACCAGGAGGACAACTGGTACGACCAGGTGTTGGACATGGGCAAGCGCGACGTGCTGCTGGTCTTCGACATCCGCCGTTATCAGCCCAGTCTGTTGCGTCTGGCCCAGGCCGCCAGCAAGCGCCAGGCCAAGGTGGTGCTGGTGACCGATCAATGGCTGTCGCCCATCTCGCGCCTGGCGACCCACGTGCTGCCGGCGCGGATCGCGGTTCCCTCGGTGTGGGATTCCAGCGTGGCGTTGATGGCCATCGCCGAAGCGTTGCTGGCCGAAACCACCGAGCAGGACTGGGAATACGGACAGAAGCGCATGCGCGAGCTGGAAGCGGTGCGCGGTCCGGCACCCGGATTCCCGGGTGCGCTGCCTGCGACGGAAACGCCAGCGAAGAAAGCCGTGCGAGCGCGCAAAAGTTAAACTGTACGCATGGATACCTACACCCTGCATCGCGGCACCGCGCCGCTGCTGATCAGCTTGCCGCACGATGGCACCGCCGTTCCCGAGGACATCGCTGCACGTTTGACCGATCCGGCGCGGCGCGTGCCCGATACCGACTGGCATGTATCGAAGCTCTACGATTTCGCACGCGAACTCGGCGCGTCGATAATCGTGCCGAAATATTCGCGCTACGTGATCGATCTCAATCGACCGCCGGACGACGTGTCGCTTTACCCGGGTCAGAACACCACAGGGCTGTGTCCGCACGTGCAATTCAGCGGCGAACCCGTCTATCGCGACGGGCAGGATCCCGACGAAGCCGAAGTGGCCGAGCGTGTGGAGCGCTACTGGCGCCCGTACCACCGCGCGCTGGCGGGCGAACTGCAGCGCATCCATGCGCAGCATGGCCGTGCCGGTTTGTGGGAGGGGCATTCCATCAAAGGCGTGGTGCCGTTCCTGTTCGAAGGCCGTTTGCCGGACCTCAATCTGGGAACCGCGGGAGGCACGAGCTGCTCTGCAGCGCTCCAGTCGCGACTGGAATCGGTGCTGCAATCGCAGGATCGTCACGACTTCGTGGTCAATGGTCGTTTCAAAGGCGGCTACATCACCCGTCAGTACGGTGATCCAACGCAGAACATCCAGGCCGTGCAGCTGGAAATCAGCCAGCGCATCTACATGGATGAAGACAGTTTCGAGTGGGATGCCGGCAAGGCGGCGCGAACGCAGGTTGTGCTGCGAGCGCTGTTGGAACAGATGCTGGCATGAGCGAAGCCGCGCCTGTTCCGGATGAAACGCTGCCCGTAGACGTCCCGCCGCAACCGCCTTCACGACCGGGGCATCCCTGGTCGGGCGTTGCGTTGGCCTTGTTCGGTGCCATCGCGTTTTCCGGCAAAGCCATCATCGTCAAGCTCGGTTATCGCCACGGCGCCGACGCCATTACTCTGCTTGCGTTGCGCATGCTGGTGGCGCTTCCGTTCTTCGCGATGATGGCGTGGTGGGCCAGGCGCGACTCGCAACGTTTTCGTCTGCGCGGAAGCGACAGGTGGAAAGTGGTCGGCTTGGGTTTCAGTGGCTATTACCTGGCCAGCTTTCTGGACTTCGCGGGACTGGAGTACATCACCGCCACGCTGGAGCGGTTGATCCTGTACCTCACTCCCACGCTGGTGCTGCTGATCGGCGTGCTGGTGTTCAAACGCAAACCCGCGGCGCGGCAACTGCTGGCGCTGGCGATCAGCTACATCGGCGTAGCGCTGGCTTTCGCGCACGATCTGGAGCTTGGCGGCAGCGGCATCGCGCTGGGCGGCTTGCTGGTATTCCTCAGTGCGCTCAGCTACGCGACTTATCTGGTCGGTAGCGGCGAAGTGGTGGCGCGGGTCGGTGCGGTACGCCTGACCGCCTACGCCAGCGCGGTAGCGGCTGGATTCTGCATCCTGCATTTTCTGCTGGTGCGGCCATGGCATTCGTTGTTCGAGCTGCCGTACGAGATTTACATGCTGTCGTTGCTCAACGGCACGCTGTGCACGGTGTTGCCGGTATTGGCCACGATGATGGCAGTACAGAGACTCGGTTCCGCGCTGGCTTCGCAGCTTGGAATGATCGGTCCGGTTTCGACCATTGTGCTCAGTCTGTTTTTGCTCGGTGAGCCGATGGGCGTGTGGCAGATCGCCGGCACGGTGCTGGTGCTGATCGGGGTGTTTACGGTGACGCGGCCGGCGAAATAGGTGAGCCGTGATCGTTCAAACTTCCAGCGAAGCAGGATTCATCTGAGGCCCGTTGAAATTTTTTGATATTGATCTGCTTCCCGGCGGCAAGCAGAGTACGTGTGTCTGCACTCCGTTTTCCGGTTACCCCGTTTTCCGTTTTCTTCCAGCAGTTCAAATCGTTCGCGTGGTACTCAGATGAAAGACGCATTTAGTAATAGGATATTTTATAAAGACCCCATTTAAATAACAATATAATAAGAATTAATATTATGGCAGAGTTGGAACCAGCAAAATATAGTTCAGTTATAGCTGAAGGTAGAAAAGCAGTTGCTGCACTTAAAGCAAAAAATATTGATGATTTTTTGCAACATGCGGAAACTGGATGGGATTTATTCCCTTCTCCAGCTCATTCATGGAATCAAAGTTATAATTATGCGAAAATGGTTTATAAAGGCGCAATGGAGAATCGTAGGTTCAAAGAAGCAAAAACTTGGCTTGATAAAATGATTGACAATAATAATCTCTTAAAACTGTCTGAAGGTGAGTGTCAACACTATGAGGGCAAGTATTATTTTGAAACTGGAGATTATAAGCGAGCTTATAATAAGTTCAAGTACGTGGTAGATAAGGATGGCTGTCGTTATTTCGAGGACGAAGACCCTAAATATCTCGACTTCTACCGTAGCCCTGATAAATATATGAATGTTTAGTTATGGAGCTGTCTGATGAAATTTATAATAAAATAACTGCGCTTTCAGAGGAGGGGGATGTTTATGCGGGAAAAGAACAGTTTGGAAGCGCTATTAGCGTCTATCAACAGGCGCTAGATCTACTTCCCTCTCCCAAAACAAATTGGGAAGCAGCTACATGGCTGTATGTAGCGCTGGCCGATGCTTATTTTAATAAGCAGGAGTTTAACCAGGCTATGGATGCCTACCAAAAAGCATTGATGTGCCCCGATGGCACTATGAATCCGTATGTATGGTTCAGCATAGGCTTGGTGTATTTTGAATGGGATAATATGCCGCAGGCCAAAGAGCAGTTTATGCGTGCTTATATGTTGGATGGAAAAGATATCTTTGAAGACCAGGATCCTGCTTATTTTGCTTTAATAAAAGAAGAGGCTGAAAAAGAATCGACCGATGAAGAAAAGGAATAAACAAAAACAAAAGCGGGGTCCAAGAACGGGGTCAGCTTCATGTAATGGCCCGTGCTTACCCCGTGCATTTCCCATAAGCCCAATCAATTAAAGAGATTCGTAATGAGCAAACCCACCTTCGACTCCATCGCTTCCGCCAAAGCCAAGCTTGCCGAAGAGCTGAAAAAGCTTGAAGCGCAGGAAGCGAACCTTCTCGAAGAGGAAGCTTCTCATGCCTTTTTGCAAGTGTCTGATCTGTTGAGCCGGTTTGGTCAACACTTCACTGCCAAGCAGAAAGCAGACATCGCAGCCCAGGTGGGTGGTACCAGCAGTGGTCCTGGTCATCCCAAGAAGAAGACTGGCTCCAAAAAAGAGATCGCGCCGAAATATTGGCTTCCTCACACCCAGGAAACGTGGACCGGTCGTGGTCGTGCCCCCAGGGCATTTGCAGCTTGGGAAGGAACGGCGGCTTACAAAGAATGGAAAGCCAAGCATCCAGATGAGAAATTCCCGAAATATCCTGGATAAACGTGGCAATAAAACGGGTCGGGCTCACTTCTCTACCCGGGCTGCGTCACTTGCCGGACCTCAACTTGAGAACAGCGGGAGGCACGAGCTGCTCCGCAACGCTGCAGTCGCGCTTGGAATCGGTATTGGAATCGCAGGATCGCCACGACTTCATGGTCAATGGCCGTTTCAAAGGCGACTACATCACCTACCAGTACGGCGACCCGACACAGAACATCTAGGCCGTGCAGCTGGAAATCAGCCAGCGTATCTACATGGACGAAGACAGTTTCGGGATGCCGGCAAGGCGGCGCGAACGCAAGTGGTGCTGCGAGCGTTGTTGGAACAGATGCTGGCATGAGCAGCTAGTCGTACATTTGTTCATTGGCTCACACAAGATATTTGTTCATTGATTCACAGAAATAGTCGGCGCTACGCTCCGGTCCTAGCCAAGAAGGCTAAGGACAGGCGTGATCATGGAAGAGTTGAGCAACTTCGTATTCTTTCGCGTCATCTACGATTTCATTCACAGCGAAATAGACGAGTTCGCCATTCACCTCTTAAGTCGGGTGATGGTTCTGGCCACCAGTGCGGCGCTGACTTTGCTGACCCTGTGGATCCTAATCCAGGGTTACCGCATCGCCACCGGTCAATCGCGTCAATCGATGATGGGGCTGGTTGCCGATTCGTTGCGTACTACGTTGATTCTGGGACTGGCCTGCAGCATGGCCGTGGGCGGTTCTACCGTCTACGAATTCCTGGGCAGCGACTTGCCTAATGAAATCTCGGATGTGGTGACCGGCAGCAACGAGCCGATCATCGAGCAGATCGACCGTAGCCTGGCGTTGATGCAAGTGGCGTTGACCAGCATTGGTTCGCTTGAAGTGGCACACGACCCGTTCGTGAACCAGGACAAGACCCGGGCCCTGTGGTTCACCGGCCTCGGCACAGCCGGTCCCGCGTTGATGGGAGGAGGGGTGCTGCTGATGAACCAGATCGCCCTGGCCCTGTTCATTGGTCTGGGACCGCTCTTCATTCTGAGCCTGCTCTTCGAGCAGACCAAAGGCCTGTTCGGTAAGTGGCTGTACTACGGCATCGGCACGATGTTCTCGCTTGCGGTGCTGAGCGTGATGGTCACCATGGCTCTGGACATGGTGCTGGCAGTCGGGGCCGCGTTCTGGCTCAGCGCCTCGCTGGGCGCCAACAGCGAAGGCATCACCAGTCTGGCCATGCAACAGGGCGGGTTGGGGTTGGTGCTGACCGCACTGATCTTCAGCGCACCACCGATGGCGGCGGCGTTCTTCAATGGGGTGTTGGGCAATTTCAGTCCGTTGTCGGCGTTTGGGGGTGGCATGGGGCGGAGTGATCCGAACTACGGCGGTTATGCCGGCGCGGTCCAGGGAGCTCCGCAAGAAATCCATTCCACCCAACACCAATTCAGGCAGCTACCAGCTGAGGCCAACCCGGATCAGGTTAAGCGGGCCTCGGGAGAGCACGAAGTCCAGCATTCCACAACACCGACAACGGAAGATATTGAGCGACGTCTTTGGGTCGAGCTCGCCGCCCAGGAGGCAGCCGAATCGGGGATACAGTTCGCGCAGGTTCGTGGTGGGCCGGTGCGGTTGCCGCCGGCCGGTATTCCCATAGCAGAGAACCGGGGATGGGATGCGGCATTGAACATCGCTGCCGATCCGCTGGGATTGCTGGAGCCTTATTTCGCCACCAAGGCAGCCATGGCCCAGCTCAACGACGCCATGATGAAGCAGCGTGTGGACGCGTTCCGCCAGAGCATGATCGACGCTGGGGTAAAGAACGTTCCGGAAGGCTACGATCGCGCCTACTTTGCCGGAGGTCGGCAGGGCGATGATTACGCCGGCACTCTCAACAAGTTAGCCAACCAGTATCTCGATCATATGCAGGATCATCGTCTGCGCGAGGTATGGGGAGACAACTACAAGGATATCCGGATAGGAAAGTCGCAGATGGGTGTGTTGGAATTCGAGAAGTGGGTTCTGGATGCTCAGCAGAAGGCGGTGGATCGCGCTTATACGCAAGGCATTGAGGCAATCCGGAGGGGAGACATAAAGGTTGAGAATGGGCAGTACGCCCTTGTCGTCGGGAACTATGTGGACCGCCACCAAAAGCTTGAGCTTCGAGCGATGGCGAGGGCAGAAGGTATCAATGACAGTGGTCCATCCAAGATATGGGGCATCAATCGACGCATCAAAATTGAAACGCCGGCGAATCATGCGATCCCGGACAGCCGCATCGGCTATAACTTATATTCGGATGCCACACTGTCAAGAAAAACTGCTGAATCAGTGCAAATTCAGCGGTGGAATGCCATTCGACCTGGGCACACAATAATAATTAGGCCGACCCAAATTGGTGGATCCTACATAATTCCGCGAGCTCAAATTCCTGAATACACTCTACGGCCCAGGGGGAAATAATGTCTTTACGGAAAAACCTTGATGATCTAGCCGGAGCTGTAGGTGCAGCAGCAGCAATGGCCCCCGATGAATATGATCCTGAGAGTTACATCACATATGAATTCAATATGGCGGAAATTCGAGAGCTATGGGTTGCTGCGCGACCGAAGATAAAGCGAGATCTGGATCAGGCAAGCATGCTGGACGGGCAATTGAAAGCCATGCTCTCCGCCTTCGAGACGGGTGATAAGAAGCTTGGCCGAAAGATTGCTTGGGATATTTACAATTCCAAGCCAGAAAAGCTCAGATAGATATCGCGGATATTTTGTTCATTCTTCTCGTGAAAAAATGCCCGTAAGGCAGGCGATTTTGCGATTGCTAGACCAGTATGCCCTAGATGATTTTTGCCATAAAAAAGTTTCAGTTCTGCTTTGGTCTCTACTTAATTGCTGATTCTTGGCTGCGCCCGCTACCGAGTCTTCGCAGCACGATTCAGTTTTCTCCGTTTAGTAGGTTTGTACTCATGCGAGTGGATAACGAGTACTTCGCGCTCTCTCTTTATGGAGATTGGGTCGAAGAGCGGGTCAATGATCCAGAACAATATGTCTTCCATTGTCAGCTCAGAAAAGCGCGTTTGACGATTTCCTGCGCCGTTATCGACTTCAAAGCAATGGATTTGGAGAGAATTGCGGATGGCGTGTTGGATGCGCGATACAGAGCAGAAACTGAAATCGCTTCCGATCGCGACGTATATCTTGGAAAGCCATGGGCGTCTCTACTTCCTGGCAATGTAATGCAAATAAACTATGTCGGTTACGACAATTTCGAGCGCTATTTCTTCTATTCCGGATTCGTGGAGAGTTGCCGCCTAATTAGTATTACGGGCGAGCTGGTGCCGGGCGATCCCGTTTCATTGGAGGAGTTCTTGAAAGAAGTCCTGACCAACTTCCGCTTCAAGTAAGAGTAAGGGCAGAAGAATGGGTGAATGAAAGGGGATGGAGGCAGTTAAGTGACTTGACTGACGATGTAAAACGGGTCAGGTTCACTTCTCCGCCCGGCGAACCGATGGGTGTGTGGCAGATCGCCGGTACGGTGCTGATGCTGATCGGCGTGTTTACGGTGACGCGGCCGGCGAAATAGGCGGGCTGCGCGATCGTTCAAACCTCCAGCGAAGCAAGATCTCCCTTCTGCTCCAACCACGCCTTCCGATCGCTCGCGCGCTTCTTGGCCAGCAGCATGTCCATCAGCGAACGCGTACCGCTGTCGTCCTCATTGGTCAACTGCACCAGTCGCCGCGTATCCGGATGGATGGTGGACTCTCGCAGCTGCGAAGGATTCATCTCGCCCAAGCCCTTGAAGCGAGTGACGTTGACCGTGCCTTTGAGTTTCTCGCGCTCGATCTTCTCCAGCAACAAGCGCTTCTCTTCCTCGTCCAGCGCGTAGAACACCTGCTTGCCCACATCCACGCGGAACAGTGGCGGCATGGCCACGAAGATATTGCCTGCCTGCACCAGTGCCGGGAAATGCTTGAGGAACAAGGCCGTCAGCAACGTAGCGATATGCAGGCCGTCGGAATCCGCATCGGCCAGGATCACCACCTTGCCGTAGCGCAGACCGGTGATGTCGTCCTTGCCGGGATCGCAACCGATGGCCACCGCCAGATCGTGCACTTCGTTGGAAGCCAGCACGCCGCCGGACGCCACTTCCCAAGTGTTGAGGATCTTGCCGCGCAGCGGCAGGATGGCCTGGAAATCCTTGTCGCGCGCCTGCTTGGCGCTGCCGCCGGCCGAGTCGCCTTCCACCAGAAACAATTCGGTGCGCGAGAGATCCTGCGAAATGCAGTCGGCCAGCTTGCCGGGCAGGGCGGGGCCCTGGGTGACCTTCTTGCGGACGATCTGCTTCTCGGTCTTCAGCCGCGCGCTGGCGCGTTCGATCGCCAGCTGCGCGATGCGCTCGCCGAAATCGGTGTGCTGGTTGAGCCACAGCGAGAACGCATCATGCGCTGCGCCTTCGATGAAACCGGCGGCCTGGCGCGAACTCAAACGCTCCTTGGTCTGGCCGCTGAATTGCGGATCGGTCATCTTCAGCGACAGCACGAAAGCCACCCGGTCCCATACGTCTTCCGGCGCCAGCTTGACGCCACGCGGTAGCAGGTTGCGGAAATCGCAGAACTCGCGCAGCGCATCGGTCAGACCGCTGCGCAATCCGTTGACGTGGGTGCCGTGCTGGGCGGTGGGGATCAGGTTGACGTAGCTTTCCTGCACCAGCTCGCCTTCGGGAATCCAGGACACGGCCCAGTCCACGATCTCGCTTTGCTTGGACAGCTGCCCGGTGAAAAGCTCCGGCGGCAACAGCTCGCGGCCCTGCAGTTCGCCCAGCAGGTAGTCGCGCAGACCGTCGCGGTAATGCCACTCGTCGCGCTCCCCGCTGGCTTCGTCGAACAGCTTCACGGTCAGGCCTGGGCAGAGCACGGCCTTGGCGCGCAGCAAATGCTTCAGCGCACGCAGGTTGTACTTGGCGGTGTCGAAATATTTCGGATCGACCCAGAAGCGCAATCTTGTGCCGGTATTCTTCTTGCCGACGGTATTCACCACTTCCAGCTTGGAAGCCGCGTCGCCGTCGCGGAATTCCATGCGGTATTCGTTGCCATCGCGCTTGATGAACAGCTCGACCTTCTTCGACAGCGCATTGACCACGCTGACGCCCACGCCGTGCAGACCACCGCTGAAGGTGTAGTTGCGGTTGTTGAACTTGCCGCCGGCATGCAGACGGGTGAGGATCAGTTCCACGCCCGAGATCTTCTCTTCCGGGTGGATGTCCACCGGCATGCCGCGGCCGTCGTCGCTGACCTGGCAGCTGCCGTCCTTGAACAGGATCACCTCGATCTCGCTGGCGTGGCCGGCCAGCGCCTCGTCCACTGCGTTGTCGATGACTTCCTGGGCCAGGTGGTTGGGCCGGGTGGTGTCGGTGTACATGCCCGGACGGCGTTTGACCGGGTCCAGGCCGGAAAGGACTTCGATATCGGCAGCGTTGTAACGGGTATTCATGGAATGGGCGATTTTTTTCTAGGGCGACTACAGCCCCGAAGTGTGCGGCTTGAGTTCTTTTTTTGCACGTTCAGTGGCAGGTGGGTTGTGGTGGACTATGTTTCGCGCGACCGGTAAGGGTGCTTTGGCCCGACTTCGCCCCGCACCGACAGCAAACGGAGAACCCCATGAACAAGCGCAACCTGATCCTCCTTGGCGCCATTGCCGCCGCACTGACCGCCACGGCGGCCTTTGCCCAGTCCAAGGCCAATTCCAACGCCGACCGGACTGCGAGCGCCTCGGGGGAGGAGAAATCCGACGCCGACAAGAAGGCCGAGCGACGTGCCCAGAACGAGGCCGCAGCGGCCGCCAGGGCCAAGGCCAAGGGCGAGAACGGCAAGAAATCGGACACGGAAGAAGAAGAGGAAGAGCGCAAACCTTGATTCGGCGACTTCTTCCGACGAGTAAGTAGTTATGGGCCCGTCTGGTCCACAAGCGCCCCGCATGCCGGGGCGCTTTTTTTGTTGTCGGTCGTTCATCCGTTTTTGGCGCCGCAACTGTCTGTATTGGAAAAGTTTTTTGGTCGAAAACGGTTGTCTTGCATCGATCCGTCGGAACTGGCCCGGTGGTTCAGCCTGGAGCCGGGAGGCATTGCCTAGGGTCGGCACGCTGCCTGCAAGCAGGGTGGCTCTGATGTGTCCCCCGACAGATAGAGAACCGAGGATATCGACCATGAAGCAGAACAAATATTTCCTGCCGATCCTGATCGCCACTTCGCTGGCTGCTCCCGTCGCGTCCGCTCAGGTATTGGGCGGCAACATAGGCGTTGGCGGCGGTGCGGGTGTGCAGACAGGACCCGTCAATGTGGGCGGTGCCGTAGGGACGCGCGTCGACATCGGCGCCAATACCGACGCGGTCGACCAGACCACCCGTTCCGCCCGCAGGGCTGCTGCCCGCGCGAATGCGGAAGGGAGGGCCGCTACTTCGGCAGCGGCATCGATGGGCACGCAGGCCGTCGGCAGCGCTGCAGGTACGGCGCAGGCCGCAGGCGACACAGCCGTGGGCGGCCTTTCCAACGCGGCTATCCAGTCGTCAGGACAGGCCAGCACCAGCGTTGGCGCGGACGCTGCGGCCAATGGAGCGCTGCATGCCGATGACCGGGCGGTGACGAGCGTCTCCGGCAATGCGGCGGCGGCGACCCATAGCGCTATCGCCAGCCAGCCGACCGATACGGCGTCCGGCAGCACGAGGAAATCCTGGCGCGAGCGCCGGGCCGAGCGCAAGGCGGCCGACCAGGAAGAGGCCGGCCACGACAAGCGGGATCACCGCTAGCGCTGAGTGCGGGATGACCCCACCAGCCGAGCCTGGGACGCCCCGAGTCATCGGGGCGTCCGCATTTCTGACCCGCTGGAACGAGGAGGCGCCCACAAGTCAACGGTGCAGCCAGGCCCGCCAACCGGTAAACTATGGCTTTCCGGGAGGCCTCGAGCCATGACCCCCCTGATTTTCGTTACCGGCGGTGTAGTGTCCTCGCTTGGCAAGGGCATCGCCGCCGCTTCGCTTGCCTCCATCCTTGAAGCCCGCGGCCTGCGGGTCACGATGATGAAGCTGGACCCCTACATCAACGTGGACCCGGGCACCATGAGCCCGTTCCAGCACGGCGAGGTCTACGTCACCGACGACGGCGCCGAAACCGACCTGGACCTGGGCCATTACGAGCGCTTCGTGCGCACGCGCCTGAGCCGCAAGAATTCCATCACCACCGGGCGTATCTACGAGAACGTGATCCGCAAGGAGCGCCGCGGCGACTACCTGGGCGCCACCGTGCAGGTGATCCCGCATGTCACCGACGAGATCAAGCGCTGCATCGACGACGCCACGGCCGGGTTCGACGTGGCTTTGGTGGAGATCGGCGGCACGGTGGGCGACATCGAGTCGCTGCCGTTCCTGGAAGCCATCCGCCAGATCCGCACCGAGCGCGGCCAGGAGAAGGCGCTGTTCATGCACCTGACCCTGGTGCCTTACATCGCCGCGGCCGGCGAGTTGAAGACCAAACCCACCCAGCACTCGGTGAAGGAACTGCGCTCCATCGGCATCCAGCCCGACGTGCTGCTGTGCCGCAGCGAGCAGCCGCTGCCGGATTCCGAACGCCGCAAGATCGCCTCGTTCACCAACGTGCCCGAGCGCGCCGTGATCACCGCGCGCGACGTGGACGTGCTGTACAAGATTCCGCTGGAACTGCACGAGCAGCAGCTGGACGAGATCGTGGTCAACCAGCTGAGACTGCCGGTGACCGGCCCGGCCGATCTTTCCGAATGGGAAGCGGCGGTCGACGCTACGCTCAATCCGCTGGACGAAGTCACCATCGCGGTGGTCGGCAAGTACGTGGACCACAAGGACGCCTACAAATCCGTCGGCGAAGCGCTGAAGCACGGCGGTCTGCGCCAGCGCACGCGGGTGAATCTGAAATGGCTGGAGGCCCAGGAGCTGGAAGCCGGCGACGTGGCGGCTCTGCAGGACGTCGACGGCATCCTGGTGCCGGGCGGCTTCGGCGATCGCGGCTTCGAAGGCAAGGTCGTCACCGCGCAGTACGCGCGCGAACACGGCGTGCCGTATTTCGGCATCTGCTACGGCATGCAGGCCGCGGTGGTGGACTACGCCCGCAATATCCTGGGTATGGCCGATGCCAACAGCACCGAGAACGACAAGCAATCCACGCACCCGGTGATCGGCCTGATCACCGAATGGCGCACGGCCACCGGCGAAGTCGAAAAGCGCGACGAACGCACCGATCTGGGCGGCAGCATGCGCCTGGGCCTGCAGGAAGCGCGCCTGAAGCCGGGCACGCTGGCGCGCGAGCTGTACGGCAAGGACGTGGTGGCCGAACGCCACCGCCACCGCTACGAGTTCAACAACCGCTACCGCACCCAGCTGGAAGACGCCGGTCTGGTGATTTCCGCCAAGTCGATGGACGATCTGCTGGTGGAAATGATCGAGCTGCCGCGCAACCAGCATCCTTGGTTCCTGGCCTGTCAGGCGCATCCTGAATTTCTGTCCACGCCGCGTGACGGGCACCCGCTGTTCGTTGGCTTCATTCGCGCCGCGCGGGAGATGAAGGCGGGCGGCAAGCTGCTGAAGGAAGCGCGAGCGTGAAGTTTCTGACTCTAGTCCCTTCTCCCATCGGGAGAAGGTGCCCCGAAGGGGCGGATGAGGGTACGGCGAAGTCACGAACGCCTGAACATTCGCTATTTCGCCGTACCCTCACCCCAACCCCTCTCCCGATGGGAGAGGGGCTTCTTCAGCGGGAAACTTTATGAAACTCTGCGACTTCGAAGTCGGCCTCGATAAACCTTTCTTCCTCATCGCAGGACCCTGCGTCATCGAATCGATGCAGCTGCAGCTGGATGTCGCCGGAAAGCTGAAGGAGATCACCGGCAAGCTGGGCATCAATTTCATCTTCAAATCCAGCTTCGACAAGGCCAATCGCACTTCCGGCACCAGTTTCCGCGGCCCTGGCCTGGAAGAGGGCTTGAAGGTGCTGGCCGAAGTAAAAAAACAGATCGGCGTGCCGGTGCTCACCGACGTGCACGAATACACACCGCTGGATGAAGTCGCGTCGGTCGTCGACGTACTGCAGACGCCTGCGTTCCTGTGCCGTCAGACCGACTTCATCCACAAGGTCGCCAGCGCTGGCCGGCCGGTCAATATCAAGAAGGGTCAGTTCCTGTCGCCCTGGGAAATGAAGCACGTCACCAACAAGGCCAAGGCTACGGGCAACGAGCAGATCATGGCCTGCGAACGCGGCGCCAGCTTCGGCTACAACAATCTGGTTTCCGATATGCGCTCGCTCAGCGTGATGCGAGACACCGGCTGCCCGGTGGTGTTCGACGCGACCCATTCGGTGCAGTTGCCCGGCGGCATGGACGGCAAGTCCGGTGGGCAGCGCGAGTTCGTGCCGGTGCTGGCGCGCGCGGCGATGGCAGTGGGCATCGCCGGCATCTTCATGGAAACGCACCCCAAGCCGGAAGAGGCGCTTTCCGACGGTCCTAACGCCTGGCCGTTGGGCAAGATGGAAGCGTTGCTGGAAACGCTGATGGCGCTGGACGGCATCACCAAGAAGAACGGTTTTCTAGAGTCTGCGCTATGACTTGGAGATTCCCGAGGTGGACGGTGGCGGCCGCTATGGCCATATCCGTGACGCCTGCGGTCGCGCATGAAATCCGCCAAGGGGATGGAGTAGAAACGGCTGCGGCCGGCCTTCCTGATGCCTGCCGCGCGATGTCCGGCAACTATGCGGTCGCGCCCTTGGCCGACACGGCCGAATTTTCGGGGCTGGTTGGCGAATACATCGATCCCGAATATATCGTCGGGCAGCCGGCGTTCGCACTACAGGTCGACGCCGAAGCGATGACGCGCACCGGTGCTATAAGCAAGGAAACAACCGAGCTTCGGATGTCCGAGCAAGTTGCGTCGCAAGGCCTGTTCGGAGAAGCGCCTATCGGATGTGTGCTTTCGGACGCTGCAGATAACGGTGATATGCAGCTTGTGCATGTCGATTTGAGCGAGCTTCCCACCGCACAATTGCAGGGACTGGCGGACTATCTCGATCGCTTCTGGAACTCGAAAGTCGATTTGGATGCTTTGCGCAAAACCCAGGATTTCGTGGTCGTCGACCAGTCGATGATCGGCGTGGCCAACTTCTATTTCCTGATTCCATTACGCAAAATCTGATTCCCACCCTCCACACTTCACGACGCGACCCATATGACCTCAATCGCCAAGATCCACGCCCGCGAAATCCTCGACAGCCGCGGCAATCCCACCCTGGAAGCGGAAGTCACGCTGGAGGACGGCTCCTTCGGTCGCGCCATGGTGCCCTCGGGCGCTTCCACTGGTTCCAAGGAAGCGGTCGAGCTGCGCGACGGCGACAAGACCCGCTACCTGGGCAAGGGCGTGCAGCACGCCGTGGCCAACGTCAACGGCGCCATCGCCGCGGCGCTGAAGGGTTTCGACGCCGCCGACCAGGAAGGGCTGGACCGCCGCCTGATCGATATCGACGGCACCGAGAACAAGGGCCGTCTGGGCGCCAACGCACTGCTCGGGGTTTCGCTGGCCAATGCGCACGCAGTCGCAGCATCGAAGAAAATGCCGTTGTGGCAGCACCTGGCCAATGGCAGCGATGTGGTGCTGCCGGTGCCGATGATGAACATCATCAACGGCGGCGCGCATGCCGACAACAATGTGGACTTCCAGGAGTTCATGGTGTTGCCGGTGGGCTTTGATACCTTCGCCGAATCCCTGCGCGCGGGTACCGAAATATTCCATTCGCTCAAGTCGGTGCTGAAAGGCCACGGCCTGAGCACCGCGGTCGGCGACGAGGGCGGTTTCGCTCCGGATTTCCGCAGCAATGTGGAAGCGCTGGACACCATCCTGGAAGCTATCGGCAAGGCCGGCTACAAAGCGGGCGAGGACGTGCTGCTGGGGTTGGATGTGGCCTCCACGGAGTTCTTCGAGAACGGCAAGTACCACCTGATGGGCGAAGGCAAGCGCTTGACCAGCGAGCAGTTCGTGGATTTCCTGGCCGATTGGGCCGCCGAGTATCCGATCATCACCATCGAGGACGGCCTGGCCGAGGACGACTGGGCCGGCTGGAAGCTGCTGACCGAGCGCATCGGCAAGAAAGTGCAGCTGGTCGGCGACGATCTGTTCGTCACCAATCCGAAGATCTTCAAGCAGGGCATCGAATCGGGCACGGCCAACGCGATCCTGATCAAGGTCAACCAGATCGGCACGCTGACCGAGACGCTGGAGGCCGTTTCCATGGCCCATCACGCCAATTACGCGGCGATCATTTCGCATCGTTCCGGCGAGACCGAAGACACCACCATCGCCGACATCTCTGTAGCCACCACCGCCACCCAGATCAAGACCGGTTCGCTATGCCGCAGCGATCGCGTCGCCAAGTACAACCAGTTGCTGAGGATCGAAGAAGCGCTGGGCAAGAACGCGCGCTACGCCGGCCGCGACGCTTTCGTGTCGTTGAAGCGGTAAGCGATGCGTCGCCTCGGGTGGCCACTGCTGATACTGGCGCTGCTGTTCGGGTGGCTGCAGTACCGGTTGTGGTTCAGCGAGGGCAGTTGGGGCGAAGTGACCGGCCTGCAGAACCAGGTGGCGCACCAGAAGCGCGATAACGAGGGTTTGCGGGAGCGCAACAATGCGTTGGCGGCCGAAGTCGAGGATCTGAAGTCCGGTGAGGAAGCGGTGGAAGAACGCGCGCGCAGCGAACTGGGCATGATCAAGCCAGGCGAGAAGTTCTATCGCGTGGTCGAACCGCCCACCGCACCGGCGCCGGTCACCGAAGAAACCGCCGCTCCGCAGGCGGAGCAAAACCGCTGATGCCAGGTATCTGGGTGGTGGTGCCCGCCGCCGGACGCGGCACCCGTTTCGGCAGCGAAATTCCCAAGCAGTACCTGAGCGTAGGCGGACAGCCGTTGATCGCCTACACGCTTGCGGCGCTGTTCGCGCATTCGGCGGTGGAGGGTGCAGTAGTCGCGCTGTCGGAGAACGACGCGGATTGGCCGGGCTGGGAAAGCTTCAGCGGCAAGCCGGTCCTGACCTGCGTCGGCGGCGCCACCCGTGCAGAATCGGTGCTGGCTGCGCTCAAGGCGCTGCCAGCCGTGGTCAGAGCCGATGACTTCGTGCTGGTCCACGATGCGGCGCGGCCCAACCTGGGCCAGGACGATCTGCAGCAGTTGCTCGAGCGCGGCCGCAACGATCCGGTGGGGGCTATCCTGGCCGCGCCGGTGCGCGACACGCTGAAGCGTGCCGGCGACGATGGCGGCATCGACGGCACCGAGCCGCGCCAGCGATTGTGGCGCGCGCTGACTCCGCAACTGTTCCGGCGCCTGCAGCTGTCGCGTGCGCTGGAAGAGGCCGGCAAGGCAGGCGTGGAGGTCACCGACGAATCCATGGCGATGGAGCTGCAGGGGTTGCGGCCGTTGCTGATCGAAGGCAGCGAGGACAATTTCAAAATCACCACGCCGGCTGATCTGGCGCGTTTCGAGTTCATACTTTCGCAACGTATGGTGTAGGAGCGCCCCACGGGCGCGAGCTCCTGGCGTTGGGAATCCGACCAATTGAAACGAAAGCTCGCGCCCATGGGGCGCTCCTACCTCATTCATTACGGGATTGATGCATGCCTCCACCTCCCATGATCCGCATCGGCCAAGGCATCGACGTCCACGCCTTCGCTACGGGCGACCACCTCATGCTCGGCGGCGTGCGCGTGCCGCACGATCGCGGTGTGGAAGCGCACAGCGATGGGGATGTGGTCCTGCATGCGTTGTGCGATGCGATGCTGGGCGCGTTGGCGTTGGGCGATATCGGCAAACATTTCCCGCCGTCGGACCCACAATGGAAAGGAGCCGACAGTCGCTCGTTCCTTCGCCACTGCAACGCCTTGATCGGCGAAAAAGGCTGGAAAGTGAGCAACGCGGACATCACCGTGATCTGCGAACGCCCCAAGGTCGGCCCGCATGCGGATGCGATGCGTCAACTGATCGCCACCGACCTGGGCATCGACGCGGACGCCGTCAGCGTCAAGGCCACCACCAGCGAGAAACTCGGATTCACCGGGCGCGGCGAAGGTATCGCCGCTCAAGCCGTGGTGCTGCTGGTCCACGCCGGGTGATCCAATCGTTACCCAGCGCCTTCGGCGTGCCGGTGCTCAGCGCACGGATACGCACCCGGCAGGAAGACTTTTTCGTCGAGGAAATCGCCGGCTTCGAGCCCAGTGGGGAAGGCGAGCATTTGTTGCTGACCCTGGAGAAGCGCGGCCTCAACACGGCTGCGGTGGCCAAGCGGTTGGCCGACTGGGCAAAACTGCCGGAAATGGCCATCGGCTACGCGGGGATGAAGGACCGGCACGCGGTGACCCGCCAGCGATTCAGCGTGCACTTCCCCAAACGGATCGCACCGGACACTGCTTCCCTGCAGTCCGAAGATGTCCGCGTGCTCGAGGCCACCTGGCACAGCCGAAAATTGCCGCGTGGCGCGCTAGCCGGAAACCGCTTTGTGCTGGTGTTGCGCGAAGTGGCCGGCGAACGCGCAGCCATTGAAGCGCGCTTGCAACAGATCGCCGCTCGCGGTCTACCCAACTGGTTCGGCGAGCAGCGGTTCGGCCGGGGCGGCGACAATGTCGAATCGGCGCTGTCGATGTTCGCCGGGCGTCGCGTGCGCCATGATCAGCGTTCGATCCTGCTTTCTGCGGCGCGCTCGGAACTTTTCAATCGCGTGCTGGCCGCGCGCGTGCGCGACGCCAGCTGGGATGCGGCGCTGGAGGGGGAGGTATGGATCCTGTCGGGCAGCCGCAGCGTGTTCGGGCCGGAACCCTGGGACCCGGCGCTGGCCGACCGCCTGGCGCGTTTCGATATCCATCCCAGTGGGCCGTTGTGGGGCGCCGGAGAGCTTCGCAGCACGGCACGCTGCGCCGAGGTGGAGCGATCGGCCTTGGACAGCGACGATGCGCTGGCCTTGCGCAAAGGCCTGGAGGAGGCGGGGCTGAAACAGGAGCGCCGCGCCCTGCGTCTGGTCGCCGAAGGGCTGAGCTGGACATGGCAGGAAGAAGCAACGCTATCGCTGGCGTTCTCGCTGCCGCCCGGCTGCTACGCCACCGCTTTGCTGCAAGAGCTCGGAGAAGTCTCCGATGCGGCACGGAATTGATGCCGTTCGTCGGAAAGCCTTAGCAGGTACTGGAACGCCCGCAGGCCCGGCGTATAAGCCGAATTGACGTCTGGAGATTCACTGATCGGCATATCCGCCGGACGCCGAGGCTTTTCTGGCTTTCGAATCGGAGGGTGTCATGAAAACTCTTTTGAGAATCGCGACCTTGTCGTTCGGATTGGTACTGCTTGCCGGTTGCGCAAGCACTAAAACCGCTTACCGCGACGCGACGCCGCAACATCGGTCCGCAGGATTCAGCATGGAGGTGGACGAGCGGTACGTGACCCTCGTCGAAAACATCGCCAAGCAGCGCGGAACCCGGGTGATGTGGGTCAACAAGCCCACCAAGCGGGTGAACACGGTAGCCGCTGCGGATTGATCCCGGACGCGAAGTTTCAGCGCCTGGCCAACAATACCACCACGGCGCCGGTACCGCCTTGCGCGGCCGGCGCGGAGTGGAATGCGAGTATGTCGGCGCGTTGCCTCAACATGCGGTCGACCAGATTCTTCAGTACCGGCATTCCCCCTTCCTCGCGCTGACCCTTGCCGTGGATGATGCGCACGCATCCGAACTCGTGGGCGTGCGCCTCGGCCAGGAAATGCCTCAGCATCGACTCGGCCTGCAACATGGTGGCGCCATGCAGGTCCAGTTCGTCCTGCGCCGAAAAACGCCCGCGCTTCAATCGCTGGAAAACCGCAGGCGGCACCGAATCGCGCCGATAGCTCAGAGTGTCGCCCGCCGCCAGGGCCGACAGATCGTCCAGCCCGCGCTGGAATTCGCTGCGCGCCTGGTTCTCGTCGCGTTCGGCCATGCGTGCGGCGGGTCTGGGTTTGGGTTTGCCGGGAACAGGTGCTGATTCCGGCAAGCGCTTGACCGGGCCTATCGCTTCGCGGAACAGCGCGGCATCGTCATCGTCGTCGTCGGGCGGTATTGGCATGCCTGCAGGTTAGCGGCATCGGGGCGGGGTGCAAGAGCGTGCGGTATCATGGGACCGTACCTGAGGAACCCCATGCGCGTACTTGTTAGTAACGACGACGGCGTAGACGCCCCCGGCATTCGAATCCTTGCGGAAGGCCTGCGCAACGCCGGCCACGAAGTCCTGGTGGTCGCGCCCGACCGCGACCGCTCCGGAGCCAGCAATTCGCTGACCCTGGATCTGCCCATCCGCATCAAGAAGCTGGACGAACAGACCTGGCGCGTCGCCGGCACGCCCACCGACTGCGTGCACCTTGCGCTGACCGGGATGCTGGAAATCGAACCCGATATCGTTGTGTCCGGCATCAACAACGCCGCCAATCTGGGCGATGACGTGATCTATTCGGGCACCGTTTCGGCGGCGATGGAAGGACGTTTCCTGGGTCTGCCCGCGGTAGCGATGTCGCTGGTCACCACGGATCACAAAGCCAACCATTTCGCGACGGCAGCACGCGCCGCCGTGGAGATCGTGGCGCGGCTGAAATCCGATCCGCTGCCGGCCGATACCATTCTCAACGTCAACGTGCCCGATCTGCCGTGGGACGAAATCGCCGGCTTCGAAGTCACCCGTCTGGGCAACCGCCACCGTTCCGAAGCCTGTCTGCCGCAGCCCGATCCACGCGGCGGCACGGTGTATTGGATAGGCCCGGCCGGGCAGGAGCAGGATGCCGGCCCAGGTACCGATTTCCATGCGGTGCGCACCGGGTTTATTTCCATCACGCCGATCCATGTGGACCTGACGCGTTATCAGGCGCTGGAAAAAGTCGCCAGTTGGGTCGGCGGCCTGAGCGCTTCGCTGGAGGCCTCGGCGTGACCCCACGGCTGCGCGAGGCCGTGGGCCAGGGCATGACTTCACAGCGCGTTCGCGACCGCTTGGTGGAGCGTCTGCGCGCAGGGACCGATAACAGCGCGGGCATCCGCGACGAGAACGTGCTCAATGCGGTGCGTACCGTGCCGCGCCATCTATTCGTCGATGAAGCCTTGGCGACCCGCGCCTACGAAGATACCGCCTTGCCCATCGGCCATAGCCAGACCATTTCCCAGCCTTGGGTGGTGGCGCGCATGACCGAGGCGCTGCTGCTGAATGCATCGCCGAAGAAAGTGCTGGAGATCGGCACCGGTTCCGGCTACCAGGCCGCCATCCTGGCCGCGTTGGGTCTGGAGGTATACACGGTGGAACGCATCGGCGATCTGCTGCGGCAGGCGCGCAAGCGGCTGCGCCAATTGGGCATGAATGTGCGTAGCAAGCACGACGACGGACGCATCGGCTGGGCCGAACACGCGCCTTACGACGCTATCATCGTCACCGCCGCCGCACCTGCGCTGGTGAATGCATTGGTCGCTCAGCTCGCGGTCGGCGGGCATCTGGTCGCTCCGGTGGGCGGCGCTTCTTCGCAATCGCTCATCAAGCTGACCAAGCGCGAAGACGGCGGCGTGGACGAAGAGGTGCTGGCGCCGGTGGTGTTCGTTCCGCTGCTGTCGGGGACATTGGATTGAACGCATGAAGATCTTCGGGCCGCTGTACGCGCGCGCCATCCAGTGGGCGCAACACCGGCATGCGCCCCGGTTGCTTGCCGGGTTAAGCTTCATCGAAGCCATCATCTTTCCTGTTCCGCCCGAAGTCATGCTGGCGCCGATGTCGCTGGCGCAACCCAAGCGCGCGTTCTGGTTCGCCACCTTGAGCCTGATCGGTTCGCTCACCGGTGCGGTGGTCGGATACGCGCTGGGCCATTTCGCGTTCGAGGCGTTGAAGCCGGTGATCGAATGGCTGGGCTGGAGCGCCGGCATCAATGAGCAGGTGACGCACCTGCGGCAGGTGGTGGCGGAGTCGCCGTGGAAGGCGTTCTGGTTGTTGGTGCTTGCCGGATTCACGCCGATCCCGCTGAAGATATTCACGTGGGCCTCAGGCATTGTCGGCGTGCCGCTGTTACCGTTCCTTGCCAGCATGCTGGTCGGCCGCGGAAAGCGCCTGTACCTGGTTGCCGGTGCAATCAGACTCGGCGGCGCGCGCGCTGAAGCCGCGCTGCATCGTTGGATCGAGCCGGTAGGCTGGGTCTCCACCGTGTTGCTGGTGGCGTTGATCGGCTGGTTGGTGTGGAAGGCGAACGGCGGGTGAGGCGGAACGACGACGGAACGACGAATAGAACATGGCCGATAAAAGCATGAGCAATAAAGACCGATGGAAGACGCATAAGACATTGGCTTTGATGGCCGCAGCTGTTTTGCTGGCGGCTTGCAGCAGCACCGTCGTGCGCGAAACCTCGTCTTCTTCCCCCCGTCTTTCGCAACGCATCGTTTCCAAACCCAAATACGGGGCGACCGTGCGCGTGCAGAGCGGCGACACGCTGTTCGGCGTCGCCTTCCGCAACGACATCGACTATCGGGATCTGGCGGCCTGGAACAACATCGGTTCGCCTTACACCATCTACCCGGGACAGAGCCTCAAGCTGTATCCGCCCAGCCGGACCACCGCAGGCAGTGGCGCGCGTCCGCCGGCCGCGGTCGTCAGTCCCGCCGTCCCCAAGCCGCCCGTGCCAGCGGTCAAGCCGGCGCCGGGACCGGCCAGCAGCGGCTTCAATTGGCGCTGGCCGGCCGAAGGCGTGGTCATCGGGCGCTTCACCACCGGCGATGCCACCAAGCAGGGCGTCGATATCGCCGGCGCCAACGGCCAGGCGGTGCGTGCGGCCAGCGACGGGGTGGTGGTGTATTCGGGCGGCGGCCTGGTGGGTTATGGCGAACTGATCATCATCAAGCACAGCGAGTCCTGGCTGTCCGCTTACGGCCACAACCGCAAGCGGCTGGTCAACGAAGGCCAGAACGTGAAGGCCGGCCAGCAGATTGCGGAGATGGGCCGCAGCGGCGCCTCGCGCGACATGCTGCATTTCGAGATCCGCTACAACGGCAAGCCGGTGGATCCGCTGCAGTACCTGCCCAAGCGCTGACTGCTCTGCCCAGCTCGTAGGTCGGCCTTGCATGGCCGACGGACGTGGTAGATCGGAAGCAATGGCCAAGGCGTCGGGGGCGTAGCCCCGACCTACGTTAGACCCCGGTAGAGCCGAGCTTGCTCGGCTGCTCTTTACGGTAGCCCACACAGCGACTCTAAGAACCTCCGCCCCGCGACTTGCACAGCGAAGTGCGCCGGCTGTGGTCGCTGCCCCAAGTCCGAAAACCAGAGGTGTCCAGGTGAATTTTTGTGTCCGTGTAGAAACCGAGCCCCAGTTTCAATGCGGGCCCTTTGCTACGCCAGTACTCGCATAGGCGGGCCACGTTGGCGGGCGAGGCAGGCAGGTCGAAGTCAAGCGCGTTGTTCTGCACGTGCCGACTGCGTACAGCGCCGCCGGCACATCGATTGAGCGCGGCATCCCGGTAGCCCGAAGCCACTCGGTTGGAATCCACCAGTCCTGCAGACCCCAGCTCTTCAAGTACACGCAGGGTAGGCAGCAGATTGGGCCACAGCGCTTGCGGCGGGACTGCGAACTCACTGGCTTTGCATTTGCGCCAGGGTCGTGCGCTGCGCAGCAGTGAGCGCATCGGGGCCGCTTCGCCCAAGCCTTTGCTGTCCAGGAAATGCTGGTATTGGGCGACACTGGCCGCTTGGGGAGTAGTCGACCATTGCAGGTAGCGGTCCGGCGGCGGCGATTCGGCACAGCCTACCGATAGCAACGGCACCAGCAACAGCAGAGTCGGCAGTCGCCTCATAGCCGCGCCCGCCAACGGACCTCAATCACGGCGTCAGCAGGAACCCGGCGACCACGCGCCTGCCTTCGCCCGCGAGCACATTGAACGTGCGCGCGGCGGCAGGATTGGTCATGACCTCAATGCCGATGCCCCGGGTCAGGCAGGCGGCCATGACCGCTGCGGACGGGAAGATCTGGCGTTCGCCGGTTCCCAGCACCACCAGCTCGGGATTGAGCGCCAGCAGGGGCGCGAGGTCTTCGGGCAGCAGTGCGGCCGCGTCGCGGACGCTCCAGTCTTCGACCAGTTCGTTCGGCGCCAGGATGAAGCTGGCTTCCAGTACCCGGTCGTTGATCTTGGCGCTGCGGCCGTCAGCGGCGCGCAGGGCGTAGGCGTAGTCGGGACGTTCGTGATTCAGTTGCATGTTCGGGTATTCGCGAGTGGCCGAACCAAGCGGCAGGACCTTCCCTTACTTCCGCGGCAGAACAATCTGGCGATGGTCCTTGCTGGGCCTGTACAGCACCGCCACATGACCGATGCGCTGCACCAGACCGGCGCCGGACTTCTCCACGATTTCTCCGATCATGGCGTCCCGCGTTTCCCGGTCTTCGGCGCCGATCTTCACCTTGACCAGCTCGTGCTGTTCCAGCACCGCGTCCAGTTCGGCCAGGAAGGCTGGGGTAAGCCCTTTGGCGCCGATCTGCAGCAGGGCCTTCAGGTCGTGGGCATGGCCGCGCAGGAAGCGCGACTGGCTGGAGGTCAAAGCTGTAGACATGCGCTGCGGTACGGGGTCTTGAGGGGGTTCAGGGTATCATGGCCGCCCCACCGAACCCGTTTCTCCAGCCGCCAGCGCGCGTGCCGGGGGACCTACGCGCCCATGGCCACCCGCAGCAAAAGCAGCCAACGCTGGCTCAAAGAGCACTTCGCCGACCCTTATGTGAAGAAGGCGCAGGCCGAGGGTCTGCGTTCGCGTGCAGCCTACAAGCTGGAAGAGCTGATCGAGCGCGACCGTCTGCTCAAGCCGGGCATGGTGGTGGTGGATCTGGGCGCGGCCCCAGGCGGCTGGTCGCAGTTCGTGCGCAAGGCGCTGGGCGGCAGCGGCCGGGTGGTGGCGATGGACATCCTGGAGATGCCCAGCCTGGCCGGGGTGGACTTTCTTCATGGGGATTTCAGGGAAGATGACGTCTTATCGCAGCTGGAAGCCATGTTGAACGGGCAATCCGTGGACCTTGTGCTGTCGGATATGGCCCCCAATAAGAGTGGTGTGGACGCGGTCGACCAGCCGCGCATGATGCATCTGGCCGAGCTGGCGATGGATTTCGCCGACGGCCATTTGAAACCCGGCGGTGCTTTCCTGATCAAGCTGTTCCAGGGCACGGGTTTCGATGACTACGTGCGCGAATTGCGGCGGCGTTATGAGAAGGTGGTCATCCGCAAGCCGGATGCCTCGCGCAAGCGCTCCCCGGAAGTCTATGCGTTGGGGCAGGGCAAGCTTCTGCACATGAAATGAAGCGGTTAGTTGTAGTCTTCCAATCGAATTACTAGGAAACACCGGAGTCAATGAGGATGAACGGCTTGAGCAAGAATCTGCTGCTATGGGTAGTCGTCGCCGTCGTGCTGATGGTGGTGTTCCAGAGTTTTTCGCCGAAATTGGGCAACGCCGCGGGCGCCGAGACCACTTATTCGCAGTTCCTGCAGGAAGTGGACAACGGTTCGGTCGGCTCGGTGAATTTCACCAACGACAGCAACCTGGTCACCAACGCGATCCAGTACAAGCGTACCGACGGCACCTCGGGCACCGTCTACGGACCGCAGGACGACTACCTGGTCAGCATGCTGGTCAAGAAGAACGTCGCCATCACCCGTGAGAAGCCGGCCAGCGGCCTGTCCCTGGGCTCCATCCTGATGACCTTCCTGCCGGTGCTGCTCATCATCGGCTTCTGGATCTTCATGATGCGGCAGATGCAGGGCGGCGGGGGCGGGGCCAAGGGTGCCATGTCCTTCGGCAAGTCGCGCGCCAAGCTGCAGGGCGACGACCAGATCAAGGTGACCTTCGCCGACGTGGCCGGTTGCGATGAAGCCAAGGAAGAAGTCAGCGAGCTGGTCGAATTCCTGCGCGACCCCGGCAAGTTCCAGAAGCTGGGCGGCAAGATTCCGCGCGGCGTGCTGATGGTCGGCCAGCCTGGCACCGGCAAGACGCTGCTGGCCAAGGCCATCGCCGGCGAAGCCAAGGTTCCGTTCTTCAGCATTTCCGGTTCGGACTTCGTCGAGATGTTCGTCGGCGTCGGCGCAAGCCGCGTGCGCGACATGTTCGATCAGGCCAAGAAGCATGCGCCGTGCATCATCTTCATCGATGAAATCGACGCGGTCGGCCGCCATCGCGGTGCCGGTCTGGGCGGCGGTCACGACGAACGCGAGCAGACCCTCAACCAGTTGCTGGTGGAGATGGACGGTTTCGAAGGCGGCGAAGGCGTGATCGTGATCGCCGCGACCAACCGTCCCGACGTGCTCGACCCGGCGCTGCTGCGTCCGGGCCGTTTCGACCGCCAGGTCGTGGTCGGCCTGCCCGACGTGAAGGGCCGCGAACAGATCCTGCGCGTGCACATGCGCAAGCTGCCGCTGGCCGACGACGTGGTGCCGATGGTCATCGCCCGCGGTACGCCCGGTTTCTCCGGTGCGGACCTTGCCAACCTGTGCAACGAAGCGGCGCTGTTCGCCGCCCGCGAAAGCGGCAAGGAAGTGCGCATGGAGCACTTCGACCGTGCCCGCGACAAGATCATCATGGGCACCGAGCGCCGCTCGCTGGCGATGAGCGAAGAAGAAAAGCGCAACACCGCCTATCACGAGTCCGGTCACGCCATCGTCGGCCGCCTGGTGCCCGAGCACGACCCGGTCTACAAGGTCACCATCATCCCGCGCGACCGCGCGCTGGGCGTGACCGTGTACCTGCCCGAAGGCGACAAGTACAGCATCAACCGCACCGGCATCGAGAGCCGTCTGGCCACGCTGTATGGTGGCCGCGTGGCCGAAGAGCTGATCTTCGGCGCCGACAAAGTCACCACCGGTGCGTCCAACGACATCGAGCGCGCCACCAAGATGGCCCGCAACATGGTCACCAAGTGGGGCTTGTCGGAAGAGCTGGGTCCGATCACCTACGCGGAAGAGGAAGAGGAGGTGTTCCTGGGCCGTTCGGTGAGCCAGCACAAGAACGTGTCCGACGACACCGCGCGCAAGATCGACGAAGTGGTGCGCACCATCCTCGACAAGGCTTACGCGCGCACCACCAAGATCCTGACCGAGAACATCGACAAGCTGCATGCGATGGCCGAGACCTTGATGATGTACGAGACCATCGACGTGCCGCAGATCGACGCCATCATGGAAGGCCGCGAGCCGCCGCCGCCGGCAGGCTGGACCAAGACCGACAAGGGCGAAGTGATGCCGCTGCCGCCGATCGGCGGGCCTGCCGCGCAGACCTGATCCGACGGACGAAGTGTTCGAAGCTCGCGAGAAAGGCCAGGTTTTACCTGGCCTTTTTTTTAGGCCTTTTTTGCTGCAGCCGATGTCTTGTTCGATGGATGGATCGATTCCGTCGGCTTCTCCCCCACGAGGGAAGAGGCGCCTGGCTTGCGGATCGGCCGGATAGATAGAATGCGGCTTTCCCAAGGATGCACCCGCATGCGCCTGGTTCGGCTGGTGCCGCTCTTCTTTCTGGTCATTCCCGCTCTCGCCTTTGGTCGCGACTACCTCGCCGACGCTGAGGAGTGCATTGTGGCCTACTCTGGCGCCGGATCGATGGATTGCCTGCGTCGTCTCTACTACGACAGCAACTTGGAAATCCGCCGTCTGGAGGATCGGATCGTGGCGCAATCGCGTAAAAGGGAACAGGACCACACGATCACTGGGGCGCACCACGAGCAAGCCGCTTCCTCGATGCGCGATGCTGCCAGGCGGTTCGGGAAATTCAGCGAACGCCAGTGCAATTTCGAAGTCGGTTATACCGGCGTTGTGGCTTCAGGGGCCGGGCAGGTCTTCTTCCGGTGTTTGCTCCGATTCAACGAAGAGCGGAAAGCTTATCTGGACGGCGTGACGAAAAAACTCTAGATGCAAAAAATACCTGGTGGAGCAAAGCATGTCTGGCATGAAGCTGTTACCTGCGCCGGACGCCTCTTGTCATGCTCCACTGGAAAGGCCAGAGTCCGCTCTGGCTTTTTTGTTAGCACGCGAGGAGTTTCGAATGAACGATCCCACTCCCAGCCCCTCCGGACCCAACTCACGCGTCGGCGTAGGCATCGCCATCGGGGTCGCCCTGGGCGTGGCGATCGGCATGGCGATGGACAACCTGGCGATGGGTATCGGCATCGGGCTGGCCTTGGGCATCGCCATGGGCGCAATATCAGGAAAAAAATGAGGTCCATAGGTCGGGGTTACATCCCCGATATGCTCTGATCCGTCAGCAAGAGCGTCGGCGGCGTAGCCCCGACCTACGACGCTTGTTGTCGCCACCCGCAAAGTGGTCGTATATCACTTTGCCGTACCCTCATCCGGCCCTGCGGGCCACCTTCTCCCGACGGGAGAAGGGAAGGAGCTTATGTTCGACATCACTCCCCAACTCGACTGCGCCGGCCGCATCCTCAAGCTGGATCGCCCGCAAGTGATGGGCATCGTCAACGTCACCCCGGACTCCTTTTCCGACGGCGGCGCGCACGACACGACGGAAACGGCGGTGGCGCACGCGTTGAAACTGGCGGAAGAGGGCGCCGACTTGCTCGATATCGGCGGCGAGTCCACACGCCCCGGCGCGGAGGAAGTGCCTGCCGAAGAAGAATTGCGGCGGGTGATTCCGGTGATCGAGCAGTTGGCCAAGCGGACTTCGGTGCCGATCAGCATCGATACTTCCAAGCCGGAAGTGATGCGGGCTGCGGTCGCTGCGGGTGCGGGCATGATCAACGACGTCTACGCCTTGCGCCGCGAAGGCGCACTGGAAGCGGCCGCGGCGCTGGGCGTGCCGGTGGTGCTGATGCACATGCAGGGCGAGCCGCGTTCGATGCAGCAGGCGCCGGATTACGATGATGTGGTGGGCGACGTGCACCGCTTCCTGACCGAACGTATCTTCGCTGCGGAAATGTCGGGGATCGCCAAGAAAAATCTGGTCGTCGATCCTGGTTTCGGTTTCGGCAAGAACACCCGGCACAATCTGTCGCTGCTCGCGCAACTGGAGCGTTTCGTCGAGCTGGGCGTGCCTGTGCTCGCCGGCCTGTCGCGCAAACGCACTCTGGGCGAAATCACCGGCCGCGATGCCGCGCATGATCGCGTCTTCGCTTCGGTGGCCGCCCATCTCATCGCCGCGCAGCGCGGCGCGTTGCTGCTGCGCGTGCACGATGTCGCAGCCAGCGTGGATGCGCTGAAAGTGTGGAATGCCGTGAAGGCTGTTCCCATGCCTCGCGGCAAAACGCAGGCGCCGGGTATCCGCTGGCCGGACGACGATTGATGGTGGCCGATCGGCGGCCGATCGCCATCGCCCTGATGGGCCCCACCGCCTCGGGCAAGACCGCGTTGGCGATGGAATGGGCGCAGCGTCTGCAGGGTGAAATACTCAGCGTCGATTCGGCCCTGGTCTACCGCGGCCTGGATATAGGCGCGGCCAAGCCCGATGCAGCCATGCTCGCGGCCGTGCCGCATCACCTGATCGATGTGCGCGAACCGTGGCAGCCGTATTCGGCGGCGGAGTTCGCGGCCGATGCGCGCATCGCGCTCGATGCGATCGCAGCGCGCGGCAGGATCCCGATCCTGGCCGGCGGCACCGGGCTGTACTTCCAGGCATTGCTGGAAGGGCTGGCGCCGATGCCCGAAGCGGATCCCGTGGTCCGCGCAATCATCGCCAGCGAAGCAGCCAAAAAAGGCTGGCCGGCGCTGCATGCCGAACTGGCCGGGATCGATCCCCGCGCCGCGGCGAAGATCAAAGCCACCGATCCGCAACGCATCCAGCGCGCGCTGGAAGTGTTCCGCCTCAGCGGCAGACCCATCAGCCAATGGCAGGCGATGTCCGCGCGCGAGCGCCTGCCGTTCCGGGTGCTCAAACTGGTGCTGGCGCCGCGCGACCGCGCCGTGCTTCATCAGCGCATCGAGTCGCGTTTCGATGCGATGCTGGAAGCCGACTTCATGGAAGAGGTCCATCGCTTGCGCGATCTGCCGCAATTGCGGGCGATCGACAAGCCGCTGGACCTGCCGGCGATCCGCGCGGTCGGCTACCGGCAGGCCTGGGAATATCTGGACGGCGCCTTCCCGGAAACCGAATTCCGCGACCGCGCGATCTTCGCCACCCGCCAGCTGGCCAAGCGCCAACTCACCTGGCTGCGGGGCGAACGGGACGCGCGCTGGTTCGATCCGTTGGCCGACCGTCAGGCTCTGGAAGGCGCTCTGGCCCTGTTCCTGCCCTCGAATCTGCGTACTGGGTAGCTGGTCAAGCGCCCGATGTTGTGTAACATCGGGCTACCGGGCCACGGCAGGGGAGCATTGCGCCGTCCCGGACCAATAAAAACAACACCTATTGAAATAGGCGGGAGTCAGAAATGTCCAAGGGGCAATCCTTGCAGGATCCTTTCCTGAATGCGTTGCGTCGTGAGCGGGTGCCGGTTTCGGTGTACCTGGTCAACGGCATCAAGCTGCAGGGCACCATCGAGTCGTTCGATCAGTTCGTGGTGTTGCTGCGCAATACTGTGAGCCAGATGGTCTACAAGCACGCCATTTCCACGGTGGTGCCGGCGCGTAATGTGCGCGTGGGACCGGGTGGCGGGTATGTGCAGGGCGGGGACGGGGAAGGCGAGGAAGGCGGCGACGAGAACGAGTAGGGTTGCTGTGGTTTCCCCAGCGATCTGATTCTTCCGGACGTCGTTCTAATTCCCGACGTCATCCCAGCGCAAGCTGGGATCCATCTTGATCTTGCTCTTGCCTCCTCCCTTGCGCGCAGCGCAGGGGAGGATTGAGGAGGGGTGCCCTTGATCTTGCTTTGCTCTCTTTAGTTCTTGCCTTGAAGCAAAAGCGTTGACCAGCCATTCGGCTGTTGAAAGCCGCGCTTTGCGCGAGTCACTTTTCTTTGAACGGCAAAGAAAAGTAACCAAAAGAAAGCCGCCCTAACGGTCCGCCCGCCGCAAAAGCGCGGCGGGTTCGCAAGCGCGACGGGAATTTCCGGAAGGCACATCCATGTGCCATCCGGAAACGCCGCACATCCTGTGCGTCGCCCTGTGGGTTTACCCGCCGCGCTTGCCGGCCCTCACGGGGCTCCAAAAGCAAGCAAGGGCCGAATCTGAAGCAAAAAGCCGCTCCACCCTTTGTATTCGGCCCCTCAGCCCCCACACTTGTCCCATGTTCGAAAGATCCAGAAAGGGCGAGCACGCCCTGTTGATACAGCCTATGCGCTCGGGTTCCGGCGGCAGTTCGCCCGATGACGGGGCGCAGGAGGAATTCGCCGACCTGGCCCGCTCCGCTGGCGCTTCCATCGCTGCGGTCATCACTGCGCGCGTGGACAAGCCCAGTCCGTCGACCTATATCGGTAGCGGCAAGCTGGATGAGGTGAAGGCCGCGGCCGACGCCACCGGCGCCGACCTGATCCTCGTCAACCACTCCCTGTCGCCCGGCCAGGAGCGCAATCTGGAGAAATTCCTGGAACGCCGCGTGCTGGACCGCACCGGGCTGATCCTGGATATCTTCGCCCAGCGCGCCCGCAGCTTCGAAGGCAAGCTGCAGGTGGAACTGGCCCAGCTGCAGCACATGGCCACCCGCTTGGTACGTGGCTGGACCCACCTTGAGCGCCAGCGCGGTGGTTCCATCGGCCTGCGTGGCCCGGGTGAAACACAGCTGGAAACCGACCGCCGCCTGTTGCAGAAACGCGTCGACCAATTGCAGAAGCGCCTGGAAAAAGTGGAAGTGCAGCAGACCCAGATGCGCCGCGCCCGCGTGCGCAGCGAAATGCCGCGCGTGGCCCTGGTCGGCTATACCAATGCCGGCAAATCCACGCTGTTCAACGCCATGACCGGATCGGACGCCTACGCGGCCGACAAGCTGTTCGCCACGCTCGATCCCACCGTGCGCCGGGTCAATCTGCGCGGCGGCGCCGTCATGCTGTCGGACACGGTCGGTTTCGTGCGCGATCTGCCGCACGAACTGGTCGCTGCGTTCCGTTCCACCCTGTCCGAAGCGCGCGAAGCCGACCTGCTGCTGCACGTCATCGACGCCGCCGATCCCCTGCGCGAAGACCGCATCGCCCAGGTCGATTCGGTACTGCAGGAAATCGGCGCCGGCGATATTCCTCAAGTGCTGGTCTACAACAAAATAGATCGGATCGAAGGCGCGCAGCCGCGCCTGGACCAGCCCAGCGAAGGCCGCGAACGCGTGTGGCTGTCCGCGCGCGACGCGCTGGGTCTGGAGTTGTTGGAAGAAATCCTGGTCCAGCGCCTGTCGCTGGTGCGCATCCAGGGCCCGCTGCACCTGCCGGCCGCGCATTCCGAACGCCTGCGCTCGCGCCTGCATGCCCTGGGCGCCGTGCGCGCCGAAACCCACGATGAGGACGGCTGGCATCTGCAAGTCGACCTCTCGCTCGCCGACGCCCAGCGTCTGGCGGTGCAGGCCGGCGGCGCGCCGCTGGAGGCGCTGCTGCCCGAAGCCGCCCGTGAGGAATGGATGGCGTAGGGCGGGGCTACCCGCCCCCCGACGAATCGCGAGTCAAGACCTTGTAGGAGCGGGCAGGGCCTGCTCCTACAGCAAGTAGGTCGGGACTACGCCCCCGACAGACGAAGTCGGGAACCCGGGCGTCGGGGGCGTAGCCCCGACCTACGCTTGTCTCCAGGGCCACGCGGCCCTATCTAGTAGAATCGGAACCGCAACGGCCCCGGCCTGCGCTCATCATCAAACGTGGAGTAGGCATGGCCTGGAACACCCCCGGTAGCAGCGGTAACGGATCGAACGGCGACGGCGAAAAGCCCAGACCCAATCCCTGGAAGCCGAAAGGCAACAAGGGCGGCGGCAACGATCTGAACGGCCTGCTGGACCGCCTGCGCGGTCTGTTCGACGGCAGCGGCGGCAATCCCTTGCGCTGGGTAGTCATCGGCCTGGTTCTGCTGATCGTGTTCAGCAGCTTCCAGCTGATCGGCGAACAGCAGCGCGGCGTGGTCCTGCGCTTCGGCCAGTTCGCCCGCATCATGCAGCCCGGCCCCAACTTCAAGTGGCCCTGGCCCATCGAAAGGGTCACCAAGGTCAACGCCACCGAGATCAAGACTTTCAGCAACACCGTGCCGGTGCTGACCAAGGACGAAAACATCGTCACCGTCTCGCTCAACGTGCAGTACCGCATCAGCGATCCGCGCCTGTATCTGTTCGGCTCGCGCAACGCCGACGAAGTGCTCAAGCAGGCCGCCCAGAGCGCCGTGCGCGAACAGGTCGGCCGTTCGGACCTGGACACCGTGCTGGGCGTGCGCGGCCCTCTGGGCAGTTCCGCCAAGGAACGCCTGCAGCATTCGCTCGATGCCTATCACACCGGCCTGGTGGTGACCGAGCTCAATCTGCCCGACGCCCGCCCCCCCACCGAAGTGCAGCCCGCCTTCGACGAGGTCAACAGCGCCCAGCAAGTCCGCGAAAGCCTGGTCAACCAGGCCCAGGCCTACGCCGCCAAGGTCGTGCCCGAAGCACGTGGCGAAGCCGCGCGCCGGCGCACCACTGCCGATGGCTACAAGACTGCCGCAGTGGCGCGAGCCACCGGCGACGCTGCTCGCTTCAGTCTGCTGCAGGAACAGTACAAGTCCGCCCCGGAGGTCACCCGCAAGCGCCTATGGCTGGAAACGGTGCAGAGCGTGCTGGCCCAGAACCGCAAGGTGGTCGGCGGCGACGGCAAGCAGCTGATCTATGTGCCGATGCCCGCACAGAACGGTGCGCCGGCCGCCGCTGCGCCCGCGGTACTGCCCAGTGAAGTGGTGATGCCCGCCATACAGAGCACCGCACCTTCCAGCGCCAACGAACGCCCCGCGCGACCCACCGGCCGTGAGGAGGTCGAACGATGAAAGCTTCCCTTTACGCCGCCATCGCGGCCGTGATCCTGTTCGGCCTGCTGGGTTCGGTCTACGTAGTCCGCGAGGACCAGACCGCGCTGGTGTTGAACCTGGGCCGGGTGGTCCGTGCCGATATCAAGCCCGGTCTGCATTTCAAGGTGCCGCTGGTGGAGACCGCGCGCGTGTTCGACCGCCGTTTCCAGATCCTGGAAACCGCGCCGGAGCGCTACCTGACCCTGGAACGCAAGGACGTCAGCGTCGACTTCTTCGCCGTGGGCTACATCTCCGACGTGCGCGCTTTCTACCGCGCCACCGGCGGCGAGGAAAAGACCGCCAACGAGCGTCTGGCGCCCATCATCACCGATTCGCTGCGCAACGAGATCAACTCGCGCACCCTGCAGCAGCTGGTGTCCGGCGACCGCAACGACATCGTGGTCAAGCAGCTCACCGCCATCAACGAAGGCGCCGGCACGCTGGGCATGCACATCACCGACATCCGTCTGAAGCAGATCGACCTGCCCACCGACAGCGAAGTGATCAAGCAGGTCTACGAACGCATGCGCGCCCAGCGCATGCAGGTGGCCAGCAAGCTGCGCGCCGAGGGTGAAGAGCAGGCCCGCACCATCCGCGCCGCTGCCGACCGCGACCAGGTGGTACTGGTGGCCGAAGCCGAACGCGATTCGCAGAAGCTGAAAGGCGAGGGCGACGCTGAAGCCGCCCGCATCTACGCCGAAGCCGCCAACCGAGACCCGTCGTTCTACGCCTTCCAGCGCAGCCTGGAGGCCTACGGCACCTCGTTCTCCGACGGCAACAGCGTGATCGTGCTGGACAAGGACGACCCGTTCCTGCAGTACATGAAGAGCGATCGCTGACCGCTTTCCCTTCCCTTTGCTTGCAGGGGAAGAGCCTGCCCCGTACTTGATACGGGGTGCCCGAAGGGCGGAAGGGGTTGCTCTTGATCTTGCTCTAGAGGGTTCGCGAGCAAAAAGCACCCCCTCCCAACCTCCCCCTACTCGCTACGCGAGCAAGGGGAGGGGCCACAGCCAAAGCCAGGCCACAGCAGGGTAGCCCCCGCCCCCTAAAACCCGGATAATGCACAAAAGCCGGATGGGGATTCCTCCCCTCCGGCTTTTTCTGTGTGTGGAACCGGTAGGAGCGGCCCATGGCCGCGAGCTCCTGACCGGTCCGCCTCAGCACAGAGCTCGCGCCCATGGGGCGCTCCTACAAGAACCGGAGCTACAAATCATGGGTCAGTCAGTCGTCGTTCTCGGTGCCCAGTGGGGCGATGAAGGCAAGGGCAAGATCGTCGATCTGCTCACCGAGGAAATCGGCGCCGTGGTGCGCTTCCAGGGCGGCCACAACGCCGGCCACACCCTGGTCATCAACGGCAAGAAGACCGTGCTGCACCTCATCCCCTCCGGCATCCTGCGTGAAGACGCGCTGTGCCTGATCGGCAACGGCGTGGTCATCTCCCCGGCCGCGCTGATGAAGGAAATCGGCGAGCTGGAAGCCAACGGCGTTGAAGTACGTTCGCGCCTGAAGATCAGCCCGGCCGCACCGCTGATCATGCCGTACCACATCGCCCTGGATCAGGCCCGCGAAATCAAGGCCGGCGGCAAGGCCATCGGCACCACCGGCCGCGGCATCGGCCCGGCCTACGAAGACAAAGTGGCGCGCCGCGGCATCCGCATCGCCGACCTGCATTACCCGCAGCAACTGGCAGAACTGCTGCGCGTGGCGCTGGATTATCACAACTTCGTGCTCACCAAATATCTGGGCACCGACCCGGTGGATTTCCAGCAGACGCTGGACGAAGCGCTGGCCTTCGGCGAATACGTGCAGCCCATGAAATCCGACGTGGCCGGCATCCTGCACGACCTGCGCAAGCAGGGTAAGCGGGTGATGTTCGAAGGCGCGCAGGGTTCGCTGCTGGACATCGACCACGGCACCTATCCCTACGTCACTTCCAGCAACACCACCGTCGGCGGCGCGCTGGCCGGCACCGGCGTAGGCGCCGATGCGATCGACTACGTGCTGGGCATCTGCAAGGCCTACGCCACGCGCGTGGGCGGCGGTCCGTTCCCGACCGAACTGGAAGACGAAACCGGCGAACTGATCCGCGCCAAGGGTCAGGAATTCGGCGCCACCACCGGCCGTCCGCGCCGCTGCGGCTGGATCGACATCGTGGCGTTGAAGCGCGCGGTGGCCATCAACGGCATCAGCGGTCTGTGCATCACCAAGCTGGACGTGCTGGACGGCATGGAGAAGCTGAAGATCTGCATCGCCTACGAGTACCACGGCAAGCGCACCGAGTACGCGCCGCTGGATGCGCAGGGCTGGGAAGAATGCACGCCGGTGTATCTGGAATTCCCGGGTTGGGAAGAGAACACCCACGGCGTGACCGAGTGGGACAAGCTCCCCGCCGCCGCCCGCGCCTACCTGCGCGCGCTGGAAGAACTGGCCGGCTGCCCGCTATCCATCGTCAGCACCGGCCCCGACCGCGACCACACCATGGTGCTACAAGACCCCTTCGCTTGATTGGCCCCCTCCCTTGCGAAGCAGGGGAGGGTTGGGGAGGGGTTGCTCTTCGCGCAATCCCTCAAGCATTCTTCTAATCAAAACCCCTGCAATGCAGGGGTTTTCCGTTTACGCCTAAACTCCCCCACTTGCATCCGCAGACCCCGCATCGCCCGCCTGATCATCCAAGCGAAACTCCAACAACTCCCCCGGCTGACACTCCAACACCACACAAATCGCCTCAAGCGTAGAAAAGCGAATCGCCTTCGCCTTACCCGTCTTGAGAATCGACAAGTTGGCAACGGTGATATCCACGCGCGCAGCCAGTTCGGTCAGCGTCATGCGCCGTTCGTACAGCTTTTCGTCCAGTCGTACCAAAATCGCCATGTCACACCGTGCCTTCAAGGTCGGCGCGCATGCTCGCGCCGTGGGCGAACACGCCGGCCAGCACAAACATCAGCAGCACCGCCAGCCACGCTGCAGGCGAGAACGCGTCGATCTTCCCCGGTTCCCACACCACCGCTGCGATCGCGGCGATAACCAGCCGCAGTCCTTCGAGCGCGGCAATGCTCCAGGCGATGGCATTCAGGCGTTGGGCGTTCTCCAGGATGAAGGGGTCGCCGCTGCGCACGGTGTCGACGATGGCCAGCAGCCGTCGCAGGAGGGTGTGCACGATGGCCGCGCCCACCAGGCCGATGAGGATGATGGCGCGCAGTCCGTGCCCCACCAGCGGGTGGGCGTTGACCATATCGAAGCCGAGCGGTCGCCCTGGCCAGCCTTCTATGAAGAAGCTCCAGACAAGCAGGCCTGCGATGACCAGGGCATAGAAGGCGTTGAGGACGATCAGGCCCAGGATAACGGGCCGGGCGATGGCGAGGGCTTGGGCGCTGGTACGGGTCATGGCACGGCCTCCTGGCATATCGTTAAACGATATAAAACACATCGAAATACAATATGCAAGCGTGCCGGATGTCACGGGCCGAGGGCGCAGAGGGAGTTCGAAGTCGTCTCAGTGGCTGAGGGAAGGGTGTATTAGTTAGTCGGACACCCGTGTCGGCGGGCTTGTAAATACCCATATTGGGTATTATCGTGCCCAATATGGGTATTAACCGATCCGCCACCAGCGCGACTTCAAGCCGACATGCGGGCTTAGCCGATGCGTTGTTCACCCAGACTCAACAGCGTGTCCTGGGTTGGGTCTTCGGCCAGCCGCAGCGCACTTTTACCGTTAGTGAATTGATCGCTTCCACCGGCGCCGGCTCGGGTGCTGTGCAGCGCGAACTCGCCAAGTTGGTCGCCAGCGGCCTGCTCACGGTCAAGCCGGTAGGCAACCAGAAGCACTATCAGGCCAATCCCGCCGCGCCCATCCATGACGAACTCGTAGCCATCGTGCAAAAGACCTTTGGCTTGGCGGAACCCTTGCGCGAAGCGCTCTCTCCGTTGGCGGACCGGATCGATGCGGCTTTCCTCTATGGGTCGGTGGCCAAGGGAACCGACACTGCTTCCAGCGACATCGACCTGATGGTGATATCGGATACGATCGGTTACGCGGACGTGGTGTTGGCGCTGGATGAGATAGGGCGTTGGCTGGGACGCGCGATCAATCCCTCGATCTATTCCCGTGTGGAACTCGGCAAGCGCGTTAAGGATGAAAACGCGTTCGTCACGCGCGTGCTGCAACAACCCAAGCTTTGGTTGATAGGAGGAATGGATGACCTCGGTACTTGAGAATCTGGTAGGGGCAGGCAAGCCGCTGGCAGTGGAGCCGCCCGATGCGAAGGAATACGAAGGGCTGGTGCGTTCCGGGTTGGCGCGATTGAAGGACGCCAAGACGGAGTCGCTGGCGTTTGAGAGTCGTTTCGATCTGGCCTACAACGCGGCGCATGCCTTGTGCCTGGCGGCGTTGCGCAGCAAGGGCTATCGCGCGCATCACCGCTACATCGTGTTCCAGGTGTTGCCGCACACGCTGGGCCTGGGGCCGGAGGTGTGGCGGGTGCTGGACAAGTGCCATCAGCAGCGCAATTTGGGTGAGTACGAAGGGCTGCTGGAGGTGGACGAGCGCTTGCTGGTGGATCTGATCGCGGCCTGCGAGGCGGTGGCCGCGAAGCTGGCGCAACAGGGCTTTTAGCCCCCTCCCTTGCGAAGCAGGGGAGGGGGTGCTCTTGGCGTGCAGCTAAAAAACTCGTCATCCTCATGCAGGCACAACCTAGAGTTCTGGGTAGGCTCCGCATGTGAATTATTTACGTTGCCTACCGGTCTTTCAAGGCCAAAGGTTGCAGTTGGAGCTAATGCGGAGCAGCATCGGATTTGGGGAAGCAGCTAATGGGGACGAACTATGAAAGCTCACGAGGCTTTCAATATTGCGTTGGGAGACGCCTTCTTGAAAGAAGTTGTCACCAGAACAGCGCATCGCTATACCGGTGATTTTTTTGTAGAGATCAATGATGAGGCTGCGGGAATTCAAGTCCGTCTGGTGCCAAAAAGAGGCGACGTAAAAATAGACGACATAGAGCGGCATTTCCGCAACGACTTATTAGATGACTTACTGCGAGAAAGGGTCAGAGCCCAAACCGCAGAACTACACACCGTTCTGGCGCAAGCGGCGCTACGGCAAGCTCAGCCGAGAACCGTAGAGTAAAGATGAGATTCGCGACCAAAGATGCGTTTGAAGGTGCTTCGGGTTACCGCTTGCTGCCCTTGCGTTTCCGCAGGCTACCTTGGGACCAGGAGCGTGTTTTCGTCTCATCTATGTCGGGTGACTGGCTGGTGATGCTTCATGCTGATCTTGGTCGTGCGGTCAGTGGTTCTCTATATCCGGGTGAATCGCTGTTCGCGGACATGGAAGCGCGAAACCTGATCGCAACAGATCCAGATCGTTCCACGTTGGCGCCACTACTTAGTCAGTACCGGACACGAAAGGCCTATCTGCAAGGTGGGCCAGCGCTACATATCTTTGTGGTATCCCTGCGCTGTCACCACACCTGCTCCTATTGCCAGGTTTCCAGGCAGCCAACGACCAAAGCCGAGTTCGACATGTCGGGCATCGCCGCACAGCATGCGGTAGATCGTCTATTCGAATGGCCTTCCGAACGGCTCACGATTGAGTTTCAGGGCGGCGAGCCCTTGCTGCATTTTGACCGCGTGAAATCGCTGGCCGAGATGATAGAAGCGCGCAACAAGACGGAAAATCGGATTCTTCGATTTGTGCTGGCCTCTACGCTTCACAATCTGACCGAAGATCAGTTGGCTTTCTTTAAAGAACACCAATTTCAGCTGTCGACTTCATTGGATGGACCCGAGTGGCTCCACAACGCCAACAGGCCAAGACCAGAACGTGATAGTTATCGTCGAACAGTGGAAGGAATCGAGCGAGGAAGAAGGGCTCTTGGCGAAGATTCAGTATCCGCATTGACGACTTTAACCAGCCGAAGTCTGGAAGTTCCCATTGAGATCATCGATGAATACAAGAAGCTTGGATTCCACTCGATTTCCTTGCGTCCGCTAAGCCCTTATGGTTACGCAAAAAAAACCAAGGTCCGAAACGGATACACGATCCCAGACTTCCTCCGATTTTACGATATCGCGCTTGACCATATCTTGTCGGTAAACCGCGGTGGATACGCCATGGAGGAGACATACGCGAGCTTATTGTTATCGCAGTTGCTGACACCCTTTAGCCACGGTTATGTCGATCTCCGCTCACCGACCGGCGCTGGACTAGGTACGGTGGTTTACGACTATGACGGCCAGGTTTACCCCTCAGACGAGGCTCGCATGCTAGCCGCTATGGGTGATCACATCTTCTCTATGGGAAGGGTGGACCAGTCTGTTGCCACTTGGCTCGCCTCGCCAGCGATGAAGGCGCTCATGACTGCCGGCGTAGCGGAGTCGCTACCGACATGCTCGGATTGTGCTTATGTTCCTCTCTGCGGTGCAGATCCCATCGATCACTATGCACGCCAAGGGGATTCCATCGGACATCGGCCAACAAGCGATTTCTGTCGCAAGCAGATGGGTCTGTTTGACTTGTTGTTGGAGAGAATGGAAACACTCCCCTCCATTGACCGGACTACTTTGGAACGCTGGGTGTTTCGCTCTCGCGAGCCCGAGGCCCTCAAGGAGGTTGCCTAATGCTTGCCCTCGAAGCCAAGGTTGAGGTGCAGGGGTGGCAAGAACCCGCGCTGCTGAAGGTGGCCGGCCTGAAGGAATTCTCGCAGGGGAAATTCCCGTTGGAAAGTATGATCTTGGATCTTCGGTCTGATCCGGAAATAGTCTCCTCGGAATCCATTTTGGCTCTCCCTTGGGCTGGATTCTTGAGTAGTGATGACGTGGCTGCTCCGAGCGGGCGCCCAAGTCTTAAACTGCTTGGCGACCAAGCTGTTGCACAAGCGGGAGACGTGATTGAGGTCAAGCCATCCGTATCGAAAGTCGCGGTGCGGTATCGGCGCGGCGACAACGGCAACGTTCTATTTTCTACTGAGCGATGTAACAGCTTCTGTCTAATGTGCTCGCAGCCCCCACGTCAGATTGAAGACGATTGGCGCGTGTCGCATCTCTGCGATCTTGCCAGGCTAATCGATAAGGAGGAGGCCTCGATTGCGATTAGCGGTGGCGAACCCACTCTGCTAGGTGATGGATTAACCCAGGTCATTAAAATATGTGCGGATGCGCTGCCTGATACGCATGTCCACATCCTTTCTAATGGCCGTAACTTTGAAAATACGGCGTACGCAGACAAGTTCAAGGCTTTGCATCCTTCACTGACCTGGGGTGTGCCGTTGTATGGAGACCATTTCCGGCTGCACGATTACATAGTGCAGAGCAGCGGAGCCTTTGCTGAAACTATCAAAGGGCTGTACGCACTGCATGCGGCTGGACAGCGTATAGAGATCCGCGTGGTCTTAGTGAAGCCCACGGTAGAAAGGCTGTCCTCGCTAGTGAGATACATCTATCAGAATCTACCCTTTGTTGAGCACGTGGCTTTGATGGGCATCGAGCCAATCGGATTTGCCAAGGCGCATCACGAGGCCCTATGGATTGATCCGGTTGACATGGCTGAAACGCTCTATGAAGCCGTCGGCTTCTTGGACCAGAGAGGTATGTCGGTGTCACTTTACAATTTGCCGCTCTGCACGTTGCCTGATGCACTAAGGCCATTCGCGCGTCGAAGCATTTCAAATTGGAAACAAGATTATCTGCCGGCGTGTGCGGAATGCGATATCAAATCAGACTGCGGTGGTTTCTTTGGGTGGATTACCCCTGAATGGACCAGTCGAGGAATTAAGCGAATAAAGGTGGAGGAGCAAGTATGCGCAAGACACTGACATTCACTGGGGCTGCACTTTCCAGCCTGCATGGGTCTTTGCAGGATCAAAGTACCTCCGTTTTAGATGCCAACATATCCGCGCTTGCGGAACGGGACGCAAGTTATGCAGTGACCCTAAGTGCACCCCTCAATGTAAACATGGAGAATATGTATGCGGGCCACAGGTCTCATAGCAGCCACAGCTCGCACAGGTCCCATAGTTCGCATTACTCGGGTAGTGGCTCTTCGTACTCGCCACCTACAGCGCCGCGGCCTGTTTACACGCCACCCCCGGCACCGCGGCCCACGTATACGCCATCTCCGGCGCCGCGAACTACCTACACACCTCCGAGCACCTATCGACCCTCTACGGCATCAGAGCCGAGCACCTATCAGCCCGGCACTCCCAAGTCTTCCAGTGTTCCCAGTAAGCCTTGGCGCAATTATGGAACCCAGCAATCCTTAGAGCCAAGCCGTTCACCACGGCCGTCAACTGATCAGCTTCAGTTGATGATTATGCGAGTTCAAGCAGCGCTTTATTCCAAGGGATACGATCCCGGCGCCATAGATGGAGTGTTGGGGGCTACAACGAAGTCTGCCTTAAGCAGTTTTCAGACCGACCATGGGCTAGTTTCGTCTGGTGCTATGACAACGGAGACTTTGAACGCGCTTGGTGTGTCATTGCGGCCATGAATGACAGAGGGTAGATTCCAGGAGAAACCGAAGTGTTTCCTGGGCTAAAGGGGACGAAGTCAGAACTCATAGGGCGGGCTCAAGCCCGCCGCATGCGGCAATAACGATTCAGCAAGAACGGGGTCACAAGAACAAGAACGCAGGAACGGGGTCAGGTTCCCTTATCAGGCCTCGCAGATCAGACTCAATCCCGTCGCATGCGGCAATGGCGATTCCATTCGGCGGGCCAGGGCCCGCCCTATAAACCTGCATTTCCCGGCCGCGGCCCAGTTGCGTCCAAATAAGGTTTGGGGTCTACAATCAGCCCATGCGGTGCCCCCCATTCCTCCGTCAAACCGTGCTCCTGCTGCTGGTTGCGGCTTTCCTGCTGCCGGGCGGCAATTGGCCGTTCCGCGAGGCTGCACGGCATGAGGCCCCTGCGGCGGAAGCCATGGCGATGGGCGGCATGCCCTGCGACGAAGCCATGGGCATGAAGATGCCCCCGCCGGAACCCGACCACGGCGACCCCTGCAACAAAGATTGCTGCCCGCAGTCCTCTTGCGATTTCTCTGCTTGCCTGGCGACGGGCGTACTTCCTGCACTCGCCTGGATGCCAGCTGCATTACCAGCCGCCTCGCTCGTGTTTGCCTGGCATACGGCCGAACCGCCTGCGCGTCCGCTGGAAACAGCGCTCCGACCTCCCATCGCCTGATCCCCGTTCGACCCAATAGGCCCGCTTCCGGCGGGCCCTGTGTCGCCTTGCGCGACATTCGACGGAGATCATGAAATGAAACTCAAACCGAGCTGGGCAGCTTGCATGCTGCTCGGCAGTCTGCCGCTATCGCTGGCAGCGAAACCGATCGCATTCGCGAAAGGCACGACGGTCATGGCCGAATACGGCGCCGGGACCATGAACGAAGCGCAGCTTTTCTACGCCCCCAAGTACTGGTACTCGCTGGGAGGCGGTTGGCTGGAACTGCAAAGCGAGGATGACCAGAAGCAGCGGCACATCACCTACGTGCGCGGAAACCTGCTTGCCAAAAGATGGAACCTGCCGGGCGCGCAGGCGAACATTTTCGTCTGGGGCGGCGTGGGCCGCGCCACGGGCAACGACTTCGACGGCAGTACGCTGGCCCGCAATGTGGGCTTTCAAGCCGACTTCGAAACCAGACGCGTCTACAGCTCACTACGCTCGGACCTGCAGGAAAGCGATGAGTTCTCGCATCGCATCGACACCGTGCAACTCGGCTGGTCGCCCTACGCCCACGACTACGACACGCTGGCTACCTGGATCGTGGTGCAGGGACGCCAGTACACGGGCGACTTGTACGAAGGCACCGAAACCGCAGTGCTGATCCGTCTGTTCAAAGGCCGCACCTGGGTCGAGTTCGGCGCCACCACCGAAGGCAAACTCCAAGCCATGGCCATGGTCAACTTCTAAACACAGGAAACTCCAATGAAACTGATGAATACAATCGTTTTCTCGCTGCTGCTCGGCTTCTCTTCGCTGGTTTCCGCCAAGACCATCGAAGTGGACGTGAATGGATTGGTCTGCGCTTTCTGCGCGCAAGGCATCCAGAAGACCTTGAAGGCGTTCCCTGCCACTGAAGCGGTCTATGTAAGCCTGGAGAACCGCATCGTTGCCGTGCAGCTCAAGGACGGCAGCGATATCGACGATGCGACGCTGCGCAAGGCGATGACCGATTCGGGGTACACAGTGGTGGCCATTCGACGCACCGATACTCCACTCGACGACATCCGCAAACGGACGGCCCGCCATGAATGAACTTCATTCGGCCAATGCGCCGCTTCGCCGCAATGTCGGGGTGACCTTGCTGACATTGGTGGCAAGTAGCGGAACCCTGATCTGCTGCGTGCTGCCTGCCGTCATGGTCGCCCTGGGCGCCGGAGCCGCATTGGCGGGCCTGGTAACAGCGGTTCCGCAATTGATATGGCTTTCAGAGCATAAGGCGGGGGTATTCGGGCTGGCTTTTGCGATGCTCGCCCTGTCCGGCGGACTTTTGCTGCGGGCACGTTCGCTTCCCTGTCCGGCGGATCCCAAGCTCGCCCATACCTGCGCGAGGCTCCGACGCATAAGCGTGGTGCTGTGGTCGTTCGCTTTGCTGTGCACGGTGATTGGATCGGTTTTTGCCTTCCTTTTACCCGCGGTGGCATGAAGTTTGGGAAGGCGGTTTTGCAACCGCCTTCCTAATCTTTGTAAAACTCATAGGGCGGGCTCAAGCCCGCCGCATGCGGCCAAGCCCGCCCATGCGACCAAACCCGCCACATGCAGCAATAGCGATTCCGTTCGGCGGGCCTGGGCCCGCCCTATGTCTGACCCCTTTCCTGGCCGTTCTACAAATGATTAACGGCCAACGGTGCTACCGTTCCGCCATGGTCAAATCCATAGATCCGATCAAGTTCAAAGCAAAGAGCTCGTAGGGCGGGCTCAAGCCCGCCGCATGCGGCAATAGCGGTTCCATTCGGCGGGCCGGGCCCCGCCCTATGTCTGACAGGAGTAGCGATGAGCGAAGCAATTCTGTACGCGATTGACGCGCCGGAAGTGAAGGACGCGAATGCGGCCGCGGATTTCGTCGAAAAATGGCAAGACAGCAAGGACGCGCCGACCGCGCGCATCGCAACCCTCTTCGTGCGCCTGTTGCAGACTTGGCCAAAGGATGGATCAAAGGGTGTCGTCTGGCATGAAGATTTTGACCACAACCGACCCGCGGGATCGATGCTAGAGATGACATTCGAACTCAGCGAGTTCGACGCCGAGCGACTGCGGCATCTGCGCGCGATCGCCGAGCATCACGGCGTGCATGTCTTCGATCCGGAAGGCCATGTGCTGTATCTCGCCGATGGCAGCGAAGCCGGCGTTCCGGCGATGGCCGCCCCTGAGGCAGGTGCACCCATTCAATGCAAATCCGGCGTGCGCTTCGACGGCGTTTACGAATCGAGTATGGGTAAAAGCTGGAGCTACTTGTGCTTCACCGCCGATGGCAAGATATTCTGGCAAAGCATCGGCGGACGCTTCCCGGCGCGTGCAGTGATGGACACCTTTATCGCCGGCGATTCGTTCGTCGTCAAAGGCAAGTACAAACCTGGCGCGAATGCGTTCAGCGCGCGACTCAAAGCCGCGTTCGGCGCGTTCAAGATGGACGGCGCCTTGAAGGACGATGGCCTGCACGTCCATTCCGAACGCACCAACGGCAAATACCCGTACGACGCGGTGTACACGTTCTTACCGCTGTAGAAGCGGAACGATACGACACGTTCCATTCCGCCTGGGACGATGCCCCAGATGAGGCGGCAAGCGGCTGCTCTACGGATGGTTAACAGCCACCGGTGCTAACGTTCCCACATGGCCAAATCCACCGACCCGATCAAGTTCAAGGCAAAGCTCTCCCGGCCCGCCACCCCGAAGGGCGCGGCATGGACCTTCCTGGTCCTGCCCGCAGCCGCCAGCAAGAAACTGCCGACGCGCAGCATGGTCACCATCGACGGCACGCTCGCCGGCCAGCCCTTCCAGGCCACGCTGGAGCCGGACGGCCAGGGCAGCCACTGGTTCAAGGTGGAAAAGAAACTGCGCGAAGCCGCCGGCGTTGCCGCGGGCGACAGCGTCGCCCTGGAAATCGCGCCGGTGGAAAAGGAGCCGGAACCCAAGGTGCCCGCCGACCTCAAGCAAGCCCTGGCCGGCAACCCGGCCGCGAAAGCGATGTGGGCCGAGATCACCACAGTGGCGCGACGCGACTGGATCCACTGGATCACCTCGGGCAAGAAAGCCGAGACGCGCGTGAAGCGCATCGGCGTTGCCTGCGACAAGCTGGCCTGCGGCAATCGGCGGGCCTGCTGCTTTGATCGGTCGGGAATGTATAGCAAAGGGAATATGGGGGCGCCGGAAGCGGCGGAATAGATCTGCAATGCTTTGGCGCGTCGGAGGCGTAGCCCCGACCTACGGGCTATTCAAAAGTTTGGGCTAAGAGCGCCCCCATCCGCCCTTCGGGCACCCCGGATCAAGCCCGGGGCAGGCTCTTCCCCCGTGAACGGGGGAAGGGCTTCTTCCATTGGGGGTTGCGCTCAGAAAAAAAGTTTGTCGATTTCCACCGCGGTCGTTCGTTGCAGATACAAACCAACCCACAAAAGGACTGCACCCAATGCCCCGCATGATCTTCGTCAACCTGCCTGTCGCCGACCTTGCCGCCTCCATGAAGTTCTACGAGGCCCTGGGTTTCCACAACAACCCGCACTTCACCGACGCCACCGCCGCCTGCATGGTCTGGAGCGACACCATCCACACCATGCTGCTGACCCACGAAAAGTGGAAGACCTTCACCACCCGCCCCATACCGCCCAACACCTCCAGCGAAGTTTCCAACGCCCTTTCCTTCGACGACCGCGACGCCGTCGACGCCTTCAATGCCGCTGCTGTGGCCAACGGCGGAACCGGCGACATCAATCCCATACAGGACCTCGGCTTCATGTACGGCCGCGATATAGCCGACCCCGACGGCCACGTCTGGGGAGCCTTCTGGATGGACCCGGCCGCCATTCCTACCGGCGAGTGACGGGATCCACTGCATCACCCCGGCAAAAAGGCCAAGGCACGCCTGAAGCGCATCGCAGTCGCCCGCGACAATCGCCGCACCTTCTGCTTTGATCGGAACCCATAGGGCGGGCTCAAGCCCGCCGCATGCAGCAATAGCGATTCCATTCGGCGGGCCGGGGCCCGCCCTATGATTTCCTGACTGCCGATCAATCTCTGCGACAAACCAACAGCACCTCATCGACTTGATCAGTACCGACCAGGCCCGGCACCAACGCCAACGGCTTCTGAAAGCGCACGAATAGCGGCAGCGTCCGGTTGTACCACCACATCGCCCGCTGGCGCCGATGGGTGAGGAACCACATGCCCAGATCCAACAGCTTCGAAGATTTGGGTTGCATACCGTAGATCGCACTCTGCTCCAGAGTAAGACCGTGCGCGCGTAGCTTCGCCAACAAGTGCTCCGGCTCGTAACGGCGGTAGTGGCCGACGAAGTCATCGAACGCAGTCCAACTGGCCGGGTGCAACGGCGCCGACAACAGCAATGCCGCGCCGGGTTTGGCGACGCGTGCGAGCTCGGCGAGCGCGCCTTCGTCGTCGACCACGTGTTCGATGATATCCAGCGCGCAGACCGCATCGAAGGCGGCATCGGCGAACGGCAGCGCGGTCACGTGGCCTTGCAATGCACTGGCGCCGCCGGCTTGCAGGCGCTGCAGCGCCGGCGCGCTGATGTCCACGAAGTGGGTGCCCTGCAGCGGAAATCGTGGGCGCAGGCCGGGGGCCACTTCCAACCGATGGGTGGTGCCGGCGGTCAGGCGGGCGACCAGCGGCCAGGTATTGAAACGCTGGGGTTCGGTCAGCCGCGCGCTGCGCCACAACCCATCGTAAAAGCGGCGATTGCGCTCGAGCAGGTCGTGCTCGGTGGGCAGTGACAGGGTCGGCATGCCTGCAGGATACGCATGCCGGGGGTTTCGCCGGGATGAAAGGGCGGATTCACCCGGCCCCGATCGCCGGCGCCATCGTGACATCGGCGTTCAGCCTGCATGGGTACCATCGGGCGGCAATCGCCTTTCCCGCAGGAGGTGCGTCATGTCCGAGGAAAACCCCAAGACCCCGCTCGACCATGTTGCCGATACGCTGTCGCAACTCAAGGAGATGCGGCACTACTCCAAGAACAACGTCGAACTGCTGACCACCCAGTGGCTGATGTTCGACGGCGAGCTTTCCAAATTGAAGCAGGCCGCCAAGATAGAGAACCTGATGATGCGGCAGAGCGAGTTCCACGATGCATTGGAAACGGTCATCGCCGATCTGGAGGAAGTGAAGATGGAACTGCAGCCGGCGCCGGATGCGGAGGGCTGAGGTATTCCCGCCAATTTTGTCGGTGGTGGTTTACTCCAAAAGCTTGATAGCGGGAGGGAGGATTTGAACCCGCGGTTCAAGTATCGCGTCCACTAATGGCGTGATTGACGATGTAATCAAGGCCGTCATCCCGGCTTTCGCCGGGATGACGGCCATTTTTTTTAAGCCATTTCGTTTGCGTCGTGATCGGCACCGGCTTTATCCAGCAGACCTTGCCTAACCCAAGCCCTGCTCAACCCTCGCCTGTGTGGTTTCCAGGCTCAGTTGCCCCTAAGCACCCCCGTCTTCAGCTCTCTGCGGCTCCGGGTTGCTCCTACGTCTCACTCCATAAGGAGACCAGGTTGGCACGATTTTTGTTACGTAGTTCACAAAATACCAACAGCTCGGGCCGATGGGGGAACAACGGCTACGGGCGTACCGGATTCAGTCCAGCAAGGCGCTGAGCCGGTTTTCACGCTACCCAGGGGAATAAACCAGATGTCCACGCCATACGCACTACAGGCGGCAAGTACGCGCTTGCACTCACATTTGAATGCGACTTGCGTCACATTACGACGTGTTTTGGCGATATGCGCCTTGGCCCTGGTGCCGGGACTGGCGCTGGCGACCACCTTTACCGACACCACCGGCGCCGGCACTTTCAATGCCACCAGCTCTCCGCTGGGCGGCGTCACGGGCTGCGGCATGGTGACCGGCACGCACCGGTATGCGGCGCGCACCCTGACCACCAATAACACCACCCTCTATACCTTTACGGTTACCTCCTCGACGGGTTTCGATGGCGGCGGCGGTCCCGACCCCTTTCTGGCTGTCTATTCCGGCACCTTCAATCCGGCTGCACCTACCGCGAACCTGGTGGCGTGCAACGACGACAGCAATGGGCTGCTCTCCCGTTTCCAGGCCAACCTCACCGCCAACACCACCTACACCATCGTCACCACGTCCTATTACGCCAACGTCAGCGGTTCGGCCACTTATGATGTAACTCCCGACGTGACCCTGGCCGGCGCACCGGTCCTGTCGGCCGTTTCCGTAAGTGGCGTCACCAGCACCACCGCCACGCTGCAGGGAACCAGCACCACGGCCGGCACCGGCTACTTCGTCGTCCAGCCCGCCGCGCAGGCCGCACCCAGCGCCGCGCAGGTGATCGCCGGACAGCAGTCCACCGGCGCGGCCGCCATTTCGTCGGGCAACAACACCGTGGCTGCCAACACCGCACGCACGTTCCCGATCGCTTCGCTGCAGCCGGGCACCGCCTACACCGCCTATCTGGTGGTGCGCGACAACCAGGTGCCGCAGCTCACTTCGGTGCCGGCCGCCGTCAACTTCACCACCGTCGCGGTCGTGCCGCAGGCGCCGACCATCGGCACCGCTACCGCCGGCAACACGCAGGCGACCGTCACTTTCACCGCCCCCGCCGTCAACGGCGGCAGCGCCATCACCGGATACACGGTGACTTCCAGCCCGGGTGGTTTGACCGGCACCGGCAGCACCAGTCCCATCATCGTGACCGGCCTGACCAACGGCACCAGCTATACCTTTACCGTCACCGCGATCAACGCCATCGGCACTGGTCCGGCTTCGGCGCCTTCCAATGCGGTAGTGCCGGTCGGTCCGCCGACGTTGACCAACTTCGGTCCCTTTACCCGTGTTTTCGGCGACGCCGCCTCCGCGATCACCGCACCCACTTCGCCCAGCGCCGGTGCATTCACCTACACCAGCAGCAATCCGGCCGTGGCCACCATCAGCGGCAACGTGGTCACCGTGGTGTCCGCGGGCACGACCACCCTTACCGCCAATCAGGCCGCCAACGGCGCCTACACCGCCGCCAGCACCACTGCCACACTGACGGTGAACAAGGCACCGGCGGTGTTGGCCGGCTTCAACAATCTGACCCGTGTATTCGGCGCCGCGCCGTTCACGATCACCGCACCGACCAGCAACAGCAACGGCGCGCTGAGCTACACCAGCAGCAATACGGCGGTGGCCACCATCAGCGGCACCACCGTCACCGTGGTCGGCGCAGGCACCACCACGATCACCGCTACGCAGGCCACCACCGCCAACTACGAAGCGGGCAGCACCACCGCGACGCTGACCGTCAGCGCCGCCGCGCCAACCCTGGGCGCGTTCGCCAACCGCACCGCGACCTTCGGCGATGCGCCGCTCACGCTGACCGCGCCGACTTCGAACAGCGCAGGCGCTTTCAGCTATACCAGCAGCAATCCGGCCGTGGCCACTATCAGCGGCAACACGGTGACGATTGTTGGTGCGGGTACGTCCACGATCACCGCCACGCAGGCCGCGAATGGCAACTACGCCAGCGCGCAGACCACTGCGACGCTAACGGTCGGCGCTGCGGTGCCGACGCTGACCAACTTCAACGCGATCAATACGACCTTCGGCGCTTCGCCGGTCACGCTGACCGCGCCGACTTCTCCGAGTGCGGGCGCGTTCACCTACACCAGCAGCAATCCGGCCGTGGCCACCGTCAGCGGCAGCACGGTGACCCTCGTGGGTGCGGGCACCGCGACGATCACCGCCACGCAGGCCGCGAATGGCAACTACGCCAGTGCGCAGACCACTGCCTCGCTGACCGTCGCTGCCGCCGTGCCGACGCTGTCGAACTTCAATGCGATCAACGCGACCTTCGGCGATGCGCCGGTCACGCTGACCGCGCCGACTTCGCCCAGCGCCGGTGCGTTCACCTACGCCAGCAGCAATCCGGCCGTGGCCACCGTCAGCGGCAGCACGGTGACGATTGTGGGTACGGGTACGTCCACAATCACCGCCACCCAGGCGGCCAACGGCAACTACGCCAGTGCGCAGACCACTGCATCGCTGACGGTCGGCGCCGCGGTGCCGACGCTGTCGAACTTCAACGCGATCAATACGACCTTCGGCGCTTCGCCGATCACGCTGATTGCACCGACTTCTCCGAGTGCGGGCGCGTTCACCTACACCAGCAGCAATCCGGCCGTGGCCACCGTCAGCGGCAGCACGGTGACCCTCGTCGGTGCGGGTACCTCGACGATCACCGCCACGCAGGCGGCGAACGGCAATTACGCCAGCGCGCAGACCACCGCGCCGTTGACCGTCGCTGCCGCCGTGCCGGCGCTGTCGAACTTCAATGCGATCAACGCGACCTTCGGCGATGCGCCGGTCACGTTGACTGCGCCGACCTCTCCGAGTGCGGGCGCGTTCACCTACACCAGCAGCAATCCCGCCGTGGCCACCGTCAGTGGCAACACGGTGACGATCGTGGGCGCCGGTACGGCCACTCTCACCGCCACCCAGGCCGCCGACGGCAACTACGCCACGGCTTCCACCACTGCATCGCTGACCGTGGACGTGGCTGCGCCGTCGCTGACCAACTTCAACGCGATCAATGCGACCTTCGGCGATGCGCCGATCACGCTAGTTGCGCCGAGTTCGCCGAGCGCCGGTGCGTTCACCTACACCAGCAGCAACCCGGCCGTGGCCACCCTCAGCGGCAATGTGGTGACCATCGTCGGTTCGGGCTCGGCCACCCTCACGGCCATGCAAGCCGCCAACGGCAACTACGCGGCGGCTTCGATCACCGCGCCGTTGAACGTGGGCGTGGCTGCGCCGTCGCTGACCAACTTCAATGACCTGAATGCGGTCTTTGGCGACGCGCCGATCACCCTGGTGGCGCCGACTTCTCCGAGCGCCGGTGCTTTCACCTACACCAGCAGCAATCCCGCGATCGCTACGGTCAGCGGCAATACGGTGACGATAGTGGGCGCCGGTACGGCTACCCTCACCGCCACGCAGGCCACCGACGGCAACTACGGCACGGCGCAAACCACTGCGCAGCTGGTCGTGTCGGCAGCCGTACCGACCCTGGGCGCATTCAATGACTTGAATGCGATCTTCGGCGACGCACCGATCACGCTGGTTGCGCCGAGTTCGCCGAGCACCGGTACTTTTACCTACACCAGCAGCAATCCGGCCGTGGCCACCGTCAGCGGCAACGTGGTGACCATCGTCGGTTCGGGTAACGCCACCATCACCGCCACGCAGGCGGCCAACGGCAACTACGCCGCCGCGCAGACCTCCGCGCAATTGAGCGTGGGTGCCGCAACGCCGGTCCTGGGCGCATTCGGCAACTTGAACGCGACCTTCGGCGACGCGCCGATCACGCTGATCGCGCCGAGCTCTGCGAGTGCCGGTGCCTTCACCTACACCAGCAGCAATCCGGCCGTGGCCACCATCAGCGGCAACGTGGTGACCATCGTCGGTTCGGGAACGGCCACTATCACCGCCACGCAAGCGGCGGATGGCAACTACGCCGCTGCGCAGACCACTGCGTCGCTGACTGTCGGCACCGCGGTACCCACCCTGGGTGCGTTCGGCAACTTGAACGCCACCTTCGGCGATGCGCCGATCACCTTGGTCGCGCCGACCTCTCCGAGTGCCGGTGCCTTCACCTACACCAGCAGCAATCCGGCCGTGGCTACCGTCAGCGGCAACGTGGTGACCATTGTCGGTTCGGGTTCGGCCACCATTACCGCCACCCAGGCCGCCAACGGCAACTACGCCAGTACGCAGACCACCGCGCAGCTGACCGTCGGCGCCGCAACGCCGGCCCTGAGCGCATTCGCTGACTTGAACGCGACCTTCGGCGATGCACCGATCACCCTGGTCGCACCGGCCTCTCCGAGCGCCGGCGGCTTCACCTACACCAGCAGCAATCCCGCCGTGGCCACCATCAACGGCAACGTGGTGACGATTGTCGGTTCGGGCACGGTCACGATCACCGCCACGCAGGCGGCCGACGGCAACTACGCCAGCACGCAGACCACCGCGCAGCTGATCGTCGGCGCGGCTGTGCCGGTGCTGGGCGCGTTCGGAAATTTGAACGCGACCTTCGGCGACGCGCCGATCACGCTGGTGGTCCCGACCTCTTCGAGCGCCGGCGCCTTCACTTACACCAGCAGTGATCCTTCCGTGGCCTCCATCAGCGGCAACGTGGTGACCATCGTCGGGTCAGGCACGGTCACCATCACCGCCATCCAGGCTGCCAATGGCAACTACGCCGCCACGCAGACGACCGCGCAATTGCAGGTGGGCGTCGCAGCACCGTCGCTGTCCAACTTCGGCAACCTCACAGCGACCTTCGGTGACGCACCGATCACGCTGGTGGCTCCCACTTCTCCGAGTGCCGGCGCCTTCACCTACACCAGCAGCAATCCGGCCGTGGCGACCATCAGCGGCAACGTGGTGACCGTCGTCGGCTCGGGCACGGCCACGATCACTGCTACGCAAGCCGCCGACGGCAACTACGCTGGTGCGCAGATCTCGGCGCAGCTCAGCGTCGGCACGCTGGCGCCTGCGTTGTCGGGTTTCGGCAACCTCACCGCGACGTTCGGGCAAGCCGCGTTCACGCTGACCGCGCCGACTTCGCCCAGCGCCGGTGCCTTCACCTACACCAGCAGCAATCCGGCCGTGGCGACCATCAGCGGCAACGTGGTCACCATCGTGGGCACCGGCACCACCACGCTGACCGCCACCCAGGCGGCGCAGGACAGCTATGCGGAAGCCTCCGTCACCGCGCAACTGGCGGTGGGTGCGGCGACGCCGACGATCACCGGCTTCGGCGATCTGCACAAGGTCTACGGGCAGGCCGCGTTCGACTTGGCCGACCCGGCCAGCAACAGCACGGGTGCTTTCACCTACACCATCGACAACGCAGCCGTGGCCACCATCAACGGCCGCACCGTCACCCTGACCGGCGCCGGCACCGCGACCATCACCGCCACCCAGGCGGCGACGGCCAACTACACGGCAGCCAGCGTGACTGCGCTGCTGGTGGTGGATTCGCGCCCCGATCCGACCCAGGATGCGGAAGTGGTCGGCAGCCTGCAGGCGCAGATGGACACCGCCCTGCGTTTCGCCAATGCGCAACAGAGCAACGTGCGCGACCGCTTGCGCCAGCGCCGCGCCACCGATGCGGCCGGCACTGCGAATGGTCTGTCGCTGAGCTCGTCCGGCGGCGAAGGCGGCGTGTCGCTGAAGCCTGAAATACTAGGTGAGGGCAGGCTGGGCGAGGGAAGGTCGGGCAAGGCCTGGTCGTTCTGGACCGGCGGTGCGATCAGTGCAGGCGAGCGCAAGCTCAGCGGCAACGACAACGACTACGATTTCCGCAGCGACGGCGTGACCATCGGTGCGGATACGCGGATCGGCAAGGACCTGCTGCTGGGCGTAGCGGTCGGCGGCGGCTGGGGCGACACCGATGTGGGTTCGCACGGTTCCACCGTCGATGCCACACAGCGCGCCCTGACCGTGTACGGCTTGTGGCATGCCAGCGATTCGCTGTTCATCGATGGGCAATTGGCCGTCGGTAAGCTGGACTACGATCTGCGCCGTTGGAGCACCGTCGCCGACAGCATGGGCATCGCTCAGCGCGACGGCAGCCAGGTGTTCGGTTCGCTCACCTTCGGTTATGAATCGACCAACGCTTCGCGCCGTCTGACCAGCTATGGCCGCATAGACGCCGGCCGCACCACGCTGGACGCCTACCGCGAGACCGGCCTGGGCATCTACGACCTGGACTACCGCGAGCAGACCGTCGAGCAGCGCAGCGTCGCCATCGGCCTGGAAGGCAGCCACAACGTGAAGGTCGATTGGGCCCGCGACGTGCGTCCGTACTGGCAGCTGGAGTACCGCAACGACTTCAGCCGCCGCAGCGATGCGGGCATCAACTACGTGGTGGCGCCGGCGGACGAAGATTACCGCCTGTCGCTGAAGCCGTGGGCCAGCTCGAACTGGAACGTCGGATTCGGTGCGGACTTCGCCTTCGGCAACGGTGTGATCGTCACCGCGCTGCTGCGCCATGAGCTGAATGTCGGCATGGGTTCCAACACCACGATCGGCCTGCAATTGTCGTTGGATTTCGGCGGCGATGAAGGAGCCGCAACGGCTTCCGGTGCGCCTCTGCAGCCGATGCAGGATTTCACGAAGACCGATTACAAGAAGAAGTAAGCAGTTTCACTTCTGGCGGCGGAACGGAGTTATTTCGTTCCGCCGTTTTTTTTTGAGGATTGGATCAATCGAGTCGATCGCGATGCGATGCTTTTGGCCCCCTCCCTTGCGAAGCAGGGGAGGGTTGGGGAGGGGTGCTCTTGGCGGGATGCTGACGCGCGTAGTTCAATTCGCTCCTTTACATCCCACAAGCGGGTCAGAGCTTTTCATTGGATCGCGAAAAGCACCCCTCCCCATCCCTCCCCTGCTTCGCAAGGGAGGGGGCAAGAGCCGCTTGCGCCTTCCCCTGAATGGCCCGTCTGTGGCAGCGTTCACCCCTCGGGAACCCGATCCCCTCTAGCATGATGGTTCTCTCACCCACCCGCCCTGGCATTCCGCCTGTGGTGATGCAGAGGATTGCCCGCCTTGCTAAACCGGCTACAGCGCAATTCCCAGCTCGGCATCATCGTCCTGCTGGGCCTGACCACCGTTCTCACGCTCGCCATCTTCGCTGTCTACCGTGCATTGCACGGCCAGTGGGCTGCCGCGTCCATCGATTCCGGCATCGCCGTGCTGATCGGCGCGCCGGTGATCTACGCTATGCGCACCGGCAGAACCGTCGGTCCGGGTATGTTGCTGTGCACCACCAACAGCCTGGGCTGCGCGGTTGCCTGCTACGTCATCGGGCCCGCATCGCTGCCTTGGGTCTATCTGGTGCTGATGACCAACTTCTTCATCGCCGGCCCGCGCCAGGCACTGGTCTTCAATCTGTTGCTCACTCTCGTGCTGCTGTTCCTGCCGCACATGTTCGGCCTGCCGATAGACCGCATGTCCGCCGTCGTCGTGGCTGCACTGGTCACTTTGTTCGCTTATCTGTTCGCGCTGCGCGTCAGCAGCGACCATCAGGTGCTCGAAGAGCTGGCTTCGCTGGACGCGCTGACCGGCCTGCCGAACCGGCGCATGATGGAGCGTGCCCTGGAAGAGGCGATGGTGCTGCATCGCGCCGGCAAACGCAGTCACGGCCTGTTGATTGCGGACCTCGATCGCTTCAAGGAAGTCAACGACAGCTACGGCCATGCCGCGGGCGATGCCGCCATCGCCGATCTGGGCGCCATTCTCAAGTTCGAGATGCGCAGGCACGACCGGGTATTCCGCTTCGGCGGCGAAGAATTCGTGATGCTGCTGGACGCCGATACCCCGGAAGACCTGCGGGCCGCCAGCGAGCGCCTGCGCCTGGCGGTGCGCAACGGGCTGCGCGGACCAGCGGGTAGAATCACGGTGTCGTTGGGCGGTGCCATGGCGGGCGAAGAGGAGCGCTGGCAGGAATGGTTTTCGCTGGCCGACGAGGCGCTGTACCGGGCCAAGAACAGCGGACGCGACAGTTCGGTGATCGCCGGTCTGCCAATGCCCGCCGGCGAACAGCCCACCCAATCCACGCCTGAGGACCTACCCTGATACCGGCCGGCTCCCGCTCCCAGCCACACGCTCACATGTCCAACGTCCAGACAAACACATGATCACCAGACCACGAGGCAATCGATGAAGAATTTCCTTTACCCGTCGGCAGCGGCAACGCTGTTCGCGCTCATGGCCCAATCCTCCGGTTACGCCGCCGAAACTCCCATGAAAAAATTCTCCAGCAACAGCAGCGATGTCGTCGTTTACACCAGCGCGCAGGGGTCGGAGCAGCGGCTGAGCAAGAGCGGCACGGTCACGCTGCGCCCCGGGCACAAACTGGTCGAGACCGAAAACTCCGTCTTCGTGGATCCCGACAAGCGCTATCAATCCGTATTGGGCATCGGCGGCGCCATCACCGATTCCAGCGCCGAAGTATTCGCCAAGCTCGACCCCGCGCGGCAGGCCGAATTCCTCAAGGCCTACTACGACAAGGAAAACGGCATCGGCTACACGCTGGCGCGCACCACCATCCACAGTTCCGATTTCAGCAGCGCCAGCTATACCTACATCAAGGAAGGCGACAAGGCGCTGTCCACTTTCTCCATCGACCACGACCGCACCGCGCGCGTCCCGCTGATCAAGAAAGCCATCGCGGCGGCCGGCGGCAAGCTGACTCTATTCGCCAGTCCGTGGAGCGCGCCGGCCTTCATGAAGACCACCAACAACATGCTGAAGGGTGGGGCGCTGCTGCCGGAATACAACGAAGCCTGGGCGAAGTACTTCACCAAGTTCATCGCGGCCTACGAGAAGGAAGGCATTCCGATCTGGGGCATCACCGTGCAGAACGAGCCGATGGCCACGCAGACCTGGGAATCGATGCTGTACACGGCCGAGGAAGAGCGTGACTTCCTGAAGAATCATCTGGGCCCGGCCATGCACAAGGCCGGCTACGCCGACAAGAAGATCGTGGTGTGGGACCACAACCGCGACATGATGGCCTACCGCGCGCGGGTGATCTTCGACGATCCGGAAGCGGCGAAATACGCCTGGGGCATGGGCTTCCACTGGTACGAAACCTGGGCCGGCTTCGAGCCGATGTACCGCAATGTCGCCGCTGTGGCCCAGGCCTACCCGGACAAGCCGCTGCTACTGACCGAAGCGGCGGTGGAGAAATTCGACCCGGCGCGCTACCAGTACTGGCCCAATGCCGAGCGCTACGGCAGCGCCATGATCAACGATTTCAACAATGGCGCGGTCGGTTGGACCGACTGGAATATCCTGCTCGACCAGACTGGCGGTCCGAACCACGTCGGCAACTGGTGTTTCGCGCCGATCCACGCCGATACCGATACCGGCGAGCTGATCTACACGCCGAGCTACTACTACATCGGCCATTTCTCCAGGTTCATCCGTCCCAACGCGCGTCGCGTCAGCGCGGTCAGCAGCCGCAGCACTCTGCTCGCCACCTCCTTCGTCAATGAAGACAACAAGCTGGCGACCGTGGTCATGAACCAGACCGACAAGGAAATTACCTACAACTTGTATGTGGGTTCGGCCTCGGCGCAGGTCAGCATCCCCGCGCATGCGATCCAGACCCTGGTGCATTAGGCCAAGCCGGCCGTCAGGCACCGTCCGGCCTGCGGCCGGCGCCCGGAATCCGTTCTTGTCCCGCCCTTAACATCCAGCGCGCATTCTTTGTGCTCTGGCCGGGAGGACATCGCCATGAAATACAAGCATCTGCGCTTCGGTAGGGGATTTCGTGTGATCTTCGGCGCGCGCAAGGTGCAGGCGGCGGAGATGGTGATTGCGCCGGGCGGTAGCGAGGGCGATGAAGACAATCGTCATCGTGGAGCGGACCAATGGCTGTATGTGGTTTCGGGCACTGGCCTTGCCTTCGTGGACGGCGTGGAACAGAAGCTGAAAGCCGGCAGCCTGCTGGTGATAGAGCACGGCGAACGCCATGAGATACGCAATACCGGCCGCGCGTCGCTGAAAACCCTCAACCTGTATTACCCGCCAGCCTACGACAGCCGGGAAGAACCGTTGCCTGCCGGCAGGCACTGAGCCGCCAGGCTGCATGCTGCCCAATTCCGCTTGCGCATGCGGCCCGGAGCGGCTTGTCCTTTGGTCTGCGTCACAAAATGGAAACTCCGCCGGTCGCATTCATTGCTTGTCGAAATGGCGCTGTGCAGGCTTAGGCGTAGTGATGGCCAGGAGATCCGCATGTCAGCGAAGGAACGGCGCAAAGCGATCAGTCCGGAGGATGCGGCGAAGTTGAAGGCCGACCTGATGCCCGCGCAGCTGGCGACGCTGCAGACGATGGAGCAGTTCGGCTGGCAGTTGCGGTTCGTCCGCCGCCCTTTGTTCCAGGCGCCTGTCCCCATATTGTTCAGCAAGGACGGTTCGCGCTTCGTGGTGCTGGAAGCCGACGGCACCATCAATGAAAACCCGGGCTTCAGGATCCGGCCGTAGACGTGCGCCTCTTCGCATTGGAAGACCAGGAAAGTCCGAACAGCTCCACGGGTGTTGTGGGAGCGACGCAAGTCGCGAAGCTCGTAGCCTTTCAGCGCTGACGGCATCCCGAAGTTTGCTTGCGGTGAAGCAGCCCCTCGCTATGCACGGGACGACATTCGAGTTGTCCGGAGGTCCCTCAGATGTCGTTGTACTTCCTGATGCTCCCCCTGGAGCGATCCACAGGATATTTCTCTGCGTTGAGCCCTATCTTCCGCCAGGCGGCTTCCATCACGTCGATCTGCAGCTTGTCCGACAGCTGCAACAGATAAAGCAGCACATCTGCGATCTCTTCGCCGACCTGTATGCGCTTCTCTTCAGGCAGTGTCCGGCTTTGTTCCTCCGTAAGCCACTGGAAATGCTCCAGCAACTCGGCTGCTTCCACGGCAAGAGCGGAGGCGAGGTTCTTCGGGGTATGGAATTGGCCCCAGTCCCGTTCCTGCGCGAAGGTGCGTTGGGCGGCTTGCAGGTCATCCAGGTTGCGGCTCATCGGCTCGACTCGATCCTTGCGTTGAGTGCATCTTATCGGATCGCTGGATTCTGCCCCCTCCCTTGCGCGCAGCGCAGGGGAGCTCGAAGCCGCCTCAAGCGGCTCAGGGGGAGGGGTGCTGTTCGCATGGAGCCGCACGGGATTGGATTGCATGCTCGTCGGGCAGAGGCAACATCAAGATCAAGATCAAGATCAAGAGCACCCCTCCTCAATCCTCCCCTGCGCTGCGCGCAAGGGAGGAGGCAGAGCAACGGCGAAAAGCCAAGAGCTGAGAACAATAGAAAAGACCCCGCATCGCGGGGTCTCTTCTTGCTCGCAGCGTAGGCCGCAGGCTTACATCACATCCGGCTCGCTGAACGCCTCGATCTCTCCGGCGAAATCGTTGATCGGGATGCAGCTGCAGAACACGTTCTTGTCGCCGTGTACGTTGTCCACGCGGGCGACCGGCGGCCAGTACTTCTGCAGTTTCAGCGTGGCCAGCGGGAACGCCGCCAGCTCGCGCGGGTAAGCGTGCGTCCATTCGCTGGCCATGACCGCGGTGGCGGTATGCGGCGCATGCTTGAGCGGGTTGTCCTCGCGGTCCAGGCGGCCGTCTTCCACGGCGCGGATCTCGTTGCGGATCGCGATCATGGCGTCGATGAAACGGTCCAGCTCATGCTGCGATTCGCTTTCGGTCGGCTCCACCATCAGTGTGCCGGCGACCGGGAAGCTCAAGGTGGGCGCGTGGAAGCCGAAATCGATCAGGCGCTTGGCCACGTCCTCGGCGCCGATACCGGTGGCATCCTTCAGCGGACGCAGATCGAGGATGCATTCGTGGGCCACCAGGCCGTTGCGGCCGGTGTACAGCGTCTCGTAGTGCGGGGCGAGCTTTTTGGCGATGTAGTTGGCGTTGAGCAGCGCGACCTGGGTGGCCTTGCGCAAGCCGGCGGTGCCCATCAGGGTGATGTACATCCAGGAGATGGGGAGGATGGAAGCCGAGCCGAAGCTGGCGGCGCTGACCATGCCTACTTCATTGCGAAGAGCGCCCTCATCCGCCCTTCGGGCACCTTCCCCCGCAAGCGGGGGAAGAGGTAGTTCCCGCGGCAGGAATGGTGCGAGATGCGACTTCACCGCGCACGGGCCGACGCCCGGGCCGCCGCCGCCGTGGGGGATGCAGAAGGTCTTGTGCAGGTTGAGGTGGGAGACGTCCGAACCCCACTTGCCGGGTTTCGCAACGCCGACCAGCGCGTTCATGTTGGCGCCGTCGGTGTACACCTGGCCGCCGTGCGCATGCACGATTTCGCAGATGGCGACGATGTCTTCCTCGAACACGCCGTGCGTGGACGGGTAGGTGATCATCAAGGCGGCGAGGCGATCGGAATATTTCTCCGCCTGCTTGCGGATGTCCTCGACGTCGACATTGCCGTTGGCGTCGCACTTGGTCACCACCACCTGCATGCCGCACATCTGCGCGGAGGCCGGGTTGGTGCCGTGCGCGGATTCGGGAATCAGGCAGATGTCGCGGTGGCCTTCGTTGCGCGAGCGGTGGTAGGCGCGGATCGCCAGCAGGCCGGCGTATTCGCCCTGCGCGCCGGAGTTGGGCTGCAGACTGACTGCGTCGTAGCCGGTGCATTCCACCAGCATGGCCTCCAGCTCGTCGATCAGCTGCTTGTAGCCGGTGGTCTGCGCAGCCGGCGCGAACGGATGGATATTGCCGAACTCCGGCCAGGTGACCGGAATCATTTCCGCCGTGGCGTTGAGCTTCATGGTGCATGAACCCAGCGGGATCATGGTGCGATCCATGGCCAGGTCCTTGTCCGCCAGCGTGCGCATGTAGCGCAGCATTTCGTGTTCGCTGTGATGGGTATTGAACACGGGGTGGGTGAGGAAAGCGCTGGTGCGGCGCAGCGCTTCGGGAATCAGTGACGGCGCGGCGGCGTCCAGCGCATCGATCGACGGCAGCGCGGTGTCGTCGCCGGCGAACACGCTCCACAGCGCTTCCACCTCGGCACGCGTGGTGGTTTCATCCAGCGAAATACAAAGCGAACCATTGCCGCGCACGCGCAGGTTGATGCGGGCGGCGCGCGCGCGCGCCAGAATCGCCTCGCGCGCATCGCCCGGCTCCACGCATAGCGTGTCGAAAGCGGTGGCGTGCAGCGCGGGGTAGCCCAGGCCGCGCAAGCCTTCGGCAAGGATCGCGGTCAGGCGGGCGACGCGGCTGGCGATGCGGGTCAGGCCTTCGGGACCGTGGTAGACCGCGTACATCGACGCCATCACCGCCAGCAGCACCTGTGCGGTGCAGATGTTGGAAGTGGCTTTTTCACGACGGATATGCTGTTCGCGCGTCTGCAGGGTGAGGCGGTAGGCGGGCTTGCCTTCGGCATCCACCGACACGCCGATCAGGCGGCCGGGCATGCTGCGCTTGTAGGCGTCGCGGCAGGCCATGAAGGCCGCGTGCGGGCCGCCGAAACCGAACGGCACGCCGAAGCGCTGCGAGTTGCCGATCACGATATCGGCGCCCATCTCGCCCGGCGGCTTGAGCAGGGTCAGCGCCAGCAGGTCGGTGGCGACGACGAACAGTGCCTGGTGGCTGTGGATGGCATCGGCATCGCGGCCCCATTCCTCGACCCAACCGCTGGAGGCGGGGTACTGCACCATCACCCCGAAGTAATTGCCGGCGCTCAGCTTTTCATGGAAGGCATCGGTGGAACGCACGATGTCGACGGTGATGCCCAGCGGCTCGGCGCGGGTCTGCAGCACTTCCAGCGTCTGCGGATGCGTGTCGCCAGCGACCAGGAACACGCTGGACTTCGACTTCGCAGAACGCTTGGCCAACGTCATCGCTTCGGCAGCGGCGGTGGCTTCGTCCAGCAGCGAGGCGTTGGCGATTTCCATGCCGGTGAGGTCGGCGACCAGGGTCTGGAAGTTGATCAGCGCTTCCATACGGCCCTGCGAAATTTCCGCCTGGTAGGGCGTGTAGGCCGTGTACCAGGCCGGGTTCTCCAGGATGTTGCGCAGGATCACGTTGGGCGTATGCGTGCCGTAATAACCTTGACCGATGAAGCTGCGGAAGACTTCGTTCCTGTCGGCGATAGCGCGGATCTTGGCCAGCGCTTCGACTTCGGTGATGGCTTCGGGCAGTGCCAGCGGCGCAGGCGACTTGATGTTGCCGGGCACGATGGCATCGGTCATGCCGTCCAGCGAATCGTGGCCGATGGCCTGCAGCATGTGCGCGATCTCGGCGTCGTTGGGGCCGATGTGGCGCTCGACGAAAGCGGAGTGGTGCTCGAGGTCGCGCAGGGAGGGCGTGGGTGTCTTTGACATGTCGGGGACGTCCGAAAGGGCTCGATCAAGAGCTGCACGCGCGAAGCCGCACGTGGGGCGCCCCTCTGTCCTTCTGCCTGAGAGTTTGGAAGCGATCGCGAGGAATGCTTCCCTCGGTCCCTTCTTGCCCCTTCGGCGCCGGCATTCTGCCGATCTCTCCAGAGTGTGTGCACGCGGCGGTCACTGGCCTGAGCGATTACGGGCGTTGCGCCTTCGGCAGCGGCCATGCCCCAGGGCGGGCCGCTTCTTCCACTGCGTGCTGCCGGGCGATTATAACCTCCCATAACACCGGATTGGCGTTGTAGAGCCGAGCTTGCTCGGCTGCTTTGCACTCCGCAAGAGCAGCCGAGCAAGCTCGGCTCTACAAGGCGCATCGCCATTTATATGGGGACTTTGGCCTAAACTGGCCGCTCTTTGTCAGGGCGATTGTGAATGACCCAACTTCCCACTCTGGCAAGGCTGCTGGTCCGGTGACTGGTACTTCCTCCACCCGCCGCCTCACCTGGCTGCTCGCAGGCCTGTCCATGCTGGGCCCGTTCTGCATCGACACCATCTTCCCGGCGTTCCTGCAGATGGGTGCGCAGCTCAACGTCGGCCCTCTGGCGATCCAGCAGACCATCAGCGTCTACCTGATCGCCTATGCCGCCATGAGCATCGTGCATGGGCCCTTGTCCGACGCCATCGGCCGGCGTTCGGTGATCATCGGCGGCATGGTGGTGTTCACTCTGGCGTCGGTCGGCTGCGCGCTGGCCCAGGATCTGCCGACACTGCTGGTGTTCCGCGCGCTGCAGGGTTTGTCGGCGGGTGCGGGACAGATCGTCGGGCGCGCGGCCATCCGCGATCTCTTCCATGGCGACGATGCGCAGCGGTTGATGAGCCAGGTGTCGATGCTGTTCGGCATCGCGCCGGCCATCGCGCCGATCGTCGGCGGCTGGATACTCGGTTGGGGGCAGTGGCCGGTGATTTTCTGGTTCCTGACCGCGTTCTCGGCGGTGCTGCTGCTGGCCACCTGGTTCTGGTTTCCCGAAACCAACCCGCCTGCGTCGCGCGCGCCGCTGGTCGCGCGCAGCCTGGTGCGCGACTACGCGGCCATTTTCCTCAATCCGCGCTTCCAGCGGCTGGCGGCGGCGGGCTCGTTCAACTTCGCCGGCATGTTTCTGTACATCGCCTCGGCGCCGGTGTTCGTGATGCAGCATCTGCATCTGGGCGAACGCGATTTCGCCTGGCTGTTCATCCCTACCATCGGCGGCATGGTGGTGGGTTCTTTTCTGTCCGGACGCGCGGCAGGGCGGATGCACGGCGACCGCTTGACCGCGATAGGTTTCGCCGTGGGCGGAGTCGGCGCGGTCACGCATATCGCCTATAGCGCTTTCGCCGATCCGTTCACCATCCCGTGGGCGGTCATGCCGCTGTTCCTGACCGGCGTGGGCGTGGCACTGGTGTTCCCCATCCTGACGCTGTCCATCCTGGACATGTATCCGCATCACCGCGGCTCGTCTTCCTCACTGCAGGCCTTCACCAGCCTGGTGGTGGCGGCACTGGTGTCCGGCGCCATGTCGCCGTGGCTCAGCCACAATCCCTTCCATCTGGCGCTGGGCAGCGCTTCATTGACCCTGCTCGGCTGGACGTTCTGGCGCTGGGAGCGCAATGTCTGCAAACGGCAGCCGGCGTGCCCGCAGGAAATCGTTCCGGTAGAGCCCCCCGATCAGCTTTGACGGATCGTTCGTAGCTATCGCCGCCGCTGTCTCCCCTTCATTCTTCCGTAGCCAATTCATGTCGATCAACTCCAAAGCCAGGCGCGAGGCGAAGAAGCGCAGCGCCGCCAAGGTGCGCACCGGCAAGTCGCCGGGATCGCCGATAGGATCGTCGATCGAACCTCACGCCGAGTTGCGCGATCAGGAGGGTCGGCTGCTGGCCGGCATAGTGCGCCAGGACGGCGAATGGGTGCTGGGCATGGACGGACGCATCGCCGGCACTTCGGAAAGCGCGGCGCACATGCTGGCGATGATCAAGCGTGCCGCGCGATTGCATGAGGCACACGGCACGCCGGTGCGTTTGAAGTATTCCGACGCGCTGAAGGAGGCCGCACTGGGCGAAGCGGCGGCGCTTGGCGGCAGTTTCGAGGAATTCGAAGCGCGGCTGGAGTCGGGCATGGCAGCCGCCAAACCCTGAATCGTGCCTCGCACGACCGCCTTTGCGGGCGGTCGGCGGACAACGGAATCAACGTTCCAGCTGACCTCGCTCGCGTGCGCGGGGCGGCAAGGCCATGCCTGCGGGAACAACCGGGGCCGCGGAAGCGGCCTGCGCCGCAGGTGCCGCAGGGCTGGCGCTGGAATGGGTCAAAGGATGGGAATCGTTCATGCGTATCGGAGTGCCCGATAGCGGCGACAGGTATTGGCTGATGTTGGGGAAGACGACGTCGAAGCGCGAGTAGAAATCGCGATTCAAGGTGTTGGAAAGCGAACCGCTGTTCGAACACGCAGCGTTGCCGCCATACAGGCCGCCGCGCAGCCGATAACCGCCGGGATCGGTGGTGAACAAACCCGAGCCGCTGCTGCCGCCCTCGGTAGTGCCGCTCAACCAGCCCACGGTGATCAACGACGAGTCGCTGGAAATCTGCTGGCCCAAAGACACCTTCTTGGCGTCGCCGCTGGGGTGGTGGATACCGATGATCGAGCTGGAGGGAGCCAGCGCGGCGGAGTCCCAGCCGGAGAATTCCGAGCCGGCGGGCGGGGCGTTCTTGAGCCGCAGCAGCATGGCGTCGGTATTGGCGTTGGAATAGAGATAGTCCGAACCACCGGCCAGCAGCACTTTGGCGGCCTGCACGCCGCTGCCGCACGAAGTCGCTTCGTATTTCCAGTAGGTATTGAGAGTGTTGGCGACGGTCTGGAAATTCTGCACCGGAACTCCGTCCGAGCCGCCCGCGAAACAGTGGTTGGCCGAATAGAAATACGGAATCTGGGTAGCGGCCACCGTGTCGGCCAGCAGCGTGCCGGTGCAGATGTAGCTCACGCCGGTGCTGTAGGTGAAAAGCATATGCGCAACGGCGTTCTTGGCGCTGACGAAGTTGGGCCCCAGTTCGGCGACGCGGCAGGCGGTATCCACATTGCAGCTGCCCGATTCGCCGATTTTTTCGATGATCTTGAAATCGTTGCGACTGTTGGCGAGCAGATGGGAAAGTTCCGGCGCCTGCATTTTCACCGAGTTGCGGGACGCGCGTGCGGGCAGGTAGAGCTCGATGATCTGGCGCTCGCCATCGGTTCCGGGCGTCCAGAAGATTCCGCGCGCATCGGCAAGCTTCCGGATTTCAGCGCCAGTCATCACCGACACGATGCGCGACGGTTCGTCGGAGCCGGCGAAGCGCAGCTCCGCGCGCGCGTCCAGCGCATTTATCTGCAGGCCCACACGTATGCCCAGGGCGATCGGCGAGCCGACCTCGATACGGGCCACCGAACTCCCATCGCGCATCGCGACCCACTTCAACGCGGGCAGCTTCGCAACTACGCCTTCGCTGGAAGCCGCGCGGCCAATGCCGACCTGGGCGGGCTTGATGCGTCGGGACTGGTTGTACTGCTGCACCTTCAGGATCCGCGAGACCGCGATTTCCTGGTACTGCAGGCGGGTAGTTGATTGCGAGGGGAAAGCCTCGTTGCGCCACTTCGGCGCCACCAGCACAGGAGCGGTCTTGCTGCGCTCGCCGGGCACGCTTTGCGCGGCCCAGGCGGCAGGTGCGGGAATCGCCATCGCCATGGCCAATGCGCATGCGACGGCAGGAAACAGGAGGTTCGATTTCATCGGCAGGTTCCTTCCGGCGGGAATATCGTCCGTCACAGAGGACGCGGTACGTCAATTTAACAGTTGCGGTCGACCGTAGGTCGGGGCTACGCCCCCGACGTTAGGTCCGTAGGTCGGGGCTACGCCCCCGACAAGCATGGATTGGATATGGCCGACGGCGTCGGGGGCGTAGCCCCGACCTACTTGGTCAGCCCTTGGCCGGTTTCGGCCTGGGCGCTGCGGACGCCGTTGCCGGCGCGGGCCAACCACAGGTCTTGCCCTCGTTCTGCTGCTTCAGCCAGGTCTGCAGCGGGCCGAAATATTCCAGCACCGCCGCCGCGTCGGCCTTGTCGCTGCCGGTCAGCTCCTTCAGCGTGGCCTGCCAGGGCTGGCTTGAACCTTTTTCCAGCATCGCCCAGAACTTCTGTCCCGCCACCTTGTTGCCATAGAAGGTGCACTCATACAGCGGACCCTTGAAGCCGGAGGCATCGCACAGGCCCTTGTAGAACTGGAACTGCAGGATGTGCGAGAGGAAATAGCGGGTGTAAGGCGTGTTGCCCGGCACGTGGTACTTGGCGCCGGGATCGAAGAAGTCCTCGCCGCGCGGCGTCGCCGGAGCCACGCCCTGGTACTTGGCCTTCAGTTCCCACCAGGCCTGGTTGTAATGGTCGGGCTTGATGGAGCCGTCGAACACGCCCCAGCGCCAGCGGTCGATCATCAGGCCGAACGGCAGGAACGACACCTTGGCCAGGGCCATGCGCATCTGCGAATTGATCAACGCCTCGTTGCCCTGCTGCGGCGTATCCACCATGCCTATCGAGTTGAGGTACTTGGGCGTCATCGCCAGCACCATGGTGTCGCCGATGGCTTCGTGGAAACCGTCGTTGGCGCCGCTCTGGAACAACGGCGGACGCTTGTTGTAGGCCAGGTAGTAATACACGTGGCCCAACTCGTGGTAGATGGTGGTGAAGTCTTCCTCGTTGGGCTTGATGCACATCTTGGTGCGCACGTCGCCGGCCATGTTCATGTCCCAGGCGCTGGCGTGGCAGACCACGTCGCGGTCCAGCGGCTTGATGAACTGGGTCTTGGACCAGTAGCTCTCCGGCAGCTTGGGCATGCCCAGCGAGGTGTAGAAATCCTGCGCGCGTTCGGTCATCTGCTTGGCCACGTCCAGCTGCGCGGCGCGTTCGGCGGCGAACTGCTTGTCGGTGGTGGGGCCTGCGCCGGCCTTGGCCAGTTCGCGCGCGTAGTCGGCCTGGTATTCCTTTTCCAGCGCACCGGTGATGTCCAGGCTGCCGGCATCCTTGTAGGGCTCAAGCATGTCCCACAGATTGCCCCAGTCCTGTTGCCACATGTTGCCCATCAGGTGCGCAGGCAGCAGGCCATCGACCTGGCCCTTGTCGTCGCCGTACTGCGCCTGCAGCTTGGTGCGCGTGTAGCAATGCAGTTGCTCGTACAGCGGCTTGACCTGTCCCCACAGGCGGTCGGTTTCGGCGGCGATTTCGACCGGGGTCATGTCGTAGCCGCTGCGCCACATTTCGCCGGTATCGGCGAAGCCCATTTCCTTGGCGCCTTCGTTGACCAGTTCGGTGAAGCGCGTGTAGTCCTTGCGCATCGGCTGGGCGATGGTGTGCCAGCCTTGCCAGGCGTCCAGCTGCTTGTCGTAGTCTCGGCTGCTGCGCAGCACGTCTTCCAGTTCGCCCAGCTGCCGGCACTGTTTGGCATCGCCTTCGCCGGTGCAATAGGTGCCCGAGCCGTACATGCCTTCCATTTTGGTGGCGATCTGGGTCAGCTCGGCCAGCTTGGCCGGGTCCTTGGGCGCGGGCATGGCGGTCATCAGTTTCAGCAACTGGATGGCGCGCGCGGTCTCCGGGGACATCTTCTGGCCTTCGAACTTCCTGGCCTGTTCGATCCAGCCGTTGAGCTGGGTCAGGTAGCGTTCGTTGGCCTTGGCGGCCAGCATCTGGGTGTCGTCGTTGATGTAGGTGGAAGACAGCCATTGGGCCGAGGAGATCTCGGGGTAGGACTTGCGGTATTCGTCGTTCACCCGTGCGATGAACTGGTCGGCCGTTTCGCCTGTTACCGCGGCCGGGGCAGCCGGCGTGGCCGGCTCGGCGGGTTGCTTTTTGCAGGCGGACAGCGAAATCACACTGGCGCCGATGGCGAGCGCAAGCAGGAGGTGGCGTTGCTTCACGGGAAGTCCTTGACGGGCTGCGGCAGGCGCGGGAACCCGGAAGGCTAGTGGGGAGGGGCATTTCCTGCAAGCGCACGGCCGTCTTTGCCGGCGCGGGGGCAGGTTGGCCGTTTCGGGTGGCCATTACCTTTGGTCGACATCAAAAATCGGCAGAGTGGGGACCGTGCGTGCGCTTGCAATGACGAAAGTGGCTACGGCACTGACGCGTGCGATCGAGAGCCTGTTCACGGTTCGCCGAAAAGTCATACCCCTATATGCGTATGCATATGTGCTGTGCTTGCTGTGCATGTAGGAGCGACGTAAGTCGCGAAGCCAATGCGTCAATTCGCGACTTACGTCGCTCCTACGATTTGTCGTGCGTTCCCGGATCAAATCGCCGCTGCAGAATCCGTCACGTTTTTGATTTGTCTTGTCTCGTCATTGCGCAAGTCATTTCGTCTGTAAATGTGAGATGGAAATTTTCGGTGAGTTTTCGATAGCTTCGGTGCGTGTAATGCGTTTGGCCCTGTGATTACAGTGCGCGCCGACGGATTTGCGCGCTCTATACGCAACTGTTTTTATCGATCAGGAAGCTGACAGATTAATTTTTGTGAGTTTTCCTGCAACGCCAAATGTGACCTGAGCAGCTATATCACGTGGCTTCAATCTGTATAAGCGCGCACGCACGGTTCCAAAATCCAATCCGGATTCTGGTACTCGGCAATACGGAAGAAAAATGCGTTGCGGCGACCGGACGCGCATCGGCGCGACCTCGCCTGTTGAGGCCAATCCAGCCATTGGGAATGGATCCGGCGTGCAGGCATGACGACAACGGCTTGCTATCGCTGACCGATGGATCCGGTGCTGCGCCTATGCCAATCCAATGGACCCCGGACAAAGGCGCTCTGCCTGCGGACCGGAACAAGGGAGCGGGTTAGGGATAGCCGAGATGGAGCGGGAAGCCGACATGGAGAGTTGCCACGTTCTTTTGGTACGCGATTGCCGCCGTTCGGCGCAGATCGCCAATCCGATTCTTGTTCGGCGTGCTTATGCGGCGCCTGGCGCCGACTGGCGCGTGCGCCGCTTCGGCTATGGCTGGCGCGACCCTCATCGAAAGAGGCGCGCGGGCAACGCTGCGCTTTTTTGGCTCACCAACACCGCATTCGTTTGATAACAGGGGAAAACCAATGAACAAGATCTATAGCGTGATCTGGAACTGCTCGCTGAACCAGCTGGTGGTCGCGTCCGAACTGGCGATGCCGCGCGGCAAGGCGTCCGGCGGGAAGAAGGCCTCGCGGTTAGTGCAGATATCGCCGCTCCAGGTTGGCTTGATGTTGCTGGCGATGGGCGGGATGGGATGGAGCTCATCGGCGCAAGCGCAGGCGAGCTGCATTCCGGCGCCGTACTACCAATACAGCGGCAGCTCGACCTGCGCGGGTCAGGGGGCACGAGCGACTGCAGGCGGAACCACCGCTATAGGTTTTAACGCCGTCAGTTCGGGGCTGAATGCCACGAGTCTCGGCTACCAAGCCTTTGCCCCAGGCGTCAATGCCATTTACGTGGGTGCGCGCACCGTTGGAGTCGGAGCAGCCGGAGAGTCGGCGATTGCTATCGGTACGGATGTCAACTCCGGCGGTGAGGCAGCCGTCGCTGTCGGCGCGCAGTCGAATGCAGGTGGACTCAGGGGCGTTGCCTTGGGTCCGCAAGCCAATGCCGCTGTCGCCTATGCGACAGCAATCGGTGGAGGCGGCATCAACCCAGCAACCGCCACACGGGCCACCGGTGTCGGTTCGGTAGCTCTCGGTGGCAATGCCACCAGTGGCGCTTTTGCATCGGGCGTCGATGCCATCGCCATTGGCGGTCAATCCGTCTCCTCGACACAATACTCGGTGGCCATTGGCTTGAATGCGGCAGCCTCGGGCACTGGCGGTGCAATCGCGATAGGTGGCAGCACCGTCTCAAGCGGCATCAATACGATCGCGCTGGGAGTCAGCTCCACTGCCACCGGAGCTGGCGCCAGTGCGTTGGGCACCGGTTCCCAAGCTTCGGGAGGAAACTCCACCGCGGTCGGCGTCAGTGCCACGGCCAGCAACAACTACGCGTTCGCCAGCGGCTGGGGGTCCGTCTCCAGCGGAACCAACAGCACTGCATTGGGACGTGAGGCTAACGCGTCCGCAGGGGATGCCATTGCGATAGGACATCTGGCAACGGCGAGCGACGCCGCTACCACCGCCGTAGGCAATGGCGCTCGGGCGTTGGGGAATAGTTCGCTTGCGCTCGGAGCGCAAGCGATCGCTGTCGGGGCCAGCACGGTTGCGGTCGGCCAAGGTTCCGGTGCGGGCTCGACGATCGGCAATACGGGTTCGATCGCAGTGGGCGTCGCTGCGGGCGCGCTGGTCACTGGTGAGCAGAACACCGCCATCGGCGGAGGCATTGCCAGCGTGCAGCGGGGCGCGGGTTCAGGCGTCACCGGAACGCGCAACGTCGCACTCGGCGTAGGTGATGGTACGGTCGCTTACGATGCCGCCTTGGACGCTGCGGCAGGCAGCCTGGTCAGCGGCGACGACAATATCGCCATCGGCACCAACGCGGGCATCGGCGTCACGGCCGACGCAACGACGTCCATCGGCGTGAACGCGAATGCCAGCGTGGGCAATGCGATTGCCATCGGTACCCTGGCGAGCGCTTCGGCGCTGGATGCCGTCGCGCAAGGCAGCAGCGCGAGCGCGGCTGGCCGGAACGCCGTCGCCATCGGCTTCCAGGCCGTCGCGACCCAACTGAATTCGGTCTATATCGGCGGGCGCACGGGTGTGGGGACGGGCGCCACAGCGGTGGGCACGGTCGCCATTGGCACGGATGTGACGGCATCGGCGCTGAACGCCGTTGCGGTGGGGCTCGCGAGTCAGGCAACGGGAACGAACGCCGTCGCCGTGGGCCAAAGCGCCGCAGCGACGAACCAGAGTGCCATTGCCATCGGACGCAATAGCACGTCCGGCGCGGTCAACTCGATAACGCTGGGTGTCGATACCGATGCGACCGCTACCAATGCCGTAGCGATTTCGGCCTTGGCGCAAGCGACCGGCGTCGATTCGCTCGCAATCGGAACCGAGGCCAGCGCGCTCGCCGACAACACGATCGCGATGGGCCGTTCAGCGCTAGCGGACTCGGCTGGCGCCGTGGCGATCGGTAACGATTCCACCGCCACCGGTGGCAGAGCGGTGGCGATCGGCGACGGCAACTTCGCAAGCGGCAACGGCGCTGTCGCCATCGGTGATCCCAACACCGCCACCGGCAATGGCGCGGTGGCGCAGGGTTTGGACAACACCGCTACCGGCAACGGTTCGGTGGCGATGGGCAATACCAATATGGTCGGCGGCGGCGGTCAAGCTGTGAGTACGCCCGGCACCGCGGCGCAGGGCGCAGTTGGTATCGGTTATCAGAATCAGGTGATCGGACAGGGCAGCGTCGCCATCGGTAATGTCAGCAGAGCACTGGGAGCAGGTGCTGTTGCGTTCGGCGACGCCGCGGTGGCCAACAACGCACGCGATGTGGCGTTGGGTTCGGGTTCGGTGACGGCGACGGCAGTGGCTACGCCCAGCGTCGTGATCGGCGGCACCACTTACAACTTCCAGGGCATCAACCCGACCAGCACGGTCAGCGTGGGCGCGTTTAATGCCGAGCGCACGATCACCAACGTGGCGGCCGGCCGGATCAGCGGGACGTCGACCGATGCGATCAACGGCTCGCAACTGTATGCGACCAATCAGGCGATCTCGGCCATCGCCGCCAGCACACCCGTTCACTACTTCAGCGTGAACGATGGCGGCACAACTGGGGCGAACTACACCAATAACGGCGCGACGGCGCCTTTCGCCGTTGCGATTGGGCGCAATGCCACCGCGACAGGTTCTTATGGAACCGCGGTTGGCGAGGGCGCGAAAGCCATCGGCGATTGGGCGACCGCTTATGGCAATGGCGCCAATGCGAGCGTCACCACGGCCACTGCCATTGGCGCAAGCACAAGCGCCACGGCCACGTTCGCATTGGGAGCGGGTTTTCAGGCCACTGCAGGCGGGGTGTCGTCCACGGCCGTGGGCATGCACGCCAACGCAGCGGGTGAGAGTGGTATCGCGGTAGGCACGGACGCCGGGGCCGCGGGGACCTACGCCATTGCGATCGGGCGCAATGCAAGCGCAACAGGGTCTCGTGGGACCGCGGTCGGCGAGGGCGCGAAAGCCATCGGCGATTGGGCGACCGCTTATGGCAATGGCGCTAATGCAAGCGTCACCACGGCTACCGCCATTGGCGGAGGCACCAGCGCTACAGCCACGTTCGCACTCGGAGCGGGTTATCAGGCCACTGCAGCTGGGATAGCGTCCACGGCTCTGGGTCTGCACGCCAACGCCAGCGCCGACAACGCTATCGCGGTGGGCAACACCGCGGTCGCCAATTCCGCCGACGCGGTCGCCATCGGCACGAACTCCACCGCGACCGGCGGCAGAGCCGTGGCGATCGGCGCCGGTAACTTCGCCAGCGGAAACGGCGCGGTCGCGATCGGCGATCCCAACACCGCCACCGGCAATGGCGCGGTGGCGCAGGGTTTGGACAACACCGCTACCGGCAACGGTTCAGTGGCGATGGGCAACACCAATATGGTCGGTGGTGGTGGCCAGGCGGTGGGTGTTGCGGGTACGGCGGCGCAAGGCGCGGTGGGTATCGGCTTCCAGAACACCGTGGTCGGGCGGGGCAGCGTAGCGATCGGCAGCACCAGCAGTGCGCTGGCGGCGGGCGCGGTGGCGTTTGGCGATACGGCGGTGGCGAACAACGCGGGCGATGTGGCGCTGGGCTCGGGTTCGACCACGGCTGCTGTCGTCAACACTGGCGGGACCACCATCGATGGGACGGCCTATACGTTTGCCGGCACCGACGCGCTCAGCACGGTCAGTGTGGGCTCCGGCGCAGCGATCAATGGCGTACGCACCATCACTAATGTCGCGGCAGGCCAGATCTCCGACACCTCGACCGATGCGATCAACGGCTCGCAGCTGTTCGCGACCAACCAGTCGATCGAGAACCTCAGCAATGAGGTCGATGCGAACGCCATTCATTACTTCAGCGTCAACGACAACGGCGTACAGGGCGGCAACTACAACAACGATGGCGCCACCGGCATCAACTCGGTCGCCGTCGGACCCAACGCCACAGCTTCGGGCGTCGGCGCCATCTCCATGGGCGTTAATGCGGCCGCGTCAGGCCCCAATGCCCTCAGCATAGGTTTGAGCGCCGTTGCGAGTGGCGGTCAGAGCATCGCGCTTGGCGACGGGACGCAGGCCACGGGTCTGGAAGGTACCGCTATTGGTTATTTGAGCTCGGCGAGCGGCGTCAATGCGACGGCACTCGGCAACCAGGTCACCGCCGCTGGCGACGGCAGCATCGCCATCGGTGCCAACACCGGTCTTGCAGTCGATGCGGCATCCACCAACGGCATTGCGATCGGCTGGGCGGCAACGACAATCGGTGCGCCCTCGGGCATCGCCCTGGGCGATGGCTCGGCTTCACGTGCGCAGGATGCGGTCGCGATCGGCAGCGGCGCGCTGGCCAATAATGCGGACGCTGTGGCACTGGGCTCGGGCTCGGTGACGGCGGCGGCGGTGGCCACGGCCAGCACGACGATCGACGGCGTGACCTACAGCTTCCAGGGCACCGGACCGACCTCGACGGTGAGCGTCGGCGGGGTGGGCACCGAGCGTACGATCACCAACGTCGCGGCTGGCCGGATTTTGAATACCTCGACCGATGCGATCAACGGCTCGCAGCTGTTCGCGACCAACCAGTCGATCGAGAACCTCAGCCTCGAGGTCGATGCGAACGCCATCCACTACTTCAGCGTCAACGACAATCTGATCGGCGGTAACTACAACAACGACGGCGCGACCGGCATCAATGCGGTTGCGGTGGGTGTGGACGCTTCTGCGACCGGCGGCCGTTCGATCGCAATCGGAAACCAGGTCGACGCGACCGCCAACGACGCAATGGCGTTCGGCAATATCACCACCGCCTCGGGGGCATCATCCATCGCAATCGGTATGGTCACCACCGCCAGCGGCACCAGCAGCTTGGCGATGGGTATGGAAGCCGATGCGACGGAGACCCAAGCCACGGCGATCGGCATGCGTGCGCAAGCGACCGGCACTAACGCCACGGCGATCGGCTCTGGCGGGTTCGCCTCCTTCAGCGCCGTGCTCGCCTCGGGTGAGGGTTCTGTGGCGCTGGGCGGCAACGCGACCAAGGGCGCCGAAGCGGGCGGAACCGATGCCATCGCTATCGGCGGGGAGTCGTACGCGGGCAATGTAGAGACCATCGCAGTCGGCCGTGCGGCCAGAGCCTTGGGTACGAACGGCATTGCGATCGGCGGCAATACGCTGGCCGAGACACCCGAAGCGGTGGCGATCGGCACCAACTCCACCGCCACCGGTGGTCGGGCAGTCGCCATCGGTTCGGGCAATGTCGCCAATGGTGACGGTGCGGTTGCCATCGGCGACCCCAACACCGCCACCGGCAACGGTGCGATTGCTTCGGGCCTGGACAACACCGCTACCGGCAACGGTTCGGTGGCGATGGGCAACACCAATATGGTTGGCGGCGGTGGTCAGGCGGTAAGCACGCCCGGCACTGCTGCGCAGGGTGCGGTCGGCATCGGCTTCCAGAATACTGTGGTCGGGCAGGGCAGTGTGGCGATCGGCAGCACCAGCAGTGCGCTGGCGGCCGGCGCGGTAGCGTTCGGCGATACGGCAGTGGCCAACAACGCGGGCGACGTGGCGCTGGGTTCGGGTTCGGTGACGGCTGCTGTCGTCAACACGCCCAGTGCCACCATTGATGGGACGGTCTACACGTTTGCCGGCACCGACGCGCTCAGCACGGTCAGTGTGGGCTCCGGCGCGGCAATCAACGGCGTGCGCACCATCACTAATGTCGCGGCCGGCAGGATTTCCGATACCTCGACCGATGCGATCAACGGCTCGCAGCTGTTCGCGACCAACCAGTCGATCGAGAACCTCAGCAACGTCGTCGACGCGGGTGCCATTCATTATTACAGTGTCAACGACGGCGGCGTGCAAGGCGGAAATTACAACAATGATGGTGCGACAGGGTTGAATTCGATCGCTATGGGGCCGGATGCCGTGTCGAACGCCATCAGTAGCGTCGCGATCGGCAATGCCGCTTTCAATGAACTCACCAATGCCAACTCCGGTCAGGTTGCGATTGGCGCTTTGGCGCATACCGTTGGAACCGGTTCGACAGCCGTTGGGTCGAACGCTTCCGCACTTTTCGCGGGAGCGGTCGCGCTCGGGCAATCGTCGTCGGCGGGCAGCGGCTTCACCGTTGCCATAGGTGGCGGGCCGGCGGGAGGCGCCAGCGCAACAACTGGTGGAGCTATTGCCATCGGTGGTGGCGGTGGAGGCGGGCTCGGCAATCCAGCCTTAGCAAGCGGACTTCGAGCCATTGCCATCGGGCAGAACACTATTGCCGGCTTCGCGACCTCGATTGCGCTGGGGTACAGGGCTACACCCGGCAGCGCCGCCTCAGTTGCCATCGGCGACACCGCCACCACGGGTGCAACGGGTAGGAACGTCGCCATCGGCAATCTGAGCACGGCCAATGCCGGCACAGCTACCGGCGGTGCGGTGGCGATCGGGCGCGCTAACACTGCCTTCGGCGACGGTGCGGTATCGATCGGCGATCCGAGCTTTGCCAGCGGCACCGGCGCCTTCACCGGCGGCGCGAACAACATCGCCAACAGCGATGGAACCGCAACGGCGACAGCCGCGAACCAGGCCAACGGCGCAGTCGCGATCGGCAATAACAATCGAGCGATCGGTCAGGGCAGCGTTGCGCTCGGCAACGGCTCGACCGCTGGCGCGGCCGGTTTGGCCGGGAATGTCGCGCTCGGCAACGGGGCAATCGCCACCGCCAGTGCGGGCGACGTAGCGCTGGGCTCGGGCTCGGTCACCGCAACGGCGGTAGCGACGACTAACACGACGATCGACGGTACGACCTACAACTTCGCCGGTATCGCGCCGACTAGTACGGTCAGCGTGGGTGCGTTGAATACGGAGCGTACGATTACCAACGTGGCGGCCGGTCAGATCTCCGGTACCTCGACCGATGCCATCAACGGCTCGCAGCTGTTCGCCACCAACCAGTCGATCGAGAACCTCAGCAACGAGGTCGATGCGAGCGCTATCCATTACTACAGCGTCAACGACAACGGCGTGCAGGGCGGCAACTACAACAACGACGGCGCCACGGGCGTCAATTCGGTAGCTATCGGCATGAACTCGATTGCCACCAATACCGACGGCTTTGCCGCCGGCAACGGTGCGCAGGCGACTGGTACGCGTTCCATCGCCATCGGTCTTGATGCGCAAGCCACCAGCGTAGGCGGCCCGCAGGACAACAATATCGCCATCGGCGTGAGTTCCAGGGCCACGGAACAGGGCGCAACGGCCGTGGGCAACGACGCGCAGGCGCAGGGCGTCAACTCGTCGGCATACGGTAATGGTTCGCGCGCGACCAGCACCTCCGATGCCGCGTTCGGTACCGGCGCCAATGCTTCCGGCGGTGGCAGTGCGGCGCTTGGCGAGGGCACTGTCGCTTCGGGTCGAGTCTCGACAGCAGTGGGTTCGGGCGCCTTGGCGACGAATGTCGCCGCCACGGCAGTCGGCGCGGCTGCCAACGCCGCGGGCATCAATTCGACCGCACTGGGCAGTCTTGCGGTGGCCAACAACACCAACGATGTTGCATTGGGGGCGGGTTCGGTGACGGATGTCGCTGTCGCCACGCCCAGTACCGTAATCGATGGAACGACCTACAACTTCGCCGGCATCGCGCCGACCAGCACGGTCAGCGTTGGAGCTTTCGGTACCGAGCGCACCATCACCAACGTGGCGGCCGGTAGGATTTCCGACACCTCGACTGATGCCATCAACGGTTCGCAACTGTATGCGACCAACCAATCGATCGAGAACCTCAGCAGTGAAGTCGATGCAAGCGCCATTCATTACTACAGCGTCAACGACAATGGCGTGCAAGGCGCCAACTACAACAACGACGGCGCGACCGGCATCAATGCGCTTGCGGCGGGTGTGGGTGCCATTGCGAGCGGAGATAGCAGCTTCGCCGGAGGGGCGGGAGCCGAAGCCACTGGGATCAATGCCGTGGCGATAGGCAACAGCAGCTCGTCTACGGAACAGCACACCATTGCGATCGGCGTAGGAAGCAGCGCCTCCGTTCGATTGGGTATCGCCATCGGTGGCGCATCCAACTCCGCAGGCAATGGCGCAATAGCGATTGGCGATGCGACGCAGTCGACGGGGTTCTCGACCGTTGCCTTGGGTCAATCGGCGAGCGCGACAGGTAACTTTGCAGTGGGTATCGGACGACAGGCGAACGCCAGCGCCGAAGGCGGCGTCGCCATGGGCTTCGGCTCCCAAGCCACTGCACTCAATGGCGTGGCGCTTGGCCGTGCAGCGATTGCCGACCGTGCCGGCATGGGCGGCGCGACGGAGCTGTTTTCCAATGTGGCAGTCGCATCGGTCGAAGGCGCGGTATCGGTGGGACAAACCGGACGCGAGCGCCAGATCATCAACGTGGCCGGCGGTACGCAGGACACCGATGCGGTCAATGTTCGCCAATTGAGAGCATTGGCCGATACGGTCGATGCCACCGCGACGCACTACTACAGCGTCAACGACAACGGCGTGCAGGGCGGCAACTACGCCAACGACGGCGCTACCGGCGTCAACGCGCTTGCTGCAGGCGTTGGGGCAGTGGCCAGCCAGGCGAATACCACGGCCATCGGTGCAGGAGCGGTAGCCAACACCAGCGCAGGCGACGTGGCGCTGGGTTCGAATTCGGTGACGGCGGCGGCTGTGGGAACCAGCAGCGCAACCGTCAACGGCGTCACCTACTCTGGCTTCGCGGGTACCGGACCGACCAGCGTGGTCAGCGTGGGCAGCGTCGGCGCCGAGCGGCAAATCACCAACGTGGCGGCGGGACAAGTCACCGCAACCTCGACCGACGCGATCAACGGTTCGCAGCTGTACTCGGTGGCAGATACGTTGAGCGGCCAGATTGCCGCCTCAGAGACGCATTACTACAGCGTCAACGACAACGGCGTGCAGGGCGGCAACTACAACAATGACGGTGCCACCGGCATCAACGCGGTTGCCGCAGGCGTGGGGACATTGGCCAGCCAGGCGAATGCCACGGCCATCGGCGCAGGCGCGGTAGCGGGCACAAGCGCCGGCGACGTGGCATTGGGTTCGGGGTCGGTGACGGCGGCGACGGTGCAGACGGGTAGTACGACGATCAACGGTACGGTCTACGGCTTCGCCGGCTTCGCACCCATCAGTACGGTAAGCGTCGGTGCAGTAGGCGCCGAGCGCACCATCACCAACGTCGCGGCCGGCCGGATTTCCGATACCTCCACCGACGCCATCAATGGTTCGCAGCTGTATGCGACCAACTCCGCCATCGAGGATCTGGCGGGCTCGATCGGCGCCAACACCACGCACTACTACAGCGTCAACGACAATGGCGTGCAGGGCGGCAACTACGCCAACGACGGCGCGACCGGCGTCAATGCCGTCGCCATCGGTGTGGACAGCGTGGCCAGCGGCGACGGAGGCTATGCCGCAGGCAATGGGGCGGAGGCTATCGGCATCAACAGCGTAGCGGTGGGCACCGGTGCCTCGGCCACCGGCAACAACGCCATCGCCCAAGGCAATGGCGCCATCGTCAACGGCAACGACAGCACGGCCATCGGCAGCGGCGCGAGCGTTACTGCCAACAACGGCCTGGCTTTTGGGGCCGGTGCCACGGTCACCCACGCCAACAGTGTGGCGCTGGGTTCGGGTTCGGCCACCACCGTCGGCGCGCAGGCCGGCTACAACGCAGCGTATGTGGGCAGCAGCAACTCCACCGGCGAAGTGAACGTCGGCGGCCGCACGATCACCGGCGTGGCGCCGGGTATCGCGGGCACCGATGCGGTCAACGTAAGCCAGCTGACCGCGGGCCTCAATAGCATCAATACCAACAACACCGTTGCCATCACCAACCTGGAAAACCGGGTCACTACCATCGAAGGCGATATCACCGACATCCAGGGCGACATCGTGGATATCCAGGGCGACATCACCAACCTGACCGATACGGTGAACAACATCACCGGCGACATCAACAGCGTGCAGAACGGTGGCGACGGCATGTTCCAGGTCAGCCAGGAAGGCCCGATCGTCAAACCGCTACCGACCGGTACCAACGCCTCGGCCGGCGGCAACGGCGCGGTGGCCAGCGGCAACAACGCACTGGCCGTGGGCAACCAGAGCCACGCCACCGGCGCCAACAGCACCGCCATCGGTACGGGTTCCACCGCATCGGCCACCAACAGCACCGCCTTGGGCAACAACGCCTCAGCCACCCATGGCAACAGTGTGGCGCTGGGTGCGGGTTCGGCCACCACCGTGGGCGCGCAGACCAACTACAACGCGGCTTATGTGGGCAGCAGCAACTCGACCGGTGAAGTGAACGTAGGTGGGCGCACCATCACCGGCGTGGCGCCGGGCATCGCCGGCACCGATGCGGTCAACGTCAACCAGCTCACTGCGGGCGTGAACTCCGCCGTCACTCAGGCCAACCAGTACACCGACAGCCGTCTGGCCCAGTTGGACAACGACGTGTGGACGATGGAACGCAACTACCGCGGCGCCACGTCATCGGCGATGGCCATGTCGGGTTTGCCGCAGGCGTATCTGCCGGGCAAGAGCATGCTGTCGGTGGGCTTCGGCGGCTACCAGGGCGAATACGGCATGGCCTTCGGTTTGTCGGGCATCACCGAGAACGGCCGCTACGTCTACAAGGCTTCGGCCAGCGGCAACACCTCGCGCGATTGGGGCTTCTCCGTCGGTGCAGGCATCCAGTGGTAACGGACTGCGGGCCCTTCCTTCGCGGAAGGGCCCGCGCCTTCAGCGTCGCGCATCCCGCCGCCACATTCTTCCAAGGGGAACACACATGAAACACAACTTGAAAATTTCCAGCGCGCTGTTGCTTTCGATAGGCGCCGCACTCCTGCTCCCGGCCTGCGGCACGCGCCACGTCAGCCGCGACATCAGCCCGCAGGGCGTAGCCGGCGAAGTGATCTTCCCGGATCCGGCGCATATCGTGATGAAAGGCGGCACCTTTCCCAACCTGGGCGATCTGCGCCTGGTGGGACCGGGCATGACCAAGGATCAGCTGTATCAACTGCTGGGCCGCCCGCATTTTCATGAGGGCTATGCCGGCGTGCGCGAATGGGATTATCTTTTCCACTTCCGCAAGGACGGCAAGATCATCACCTGCCAGTACAAGGTCGTCTACGACGAGGACTACCTGGCGCAGACCTTCCATTGGGCACCGGCGTCCTGCGCCGACCTGCTGACGGAAACGGCGCCTCCGGCAACGACGGAAGCGAAGGAACGCACGTTCAAGCTGTCGGCCGATGCGCTGTTCGAGTTCGCAAAATACGGCGCCGACGACATTCTGCCCAGGGGGCGCGAAGAACTGGCCGCCATCGCCAGCCAGCTGAAAGAGGCGGACAGCGCGTCGATCAGGATCGTGGGCCACACCGACCGCATCGGTAGCGACGCCTCCAACCAGTTGCTCTCGCAGCGACGCGCGCAGACGGTACGCGAGTTCCTGGTCGATCACGGCGTGGCGGCTTCGGCCATCACCGCTGAAGGCCGCGGCGAAAGCGAACCGGTCAAGGACTGCGAAGAGCAACCGCGTGCGGCGTTGATCGCGTGCCTGACGCCGAATCGCCGGGTCGAAATCCAGGTCGCCGCCAGTTCGGCCCGTTGAACGCATCGACTGTGGCGCGGCGTCGGCTGGGATAGACTGGCAGCCGCCCACAGACGACTTATCTTTGGAGAAGAACGCATGAAAAATTCCAGGTTCGTCCTCGCTTCGCTGCTGCTGGTTTTCGCAGGCGCAGTTTCCGCGCAGCAGCAGGCGGCACAGCCAGCGCGTGCGCCCGCGCAAAGTCCGCAGGCTGCGCAGCAGCAACAGCTGACGCCCGAGCAGAAGGCCCAGGTTGCACGCCAGGACGCCGAAATGACCAGCGCCGCGGCGCGGGTGGTGCAGATGGTGGACCAGAACAAGACCGCCGACGTCTGGGCAGGCGCTTCCCCGGTAGCCAAGGGAGCGGTGCCCCTGGATGAATTCGTCAAGCAGATCGCGCTGGACCGGCAGAAGCTCGGTGCCGTCACCGAGCGCAAGCAGTTGGCGGTCACCCGCGCCGTCTATCCGGCGGGCGGACAGGTGCCTGCAGGCAATTACGTCAACGTGGTCTACGCCACCAAGTTCGCCAACTCGCCGCAGCCTGTGCGCGAACTGGTTTCGTTCCACCTGGACGACGACAAGATCTGGCGCATCTCCGGTTACAGCGTGCGCTGATCATCTTGTAGGAGCGGGCCCTGCCCGCGACCGCTCTTCGGTCGAATCGACACCAAGAGCGGTCGCGGGCAGGGCCCGCTCCTACAGCGTTATTGCGCTTCACCCAATGCGCCGCGGATGCGCTGGCGCAGCCGTTGTGCGCGGCGTTGGATCTTGCGGCGCATCAGGCTCCGCGACCAGCGCGAGAACGGCAGGATCTCCTTGCCGCTCAACACCGATTTGGTATCGATGCAGACCAGCCTGACCTGATCGCCGTGCGGAAGCACCACGAAATTACCCGTGTTGAGATCGAATAGCGGGACCTCATGGCGGATCAGCCATGCTTCGAAAACATCGACCGCGGCGCAGAGCGCTTCCGCTGGATATCGCGGTTCCCTGAAAAGACAGTGATACAGGCTGGGAGCCGGCGTTCCGTCCTCCAGCAGGACGCAGTCGCAACGCAGTGCTTTTCCGTGGGGCATGCTTGGCAGGTCATGGCATGCGGCCAGGTAAGCATCGGTGTCGGCGCCCAGTCGCGTGCGCAGTTTCCGGTAGGCGCGCAGCTCGGTTTCGTTTTCGCCGAGGTAGGGAAAGCGGGCGGCCAGCCAGCGCCGCAGGCGCTGCCGCACGCCGACCTGTGTGCGCTCGGCGGCAGGCAGCTCGAACTTGAGGCATTTGCTGGGATCGCTTGGATCGCGCGCGCATAAACGGTTGGCGCCACGGGAAATGATCTGCAGGCCTTGCCAGTCTTCAGCGTCTTTGCCTGGATGGATTTGCGAAACCATGGCCATCAGTTTGCCTGATATGAGCCGTGCAGGAGTGGAGCGGGCGTTGCGTAGGAGCGGCGTCCCGCCGCGAGCTGTTGATCGAGCCATGCGGGGTCCATGCATCGGGGGCGTAGCCCCGACCTACGTAGGTCGGGGCTACGCCCCCGACGCAACGCCAGTCCGATCGGCGTCGCTCAGGCTGGAAGCAGATTGCGTTCCATCAGCCATGCACACGCATCCTCGGCATCGTTGTCGAACCACGCTTTCGTCGAGCCCAACCGGAACGAATAGCCCCATGCATCCATGTCCGCCATCAAGCGTTCGCTACCGACGTCCGGCAGACATCCGGCAAGCACGATCTGCAGGTAGCAGGTGGCGTCTTCCTCCATGTCCGAATCAGTGGCGTCGGTATGCACCTGCGCGCGGCGCTCGGGCGGCAACACGATGAGGTGGCAGGCTTCGTGCAACAACGAATGCACCGGCGTGTCGCCGCGCGCGTACACGGTGCTGCCGATTACGCCGGCTTCGGGATCGCCCCAGAAGCTGCCGGGAATGGGAAGCCCGTCTTCGACCGCGTGCAGCCGCAATTGGTGATGGGCGAGCAGGGCGGCGAGATCTTCGAACGGCAGATCGGCGACCCGCAACACGTCGGGAAGAGGGACGGCGCTGGCAATAGCGGAAGTCATGGGATGACTGTAGGAGCGGGCCCTGCCCGCGACTGTCCTTGGTCGAAAGCAATGCCAGGGGCGGTCGCGGGCAGGGCCCGCTCCTACAACAAACTCAGGCGCTGCCTTCCTGCAACGACACCGAGATGTCCAGCACGTCGTGTTCGCCTTCCTTGATCAACTTCACGTTGACTGCGTCGGCATCCACGTTGACGTATTTCTTGATCACTTCCAGCAGTTCGCGCTGCAGCATCGGCAGATAGTCCGGCCCGCCGCGGGTGGTGCGTTCCTGCGCCACGATGATGCGCAGGCGATCCCTGGCGATGGAGGCGGTTTCTTTCTTCGGCTTGAGGAAATCGAACAGTCCCATGCTCAACCCCCGAACAGCTTGTTGAAGAAACCCTTTTTCTCCACGGTGGTGAAGCGCAGCGGACGTTCTTCGCCCAGCAGCCTGCCGACGGCGTCGTCGTAGGCCTGGCCGGCGGTGGATTCCAGTTCCAGGATCACCGGTTCGCCCTTGTTGGAGGCATTGAGCACGTCGCCAGACTCGGGAATCACGCCGATCGTCTTAAGGCCAAGGACCTCCTCGACGTCCTTGATGCTGAGCATTTCGCCGCCTTCCACGCGCGAAGGGCTGTAGCGGGTCAGCAGCAGATAGGGCTTGAGCGTCTCGCCGTTTTCGGCCTTGCGGGTCTTGGAGTCCAGCAGGCCCAGGATGCGGTCGGAGTCGCGCACGCTGGAGACTTCCGGATTCACCACCACCACGGCGGTGTCGGCGAAGTACATGGCCAGGTAGGCGCCTTTCTCGATGCCGGCCGGCGAATCGCAGACCACGTAGTCGAAGCCGTCGGCCTCCAGGTCCTTCAGTACTTTTTCCACGCCTTCCTTGGTCAGCGCATCCTTGTCGCGGGTCTGCGAGGCGGCAAGGATGAACAGCGTATCGAAACGCTTGTCCTTGATCAGTGCCTGCTTCAGCGTGGCTTCGCCATGGGTGACGTTGACGAAGTCGTACACCACCCGGCGCTCGCAGCCCATGATCAGGTCGAGGTTGCGCAGGCCGACGTCGAAGTCGATGACCGCGACCTTCTTGCCGCGACGCGCCAGGCCGCAAGCGATGCTGGCGCTGGTGGTGGTTTTGCCGACGCCGCCCTTGCCGGAAGTGACAACGATAATCTCAGCCAATGGTGTATCTCCTGCTTTTACGTTCGGGGGAATGCATTCTTCAGAGGACCGTCTGCGTCTGCGCGCAGCTTGATATCACTGGGGCGCAATCATGAGTTGGTCTTTGTCCAGCCAGACTTGCACGGGTTTGCCGCGCAGTTCCTTGGGTACGTCTTCCAGCACTTTGTAGTGGCCGGCGATGGCCACCAGTTCGGCATGGAACTCGCGGCAGAAAATGCGCGCGTCGGTATTGCCCTGTGCGCCGGCCAGCGCGCGGCCGCGCAGGGTGCCGTAGATATGGATGGAGCCGTCGGCGATAACTTCGGCGCCGGCGCCGACCGTGCTGAGCACGGTGAGGTCGCGGTTCTCGGCGTAGAGCTGCTGGCCGGAACGCACGGGCGTTTTCTGCACCAGTCCGGGGCTGGCGGCTGCGGCGTCGGGAGCTTTCGCGGCCTTGGCGGGAGCGGTTTCGGCCGCGGCGCTTTCCCGGCGTGCGGGCGGCGCTGCGGCGGGCGCGGCAGCGCCGACGGGTTCGTATTGCGCACGGAACTTGGCCAGCAGCGGCAAGCCCAGCTGTTCGGCCAGTTGTTCGGTTTCGCGCGTGCCGTATGAAAGACCTACCGGCAGCACACCGGCGCCGCGCAGTCCCTCCAGCAACGCGCGGGCGGTGGCGACATCGGGCATCTGCGCCAGTCCGCCGAAATCGATGATGAGCGGGGCGCGGCCGAACAGCTTCGGCGCGCGATCGACGCGCTCGCGCATTTCGCGCGACAGTTGGGCCACATCCAGGGTACGCACGCGCAGGTTGGCGATGCCGACCTGGCCGATCTTGAGTTCGCCGGCCTGTTCGTAATCCAGGTTCGCCGAGGTCGCGCTCATGAAGTCATGCTCATATGGATCATGCTCACGTTCCGGTGGACCGTTCGGCCGCCGCCGCGATCAAGCGGCTGCGCGCCCAGGGCAGGTCGGGCAGGGCGTCGCCGTAGGTCTCGCGCACCCAGGAATAGCTGCACAATTCCTTCATCAGCATGCTGGCGCGTACGCCGGCATCGGCCATCTGGTTCTGGCCGACTTCCTTGAAGCCGAAGCTGCCATGGAACAGCAGCGCCGGGTCGGCGCCATGGTCCAGGAAAACCTCGCAGGCCAGCTGCGGGTATCTCAACTCCGCGTAACTCTGCACATCGGCGTAGAACGCGCGGCCCACGCCGCCGCCGCGGCGGCGGCTGGCCACCACGATGCGGTCGATGTAGAAGAATTTCGGATAGCGTTCGCGGAACCAGGCGAAATTGCTGCTGTCGTGGTCCGAATCGCCTCCGAAACCGACCAGGAAGCCGGCAAGGTTGCCGTCGCGCTCGGCGACGCGGAAATATTCGGCCTGCTCGTGGAAACGGTGCAGCCTGGCCGAATCCAGCGGCAGGATCGCCAGTCCGGCGTTGTTGTTCAGGGCTAGGACGGAATCCAGCTCGTGCTCGCGCACGTCGCGGATGACAATCGACATTCAACTCGCTCCGGGGAGATGGTACGGGTGGCCGCGAGCCACCGGCGCGGATTATCGCATGCACGGCAAGGCTCGGGGCGACCGGGGAGCCGCATGCATGACTTTCGGTCAGGGTGGGCGCCGGGCAATCGGCCTAAGATGGATGGATGTTGAATCGACTCAGCCACACCCGTCTCCTGCGTGCAGCCGGTCTGTACACATGGGCACTGGTGGGTATCCCGATCATCCTGAACGTTTGGTTCCTGCCGCCTTCGCGCGGTGTGGACGAGACCGCGGGGCTGGGCATCAACGTGCCCATGACCATCGTTTCCTATCTGGCTTTCGGGCTCTGCTATTGGCTGGCCACCCGTTCGCTGGGTTCCCGGGACACGGCCGCCTCCACCCGCGGCAATTTCGTCCTGCTGATGGTGCTGACGACCGCAGCGGTGGCGGTGGGCTATTTCACCCAGACCGGGCTGAGCGCGATGCTGCTGCTGGTCATGGCCGGAGTGCTGCCCTGGATCCTCAGCCTGCGGGCGGCGGTGGCCTGGTTGCTGCTGGCCCATATCCCGCTGGTGCCCTCGTTCATGGCCCGCGACGATTTCAGCTTCTGGGAGGCCTTGTTCCAGTCGACTTTCTACGTCGGATTTTCCGCCTTCGTACTGGTGACCGCCTATGTGGCGCGCCAGCAGGCGCAGGCGCGGGACGAGCAGCGCAGGCTCAATGCGGAGCTGCGGGCCACCCGCATGCTGCTGGCCGAAAGCGCGCGGGTGAACGAACGCACCCGTATTTCCCGCGAATTGCACGACCTGCTGGGCCATCACCTGACCGCGCTCAGCCTGAATCTGGAGGTCGCCGGCCACATGACCGAGGGCCGCGCGCTGGAGCACGTCAAGCAGGCCCATACCCTGGCCAAGCTTTTGCTGACCGACGTACGCGAGGTGGTCAGCCAATTGCGCGAGGGCGATGCCATCGATCTGGGAGGCGCATTGCTGCTGCTGACCGAGCGGGTGCCGGCGCTGACGATCCACATGAATATCGAGGAACCATTGACCCTGGACGATGCCGAGCGGGCCCATGTACTGCTGCGCTGCACCCAGGAAATCATCACCAACGCCGTGCGCCATGCCGGCGCGCGCAATCTCTGGATCCATTGCCGGCGCGACGGCGGCCTGATCGTGATCAATGCCCACGACGACGGTCAGGGCGCGGAAGTGGTGATCGCCGGCAACGGCCTGCGCGGCATGCGCGAACGCCTGCGCCAGCATGGCGGCAACATGACCATCGAATCCCGTGCGGGCGGCGGCTTCCGCCTGTGCCTGCAGGTTCCTGTTGAGACGACCGAACCCTTTGCCCTGGAGCTTCGCCCAGAGCCCCTTACCGGAGGTACCGCATGATCCGTGTCTGCCTGGTCGACGACCAAACGCTGGTGAGGGAGGGCATCCGCTCCCTGTTGGGGCTGGACGACGGGATAGAAGTGGTGGCCGAAGCCGCCGACGGCCGTCAGGCCGTGGAGCTCATACCGCAGATCAAGCCGGACGTGGTGTTGATGGACATGCGCATGCCGGTCATGTCCGGATTGGAAGCGTTGCAGGCCCTGGCCGCGGCGCAGCAGCTGCCCCCGGCGATCATCCTCACCACTTTCGACGACGACCAATTGGTGCTGGCCGGGCTGAAAGCGGGGGCCAAGGGCTACCTGCTGAAGGATGTCTCGCTGGAGCAGCTGGTGGGGGCAATCCGTACCGTGGCGTCGGGCGGTTCGCTGGTGCAACCGGCCGTGACCCAGCGATTGCTGTCGGGCCTGGAGCACATGCGCAACGATTTCGTCAGCCTGGACCGGCCCGATCCGCTGACCGACCGGGAAACCGAGATCCTGCGCCTGATGGCCAGCGGTTTTTCCAACAAGGAAATCGCCAATTCTCTGGGCGTGGCCGAGGGCACCATCAAGAATCACGTCTCCAATATCCTGTCCAAACTGGGCGTACGCGACCGCACCCGGGCCGTGCTCAAGGCATTCGAACTTCAGCTGGTCTGAACCGGAAAGCCGGCAGAGCAGGGCCGGGTTGCCCGGCCCTGTTCCGCGCTTTTTGCCGCTTTCCGAGGCGGGTGAAGATTCCGTTGTGCCGCGATGTAGTGCCCGCTGACGCACTGACGGGCTGACCGAATCCGCCAAGCCTGCTAGGATGCGCCCTGCACCTATTTCATTGGCCAAGGGATCGGCCCCCGGAGACTGCTGAATGACCCGTTTGCTCGAGTTCCTGATTGCACTGGCGCTTGTCCTAGCGCTGTTCCTGGTGGTCGGCCTGGTGCTGCCTTCCAAGCGTCACTTGGTGGAAAGCACCGAGACCAATCGACGCATGACTATCGTGTTCGACACTATCAACAACGTCCGCCGGCTGAAGGACTGGAACCTGCTGATGCCCGGCAAGGTTTCCGAGCTCGCCTATAGCGGCGGCGGCGAAGGCCACACCGGCGTCGGCGCGCGCGTCGACTTCAACTCGGCCGACAAGCGCTGGGGCAAGGGCCACTGGGAAATCACCGAGAGCGAGGCCCCGGCCGGCACTGGTGGCGGCAAGGTGGGGTACGCCATCGACGACCGCACCCCCGGCGGCGACAAGAAGACGGTCTTCACCCTGGAGCCGGCCGGCAAGAACGGCCGCAACGTGAAGGTCACCCAGACTTACGACGTGAACTACGGCTGGAACCTGCTCGGCCGTTTCAACGGCATGTACGTCAGCCGCCATGTCGGCGATTCGGTCAAGGCCAGCTTGTCCAAGCTGACCAACATGCTGGCCACCGTGCCTAATTTCGACTACCGCATCGAAGGCTCCAAGCTGACCGGCCTCAAGGTCGTCGAGCTTCCCGCCGAAGACCTGCTGGTGGTCAAGGCCGGCAACATCGACCGCAACAACGAAGTCATCAAGGCGTCGATCAAGGCCAACCAGGAGTGGATCAAGCGCGTGATGGAATCCAACGGCCTTGAAGCCGCTGGCCCGGTGCGCATCGTCACCACCGATTTCGGCACCGAGAAATACGCTTTCGACGTAGCCCAGCCAGTGCGCAAGCGCAGCGGCGCGGCGTCGAAGCCGGCCAATGGCGACAAGGACAAGGCCAAGGAGCCGCCGATCGCGCTGCCGGCTACGACGACGGCCTCGACCGGTCCGCTGAAGGTTTCGGTTTCCGGTACGCCGGTCGAGTACGTGCATGTCGAGGCGCATCGCGCCGCTTCCGCCAGTTACACCGGTTACATGGCCGAACTGGACGCCGTGCGCAGTTCGCTGCGCGCCTGGGCGATGACCAATGGCTATGAAGTCGCCGACCGTCCTTACGAATCCTGGAAGGGCGGCGTGGATCAGGCGTTCACCGCCGATGGCGCGTTCGACGTGTATTGGGCCATCAAGTAAGACCAAGCCAGGCAACATCGGGCCATAGCAATAACGCGTCGCGGACTCCGGTCTGCGCGCGGTTTGGAGGTGACGCGCCGCTTTTGCGGCGCGTTGCATTTCGGAGTATCTGCCGTTATCGGCCAGGACGCCGCTTCCTGAAGAGGCCGCTGCTTTGTTGCATTACGACCGCCGCCAACGCAAACCCTCCTTGCTCGCTTTTTCCGGCGCTCTGTTCGCAGCGTTGGCCGTCGCGCTGGGCGCCTACGCCGCCCATGGCGTCGCCGATGCGCATGCGCAATCCAATTTGCAGACCGCCGCGTTGTACGCATTCGGCCATGGCATCGCGCTTGCCGCGCTTGCCGCCGGCACCTCGCGGTCGCTGGGCCGCGCAGGCCTTTATCTGTTGCTGATAGGCACGCTGCTGTTTTCAGGCGGCCTGGCCCTGACGGCGCTGACGCAGATCAGCGCCAAGCTGGCGCCGGTGGGAGGCGTCGGATTGATGCTGGGCTGGCTGTTGTGGGCGCTCGACGCGGCCCGGCGCTGAGTCCGCCCGCATGCCCCGTCACGCCCGAGGGTTCGATACCGAGGAAGCCTTCGATCATCTGAGCAAGCGCGACCGCAAGCTGGGCGCCTGGATGAAACGCGTCGGCTATCTGGAACCCCAGCCGGGCTGGCGCAAGCCGTTCGACCCGGTAGACGCCCTGGCCCGCGCGATCCTGTACCAGCAACTCAGCGGCAAGGCGGCATCGACCATCGTGGGCCGTGTGGAAGCGGCCATCGGCAGCACCCGGCTGCATTTCGACACGCTGGGGCGCATCGACGACGCGACTTTGCGTGCCTGCGGCGTTTCCGGCAACAAGAGCCTGGCTTTGCGCGATCTGGCGACCCGCGAAGCCAATGGCGAGATACCCAATCTGCGGCAGATGTCCACGATGCACCAGGACGACATCGTCGCCGCCCTGGTGCCGGTGCGGGGGATCGGCCGCTGGACCGTGGAGATGATGCTGATGTTCCGTCTGGGCCGTCCCGATGTGCTGCCGGTGGACGATCTGGGCATTCGCAAGGGCGCGCAGCGCGTCGACAAGCTGGAGGTCATGCCGACGCCTAAGGAACTGCTTGCACGCGGAGAGCGGTGGGGACCCTATCGCAGTTACGCCAGCCAGTACCTGTGGCGCATCGCTGATTTTGCCGCCGAGGCGAAGACGCCGACCAAGCGTTCGCAGGATTAAAAGATCTCCGAACAAGTGTGTGCACCTCGGGTTCTGCTCGTGGTGACCTTGTCGACTTATCCCGTTCGTGGTGAGCCTGTCGATAGGTCCCGTTCGTGGTGAGCCCCGGATCAAGTCCGGGGCAGGCTCTGTCGAGCCACGCTTTTCGAGTAGGGTTCAACGCAAGCAAGCCGGGAGCCTGCGTAGGTTGATCCCGTACCAAGTACGGAGCTACTCCATACTGCGGGTCCCCGGACGGTTCCAGTTTCCGTGCGTCGGGGATGTAACCCCGACCTACTCGAAGCGGTCGCAGGACTGACGGCCATCTGTGCGTTTTACGTACAAATATTGTTCCGCAGCGGCCATTAATCCTGGGGTGCTGTCCCGCTATCGTGCGCTCTCGTTTTGAGCAACGGCTGGACCAGCCCAGGGAAACACCAATGAATCTATTCAATAGCAAGGGACTGATACTGGCGGCGGTGGGTGTGCTCAGTGCATGCCAAGCCCAGGCCGGACAGAATGCCCCGACGATCCGCACGATGGCGGGCGCTACGCGTGTGAATCAGTTGGATCCGGGTTCGACAGCGTTGATCGTGATCGATTTCCAGAACGAATACTTCACCGGGAAAATGCCGATTCCCGACGGTATGGCAGCCCTGGGAAATGCCAAGCGCCTGGTGGCTTTTGCCGACAGCAATAAAATCCCCGTGTTTCACGTCCAGCATGTACTTCCGGCAGGTGCGCCGCTGTTTGCCGAGGGCAGCGAGTCCGTCAAGTTTCATCCCGAGTTGCAGCCGCAGCCTGGCCAGAAAGTAGTGCGGAAGAATACGGTCAGCGTGTTTCCCAGTACCGATCTGGACGCGCAGCTGAGAGCGGCCGGCATCAAGACGCTCATCGTTTCCGGCTTGATGACGCATGCATGCGTGGCTGGTGCGGCGCGTGACGCAGCGCCATTGGGTTACGAGGTGATCGTATCCTCGGACGCCAGCGCCACTCGCGATATCGATGCGGCAGGCATTGGTGCGGTCGGGCACGGGGATTTGCATCGTGGCGCGTTGATGGGGATCGCAGACACGTTCGGCGATGTGATGACTACGGATGAGATCATTGCGTTGCCTTTGAAGTTGTAGCATTTGCCATGCCGTTGACTGGATGTGCTCGCCGTGGCGGGCACATCTGGTGATTTGCTCAGCAAGACCAGCGTGGCACCGCATAGTATTCGGCTGCGAAATCGATGAATGCCCGCACTTTGGGCGATACATGCCGATTTTGCGGGTAAAGCGCGTACAGCTCGCGTGGTTCAAGCCGATATTCCGGCAATAGGCGTACCAGCTCGCCACGGCGCAACGACTCGTGAATCACGAATGTCGCCGAAGCGGTAATGCCTTGGCCAGCCAGAACCGCTTCGGTCACGATGATGCCGGTGTTGGCTTGCAGGTTGCCGCGGACAGTGACGGTATGGGATTCCTGTTCGGGGCCCTGGAACACAAGGTCTGTCGATCTGAGCGCGAGCGAATAGGTCAAGTAGTTGTGGCGAACGAGATCGCCTGGCGTTTGCGGCGCCCCGAATCGCTGCACATAAGCGGGGGATGCGATCAGCGCCATTTCGCAGGTCGCCAGCCGCCTGGCCACCAGGGTGGAATCCGGAAGCGTGCGAGTTACCCGCAGGCCGACATCGAAACCGCCCTCGATGAGATCGACGAAGCGGTCATCGCAGACCAGATCCACGCGGATGTCGGGATAGGCGGCCATGAAACGCGGCAGCCAACGGCTCAATTCCAGGGTGCCGAATGCCATCGGCGCATTGATCCGCAAGGTGCCTGCAGCGTGGGTCTGGTGTTGCGAGACGGCAAGCGCCGCATCTTCAAGCTGTTCCAGGATTTCGACGGTGCGCTGGTAATAGAGTTGACCGGCCTGGGTCAATGCCAAACGTCGTGTAGTGCGGTTGAGCAACTGCGAGCCGAGCGCTTGTTCCAATTGCCTGATCTGACGCGAGACGACGGTGTGGGAAACATCCATCACTTCGGCGGCCGCGGAAAACCCGCCGGTTTCCACCACCAGTTTGAAGGCGCGCATGGCTGCCAGATGATCCATTGGAAAACCCTTCCTTATCCGGGGTAGCCGCAGACGACGGCGGGTAAAAGCTGGATCGCCAACCCGGTGGCGAATGCGATCAGCAGGCAGGCGATGCCCAGCCAGATCAGTTCCGCAAGCCGCAACCAGGCGGAGATCGCCAACAGAACCAATGCCGTGCTGCCCAGGACCACCACCGAAGCGGCCATCAGGATCAAACCCATGTAGCAGCCTACGCCGGCGTGGGCATAAACGAGGACGGCAGAGAGCAGAAGCAGCGTCGCCGCGCACGCGATGGCGCAGACGCGTGCCGTAACCTTTCGATCGGGCCGTGGTGGATTTCCTGCCTGCGATGCCGGCGACTGTTCGCTGGTCATGTCCCTTCCCTGGTTGGATTTGCGCACTATTCCGATGAAACCTGCAACACCAGCTTGCCGAAGTTCTCGCCGGTGAAAAGCTTGATCAGGGAGTCAGGGAAGGTCTCCAGCCCCACCACCACATCTTCGCGCGATTTCATGCGCCCGTCCTTCAGATAGCCGGCGAGCTCGGCGATGGCCATGGGGTAGCGGTCCGCGTAATCGAACACGACGATGCCCTCCATGCGCGCGCGATTGACCAGCAGCGACAGGTAGTTCTTCGGTCCCTGCACGCCGGCGGCGCTGTTGTACTGGGAAACCGCGCCGCAGATGATGATGCGCGCCTTGCGGCGCAAGCGCGCCAGCACGTGGTCCAGGATTTCGCCGCCCACGTTGTCGAAGTAGATGTCGATGCCGTCGGGGCAGTGCGTCTTCAGGCCGGCGCGCACGTCTTCGTTCTTGTAGTCGATGCAGGCGTCGAAGCCCATTTCGTTCACCACGAAATCGCACTTGGCCTTGCCGCCGGCGATGCCGACCACGCGGCATCCCTTGATCCTGGCCAGTTGGCCCACGGTCTGGCCCACCGCGCCCGAAGCGCCCGAAACCACCACCACATCACCTTCCTTCGGCTGGCCCACATCCATCAGGCCGAAATAGCCGGTCATGCCCGGCATGCCCAGCACGTTGAGCCATTGGGTGAGGGTTCCCATGCGCAGATCGATCTTGCTGACGCCCTGGCGCTTGATTTCGGCCGGCGCGAACTGGCGGTATTCCTGCACACCCAAGCCTCCCGTCACCAGGTCGCCGACCGCAAAGCCCTCGTGCTTCGAAGCCAATACCTTGCCGATCCCGCCCGCGCGCATCACCTCGCCGATTTCCACAGGCGCGATGTACGACTTGCCTTCGTTCATCCAACCGCGCATCGCAGGATCCAGCGACAGCGAAAGCGTCTTCACCAGCACGCCGCCTTCGGCCGGCTCGGCCACCGCTTCGGTCGTGAACTGCCAGTTCTCGCGAGTGGTCATGCCGACGGGGCGGGCTGCGAGTCGGATCTGGTGGTTCTGCAGAGCGGCGATGTCGGTCATGCGAATGTCCAATGCTTGGGAAGGGGTGGCGGCGGGTGCGGCATTGCCAAAGGAAGCCGGATCAAATCCGGGGCAGGTACTTATCCCACAGGCGGTTGCGGAACCGATAGTCCGGATCGACTTCGCGCTTGATATCCGCATAGGCCTGCGCCTCAGGATAGGCCGCGTGGAACTGCGACTGCGAGGCATGCAGGCGATAAGGCAGATAGTATCGGCCGCCCATCGACAAAGCCGCATCGATCAACTTGCGCGTCCATCGCTCCGATGCGCGATCGGCGCGATCGGTCGAGCGCTGCTTGTAGTAGAGGACGAAGGAAAAGACTTCATCGGGCGCCCAGGGCAGTAGCGAAACCGTGTCTGCCGGCGAATGCCGGATGGAGACATTCAAAGCATTGACATCGTGCATGCGCAGGATATCCGTCATCTGCCGCGCGAACGGCAGGAAATCGGCTACGGGGATGAAGTATTCCTGCAGCAGGTAGGTGGAGATCATGCGGGTACGCGGCTCAAGCGAAGCCGTATCCTGGCTGGCCTCGAAGTTGCGCATCACCACGGACTTCTCGTGGAGGATGCGGTCGGTGAGATACCGATCGCGCAAGTCGTCGCCTATCGGCAGTTCCGAAGCCGACCAGATGAGGTTCTGCTGGCGGCCGTAATCCAGTCCGCGCGGAATCAGCCGCCGCGTCTCGGTCAAGGATGCATCCGTGCGCGTCCAGCTGATAGTCAGTGGCCGATCGAATCGCGGCGGCATCAGGTCGGCGTTATGCATGACTACTCCGGGATTGCCATGTATCTTTTCCAGGAAGTAGCGTGGGTAGTCTTCGAGCGCGATGCGTACTGCGTGGCGCGACATCTTCTCGTTGACGGCCAGGTCCAGTTCTACCTCGGTGATCACGCCCAGCCCGCCATAGCCGCCGATTGCCGCTGCGAACAAGCCGGGTTCCTTGTTCCGGTCCAACTCGCGGGCTTTGCCGTCGGCAGTGACCAGTTGCAATGCACGGATGGAATTGGCCATGGGGCCGGCGCCGACGTAGCGGCCATGGCAATTGACCGAGGCTGAGCCGCCGACGGAAAAATTGCTGTAGCTCTGCATCACGCTCACCGCCAGATCGTGCGGATCGAGGATGTCCTGGAGATCGCGCCAACGCATGCCCGCCTGTACGCGTGCGGTCCGCCCGGCGACCTCCAGACGGATCAAGCGATTCATGTCCCGCATGTCCAGGTGCAGCGAGCCGGGCTCGGCCGTTTGTCCGCCCATGCTGTATCGCGCGCCGGCGATCGATACCGGTTGGCGCGAAGCCAGTAGCAGCTGCTGGACCTCGAGTGTGGACCGGGGGCGGGCGATGCGGCCAACGATCGTGCTTTCCATCTGGCTGACGTCTTCGACCGACGCTTCTGCGCCGTGCCGCTGGCAGGAAACCGAAGCTGCAGCACCGCCCGCAACCAGGGCCTGGACGATTCGCCGTCGTTGAGGATCGGATACCTCCGTCATCGACTTTGCCGCACCACGTGATGCCAATGCCACGGTTCGTAGACGATACCGTGCGGGTTGTCGCGCGGATAACTCATGAGGAAACCGAAATCGCCGGCATGCGCGGTCAGCCAGGCGAAAGCCGCCGTTTTCTCGAACGATTCCTCCGCGGGCGCTTCACCGGGCGTGCCGATGTCCAACGCGTTGCCGCTATGGTGTTCGCTATACCCTGGCGCGGCATTCACGGTGAGGATCTGTTCCACCGTCTGCCCGCGCGCGAGCTTGCGTTCGAAGATGCCCAGTTGGTAGTCGTGGCTGCGGTATCCGGAGATGGCTTCGAGCACGATTCCATCGCCGCCCGCTGCCCGTCGCATGGCTTCCCATGCGCGCGCAGCGCGTGCGGTCAGCCAGAGTGGCCGCCGGTAGCGGTCGAAGCCTGCGAAGGCGAGGGCGGCGGGCTCCGGCACCAGTTCAAGCCCGACCTGCTCGCCGTAGCTTTCGTCCAGGCCCAAAGAATCCAGGCGTTCGATCAATCGATCCAACGGCAGTTCACTCGAGGCATCGATACCGAAACCGCGATCGGTGCGCAGGCCATCGAGCGCGTCGAGCGCGGCTTCTACGCCGGGTTCGTGCGCCCAGCGCGGCGACAGCGACAGCATGCCTTCCGGCAGCGCGGCCGCCAGATAGCGGCCGTCCCGCTTGCGTCGCAGTACATGTTCGGCCCGCGCGAGCGTCCGCGCGTCGGCATTGCTGCGCGCGCGCAGCAGACCGGCGGGCCAGAGTTCCACTTCCGGGGTATTGATCAGGATTCGGGGTTGGCCGCGCATCGGCGCAGCTTAGCGGCGCAGCGGATTTGTCGCCAGTTCGCGCAGTCGGTTGAGCAGCGCGTCGGGTTGCTGCGGCTGCAGCAGCAGGCCGGCGCTATGGGCGGTGGGCAGCCATAGCGCACGGCGTTCCCCGGCGATGGCGACGAATGCTTTCTCGCGGTTGCGCAGGCGGAAGTGACCGCTGTGAAAGCCCGGCACCGAATAGCCGTTGGTCTTCACCCCCGGCTTGAATTCCTTGCGCTCGTCCAGGTCGATCACGCGCGCCTCGTCGAGTCGCAGTTCGGACAACGGAACGAGCCGAGAGTAGAAGCTGGTCTTCACTTCCAGGGAATCCGCGGAAAGCGCCAGCCGATGCCGATGCATGGCCCTGTCCAGCAGCGCCCACAGCGCCGACATCAAGAGCAGCTCGGCGCCGACGATGGTCGCACCGACTGTCAGCGGGTCGCCGCCGGCAAAATCCCAGTGGGTGTCGCCACCTTTGACCGCAAGCAGGGCCGCGACGGTGACCAGCCCCGGCAACAGCACGCACAGGCAGAACATCCAGAGTCGCGGCTGCTTGCCGGGAGCAACCAGCTGCAGGCGCGGATCGAGCGCAGGCGTGCTCATCGCAGCAACAGCACCGTGCCGACCCCCAGCAGCGTGGCCGATGCTCCAGTCAGGATCGCGCCCAGCGAACGGAACCTGCCGGGAAAACGTCGTTGAATCACGTGGACGATATGCAGCACGGCGCGCTCCTTGGCGTGTTGACGGATCAGGCGGGCTTCTTCAGCACCAGGCGTACAGCGTCCATCGCTTCGGCGTGCGAAGTCGATACCAGCTCCCATCCCTGATGCCCAAGCTTGGTCAACTCTTCCTGGACGCGTTCGGTAACCGAGCGTCCGAACATCTGCACCTTGATCTCGGCCACGTGGTAGCTCCAACGGGTAGTCATCACTTGCTCTCCTTTTTGTCTTCGCTGACTTTGGGCAACCGCCCGGCCTTGCGCAGGGCTTCGCGCAGCACGTATTCGATCTGCGCATTCAACGAACGCAGGTCGTCGTCGGCCCAACGCTGCGCCGCGTTCAATACGTCGGCGCTGATGCGCAGGGGGTAGGCTTTTTTCTCCGCCACGGTCCTGTCCGGTCGGCCGGCTCAGTACAGCGTGCCGGCGTTGACGATGGGCTGGGAACCGCGCTCGCTGCACAGCACCACCAGCAGGTTGCTGACCATTTGCGCCTTGCGCTCCTCGTCCAGCTGGACCACGCCTTTCTTCTGCAGTTCGTCCAGGGCCATTTCCACCATGCTGACCGCGCCGAAGACGATGCGGGTGCGCGCGGCGACCACGGCGTTGGCCTGCTGGCGCTGCAACATGGCCTGGGCGATTTCAGGCGCATAGGCCAGGTGGCTGATGCGCGCGTCCAGTACCTGCACGCCGGCGTCGGCCAGGCGGTCCTGCAATTCGTCCAACAGATGCTTGGAAACCTCGGCAGCATGGCTGCGCAAAGCCAGCTGGCCGTCCTCGTGCTGGTCGTAGGGATAGCTGGTGGCCATGGTGCGCAACGCCGACTCGGACTGGATATGCACGAAGCTCTCGTAGTCGTCGACGTTGTAGACGGCCTCGGCCGAATCCACCACCTGCCACACGATCACCGCGGCGATTTCGATGGGGCTGCCGTCCAGTTCGTTGACCTTGAGCTTGCCGCTTTCGAAGTTGCGCACGCGTTGGGAAACCTTCTTGGTGGCATAGAAGGGGTTGTTCCAGCGCAGTCCGTTCTCCTTCACCGTGCCGATGTATTTGCCGAACAGACTGACTACCGCCGCCTGGTTGGGCTGCACCGTGTACAAGCCGAGCAGACTCAAGAAGGCCACGATACCGGTCACCAGCCCGGCGATCAGCATCAGCGGATCGGGCGGTGCTTCGCCGCGGCCGGTGCCGTTGATGAACAACCACACCGCCAGGATGGCAACAACCAGTACGCCAAGCAGGAAGGGAATGCCGGGAAGCGAACGGAGCGGATTTTCTTTCATGGCGGTGTCCTCGGGGTTCGTAATTAAAGATATCAAAGTGATATCAGATGTCAACAAGCCGCCGACGGCCGGAGGAGGGGGCCGCTAAAATGACGGCTCCTCCCTCCGGAACCCCCGCATGACCACCCTCGGCACCCCGCTTTCCCCGCATGCCACCCGCGTTCTGCTGCTCGGATCGGGCGAACTGGGCAAGGAGGTCGCGCTGGAGTTGCAGCGTTTCGGGGTGGAAGTCATCGCAGCCGACCGCTACGCCGACGCCCCGGCCATGCAGGTGGCGCATCGTTCGCATGTGCTGGACATGCTGGACCCTGCGGCGCTTCGCGCGCTGATCGCACTGGAGAAACCGCACCTGGTGGTGCCGGAAATCGAGGCCATCCATACCCAGACCCTGGTGGAGCTGGAAAGCGAAAGCGGCCTGCGGGCGGCTCCCATCCGTATTGTTCCGACCGCGCGCGCCGCGCGCCTGACCATGGACCGCGAAGGCATCCGCCGGCTGGCCGCGGAAACCCTGGGCTTGCCGACTTCGCCGTACCGTTTCGTCGATACGCACGCCGATTACCGGGAAGCCGTGGCCGCCATCGGTCTGCCGTGCGTGGTCAAGCCAGTGATGTCCTCGTCGGGCAAGGGCCAGAGCACTTTGCGCACGCAGTCCGACATCGACGCCGCCTGGGAATATGCGCAAACCGGCGGCCGTGCCGGCGCGGGTCGGGTGATCGTGGAAGGCTTCGTCGATTTCGATTACGAAATTACCCTGTTGACTGTGCGCCATGCCGGCGGCACTTCGTTCTGCGACCCCATCGGGCACTGGCAGAAGGACGGCGACTACCGTGAAAGCTGGCAGCCGCAACCGATGTCGCCGCTGGCGTTGCAGCGTTCGCAGCAGATCGCGCAGACCATCACCGACGACCTGGGCGGTTGGGGTTTGTTCGGCGTGGAGCTTTTCGTGAAAGGCGACGAGGTATGGTTCAGTGAAGTGTCGCCGCGCCCGCACGACACCGGTCTGGTGACGCTGGTTTCGCAGGATCTGAGCGAATTCGCGCTGCATGCGCGGGCGATCCTGGGTTTGCCGATTCCTGCGATACGCCAACTCGGTGCATCCGCCTCCTGCGCGATGCTGGCGCACGGCGACGGCGTGCCGGTATTCTCGAACATCGAAGCAGCCCTGCAGACGCCCGATACCGCGCTGCGACTGTTCGGCAAACCACGGGTGCAGGGTCATCGCCGCGTCGGCGTGACCTTGGCCCGCGCCGATACCCTGGACGCAGCACGGCAGATCGCGCGGCAAGCTTGCGAAGCGATCACCATCGAACTCGAACCCGAAGGAGCACAGCCATGAACGGAAGCGAAGGTTATGCGGTGTTCTTCTTCCCGCAGGCGCTGGAAGCGCTGGGCGATGCGATCAAACCATATCTGGCCGAAGGGCCGGCAGGCGTGCACGTGCTGTGCAAGGAAATAGACACTGCCGGCGCGTTGATCGAAATGACGCTGCAGTCCCAGACCGCCGACGGCAAGCCTTCGATGATCGAACTGATGGTGCCCGGCAGCATGGTGCGCATGATCGTTTCGGCGCATAGCGATGGCAGCTTCGGTTTTGGGCCGCGCAAGGCCGCGCCTGCGGTAGACAAGTGACGTCGATCCGCCGTCGGTTTCCCTGACTAAACCGAAAAAACGACTCGTCATCCCAGCGCAAGCTGGGATGACGTCGTTGTGGACGTCGCGCCTATTCGACCGACAAGTCGACCCACACCAGATGGTGGTCGCTGCCGTCGGCGATCCTGGCCTCTTCGCTGCTGGAGGGCGGCCAGAAAACGCCGCTTGCGATCATGCCGAAGCCGGTGGACGGCAGTACATAATCCAGCCGCATAGCGCCGGCTTTCGGTCCGAAATCTCCGGTGACATGCGCGGGCGACCCGCGATGCTCGATGCCCGTCGCAGCGTAGACGGCCGCAACCTCCGCGCCGCCCTCGCTTCGCGGCGTGGCGTAGCGCATCACGCGCGGGTGTTCGAGCAACTCCAGGATCGCCTCATGCGAACCGTCGCCGTCTATCGGGTCATTGTTCAGATCGCCGGCGATCACGAACCGTGCGTTGCCGGCCAGGCCGCCGCAGTGGCCGGCGTCGTCGCATAGCCAGGGCTTTTCGCCCGGCGAAATATATTCCGACCACAGCCGGATTTCATCGTGATTGCGTTTGCCGTTGCGGTCTTCGGGACCATCGAATACCGGCGGAGTGGGGTGCGAGACCAGGAAATGGGTCGTGCCGCCAGGCGTTTTCACAGGTACGTCCCAATGCGATTTGGAAGACAGCCGCAACTGGCTCCAGATGTCGTCCGGATAGAAATAGCCGCGCGAGGCCGGATCGATCGGGCGCAACGCATCGGGCATCGCGCTCCAGCGCAGCTTCTGGAAAGTGCGCACCGCGGCGGTGTCTATCGGATACTTGGACAGCACCAGCATGCCGTATTGGCCCGGATGCAACCCATAACCCCACGCATCGTTGCCGCTATTGCGGCCTTGCCCGCCGGCTTGCCCGTTGCGATCCAGGTCCAGGCCACTGGGCACGCCGGTATTGACGGGCGCGAGGTAGCGATAAGGATACTTGAGCGCTGTGCCACCGCCGGCTTGTGCGACTTCCAGATAACGCTGCTGGAAAAGATCGGCGGCGCGGTGCGCATCGTCGTAGTCGAACTCGTTCAACAGCACCAGGTCGGGCCGCACCCGTTGCAGTACGGCCGCGATCTTGCGCACGTGCGCGCTGTCGCCTTCCAGCTCGCGGATCAATCCACCGGCTTCATCCGAGTACAGCGAGGTGTTGTAGGTGGCGACGCGGATTTTTTTCTCCGTGGCGTATAGGGAAGGATCGCCATGCACATTGACGTGCACGCAGGCGGCAAGGACGGGGAGCATGAGCAAGATGGTCAGGACAGTCAGGAATCGGCGCATGGCCGGATTCTGACATGGGCCCGTGTCCATCAGGCGACAAACATGGGGCGACAAAAAAAAGCGCCCCGGTTTCCCGGGGCGCCTTCAGGGGCCGAACGACGAGGCACAGCCCCTCGTTGTCGAACTCAGAACGTGCAACCCATCGCGCCGAAGCTGGTCTTGGCCTGCTCCATCGCGGTCTTGCACTGTGCGGCCAGCGCGGTCTTGTCGGTGACGGCGGACCAGCTGGCCTTCGACTGGTCGATGCCCTGCTTCATCATGTCGCGCTGGGCTTCCGGCACCTTGTCGCTGATGCAGGCATAGACTTTCTCGAGATAGGTGTCGCATTCCGGCACGCCAGTGCTGGCGGTGACGGTATCGGCAGCCGGGGTGGCAGCGGCGGTCGCGTCGGCAGCCGGTGCAGCGGCAGCATCGGCAGCAGGCGCAGCAGCAGTGTCGGCGGCAGGTGCAGCGGCATCGGCTGGCTTGTCGGCGGGCTTACAGGCGGCCAGCGCCAGAGTGGCCGCAGCGGCCAGGAAAAGGGCATTCAATTTCATTTAAAGCTCCATTGATTTTAAGGTTTGAATGGACGAGGACATCCGCCCCGCTTGCCCCGCAGATCGGCAATAGCCAACCCGGCGGGCATGCAATGCTCTCACGACAGTGAGACTGTCATGTTCTTAATCGGTTAACCGGGACCGATTCCAGTTGCGGCCGTCGAAGGCTTCCAGAGGTTGGAAGCGGCGCTTGTAGTCCATTTTCCGATGGCCCTGTATCCAATAGCCCAGGTATAGGTGGCGACGCGCTTCGCGTTTGGCCCATTCCAGCTGGCGCAGGATCGCCAGGGTGCCCAGGCTGCGTTTTTCCAGCTCCGGGTCGAAGAAGGTGTAGACGGCGGAAAAGGCTTCCGGGGTGATGTCGGTGACGGCCACGGCGATGAGTTTTCCGTGTTCGCGCAATTCCAGAAAGCGCCCTTGCGACCAACTGCCCACCAGGAATTGCTCGAACTCCACCGCACCGTGGTCGTCCATTCCGCCGTCGCGGTGGCGCGCGGCCAGGTAGCGACGATACAGAACCAGATGTTCATCGGTGCGTTCGGCAGGCACGATGCGCGCCTCGACTTCCTGATTGCGCGCCGCGCATCGCCGCTGGCTGCGGTCGGGCACGAATTCCATCACCGGTATGCGCACCGCCACGCAGGCGCGGCAGCCTTCGCAATGCGGCCGGTAGACCAGATCGCCGGAGCGGCGGAAACCCCAACTCAGCGCGACGGGATAGAAAGAAGCCAGGCGCGGATCGCGCGGATCCAGGACCAGATCGCGCGCGGTCCGGTCTTCCCAGTAGCCGCAGGGATGTTCGCCGGTATGGAACAGGCGCAGGTCGTCGGCAGGTTGTTGCGGGTCGTTACCCATGGCCCATGCCCATACCGTGACCGGCGACGATGGCGAACGCGATTCCCGCCGCCGCGCCCACTGCCAGGCCCGCTAACAGGTCCCGCGGCGCGTGGCGCTGCAAAGTCAGGCGCGACCAGGCGACCAATGCGGCGAAGGCCAGTGCGATGAGTCCCGTCCACCAGCCCGCTCCCAGCAGCAGGCTCGCTGCAAACACCATGAAGGCCGCGTGCAACGACAACTTCCACCAGCGTGCGGTGAGTTGGGCGAACAGCACCATGGCTGCCGAAAGGCCCAGCCCCAGGGTGAGTTCGCCCGGCTGCGAGAACGCTGCGGCCAATCCGGTCGCCGCCAGCAGGGACAGCAACAGGAAACGGTTCAAGGATCGGCGTTCTCCGGTGTTGCTGGCATCCACGTGCGACCACCGGCCGTGCCTGACCTGCCAGGCGGAATAACCCATGACCAGGGCGGCGAACGCCGAAAACCCCATCACCATCCACAGCGCGGTGCGGTACTGGCCGCGCACCAGGGTCAGGGCCAACGCCGCTAGCGGCAGCACCAGCATGGGGTGGCCGACGATGGAAACCGCGCGGGCGAAGGACCGGTTCATAGGAAGGAGGATACTGCGCGCTGCGCATCGCGTGGGTTGCGACTGTCGACAAAATGAACGGCGACGAAAACCGGTCAACGTGCCCGGGTCAGGCGCGTTATCCCTGGCAGTGGCGGCAACGCGCCACGCTATCCCGGAGATTCAAATGACCCGCAAGACCCTTCTGACCCTGGCTGTACTCACTGCGTTGTCCGCCGGCACCGCTTTCGCCGCCACCCAGGCGCCGGCCCAAGGCGCCGCGCCCGCCGCGCGCGTCAAGCTCGACGTGAACGGCGACGGCGTCATCGACCGCAAGGAATCCGCTGCGCATCCCCGTCTGGCGGAAAAATTCGACGAGCTGGACAAGAACAAGGACGGCAAACTGAGCAAGGAAGAAAGGCCGTACCGTGGCGATCGCAAGCATGGCGGGGACGTCCACGGCCCCCGCGGTGAAGGCAGGCGCGAAGCGATGGCCAAACTGGATACCGACAAGGACGGCCGCATCAGCCGTGCAGAGGCAACCGCAGGCGAAGGAAAACTGGCTTCGCGTTTCGATGGGATGGACGCCAACAAGGATGGTTTCGTCGATCGCGCCGACCATGAGATCCGCGCCAAGCAACGCAGCGACGAATGGTTCGCCAAGGCCGATACCGACAAGGACGGCAAGCTCACCCGCGCCGAACTGGATGCGGCCAAGTCGAAGCGGATGGAGCATCGCGGCCCGCGTGCGCCGATGCCGCCGGAACAGCCCGCCAACTGATTCCGGGCTGCTTCTCGCAACAAAGCCCGTGCCAGTAAATGGCATGGGCTTTTTTTGGTTCTCTCCGTGAGTTCGGGTAATCCGTGGGTTGTGGAGGTTCGTCGGGGGCGTAGCCACGACCTACGCTGGTTGACAGGCAGTTCGAGCTTAATTGAGCAGCGACCAGCCCAACGCCAGGATCACGAATACGTTGGCGATGAGTACGCCGGTGCGGCCATACATGCTTTCGTAGGCCCAATTGGTGCCGGTACGGCCGCGTCGAGCGTTATCGCGCGCCAGTAATGGCGCCATGATCCGTTGCAGCGGTATCAGGCATTGATAGTTGATGACCGCCATGCCGGTCAGGGCATAAAGCGATATCGGCAGCCAGTGACGGGTAAAGCCGACCACTATCAGCATACCGATGCTGAAGATCGCGGCCGTTGCGGTGTTCATGAAAATAAAACCGCGTATCTGCCTGCGTTCGTCGGCGGTATCGGCAAAGCGCAACAAGCACAAGCCGCCCAGGTAGGCGCCCAGCATGCCGCCTATCAGCGCAGGCAAGACGATGTGCAGCTGCCCGCCGAATACCGTGCCCCATGCGCCGAGTGCGACACCGCCGTTGACGGCCGAAGCGCCAAGTCCGCCCGCTCCCAATTTCCCCGCGCCCGAACCCACTGCGCCGGCGCCAATGAGCACGGCGGCACTGGCGGCAGGCGCGGTCACCATCAACGCGCTGCTCACCGCCACGGCGAATGCGGCGCTAGGCGCGGTGGCGCGCGCGAACTCGCCGAAACGCTTGAGCATTTCCTCGCGTACGTTGCCGCGCGCACGCGACAGGCGCTTGCGGACAGCGGCGTCGCTCAATCCGAGCAAAGAGGCGACCTGTTGCGAACTCTGCCCTTCGCGGTAATACAGCAGCAGGGTTTCGCGGCTTTCTTCGGGCAGCGCCGAAATGATGTCCGTCGCCACGATCTCTTCTTCGGTCTGCAGCAACCGTTCGCCCGGCGTGGGCGACGGATCGGCCGCCATTTCGATGGCCAGGTCGGCGCTTTCCCCGGTCAATGGCCGGTTGCGGTTGGCGCGCAGGTGGTCGCGGGCCAGGTTGCGGGTGATCTGGCGCAGCCAGGGCAGGAAGCTGGCCGCGTTCTTCAGGCGGTTGAGCTGCTGCCAGGCCTTGAGGAAAGCTTCCTGGGCGATGTCTTCGCTGGCGGCCACATCGCGGGTAATGGCCAAGGCGATGGCGGTGACCGTGTTTTGACAGGCGACGACGATGCGGCCGTAAGCGGTCTGGTCGCCGCGGGCTGCCGCGGGCAGGTCGCGTTGCAGCATCAGGTCTAGAGCTTCGGCGTTCATCGGATGCGGTCCTGGCAGCTGTGTCGATACAAGACAGGACGGCGCGGGCCGGGGAATGTGACCACGAGGATGGGAGGCGTTTCGGCTAGGGTTTGCCGGGCGGTGGCGCCGAGATACGCACGCGGACTTCTTCCTCTTCCGCCGGGACCGGTTGCGGCGCGGCTTGCGGTTCCGCTTGCGCTGGCAAGGGTGCTTGCTGCGGCACGGGTGGAGCGGCCTCCGGCACCGGGCTTGGACGCAGCACCGTCACCAGTGCCGCGATAGCGATCGCTATCAGCAACGCGATGCGGATCCGCCAGGCCAGTGGACGCTTCTTCGGTTCATCGACTGCATCGCCGCCCGCGAAAACCAGAGGGGCATCGGGGCTCGGGCGCGTGGTCGCCAGCAGTCCTGCGGCGCGCAGGATTTCGCGCGCACGCGGCTGGTCCTCGGCGCGTTTCACCCAGACGCTGGGCTGCTGCTTGAGCTTCATCGGCTCGGCATAGCTGAACTGCCCGCCGCGCTTGCTGTGGTAGGAGCGCCCGTTGGCCAGGTAGACCTCGATGCCGGCTTCTTCCAGCAGTTTGGCCACGCCTTCGACGGTTTCGACCCGCAGGCTGGTGAAGACCTGGCGCATGCCTACTCCTTGGCCGGGACCAGCGCCGCGGCGCCGCTATCGGGCACTACGCGGATCAGTCCTTCCTGCGCGGTGCTGGCCACCAGCTTGCCGTCGCGGGTGAAGATCTGCCCGCGCGCCAGGCCGCGCGAATTCTGCGCGCTGGGGCTGTCGATGGAATACAGCAGCCAGTCGTCGGCGCGGAACGGACGGTGGAACCACAACGCGTGGTCCAGCGACGCCATCTGCACATTGGGTTGGTAGTAACTGATGCCGTGCGGATAGTTGGCGGTGCCCAGCAGCTGGAAATCCGAGGCGTAGGCAAGCAGGGCATGGTGCAGTTCCGGCGCATCGCCCACCGGTTCGCTCAATCGGAACCACACCTGCTGGAACGGCGGACGCTTGGGCGGGTTGAGTTCGTCGCGCGGGTAGACGTGGCGGAACTCGAAGGGACCGCGCCGCGACAGCCAGCGCTGTACCTTGGGCGGCAAGGTCGCCATCACCTCGGCGGGAACTGCGGGCGCGGGCTCGATATCCTCAGGGCGCGGCACTTCCGGCATCGACAGCTGGTGCTGTTGCGCTTCGGGTTCCTCGCCCTGGAACGAGGCCGCGCAGAAGAAGATCACCTTGCCGTGCTGGATTGCGGTCACGCGGCGCACCGAAAAACTGCCGCCATCGCGGGTGCGGTCCACGTCGTAGACGATGGGATGGTCCACATCGCCGGCGCGCAGGAAATAGGCGTGCAGCGAATGGGCCATGCGGCCACTGTCTTCCACCGTGGCTTGCGCCGCGGACAGTGCCTGGCCCAGCACCTGGCCGCCGAACACGTACTTGGTGCCGATATCGCGGCTCTGGCCGCGGAACAGGTTGTCTTCCAGCCGCTCCAGCGAGAGCAGCTCGATCAGTTCGCTGACGACGGGTTCGGGACTGGGGGACAAGGGAATTCCGGAGGGGAGGCGTTCGGCAAATTATACCGGCCCCTGTAGGAGCGCCCCATGGGCGCGAGCTCTTGCGTGAATAACCTTAAAACTCGCGCCCATGGGGCGCTCCTACAAGGAGGGATCGAGCCGTTTGAGTGTGATCGCCCGCATCACCCGATCCCACGGGAATAGCGGGCCCGGATCCAGTTTCCTATGCACCAGAACCTCTTCGTCGTCGCTGGCGGGGACCTCGTTGGTGTCCAGTTCCTCGTGGCCGGCAATGAACTTCAGCGAAGGCAATTCCCGCTGCAGATGATTCAGCAAGGCCACCAAGGCGATGATCTGCTGCTCGGTGTAGGTCTCCCGCATCGACTGGTTGCCAGCCGCCAGCCAGTCCGGATAACGGCCGGTGTTGACCAGTTCGATGCCGATGGCGCGCGGGTTGTAGCCGCGCACGTGGTGGGCGACGCGTTCCAGCGCCACGTACTGGTGCACGCTGCCGTCGCGGTCGATGTAGTAGTGGCCGCTGTTGCCGGTGCCGGAGTCGTACCGCACCTGTTCGCCGAAACTGCGCGCCATGGCCAGGTCGGGCAGTTCGGTGCAATGGATCACCACCACGTCGATCCGGTTGCGCGGACGCTCGTCCAGCAACGACTCGTAGGGCAGGGGCGAGAAGATCACGGGCGGCGGGTCGGGGAGCATGCCCGGAATGCTAGCACCCGGCCCGCAAGGCTGAACCCGCCGCTGCGGCCCGCACAGGCGCGGTCAAGTAAACTGGCGGTTCGCGCGGGCGCCTGTCCGCCGCAGGAACATGCCGATGCCGCTCAACCCCGACTCCGAACTCGCCAAGCTCATGGCTACCTTGCCGCAGGTCGGCACGGTGCAATGGATAGGCCTGCGTCCGGCGCGCGACGAATGGATGAACGCGGTCGAGTCGGTCGAAGCGGTCGCCGACGGCGGTCTGCGCGGCGACCGTTACAAGGGCGGCAGCGGCAAGCGCGGCATCACCCTGATCCAGGCCGAGCACTTGCCGGTCATCGCGTCGCTGGCCGGACGCGGCGTCGAGCCCGCTTTGTTGCGGCGGAACGTGGTGGTGTCCGGCATTCCGTTGATCGCGTTGAAGGATCGCCGGTTCCGCATCGGCGAGGTGGTGCTGGAAGGTACCGAGTCCTGCGACCCATGCTCGCGCATGGAAGCGGCTTTGGGCGCGGGCGGTTACAACGCCATGCGCGGTATGGGCGGACTTTGCGCGCGCATCGTGTCCGGCGGGAATTTCCGCGTGGGCGACGAAGTGGTCGCGTTGTGAGTCGGTCTTTTGCCGGGAAGGGCCACTGCATTCTTTCGCACGGATTCGAAAGCGGTCCGGATGCCACCAAGGTCACCGCGCTGGCCGCCGCCGCCGGACGCCTGGGCTGGACCCATGAGCGTCCGGACTACACCGGTTTCGACGCGCGCCGCGACCTCAGCGAACTCGGCGATGTGGAAGCGCGCCAGGCGCATTTGCTGGCGCTGGCCGCCGAAGCGGCACAACGCGGGCCGTTGGTATTGGCCGGCTCCAGTCTGGGCGCCTACATTTCCGCACGCGTGTCGCTGGAGGTGCCGGTGGCCGCTCTGTTTCTGATGGCGCCGCCTACGACCATGGGTCGGCTGGAAAACCTGGATGCTGCTGCGGTACCGACTTCGATCATCCATGGTTGGGACGACGAACTGATTCTCGCGCAACAAGTAGTCGATTGGGCGCATGCGCGCCGCGCGCGCTTGTTGCTGGTGAACGATACGCACCGACTGTCGGAGCATGTGGAGGCTTCTGCAGAAGCGTTCGCGCAGCTATTGCAGTCGATTTAATTAAACGTCTTGATCAAATGAACAACGTCATCCCAGCGGTCTTTAACAGCCGAATGGCTGGTCAAGCTGGGATCCATTTTGATTTTGATCTTGATTTTGGTCGCGTAACCCTGCTTCGTCGCGAAGATCAAGATGGATCCCAGCTTTCGCTGGGATGACGACTCCGAGAAAATTTAGGAATAACTTTGAAATTCTTCGTTTCCTGCGGCAAAGGCCTGGAATACCTGCTCGTCGACGAGCTGTTGTCGCTGGGCGTTGCCAAGGCCACCGCCACCGTCTCCGGCGCCAATGCCGAAGGCGAATTGGCCGACGCGCAGCGCGCGGTGCTGTGGTCGCGGCTGGCCAGCCGCGTGCTGTGGCCGATCGCCGAATTCGAATGCCTGAACGAGCTGGCGCTCTACGATGGCGTCGCGGCCATTCCCTGGCAGGAACACCTGCGCTCCGAGCACACGCTGTCGGTGGATGCGCACGTTTCCGGCGAGGCCATCACCCACGCGCGCTATGCCGCGCAGCGGGTCAAGGACGCGGTGGTCGACACTTTGCGTGCGCAGGGGCAGGAGCGCCCGTCGGTAGATGTGGACAATCCAGACGTGCGCATCAATCTGTCGCTGCGCAAGGGCCGGGCCACGATCTCCATCGATCTGGGCGGCGGGCCGATGCATCGCCGCGGCTGGCGCAACGTGCAGAACGATGCGCCCCTGAAAGAGAATCTGGCCGCCGCCGTCCTGATGCGCGGTGGCTGGCCGAAGATCTACCACGAAGGCGGGGCCTTGCTCGATCCCATGTGCGGCAGCGGCACCTTGCTGATCGAAGGCGCGCTGATGGCGGCCGATGTCGCTCCCGGATTGCAGCGGCACGGACGCAGCCTGCCCAGCCGTTGGCTCGGATTCGATGTCGAGAGTTGGAAAGGGCTGGTCGAAGAAGCGAAGCAACGCGAGGAGAAGGGCAGGTCGGCGTTGAAGCAGGCGATGTTCGGTAGCGATATCGATCCTCATGCGATAAGAGCCGCGCGCGAGAACGCCGAAGTGGCGGGCGTGGCCGACGACATCTGGTTCGGCACCCGCGATGTGGGCGACCTGCAAGCGCCGCCTTTCGAACGCGGCACCGTGGCCTGCAATCCGCCGTACGACGAGCGGTTGGCGGCCGATAACACGCTTTACCGCAAGCTTGGCGATGCGCTCAGGCGCACGGTGCCGCTGTGGCGCGCCAGCCTGTTGTGCGGCAATCCGGAGCTGGCTTATGCCACCGGTCTGCGCGCCAGCAAGAAATACCAGATCTTCAACGGCGCGATCGAATGCGCATTGATCGTCTGCGACCCGGTCGGTCCGCCGAAGCAGGAAAGCAGCGTGCCGCGCGAGCTTTCCGAAGGCGCGTTGATGGTCGCCAACCGTCTGCGCAAGAACCTGCGCAAGTTGAAGTCCTGGACCTCACGCGAAGAAGTGAGCTGTTTCCGCGCCTACGATGCGGACTTGCCCGAGTACGCCGCGGCCATCGATGTGTACAAGGAAGCAAAGGGCGATATGCGCACTTTCCTGCACGTGCAGGAATACGCCGCACCGGAAGAGATCCCCGAGGCCGACGTGCGTCGCCGACGCAACGAACTGCTGGCCGCGGCCCGCGAGGTGTTCGCGGTGCCGGCCGAACAGGTGGCGATGAAATCCCGCGAGCGCGGCAAGGGCGGCAGCAAGTACGGAAAATTCGAACAGCGCGGCGAGCTGTTGCAGGTGCGCGAGAATGGCGCCCTGCTGCAGGTCAATCTGTTCGACTATCTGGACACGGGGCTGTTCCTGGATCACCGCCCACTGCGCCGGCACATGGCGGCGGAAGCGCGCGGCAAGCGTTTCCTCAATCTGTTCTCCTACACCGGCGTCGCCTCGGTGCAGGCGGCGGTGGCCGGTGCGGATTCGACGACCAGCGTGGACTTGTCCGGCACTTACCTGGAGTGGTGCGCGGCCAATCTATCCTTGAATGGTTTCGCCGGCGCCCAGCATCGTTTGGTGCAGGCCGACGCCCTGCGCTGGCTGGAAGCGGAGAAGAACCGCTACGACGTGATCTTCTGCGACCCGCCGACGTTCTCCAATTCCGCACGCGCCGACGATTTCGACATCCAGCGCGAACACGTACGCCTGCTGCGCGCCTGCGTGGACCGCCTGACTACCGAGGGTGTGTTGTATTTCTCCAACAATTTCCGGCGTTTCAAGCTCGATGCTGAAGCGGTGGCGGAGTTCGCGGAATGCGAGGACATCACCACGCAGACGATTCCGCCGGATTTCGAGCGCAATGCGCGGATTCACCGCTGCTGGCGCCTTCAGCGCCTCTGACGTCTGATCTTGCAGGAGCGGGCCCTGCCCGCGACGAAGCTCTAACTGTAAAGCTTCATCGCGGGCAGGGCCCGCTCCTACAGAGGCTGCTGCTGGCTCAGCCCAGCGCCTTGGTCGAAGGCACGTACTCGTAACCCAGGTCGTCGGCGACCGCCTTGTAGGTGATCTTGCCGTCGTGCACGTTCAAGCCGTTGAGCAGGTGCTCGTCGTCCAGCATCGCCTGGCGTGCACCCTTGTTGGCCAGCTGCACGGCGAAGGGCAGGGTGGCGTTGGTCAGTGCGAAGGTCGAAGTGCGGGCCACGCCGCCGGGCATGTTGGCCACGCAGTAGTGAACGATGCCATCCACTTCGTAGGTCGGGTTCTGATGGGTGGTGGCCTTGCTGGTTTCAAAGCAGCCGCCCTGGTCGATAGCCACGTCCACCAGCACCGAACCCGGACGCATCAGCTTCAACTGCGCACGCGACACCAGCTTGGGTGCGGCGGCGCCGGGAATCAGCACCGCGCCGATCACCAGATCGGTGTCCGGCAGGCGTTCTTCGATCGCATCGTGGGTGGAATAGATCGTGGTCAAGCGGTCGCCATAGACTTCATCGAGGTACTTCAGGCGATCCAGCGAACGATCCAGGATGGTCACGTGCGCGTTCATGCCCATCGCCATGCGCGCTGCGTTGATGCCCACCACGCCGCCGCCGATCACCAGCACTTCGGCCGGCTTCACGCCGGGCACGCCACCCAGCAGTACGCCGGAACCGCCCTGCGCTTTTTCCAGCGCATGCGCGCCGGCCTGGATCGACATGCGTCCAGCCACTTCGCTCATCGGCGCCAGCAGCGGCAGGCCGCCCTTGCGGTCGGTGACGGTTTCGTAGGCGATGCAGGTGGCGCCGGATTTCACCAGTGCCTTGGTCTGTTCCGGATCCGGCGCCAGATGCAGGTAGGTGTAGAGCACCTGGCCGGGGCGCAGCATGGCGCATTCCACCGGCTGCGGCTCCTTGACCTTGATGATCATGTCGGCGCGCTTGAAGATTTCCTCGGCGCTGTCCACGATTTCCGCACCTGCGCGCACATACATCTCATCGGTCAGACCGATGGACTTGCCGCCGTCCTTCTGCACCAGGACGCTGTGGCCGTTGGCGACCAGTTCGCGGGCGCCGGCCGGCGTCAGGCCGATGCGGTATTCGTGGTTTTTTATTTCCTTGGGGACGCCGATCAGCATTTTTCTCTCCAGGTGCGATAAGGGGCTGCGCGTGGGGAGCGCTGGGGCCGGGTGACGGGATTGAGCGCCGATTTTAGCCGGTGGCGCGCAGAGTGTCCGCCAGGGTTTCGAAAATCCGGTCGATATGCGTTTTTTCCAGGATCAGCGGCGGGGACAGGGCGATCACGTCGCCGGTAACGCGCGTCAGCAGACTGCCCTCGTGGAAGGCATGGGTGAAGGCGTCGTAGGCGCGCGTACCCGGCGCGCCCGGGCGGGGCGCCAGCTCGATGGCGCCGATCAGGCCGTAGTTGCGGATATCGATGACGTTCGGCAGGCCCTTCAGTGAGTGGATGGCCTCCTGCCAGTAGTCGCCCAACTCGATGGCCTTGTCGAACAGGTTCTCTTCCGCATAAGTGTCCAGCGTGGCGATGGCGGCCGCGCAGGCCAGGGGGTGCCCGGAATAGGTGTAGCCATGGAAAAGATCGATGGCGTTGTCGGGCCCCTGGGTGAAGACATCGTGCACGTCGTCGGAAACGATCACCACGCCCATCGGCACGCAGCCGTTGGTGATGCCCTTGGCGGCGGTGATCATGTCCGGCTGCACGTCGAAGCGTTGCGCGGCGAAGGCATTGCCGACGCGGCCGAAGCCGGTGATCACTTCGTCGAAGATCAGCAGGATGCCGTGCCTGGTGCAGAGCTCGCGGATGCGCTTCAGGTAGCCGTCGGGCGGAATGACCACGCCGGCCGAACCGGAAATCGGTTCGATGATCACCGCGGCAATGGTGGAGGCATCGTGCAGCGCGACCATGCGCTCCAGGTCCTCGGCCAGTTCGATGCCGTATTCGGGCAATCCTTTGGAGAAGGCGTTGCGGCCGATATCCAGGGTGTGGCGCATATGGTCCACGCCCGGCAGGCCAAGCCCGAACCACTTGCGGTTGTTGGGCAGGCCGCCGACCGAGATGCCGCCGAAGCCGACCCCGTGGTAACCCTTCTCGCGCCCGATCAAACGGGTGCGCTGGCCTTCACCGCGTGCGCGGTGGTAGGCGATGGCCATCTTCAATGCGCTGTCGACCGACTCGGATCCGGAGTTGGTATAGAACACATGATTGAGGTTGCCCGGCGCCAGTTCGGCCAGGCGTTCGGCCAGCACGAACGGCAGCGGCGAGCTCATGGAGAAGTTGGGCGCGAAATCCAGAGTCTCGATCTGGGTCTTCACCGCCTCCACGATTCTGGGCCGCGAATGTCCCGCATTGCAGCACCACAAGCCGGCGGTGGCATCCAGGATTTCGCGCCCGTCCACGGTCTTGTAGTACATGCCCGAGGCGCTGGCCAGCAGGCGCGGCGAGGCCTTGAACTGCTTGTTGGCGGTGAAGGGCATCCAGAAGGCGTCCATGGAGGCCGGCGTGGCGGTCGCCTGGGCGGCGTAATGGTCGGCCAGGGCGCGGTGGCCGGGGGTGGAATCTGCGCTCATTCGGCGGGCTCCGTGGGGGTCGCGGAAGAAAGAGGCTGCCAGCTTAGCGCGTTGAAAAAACTTTACAACCGCAGCGTAATTCGGCTGAAAATTGACCTCATCCTCACGCCGTGTAAAGTATCCGGCAACACTCCGGTCACAATCATCGGTTCACAGACCAAGGGCAGGGATGGACATCGGCGCACGCCTGCAGCTGGTTCGCAAATCCAAAGAACTCAGCCAGCGCGAGCTGGCCAAGCGGGTGGGCGTGACCAACAGCACCATCTCGCTGATCGAACAGAACAAGGTCAGTCCTTCGGTCAGCTCGTTGAAGAAGGTGCTGGACGGCATTCCCATCTCGCTCGCCGATTTCTTCACCCTGGACCTGGAGGTGGGGCTGCCAGACAGTCCGTTTTACACGGCCGATGAGCTGCCTGATGTGGGCAGCAACGGTATCCAGTATTTCCTGATCGGGCAGCACCGTCCGCAACGTCAGATGTGCATCCTGCGCGAGGTGATGCCGCCGGGCACCGACACCGGCGACAGCATGCTGTTGCACGAGGGCGAGGAGGGCGGCGTGGTGGTGGAGGGTGAAGTCGAAGTGACGGTCGGCGACCAGGTGCGCATTCTGCGCGCGGGCGAGGCTTATTATTTCGAGAGCAGGATTCCGCATCGGTTCCGCAATATCGGCGAAGTGGATGCGGTGATCTTCAGTGCCAATACGCCGGCCACATTCTGATTTCTTAGTAGCCGTCATCCCAGCGAAAGCTGGGATCCACCTTGATCTTGATTTTGTTGTTGCAGTTGCTTTTGCTTTTGTCCCTGCCTTCTCTCTTGCGCAAAGCGCAGGGGAGGATTGAGGAGGGGTGCTCTCGATCTTGTCTTTGCTCTTATCTCAAAGCAAAAAGCGTTTCGCGCTATGCGCGAGTCACTTTTCTTTGAACGGCAAAGAAAAGTAACCAAAAGAAAGCCGCCCTAACGTCGCGCCCGGCGATGAAGCTGCCGGGTCCGCAAGCGGGCCAGGAATTTTTGGAAGCAGCATCCTGCTGCTCCAAAAACGGCGCACATCCTTGTGCGCCGCCCCTTCGGGGTTTGCCTGCCCCGCTTGCCGCGACTCACGGGAGTGTTTCAGCAAGAAACCAAAGCGTTGTCAGCTCAATTTTCCGTTGTTCGATTGGAGTTACTTATGAACGCCCCCCGCACCCGCGACAACTGGCAAGCCCTCGCCGACGGACTGAATATCCGCACCCGGGCCTTCATCGACGGCAAGTACGTCGATGCCGCCGACGGCAAGACCTTCGACTGCATCAGTCCGATCGATGGCCGTTCGCTGGGACGCGTGGCCGAATGCGCTGCCGAGGATATCGAACGCGCGGTGATCGCCGCGCGCCGCAGCTTCGATTCGGGCGCATGGTCGGAAGCCAAGCCCACCTACCGCAAGAAAGTGCTGCTGAAGTTCGCGCAGCTGATCGAGCAGTACGGCGACGAACTCGCGGTGCTGGAATCCCTGGACATGGGCAAGCCGGTCACCGACGCACGTCAGGTCGATGTGGCGGCGACGATCCGCTGCATGGCCTGGACGGGCGAGGCGCTGGACAAGGTCTATGGCGAAGTCGCCGCGACCGGTCCCGACGAGCTGGGACTGGTGACGCGCGAACCGTTGGGCGTGATCGGCGCCATCGTGCCGTGGAATTTCCCGCTGCTGATGGCGACCTGGAAACTGGCGCCGGCGCTGGCGATGGGCAATTCGGTGGTGTTGAAGCCTTCGGAGAAATCTCCCTTGAGTGCGATACGGTTGGCCGAGATCGCGATGGAAGCCGGCATTCCCGCCGGCGTCTTCAACGTGGTGCCCGGTTTCGGCAAGCAAGCGGGCGAACCGCTGGCCCTGCACATGGACGTGGATGGCCTGGTCTTCACCGGTTCCACCGCGGTCGGCAAGCAGCTGCTTCAGTGCGCCGGCCGTTCCAATCTCAAGCGTGCCTACATGGAGTGCGGCGGCAAGAGCCCCAACCTGGTGTTCGCCGACGCGCACGATCTGGACAAAGCGGCCGAAGCGGCGGCCAGCGGCATCTTCTACAACCAGGGCGAGGTCTGCACCGCGGCCTCGCGCCTGCTGGTGGAGCGTTCGATCAAGGAAGAATTCGTGGCGCGCGTGGTCGAGGCCGGCCGCAAGATGCAGCCGCGGCATCCTTTCGAGCCGGGCGCGCCGATGGGCGCGATGGTCGACGAAACGCAGACCAGCCGGGTGTTGGGATACATCGAAAAAGGCGTGGCCGAAGGCGCCAGGCTGGTGCTGGGCGGCAAACGCGCCGACACGGTGCCGGGCGGCAGCTATATCGAACCGACCGTGTTCGACGAAGTGGCACACGAACACACGATCTCGCGCGAGGAAATCTTCGGGCCGGTGTTGTCGGTGATCGCCTTCGACACCGAAGAGCAGGCGCTGCGCATGGCCAACGACACCGAATACGGCCTGGCGGCGGGCGTGTGGACGAAGGACATCAGCCGTGCGCACCGCGTCGCGCGCAAGCTGCGCGCGGGCAGCGTGTGGGTGAACTACTGGGACGGCGGCGACATGACCGCGCCGTTCGGCGGCTACAAGCAATCCGGCAACGGCCGCGACAAGTCGCTGCACGCTTTCGACAAATACACCGAGGTGAAGGCAACCTGGATCAATCTGGGTAGCTGATCGGCGCGGCGGAGAAAGACAAGTGCTGCTACATGTTCTTTTCCTGATCGGGATCGCGGTCGAAGCGATGAGCGCCGCCCTGGTGGCGGGGCGGCGCCAAATGGATTGGCTGGGCGTGTGCGTGATCGCCGTCGTCACGGCGCTGGGCGGCGGCACGTTGCGCGATGTGCTGCTGGGGCGTCATCCGCTGAGCTGGATAGAACATCCCAGCTATCTGGTGATCGTGCTGGCCGCTGCGCTGGTCACCATACTGGTGGCGCCGATGATGAAGCGCCTGCGCACCAGTTTCCTCGTACTGGATGGGCTTGGGCTGGTCGTATTCACCGTGGTCGGCTGCGATATCGCCAAGGGACTGCATCTGCATTGGCTGATCATCCTGGTCAGCGGCATGATCACCGGAACCTTCGGCGGCGTGTTGCGCGATGTGCTTTGCACGCAGGTGCCTCTGCTGTTCCGCAAGGAGCTGTACGCCAGCGTCTCGCTGTTGGCCGGCGCGATCTACATGACCGCGCCGCATGTGGGTATCGACCACGATGTAGGAATGGTGATCGCAATGGTGACCGGCTTCGTGGTGCGCATGCTGGCCATCCGCTACCACTGGGAAATGCCGAAGTTCGTCTACAAGGACGATTGGGATTGAAGTTGGTGCGGCAGGACCGTCGTAGGAGCGCGTAGGAGCGACGTGAGTCGCGAACGGAATTTCGCGATCTTTTCATTCGCGACTCACGTCGCTCCTACGCGCTCCAAGACCTCCTACGATCTATCGGATTTCTTGAACTCAACGCTGGAGCGCTCGGCATCAGCCAATTGCCTGTCTAACGACTGCCGATAGTGGATGCAGCCGCGCATGAATTGCGGCCATTCCGGAACCGTAGGCTGGGGATCGCTCTTCTCCGGAAGCAAGCCCCACAGATCCGGGTGGTGCCAGCAAAGCTCGTGCAGGGTCGAGTCGCGGTGCTTGCGGATGGCTGCGCGCAATCTGCGCGCTTCCGCAATCAATTCTGCCTGGGTCAGTCGGTCGAGGTCTTCGTCCACAGCATGCCTCCTTTGGCGAGAGTGCGCTGGCGGCGAATTAATCTGCCAGAATCCAGCCAGCCAAGCCAGATCGTAGACGATGACGACCACCACAATCCCGGCAGTTGCCAATTCGCCCCGCCGCGTCCTGTTCGCCAGCCTGATCGGCACCACCATCGAATTCTTCGATTTCTACATCTACGCCACCGCCGCGGTGATCGTTTTTCCGCAGCTGTTCTTTCCCGAAAGCGACCCGGCTACCGCCACCCTCAAATCCCTGATCACCTTCGCCCTGGCATTCTTCGCACGGCCGGTGGGATCGGCGCTGTTCGGGCATTTCGGCGACCGGGTCGGGCGTAAGGCCACGCTGGTGGCGGCGTTGCTGACCATGGGCCTTTCCACCATCGCCATCGGCCTGTTGCCTACCTATGCCAGCATCGGCGTGGCGGCGCCGGTGCTGCTGGCTATCTGCCGCTTCGGCCAGGGGCTGGGGCTTGGCGGCGAGTGGGGCGGGGCGGTGCTGCTTGCGACGGAGAATGCGCCGCCGGGTAAGCGCGCGTGGTACGGGATGTTCCCGCAACTGGGAGCGCCGCTGGGGTTCCTGTGCTCGACCGGCATCTTCCTGCTGCTGACCGAAATGATGGACGACACCCAGTTCCTGGCGTGGGGCTGGCGTATCCCGTTCCTCTCCAGCGCTGCGCTGGTTTTCGTCGGCCTGTGGGTGCGCTTGCGCATCGCCGAGACGCCCGATTTCCAGAAGACGCTGGACAAGGGCGAACGCGTGCGCCTGCCGATACTGACGGTGCTGCGCGAATACCCCGGCGCCTTGCTTGCGGGGACCTTCGCGCTGGTCTCCACCTTCGTTCTCTTCTACCTCATGACCGTTTTCAACCTGTCCTGGGGAACCGCGCAGCTCGGCTACACGCGCGAACAATTCCTGTTGATGCTGATGATCGCCGTACTGTTCTTCGGGGCGGGCATTCCGGTATCGGCGTTGCTGGCGGACCGGTACGGCCGGCGCTTGGCGATGGTGCTGGCCACGATCTCGATCATCGTATTCGGACTGTTCTACGGGCCGCTTTTCAGCGCCGGCAGCGGCGCAGGCGTGTTGCTGTTCCTGATCATCGGCATGACGGTCACCGGCTTGACCTACGGGCCGTGCGGCACCTTGCTCGCCGATATGTTCCCCACCGCCGTGCGCTACACCGGGGCCTCATTGGCCTTCAATCTGGCGGGCATTCTGGGAGCGTCACTGACGCCCTCCATCGCCACCTACCTGGCGACCAGGCATGGAGTCTCGCATGTGGGTTATTACCTTGCTGCAGCGGCCACGCTGACCTTGATTGCGCTGCTGCTGGCTCCGCGCAAGAAACCTTGATCCTTGTAGAGCCGAGCTTGCTCGGCTGCTCTTGCCTTGCCCTGCAGACCCGAACTCACTCGGATGCTTTTGATTCCGTGCCGAAAGCAGCCGAGCAAGCTCGGCTCTACAAGTCGATTACCACAGTGCATCGCGAAGTTTGTACCAGGCCATTGCCGCGACCAGCATCGGCGTGCGCAAGGCACGGCCGCCGGGGAAGGGCAGGTGCGGGATCTTCGCGAACAGGTCCAGCCGTTCCGAGTGCCCGCGTATCGCCTCTGACATGAGTTTTCCGGCCAGTCCGGTCGCAACGACGCCATGTCCGGAAAATCCCTGCGCGAAATAGACGTTGGGCGTCAGCCGTCCGAAATGCGGCGCACGATTGAGCGAGATGTCGATGTAGCCGCCCCACACGTATTCGATTTCCACATCGGCCAACTGCGGGAACACGCGGCGCATGCGCCGAGTCATGGTGCCGCGCAGGTTGGGCGGGGGCAGGGTGGAGTAGCTGGCCCGGCCTCCGAAAAGCAGGCGGTGATCGCGGCTGCGGCGGAAATAGTCCAGCGCCCAGTTGGTGTCGGCCACGGCCATGTCGTTGCGGACCAGCGACTGAGCGCGTTCCTCACCCAATGGAACGGTCGCGCCGATATAGGTGCCGACCGGCATGATCTTCGAATCCAGTTCTGGCGCGATACCGTGCACCAGCGCATTGCCGGCGAGGATGGCGAAATCGCACCGCACTTCGCCCTGCGCGGTCTTGAACACGGGCTTGGCGCCGCGTACGAGCTGCGTCGCCCGCGAATGCTCGAAGATGCGCACGCCAGCGGCCATCGCCGCGCGTGCCAGGCCCAGCGCGTATTCCAGCGGATGCAGGTGGCCACTGTTCGAATCGTAGAGCGCGCCCAGGTAACGGTCGCTGGCGAGCTGTTCCCGCAGTCTCTCGCGATTCCACCATTCGACGGGATAGTCGTACCGCGTATTGAAGTCTTCGACCGCAGCCAGGATTTCCTTCTGCTGGCGCGGCTTGATGGGCACGGTAGCGTGGCCGTCGCGCCAGTCGCAGGCGATGTCGTGCTTGCGGATGCGCTCGCGAAGCCATTGCAGGCCTTCGCGCGACAGGTCGAACATCCTGCGCGCGTCGTCGAAACCCACCAGCGATTCCAGTTTGGCTTCGCCGCAGCTGAAGCCGGCGATAGCCTGGCCGCCGTTGCGCCCGGAGGCGCCCCAGCCGATGCGCTCGGCTTCCAGTACAACCACCTTGTAGCCGGCTTCGGCCAGTTCTAGCGCGGCGGACAGGCCGGTGTAGCCGGCGCCGAGGATGCAGATGTCCGCTTCGATGCGGCCTTGCAGCGTCGATTGTTCCAACAGTGGGGTGGCGCTGGCGGCGTACCAGCTGGGTGGGTAGGCAGACTTGTCGGAAGTGGACATCAGTGACAACCCCCCCGCATCGTCATCCCAGCGAATGCTGGGATCCATTTTGATCTTAGCGAAAATGCAGGAGCACTCGCTTCGCTCGTACCCCTCTTCCGCCCTTCGGGCACCTTCTCCCACAAGGGGAGAAGGGAAGCATCACACCGCTCGCAGATACCAGTCGTATTCCAGCGTGGTTACCTGCGTATAGAACGTATGCATTTCCTTGAGCTTCTGTTGGCCGTAAATATGGCGGAACGATTCGCCGAACTGCTCGCGAATGAAATCGCTGCCCATGAAGTCGTCGATGGCCTGGCGCCAGTACGGCGTACGGATCTCGGTCTGTTCGTAGGCGTTGCCGACCACCGGCGGGCCGGGATCGAAACCGTTCTCCAGCCCGTGCAGCATGCCGGCAAGCACGGCGGCGGTGACCAGGTAGACATTGGCGTCTGCGCCGGCGATACGGTGTTCGATGCGGGTGTTGGCCTCGTTGCTGTGCGGAATGCGCATGGCCACGGTGCGGTTGTTGTAGCCCCAGGCATCGTTGAGCGGCACGAAAGCGTTGAGCACGAAGCGCCGATAACTGTTGGCGTGCGGTGCGAACAGCAGCAGGCTGTCCTTGGCGCTGCGCTGCAGGCCGCCGATGGCGTGTTTCAGGGTGTCCGCAGGCGCTTCGGGCGTGGAAGCGAAGATATTGTCGCCGTTCCCGTCCAGCACGCTGGCATGGATATGCAGCCCATTGCCGGCCTGATCGGCGAAAGGTTTGGCCATGAAGCTGGCCTGCACGCCCTGCTGCTGGGCTACGGCTTTGATCGCGCGCTTCAGCATGACCGCATCGTCGCAGGCCAACAGGGCATCGTCGCGGTGCTTGAGGTTGATTTCGAACTGGCCCGGCGCGTATTCGGCCACGGCCGTGTCGGCAGGAATGCCTTGCGCCTTGCATGCGGCCGATACCGCATCGGTGAAGCCGCGGTAATCGTTGAGGTCTTCCATGTAGTAGACCTGCGTGCTGCTGCTGCGCCGGCCAGTCACCGGATTGACCGGCGGGCGCGGCCTGCCGTCGGCATCCAGATGCGCATCGAACAGGTAAAACTCCAGTTCCACCGCTACCACCGGCTTGAGGCCACGGGCGGCATAGCGTTCCAATACGCGCTTGAGCACTTCGCGTGGATTGGCTTCGAAAGCGCCGCCTTTGGAGTCTTCCATCGACAACAGCAATTGCGCCATCGGCCGCGGCGACCAGGGCACCGGACGCAACGATCCGGAAACAGGACGGCAGATGCGGTCCTCGTCGCCGATGTCGTAACCCAGGCCCGTTTCCTCCACCGTGTTGCCGGTGATGTCGGTGGCGATCAGCGACATCGGCAGGCACACGCCGTCCGCATAGACCTTTTCCAATGCATCGCGGGTGACGCGCTTGCCGCGCAACAGCCCGTTCATGTCGGGCAGCAGCAGATCGACCAGCTCGCAATCGGGCAGCTGCCGCAAGGTGGCTGCATCTGCCGGCGAAATCGGTAGAAGGTCAGGAAGGGAGGTGTCTGGAATGCGGGTCATGGTGGCGTCACGGGCGGTTCGCGGCAGCTTACCAGAGAGCTTGGGCTGTCAAGAATACTCAACGCGTTTGACGACATCGATGCTCTGAAGTGTCCTGAAATGGTGCCGCAACGCACCATTACCGGGATAAAAGCGGCAGTCTGGTGGCTGGTGTTGTAAAAATAAAACAGGCGGGTTAAGTTGCGGACACGCTTTTTTTGAGCCTCCCCCGATGGCCAGCCTGCCGCTGGTCGGCGTTCCCACCGACCGTAAACAAATCGGTCCACATCCCTTCCTCGCGGTTGGCGAGAAGTACTTGCGGGCGGTGGTGGAAGGAGCTGGGGCGCTGCCTGTGCTGTTGCCCACGCTGCAGCCGGCGCTGCCCCCCGCGGCATTGCTGGAAGGGCTGGACGGACTGTTGCTGACCGGATCGGTCAGCAACATCGAGCCGCGTCATTACAGCGACGAGCCCAGCTACGAAGGCAACCTGCACGACCCCGCCCGCGATGCGAACACGCTCGCGCTGGTGCCGGTGGCGCTGGAGATGGGCTTGCCGGTGCTGGCGATCTGCCGCGGATTCCAGGAAGTGAACGTCGCCTTTGGCGGCACGCTGTACCAGAAGGTGCATGAGCAGCCCGGTTTTCTGGACCACCGCGAGAACCTCAACGATCCGCTCGACAAGCAGTACGCGCCGGTCCACGCGGTGACTTTCAATCCGGGCGGCATCCTGGCCAGGGTTGCGGGCGCGCCGTCGGCGCAGGTCAATTCGCTGCACGGGCAGGGCGTCGCGCGCTTGGGCCGCGGACTGAAGGTCGAAGCCGTGGCGCCGGACGGGCTGGTGGAAGCCTTCCGCCATGAAGGTCCGGGCTTCGTGTTGGGCGTGCAGTGGCACCCGGAATGGCGTGTCACCGAAAACCCGTTCTACCTTGGCATATTCCAGGCATTCGGCGACGCCTGCCGCGTGCGCGCCGCACAACGCAATCACTGAAGCGAACTTATGACCCAACGCCAGGCCCAGAAAAAATCCGTGCCGGAAAAACCGGAAAGCTCGTTGCGACGCTGGCTGAAGGAACGCAGCATCACCGAAGTCGAATGCCTGGTGCCGGACATCACCGGCATCGCGCGCGGCAAGATCATTCCCGCCGACAAGTTCTCCCACGACTACGGCACCCGTCTGCCGGAGGGCATCTTCGCCACCACTGTTACCGGCGACTATCCGGACGATTATTACGATCTGACCTCACCCTCGGATTCGGACATGTTCCTGCGCCCCGATCCGGACACCGTACGCATGGTGCCCTGGGCCACCGATCCCACCGCGCAGGTGATCCACGACTGCTATACCAAGGACGGCAAGCCGCACGATCTGGCCCCGCGCAACGTGCTCAGGCGCGTGTTGGCGGCCTACGAGGAAGCCGGCCTGCAACCGGTGGTCGCGCCGGAACTCGAATTCTTCCTGGTGCAGAAAAACACCGACCCCGATTTCCCGCTGCTGCCGCCGGCCGGCCGCTCCGGCCGCCCCGAAACCGCACGCCAGTCCTATTCGATCGATGCGGTCAACGAGTTCGACCCCATCCTCGACCTGATGTACGACTACTGCGATGCGATGGAACTGGACGTGGACACATTGATCCACGAATCCGGCGCGGCGCAGCTGGAAGTGAACTTCACCCACGCCGATGCGTTGTCGCGCGCCGACCAGGTGTTCTTCTTCAAGCGCACCATGCGCGAAGCGGCGATGCGCCACGGCATCTACGCCACCTTCCTGGCCAAGCCGATGGAGAACGAGCCCGGCAGCGCCATGCATATCCACCAGAGCATGCTGGACAAAAAGGGCAACAATGTCTTCACCGGCAAGTCCGAAGGCAAGCAGAGCAAGGTATTCAACCAGTATCTGGGCGGTCTGCAGAAGTACGTGCCGATGGCGATGGCGTTCTTCGCGCCCAACGTCAATTCCTATCGCCGTCTGGCGCTGGGGCAGGTGGCGCCGATCAACGTGCAGTGGGGCTACGACAACCGCACCTGCGGTTTGCGCGTGCCGATGGATACGCCGGAGAACACGCGCGTGGAAAGCCGCTTCGCCGGATCCGATGCCAATCCTTATCTGGCGATGGCGGCAACACTGGCATGCGGTCTGCTGGGCATACGCGAAGGCTTGAAGGCCACCGCGCCGCTGGCCAGCAGCGCGCAGGATGTGGGTTTCGAATTGCCGCGTTCGCTGGGCGAATCGCTGGACGAGCTGGAAACCTGCAAGCCGCTGCAGGAGCTGATGGGCGCGCGCTTCGTGCGCGCCTATGTTTCGGTAAAGCGCAAGGAATACGAGACCTTCTTCCGCGTGATCAGTTCGTGGGAGCGGGAGTTTTTGTTGTTGAACGTATGAATCCTGTAGGAGCGGGCCCTGCCCGCTACGCTCTATTCACCATGCCGCGAAAGCGTCGCGGGCGGGGCCCGCTCCTACAAGGGACCACAAGTCGGAGTTTTCATGGATCACCTAGACACCCGCACTCTGCAACAGCTCGATGCGGCGCATCATCTGCACCCGTTCAACGACAACGCGGCGCTGGCCAAGAAGGGAACCCGCATTCTGACCAAGGGCGAAGGCGCCTATGTGTGGGACGCCGAAGGCCACAAACTGCTGGATGCTTTCGCCGGCCTGTGGTGCGTCAACATCGGCTATGGGCGCAAGGAGCTGGGCGAGGCCGCATCCAAACAGATGACGCAGCTGGCCTACTACAACAGCTTCTTCCAGTGCACTACCGAGCCCACCATCCTGCTCGCCGCCAAGCTGGCCGAACTTACTCCGGGTGATTTGAACCACGCGTTCTTCACCAACTCCGGTTCCGAAGCCAACGACACCATCCTGCGTCTGGTGCGGCATTTCTGGACGGTGCAGGACCAGCCGCAGAAGAACATTTTCATCGGCCGCCACAACGGCTACCACGGCACCACCATGGCCGGCGCCAGCCTCGGCGGCATGGCCGGCATGCACAAGCAGGGCGGCCTGCCCATTCCCGACATCCACCATATCGACCCGCCGTTCTGGTTCGCCGACGGCGGCGACATGGACCCCGACGAATACGGACTGGTCGCCGCGCAACGCCTCGAGGCCAAGATCCTGGAGCTGGGGCCAGACCGCGTGGCCGCGTTCATCGGCGAACCCATCATGGGTGCGATCGGCGTGTACATACCGCCCAGGACTTACTGGCCGGAGATCGAACGCATCTGCCGCAAGTACGACGTGCTGCTGGTCGCCGACGAGGTGATTTGCGGGTTCGGACGCACTGGCGAATGGTTCGCTTCGGATTACTTCGGCTTCATGCCCGACGTGATGACCCTGGCCAAGGGAATCACCTCCGGCTACATCCCGCTGGGCGCGGCCATGTTCAACGACCGCGTTGCCGGGGTGCTGGCCGATCAGGGCGGAGAGCTGGCGCATGGCTGCACCTATTCGGGGCATCCGGTGTGCACGGCGGTGGCGCTGGAGAACATCCGCATCCTGCAGGACGAAAAGATCGTCGAGACCTGCAAGAACGATACCGCCCCCTACCTGGCCAAGCGTTGGGCCGAACTGGGCGAACACCGCCTGGTCGGCGAAGCGCGCATCGCCGGCATGGTCGGTGCGCTGGAGCTGGTGCCGGACAAAGGCCGGCGTGCATTCTTCGATGATCGCGGTAAAGTGGGGCAGCTGTGCCGCGACAAGGCATTGGCCAACGGGCTGATCCTGCGCGCCACTTACGATGCCATGCTGCTGTCGCCACCGCTGATCGTCAGCCGGGACCAGATCGACGAGCTGTTCGAGAAGGCCTGGAAAGCGTTGAACGAGACCGCCGCAGAGCTGGGCAAGTAGTCGAGCGATTAGTTGGGAAGGGAATAACGGGCGCTCCGCAAGCAGCGGAGTACGGGTGTCAACAACAAGCCCTTTCGGGCCATCTGGAGAGTGCGATGAAACTGCGAATGCTGGGTGCAATGATCGCCGTGTGCATGCTTGCCGCATGCGGAGGCAAGGGCGGCGACAAAGCCGCCACGGCCGCCGAGGGCGACAAGAGCGTCAACGTCTACAACTGGTCCGATTACATCGCAGAGGACACCAACGCCAACTTCGAGAAGAAGACCGGCATCAAGGTCACCTACGACGTGTTCGACAGCAACGAAGTGCTGGAGACCAAGCTGCTGGCCGGCGCCAGCGGCTACGACGTGGTGGTGCCGACGATGAACTTCCTGGGGCGCCAGATCCAGGCCGGCGTGTTCCTGCCGCTGGACAAATCCAAGATCCCCAACTACGCCAATCTCGATCCGGTGATGATGAAGAAACTGGAGTCGCAGGATCCGGGCAACAAGTACGCGATTCCGTACATGTGGGGCACCACGGGCATCGGCTACAACGTGGACAAGGTCAAGGCCGCGCTCGGCAGCACCGACCTGACCAACAGTCTGGATATCGTGTTCAAGCCGGAGAACATCTCCAAACTCAAGTCCTGCGGCGTCACCGTGCTGGATACGCCTTCGGAGCTGATCCCGATCACGCTCAACTACCTGGGCGAAGACCCCAACAGCACCGACCCGGTGGTCATCAACAAGGCGGCGGCGCTGTTGAAGAGCATCCGTCCCTACATCACCAACTTCCACTCCTCGCAGTACATCGATGCGCTGGCCAACGGCGATATCTGCCTGGTGGTGGGCTGGTCGGGCGACATCATCCAGGCGCGCGATCGCGCGGCCGAAGCCGGTAATGGGGTCAACATCGCTTACGCCATTCCGAAGGAAGGCGCGCCTCAGTGGTTCGACATGCTGGCCATTCCCAAGGATGCCAAACACGTGGATGAGGCCTACGCCTACATCAACAATCTGCTGGACCCGCAGGTGATGGCCAACAACTCCAACTTCATCAGCTATCCCAATGCCGTTCCCAAGGCCAAGGAACTGATGGAAAAGAGCATCACCGAGGACCCGACGGTCTACCCGCCGCCGGAAGTAGCGGCGAAGTTGTTCACCTTCGCGATCATTCCGCCGGAGGTCGACAAGCTCTACACCCGGATCTGGACCGAGTTGAAGACCGGCAAGTAAACGCGCGAACGGGGCAGGCGGCAACGCCTGCCCCGATTCGTTGAGAGAGTAAAAAAGAGACAGAAGCCTGCATGCGGATTGTTCTTGATTCGAACGTTCTGACTGCAAAGATAAATATCGATGGCCCACATGGCGTTGAATGGGAAAGCGAACATAAAACCCGTTCGTGGTGAGCCTGTCCAACCACGCTTTCCGAGCGGAGGCGCGACTACCGAAAACTGGCATATCGCGCCAACAGCGTGGTTCGACAGGCTCACCACGAACGGAATCCAGTGGGTCGTTCGAATTGCAGAAAATTGGCTGCCATAACTTCTGGGGACAATGATGGCGACGGAACAGTTAAATGCGAATCCGAACGGTAAGGGCAGCGAGGACTACCTGCGGATCGTCGATGTGCGCAAGGAGTTCGATGGTTTCGTCGCGGTCGAGGATACCGATCTGAGCATACGCAAGGGCGAGATCTTCGCGCTGCTGGGCGGCTCGGGTTGCGGAAAATCCACTCTGCTGCGCTGCCTGGGCGGCTTCGAGAAACCGACTTCGGGAAAGATCTACCTGGATGGGCAGATCATGAACGATCTGCCGCCCTACGAACGCCCCATCAACATGATGTTCCAGTCCTACGCGCTGTTTCCGCACATGACCGTGGAGCAGAACATCGCCTTCGGCCTGAAGCAGGACGGATTGTCGAAGGACGCGATCAAAAAACGCGTCGACGAGATGCTTGCGCTGGTGCAGTTGGGAAAGCTGGCCAAGCGCAAGCCGCATCAATTGTCCGGCGGACAGCAGCAGCGCGTGGCGCTGGCGCGTTCGCTGGCCAAAGGCCCCAAGCTGCTGCTGCTGGACGAGCCGATGGGCGCGCTGGACAAGAAGTTGCGCTCGCAGATGCAGCTGGAGCTGGTCAACATCATCGAGACCTCGGGCGTGACCTGCGTGATGGTGACGCACGATCAGGAAGAGGCCATGACCATGGCCACGCGCATCGCTCTTATGGATTCGGGCCGCATCCGCCAGGTCGGCACGCCCGACGAAATATACGAATCTCCCACCAGCCGCTTCGCCGCCGAGTTCATCGGTTCGGTGAATATGTTCCAAGGCAAGGTCGACGAGGACATGGCCGACTATGTGACCATCCTGTCGCCCTCGCTCGATAGCGCCATCTATGTAGGCCACGGCATCTCCGGCTACGAAGGGCAGGAAGTCTCGTTCGGCGTGCGGCCCGAAAAGGTGTCGATCAGCAAGGAAGAACCCGACCAGCGTTACAACAAGGCGCGCGGCAAGATCGAGGACATCGCGTATTTCGGCAGCCATTCCGTCTTCCACGTGCGCCTGCCCAGCGGCTACAAGTTCATGGCCAACTTCGCCAACCAGCAGCGCTGGGCCAGCGAAGGGATGACCTGGGGCGACGAAGTCTGGGTGTCGTGGGGCGACAACGAAGGCGTGGTGCTGACCTCATGAACGCCATCCTGAAGAAGGTGTTTCCGCACCCGCGCTGGGCGGTTATTTCGGTTCCGTATCTGTGGCTGCTGGTATTTTTCGCCATCCCGTTCCTGATCGTGCTGAAGATATCCTTCTCCAAGCTCGCCATCGCGATGCCGCCGTACACACCGGTGCTGGAGTACGTGGACAACGCGTTGTCGCTGAAATTGAATCTCAGCAACTACATAGGCCTGTTCACCGATTCGCAGTACGTGCAGGCCTATCTGAGCTCCATCAAGATTGCCGCCATCTCCACCTTTCTGGCGCTGCTGATCGGCTACCCGATGGCTTACGTCATCGCGCGGCTGCCGCCCTCGGCGCGCAATATCGCCATGATGCTGGTGATTCTGCCTTCGTGGACTTCGTTCCTGATCCGCGTCTATGCGTGGATCGGCATCCTCAAGCCCAACGGGCTGCTCAACAATCTGCTGATGAAGCTGCACCTGATCAGCGAGCCCCTGCAGATCTCCAATACGCCCACCGCCGCCTACATAGGCATCGTCTACTGCTATCTGCCGTTCATGGTGCTGCCGCTCTACACCAACCTGGTCAAGCACGACCACCGTCTGCTGGAGGCCGCCTACGATCTTGGCGCCAAACCGTGGAAGGCCTTCTTCAAGATCACGCTGCCGCTATCCAAGGCCGGCATCATCGCCGGTTGCATGCTGGTGATGATTCCGGCGGTCGGCGAGTTCGTGATTCCGGAACTGCTGGGCGGCCCGGATACCTTGATGATCGGGCGCGTGCTGTGGAATGAGTTCTTCAACAACCGCGACTGGCCCACTGCCTCGGCCGTGGCGATCGTCATGCTGGGACTGCTGTTGATCCCGATCCTCATCTTCAACCGCGTGCAGCAGAGCGAGATCGAAGGGAGGCTGACATGAGCAGCCTCGCCAAGCGCTGGCCGACCTGGCTGATCCTGGCGCTGGGATTCGGGTTTCTGTACATACCCATCCTGGTGTTGATGTTCTATTCCTTCAACGAGAACAAGCTCGCAACGGTGTGGTCGGGCTTCTCGCTCAAGTGGTACGGCAAGCTGCTGCAGAACGATCAGATGCTGGGCGCGGCCTGGATCAGCATCAAGATCGCATTCTTCACCGCCACCGCCGCGGTGATCCTGGGCACGATGGCTGCGCTGGTGATGACGCGCATGCGGCGTTTCCACGGCAAGACCCTGTTCGGCGCGCTGATCACCGCTCCGCTGGTGATGCCGGAAGTGATCCTGGGCCTGTCCATCCTGATGATGTTCATGTCGCTGGGCAGTCTGATCGGCCTCGCTCCGCGCGGCATCCTGTCGATCTGGATCGCGCACGTGACCTTCACCCTGGCCTTCGTCACCGTAGTGCTGTCTTCGCGCATGGCCGAACTGGACAAGTCGCTGGAGGAAGCGGCGATGGACCTGGGCGCGAACCGGGTCAAGGTGTTCTTCCTGATCACGCTGCCTATCATCGCCCCTGCCATCGTTTCCGGATGGCTGCTTGCCTTCACTCTTTCGCTGGACGATGTGGTGGTCGCCAGCTTCGTGTCCGGCCCCAGTTCCACCACCTTGCCCATGGTCGTGTTCTCTTCGGCGCGGCGCGGACTCAACCCGCAGGTCAATGCGCTGGCCACGATCATGATCGTGGTGGTGTCGGTGGCCGCGTTCATTGGCTGGTACTTGATGAACCGCGAGGAGAAGCGGCGCCAGCGGGATATGCAGCTGGCGCTGCAGGATAACGGCTGACGCTGCTTTGCCCCCTTTGACAAAGGGGGCTAAGGGGGATTTGCTCTTGATGTTGCTTTCCCTTGTTGCTGCGCCAGGCGCTAAGAGCAAAAGCAAATCCCCCTCGATCCCCCTTTTGACCAGCCATTCGGCTGTTGAAAAGCGTTGCAAAGGGGGAGACCTCTACGGCCGACTAACCTGCTCGCTGGCAGAATTACTTGGTTCTAAACTGGCAATCATGATCATGACCGTTGATACCGTAAACCCCGCGACCGGTAAGGTCGAATACTCGCTGGAACTGATGGACGGCGCAGCTGTCGAGTCGATCCTGGCGGCCTCTGCAGCCGCGTTCCCGGCATGGTCCGCACGTCCGCTTTCCGAACGTGGCGAATTGCTGCGCAAGGTGGGGGCGCAGCTGCGTGCCCGTCGCGACGACATCCAGAAGATCATGACCGCCGAGATGGGCAAGCTGCGCAAAGAAGCCCTGGCCGAAGTGGACAAGTGCGCCGACGCTTGCGATTACTACGCGGAATACGCGGCCGGCTACCTGCAAGACCAGCCGATCGCTACCGAAGCCAGCATCAGCTATGTGCGTTTCGAGCCCATCGGCTGCGTGATGGCGGTGATGCCGTGGAATTTCCCGATCTGGCAGGTGTTCCGCTTTCTCGCCCCCGCCCTGATGGCGGGCAATGTGGCCGTGCTCAAGCACGCCAGCAACGTTCCGCGCTGCGCGGACATCATCGCCGAAGCGCTGCGCGATGCCGGGCTTCCGGCTGGAGTGTTCGCAGCGCTGCACATCGACAACGACCAGGCCGCCGATGTGCTGCGCGACAAGCGCGTCGCCGCGGTGACTTTGACCGGCAGCGAACGGGCAGGGCGTTCGATCGCCGCCAATGCCGGAGAGCAGCTGAAGAAGTGCGTGATGGAGCTGGGCGGCAGCGATGCGTTCGTAGTGCTGGAAGACGCCGATCTGGATAAAACCGTAACCAGCGCGGTGGCTTCGCGCTTCGGCAACGTGGGCCAGACCTGCATCGCGGCCAAGCGTTTCATCGTGGTGGACGCCATCGCCGATGCGTTCGTGCAGCGTTTCGTCGACGCCGCTTCCAAACTCAAACTCGGCGATCCCAACGACGAGGCCACCACCTTGGGCCCGATGGCCAGGCAGGACTTGCGCGACGAGTTGCACAAGCAGGTGCAGGCCAGCATCGCCAAGGGCGCCAAGCCGCTGCTGGGTTGCGAGCCGGATGGCTCGCACGCGGGTTACCCGGCGTCGATCCTGGATGCCGTGGCGCCCGGCATGGCGGCCTACGACGAAGAACTGTTCGGGCCGGTCGCCAGCATCCTGCGGGTCAAGGATGAGGCCGAGGCGGTCAAGGTGGCCAACGACACCAGTTTCGGCCTGGGCGGCAGCGTATGGACGGGCGATAGCGAGCGCGGAAATCGGGTCGCGCGCCAGTTGCAGTGCGGCGCGGCTTTCGTCAACGCGATTGTGAAGAGCGACGTGCGCCTGCCGTTCGGCGGCACCAAACGCTCCGGCTTCGGCCGTGAACTGGCCGAGCACGGCATCCATGAATTCATGAACATAAAGTCGATCTACGTAGCCTGATGCCTTTGCAGGAGCGGGCCCTGCCCGCGAAGAAGCTTTACCGGTAGCCCGTCGCGGGCAGGGCCCGCTCCTACAGAGGGCCATGCTGGTGGAACGGAGGGTTCCGGGTTACGACATTCCGTCGGCGGCAGGCCGGTGCCATCTTGTGGACATCCAAATAAGGAGGCTCCATGAACACTGCCGTCACTTCCCCCGTACCCGCTCGCGTCACCCGCAAGGTGCGCGGCCGCGCCACGTCCGACGGGGCCGGCGTCAAACTGACCCGCGTCATCGGTGGGCCGGATTTGCCGGAGCTGGATCCATTCCTGTTGCTGGACGAATTCGGCACCGACCGCGCGGAGGACTATCTGGCCGGTTTTCCCAGCCATCCGCATCGTGGTTTCGAGACCGTCACCTACATGCTGGACGGACGTATGCGCCACAAGGACAACCATGGCAACGAAGGCCTGCTGACTCCTGGCAGCGTGCAGTGGATGACAGCGGGCCGCGGCCTGGTGCATTCGGAAATGCCCGAACAGGAATCCGGACGCATGCGCGGCTTCCAGCTGTGGGTGAATCTGCCTGCGCGCGACAAGATGACCGATCCCAAGTACCAGGAATATGCGCCCGACCGCATACCGGTAACCAGTCCGGCAGCCGGCGTCAGCGTCAAGGTGATCGCCGGCAAGGTGGGCGAGGTGATCGGCCCGATCGTGCAGCCGGCGACCGACCCGGTCTATCTGGATGTCGCGCTCGAAGCGGGGACGGCATGGGAATACCAGCTGCCTGAAGGCCATAACGCATTCGCCTATGCCTTCGAAGGCGAAACGACGGTGGGCGAGGGCGAAGATGCGCGTGCACTCGAAACCCACGAGATGGCGGTGCTCGGCGGCGGCGATCTGTTGCGGCTGCGCGCCGGCAGTAAAGGTGCGCGGCTGATCGTGGTCGCGGGCCGGCCGCTGCGCGAGCCGGTGATGCGCCATGGCCCGTTCGTCATGAACACCAAACAGGAACTGATGCAGGCCTTCGTCGATTTCCAGGAAGGCAGGTTCTGAATCCCGGCGCGCAAGTCGCGCCGACCGTTCGATTTCTCCCCCAAGGAATGTACCCATGAAGATCGCCCTGATCGGCGCCAGCGGTTATGTTGGCGCCAAGTTGCGTAATGAAGCGTTGCAGCGCGGCCACCAGGTCGTGGCCATCGTGCGCGACCCGTCCAAACTACCGGTTGGCGACGGACTGACGGTCAAGACCGCCGATGTCTATGACTCGTCGCAGGTGGCGGCCGCGGTCGCAGGCAGTGATGTGGTGTTGAGCGCTTTCAGCTCGGCCGGCGAATCCGACGATGTGCAGGCAAGGCATCTGCGCGCGTCGCGCGCGATCGTGGCCGGCACCAGGCACGCCGGTGTCGATCGCCTGGTGGTGATCGGCGGTGCGGGCAGCCTGTTCGTGTCGCCCGGCTTGCAGCTGGTCGATACGGAGGAATTTCCAGTGGAATGGAAAGCCGGCGCGCGCGGTGCGCGCGATGCGCTCACCGATCTGCAGAAAGAAAGCGAGCTGGAATGGGTCTTCGTTTCGCCGCCGCCCATGCTGGTGCCGGGTGAGCGCACCGGCAAGTACCAACTTGGCGGCGATGGCGTGCCGCCGGTGCATGATGGCAAGCCGGCGAGCATTTCCACAGATGATCTGGCGGTTGCGGTGCTGGATGAGATCGAGAAGCCGAAGCACCACCGGCAGCGATTCAGCGTGTTCGGCACCTGAATTTTTTCAGCCGTCATAAAAATAAAGAACGGTTTTTTTGGTTACGCAGCCAGAGAACGCTCCCATAAAAAAGCCGGGCGATGCCCGGCTTTTTTGTTTTCTGACCGGCTAAGTGTTCAACCGTTACCGACGATGCTCGGTTCGTCGCGTCCCAGCCAGCCGTACAGCATGCCGCCGATCAATGCGCCCAGGATCGGGGCTACCCAGAACAGCCATAGCTGGCTGAGTGCACCGGAGCCGACGAACACCGCAACGGCGGTAGAACGCGCCGGATTCACCGAAGTGTTGGTGACCGGAATGCTGATCAGGTGGATCAAGGTCAGCGCCAAACCGATCGCGATGGGCGCGAAGCCGGTGGGGGCGTTTTTGTGGGTCGAACCCATGATCACGATCAGGAAGAACGCCGTCAGCACCACTTCGCAGAGGAAGGCGGCCGCGACCGTATAACCTCCCGGGGAAAGCGCGTCGTAACCGTTGGTGGCGAAGGCGCCCGCCGCGGTCGGATCGATGGCGAAGCCGCCGCCGCCCTTGGCGATCTGCAGCAGAATGAAGCCGGCGGCGACGCCGCCCAGTACCTGCGCGACGATGTAGGGCAGCAAGTCCTTGGCGGGGAAACGACCGCCGGCCCACAGTCCCAGGCTCACCGCCGGGTTGAAATGGCCGCCGGAAATATGGCCGAACGCGTAGGCGCCGGTCAGCACGGTCAGGCCGAAAGCCAGCGAAACACCGACAAATCCGATCCCCAGCGGATTGCCGTCGCCGCCAAAGTTGGCCGCCAGCACCGCGCTGCCGCAGCCGCCCAGGACCAGCCAGAACGTGCCGAGGAACTCGGCCGTGAGTTTTTTGCCCAGATTCATGTTGCCCCCTCAGAGTGTCGATCCGCCGGTTGGCGGCCCGCGCAAAGTAGCGGAAGCGATGATCGCGTTTGTTTCTTTTCCGTTAGGTGCAAGGTGTTGCGCCGCAAAAACTCCATGACTCACATCACTGCGTTTCCTACGGCAGCGTCTTACCGTTCTGGCAGCGGAATGAACTCCACCTCGCCGGGGATCTGGCCGAAGTTTCCCTCCAGCCAGTCCTGCTTCGCCTGTTCGATGCGTTCCTTCGAACTGGACACGAAGTTCCACCACATGTGGCGCGGCGCATCCAGCGGCTCGCCGCCCAGCAGCATGGCTTTGAGTGGAGTCTTGGCGCGCAGCACCGGTCGCGTGCCGGGGTCCAGCAGAACCAGGTGCTTATCGGGAAGATCGGCGCCGTCCAGCTGCGCATCGCCTTCCAGGATATAAAGAGCTCGTTCGGCGTACGCATCCTCGATCGTCAGTTCGGCGTCGGGGTCCAAGTCGACAGCGACATTGAAGGTGTCGGCGAACACCTGCACCGGCGACTCCTCTCCGAAGGCGCGCCCGGCGATCACCCGCAGGAAGGCGCCGTTCCTTCGCAATTGGGGCAAAGCGGCAGCGCTGTGATGGTGGAACTCCGGCGCTGTTTCCTCGTCCGGCTTCGGCAAGGCCACCCAGGTCTGCATGCCGTGCACGGCATGTCCGCGTCCGCGCTCGTCGGCCGGCGTGCGTTCGGAATGGGCAATACCGCGACCAGCGGTCATCCAGTTGACGTCGCCGGGCAGGATCACCTGTTCGGACCCCAGCGTGTCCTTGTGGTTGATCGCGCCGGCCCACAGGAAAGTCACCGTAGCCAGGCCGATATGCGGATGCGGACGCACGTCTATGCCGCGGCCGGGCTCGAAGATCGCCGGCCCCATATGGTCGACGAACACGAACGGTCCGACGCTGCGGGCCTGCAGGCTGGGCACGGCGCGGCGTACTTCGAAACCGCCGCCGAGGTCATGGGTGCGGGGAGTGATGATCGTGGTCATGGGCGCCTCCGGGAATGGCGGCAGGATGGCACAGGAAAGTCCAATCGCTGGGGTCGCGGCGGGAACGGATTGTTGCGCTACTCAGAAGAGACTGCCGTTATCCAGGGAACTCGCGACGCGAGCTGGCAGCTCGCCGCGCCGGGACGCGATACGGTCGGCCAGGCGGGTAGGTTCCGGCAAGCGGTAGCCACGCAGCGTACGCATGGCCCACCCGACCGCGGTGTCCATGGAAATGCGGTGGCCAGGCGAAACGATCAGCGGATTGCAGCGCGCTTTGCTGCGCAGCGCCCAACCGATCTGTTCGCCACGATGGATGAGCGGAGCGCGATCGCCTGGTGCCGGTCCCGGTTCGTCATGGCGGCCCGCCAGCACTTTCTTGGCCACGCCCAGTGCCGGCAATCCCGTTGCCACGCCGAAATGCGCCGCGATTCCCAGCCGCCGCGGATGGGCGATGCCCTGGCCGTCTACGAAGACCAGATCCGGCGTTCGCGTCAGCATGGCCAATGCGGCCATCAATGCCGGCAATTCGCGGAAGCTGAGCAGGCCGGGTACGTACGGCATCGACGTCGCAACACGGGCGATATGCGATTCGATGGGCTGAAGCGTTGCGGCATCGAGCAGTACGACTGCCGCGCGGGTGATTGCGCCTTCTTCCTCGAAGCCCACGTCGAAACCCGCGAGTATCCGCGGTTCGGGGAAATCGTCGTGCAGCGAAACACGCCCCGCAAGTTCGGATTGCAGGGTGCGTGCTGCGGCGATGCTGCCGTCCCAGTCGCCGAAGACGCCGGTTTCCTGATTCGTATCCATGCACGAAGCTTAGCGGGGGCTTGTTCGGATCGCGTGCACGCGGCTGCAGGGGATGGGCCACGCTGACGGCTTTGTGCCCGTCAATAGGTTTCCTGCGACAGGCTGGCTTTGCCGTCGGCGCCGATGCGTATCCGGTAGAGACGATTGAATTCGTCGTCGCCCATCGCCTCTGCAGGCCGCCCGGACAGCGCGCCGACGATGTCCGGCACGGTGTTGCTGTGGCCGACCACCAACACCGTGCCGGTCTTGTTCAACGCGCGCAGCTGATCGGCGAACTGGGACGCCGGCATTTGCGCATCATAGGTGGTGATACGGAAAAAATGATCGGCCGCGACGGGCTGCGCAGTCTGATAAGTGCGGCGGTAGGCCGTGGCGTAGGCGGCGTGCACCGGCTCGTTGCTCAACAGTGCGGCCAGCCGCCGCGCGCGGGCCTGGCCGGCGTCGCTGAGAGAGGGGTTGCGCGCATCATCGGTGCCTTTTTCCGCATGGCGCACGACGATGAAAGTGACTGCATCCGCGTCGCGTGCCGGTGCGCTAGCGCACGCGGCCAACGCCAGCGCCATGCCCGCGAGCACAGCGCCAGCGAATGTACGCGTCAGCCTTTGGCGAATCGTTTCAATCCCGTCTCGCCCTCGCCGGTGGTTTCGGCATCGGTCTTGATTCCGTTCTCGAAGCCGCCGCCCGTACCCGAATACAACAGCCATACCGGTTTCTCGTTGCGCAACAGATCGAGCGCGTTGTGGAAGTCGTCCAGATGGTAGTGCAGCGAGGGATTGTTCGCATCCGGCCCGTCGGCGGGCAATGTCTGGCCATTGGGGTGAAACACCAGCTGGCCGATATAGGCACCGCCATGCTTGAGCCAGATGCGCGGGGCGAACTGGTTGGCGGCGTACATCACTTCGTAACTCTCTATCCTGGTCAAAGCCACGTGCAATCTCCTTCAATGGAAGCACTTGCAAAAATCCCCTGCAGCATTGGATAGCGTAGAAAGCGTCACGGACCGGCCATCTCCTCCGCTTCGAGTGGCGACGGAGCTACTTGGTTTCGACCACTTTTCCGCCTTTCCACAGGTAGCGGTAAGTCTTGTCCAGAGTGGGGCAGCAACGCGGATCGTTGGGTGCCGGCATCTTCGACTTCACCACCACTGCGCCTTTGTCGATGGCGATGCTCTGTACGTCGCCCCATAGCTCACCAGTGCCTGCGTGCTGGTAGCCCTTGCCGTGGTCAATGAATACATCGAGCTGGTAGGACCAGTAGGTGGGACCAAGCAACGCGGTCTGGAGCACGATTTCAGGCTTGCCATCGCCGTCCAGATCGCCGATGACCGTTTTGATCGCATCGTAGCTGACGTCGGCCGGCGGCAACGAGGCCAGATAATTGGCGGCGATCTTCTCCGCCTCCGCCTGGGTGACCGCCTGGGCCTGCGGCGCAGCAAGGAGCACGAGAATCGGGAATGCTGCAGCAGAGACGCGCATGGTTGGCTCCTTCGGCGATGGTCTCCCGGTCGCCGGCTGGCGACAACGGGGCCATCAATTACCAACGCGGCGGCCAGCCGGCAACGGACAGGCCTGGCAGGCAGCACCGCTCAGAAGCGGACGAAGAACGGCAGCGCCATCAATCCTGCTCCGACGACCACCATCAGCAAGATGCTGGAAACGAAATACGGGAAGATCATCAGCACGACCCCGCATAAGGCAGGCACCAACGCCTTCTGGTTCTTTCCATATAGGAAGTAGCCCAAGCCCACCGAACCGAACAGCACGCCCCACAACAACGATGCGGTGTCCATAACTGTCTCCTTCCCGGCTTTGGCGGGTTCATTAGAGCAGAGAAACAGGCCCCGGGGATGTCGTCAAAATCAATCAAAACATCAAAGAGCGTAGGCGTAGGTCGGGGCTACGCCCCCGACACTCCGTGGCCCATGATCGCGCGATATCGTCGGGGGCGTAGCCCCGACCTACGCGCAATCAATTCCGGTGGGCGTCAGGATTTGGCCAGCGCCGCCAGCAGCCCCTTCGCTGCATTGAAACGGTCTGCCGCTTCCGGCAGCGGCAGCTTGATGCGCAGTTTGTCCGGTCCGTCCATCGAATACAGCTTGGGCTGTTTCTGGATCATCTGGATCACCGACATCGGGTCGATATTGGGTTGCGATTCGAACACGATGCGTCCGCCGTTTTCGCCCAAGTCCAGTTTGCGGATACCCATGGCCGTGGCCGCGAGTTTGAGCTCGGCGATGGCGAACAGATGCTTGGCCGCATCCGGCAACAGGCCGAAACGGTCGATCATCTCCACCTGAAGATCGCGCAATTCGTCGGCATCGGCCGCGCTGCTCACGCGCTTGTACAGCGTCAACCGGGTATGCACATCGGGCAGGTAGTCGTGCGGAATAAGCGAGGGAAGATGCAGTTCGACCTCGGCGCCGTGCGCGGTGCCGGCATCCAGGTCGGGCAGTTTGCCCAGCCGGATCGAGCGTACCGCGCGCTCCAGCAGTTCGGTGTACAGGCTGAAGCCGATTTCGGCCATCTGCCCGCTCTGATCCTCGCCCAGCAGCTCGCCGGCGCCGCGGATTTCCAGGTCGTGGGTGGCCAGGGTGAAGCCGGCGCCCAGTTCGTCCATCGCCGCGATCGCTTCCAGGCGTCGCTGCGCGTCGCCGGTCATCGCGCGCTTGTCCGGCACCACCAGATAGGCGTAGGCGCGATGATGCGAGCGACCGACGCGTCCGCGCAGCTGGTGCAACTGCGCGAGACCGAAACGGTCGGCGCGGTTGATGATGATGGTGTTGGCGTTGGGGATGTCGATGCCCGATTCGATGATCGTCGTGCACAGCAGCACGTTGAAGCGCTGCTTCTGGAAATCCAGCATCACCTGCTCCAGTTCGCGTTCCGGCATCTGCCCATGGGCCACGCCGATGCGCGCCTCGGGCACCAGTTCGGACAGGTCGCGCTGCATGCGGCCGATGCTTTCCACGTCGTTGTGCAGAAAGTAGATCTGTCCACCGCGTGCCAACTCGCGCTGGAAGGACTCGCGCAACAGCGGCGCATCCCACGGGGTGATGAAGGTCTGTACCGCCAGGCGGTTGGGCGGCGGGGTGGCGATGATGGACAGATCGCGCAGGCCGGCCATGGCCATGTTCAAGGTGCGCGGGATGGGAGTCGCGGTGAGGGTGAGCAGGTGCACGTTGGCGCGCAGCGCTTTCAGCGCTTCTTTCTGGCGCACGCCGAAGCGCTGTTCTTCGTCGACGATCACCAGGCCCAGATCCTTGAACTTCACGTCGGGCTGCAACAGACGGTGAGTGCCGACGATCACGTCCAGCGTTCCCTCGGTGACCTTGCGCAGCTCTTCCTTGATCTCCTTGGCGCTCTTGAAGCGCGACAGCACTTCCACTTTCAGCGGCCAGTCGGCGAAACGGTCGCGGAAGTTGCGGTAGTGCTGTTCGGCCAGCAGCGTGGTCGGCACCAGCACCGCGACCTGTTTGCCGGCGCTGGCGGCGGCGAAGGCCGCGCGCACGGCCACTTCCGTCTTGCCGAAGCCCACGTCGCCGCAGACCACGCGGTCCATCGGCTGCGAACTGGCCAGGTCGCGGATCACCGCTTCGATGGCGTGGTGCTGGTCGGGGGTTTCCTCGAACGGAAAGCCGGCGGCGAACGGTTCGTACATGGCCCGGTCCAGGTGCAGCGCCAGGCCGGCGCGCGCCTGGCGACGGGCCTGGATTTCCAGCAGTTCGGCGGCGACATCGCGGACTTTTTCCGCAGCCTTGCGCTTGGCCTTGGTCCAGGCTTCGCCACCCAGCGAATGCAGCGGCGCGGTTTCCACCGAGGCGCCGGAGTAGCGGCTGATCAGGTGCAGCTGAGCGACCGGCACGTACAGACGGTCGCCCTTGGCGTATTCGATTTCCAGATATTCGCCGGGCGTACCGCCCGCTTCCAGCACCACCAGCCCGCGATAACGGCCGACGCCGTGGTCTTCGTGGACGATGGGGGAGCCTTCGCTCAATTCGCCCAGATCGCGGATGATCGCTTCGGGTTCGCGCCCGGTGCGGCGGCGGCGGTGCGGTTGGGTGGCACGCTCGGGGAACAGCTGGCGTTCGGTGAGGATCGCGATCTGCGGGTTGTCGAGGGCGAAGCCGTCTTCGAACGGGGCGACTGCTATCGCAAAGCGTGGTCCCGCAATTTCAACTCCCGCGCCGTCCAACAAATCGTCATGACCAGCCGTTCGGCTGTTGGGAGTCCCGCGAAGGCGGGAATCCAGCGGCTTTGCTTTTGTTTTTCCCTCGACATCCAAAGCGGAAGTCGCTGGGTCCCCGCCTTCGCGGGGATGACGATCTGAGAGGAAGTCGGTAAAGCTCGCCACTACCTGTGGCATCAAGCCCGCCGCCTGCATCACTTCCATCAACGCTTCACGCCGCCCCGGCGAATCGGCCGCCACCAGCACGCGCCCGGGATAGCTGGAAAGAAACGACTTCACCGCCGCGGCCGGTTCCGCGTCCTTCGCAGCCAGCGGCAGCACCGGCACAGGCTGATCGCCCAGCGGCAACGCTTCCTCGCGGCGAGGATGGTCCGGCCCGCAGACTTCGATGCGCGCGCCCTTGTTCAAGCGTTCGCGCAGCGCATCCGGCGCCAGGTACAACTCTTCCGGCGGCACCAAAGGGCGCTCCAGATCGTGGCGCCGCTGCTCGTAGCGGTTGCGGGTCTGCGCCCAGAACGCTTCGGTGGCTTCGGTCACGCCTTCGGCGATCAGCGGCAACGTGGCCGCGTCCAGGTAATCGAACAAGGTCGCGGTCTGTTCGAAGAACAGCGGCAGATAGTATTCGACGCCGGCCGGAGCGACGCCGGACTTCAAGTCCTGATACAGCGAACTGCGCCGCGTATCCACATCGAAGCGTTCGCGCAGTGCGTCCAGCGCGCGCTGCACCGACAGATCGTCCAGCGGGATCTCGCGGCCGGGAAGCATCTTCACCTGCGGAATCTTCTCCAGCGAGCGCTGGCTCTCCGGATCGAAGGCGCGGATCGAATCGACAGTGTCGTCCAGCAGTTCGATGCGCAGTGGCGCGTTTGCGCCCATCGGGAATACGTCGAGCAATCCGCCGCGGATGGCGAAGTCGCCCGGGTCCAGCACCTGCGGCACGTTGCGGTAGCTGGCGGCTTCCAGACGGCGTTTTTCCTGGTCGAAATCCAGAATCTGGCCGACCTTCAGGTCGAAGCTGCCGCCGACCACATAACGCAACGGTGGCAGCCGCTGCATCAACGTCTGCACCGGCACCACCACCACGCCGCGCTTCAGGCCGGGCAGGGCATGCAGGGCGGCAAGCCGTTGCGAAATGATGTCCGGGTGCGGGCTGAAACGGTCGTAGGCCAGTGTTTCCCAATCCGGGAAGGGGAACACCGGCAGGTCGCCACCTTCGCCCAGCAGGGTATGCAGGTCCGATTCCAGCTGGTGCGCGCCATGGGTGTCGCGCGCTACGGCCAGCAAAGGGCCGTCGTGCGATTCAGCGGCGCGGGCCAGATACCAGGCCAGAGCGGTAGGCGAGGAGGGCGCGCGCCACCAGGCACGCAGCTGGCCGCCCTGTGGCAGCCTTGGCGAAGGAAAACGCAATGATTTCGGGTCGTTAGGCATCGGCACACAAAACAGCAGCAGCGCCGGACACGGTCGCGTCCAGCGCAGGGAAGGACGCGCAGTTTAGCGTGCCTGGTGCCAAGGCCTGTCAGCAGCCACCGGCAGAAGCACGATTTGTGCCTGCGGCCTTGTAGAGCCGAGCTTGCCCGGCTGTCTTGGCTGTTCGCATTTGTAGCTGGAGCATCCGAGCAAGCTCGGATCTACAACAAGCTCGGATCTGCAAAGTGCGGATGCTCCGGTTACGGCCGCGCTTCCAGCACCAGGTTGAAAGGAGTTTCGGTAGCGCGCCGGAAGCGGCTGAAACCACCCTCATCGACCATGATCGTGCGCAGCTTGGCTTCTCCGGCCTGTGCGCCCAATGCGGGCCCATGACGCGCCAGCGACACAGGTACGCAGATCTGCGAAGACGCGCCGTAGTAAACCCGCCCGACCGGATTTAGGTTGTCCTCGACCTTGTCGCCGGCGAACGGCTCCACCAGTAGGCAGTGACCGTCGGGTTTCAACGCTTGGCGGGCATGCCGCGCGGCGCCGGCGGGATCGCCCATGTCGTGCAGGCAATCGAAGAAGGCGATCAGGTCGAAGTCGCGGTCGGGGTAGCCCACCGCATCGGCGACTTCGAAGCGTGCGTTGGTCACTCCGGCGGCCGCCGCACGCTCGCTGGCGATGCGGATCGATTCGGGGTGGTAGTCGTAGCCGATGAATTGCGAGTTCGGGTAAGCCTGTGCCATCAGCACGGTACTGGCGCCGTGGCCGCAGCCGACATCGGCGACCTTGGCGCTGTGGGCGAGCTTCTCCACCACGCCATCCAGCGCAGGCAGCCATTCGCCGAGCAGGTGCGCATGGTAACCGGCGCGGAAGAACCGCTCGGTGCCGTGGAACAGGCAGGGGTGGTGTTCGCCCCATTCCATGCCGGCGCCGCTGCGGAAATTCTCCAGGGTACGGTCCAGGGTATGGAAGGTGTCTTCGACGATGTTGTAAGCGCCGGGCAGGTCGACCGGTCCGTTCGGATCGGCCAGGCACAGGGCCTGCTCGTCGCTCAGCGTGTATCGGCCGCTATCGGCGTCATAGCTGACATAGCCGCCAGCGGCCTGGTTGCCCAGCCATTCGCGGATGTAGCGCTCGTGGGTGCCGGTGCGGGCGGCGAGTTCGGCAGAGGTGGCGGGTTCTTCGGCCAGGGCACGGTACAGGCCCAGCCGGTCGCCTATCAGCATCAGGCTGGCGCTGATCGCCGCACCCAGATCGCCGACCGCCTTGCCCAGAAAGTCGTTGAGTTTTGCTTCGTTTATGTTCATGCGCGGCTCTTCCTGACAGTGGCGCGGCGATGCCTGCCGCAGGCCCCCCATCAGGCGCAACGCATTTGCGGGAAACAGGCGGCCAAGTCAGCGGCTGGATTCGCCGCGCGCCGCTCTGAGAGCCCGTTCAGAGTCTCGATCAGAAGCGTTTTTTGCCACGGATCAGAGCGGATCAACACGGATAGGGCCAAGCGGCTAGACAAGATCTCGCTGAGGCAGCCCAGTCTTTGCTCATCCGCGTCGATCTTCTCTGATCCGCGGCAAAAAAAATGCTCCTTTGGCCGAGACCTTGAGCGGGTTCTAAAAGATGGCGTGGTGATCACCGGAGTCCTCCCGTAGTGTGCGTTCCACTACACCGCAGGACACAGGTCGCCAGCATGAGTTGGAGGCCGGTTGTCGCTGCATGCGTGGTGATGAAAGCTCGCAGTCATTGCCTGTTGCGTGGATGTCCGTGAGTGCATTACTGATCAAGGCTTGAGGAGTCAGTTGACCGTTCTAATGTGAGATTCTTACTAGGAATTTCCCTATAGTGCCGCTCATTTTCCTGTGGCAGAGTGAAGACGCTGGTGCTGCCAACAGCGCCGACCATCGTGGTCGCGCTCAACAAGGAGAGTTCTAAAAATGAGAACGCTTACGTTTGATGAGGTCAGCATGTGTGATGGCGGCATGAGCGGGCAATGTGTTGCCGAGATGGGGTTGAACTACATCGGCACGGCGGGGGCTATTGGGGTCACAGTGGGTAGCGGGGGCGTGGGATTCTTTGCACTCGCCGCTTCGGCTCTGAGTTGGAGCAGTTGGTATCGTGATTGCGGCCCAGCTGCGAATTACGGCGAGAAGAAGCTGCAGTAATGAACCCGCCCCCCGGTCACCACGCCGGGGGCTCTACTCAGGTGTTAGTGACCATGAAACAAAGCGTCTTACAGCTTATTGTTGCTGGTGTATTCCTTGTAATGGCAGTGTGGAACGGCTACCGCGCTTTTGGCGGGACAGTCGAAGGCGGTTTGAGCTGGCAGCGGCTAGCCGCTGCCGCGCTACTGGCCGGAGTGGCGATTGCCGTGTATTTCTCAAAGGCTTGGAAGAATTAAGGCTGCGGGCGACCTGCCGCACGGCTGGGTGGCGGGTTCTTCGGCCAAGGCCAGTACTGGCCTAGCCGGTCGCCTACGAACATCAAACGCGGGCGCTGATTGCCGTACCCAGGTCGCCGACCGCTTTACCCAAACCGCCAATCCGCTTATTCGTTGAGATCCAGCACCACCCGCACCAGGCCGGGGGTGTCGTCCTCGCGCATGCGCTTGAAACCCAGCGACTGGGCCAGTTGCAGCATGGGATGGTTGTGATCCAGCACATCGCCGTACAGACGGTCCAGCTTCTTGGTCTTGGCCCATTTCACCAGTTTGCGCATGAGCTGGCGGCCCAGGCCCTGGCCGGCAATGAAATGACTGACCAGGATGGCGAATTCCGCCTCGCGCGTACGCGGGGTGATGGAAGCGCGTGCGACCGCGCCCACCAGCGCTTCGCCGGGCGGCAGGTTTTCGGCAGCGACCAGCGCGAATTCGGTGCGGGGATCGGGATGGCACAGGCGGTGCGCCATTTCCGGGGTCAGTTCCTTCAGCGCATACAGGAAGCGCTGGCGGACTTCTTCCGGGCCCAGCAGCACGAACGCGCCCTGGATGGGCTCGGCATCCTCGGGGCGGATGGGGCGGATGAGCAGGTCGCGCCCATTGGGCATGCGGAAGTGCTCGTGCCAGGGCGGGAGACGTTTATGGCCATTCATGACAGGCATATGTTCCCAGATTTGCGGTGAATGGTTGCTCTAGCGGGTCGCGCGACGGGCACCCGCCCGGAATTCACGCGGCCTGCTTTTTGCCGCGCAGGCGCGAGAACAGCGTCACCACCGCCACCACCACGCTACCCGCCGCAATGCCGACGGCGGCGTCGAACAGCATGGATACCAGCGTGCCCAGGGAACCCTGAGTATAGGGCTCGATGAAATGGTGCAGCGACGGCAGGCCGTGCACCAGGATGCTGCCGCCGACCAGGAACATGGCGGCGGTGCCGGCGACGGACAGGAATTTCATCAGGTACGGCGCACTGCGCAAAATACCGGTGCCGAAGCCGCGCTTGAAGCGAGCCCAGCCACCGTCGCCGGTATCCCGGTTCAGCGCCAGGCCCGCATCGTCCAGCTTCACGATGCCCGCCACCAATCCGTACACACCGATGGTCATGACCAGTGCAATGGCCACCAAGGTGAGCAGCTGTTCGGTCAGGGTTCGTCCGGCCAGGGTGCCCAGCGAGATGACGATGATCTCCGCGGACAGGATGAAATCGGTGCGGATGGCGCCGCCGATCTTGTCCTTCTCGAACGCGACCATGTCCACGGTCTCGTCCTGTACCGCTTCTACCAGCTCGCTGTGGTGTTTGTCGTCCTCGTCCTTGCCGTGCAGGAACTTGTGCGCCAGCTTCTCCACGCCCTCGAAGCACAGGAAAGCGCCGCCCAGCATCATCAGCGGCGTCACCAGCGGTATGTTGTAGCCCTTGCCGTGCAACCAGCCTTCCAGTGCGCTGATCGCCAGCGCAGCCGGCACCAGGATGGCCTTGTTGACCAGTGAGCCCTTGGCCACCGCCCACACCACCGGCAGCTCGCGGTCGGCGTTGACGCCGGTGACTTGCTGCGCGTTCAGCGCCAGATCGTCGCCCAGTACGCCCGCGGTCTTCTTGGCGGCGACTTTGGTCATCAGCGACACGTCGTCCAGCAAAGTGGCGATGTCGTCGATCAGGGCGAACAGGCTGGATCCGGCCATGGGGGGCGTCAGTGCGGCGAACGAAGGAGCCGCGATTCTCGCACAGGACCCATCATCAGCCCTCGGCGCGCAGCCATTCCAGGCGGGTATTGGCGCCGGCTTCGCCCAGCACGCGCTTCAAGAGCGGCAACGCGGGCGCGATGTGCTGATCGAACTGCCAGGGCGGGTTGAGTATCGCCAGGCCGCTGCCGTTCAAGCGCAACGGAGAATCGTCCGCGCGGATCTGCAGCTCCGCCAGCAGCACCGATTTTGCCGGCAATGCGGCGGCCTTGCGGAAGAAGGGCTGCAGGCTGCGGCGCTGCTTGATGGGGTACCAGATGGCGTAGGTCGCCTGCGGCCAGCGCTCCAGCGCATCGCGCACGGTGGCGATGATCTGCGGGTATTCGTTGTCCTGCACTTCGTACGGCGGGTCTATCAGCACCAGCCCGCGCGCGAACTTGGTGGCGCCCAGTTTCGGCGGCAGCATGGCCTTGATCGCCGCATAGCCGTCGCGCGCATGCACGGCCACGCGCGGATCGTGGGCGAACAACTCCTTCAGCGCAGCCGCTTCCTCCGGTTGCAGCTCGCAGGCCGCCAACCGGTCCTGTTCGCGCAGGGATTGCGCAACCAGCAGCGGCGAACCGGGGTAGGCGATCAGTGCACCGACCGGGTTGTTGGCTTCCACTGCGCGCAGGTAGCGTTCCACCACTTCGGGCATCTTCGCTTCGCCCATCAGTTTGAGGATGCCAGCGTCGGCCTCGCCGGTCTTGCGGCTCTCCGGCGCGGCCAGCAGGTAGCGTCCGCGGCCAGCGTGGGTGTCGAGCACGAAGAACGGCGCGTCCTTGCGTTTCAGCGCGTCCAGCAAGGCCAGCAGCACGATGTGCTTGAGCACGTCGGCATGATTGCCGGCGTGGAAGGCGTGGCGATAGTTCATGGGCGACAGGATAGCCGGTATCCTGCGGCCCATGCCCTTGATCCTGATCGCCGAAGACGAACCCGCCATCGCAGATGCCATCCTGTACGCGCTGCGCAGCGAGGGCCTGGAGGCCGAGCACTGCCTGCTGGGCCGAGAAATCGCGCCGCGCGTGCGTCAGGGCGGGGTCGACGTGGTGGTGCTGGACGTGGGTCTTCCGGACTGCAGCGGTTTTGATGTCTGCCGCGAGTTGCGCAGCTCCAAGGAAGCATGGGTCAGCGAGGTGCCGGTGATCTTCCTGACCGCGCGCAACGACGAGATAGACCGTGTGCTGGGATTGGAGCTGGGGGCCGACGACTACATGGCCAAGCCGTTCTCGCCACGCGAACTGGTGGCGCGGGTGCGTGCGCGTTTGCGCCGCAGCCAGGTCGGGCAGGAACCGGCCAGGGAGTCGGTGAAGGGCGAATTCCAGATCGACCATGAAGGCCACCGCATCCGTTTTCGCGGCAATGCGCTGGAGCTGACCCGTTACGAATATGTGCTGCTCGCGGCTTTGTTGCATCGCCCCGGCGCCATTCTCAGCCGTGCGCAGTTGATGGACCGGGGCTGGGACAGCGATGCCGACAGCGCCGACCGCACCGTCGACACCCACATCAAGACCCTGCGGGTGAAATTGCGCGCCGCCGGCGCCGAGAACGATCCGATCCGCACCCATCGCGGCCTCGGCTACGCGCTGGAGATCTGATGCGCCTGGGCCTGCGGTTGTTCCTGGGGTTCTTCCTGATCGTCGGGTTGGCGGCGTTCTTCGTGATGCGCGTGTTCGTCAATGAAGTGAAGCCGGGCGTTCGCCAAGCCATGGAGTCCACGCTGGTCGATGCGGCCAATGTGCTGGCGGTGATGGCCGCCGACGATCTCAAGTCCGGCCATATCGCTGACGGCCAGTTCGTGCGCGACCTGGCGCTGGCCCAGCGCCGCGAATTGAACGCCACGGTCTGGCAGTTTCCCAAGCGCAGCATCGACTACCGCATCAGCATCACCGATGCGCGCGGTATCGTGGTCTACGACTCGATGGGGCGCGATGTGGGTCGTGACAACTCCAAATGGAACGACGTCTACCGTACCTTGCGCGGCGAATACGGCGCGCGTTCCAGTCCGGCGACTCCGGGGGACGAAGACCATACCGTCATGCATGTGGCCGCGCCCATCCGCGACGGCGGCGAGCTCATCGGCGTGCTGACGCTTTCGCAGCCCAACGAGACCTTTGAGCCCTTCATCGCCGCCAGCCAGCGCAACATCATGCGGCGCGGCGGTTGGCTGATCGGCCTTTCCGCGCTGATCGGCTTGCTGATGACCTGGTGGCTGATGCGCGGAATAAATCGCCTCAACCGCTATGCGCAGGCGGTCAGTGCTGGGGAGCGCGTGCCACCGTTGCCGGCGCGGCGCGACGAGATCGGCGACCTGGGACGTGCGGTGGAAACCATGCGCAGGAAGCTGGAAGGCAAGGCGTATGTCGAACAATACGTGCAGTCGCTGACTCATGAGATGAAAAGTCCGCTGGCGGCGATCCGCGGCGCGGCCGAGCTATTGCAGGAACCGTTGCCGGAAGTGGACCGTCAGCGCTTCGCCAACAACATCCGTACCCAGGAGCAGCGGTTGACCGAAACCATCGACAAGCTGCTGGCGTTGGCTGAAGTGGAACAACACGGTTGGTTGCAGACGATCGAACCGGTAAGCATCGCGGCGTTGCTTGCGCAAGCGGGCGAGAGCGTAACCGCGAAGCTGGCTGCCGATGGCCTGACACTGACGATGGGCGTGCACGATCCGCAGGCTACGGTGCAGGGCGACGCCTATCTTTTGCGGCAGGCGGTTTCCAATCTGCTGGATAACGCGATTGCGTTTTCGCCTTCTGGCGGCACGATTTCCCTGTCCAGCAGCGCGGGCGACGGGAATATCGAGATCCGTGTCGCCGACCAGGGCCCGGGCATTCCGGACTACGCGCAGGAGCGCGTCTTCGAGCGTTTCTACTCGCTGGCGCGTCCATCGACGGGCCTGCGCAGCTCCGGGTTGGGACTGCCGTTCGTGCGCGAAGTGGCTCGACTGCATGGAGGCGAAGCGGAACTCGCCTCACTGGACGGCGGCGGCGCGCTGGCGACGCTGCGGTTGCCCAAGGCCTGACTCAATAGGACGTCCCTCCAGTAGGACGTCGTCCTCAATAGATGGGATGTCAATAGGTGGGACGTCATCCCAGCGAAAGCTGGGATCCATTTTGACTTTGCCTTTTGCTTTTGACTTCGACTTAGCCCTTGCATTGAAAGACCTGGAGCAAGATCAAGATGGATCCCAGCTTTCGCTGGGATGACGACAGTATTTTTTGAGGGGAGGGGTGAGGCGGGGGGACCGCCCCCCGACTTCACACAGACTTCAAATTCGCCACAAACCCTCCCCACATGCCTCTCTCAAGCTTGCCTCGTGTTCAATCCGGGGCAAAAACCATGAAGTCGTTCAAACTGCTGTTGCGTTTCCTCACCGTCGGCGGGCTGGTGCTGTTGCTGCTGATTCCATTGCTGATGATCCGCGGGACCATCAGCGACCGAGAGCAATACCAGCAGCAAGCCACCGAACGCGTTTCCCAAAGCATGGCCGGACCGCAGCAGTTCATCGGTCCGCTGCGGGTGGTGCCGTACAAGGAAACCCGCGTAGCCGACACCGTCAACGCGGCCGGCAAGCCCGAGCGTAAGACCGAGGCCGTGGAAGGCTACCTCTACCAGACGCCGAAAACGCTGGTCGTACAGGGCAGCCTCAAACCCGATACCCGTCGCCTCGGCATCTACGACGTGCGCGTGTTCGAGTGGCAGGCGGGCGTGCAGGCCGGTTTCGAACCATTGGAACTGCCGGCGGCGGAAGGCCGGGTCTATGGCGAGCCCACGCTGGTGATAGGCCTGGCGGACGTGCGCGGCGTGGTCGGTTCGCCGGACTTCAAAGTGGACGGTCGCCCGGTGGCGATGGAGTCGGGTACCGCCAGCCTCGCCGGACGCATGAGCGGCATGCACGCGGGCTTGCCGCAGGCGGCCGGTATCGCGCTGCCGGCCAGCCAGGTGATCGCCAATTTCCGGCTCAATGGCACCCAGGCGCTTGGCATCAGCCCGATCGCCGACAGCAACCGGATCACTATCGGCTCGACGTGGCCGCATCCGCTGTTCGGCGGCAGCTTCCTGCCCAATCGCAAGCAGATCCGCGCCGACGGATTTTCCGGAGATTGGGAAATTTCGTCGCTGGCCAGCTCGGCGCAATCGCAGCTGGGCGAGCAACTGAGCAAGGGCGAAGGTTCGTTGACCCGTCGCAGTCTGCGCAGCTACCGCGGCGACAGCAAAGAGCTCTCGCCGGCCGCGGCGCCTTCGCCGTCCGGCGTGGATACAGGGATCGACAGCGTCGACATCAGCCTGGTCGATCCCACCGATGTCTATACCCAGGTTGATCGCGCCAGCAAGTACGGCATCCTGTTCGTTGTGCTCACCTTCGTGGCCTTCGGCCTGTTCGAGCTGATCAAGCGCCTGCCTATCCATCCCTTGCAGTATTTGCTGGTGGGCCTTGCGCTGGCGATCTTCTTCCTGCTGCTGCTCAGTCTTTCCGAGCATCTCGAGTTCGTGAAGGCGTATTTGATATCGGCGGTCGCCTGCATCGGGTTGCAGTTCGTCTACCTGTCGGGAGTATTGAAAAGCTGGTTGCGGGCAAGCGGATTCGCGGTGATGCTCACAGCGCTCTATGGCGTGCTCTACAGTCTGCTGATCTCCGAGGACAACGCCTTGCTGATGGGTTCGCTGCTGCTGTTCGGCATCCTGGCCGCGATCATGTGGATCACCCGCAAGGTCGACTGGTACGAACTCGGCTCCTCGCTGCGTTGAGTTAGGCATGGTCAACGCGCAGACATTGCACCGTCGTGCCGTTCGGGTATTGCCGGAGGTCATCAAGACCTCCGGCGTGCTTCTGGAAGAGGCAGGACAAAACGAACTTGCCGCAATGCTGTTTCCTTTGCGGCGCAGATCGAATGGAGCGGTGTTGTTCCGGATGTCCGCGGAAATGGTCGAAGCCATGGAAAACGAACCACTGGTTTATCTCAAGGAAGCGACGCGGGCCAGGGAAGGTCTTGGTCGCGGGCGCGCTCCTTTCGTCTATAGGGAATGGCGGAGAGCATGGATACCGGCGCACTGGATAACCACCATATCTCGCAAGCAAGCCGAAGATTCGCCGCATTTAGCCGATGGACCGGTGCAAGCGTTCTTCACGACCAAGACGGATGGCAAGGCGCTTTTGGTGGTGATTCCAGACCGACGCACAGCCGCCTATGTCTGGCGCGACTGAGTGGCCGTAGGAGCGATGTAAGTCGCGAAGTTCCCTGGCCATAATCCTTCGCGATTTACGTCGCTCCTACGTGATAGTTCGCATGGCCTGGCCGGGCCTTGTCGTTTCGCGGGATCTCGCCCCGGCCGGTGGCGTGCGGTAGAGTCCGGGAATGGACTCTCCGCACACCATCGGCCTTTTCCGTGGGCCAGAGATCTCGCCCTGGCTGGAAGACGTCGCGCGCCTGCGCATCGGCGTGTTCAGCGCATGGCCGTATCTCTACGAAGGTAGCTTCGAATACGAACGCCAATATCTGGCGGCCTACGCGCGATCCGGGGACAGTCTGTTCGTCCTTGCCTTCGACGATGGCGAAGTGGTCGGCGCGTCGACGGGACTGCCGCTGGCCGACGAAACCACCGAGTTCCAAAAGCCTTTCGCTGAGCAGGGCATGTCGGTCGAATCGGTTTTCTATTTCGGCGAGTCCGTGTTGCTTTCCGAGTACCGCGGACGTGGCATCGGCCACGCCTTCTTCGACAATCGCGAGGCGCATGCGCGCGCGTTGGGGCGGTTCCAATGGACGGCGTTCTGCTCCGTGGATCGGGACGCTTCGGATGTGCGGCGCCCTGACGTCTATCGGCCCAACGATGCGTTCTGGAGCAAGCGCGGTTATCTGCGCCGGTCGGGCATGACCATGTACATGCCGTGGGAGGAAGCAGGTTGCGGAGAAGTAGTCCATCCGCTCACCTTCTGGTTGCGCGAGCTGGAGCAGGGCGCATGAAAATAGCAGTCGCCAAATATCCGGTCGGCGCACCGATCGACTTCACCGAGTTCGCCGACAAACAGGCGCAGTTGCTCGCCGAAGCGGCACGGGCCGGCGCGGAGGTGGCGGTGTTGCCCGAATACCTGTCGCTGGAACTTGCCGCAACCTTCGATGCCGCAATCGGCGGCGACCTGATCGCATCGCTCTCGGCGATCCAGCAATACCGGCAGCAATGGCTCCAGTTGTACTCGCGGCTGGCGCGCGAACATCGCCTGCATCTGGTCGCCGGCAGTTTCCTGCTGGCCTGCGGCGAAGACCGCTATCGCAACCGCAGCGACTGGTTCACGCCGGAAGGTGCGCACGGTTGGCAGGACAAACTGCAACTGACCGGGTTCGAGAAATCCACGGGCGTGATCGAAGCCGGGGATGCCTTGAAGATCTTCGAGGTTCAAGGCCTGCGCGCGGGTATCTCCGTCTGCTACGACGCCGAGTTTCCGCTGCCGGTGCGCGCCCAGTACGAAGGCGGTGCGCGCCTGCTGCTTGTTCCCAGCTGTACCGATACCGAAGCCGGCGCCAGCCGCGTGCGCATCGGTTGCCTGGCGCGGGCGCTGGAGAACCGCATGTTCGTGGCCCAATCGGTAACCGCAGGCGAGGCTTCGTGGAGTCCTGCGCTGGACACCAACACTGGCGAGGCGGCGATCTACGCCCCGATGGATGTCGGCCTGCCCGCAAACGGCATCGTGGCGCAGACCAGAGTCGATCAGATATGGGCGACAGCGGAACTGGATTTCGCAGCGCTGGAAGCCAGCCGCACCCGCGCGCAGGTCGCCAATGATCGTGACTGGAACGGGCAGCTGGTGCCCGGCATTACCCGCGCAACGCTATCCCGGGCGGTGTAGGAGCTGCGTAAGCTGCGAATGCGGGAGATTGAGCGTAGGTACGAGCGCCGATAATCTCCGGTCGCAGCTTACGCGGCTCCTACAGCACAAGCAGATCGCCCATGGCTCGCGTCATCCACAACGAAATCGCAGCCAGCAGGGAACCTATGCCGAACGCCGCCAGCACGTCGCTGGGGTAATGCAGGCCCAGCACCACGCGAGAAACCGCCACGCATGCGGTGAAAGGAACCAGCAGGAAAGCCAGCACCGGATAATGGGCGATCGCCACGATGCTGAAGGCCACCGCATGCAAGGTGTGACCAGACGGAAAACTGAATTCATCCAACGGCGCTACCCAGGCGCGGATGCGCACGTCCGAAGCGAAAGGCCGCGGGCGCCGGGTCCACCGCTTCAACAGTTTGTACAAGGCAAGCGCGATGACGCCGGTTACGGCCAGATGCGCCGAAGCGGCCAGTCCGGCCATCCCGTCGAAAGCGATCAGCGCCGCCATCAACAGATACCAGAACACCCCATCGCCCAGACGACTGATAAGGGCGAAGAAGCGGCGGATGCCGTTTCCTTCGCCCCAACGGTTGGCGCGCAGGCACCAGCCCGTGTCGTGCATCCGCATGGGCTTACGCAACGGCAGTGGACGCATGTCGCCTCCTATCCATCGCCAGACCGGCGAGCAGGGCATCGAAATCAGCGGCCACCTGTTCCGGATGCAGGCGCTGCATCGAGTGCCGTGCACGCTGGCCCATGGCCTGGCGCAAGGCGTCGTCCGTGGCCAATCTGGTCGCCGCGGCGATGAAATCCGCATCGTTGTCCACGGCCATTCCATCGATCCCGTGGCGCACGTGCTCGCGTGCCGCACCGTAGTCGAACGCCACCGCGGCGATGCCGCTGGCCATCGCTTCCAGCGTGGTGTTGCCGAAGGTTTCGCTGTGGCTGGGAAACAGGAACAGATCGGCGCTGGCGAAATGGCGCGCTACCTCGGCGCCGCGCTGAAGGCCGCAGAAAACGAAATCGGGATGTTCCTGCGCGAGTTTTTGCCGCGCGGGTCCATCGCCCACCCATACGAAGCGGGCGTCGGGCCGGCTGCGCTGCAGTTCGCGGAACGCACGCACTGCAAGCTCCAGGTTCTTTTCCGGCGCGATCCTTCCCAGGTAGATCACGGCCAGCCCGGAGTCGTCCACTCCCCAAGCCTGACGCAGCGCGTTGTCGCGCTTCTCCGGGTGGAACTGATCCGCATCCACTGCGCGCGCCAGCCGGACCACATGCTTGAAATTCTGCGATTGCAGAAATTCCGCCAGTTCGCGGGTGGGCACCAGGGTGGCGTCGCCTCCGTTGTGGAAGCGCCGCATCCAACGCAGAGCGGTGCTTTCTAGGAACGGCATGCCGTAGTCGCGCATGTACTGGTCGAATCGGGTGTGGAAGCCGGTCGCTGCGGGAATGCCGAGTTTTCGCGCCGCCCGCAATGCCGACCAGCCCAGGGGGCCTTCCGTGGCCACATAGATCGCATCCGGCGGATTGGCGGTCCAGAGCTGCGACAGGTTCTTTGTAGCGGGAAAGCCGAACTTCAATCCGGGGTAGCGTGGCAAACCGGCGCCGCGCACCAGCAGGGTGTCCGAACCGGCGCGCAGCTCGTCCTGTTGTCGCGGACGGATCAGCAGCACGTCGTGGCCGCGGGCGCGCAATCCCTGCTCCAAAGCCTGGACGGTAAGAGCGACACCGTTGATCTCGGGCGGATACGTTTCGGTGACGATGGCGTAGCGCATGCGTGGCTCCACGTTTTGCGCATGCTGGGCGTCGGCCATGAAGCCGTTGTTTCAGGCAAATGACGCCACGATGACATGGCCTTGCCGCAAGCTGTTTTCGGCTAGGAAACGATCTGCCGCCCCAAGGGACCGAGTATCGACCGCGTCGCGCGCAGGTCCGCGGAGGCCTCGTCGCACAACCATTCCTGGAAGTGGGCGATCTTGCGGGTGTTCTTGCGCACAGTCGGATACGCGAGCCAGAAACGCCGCCCATCGCTGGCCGCAAGCGGATGCGCAGGCACCAGCCTGCCGGCTTCGATTTCATGGCGGAACAGGATCGGCGAGCCGATGGCGATGCCGTGTCCGGCGATCGCTGCTGCGATGTCCAGATACTCGGCTGATAGCGTGGTGCCGAAGCGCTCGGGCGCGGGCGCTTCGTCGAAACCGAGTGCGCGGTACCACAGCGCCCACCAGTCCGGGCGCCCCAGTAACGGAATTTCGGGCAGCGCACGCGGATTACCGATGCCGGCGGCGGCAGCCAGCAGCGCGGGCGCGCAGAGCGGCATGAACACGCTGGGGAATAATTCGATCGCCTGCAGGCCAGGCCAATCGCCGTGGCCGTTACGGATCGCGGCGTCGAACCGCCCTGTCACCAGATCCTGCGGATCGGGAGACAGGTCGAGCTCGAACACGATCTCGGGGTGGCGGGCACGGAAGCGTCCCAGCCTGGGCGTGAGCCAGCTGGTGCCCAGGGTGGGCAGCGTGGTGAGCGACAACCGCGAGGCATCCAGATCCGCCGCCCCCACGAAACTGGCCCGCAGCAGTGCGAATGCCTGGGTGGCTTCGCGCGATACCAGACGACCGGCGGCGGTGAGCTCGACGTGTTGCGGATGCCGCTGGAACAGCGGAACGCCGATCTGCGTTTCCAGCCGCCGCACGTGATAACTGACCGATGCCGCCGTGGTGTCCAGTTCCTGCGCTGCCTTGGCGAAGTTGCCAAGGCGGGCCGCGGCCTCGAAGGCGCGGATCGACGCTAGAGAAGGGAGGCGGGAATTGGCGACCATAAGTCTACCTTAGGCTGCGACCTGAAGTTCCGCTGGTCAAGGGGCTCGGTGCTTGCCACGATCCAGCGCATCGCAGGGTTTGAATGGAACGGAGATCGGCATGCGTAGAAGGGACTTCCTCACCCGCCTCGCCGCCGGCGTCGGCGCATTGGGTTTGCCCCGATGGGCTTGGGCGCAGGGCGGTACAACCGAAGCTGGTGCCGCAGCGGCGCACGCCAACGACTGGACCTGGCTGCGTGGCGATTGGAAGGTCTGGCACCGTCGGCTCAAGGAGCGTCTGCAGGCAGATACGACCTGGGAAGAATTCGCCGGCCGCAGCGCGGTCTGGCTGGTGATGGACGGCCTGGGCACGATCGACGACAACATCGTCGAGCTGCCGGGCGGCGCCTATCGCGGTCTGGGCATCCGCGCCTTCGATGCGGCGGCGGGTACGTGGTCTATCTGGTGGCTCGATGGTCGTAATCCCACTCACATCGATCCGCCGGTGAAGGGCGGTTTCCAGGGCGATACCGGCACCTTTATCGGCCACGACACATTCAAGGGACGGCCGATCGTGATGCGTTTTCGCTGGCGCGATATTCACGGCGCGCGGCCGTGGTGGGAACAGGCATTCTCGCCCGACGATGGCGCGAGCTGGGAAGTGAACTGGCGGAACTGGTTCACCCGTACTTCGCCCACACCCAGGCCGTTGCCCAGGCTGGAAGAGGCGCCGCGCGATTGGGATTTCCTGATCGGCCGCTGGCGGGTGCATCACCGCCGCTTGCGGCAGCGATTCGCTAGCGGCAATGAATGGGACGAGTTCGACGGCACGCTGGTCAATTGGCCGGTGCTCGGCGGCCACGGCAACGTCGGCGACAACCTGATGCGTTTTCCGGACCAGACGGTACGCGGGCTCGGCCTCCGTGCCTTCGATCCGGCGACCAAGCAATGGCTGAGCTGGTGGCTCGACGGCCGGCGAGCGGGTGAAATCGGTTTGCCGCTACGTGGAGGATTCGCCGATGGGGTGGGCACTTTTCTCGGCGACGACACCCATGAAGGGCGACCGGTCCGCACCCGTGTTGTCTGGTCGAAGATCACGCCGCATTCGGCACGCTGGGAGCAGTCGGGTTCGACGGACGGCGGCGCCTCCTGGGAATCGAACTGGATCAGCGACTTCACTCGCTTGGGTTGAGGAGTTCTTGTGCGCCTGAAGTCCAGTGAAGCCATTTCAATACCGCGCAACGCGTTACTCGGTTTGGCGCTTGCGGTCGCTGGCGGTGCCTCGGCTGCCAGCGACGCCGCTGCGGTGAAGTTGGAGATCGTCGGAGAAGCGAGCCTTTTCGCCCCGGGCATCGCATCGACTCGATATTCGGAAGTTCACCTGACCTTGAATCCCCAGGGCGACACCGCGGTCTGGTTCAGTCGTGATCGGCCCGGCGGCGCGGGCGGATACGATATATGGATGTCGCAGCGTACCGCCGAGGGTTGGCGGCAGGCGCAGCCGGTCCCGTTCAATTCGCCCACGCGCGATTTCGATCCGGCTTTTTCTTCCGATGGCCGCTTCGTCTATTTCTGCTCCGACCGTCCCGGCGGCCTGGGCGGCGACGATCTCTACCGCGTCCCGGTCACGCAGGCGGGCTTCGGTGAGGTGGAGCACCTGGGCGCGGCCGTGAACAGTGCCGGAAACGAATTCGCCCCCATGCTCTCGCCGCGTGGCGACCGGCTGCTGTTTTCCAGCGACCGTGCCGGCGGCAGCGGCGGGCATGATCTGTTCGCCGCCGGCCGCACCGCTGCGGGAGCCTTCGCGCCCGCACAACGCCTGCCCGGCGCGATCAATACGGATGCGCACGAATTCGATGCGACCTTCCTGCATGATGGCGCCACTGTGGTATTCGCACGCACGCAGGATTTCCGTACGGGTCGGGTGGAGGTATTCGTGTCCTCGCCGCACGTGGAGGGATACGATGCGGGCGCGCGGCTGCCGCCACCCGCCAATAGCGATGGCCGGGATGCTTATGGAGCGATGCTGGACTGGTCCGAGACCAACCGCATCACCCTGTCCGCGCGGCGTACGCTGGAGAACGGCATGGACCTGTACGTGATGCGTTACCGTCTGCGGCCGGACACCGCGCGCGGCGCAGCCGCGGCTGGCATGGAGGACCGGCGACCATGAGCGGCGTCTGGCTGTCCGCCCTGCTCTGGTTCAGTACGCTCGGCTGCGGACTGCTCGCTGGCGTGTTCTTTGCTTTTTCCACTTTCATCATGAGCGCGCTCGGCAGGCTGCCACCCGCGGTGGGCATCGCCGCGATGAACGCCATCAACGTCGCGATCCAGCGTTCGCTGTTCATGCCTGTGTTTTTGGGAACGACGCTGTCGGCCGGTCTGCTGGCCGTGCTCGCGTTGTTCCGATGGGAGCAACCTGGCGCTGGTGCGATGTTCTGCGGCGGCACGATCCATGTGTTGGGCATGTTCGCCTGCACCATGCTCATCGAGGTTACACAGAACAACGCACTGCAACGCATCGACCCGGACGGTGAAGCCGCATTGCCCGTCTGGCGACGCTATTTGACCCGCTGGACGGCATGGAACCATGTGCGCACGTTGGCTTGCACTGCCGCTTGTGTGCTGTTTGTAGTGGCCTTGGTCGCACGCGCGGAGCCCGCCCGGCAGTCCAGCCGCCCCTCCGGCTCGATGGGGCCTTCGAGTGCGCACTATCTGGCTATCGAAACCGATCGTCGCGTTATTGTTTCCGGTAGCAAGGACTAGCGAGAAACCCCGTTGCTGTTGTAGTAAGGGACGATTAGCCCCCTCCGCCGGCTTCCGGCTTACGGCACGGGTTGTCCGCGCATGGCGGCCAGCAGGGCGTACCACTCCTCGCGCGTAAGTTGCAGTTCGTCCGCCGCGCAGACGGCCGTCAATCGCGCACTGTTGGTGGTGCCGACGATGGGCTGGATGCCGGCGGGGTGGCGCAACAGCCAGGCCGTCAGCAGTGCCTCTGCGGAAACGTCCTTTTCCCGAGCCATCTGTTGGACCAGGGCGGTGGCCGAGCGCATCGGCTCGTCCATGCCGCTGAGGGGAGCCGAGAATTTTCCGCCCGCCAGCGGCGCCCATGCCTGCACCAGAATGCCGTGCTCGCGGCAATAGTCCAAAGTACCGGCGGCGCGCGCATGAACGCCGCCGGGCAGATTGAACAGAATTCCTTCGGAAACCGGATAGTGGTGCAGCAGGCTCAATTCTATCTGGTTGGCCACCAGCGGCTGGTGCACGTACTTGCGCAACAGCGATATCTGCGACGCGCTATGGTTGCTGACGCCGAAATGACGCACCTTTCCGCTGCGCTGCAGTTCATCGAATGCGGCGGCCACTTCCGCCGGCTCGGCGAGCGGGTCGGGCCGGTGCAGCAGCAACAGATCGAGGTGGTCGATAGCCAGCCTGCCCAGAGTTCCTTCCACCGACCGAACAATGTGCTCGCGGCTGAAATCGTAGCGCCCGGGACTGTCCGCATTCGGCTCGCCGGCAAAGCGGATGCCGCATTTGGACTGCAGCACGATGCGATCGCGCAGACCCGGTGTCCGCCGCAACGCTTCGCCGAACAACCGTTCCGATTTTCCCCGCGCGTAGATGTCGGCGTGGTCGAACAGGGTGATACCCAGATCGACCGCAGTGTTCACCGCCTTGAGCGCGGCCGATATCTCATCGGCGGTGATCGCCTTATCGTCCCAGGCGCGGCTCAGATGCATGCAGCCGTAGGCGATGCGGGAAACTTCGAGATCCGAGTGCGGGATGCGGCAGGTTTGCATCGCGTCAATCGACGAAAGGACGGAACGCCACGCCAAGGCCGGCCATGTCTTCCGGTTCGCTGATCAGATCGGCGCGCAGCAGGGGGCGGGCCTCGATCCATTTCTTCGAGATGACCAACTGCAGAGACTCTCCGCTGCCAGCGAGTTCAAGTTTGGGGATGGGTTCGGCGTCGTGCGACCGATGCAGCAGCACCGACAGGCGCAGCAAGGCGGCCTTGCGCTTGGCGCCCAACAGCAGGCGGTCGGGTAGCGCCTCGAAGGCCGTCTTGGGCACGCCACGCCGATGGGTGCGCACCAGCGCGGCGAGCACTTGCTGTTCCTGGCGCGAAAAACCGGAGATATCCGAATTCTCAATCAGATAAGCGCCATGCACATGGTATTGGCTGTGCGCCACCGCCAGGCCGATCTCGTGCAAGCGCGCTGCCCAACCGAGTTGTCTGGCGTCGTCGTCGTCCAGTGCCCAGTTTTCCGCGACCTGCTCGAACAGGCGCATCGCGGTGCCTTCTACGCGCGCGGCCTGCGCTTCGTCTATGCCGTAGCGCTGGGTCAGCGAGGAAACCGAGGCATCGCGCGGATCGTTGTCGCTGCCGCGGCCCAGCATGTCGTAGAGGATACCTTCGCGCATGGCGGCCTTGCTGACCATCAGGCGTTGCAGCCCCAGGGCCTCGAAAGCGGCCTCCAGCACCAATACGCCACCGGCGATGATCGGGCGGCGGTCATTGGACAGGCCGGGCAGTTCTATGGCGTCGATATGGGTGGCTTGCAGCAAGCGGTCGCGCACTTGCGGCAGCGCTTCGGCGGTGATCGCGCCTTTGGTCAGCTTCATCGCCGCACAGATATCGCCGATGGCTTTGTGGGTGCCCGAAGAACCCAGCGCTTCCTGCCAGCCCAGCCCCCGGTACAGCCCGGCGAACTGCTGGAATTCGGCGCCGATTTCGGTCAAGGCTTCCTTCCAGCGCTTCTTGGACAGTTTTCCGCCGGGGAAAAAACGGCGGGTGCTGGCGATGCAACCGACTTGCAGGCTCTCGCGCTCGATCTGTTCGAAGCCGCGGCCGATGATGAATTCGGTGGAGCCGCCGCCGATGTCGATCACCAACCGCAGCTGCCCCGGCTTGGGCGGCTGCGCATGGGCCACGCCCAGATAGATCAGGCGCGCTTCCTCGCGGCCGGAGACCACTTCGATCGCATGGCCCAGCGCGGTTTCCGCAGGCACCAGGAAACTCTGCGGCGAGGACAGCTGACGTACCGTGTTGGTGGCCAGCGCACGTACGCGCAGCGAGGGAACATCGCGGATGCGCTGGCCGAAACGCGCCAAACATTCCAGACCGCGCTGGCGCGCAGCGGAGGAAATTCCTCCTTTGCCGTCCAGCCCATCGGCCATGCGCACGGTTTCTCGCAGGCGGTCCACCACCCGCAATTGGCCCAGCGTGTAACGCGCCACGACCATGTGGAAACTGTTGGAACCGATGTCGATAGCGGCAAGCTGGTCGCCGTCCTGGAGGGGTGGGGAGACGGCGGAGGCGGGGAAGGGCATGCGCGAATATTAACCGATGCCGCAAGAAGTCCATCCTTGTAGGAGCGCCCCATGGGCGCGAGCCTTTGCTGGTCGAATCAAACGCTCGCGCCCATGTGGCGCTCCTACGTGGTCAGACTTTGGCCAGCAGCGTCGCCTGTGCGGAATACGGCGCTTCGCCTTCGGCAGGCGACAACTTGCGGTATTCGCCGTCGGCATCCAGTTCCCAGGCGTTGCTGTTGTCGTCCAGGTAGTTCTGCAGGGCTTCCTTGAACACACGCTTGGCCAGGTCTTCATCCAGGATCGGGAAGCAGGTTTCCACGCGATGCAGAAGATTGCGTTCCAGCCAGTCCGCGCTGGCGCAGTAGAGCTCGGGTTCGCCGTCGTTGCCGAACCAGTAGATGCGGCTGTGTTCGAGGAAACGGCCGACAATGGAACGCACGCGGATGTTTTCCGACACCCCCGGCACGCCCGGGCGCAGCGCGCAAGCGCCGCGCACGATCAGATCTATGTTCACCCCGGCCTGCGACGCGGCGTACAGCCCACGGATGATGCGCGGCTCGTTGATGGCGTTGATCTTGATGATGATGCGCCCGGCTTTGCCGGCGCGGGCGAGCTTGGCTTCGCGCTCGATCTTTTTGAGCAGACCCGTATGCAGGGTGAAGGGCGATTGCAGCAGGCGCTTGAGCTTGGTGGAAGGCGCCAGTCCCGACAACTGCTGGAACAGCAGGTGCACGTCGTTGCCGATATCCGGATCGGCGGTGATCAGTCCCAGATCGGTGTACGCGCGCGCGGTGCCGCTGTGGTAGTTGCCGGTGCCCAGGTGCACGTAGCGGCGCAGCTTGCGGCCTTCGCGGCGCACGATGAGCAGCATCTTGCCGTGGGTCTTGAAGCCGACCACTCCGTAGACGACCTGCACGCCGGCTTCCTGCAGGCGGTCGGCCACGCCCAGGTTGGCGTCCTCGTCGAAGCGCGCGCGCAGTTCCACCACCACCGTGACATCCTTGCCGTTGCGCGCGGCCAGGATCAGCGCGTCGACAATCGCCGAATCCTTGCCGGTGCGGTACAGCGTTTGCTTGATCGCCAGCACGTTGGGGTCGGTGGCCGACTGGCGGATGAGTTCCAGTACCGGCGTGAAGGCGTCGAAAGGGTGGTGCATCAGCACGTCGCCGTCGTCGACGGTTTCGAACATCGCATCCTGGCCGCGCAGCGTGCGCGGGGTGAAGCTGGGGTACTTCAGCTCCGGCCTGGCCACCAGGTCGTAGACCTGGGTGACGCGGTTGAGGTTGACCGGCCCGTCGATCAGATAGACCGCATTTTCAGGCAGATCGAAATTCTGCAGCAGCGTGCGCATGATCGGTTTGGGGCAGTCCTTGGCGATTTCCAGGCGTACGGCGGGGTTGTAGCCGCGGCCGACCAGTTCATCGCGCAAGGCCAGCGCCAGGTTCTCCACTTCGGCCTCGTCCACCACCAGTTCGGAATTGCGGGTCACGCGGAACTGGTAGGCGCCCTTGACCTCCATGCCCGGGAACATCTCGTCGGCGAAGGCCGACAGCACCGAGGACAACAGCACGAAGTCGTGCTCGCCGCCGGACACGCGTTGCGGCAAGTGGATGATGCGGGGCAGCGAACGCGGCGCGCGCACGATGGCCAGATGGCCGGCGCGTCCGAACGCATCCTTGCCCTTCAGCACTACCACGATGTTCAGCGACTTGTTGAGGATCTTCGGGAAGGGGTGCGACGGGTCCAGGCCCAGCGGCGACAGCACCGGCATGATTTCGTCGCGGAAATAGGCGCGCAGCCAGCGCGTCTGCCGCGCGTTCCAGGAGTCGCGTCCCAGCACGCGCACGCCGGCTTCGTTGAGCGACGGGCGGATCACCTCGTTCCAGCATTTGTATTGCGAATCGACCAGTTGCGCGGCGCGGTCGTGGATCTTGTTGAGGATGGTGGCCGGGCTCATGCCATCGGCGGCGGCGGGCAGGCCGAAGTCCATGGCGTGGCGCACGGTGGCGGCGCGGATCTCGAAGAATTCGTCCAGGTTGGTGCAGGAGATGCACAGGAAGCGTAGCCGCTCCAGGAGCGGTACTTGCGGATCCAGCGCCTGGGCCAGCACCCGGAAGTTGAAATCCAGTTGCGACAACTCGCGATTGAGGTACAGCGCCGGATCGCGCAGCGGATCGCCTTCGGTGGGAACGTCGATAGCGGGCAGGCTGGGGTAGGCGGCAGTCATGCGGTCTGGCTCTGGGAAGGGGGGTAGGCCGCGCGGGGATCCCGCGGGTGCACGCGTTCGGCGTTGAAATGGATGGAAAAAGTGCTGCCCTGGCCGACTTCGCTCGCTATCTCCAGCCTGGCCTGATGCAGGTTGAGTACGTGTTTGACGATAGACAGGCCCAGACCGGTGCCGCCGCTTTCGCGCGAGCGGCTGGTCGAGACGCGGTAGAAGCGCTCGGTGATGCGCGGCAGATGCGATTGCGGGATGCCGTAGCCGGTATCGCGCACGCTCAGCACCGCACCGTCGGCTTCGCGCGCAAAGCGCAGGGTGATGGTGCCGCCGACCGGCGTGTAGCGCACCGCATTGCTGACCAGGTTGGAAAACGCGCTGTGCAATTCCTTGTTGGATCCCCACAGGTCGCAGCCGGCCTCATCCATCACTACCAATGTGTGGCGGTGATGGCTCAATGCCTCGGCTTCGCGTTTCAGGGTGGCCAGCATCGGCGCCATCGCTACGCTTTCGTCGGGCAGGCTGTCTTGCGCTTCCAACCGCGACAGGGTCAGCAGGTCTTCCACCAGCTGGGTCATGCGCTGCGATTGTCGCTGCATTTCGGCCAGGATGGGCGTCCACTCGGGGAAGTCGGTCGGGTCCAGCATGTCCAGGTAACCGTGGATCACGGTCAACGGTGTGCGCAGCTCGTGCGAGACGTTGGCGACGAAATCCTGGCGCACTTGTTCCAGCCGCAACATCTTGCTGACATCGCGTGCGACCAGCAGCCAGTACTTGTCCGAATAGGGAATCAGGCGCAGGTTGAGGCGCAGTTCGGGATCGACCGGCGAGGCGGCGTCCAGCATGGGCTCGGCATTGCGGCCGGCCGCCAGCCAATGCGAAAGCGACATCGGCTGCAGGCGTTCGCCGATGGGGGTGCCCATGTCGGTATGTTGCAGGCCCAGCAAAGTGGTGGCCGCCTTGTTGAACCATTGCACGCGCTGGGTGTTGCGTTCCACTACCACCACCGCATCGGGCAGCGCCGCGGCGGCGGCGCGATAGGCGCGCAGCATGTCCAGCAATCTGCGTTTGCGGGTGCGCATCTCCGACTGGCCGCGGTAGAGCAGGCGGTCCAGTTCGTTCCATACGCCGTCGCCGCGTACCGGTTCCATGCGTTGCCGCGCCGTCAGCCGCAGCAGCACCTTGCGCAGCCGCCAGTAGTGCCAGGCCACCACGCCCAACGCCGCGAAAGTGACCACTGGCCACACATGCCCCAACATCCAGCCCACCAGCACAGCCACCGCCAGCACCGCGACCAATTGGCCGAGGGTCTTGAACCAGGCGGAGCGGATGTGTTGAGGCATTGAATGAATTGTGTCAGAGGCTTGTGACAGACAGGCGGAAATCGGAGAGCCGGCGGGGCCTTCGACCTCCCCCTTTGGAAAAGGGGGATCGAGGGGGATCTGCTTTTGACTTTGCTACTGCTCCAGACAAGACCAAGAGCAAATCCCCCGTAGCCTCCTTTTTCAAAGGGGGCAAGGCGACCGCATCAGATCGACGCCGAGAACCGGTACCCCGACCCGCGTACCGTTTGCACCATGTTTTCCACTCCGTGCGGCTCCAGCGTCTTGCGAAGGCGGCGGATATGCACGTCCACGGTGCGCTCTTCCACGTACACGCTGCCGCCCCATACATGGTCCAGCAGCTGGGTACGGCTGTAGACGCGTTCGGGGTGGGTCATGAAGAAGTGCAGCAGGCGGTATTCGGTCGGGCCGATCGGCACCGGCGACTCGCCGGCGAACACGCGGTGCGCGGCGCCGTCGATGCGCAGGCCGCCCACGGCGATGCTGCCGTCCTCATCGTCCTCGCGGGAACGGCGCATCACCGCGCGGATGCGGGCCAGCAGTTCGCGGGCCGAGAAGGGCTTGACCACGTAATCGTCCACACCGGCCTCCAGCCCGCCGACGCGATCGTTTTCTTCGCCGCGTGCGGTCAGCATGATGATGGGCACGTCGCGGGTCAGTGCATCCTTGCGCCAGCGCCGGGCCAGCTCCAGGCCGCTGGTGCCGGGCAGCATCCAGTCCAGCAGGATCAAATCGGGGACCCGGTCGGCGATGGCGGTCTGCGCTTCGCGCGCATCGCCGGCATGCACGGGTTCGAATTCGCCCTTGCGCAGGGCAAAAGCCACCATGTCGCGGATCGCGGGTTCGTCATCAACGATGAGGATGTGCTTTTGCATGTCGTGTCCTGCCTACGGTTACCGTGGCACTGTGGCCCATGGCGTGCAAGTAGACGACGTTTTTATGACTAATAGGTGACAGCGTGAGATTACCTGGCCAATTCCCGGGCCGCGTCATGTGACATAACCGTGTCAAGGCGGGTCTCAGCGCCGATCCACATCCGGGTCGCGGATACCCTGGCGCCTCAGTTCCAGCACTTGCGGGGTGATGGAGGCGATGCGGGCGTCGATGCGCGCGCGCGCGTAGTAATCCAGGTCGGCGCGCTTTTTCAGGTTCTGAAGCTGGACCAGGGCCTGTTCGGGACGGCCATTCAGGAAGGCCGCTTCGGCGTAGGCCTCGCCAGCGCGGGACAGGTCGCCGGCCAGTTCGTTGGCGCGGGCCAGATCCTGCTGGAACACCGGGTCGTCGGCCGAGCCGCCTTGCAATGGCCGCAACACCGCCTGCGCACGCAGTCCCGACTCGCGGGTGCCTTGCTCGTTCAAAACCTGGGCATAGCTCAGCGCAACAGCGCGGTTGTCCGGCGATTGCCGCAGCAGCGCGGAAAAGCGCTGGTTGGCCGCCTCGACTTTGCCGCTGCGCGACTCGGCCTGGCCCAGCGCCAGCGCCAGCCACAGATTGCCGGGATGTTTGTCCATCAATGGCTGCAGTTCGCTCAAGGCAACGGCCGGGCTGTTGGCGCGCAGACGGGCGAGGGCCAGGCCGTACTTCTGGGCATCGCTCAGGCCTTTGCCGCTGCTCTGGCGTATGCGCTCGTACTCGCCGATGGCCTGGGTCGGCGTGTCCGCGCTGAGCACCCGCAGCCGTTCCCGGGCCCAGTCGAACTGCCCGCTGGCGCCCTTGGAAAGAGTTCCCATGGACATCAACAGCGAACTGGGCAGCAAGGGATTGGAAGTGCCGGGCGCGGCGTAATTCGGGTTGCGCGGAATCCTTTCGGATTGGGTACCGCCCGGGGTGGAGGTGGTGACCGGGATGGTGGTTTCCCGGGTGATCTGCTCGGCGCGTTCGCGGGCCTCGCTGATGCGGGTGGTGGTGACCGGGTGGGTCTGCAGATAATCCGGAGTGCGTTCGCGGTCGCCGCCGCGATTGCCGCGCATGGCCTGCGACATGCGTTCGAAGAAGCCGGCCATGGCGCCGACGTCGTAGCCGGCGCGCGACAGGGTGCGGATGCCTACGCGGTCGGCTTCGGCCTCGTTGGAGCGGGTGTAGTCGATCTGCCGCTGAGCCATGAGGCCCATGGCGCTGGCAATGGCCGCTTGCGAAGCGTCCGCGCTGGAATTGCCGCCGACGGCCTGGGCCGCCACGATGGCGCCCAGCATGCCCAGCAGGATCGGGATCTGGTCGCGTTGCGCGCGCTCGACCCCGCGCAGGACATGCTGCTGGGTGACGTGGGCGATTTCGTGGGAAATCACTGCCGCCACTTCGTCCTCGCGCTCGGCAGTCAGGATCAGGCCGGCATTGACGCCGATGTATCCGCCCAGGGTGGCAAACGCGTTGATCTGCCGGTCCTTGAGCAGGAAGAAAGTGAAGGGCTGGCGCGGTTGGTCGCTGTCGGCGCCGAGCCGTCCTCCCATGTCCTGCAGCCATTCTTTCAACAACGGGTCTTCCAGCAGGTAACCATAGTTGCGCAATTCGCGCAGCATCATGCCGCCGTATTCGGCCTGGCGCGCCGGGGTCAGCAGTTCACCGGCCGAAGAGCCGATATCCGGAAGTTTCGAGTCCTGCGCCCGGACCAGCGGGGCCGCGATTGCCAGCGTCAGAGCGAGGGCGAGCAGGGAAGGGCGCAAGCGTTACTCCAGGGAAAACCATCGAATCGTGGCGCAGGATGACCTGCGGGGTCAGCAGCCGGGTGAATAGGTGGTTAACTTGCTTCGTCCAAGCCCGCTCCATCCCGGCCCGCAGCGTTCCACTTTGCAGGCTGGTAAGGTTCCGCCATGCCACCATAGTCTTCAGACCATGATAGTTGCCGAGAATTCCCGTGACTGATCCTGCTGTAACCGGCAATGCCGTAACCGGCGCGCCGCAAATCACTCTTTACACCAGCGCCATCTGTCCGTATTGCGTGGCCGCCAAGAACTTCCTCAAAAGCAAGGGCCAAGTCTGGACCGAGGTGCGCATCGACCTGGATTTCGGGCAGCGCCAGGAGATGATCGCCAAGACCAATCGCACGAGTGTGCCGCAGATATTCATCGGCCAGACCCATGTGGGCGGTTACGACGACATGATCGCCTTGCATCGCGCCGGCAAGCTCGAACCGCTGCTGGCCGGCCAGGCGGGAGAGACGGCATGAGCGGCGGCAAGGAAAACCAGGGCGGCGACCGGCTGGCCGAGTTCACCCAGTTCCGTCAGCGCATGAACGACCGCATCCTGGCCGAACCCAACCAGGTCGTGCGCCGCTTCTTCGCATTGGACACGCAGACCTACCAGGCCGGCGCGCTGGACGTGAAGACCAAGGAACTGTTGGGGTTGGTCGCGTCCATGGTGCTGCGTTGCGACGATTGCATCAGCTACCACGTGGCCCAGTGCAAGGACGCCGGAGTCAGCCGCGAGGAGTTCTTCGAGACTTTCTCGGTCGGGCTGGTGGTGGGCGGCTCCATCGTCATTCCGCATCTGCGGCGGGCGGTGGATTTTCTGGACCAGTTGGAGGCGGGGGCGGCTGCGCCTGCTGCCGACGATCACGGGTAAAGGCTGTTCCTTCTCCCACCGGGAGAAGATGCCCGAAGGGCGGATGAGGGAGTGGGCCGTCAGATGGCGATGTGGTTTCCGTGGATCGGAATTGCCATTCCCTCATACCCCAAGGGTACTTCCTGCGGGGGCGTCCGTCGCTGCGCGCCACCCGTATCAAGTACGGGGCAGGCTCTTCTCCCGGTGGGAGAAGGAAAAGCCTGAGGCCATCGTCCATTTGGGGTCCAAAGCCCCAATCGGGCATAATTGGCGCATCCCTTCTTCCCGCGACTGCGCTGGGCAACCTGCAGCGCCCTCGCCCCTGTTCGGAACCCCAACGCAATGACCCAGACGATCACCGTCATCCGCGGCGATGGCATCGGCCCGGAAATCATGGACGCCGCTCTGTACGTGCTCGACAGCATGAAGGTCGGCCTGGCCTACGAGGACGCCGATGCCGGTCTGGCCGCCCTGGAAAAGCATGGCGAGCTGCTGCCGCAAGCCACCATGGATTCCATCCGCAAGAACCGCATCGCTCTGAAGAGCCCGCTGACCACGCCGGTAGGCGAAGGTTTCAGCTCGATCAACGTCGAATTGCGCAAGCGCTTCGACCTGTACGCCAATGTGCGGCCGGCCAAGTCGTTCCCGAATACGAAGTCGCGGTTCCCGAGCGGCGTGGACCTGATCACGGTGCGCGAAAACACCGAAGGCGCCTACATCGGCGAAGGCCAGAGCGTGTCGGAAGACGGCGAAACCGCACTGCTGACCCAGAAGATCACGCGCACCGGTTCCGAGCGCATTGTGCGCTACGCCTTCGATCTGGCCCGCAAGACCGGGCGCAAGAAGGTCACGGTGGTGCACAAGGCCAACATTCTGAAATCCACCTCCGGTCTGTTCCTGAAAGTGGCGCGCGAAGTCGCGGCGCAGTATCCGGATATCCAGTGCAACGAAATGATCGTGGACAACACCTGCATGCAGCTGGTGATGCGTCCGGAGCAGTTCGACATCATCGTCACCACCAACCTGTTCGGTGACATCATCTCCGACTTGTGCGCCGGTCTGGTCGGCGGCCTGGGCCTGGCGCCGGGCGCCAACATCGGCACCGAGGCAGCGATCTTCGAAGCGGTGCACGGCTCGGCGCCGGACATTGCCGGGAAAGGTATCGCCAATCCCTGCGCGCTGTTGCTGGGCGCTGCGCAGATGCTGGACCATATCGGTCAGCCGCAGAATGCCGAGCGTTTGCGCAACGCGATCGTGGCGACCCTGGAAGCCAAGGATTCGCTGACCCCGGACCTGGGCGGCGAGGGCACCACGATGTCCTTCGCCAAAGCGATCGCCAGCCGCCTCTGATCGCCACCGTCGTGCGATTGGCCTAACGGGACGCTCAGCGTCCCGTTTTTGTTTTCGCGTGTCCCAGACATGGGCTTTCTGGCGTCGGTCGATGCCACGCACAATTGCATTCCCCCGAAACAGTTAGAGCGACCCCATGCAAGTCCGCCCCAGCGCCGTCGCGCTGACTCCGCTGCTGGTCTTCCTGCTCATCTTTTTTGGAGCGGGCCTGTACTTCACCGCGCAGGGCGATGCGATGGGCTTCTACCAGTTGCACGCACCGGTGGCGATCCTGCCGGCATTGGCGCTGGGGTTGTGGATCGCGCACCGGCGTGGGGTGAAGGCCGTCGATACGCTGCTGGAAGGCATCGGCGACTCCAACATCATCCTGATGTGCCTGATCTTCCTGTTGGCGGGTGCGTTCGCCATGGTCACCAAGCAGATCGGCGCGGTGGATGCGGTGGTCTCGCTGGGGGTGGGCGCGCTGCCGCCGGCGTTGATCCTGCCGGGGATGTTTCTGATCGCCGGGTTCCTGTCGCTGGCGATCGGCACGTCCATGGGCACCATCGCCGCAGTCGCGCCTATCGCCTTGGGCATTTCCGATGCGTCGGGGCTGGACCGCGCGCTGGTGATCGGCGCGGTTATCGGCGGCGCCACCTTCGGCGACAACCTCTCGGTGATCTCGGACACCGCCATCGCCGCCGCGCGCACCCAGGGCTGCAGCGTGCGCGAAAAATTCCGCGAGAACCTCAAGATCGCGTTGCCGGCGGCGCTGCTGACCGTGCTGGTTCTGGCCTTCGCCGGGGAAGCCTCGCCGGCGCAAGCCGCTCAATCGGCCACGCCCTGGCTGGTGCTGCCCTATGTGCTGGTGCTGGTATTGGCGGTGATCGGCCTGGATGTGCTGCTGGTGTTGAGCATAGGCCTGGTGGTCGCGGGGTTGTTCGGCTACTTCACGGGGCAGGATTACGGAATAGCGGCGTTCTCCACCGATATCTATGCCGGTTTCGAGAGCGTGGTGGAAATCACCCTGCTGGCGTTGTTCATCGGCGGCCTGGGCGCGCTGATCAAGGCCAGTGGCGGTCTGGCCTGGTTGGCCAGGGCGATTTCACGCATCGCGCGCGGCAGCGACGGCAGGCGGACGGGCGAGTGGAGCATCGCCGCGCTGGCATCGGTCACCGATGTGTTCACCGCCAACAACACGGTGGCCATTCTGATCAGCGGAAGCGTCGCGCGCGACATCGCCGAGCGCCACGACGTACCGCCCGCACGCGCTGCCAGCCTGCTGGATATCTTCGTCTGCAGCGTGCAGAGCCTGTTGCCCTATGGCGCGCAGATCCTGCTTGCCGCATCGCTGGCCGGCCTGTCGCCGCTGGCGCTGGTGGGCAAAGCGCACTACTGCTGGTTCCTGGTCGCGGTGACCATCGCTTTCATGCTGTGGCCGCATCGCCGCAAAGCATCGTCCATCACTGCTGACGCCTGAAAGAAAAAGGGACGCATCGCGCCCCTTTTTCGGATTTCGGAAACGGCCAGCTTCAGCGCGAATTGAGCTTGGACAGCAGACGCAGGAACTCGATGTACAGCCACACCAGGGTGACCATCAGGCCGAACGCGCCGTACCACTCCATGTATTTCGGTGCGCCCTGTTCCACGCCGGTTTCGATGAAATCGAAATCCAGCACCAGGTTCAGCGCCGCGATCACGATCACGAACAGGCTGAAGCCGATGCCGACGATGCCCGATTCGTGGATCAGCGGAATGTTGATATTGAACAAGCCCAGCACGATCGTGGCCAGATAGACCAGAAAAATGCCGCCTGTTGCAGCGACCACACCAAGCTTGAAGTTCTCGGTGGCCTTGATCAGACCGCTGCGGTAAGCAAACAGCAGGGCGAATAGCGTGCCCATGGTCAGCATCACCGCCTGCAGCACGATTCCGTTGTACAGGTTGTTGTAGATCGCCGAGATAGCGCCCAGGAACAAACCCTCCACCAGCGCGTACATCGGCGCGGTGACCGGGGCCCAGGTTTTCTTGAAGGTAGTGATCAGCGCCAGCACGAAACCGCCGATCAGGCCGCCCCACAGATAAATGCCGCCGCCAGTCGCGCCGTCGGCCGTGAATTCGATCTGATTCCACGCAAAAGCGGCCGTCAGCACAGACAGCAGCAACAGGATGCCGGTCTTGTTGACGGTGCCGTTCAGGGTCATCGCGCCGGCGTCGCGGGAAACCACCGCGCCGCTGCCCAGATCGAGGAAGGTGGATTCTTTCAGTGCCGGATTGCCGCTGCGTATCATCTTTGCCTGCTCCTGTCGTTTCGGACCTTCGTCCCCAAGCTCCGAGGATATCGCATGAGCGTTATCTAAACAGGGGCTGCCGGGCGACATTCGTTTGACAGCAGGGGCGCAGCTTCCGACAATACGCGGCCTTGTTGGCCTGCACGGCAATGCGGGGCCCGAGTCGGGGTATAGCGCAGTCTGGTAGCGCATCTGGTTTGGGACCAGAGGGTCGGGGGTTCGAATCCCTCTACCCCGACCATTTCAGGTGTCGCCGCTGTCGGGATGCTGCCGGATAGGATGTCCACCGGCTGGATGCGACAATCCGGACCGAGCGCCCGTAGCTCAACCGGATAGAGCACCGGCCTTCTAAGCCGGCGGTTACAGGTTCGAGTCCTGTCGGGCGCGCCATTGCGGTAGGTTGTACTGATAGTTCGTTTTGTATGGTGGATGTAGCTCAGTTGGTTAGAGCACCGGATTGTGATTCCGGGGGTCGCGGGTTCAAATCCCGTCTTCCACCCCATACCGAGAGGCCGCAGCGGGTTCCTGACGCCGCTGCGACTTGTTACAATATCCACAGTTTCAGGGCTGTTAGCTCAGTTGGTAGAGCAGTTGACTCTTAATCAATAGGTCGAAGGTTCGAATCCTTCACAGCCCACCAAATAAAACAACAACTTAGGCATCCGAAAGGGTGCCTTTTTTGTTGCCTCCAGAAAACTCTCCCGGAAAATCACCAAGTCCTGCAGGCTCCACGAAATGGGCTCGTGGTCGTACCCTTCAAAGGGGACTGGTTGCGGCGGACTCGTTACACGGTCGGGAAGGGCGAGGGACGCGGTCAACTAGCAGATCTTCAAGAGAGCTGCGACGACAACCAGGCACAACTGCTCTGATTTCCGTGCTTGGACATCAACGGGCTTCAGTAATCTGCTTGACGATGCCGCCGATCAGGTAGATGGAGACTGTCTTGCCGCTGAGGTAGTAGTCCCAGCGTTCGCCGTAGACGGCGCCCTGCTCATTTTCCAGATTTACGATGCGATCGGGCTTGCCGGCGACGTCCATCACTTTGCCGGCCCCGTCACCGGACACCACAAGGCGACTGCCAAAGGCATAGGTGTCCGCCAGGGCAGGAGCTGACAACAGGAGGAAAAAGCAAAGGATTGCTGCGCGCATGAGGTCACCGTCCGTTGGATTTACCGGCACTCTAGTCCCAACAGTAAACGCCTTCAAGCGTTGCCGGGACCGGCTCGTTGGCAGGTCGAAGGTCCCAACCCTCCACAGCTACCCAATCCGGAACGTACTGTCATCCCGGCTGTTTTTTGGTGGCCGGCCCGGCTGGCGGATACAATGGCTGCGGACCAGCGAAAGTGGCGGAATTGGTAGACGCACCAGATTTAGGTTCTGACGGGTAACCCCCGTGCGGGTTCGAGTCCCGCCTTTCGCACCGCGCCGCGCCCAGCCTTCAGTGGCGGTAATAACCAAGCGCGCCGCAGCGCGTCCGGATGCCGGCTAACGGGCTGTTTTCCCGACCAATTGCCCGGAATTGGTACTTTTTCGCGTGCCCGCCAGAGGAAGAGGCCGGCATTGTCCGGCGAAACCCCCGCGTTGCCGGTCCCCGCAAGGCCCTTCCGCAGCCATTAGCTGGCAGCCAACCCCGTAATCGGCGAAACTATTGCGTTGCGCCGGTGCCGCGCCAGTCCTGCGACTGGGCCTCCGGCCAGTCAGATCATCAACATCGTGCCGCGGACGTTTCCGTGGCCCAGGAGTCAGTGGATATGCAAGTTTCGGTCGAATCGCTCGGCAACCTCGAGCGCCGCATGAGTTTCACCCTTCCGGCCGAGCGCCTGGACACCCATATCGGCGGCCGCCTGCGCGAGCTGGCCCGCACCGCGCGCATCAAGGGCTTCCGCCCTGGCAAAGTGCCGCAGAAAGTGATCGAGCAGCGTTACGGGCAGCAGGTCCGCAGCGAGGCGCTGAACGGCCTTCTGCGCGAAACCTTCGATTCGGCCGTGCGCGAACAGTCGCTGCGGCTGGCCGGCAATCCACGTCTGGAGCCGGCCGGCGCCGGTGAGCTGGAGTGGGTCGCCACCTTCGAAGTGGTGCCCGATTTCGGCGATATCGACGTCGCCAAACTCAACGTGACCCGCCACACCGCAGAAGTCGTCGATGCCGACATCGACCAGATGATCGAAAACCTGCGCCTGCAGCGCCGTACCTTCCAGCCGGTGCAGCGCGCCGCCCAGCAGGGCGACCGCGTGGCCCTGGAGACTTGGTCGCAGGCCGGCGAAGAGCGTCTGCCGGCAGAAGGCATCGAGAAAGGCGCCACCCTGATCGGTTCGGGTGTGATGTACAGCGACATCGAGAATGCGCTGGTAGGCATGGCCAAGGGCGAGGAAAAGGACTTCACGGTCAATTTCCCGGCCGATTGGCGCGTGGCCCAGCTGGCCGGCCGCCAGGTCCAGGTCTACCTCAAGGTCACCGAGGTTTCCGAGTCGGTGATGCCGGAAGTGGACAAGGAATTCGTCAAGAGCTTCGGTGTGAAGGGCGGCGATGTGGAGCAGTTCCGCTCCGACATTCGCACCAATCTGGAGCGCGAACTCAAAGGCGCGCTGATGACGCGCCTGCGCCGCGAAGTGGGCGAACAGCTGATCGCCGCCTACGCGCATGTGGAAATGCCGCCCCGTCTGGTCGAAAACGAAGCCCGCGCCATGCTCCAGCAGACCGTGGAACAGGCCCAGCGCAACGGCCAGCAGGTGCAGGTGCCGGCCGATGCCCATGAAGGCTTCAAGGACGCCGCCCGCAAACGCGTGCTGGTCGGCCTGCTGGTGGGCGAGGTCGCCCGGACCAACCAGTTGCGCCTGGACTCCAAGCGCCTGAACGAGACGCTGCGTCTGATCGCCTCGACCTACGAAGAGCCGGAGCAGGTCATTGAGTTGTACCGCAACGATCCCCAGTTGATGAGTGGACTGCAGAACCGGGTGATGGAAGAGCAGGTGATCGACTGGATCGCCGAGCGCGCCCAGCACACCGAGCAGGCGCTGTCTTTCCAGGAAGCCATCCGCCAGTAAGCAGCGTGCCCTCAAGCAGCATGCAGCCAGTGCCCGGATGTCCGCACCCGGGCGTTCCCACCCTCAACCAGGTTGAAACCACACATGAGCCTTATCCAGCCCCAAGCCCTGAACCTGGTCCCGATGGTGGTCGAACAGACCAGCCGCGGCGAGCGGGCCTACGACATCTATTCGCGACTGCTGAAGGAACGCGTGATCTTCCTGGTCGGCGGCGTGGACGATCATGTCTCCAACGTCATCGTTGCCCAGATGCTGTTCCTGGAAGCCGAGAACCCCGAAAAAGACATCAGCTTCTACATCAATTCGCCCGGCGGTGTGGTCACCGCCGGCATGGCGATCTACGACACCATGCAGTACATCAAGCCTGACGTGAGCACCATCTGCGTCGGCCAGGCCTGCAGCATGGGCGCTTTGCTGCTGTCGGCGGGCGCCGCGGGCAAGCGTTACGCACTGCCCAACTCCCGCGTGATGATCCACCAGCCCTCCGGCGGCTCCCAGGGCCAGGCCACCGATATCGACATCCAGGCCCGCGAGATCCTCGCTATGCGCGCCCGCCTGAACGAGATCATGGCCAAGCACACCGGGCAGTCGCTGGAAACCATCGCCCGCGACACCGAGCGCGACAATTTCAAGAGCGCTGCCGACGCCGTGGCCTACGGATTGGTCGACCAGGTCCTGGAACGCCGCCCGGAAGACTCCATTCAGGCTGGCTGAACCCGTTGATAGAGCCGCTGAAAGCCCGGGGATATAACGTTTACACCTGTTTCCGGCCCGCGCACCCATCGCGCGGCCGGAACTGCTATTCTCAAACCGAACACCCGCTCGACGGGTCGGGTGACTGGACAACCGAAGCATGAGCGAAGACCGGCAAAGCCGTTCCGGCGACAGCAACAAGATCCTCTACTGTTCGTTCTGCGGCAAAAGCCAGCACGAAGTCCGCAAGTTGATCGCGGGCCCGAGCGTGTTCATCTGTGATGAATGCGTGGAGCTGTGCAACGACATCATCCGCGAGGAACTCGAGGAAAAGGCCCAGTCCGCGCGCAGCAGCCTGCCCAAGCCGCGCGAGATCCTGGAGGTCCTGGACCAGTACGTGATCGGCCAGCAGCGCGCCAAGCGCACCCTGGCCGTGGCCGTCTACAACCACTACAAGCGCATCGAGAGCCGCAGCAAGAACGACGAAGTCGAACTTGCCAAGTCCAACATCCTGCTGGCCGGTCCCACCGGCTCGGGCAAGACCCTGTTGGCCGAGACCCTGGCGCGCCTGCTCAACGTGCCGTTCACCATTGCCGACGCCACCACTCTGACCGAAGCCGGTTACGTGGGCGAAGACGTGGAGAACATCATCCAGAAGCTGCTGCAGAAGTGCGACTACGATGTCGACAAGGCGCAGCAGGGCATCGTCTACATCGATGAAATCGACAAAATCTCGCGCAAGAGCGAAAATCCGTCGATCACCCGCGACGTGTCCGGCGAAGGCGTGCAGCAGGCGCTGCTGAAGCTGATCGAAGGCACCGTGGCCAGCGTGCCGCCGCAGGGCGGCCGCAAGCACCCGCAGCAGGAATTCCTGCAGGTCGACACCAAGAACATCCTCTTCATTTGCGGTGGTGCGTTCGCCGGCCTGGACAAGATCATCCAGCAGCGTTCCACCGAAGCCAGCGGTATTGGTTTCGGCTCGAAGATCAAGAGTTCCACGATCAAGGCCGAGATGGGCAAGGTGCTGTCGGAAGTGGAGCCGGAAGACCTGATCAAGTTCGGCCTGATCCCGGAATTCGTCGGCCGCTTGCCGGTGGTGGCGACCCTGGAAGAGCTGGACGAGCCGGCTCTGATCAAGATCCTGACCGAACCCAAGAACGCCATCACCAAACAGTTCAAGAAACTGTTCGATATGGAAGGCGTGGAGCTGGAGTTCCGTCCCGATGCGCTGTCGGCGATCGCCCGCAAGGCGCTCAAGCGCAAGACCGGCGCGCGCGGCCTGCGCACCATCGTCGAATCGGTGCTATTGGACACGATGTACGACCTGCCTTCGCTGGAAAACGTGGGCAAGGTGGTGGTGGACGAATCGGTGATCGAGCATAAGTCCGAGCCGTACCTGATCTATCAGAACACGCCCGCACAGCCCAAGGTCGCCTCGGCCGAATAAGTCGTCCAAGCCGTTGAACTCCAACGGTTTTCCGAGGCCCTGTCCCGTTTCCACTTGCATCCCTTCGCGGATGGCCCCATAACGGGGCCATGGTGCCTTGCACCGCCTTGTCCGCACTCTGGAGCCCCCATGGCCCGTTCCGATTCCCATCTTCTCGACTTGCCGGTATTGCCGTTGCGCGATGTCGTGGTCTTCCCGCACATGGTCATTCCGTTGTTCGTAGGCCGCGACAAATCCATGCGCGCGCTCGAGCAGGCGATGGAAGCCGACAAGCGCATCCTGCTGCTCGCACAGAAATCCGCCGAGACCGATGACCCGACGGCCGCCGACATGTATTCGATCGGCACCCTGGCCCAGGTGCTGCAACTGCTGAAACTTCCCGACGGCACCATCAAGGTGCTGGTGGAAGGCACGGCGCGGGTGAACGTAACCGATGTCAGCGAACGCGACGGCTCGTTGTACGGCCGCGGCGAGGAAATCGAATCCAGCGATCTGCGCGAAGGGCGCGAAGTGGAAGCCGTGGCGCGTTCGCTGATGAGCCTGTTCGAGCAATACGTGAAGACCAACCGCAAGCTGCCGCCCGAGCTGCTGCAGACGCTGGCCGGCATCGATGAACCCAGCCGTCTGGCCGACACCATCGCCGCGCACCTGGGCGTGCGTCTGAGCGACAAGCAGCGCCTGCTGGAAACCATCGAGGTCGGCGACCGCCTGGAACTGCTGGTGGGTTTCGTGGACGGCGAGATCGACGTGCAGCAGCTTGAAAAGCGCATCCGCGGCCGGGTCAAGTCGCAGATGGAGAAGAGCCAGCGCGAGTACTACCTCAACGAACAGATGAAGGCCATCCAGAAGGAATTGGGCGAGCTGGACGATGCGCCCAACGAACTGGAAGACCTGGCCCGCAAGGTGGCCGAAGCCGGCATGCCCAAGGTGGTGGAGACCAAGGCCAAGAACGAGCTCAACAAACTCAAGCAGATGTCGCCGATGTCGGCCGAGGCCGCGGTGGTGCGCAATTACCTCGATTGGCTGTTGGGCGTACCGTGGAAGAAGCGCAGCAAGGTGCGCAAGGATCTCAAGGTGGCTCAGGACACCTTGGACTCCGACCACTACGGCCTGGAAAAAGTGAAGGAACGCATCCTGGAATATCTGGCGGTGCAGACGCGCGTGAAGCAGATGCGCGGCCCGATACTGTGCCTGGTCGGCCCGCCGGGCGTGGGTAAGACTTCGCTGGGGCAGAGCATCGCCAAGGCCACCAACCGCAAGTTCGTGCGCATGTCGCTGGGCGGCGTGCGCGACGAAGCCGAGATCCGCGGCCATCGCCGCACCTATGTCGGTTCCATGCCGGGCCGCATCGTGCAGAACCTCAACAAGACCGGGACCAAGAACCCGCTGTTCGTGCTGGATGAAATCGACAAGATGTCGATGGACTTCCGCGGCGATCCGTCCTCGGCCCTGCTGGAAGTGCTGGATCCGGAGCAGAACAACGCCTTCAACGACCATTATCTGGAAGTGGATCTGGATCTGTCCGAAGTGATGTTCGTGGCCACGGCCAATTCGCTCAACATCCCCGGCCCGTTGCTGGACCGCATGGAAGTGATCCGGATTCCGGGCTACACCGAGGAAGAAAAACTCAACATCGCCGAGCGCTACCTGATTCCCAAGCAACTGAAGGCCAATGGCCTGAAGACCGAGGAACTGAAGATCGCGGAAGGCGCCATTCGCGACATCGTGCGCTATTACACGCGCGAATCGGGCGTGCGCAATCTGGAGCGCGAAATCGCCAAGATCTGCCGCAAGGTGGTCAAGGAGATCGCTTTGGCCGGCCCGAAACCCGCCAAGAAGAAAACCGCTGCGATCAGCGTCACTTCCAAGAACCTGGAGAAATACCAGGGCGTGCGCCGCTTCGATTTCGGTCGCGCCGAAGAGCAGAACGAGATCGGTCTGGTCACCGGCCTGGCCTGGACCGAGGTCGGCGGCGACTTGCTGCAGATCGAAGTCAGCCTGGTCCCCGGCAAAGGCGGTCTGACCCTGACGGGCCAGTTGGGCGATGTGATGAAGGAATCCGCTTCGGCTGCTTTGTCGGTAGTGCGTTCGCGTGCGGAAAGTCTGGGTATCGACACCGATTTCCTGCAGAAGCAGGACGTGCATCTGCACGTGCCCGATGGCGCCACACCGAAGGACGGCCCCAGCGCGGGTATCGCCATGGCCACGGCGCTGATTTCCACGCTGACCAAGAATCCGGTGCGCGCCAATGTGGCGATGACCGGCGAAATCACCCTGCGTGGACGCGTGTCGGCGATCGGCGGGCTGAAGGAGAAGCTGCTGGCGGCGATCCGCGGCGGCATCACCACCGTGATCATTCCCGAGGAGAACCGCAAGGATCTGGCCGATATCCCGGCCAACGTCACTCAGGGCATGAAGATCGTGCCGGTGCGGTGGATCGATGAGGTGCTGGATCTGGCATTGGAGCGTCCGCTGACCCCGGCCGCGTCCGGCGGCGGCGAGAAGCTGCCCGTGCGGGAGTCCGGAAAGACCCCCGCACAGCCCGACGTCAAGCATTAATTCAGTGACAATGACAAGCGGTAAAACCCGCGAAACCCGCGCCATTATTGGCTTTTCGCCTTGCGTGGGTATCCGGCCACTGGTATAAATGAAGGACCCGCGGGCGCCTGATTTCATGACGCGCTTCACGGCACCCTTGATCGGACGATCCCCAGACTATCGGTCCGGGTAAGTCCGATTACTCAATCCGCGGTCATTCCGCACAGGGAGTTACTACATGAACAAAACAGAATTGATCGACCAAGTTGCTGAGTCCGCCGATCTGAGCAAGGCCGATGCCGCGCGTGCGGTGGATGCGGTCATCTCCTCGGTGACCAAGGCGCTGAAGAAGGGCGACAGCGTTACCGTCGTCGGTTTCGGCACCTTCCAGGTACGCGAACGCGCTGCCCGCACCGGCCGTAACCCCAAGACCGGCGACACCATCAACATCGCTGCGTCGAAAAATCCTGCGTTCAAGGCTGGTAAGGCCCTGAAGGATGCCGTAAACTAATCTGCTCGCCGCCGACGCTTCGGTGTCGGCCTAGCACCAGGGTGCTTAGCTCAGCGGTAGAGCGTCTCCCTTACACGGAGAGGGTCGGGGGTTCGAAACCCTCAGCACCCACCACCTTCGGGTGTACCGCGGTCGCCGGGTTTGCCCGGTTGCTGCAAGAGTTCTTCAAAGCGGAGTGGTAGTTCAGTTGGTTAGAATGCTGGCCTGTCACGCCGGAGGTCGCGGGTTCGAGTCCCGTCCACTCCGCCATATTTGAAACAGAAAGGCGCCGAAAGGCGCCTTTTCTGTTTTGGCCTGGATGTTTCGGCCTGAATCCATGCCGTCGGGCAGGACGATTGGGGAAGTTGGCGTTAACAGGCTCTCTCAAGCACGCTAAACTGCGCGGCTTACGAGAAATCAGGCCGAATGCCCCGATGCTGCAGACACTTCGCGACAAGACTTCCGGTTGGATAGCCACTGTTGTCCTCGGCCTGTTGATCATTCCGTTCGCCTTCGTCGGCGTGAACGAATACATGGGCGGTGGCACCGACAATGCCGTGGCCAAGGTCGAAGCGCCGCCCACCTGGTGGAAATCCGCCCCTGCCTGGTGGCCGGTTTCCATGCTGTGGCAGCACGAGGAAGTGACCCAGGAAGAATTCCGCAATCGTTTCGAACAGGCGCGGCAGCAGCAGCGACAGGCGATGGGCGAGAACTTCGACCCGCGCGAATTCGAAACCAAGGAAAACAAACTGCTGGTGCTGGACCAGCTGATCGACCAGAAGGTCATGCAGCTCAACGCCAAGCGTTCCGGCATTGCGGTCAGCAGTGAAGCGGTGCGGCAATCGATCGCCAAGGAACCCGCTTTCCAGGTCGACGGCAAGTTCGATGCGGCCCGCTATACGACTCTGCTTTCTTCGCAGGTGCCCGCGCTCACTCCGGTGGCGTTCGAGCAGCAGGAGCGCGACCGTTTGCAGATGGCGCTGATTCCGCAGGGAATCGGCGAATCCGGCTTCGTCACCGGAAAGGAAATGGACCGTCTGATCAGGTTGCTGGGCGAGACCCGCGACGTCACCATTGCGGCATTGAAGGCGCCCGAAGCCAACGCCGACACCGCCGCAGTCACCGACGCGCAGATCAAGGCCTGGTACGACGCGCACCCGGCCAACTACAAGCAAGGCGAATCGGTCACCCTGGAATACGTGGATGTGGACGGCAGCGTCGCGCCGGGCACGCCGGTAACGCCGGTGGACGAAGCGGCTTTGCGCGCGCGCTATGAGCAGGAGAAGTCGCGCTTCATGACCGGCGAACAGCGCCTGGCTTCGCACATCCTGATCATGGTGCCTGCGGACGCGAATGCTGCCGCGCAGAAAGTCGGAGAGCAGAAAGCGGCCGCGCTGGCAGCACAGGCGCGTCAGCCGGGCGCGGATTTCGCGGTGCTGGCCAAGGCTAACTCCGAAGATCCCGGCTCTAAGGACGGCGGCGGCGACCTGGGTTGGGTAGATCGCGGGGTAATGACCAAGGCATTCGAAGATGCATTGTTCGCGATGAAGGCCGGCGAGATCACCGGCCCGATCAAGACCGAGTTCGGCTATCACGTACTGCAATTGCGCGAGATCAAGCCGGGTCAGGGCAAGTCGTTCGAGGAAGTGCGCGACGTGCTGGCCCGCGAGCAGGCCGAAGCGGACGGCGAGCGCGTCTACAACGATCTGGCAGGGCGCGTGGTGAACGAAGTGTTGAAGAATCCCACTTCGCTGGCGCCAGCGGCCAAGGCGGTGGGATTGCCCGTGCAGCGCATCGGTCCGTTTTCGCGGGCCACGGCATCGGGCATCGCGGCCAACCCGGCGGTTCTGCGCGCGGCGTTCTCCGATTCGCTGGTGCAGGACGGTACGGTCAGCGATCCGATCGAGATCGCCCCGAAGCACTCGGTCTTCATTCGCGTGCTGCAGCACACGCCGGAACAGGCGCAGCCGATCGCCCAGGTTCGCGATGCCGTCATCGCCGCGATTCGCGCCGACCGCGCCGCCAAAGCGGCGGAAAAAGCCGCGGACGCGATCCTGGCCCGCATCGCCAAGGGCGAAACCCTGCAGGCCATCGCCGCGGCCGACAAGTTGCAGAGCGGCGAGCTTCCGGGCATTCCACGCGGCGCGCCGATGCCGTCGCCGGAAATCAATGCGGCCATTTTCGCAACGCAAAAGCCGGCCGCCGGCAAGGCGTCGGCTGGAAAGGCGCGGATGGAGGACGGGAACTACGCGGTCTTTGCGGTCAACAAGGTCACCGAAGGCGATCTGACCAAAATCACCCCGGAACAGCGTATGCAGCTGCAACAGCAGGTGGCGCAGATGGGCGCCGCTGGCGATGTGGCCTCCTACGTGGGCGCGTTGCGCAAGCAGTACAAGATCACCCGGCGCGAAGACAAGCTCTGAATTCCTCGCATCGGCAATAAAAAAGCCCGGTATCGCCGGGCTTTTTCATGTGTGTCATTTATTGAGTCCAGGCAAGTCGGCCCCGGGTCAGGTACGGGCTTTATGTGGCCGATGCAGGCAACGCATGACCTTAGGTTAACGGTGTCGGGGGCGTAGCCCCGACCTACGTGCATGCCGCTTGATCGGTCATTGAGTAATGACTGTCTCAGTTACCGCCGTCGTCGCCTTCCAGCTTCAGGATCATGCCCGGTTGCAGCACCGCGGTGCTGGCCAGGCCGTTGCGGGCCAGCAATTGCTGCGGCGGCAGGCCGTAGCGGTGGGCGATGGTCCAGACCGATTCGCCGCGCCGCACGGTATGCGAACCAGCGGAGGCGGATCGGCTGGAAACCGCTGCCGGGGAGGGTTTCGGTTGAGCAGGGGCTGGAAGCGCAGGGAGGTATGCGGTCTGGTTACCGGCGGTGATCGCTACGGCTGTGCTGGAAGGCGCGAGTACCCGTAAAGATTTGCCGCCGCGCGAAAGGCCGGCGGCGAGCGCCGGGTTGAGCCGCCGCAACAGGGCGCTGTCGTGGCCCTGGCGCTTGGCCCATTCGTCCAGGTTGGCGACATCGCCGGGCAGCGCTTGCGAAGCCAGGCGCGGGACGTCGCGGTCCAGGGCCCGCAGCCATTCCTCACGGTCGTCGGCCTGCTGGAAGATGCAGGCCAAAGCATGGAGTTTTTCCACATACGCATAGGTGATGCCCGATAGTCCGGGCAGTTGCGCGGGTTTGGCGTTCTGCGCGTTCATGCCGGCGCGGCGCATCGATTGCAGGATGCGGTACTCGCCGGCGTTGTAGCCCATCACCGCCAGCCGCCAGTCGCCGCCGAACATCCCATGCAGGGTCTTCAGGTAACGCACGGCCGCCTGGGTGGAATCCACCGGCGACAGGCGCCCGTCATAGCCGCTGCGCATGGCGACCCCATGATTGCGTGCGGTCACGCCGATGAACTGCCACAGCCCGGCAGGACCGCTGGCGCTGCGCGCGCCGGGCTTGTAGCCGCTTTCGACGAAGGGGATCAGGGCGAATTCGGTGGGCAGGTCGGCTTGGCGCAGCGAATCGACCACATAGCCGAACAGCGGCAGCAGATCGTCGTTGGTCCGCGCCAATTGCCCGGGGGCGTGGCCGAAGTGCTTCTTCCAGCGCGCGCTGGTGGCAGCGGCATCGCAAGCGGGGTCGGCCAAGCCGGCGCGGAAGCTTTCGTAGATTTCGCGTCCGTTGCGCTGATTGGAGACGGGTACCGATGCGAGCTCGAGTGGAGGGCCGTCCACGGCCGACGCGCTCGTGGCCAGAGCGAAGCTGGAATTGCCGGAGTCGGCGCCGCCGTTTTTACCTGGCGGTTCGTCCGCCGGTTCGGCCGCCTGCAGCACACCGCAAATTCCCAGCGCGCACAGCAAAGACCATGCGCGGCAGCCACGCACCCTCATGCGCGGAAACCATCCTTCCAGCGCCGCAATTCGGCGAAGGCTTCCACCCGGTCCGCAGGCATGCGCCCCAACTGGCGCGCGATCGCCTCGCGGACCGCCGGCGCGTCCACGCGCAGGAAAGGATTGGTGGCCAATTCGACGCTCAGGGTCGAGGGCAGGGTAGGACGTCCGGCGTGGCGCATGGCTTGGGCTTCCTCGGTACGGCGACGCAAAGCGTCGTTGGCGGGGTCCACGGCCCGGGCGAAGGCTGCGTTGGCCAGAGTGTACTCGTGGCCGCAACACACGGCTGTGTCGCCGGGCAAGCTTGCCAGGCGATCCAACGAGGCCAGCATTTGCGACGGAGTTCCCTCGAACAGACGCCCGCAGCCCATGCTGAACAAGGTATCCCCGCAGAACAGGTGGCCGTTCCCACCGTGGAAAGCGATATGGCTCAGGGTGTGGCCCGGTACGGCCAGCACATTGAATTCCCAGCCGTTCAGGTGGAACCGGGAGCCTTCGCCGACACGTTCGCTGGCAAGCGGAATCCGCGCGTCCTCCGGCGCGAATACGGGCAGGGTAGGCCAACGCTCGCACAGGGCGGCCAGGCCGCCGGCATGGTCGGGATGGTGATGGGTGACCAGCACGCCGGCGGGCCACAGGCCCATTTCGCTGGCGGCCAGTACGGGGGCCGCATCGCCGGGGTCCACGATCACGGCATTGCCGTCGTCGTCCACCAGGGCCCAGATGTAGTTGTCTTCGAAGGCGGGCAGGGCGGTCAGACGCATTCGTCACCAGCGGCAAAGGAGGCGGATTCAACTTCCAGGGGACGGCCGGTTGGGCGGTCCTCTACAATTCCGAACATGCCTGTCCTGCAGATCAGCCGTCAACCCGATGCCCTGGCCTGGTTCGATACGGTAAGGGGTCAGCCCTTGCTGGCGGCGGAACAGAGGATCATCCGGGCCGCCCTGATTACGCGGCCCGCGCAGCAGCCTTGGCTCTGGATGCCTCCTCTGGCGCCTGCCTCAGCGCCGGATGAGACCGGATTGCCGCCCCGCAGCCTGCTGCTGCATCCCTGGGGCGAGCGCTATGCCGGCAGCCTGCAGTGCGGATTGCCGCTGCCCCTGCCCAACGAGTCGATCGGCAATCTTGTCCTGCAGCACGCATTGGACGATGGCAGGGAGGGGCTATTGGAAGAAAGCGTGCGCGTTCTGGCACCGGGCGGACGGCTGTGGCTGTTCGTCCTCAACCCGTGGAGCCCCTATCGCGCCCGCTGGCGCAGCAGCGGCCTGCAAGCGCGCGACGTGCAGGACTGGCGCCGTCGGCTGCGCCAGCTCGGCCTGCAGCCCTGTGGCGGCGAAGTCAGCTATCTCGGCCCGCTCTGGCGCCTGGCGGCCGGATCGCAGGTGCGGGCTCCCGGCCGGCTGCGCGCGGTCTGTTTACTGGAAGCAGAGAAGCGCACCGCCTCTTTGATTCCTCCTGCACCGGTCGCCCGTCAGTGGCGGGCCGGCGCTGCGCCCGCGTGAACTCGGGCGTCTCTCTCGACAAAGGTCAGCAATGAAAGAAGTGGAAGTACATACCGACGGCTCCTGCCTCGGCAATCCCGGCCCCGGCGGCTGGGGCGCCGTCCTGCGTTACCAGGGACGCGAACGGGAGCTTGCCGGCGGCGAAGCCCTGACCACCAACAACCGCATGGAACTGATGGCCGCGATCATGGCCCTGGAAGCGCTGAGCGAACCTTGCCGGATCACTCTGCAGACCGATTCGCAATACGTACGCCAGGGCATCACCGAATGGATGGCCAACTGGGTGCGACGCAACTGGAAGACCGCCGGCGGCGATCCAGTCAAGAACCGCGACCTCTGGGAACGCCTGCATGCCGCCACCCAGCGTCACACCATCGAATGGCGCTGGGTCAAAGGCCATTCCGGCGACCCGGACAATGAACGCGTGGACGTGCTGGCGCGCAATGAAGCCATCAAGTTCCGCGACACTGCGTCGGTGGGCTGATTCAGATGAGCGAAACGATGATCGAAACCGAACGTCTGCAACTGCGTGAACTCTCGGACCAATCGCAGGAAGACATCGTTTTCGTGCACAGGCTCCTCAACGAGCCGAGTTTTCTCGAAAACATCGGCGACCGCGGCGTGCATAACCTCGAGGATGCACGCGGCTACATCGTCAAAGGGCCGATGACCAGCTACCGCGCCAACGGCTTTGGACTGTATCGGGTACAGACCAGACAAAGCGGACAGACCGTGGGCATGTGCGGCCTGGTCAATCGTCCCACTCTGGACGATGTCGACCTTGGGTACGCCTTGTTGCCGGAATTCTGCGGGCACGGATACGCGGTGGAAGCCGGTGCGGCGGTGCTGGCCGATGCACGCAAACGGCTGGGGCTGCAGCGCATCGTGGCCATCGTCGATCCGCGCAACGGCGGCTCGATAAGGGTGCTGGAAAAACTCGACTTCCGGTTCGAGAAGATGGTGCAGCTGACACCTGACGACGATGTGCTCAAGCTGTTCGCATCCGAGCCCTCAAGGTAAGCTGCCCGCATGCGCCAAATCATCCTGGATACCGAAACCACCGGCCTCGAATGGAAGAAGGGCAACCGCGTGGTGGAGATCGGCTGCGTGGAGCTGATGGAACGCCGGCCCACCGGCAATACCTACCACCAGTACATCAATCCCCAGCGCGAGTTCGAGCAGGGCGCGGCGGAAGTCACCGGGCTGAGCCTGGAATTCCTGGCCGACAAGCCGCTGTTCGCCGATATCGCCGACGGCTTTCTGCAGTTCATCGACGGCGCCGAGCTGATCATTCACAACGCCGCCTTCGACATCGGCTTCCTGGACAACGAACTGTCGTTGCTGGGCGAGCGCTATGGACGCATGCGCGACCGCGTGCAGGTGGAGGATTCGCTGCTGATGGCACGCCAGCGCTTCCCCGGCCAGCGCAATTCGCTGGACGCGCTGTGCAAGCGCCTGGGCGTGGACAACACCCACCGCCAGCTGCACGGCGCACTGCTCGACGCGCAGCTGTTGTGCGAGGTGTATCTGCACCTGACCGCGGGGCAGAGCGAGATCGGTTTCGGCGGCGACGAGCCTTCGCAACAGGCCACGGCCACGCCGGTGTTCGCCTTGCCGTCGGAAGGAACGCGGCCACGCGTGCTGATCAGCGAAGCCGAGTTGGCCGCCCACGAATCGCGCCTGGCCGTGCTGCGCAAGAAATCAGGCGATAAATGCCTGTGGGACCTCGCGCCTGTGTAGGAGCGCCCCATGGGCGCGAGCTCTTGATTCGCTGCAGGAAAAGCTCGCGCCCATGGGGCGCTCCTACCAGTGATTGAATCAGTGGCAGCGGACCAGGATCGCGGTGACGTTGTCGGAGCCGCCGCCGTCCAGTGCCGCGGCGATCAGCGTATCCACGCATTCCTGCGCGCTGCAATCGTTGTGGCGCAAAGTATTGGCGATGCCCTTGTCGTCCACTTCTTCGGTCAGGCCGTCGCTGCAGAGCAGCAGCTGCATGCCGGGCTTCAGCTCTCCGGTCATGGTTTCGACATTGAGATGATTGGGATCGGTCACGCCCAGGGCCTGGGTGACCACATTGCGATGCGGGTGGGAGCGCGCCTGTTCGCTGGTCAGCGAGCCCTGCACGATCAGTTCCTGCACGTAGCTGTGGTCCTGGCTGAGTTGGGCCAGATTGCCGTCGCGCCACAGGTAGGCCCGACTGTCGCCTACCCAGGCCACTTCGAAGCGGTTGCCATGCACGCGCACCGCCACCACCGTGGTGCCCATCGGCAGAGTGTCGTTGCGGCGCTTGGAAGTGCGGATGATTTCTTCATCGGCAATGCGGATGGCCTGGGCCAGCGGGGTGCCGTCGCGGATCTCGCGCACAATGGTTTCGCGGGCCAGGGCGCTGGCCACTTCGCCGCAGGCGTGTCCGCCCATGCCGTCGGCCACCAGCCACAGCCCGAGTTCGCTGTCACCGTAATAGGTGTCTTCGTTCAAGTCGCGGCGGAGCCCAACGTGGGTGAGGTGTCCGAATTCGATCATGGCGCCCTGTTGGTCTGAATCCGATTATCCCTATCGGCTTGAACGGAATGATCGCGGGGAAACGGACAAGCGGCAAGGTTTTGCGGAATTGCGGGGTTGCGAGGGTTCAGCGGCGGTGCGGCAGCGGGCGAACGTCACCGCTGCGCTTGTCCCGGGATGGCGCGGCCCGTATCATGCACGACCCCGGCCGGTAAGGGCGGGGCGACCGGAGAGGTGGCAGAGTGGTCGAATGTACCTGACTCGAAATCAGGCGTACGTGTAAGCGTACCGAGGGTTCGAATCCCTCCCTCTCCGCCAGATATGCCAGAGCCCCCGGAAGGGGGCTTTTGCATATCTGGCGGAGAGGGAGGAGTTTGACGAGAACCCAGTTCGACAGAACGGCAGGATTGCCGTTCTGCACGGCGGCAGCCGCCCCGAAGGGGTGAGATGAATCCCTTGTCCCCATCGGCGTGCGGATCGAGAGGAGCGTCCGCTCCGTTACAATCCAGAGTCCCCGCAACGAGACTTCATGCCATGTCAGAGATCCAAGTCCCCGTTTCCTTCGGCGAACTGCTCGACAAGATCGCCATCCTGCAGATCAAGTCCGAGCGGATGCGCGACGAGACCAAGCTGGCCAACGTGCGCAACGAGCTCTCGGCCCTGGAAAACACCTGGATGGCGCATCCGGCCGCCGGCCAGAATATCGTCGACCTGCGTGCGCAGCTGAAGGCGGTCAACGAGCGCCTGTGGGTGATCGAGGACGACATCCGCATCAAGGAGAAAGCGCAGGAATTCGATGCCGAATTCATCCGGCTGGCGCGCGCGGTGTATTTCGAGAACGACGACCGCGCGCGGATCAAGAAGGACATCAACCTGGCGCTGGGTTCCAGCTATGTGGAAGAGAAGTCCTACCAGGACTACCGGGCCGCTTCCAACCCCTGATAGTCGGGCCGAACCCTTCCTTTCCTATGCGGGAAGCCGGTCGGCCCGGTAACGTTCGAACGCGGCGATCGCGTCCGTGACGCTTATCAGTTCCATCACTCCATCGGACTCGATCTTGGTTCCCCACTTGAGTTCCGACCCCGGCTTGCCCAGGAACTTGCGCGCGGCCGCATCGTATTTGTCCACGCAATAGCGCACGTCCGAGTACGGCCCGCTGCGCAGCGGATTGCTGGCCGCATGCAGGCCCAGCACCTTCGCGCCCATGGCATTGGCGATGTGCATCGGGCCCGAGTCCGGCGTCATCACCAGTTCGGCGCGCTCCAGCAGGGCGGGCAATTGTTTCAGCGTGTCCTTGCCGACAAGATCCAGCGCGGTCGCTTTCATCGCCGCTAGGATCGCGTCGGTAGTGCTGCGTTCCAGCTCGCTGCGGCCGCCGCACAAAACGATGCGCCAGCCCTGGGCCGCAGCGTGGTCGGCGACAGCGGCATAGCGGTCCGGATACCAGTTGCGGCGCACGTGGCTGGAGCAGGGCGAGATCATCAAGGTCGGCGTTCCATCGTCGACCCACTGCGCCCTGGCCCATTCGCGCGCGGCTTCGGGCACGGGCAGGTTCCACACGACCTCGGTCTGTTTCAGGCCCAGAGGCTCGCAGAAGCTGCCGATGGCGTCCAGCACATGGATACCGGGACGGTCGGGGATGCGCTCATTGATGAAGAGGCCATGCAGGTCCTTGGCGCGGGCGCGGTCGTAGCCGATACGGCGCCTGGCGGGAATGAAGGCCGACAGTACGTTGGCGCGCAAGGCCACCTGCATCTGCAGCAGCGCGTCGAAGCCGTCCGCCGGCAGTTGCCCGCGCAAGGCACGCATGCCCGCCAGTCCGGAGCGCTTGTCATAGGCATGGAAGGTCACGCCGTCCAGGCCTTCCAGCAGCTTCTGGCCGCCCTTGTCGATGATCCAGTGCAGTTGCACCTGCGGCCATGCGCGTTGCAACGTGCGGACCAAAGGCACGACATGGGTCACATCGCCCAGCGCCGACAGGCGCAGCAGGCACAGCGATAAGGGATTGGTAGACAAGTATTGTTAGACTCGGAGGAATGGTCGATTTTGACGCAACGGAATCCATGACCCCGTTCCGCGAAGGTAGCGGATTGGGAGCGATTCTGTTCGACAGCAAACAACTACGGCAAGCGGATCCGGAATGGTTCCTGCCCGCGAAGTGGTCCGAACGGGCCCGGCCGGTCGATAGCGGCGGCCGCGGCGGCGCCTGGTTCGTCGATGCGCCGTTCGGTCCCAGCCTGTTGCGCCTGTACCTGCGAGGCGGTTGGGCGGCGCGGGTGAGCCGCGACCAATACCTGTGGCACGGCGCCAACCGCACCCGCAGTTTCGAAGAATTCCGTCTGACCCGCGCCCTGCTGACCAAGGGGCTGCCGGTGCCGCGTCCCATCGCCGCCAGTTACGTGCGCAACGGCATGACCTATCGCGCCGCGATCCTGATCGAGCGGCTGCCCGATGTGCGCACGCTCGCCGATCGCGCCCAGGTCGCCGGCAAGGACGCTCCTTGGGAAGAGACCGGCCGTCTGATCGCGCGCTTCCACCGCGCGGGGGTCGACCACGCCGACCTCAATGCCCACAATCTGTTGTTCGACCCTCAGGGAAAGGGCTGGATGATCGATTTCGACCGTGGCGCACTGCGTATTCCGGCTACCGGTTGGCGCGAGAACAACCTGATGCGTTTGCAGCGCTCGCTATTGAAACTTCGCGATACGCGTAGCCAGGAGGAAGTGATGCACGACTTCGCCCGCCTGCGCCGGGCCTACGACATCGCCTGGCAACGGGGCTTCTGATGGGCTGGGCTTTGCGGTTCCTGGGCGTGGGCAGCGCAGCGGCGGTGGAGCTGGGCTCGGCCAACGCGACCATCGAGCGCGACGGGTTGCCCTGGCTGACCATCGATTGCGGGGCGGAGGGCTTGTCGGCTTATCTGGCGCACTACGGTGCCATGCCGCAAGCCTTGTTCGTCACTCATACGCATCTGGACCATGTCGGCGGTTTCGAACGGTTGTTCGTGGCTGCCTGGTTCGACCCGGAGCGCCGCGGAAAAGTGAAGCTCTACGTTCCGGCCCCGGTCGTGCCGCTGTTGCACCAGCGCGTGGGCAGCTATCCCAATGCGCTGGCCGAGGGCGGGGTCAACTTCTGGGATGCGTTCCAGGTGATACCGGTCGGTGTTTCGTTCTGGCACGACGGCGTGCAGCTGGAAGTGTTCCCGGCCCGCCATCATTGGCCTGAAACCGCCTACGGCCTGCGCCTGCGCGGCAGCCTGGTCTGGACCGGCGACACCCGGCCGATCCCCGAAACACTGGCGAAATTCGCCGATGCCGGCGAGTGCGTCGCTCACGATTGCGGTCTGCACGGCAACCCCTCGCACAGCGGTATCGACGATCTGGAGCGCGAATACCCGCCTGAGCTGCTGCAGCGCTGCCTGCTTTACCACTACGCCAGCGCCGAGGACGGGCGCGCCCTGGAAGCACGCGGTTATCGGGTAGCCAGGAAGGGCGAAGTGGTAGCCTTGCACGAGACCACTGTCGCCCCCATCGCTTGATCATGAGTGTCCCCTGATCATGAGTGCAGTTTCGCAAACCCGGGCTTGGCCGCCGGGCATGCCGTCGGGCATGCCTCTGGATACGCGCGGCCGGCCGTTGCGCGACCTGCGCCTGTCGGTGATCGAGGCCTGCAATTTCCGCTGCGGCTACTGCATGCCTGCCGATCAGGTGCCCGACGACTACGGCCTGGATTCGGCGTCGCGCCTGTCGTTCGATGAAATAGAAACCCTGGTGCGCGGATTCGCGCGCCTCGGCGTCAACAAACTGCGTCTGACCGGTGGCGAACCACTGTTGCGCAAGCGCCTGCCGGAGTTGATCGCGCGTCTTTCCGTCATTCCGGGGATCGAGGATCTGGCCCTGACCACCAATGGGTCGCTGTTGGCCGCGCAGGCAGAGGCGCTGCATCGCGCCGGTTTGCGCAGGCTGACGGTCAGCGTGGACGCACTGGACGCGGAGCTGTTCCGCGAAATGTCCGGCGGTCGTGGCGAAGTATCCGTGGTGATGGAAGGCATCGACGCCGCAACGCGGGCGGGGTTTCATTCGCTGAAGATCAACTGCGTAGTCCAGCGCGGCGTCAACGAAAATCAGGTGCTGCCGCTGGTGGAGCACTTCCGCGGCAGCGGACATGTGCTGCGCTTCATCGAATACATGGACGTAGGCACCTGCAACGGTTGGCGGCGCGCGCAGGTGGTTACTTCCGCCGAGCTCCGCGACCGCATCGCCGCGCGCTGGCCGATGCGGCCGCTCGATCCCAACTATCGCGGCGAAGTGGCGACGCGCTACCGTTTCGAAGACGGCGAGGGCGAGATAGGCTTCGTCAGCTCGGTCAGCGAGACCTTCTGCGGCGACTGCCATCGCGCGCGGGTTTCGGCGGATGGGCATCTATATACTTGCCTGTTCGCTTCAGAGGGAACGGATCTGCGCGGCGAACTCGCACAGGGAGAAGCGGCGTTTTCCGATCATCTCGCTGCGCTGTGGTCGCGGCGGGACGATCGCTACAGCGAGTTGCGCGGCGAGCGCGAAGCCGCCAAGGGCAGGCATGTCGAAATGTTCCTGATCGGTGGTTGAATGGCGGCGCGCAAGAAAGTCCTGACCCACCTGGACGCCGCAGGCCTGCCTTCCATGGTGGATGTCTCCGGCAAGCCGGCGACCGCGCGCGCAGCCACGGCCGAGTGCCGGGTGCGTTTTCCGAAACAAGTCGCGGTGCAGCTGCACGCCAGCGGACTGCGCAGCGCCAAGGGCGGCATCGTGGATACCGCCATCATCGCCGGCACCATGGCGGTCAAACGCACCCATGAACTGATTCCCTTCTGCCATCCTCTGCCGATCGACGGGTGCCGGATCGTCATCGCCTGGGACGGCGACAGCGCATTGAAGATCGAATGCACGGTCAGGACCACCCATCGCACCGGGGTGGAAATGGAAGCGCTGACCGGCGCTACGGTCGCCGCGCTGACCGTTTACGACATGTGCAAGGCGCTTTCGCACCAGATCGTGATCGGTCCGGCCAAGCTGCTGGGCAAGCGCGGCGGCAAGCGCGATTTCGGAGACGCGTGATGGCGACGGTGAACGTGCTTTATTTCGCCAGCCTGCGCGATGCGAGTGGGGTGGCTTCGGAGCGCATCGAGTCGGATGCCGCCGACCTGCGGGCCTTGTATGCCGAACTGCAGTCGCGTCACGGATTCGCGCTGCCGGCGAACCGCCTGCGGGTAGCGGCCGATGGTGAATTCGCCAAGTGGGAAGATGCGTTGCGTGAGGGGTGCGAGATCGCTTTCATTCCTCCTGTGTCGGGGGGATAGAAATGCGCCGTTACCCCGATACCCCGTCCGTCGTCATTCCAGCGCAAGCTGGAATCCAACTTGATCTTGCGTTTTCACTTCGGCCCGGGCAAGAAGCAAAGTCGAAATGGATTCCAGCGTTCGCTGGAATGACGGTTTCTGTTGTTTGTCCGTGTTGCCCACGTACATGAGACGTTTCCATCTCTCCGAAGTGCCGATCCAGATCGCGCCCCTGCGCGACCGGCTTTCGCACCAGACCGCCGGCGCCTTCGCCAGTTTCGAAGGCTGGGTGCGCGACCACAACGACGGCCGTGCGGTGGACGGACTGCGCTATGAGGCTTACGCCGCTCTGGCCGAGAAGGAAGGCGAACGCGTATTGCAGGAAGCGCTGCAGAAGTTCGCCATCGTCGATGCACGGTGCGCGCACCGCGTCGGTGATCTGGCCATCAGCGACCTGGCCGTATGGGTCGGCGTCAGCGCAGCGCACCGCGGCGCGGCATTCGATGCCTGCCGCTACATCATCGATGAAGTGAAATCGCGGGTTCCGATCTGGAAGCACGAACGCTACCGGGAAGGAGATCCTGGCTGGTTGCACCCCGACCCCGATACCGCAAAAGAATGATCCGGAAGCCATATTCATGATCGGCGCGACTCATTCCCTCGTTTCCGCTGTCCTGGCGTGCTGCCTGGCACTCGTGGCCGGCCAGGCCCATGCCGACGAGTTGCTGGTCGGCAACAAATCCGCCGACAGCGTGTGGCGGCTTTCCGTGCGCGATGGCCGCAAGACCGGGGAATTCCGCACCGGCAAGGCACCGCACGAGATCGCCGTGGCCGGCAATGGCCGCTTCGCGCTGGTCAGCAACTACGGCCGCGAGACCTCGGGCAATACCCTGTCGGTGCTGGATCTGGTGGGCGGCAAGCCCACCCGCAGCATCGACCTGGGCGAACACGGCGCGCCGCATGGTCTGCGCCTGCTGCCGGGCGACGAGCGGGCATTGGTGACCACCGAAGGCTCCGCCAGTCTGCTGATCGTGAATGTCGGCCGTGGCGTGGTGGAACGGGTGATCGACGTAGGCGCAGGCACTGGACACATGGTCGCGCTGTCGTCCGACGCCAAGATCGCTTACGTCACCAAGATCAACGCGGGCACGCTGAGCCGCATCGACCTGGCTTCGGGGCTCAAGACCCAGGAGCGCGCCGCAGGCAAGGGCGCCGAAGGCGTGGCGGTCAGCCCGGACGGCAAGGAGGTATGGGTCACCAACCGGCAGGAAAGCTCCATCACCGTGCACGATCCAGCCACCTTGGCGATCAAGCGCAGGATGAGCAGCAGGGGCTTCCCGATACGCGTGGTGTTCACCGCCGATGGCCGCCATGCGCTGGTGACCAATGCGACCGCGGCCAACGTGGCGGTGTTCGATGCCCGCAACAAATTGCGTGTCGCCACCATCGAGCTAAGCGAGCCTGGCTTCAGCTACAACCAGAGCATGCTGGGAGGCACGGCGATGCCGGTCGGCAGCGTGGTCGATCCCGTCCGACAGCGCGTATACGTGGCGATCAGCGGAGGCGACCGGATTGCGGTGATCGATACCCGCGAATGGAAAGTCATAGACCATTGGCCCGCGGGCCGGGAACCGGATGCGCTGGGACTGGTGCCGAATCGTTCGGACCGGTAGTCCGTTCACGCTGCGGCCCGGGCGGAGCAGGCCGTTCGGGTGCAGGCCGCCTAAAGGTGGCGGCCCAGCCGGCTGGCCTCGGCACCCGCATCAGTCAATACCGTTGCTGCCTTCCGGCCCTGGCGGAGTTTTCAACCTAGCGTCGCGAGGGGCCGACAGGGCCACCATAGGACTGATGCGCGTTGCGCCACATCATGAAACTGGCGGAGAGAGGGGGATTCGAACCCCCGAAGCGCGGTTTAGACGCTTACACACTTTCCAGGCGTGCTCCTTCAACCGCTCGGACACCTCTCCGGGACCTGAAGGCGGGCAAAGCCGCTTTCAGGGCCGCGAATTCTAGCTGGCGCGAGGATTTATTGCGAGTCCTGCCTGATCTGGGAGTGGGGGTTTCGCTTTCCATTCATTATCCGGAGCTCCGTGGCGACGCGTTGGGAATTCTTTCCTTGGACAGATCCCCTCGGCGCGGCACAATGGCCGTTCAGATGAAAACGGCTGCCTGATGTCCTATCTCGTCCTCGCCAGAAAGTGGCGTCCCAAGCGTTTTTCCGAGCTCGTCGGGCAGGAACACGTGGTGCGCGCGCTCAGCAACGCGCTGGAAAGCGGCCGCGTGCATCACGCTTTCCTGTTCACCGGCACCCGCGGCGTGGGCAAGACCACCATCGCCCGTATCTTCGCCAAATCGCTGAACTGCGAGGAAGGCACCAGTGCCGAGCCCTGCGGCAAGTGCTCGACCTGCCTGGACATCGATTCGGGCCGCTACCTGGACTTGCTGGAGATCGATGCGGCCTCCAACACCGGCGTGGACGATGTGCGCGAGGTGATCGAGAACGCCCAGTACATGCCCTCGCGCGGCAAGTTCAAGGTCTATCTGATCGACGAAGTGCACATGCTCTCCAAGGCGGCGTTCAACGCGCTGCTGAAGACACTGGAAGAGCCGCCGGGCCACGTGAAGTTCCTGCTGGCCACCACCGATCCGCAGAAGCTGCCGGTCACCGTGCTGTCGCGCTGTCTGCAATTCAACCTGAAGCGCCTGGACGAAGAGCAGATCTCCGGCCAGATCTCCCGCATCCTGGCCGCCGAGGAAATACAGGCCGACGACAGCGCCATCCGCCAGATCGCCAAGGCCGCCGACGGCAGCCTGCGCGACGGTCTGTCGCTGCTGGATCAGGCTATCGCCTACACCGGCAGCAACAATGGCGGTGCGCTGCGGGAGGAGGGCGTACGCACCATGCTGGGTACGGTGGATCGCACCCAGGTAGGCGCCATGCTCGACGCGTTGGCCAACGGCGACGGCGCGCGCTTGCTGCAGATCGTGGCCGCGCTGGCCGAATTCTCGCCGGACTGGAATGGTGTGCTGGAAGCTTTGGCCGAGGCGCTGCATCGCATCCAGGTACGCCAGCTGGTGCCGGGCGTGTCGGTGGAAGCCGACGGTATCGATGTTGAGGATTTCGCCCAGCGCCTGCGGCCGGAGGTGGTGCAGCTCTGGTACCAGATGGCGGTGAATGGACGCCGCGATCTTTACCTGGCGCCCAGCACGCGCGCCGGTTTCGAGATGAGCGTGTTGCGGATGCTGGCTTTCCGGCCAGCCGGGGCGGGGCAGGTCAATGCGGAGCCGGTGGGTACGGCCGAAGCGGCGAAACCCGCGCAGACCGCCTCAGTGGTCGCCGCGCCGAAACCCGTAGCTGTCAGACAGGAAATTCCCGCGTCCCTCCCCAATCCAGTAGCGGAGACTTCGGCGCCACCGGCTGCGAAAACACAGCCGCAGCCCACGCCAGCCGCAGTTGCGCCCGTTGCCGAAAGCGCCGTCGCGGCGATCGCCACCGCCGAGGACTGGCTGCATTTCGCCGGCAACAGCGGCATGAAGGGCGCTGCGCGCCAACTGGCGGAAAACGCCGCCTTCGTCGGATATGGCGAAGGCATCCTGCGCCTGTCGCTGGATGCCGGCTTCGATTATCTGCGCTCGGAAAAATCGCTGGCCGAACTGTCCAATACGCTGGCCAGCAAGCTCGGCACTGCTCCGCGCATCGTCTTCGACCATGCGCTCGGCGAATCGGAAACGCTGCAGCAGCGCAGCCACCGCGAGCGCAACCAGCGCCAGAGCGCGAACGAAGAGAATTTCATGAACAACCCGGATGTGCAGCGCCTCATTCAGCAGCATGGCGCCAAGCTGGTTCCGGATTCCATCCGCTCCTTCGACGAATGAACAGGTAACAGAGATGCGTGGAAATATCGCCCAACTGATGCAGCAAGCGCAGAAGATGCAGGAAAACATGCAGCGCGCCCAGGAAGAGCTGGCCAAGCTGGAAGTCACCGGCAGCGCCGGCGGCGGCATGGTCAGCGTGACCCTGACCGGCGCCAAGGAGTGCCGCAAGGTGCGTATCGATCCCAGCGTGCTGGCCGATCCGGAAATGGCTGAAGACCTGATCGCCGCCGCCTTCAACGACGCCTCCAACAAGATCGACGCCGAATCCAAGAACAAGATGGGCGCGGCCACCGCCGGCATGCAATTGCCGCCGGGCATGAAGATGCCGTTCTGATTCGCGTCCTTCCCTTGCGCAGACAGGGGAAGGAGTCAAACAACCATGAGCGCGCCTCTACTCGAACAACTCATCGAAGCGTTGCGCATTCTGCCCGGCGTCGGCCAGAAGACCGCGCAGCGCATGGCCTATCAATTGCTGGAACGCGAGCGCGAGGGCGGGCAGCGCCTGGCCGAAGTGCTGGCGCTGGCGCTGGAGCACATCGGGCACTGCAAGCATTGCCGCGACTTCACCGAAACCGAGGTCTGCGCCATCTGTGCCAGTTCCAGCCGAGACCAGCACTTGTTGTGCGCAGTGGAATCGCCAGCGGATCGTCTGGCCATCGAACAGGCCACCGGTTATCGCGGCCTGTATTTCATTCTGCAGGGACGGCTGTCGCCGCTGGACGGCATCGGCCCGCGCGAGCTTGGTCTGGATGCATTGTCGGAGCGGCTGGCGCAGGGCGAGATCACCGAACTGATCATCGCCACCAACCCTACCGTGGAAGGCGAAGCCACCGCGCATTACCTGGCGCAGCTGGCCCGTCAGCACAAAGTGCATCCCAGCCGCCTTACCCACGGCGTGCCGCTGGGAGGAGAGCTGGAATACGTCGATCGCGGCACGCTGTCGCATGCCTTCGGAACAAGAAGCGAAATGCCGTTGTAGGAGCGCCCCATGGGCGCGAGCTTTTCAACCGTCTCCGCAAACATAGAGCTCGCGCCCATGGGGCGCTCCTACAATTCGAATCAATCATTGAGGAGATATCCATGACCGACACCCTCTTCGGCAAGATCATCCGCCGCGAAATCCCCGCCGACATCGTCTACGAAGACGACGACGTGCTCGGCTTCCGCGATATCGCCCCGCAGGCGCCGGTGCACGTACTCTTCATTCCGAAGAACGAGGCGATACCCACGCTGGACGACCTGCAGCCCGGCAATGCCGAGCTGATCGGAAAGGTGGTGCTCGCTGCCGCGGAGTACGCACGCCGCGAAGGCTTCGCGCAAAAAGGCTACCGCGTGGTCATGAATTGCCGCGAGGATGCCGGGCAGACCGTGTTCCACGTGCATCTGCATCTGCTGGCGGGCGCACGGCTGGGGCGTTTCGGCACGCCCGGGTAAGGCTGCGCAGGGATGAAAAAAGCCGCTCATCGAGCGGCTTTTTTCATGTTCGATCAGAGCAGGCTCACCACCAGCCCCAGCGTCCCCAGCGCGGACCCCAGAACGGGTCGTAGAACGGAGAGGGACGGATCTCGACTTCGCGCACTTCCGGCCACAGGTAGACCACATCGGCGGTCATGCGCGGCAACCGGTAATCGTATTCGCCGATGCGCGTGGATTCCACACCATCGACGCGGCCGATGAAAGTCACTTCGCGGCCTTCGGTGAATACCGCCGGGTCGTAGAAACCGGCGCGGCAGGCGATGAAGCGGCCGTCGGTGGCGTCCGGTGCGCTGCTGAGGGGACGGCCGGTGCCGCCGAGCGGACGCGAGATCAACTGGAAGCAGGTGCTGTCCTGGCCCGGTACGGTTTCCACGATGCGGCCGCCCCAGCGTACGGAGGTGCCGACCTGGCTGTTGGCGACCGCCTCTCTGGGCGTGACCGGAGTGAAGGCGCCCTGCAATGGCTTGGGCGCGGTGGCGCAGGCGCCAAGCAGCAAACTGCTCACGGCCAGTGCGATGAAGCGGATTTTGGCGTTCATGGTGAATCTCCAGGATTCAAGGACGGTGCCGACGCAGGTCGTTGAGTAGTGCAGCGTCCCCAACGGCGCCAGCGTAGCGCGTCTGGGCGAAACGGCGGCTGAGCGGAATCAGGGTGCCGGCCGACTGTGGCCGGGCTGCGGCGACGCGTTCGGCCCAATCAAGCGCGGGCTCATGCGGTTGCCGTCCCAGACCCAGCCGCGTGTAACGCTGGGCCAGCCGGTGCCAGGCGCGCAGCAGCGGATCGCGTTCCCGTTCCCCGCGGGCCAGCAGCCAGCCCATCCATGCCAACGCCAACAATGCGAACACTCCGAACAGCGCCCCCAGGCGCCCGCCGTCCAGCCGGTCCATGCCGAAGGGTTGCAACAGGCGTTGCTGCCGATCGGCATTGAAGCCGAGCACCAGGTCGTTCCAGCCGCGCCGCATCCAATCGCTGAAATCGCCCAATGTGGCCAGCCGGTTGATTCCAGCGGTTCCCGCGTTCAGCCGGTCCTCCAGGGTGTCGTAGATGCGTTCGGGCGCTACCGCGGCGGTCGGGTCCACACGCACCCAGCCGCGTCCTGCCAACCAGACTTCGGCCCAGGCATGGGCGTCCATGTTGCGCACAATCCAATAGTCGCCGAACGGGTTGCGCACGCCGCCGACATAGCCGGTGACCACGCGCGCGGGGATACCCGACGCGCGCATCAGGACCACGAAGGAAGAGCTGAAATGCTCGCAATAGCCTTGCTTCTGGTCGAACAGGAATTCATCCACGCTGTTGCGTCCCGGCAGCGCCGTATCCAGGGTGTAGGCGAATTCGCGTTTCACCCAGTCCAGTGCGCGTTGCACGATGGCATCGTCGTCGGTTCCGGCTTCGCGCCGCCATTGCTGGGCAAGGGCCAAAGTACGCGGGTTGTAACCGGCCGGCAGATCGAGCGCGCGCTGGCGCGCGGCTGCGTTGAGTTGCGGTTGGAAGTTCGCCGGCGGCGACGATTGCAGGCGCCAACGGCTCAATGAGTTGAGCGGCGTGGCGGAATACAGACTGTAATCCTGTGAAAGGAAGGCGCCCGTGGGAGCAGTACGCGGTAGATCCAGCGCCACCAGCTGGCGACGGTCGGTGGGTTCGAATTCGATCAGATAGTCCCAAACGACATTTCTGCGGGCGGAGGGCGCAGCCTGAAGCTGACGTATTGCGTGGGCCTGGGTCCAACTGCGTCCGTCGAAGTCCCAGAGCACCGGGCCGCGCCAGTACATTTCCTGCAACGCAGGGCGCGCACCGAAGAATTCCACCCGCAGGGCGGGGTTATCGTCGGCCATCAAATCCAGCCACCCGCCTGGGGTCATGGTGTCCGAAAGTCCGGGACGACCCACGGCGCGTTCGGGTACGCCCCACAGCGGAGAGCCCAATCGCGGAAACAGCCAGAATACGCTCAACGCCAGCGGCAATCCTATGGCCATCAGCTTGCCCACAGCCGCCAATGCAGATAATGGCGTAGCGGTGCCGGCAAGCGATTTCGACTCCACATCGGCCAGTCGTTGCAGAGTCACCAAAGCGCAGAGGACCGACAGCAGTCCCAGCAGCATCGTGAGCGGGCCCTGATCCAGCAGGAAGGCCGAGAAAGGGGCGAACAAAGCGAAGCCGATGAGGCTGCGCGAATCGCGCAGCGTGGAAGTTTCCGAAGGCTTGATGGCGATCATGGCGGCCAACAGCGCACAGCCGGTGTCGCGCCCGAAGCGGAATCCCATCTGCGAGAACACCGCGGCCAGCACCAGCAGCGCCAGCAGCAGGCGCAGCATCGCCGGCATCGGTTTGCGCCAGGAAAGGGCCGAAACCAGTACCGCAGCCAGGCCGATCGCCGCTGCCAGCGTTGCGGGAATCTGCAACAACAGCGGCAACAGCGACAGCGCCGCGGTGGCCAGCGTCCACAAGCGGCTGCCGTCGTCTATCCGCTCGCGGGAAAGGTCAGTGGCCATTGCTTTGTGGACGCCCGCCACGCGGAAGCTCGTCGCCATGCGGCAACAACGACAACGCACGCAGGCAGAGGTGGCGATGCGCAAGTCCCTGCCCAGGTCCCAGCACCGGCTGTCCGGGCAGAAACAGGCGATAGCGACGTCCTTCGCGCTCGGCCAGATCCACCCAGTGGGCAAGCCGGCTGATGCGCTGCTCGACGGCAAGCGGCGCCAGCGTCCGCCAATCAAGACTGACTTCGACCGCAAGCGGCTGCTCGTATTCGCGCACCATCAGTGAATCGCGGCGGGCGGAAGGCTTCCAGGCAATGGCTCGGCGCGGGTCGCCCGCGCGGTAGCTGCGCAAATGATGCACGTCGTCGCCGGCGGGATTGAGGCGCGCATGGCTGGCACTGCCGTCGCCCAAGGGCAACGGCGGACCTTGCGTCTCCGGCACGGGATAAACCAGCATCGGTTGATCGGGCCAGACCCATGCCCACGCCAGGGCCAAGCCGAGCGGCTGGGTGGTGGAAATGCGGATACGGCCCAAATCCAGCCAGCCGCGTCGTTGCGTGTCCACCGATAAAGTGACCGCTGTGGGTTCGCTGGCCGGCAGCGTTGCGCTGGTCCGGTTTTCTCCGTAGCGCAATTGCAGGCCGCGCCGGGTGCGGGCGTCTTTGGCCGAAAGCGCGATATGCATCTGCAGCGGATTGCCCGCAGCGACAGGCTCGGCCGAAATCGCATCGATGCGCAACCCCGACAGTTGCAAGTGCGCCGCGATGAGGCTCGCCAACGCGGTAGCGCCCAACAGCAACGCGAGCAGCAAGGCAGGATTGTTGTTGTAGTTGAGCGCGCCCAGCAGCATGGCCAACAGCAGCGCGCCGAAAAAGAGCCCGAAGCGGGAGGGCAATACATAGACCCGGCGCCGGTCCAGCTTCACCGGCAGCGTTTCGGCCGCGCGCGGGCGCGCCAGCAGCGCGAAGCGCGTAGCCAGGCGTTCGCGTGGGGTGGCCGGCATCGCGGCTAGGGCCTGTTAACGCTATTGGGATAGGTCACGTTGCGCCACCGCGACCGTCAGGCGTTTGTGCGTGGCGCTGCGGCAGGCTGGTGGCCTGTTCAAGCCGCGCGCGAGCGTCTGGCGGCCGCGGCGGCGCAACCCGAAGGGCCGCCCCTGAGTGCGCACGGGGCTGCGTCATCATTCGGGCATGTATCGGCATACATTTCCTCATTCTTCCTTGCCCCATACGCACTCAGGGGCGGCGTGGCCTATCCCAATAGCGTTAACAGGCCTTAGTCCACAGCCACCGCATGCAGTATGGATTTAGCCAGCGCAGCGGTGGACGAAGCCTCCGCTTCGGCGACCAACCGATGCGCGGCCACCGCCGAAAACAGCGCCTGCACGTCTTCCGGCAGCACATGGTGCCGCCCCAGCAGCAAGGCATAGGCGCGCGCCGCGCGCAGCAGCGCGATGCCGGCGCGCGGCGACAGGCCCACGCGCACGCCCGGATGCTGGCGGCTGCGGGCCATCAATGCCTGCACGTAGTCCACCAGCGCTGCGCTGGCATGCACCCGGTTCACCGCGGTGCGCAGCGCCAGCACGTCGTCGCTGGACAGCAACGGTTCGGCGCGGGCGATCAGCTCGCGGCGATCATCCCCCGCCAGCAGCGCACGCTCCGATTCCGCATTCGGATAGCCCAAAGTCAGCCGCAGCAGGAAGCGGTCCAGTTGCGAATCCGGCAGCGGATAAGTGCCCGACAGATCCACCGGGTTCTGGGTGGCGATGACGAAGAAAGGATCCGGCAGCGGCCGGGTCATGCCGTCCAGGGTGACCTGGTGCTCGGCCATGGCTTCCAGCAGCGCGCTTTGGGTCCGTGGCGGCGCGCGGTTGATTTCGTCGGCCAGCAGCACGTGAGTGAAGACCGGACCGGGATGGAACTGGAACTGCCGCGACTGCGCGTCGTACACCGACACACCCAGGACATCGGCTGGCAACAGATCCGAAGTGAACTGCACCCGTTGGAAGCCCAGCCCGAGTGTCGCAGCCAATGCATGGGCCAAAGTGGTCTTGCCCAGGCCGGGGAGATCCTCGATCAGGATATGCCCCCCGGAAAGCAGCGCCACGAACGCCAGGCGGACTTCCTGGGGCTTGCCCAGCACCAGCGAGTTGACCTGCTGTTGCGCGGACTTCAGGGCCGTATGCAACGCATCGGTTAGCATTTCATGTGCAGGCGGCTGGGCGAGCATCGTTTTTCCGGGTTCTTTTCAAGGAAGTCTAACGACATATGCGGGACGAAAGAATGCAAGACGTACGGCGCGCGCAACGTATCTTCCTGTTGCTGTGGGCGGTGGTGACCGCGATCAAGCTTTTGATCGCGGCGCGCCTGCCGTTGTTCGTGGACGAGGCGTTCTACTGGCAGGAAGGCCGGCATTTCGCCGCCGCCTACTCCGATCTCCCGGGGCTGACCGCGTGGATGACCCGGCTGGGGACCGAGATCGGCGGCCAGCATTTGCTCGCCTTGCGCGCGCCGTTCCTGTTGCTGGCGGCATTGCTGCCGTGGCTGATCACCCATATCGCCAGCCGTTGGTTCGGCGAAGCGGCCGGCTGGCGCGCAGGAAGTCTGGTCGTACTGATGCCGCTGGCGGGCAGTCTGGGCATCCTGGCGTTGCCGGATGTGCCGATGGCTTTCGCTACGGTGCTGTGCCTGGATGCGGGCGCGCGCCTGCTGCGCGAGGTCGACGCCGCCTCGGCCTTCGAGCTGGCGCTGGGTCTGACCATCGGCGCCTTGAGCCATTACCGATTCATTGGCGTGATCGGCGTGGGGCTGATCGCATTGGCGCTGTTGCCGCAGGGCAGGCGCGTGCTGCGCGATCCGCGCGTATGGGTGGCGCTGGCGGTGGGTGTGGCTGCGTGGACGCCACTGGTGGCTTGGAATCTGGAAAACGCCGACGCCGGCTTGCGCTTCCAGCTCGTCGATCGACACCCCTGGGCGTTCCAGTCCACCGGATGGTGGTTCCTGGTGGTGCAAGCGGGGCTGGTCACGCCGTTGCTGTTCTTCGCCTTGATCCAGGTGTTCGTGCGCTCGTTCCGCACGGGCGACGGAATGCCGGCGCAATGGCGCTATTTCGGGCTGTTGGGCGGCGTCTCCACTCTCGCTTTCTTTCTACTGGGTTTTTTCGCCGATGTGGAACGGGTCAGTTTCCACTGGCCCTTGCCGGGTTATCTGCCGCTGCTGATCGCGGTGCCGGCGTTGTTGCGGGAATGGCCGCGTGGTTTGCGTATCGCCACCTGGATTCTGAGCGGTGCCGGATTGCTGGCGGTCTTGGGCTATTACCTGGTGCTGTCCACGCCGCAGTGGCGCGAGCGGTTCGCGGCGGAAAAGTTCTATCCGGCCAACTTCGCAGGCTGGGAAGCGCTGACGGCCGCCGTGCGCGAAGAGCGGGCCAGGTTGCCGCCGGGCACCACGCTGCTGGCCGACAACTTCAAGTCGGGAGCCGAGTTGGGGTTCGCGCTCGACGATCCGCGCATCCCTGTGCTCGACCACCCGCTCAACCAGAAGCACGGGCGCGCGCCGCAGCTGAGATTGTGGAAGCTGCAAAGCGACGGCAGTCGCAGCGCACCGGCCTTGCTGGTGGTGGGAACCGGCGATGTGCAATACAAGTCGCTGCTGGCGTATTACCACCAGTTATGTAGAAAAGTGGGTCCGCTGCCGCCGCCGCGCGTGGTCAACGTGGATCATGGCCACCAGCGTTTCCTGTTGTTCGCGCTACCTGCGAAAAGAAGCAAGGGCGCTTGTACGCTTCCCGCATTCGCCTGGATCGACACGCCCGAGAGCAAAGCCTCGACCGGCAGGAAATTCCAGGTCGCCGGCTGGGCGTTCAAGGATGGCGTGGGGTTGAAGGGAGTGGATGTGCTGCTGGACGGCAAGCCCGTGGCCAAGGCGCGTTACGGACTGCCCAGTGGCGGAACCGCGGCGTACTGGAAAATCTCCACCGATCCCAATCACCCGGCGGTCGGTTTCAGCGCCGATCTGGACCTGACCGCCGCAAAGCCCGGCCGGCACTGGCTGGGATTGCGATTGCACGGGCAGGACGGCAGCGTGGAAGACTGGTCGGAGCAGCCCCTGGATTTGAAGGAATAACCAGCCGGATATCTTCAGCCGGATACCTTCAGGGCAGCGTGAATCCGGCCTTGCGCAGCATGTTGGAGAGCGCGATCAAAGGCAGGCCGACCAAAGCCGTGGGGTCTTTGGATTCGATGTGCTCGAACAACGCGATACCCAGGCCTTCGCTTTTGAAGCTGCCTGCGCAATCCAGCGGTTGCTCGGCATCGACATAACGCTCGATCTCCCCGACCTGCAGATCGCGGAAACGCACTCGGGTAACGTCCATCGCCTCCAGCGCCGGCTCGTCTCCCCGCAACAGGCAAACCGCAGTATGGAAGGCGATCTCCCGCCCGGACATGGCGCCGAGTTGGGCGAGGGCGTTTTCGCGGGTTTCCGGCTTTCCCAATGGCTGCGCGTCCAATGCGGCCACCTGGTCGGAGCCGATGATCCAGGCCTCGGGATGCTGGGCGACAATGGCGCTCGCCTTGGCCCGTGCCAGTCTGCGAGCCAGCGCTGGCGGAGTTTCCCCGGGTAACGGGGCTTCGTCCACGTCGGGCCGGGCGATGTGGAAGGGCAGCCGCAGCCGTTCCAGCAGTTCGCGGCGGTAGCGGGAGGTCGAGGCCAGAATCAGCGGCATGGGCGCATTCACAGTGGGAGCGGGCCTTCACGGCGGGCCGGGCATTCTGCCGGCGCCCGCCAGGACCGGCAAACCTTATCGTGGCGGCGTTCCCGGGTTTGACAGCTCGGCCCGGCATCCTTAATATTCAGCGGCTTATGTCCGTGAACGTGCCCGAGATAATGGATGTTTGGCGCATGGTTGCGGCCAGGCGGAGTTTCGAAGGTCGGGCGCCGCTGTCTTCGCTGACGCGCGTGCGGGACCTGCTGTTCGATACCGAAGGCGAAGTCGATTTCGCCCTGCAGTTCGACAGCGACCCCTTGCTCAAGGTGGCTTACGCGGAGTTGCGGATCGATACGGCGTTGCCGCTGGAATGCCAGCGCAGCCTGCAACGGTTCCTGCTTCCGGTGCATGTGGTGCAACGCCTGGGGTTGATCCGGGACGAAGCCGAAGAAGCGGCATTGCCGCCGGATTACGAAGCGCTGCTGGTGCCCGAAGACGGCATGCTGCGGCCGCTGGATCTGGTGGAGGACGAGTTGGTGCTGGCGGTTCCCGCAGTGCCGGTGAATCCGGAATCCGTCGCAGTAGATCGCGAATGGCCCATTCCGGAACAAGAATTGGCGAAAGCCAGCCCGTTCGCGGCGCTGGGTTCACTGAAGAAAAACTGATCTCCCACAGGGTGGTCGGCAACATCAACAAACACGCAATAAAGCGAATCAGTTCGGAGCAATACCATGGCAGTGCAGAAATCCCGCGTCACCCCGTCCCGTCGTGGCCAGCGTCGTTCGCACGACAGCCTGACCGCCAAGCAGCTGGCCACCGATCCGACCAGCGGCGAGACCCACGTCCGTCACCACGTCACTGCGGACGGCTACTACCGCGGCAAGAAGGTCATCGCGACCAAGGCCGACGTCGTCTCCGACGAAGATTGATCCGGCCGCGCGTCCTGCGGGCGCGCGTCGGTTGAAATCTGCAGTGAGTTTCCCCGGCCCGGCATGGGCCAGCAGCAGGAGCGGGCATGAGCGAGCGTGATTCGAACGGGCGCGTGTATGCCCGTATCGCCGGTACAGGCAGTTACCTGCCCGAAAAACTGCTGACCAACGACGACTTGGCCAAACAGGTCGATACCAGCGACGAGTGGATCCGCAGCCGCACCGGCATTCGCGAGCGCCACATCGCAGCCGAAGGCGAAACTTCGGGCGATCTGGGCTACTACGCCGCATTGCGCGCGCTGGAAGCGGCGGGCGTGGATGCGTCCGAGATCGACATGATCGTGGTCGGCACCACTACACCCGATCTGATTTTTCCGTCCACCGCCTGCCTGATCCAAGCCCGCCTGGGCATCAGCGGCTGCGCGGCGATGGACGTCAACGCGGCCTGTTCCGGGTTCGTCTACGCGCTCAGCGTGGCCGACAAGTTCATCCGCTCCGGCGACGTCAAGACCGCGCTGGTCATCGGCACCGAAACCCTCAGCCGCATCGTCGACTGGACCGAGCGCACCACCTGCGTGCTGTTCGGCGACGGCGCCGGCGCGGTGGTGCTCAAGGCCGACACCGAAACGGGCATCCTCAGCACGCACTTGCACGCCGATGGCGCCAAGAAGGAGCTGCTTTGGAATCCGGTCGGCGTTTCCGTCGGTTTCAAAATCGATGAGCCCAACTGCGGTGCCCGCATCAACATGAAGGGCAACGACGTCTTCAAGTACGCGGTCAAGGCGTTGGACAGCGTGGTCGACGAAACCCTTGAGGCCAATGGCCTGAACAAGCACGATCTGGACTGGCTGATCCCGCACCAGGCCAATCTGCGCATCATCGAAGCCACGGCCAAACGCCTGGAAATGCCGATGGATCGCGTGGTGGTCACCGTCGACAGGCATGGCAACACCTCTTCCGGTTCGGTGCCGCTGGCGCTGGACGAGGCGGTGCGTTCGGGTCGCGTGCAGCGCGGCCAACTGCTGTTGCTGGAGGCCTTCGGCGGCGGCTTCACCTGGGGCTCGGCGCTGCTGCGCTATTGAGGCCCCACGCCGCGCTCAGGCGTGGCGCTTGAAATACTGCACCTCGCGTTCGTGTTTTTCGGCAGCGGCACGGGTCTTGAACGTACCCAGATTGCGTCGCTTCCCGGTGGCCGGATCTTGCTTGCGCGAATACAGGCGGAACTCGCCCGACGCCAATTTGCGGATCATGCCAGTCGCTCCTGCCGCTGCGGTGGTGCCGCTATCTGAGCAACGGGCAGGTAACGGTGAAGTGATGGATCTGCGCGGTTTTTTTCGCGCCGCGATCACTTCACGATACGGGCGAGTACAGACGGTGCGGCCGGTTCGCCCGTATGATGCGCGCCGAGCCATAACGGATTGCGCGAGTGACCCCATCCCAAACTGCCGATGCATCGCTTGCCTTCGTTTTTCCGGGGCAGGGTTCCCAATCGCTGGCCATGCTGGCGGAATTGGCGGAAATGCATCCGGTGGTGCGCGAGACTTTCGCCGAAGCCTCCGATGGCGCCGGTGTCGACCTGTGGGCCTTGTCACAGGGCGGACCGGAAGAAATGCTCAACCGCACCGAGTACACCCAGCCCGCATTGCTCGCCGCCGGGATCGCCGTCTGGCGTGCTTGGCAGCAACAGGCGGGTGCCACGCCGGCCCTGTTGGCCGGGCACAGCCTTGGCGAGTACACCGCATTGGTCGCCGCTGGCGCACTAACGCTGCACGATGGCGCGCATCTGGTGCGCCTGCGCGGACAACTGATGCAGGATGCCGCGCCCGCCGGCGTCGGTGCGATGGCCGCGGTGCTGGGCGCCGATGACGATCTTGTCGCCGAAGTCTGCGCGCAGGCCTCGGCAAGCCAGGTCGTGGTGCCGGCCAATTACAACTCTCCCGGGCAGATCGTCATCGGCGGCGATACCGATGCGGTCGATCGCGCGATCGCGCTGTTGAACGAGCGTGGCGTGCGCAAAGTGGTCAAGCTGGCGGTCAGCGTGCCCTCGCATACGCCACTGATGCGCGAAGCCGCCAATCGGCTGGCCGAGGCCATGCGCGGCATGTCCTGGCAGGCGCCGACGCTGCCTGTCGTACAGAACGTGGATGCGCAGGTGCATGAGGGTATCGACGAGCTGCGCGACGCCCTGGTGCGGCAGCTCTATCAGCCGGTGCGCTGGACCGATTGCACTCTGGCATTGGCCGCAAAGGGCGCCACCCGCATCGCCGAATGCGGACCGGGCAAGGTGCTGACCGGCCTGATCAGACGCATCGATAAATCGCTGGATACGCGCTCGCTGGCCACGCCTGGCGATTTCGAATCGGCACTCGCCGATTGGAAAAACCCTTAGCCGCGGATCGCACGGAGAACCGCGGATACAGCAAGCCAGGTAAAAAATTTTTATCCGTGATTATCCGCGTAATCCGCGGCAAAAAATGTTTTGAGGACTCGACAATGACCCAACCATTACAAGGCGAAATCGTCCTGGTCACCGGCGCCAGCCGCGGCATCGGCGCAGCCATCGCCGACGAACTCGCCGCGCAGGGCGCGACAGTGATCGGCACGGCGACCTCCGAATCGGGAGCCCAGGCGATCGCCGCACGTCTCGCCGCACAGGGCGGACACGGCCGCGAATTGGATGTCACCGATGCGGCAGCGGTGGAAGCGCTGATCGATTCCATCGGCAAGGAATTCGGCGCGGTCTCCATCCTGGTCAACAACGCCGGCATCACCCGCGACAACCTGCTGATGCGGATGAAGGAAGAAGACTGGCAGGCGATCCTGGACACCAATCTTTCCAGCGTCTACCGTACCTCCAAGGCCGTCATGCGCGGCATGATGAAGGCGCGCAAAGGCCGCATCATCAACATCGCCTCGGTGATCGGTGTGACCGGCAACGCCGGACAGGCCAATTACGCGGCAGCCAAGGCCGGCATCATCGCGTTCTCCAAATCGCTGGCCAAGGAAATCGGCAGCCGCGGCGTCACCGTCAACGTGGTCGCGCCGGGCTTCATCGACACCGACATGACCCGCGCCATGCCCGAGGAAGCCAAGCAAGGGCTGGTCGGGCAGATCGCGCTCGGCCGCCTGGGCGAACCGTCCGACATCGCACGCGCAGTGGCGTTCCTGGCCGGGCCGTCGGCCAGCTACATCACCGGCGAAACCCTGCATGTGAATGGCGGCATGTATATGCCGTAGCACATTTGCCATGTAAGTGTTTGATTAAATGGCGATTACGGGGGTCTGCCCCGAATCGCCGGTTTCCACTAAACTACTCCCCGTTCACTCAACTCCGTCTGGAGCCAAAACCAATGAGCAGCATCGAAGAACGCGTCAAGAAGATCGTCGTAGAACAGCTTGGCGTCAAAGAAGAAGAAGTCACCACCAGCGCATCGTTCGTCGATGACCTCGGCGCCGATTCGCTCGACACCGTCGAGCTGGTGATGGCGCTGGAAGAAGAGTTCGAGTGCGAAATCCCGGATGAAGACGCCGAGAAGATCACCTCGGTGCAGCAGGCCATCGACTACGTCAAGGCCCACGTCAAAGCGTGAGTTAGAAGTTTCGATGAGTCGTGCCGGGGCCGCGCATGCGGCCCCGCGCATTTGTGGCGCCTCAGTGCGCCAGCGTAGGGTGCAGGAACAAGTCAGAGGAACCGTATGGGCCAGCGTCGCGTAGTAGTCACGGGTATGGGCATGATTTCGCCCTTGGGCAACGATCTGGCCAGCAGCTGGGACGCCATCGTCAACAGCAGGTCGGGCCTGGGCCCGATCACTTCCTTCGATGCCTCGCTGTTCACCACCCGCATCGCCGGCGAGATCCGCAATTTCGATCCGACCCTCTACATGTCGCCCAAAGACGTGAAGAAGATGGATGCGTTCATCCATTACGGCATCGCCGCCTCGCTGATGGCGATGGAGGATTCGGGTCTGGAAGTCACCGAAGAAAACGCCGAACGCATCGGCGCGATCATCGGTGCGGGCATCGGTGGAATCCTCGGCATCGAGGAACAGACCGCCAAGTACATCGAGGGCGGCCCGCGCAAGATTTCCCCGTTCTACATTCCCAGCACCATCATCAACATGCTGCCGGGACAATTGAGCATCATGAAGGGCATCAAGGGGCCGAGCTTCTCGGCGGTCTCGGCCTGCGCCACTTCCAACCATTCCATCGGCATGGCCATGCGCATGATCCAGTACGGCGACGCCGACGTGATGATCGCCGGTGGCGCCGAGCGCGGTTCCTCGCCGACTTCGGTGGGCGGTTTCTGCTCCATGAAAGCGATGTCCACGCGCAACGACGATCCGGCGGCCGCTTCGCGTCCGTGGGACCGCGATCGCGATGGTTTCGTGCTGGGCGACGGCGCTGGCATTCTGGTGATCGAAGAGTACGAACACGCCAAGGCGCGCGGCGCGCGCATCTATTGCGAACTGGCCGGCTTCGGCGCCAGTTCCGATGCCTTCCACATGACCGCCCCCAGCGAAAACGGCGAAGGGCCGGCGCGCTGCATGGCCATGGCGATGAAGGACGCCAGGATCAATCCGGACCAGGTCGAGTACCTCAATGCGCACGGCACTTCCACGCCGTTGGGCGATCTGGCCGAGACGCTGGCGATGAAGCGAGCGTTCGGCGATCACGCGTACAAGACGATGGTCAGTTCCACCAAATCGATGACCGGACATCTGCTGGGAGCTGCCGGCGGCGTGGAAGCGATCTTCTCGGTGCTGGCGATCGACCGCGGCATCATCCCGCCGACCATCAACCTGGAGAACCCGGGCGAGGGCTGCGATCTGGATTACGTGCCTAACGTGGCGCGCGAGAAGAAGATCGATGTGGCGATGTCGAATGGGTTCGGTTTTGGTGGCACTAACGGTACGCTGGTGTTCAAGCGGATTTGATGTTGTTTCTCTTCTCCTTGGGGAGAAGAATCTGCCTTGTATTTGATGCGGGGTGGTGTGCAACGCCGAATGTGGGCGTTGCGGGATTTTCCATGTCTGCGCCATTGCCTTTCCGCCGTACCCTCACCCCAACCCCTCTCCCGGTGGGAGAGGGGCTTACGAAGCCATGATCGAATCCCGCGCACTACTTCCAGACACGGATCTGCTTGCCCTGCATCGGCTGGCGCCTGCGCGCTATCCGATGCTGCTCGAATCGGTCGCTTCGGGCACCGCGCAGGGGCGCTGGGATCTGCTGCTGGTCGCCGATGGCAGCGGCCTGCGGCTGGACGCACAGGGACAGACCACTACGCTCGATGGACAGCCGGTGCAGGGCGATTTCCTTGCCGCGCTCGATAGAGATTGGCTCGCCAACCGGATCCCACGCGAAGAGCCGCGCTGGCCGTTCCGTGGCGGTTGGGCGCTGTTGCTGAATTACGAACTGGCCGGTCAGGTAGAGCCGGTGCTAGCGCTGCCGAAAAGCGAGGCAGCGGTTCCGGTCGCGTTGGCGCTGCGTTGCCCAGCCGCGATCCTGCGTGACCGCGCCAGCGGCGAATGCGTGGCTCTGGCCGAAACCGGCGCCACGGAGTTGCTGGATGTCATTGCTGCCGATGTCTCCGCTTCACGAAACCAGCCCGCGATGCCCGCATGGCGCGATCCTTCCGCTATCGCCGAGGACGAGCCGAAACGCTTTCTGGAAGGTGTGCAGCGCATCCTGCAATACCTGGCCGCTGGCGACATCTTCCAGGTCAACCTGTCGCGGGCATGGCGCGCGCGCTTCGACCAACCGCTCGATCCCGCGGCGCTCTATGCGCGCCTGCGCACCGCCAATCCCGCTCCCTTCGCCGGATTGTTCGCGGCAGGCGATTGGGCCGTGGCCAGCTCATCGCCGGAACGCCTGGTTTCCATCCGCGGCGATGTGGTCGAAACGCGCCCCATCGCCGGCACGCGGCCGCGCTTCGAAGGCGACGACGATGCCGAGCGCATCCGCGAACTGGTCGGTCATCCCAAGGAACGCGCCGAGCACGTGATGCTGATCGATCTGGAGCGCAACGATCTGGGCCGCGTCTGCGAACCGGGCAGCGTGCAGGTGGACGAACTGATGAGCGTGGAAAGCTACGCCCATGTGCATCACATCGTCAGCAACGTGCGCGGACGCCTGCGCCGCGACACTACACCTGGGGAAGTGATCCGCGCGACCTTTCCGGGCGGCACGATCACCGGTTGTCCCAAGGTGCGCTGTATGCAGATCATTGCCGAACTGGAAGACCAGGCGCGCGGCGCCTACACAGGCGCATTCGGCTGGCTCAACCGCGACGGCGACCTGGATCTGAATATCCTAATCCGCAGCGCAGAGATATCGCCCTCCGCGGAGGGCGGCACCGAGGTCGTATTCCGCACGGGCGCAGGGATCGTCGCCGACTCGGTTCCAGCGCGCGAGCTGGACGAAACCCGCGCCAAGGCCCGCGGCATGCTGAAGGCCCTGGGTCTGTAGGAGCGCCCCATGGGCGCGAGCTCTTGTTGCCAGGAGGGTTGAGAGCTCGCGCCCATGGGGCGCTCCTACAGCGGGCAGCAGGCAAGGTATCCTGCACCACGCACACCAGAATCGAGGGAAACTGTGTCCCCAGGATCCAAACGCGGCTGCCGCTTCGTTCTCATCGTCTTTTTCCTGCTGTTGGCCATCGCCGCCGCTTGCGGCGCCTGGCTGTGGCAGCGTTACGCCGGTTTCAGCGACCAGCCCATCGCCGGACTGCAGACCGGCGACAGTGTGACGGTCGTTTCCGGCGATTCGTTCCCCAGCGTCCTGCGCAAACTGCGCGCCGCGGGCGTACAGCAAGGCGATAATTTGGAATGGCGTGCGTTGGCGCGACACCTGGATGTGGCTGGCAGCCTGAAGGTCGGCGAATACGCGCTGGACCCCGGCATCACCCCGCGCACGCTGTTGCTCAATATGCGCGACGGCAAGGTCATCAACTACCGCATCACCATTGTCGAAGGTTGGAACATCCGCCAGCTGCGCGCGGCGATCAACGCCGCCACGCCGCTATTGCACGAAGCCACACAGCTCGACGATGCGGCGTTGATGAAACTGCTGGGCCATCCGGGCCAGCATCCCGAAGGCCGCTTCCTGCCGGAAACCTATGTGTATTCGCGCGGCGATAGCGACGTGGACGTGCTCAAGCGCGCCTATGCCGCCATGGACAAGGCTCTGGCCGAAGTCTGGGAGACGCGCGCCAACGATTTGCCGCTGAAGTCGCCGGAAGAAGCGCTGATCCTGGCTTCGATCATCGAGAAGGAAACCGGACTGGCCTCCGAGCGTCCGCAGATCGCCGGCGTGTTCTCGCGCCGCTTGAAGCTGGGCATGAAGCTGCAGACCGATCCCACCGTGATCTACGGCATCGGCAGCAGCTACGACGGCAACATCCGCCGCCGCGATCTGCTCACCGATACGCCGTACAACACCTATACCCGCACCGGCCTGACTCCCACGCCGATCGCCATGCCGGGTATGGACGCCTTGCGCGCCGCGGTGAATCCGGCGCCGGGCGATGCGCTGTTCTTCGTCGCTCTGGGCAATGGCAGCGGCAGCCACGTCTTCACCGCCACGCTGGGCGAGCACAACGCCGCCGTCGCCCGTTACCTGCAACAGCTGCGCCGTCCGCCGCTGCCTGAAGAAGAACCTCTGCAATGACCGAAGCCTTGTTGAAGCATCCGCGCTTGATCAGCCTGGAAGGTGGCGAAGGAGCGGGCAAGACCAGCGCCCTGGTTGCGATCCGCGATCTGTTGCAATCGCGCGGCCATGAAGTGGTGTTGAGCCGCGAGCCCGGCGGCACACCGCTGGCCGAGCGCATACGCGAATTGCTGTTGAGCCCGCAGGCGCAGGAAGAGACGTTGGCGCCGGAGACCGAGCTGCTGCTGATGTTCGCCTCGCGCACCCAGCATGTGCGTGAAGTGATACGCCCGGCATTGCAGCGCGGCGCGTTCGTAGTCAGCGATCGGTTCACCGATTCCAGCTACGCTTACCAGGCCGATGGCCGTGGCCTGGACCGCGCACTGGTGGAAGAGCTGGAGCGCAAGGTGGTGGGCCTGAAGCCGGGCCTGACCCTGCTGCTGGATCTGGACGTGCGCGAAGGCCGCGCACGCGCCAATGGCCGCGATCTGTGGCCGGACAGGATCGAGAGCGAACAGGACGATTTCTTCGAGCGCGTGCGCGAAGGCTTCCGCAAGCGCGCCTCGGCCGAGCCGGGACGGTTCCGGGTGATCGATGCCAGCCGGTCGCCCGCTGAAGTCGGCGCGGCGGTTTCGACCGCGGTTGCGCGATGGCTCGAAAACCCGGCATGAGCGCTCTTTTTTCTCCCTGGCAACAGCGTGCCTACGACCACGCGCTGACTGCGCTGGAAGCCGGCCGCCTGGGCCATGGATTGCTGATCTGCGGGCCCGAGGGCCTGGGCAAGCGCGCGGTGGCCGATCGGCTGGCGCAGCATGTGCTGGGCGGTAGCGAAGCCGCCACACAGGCGCGTACCGCGCAGTTGATTGCGGCTGGCACTCACCCGGATCTGCACCTGGTGTCGTTCGGTCCCACCAAGGACGGCAGCAAGCTGCGCACGGAAATCGTGATCGACCAGATGCGCGAGCTGTCGCAGAAACTTTCGCTGACGCCGCAGTACGGCGTGGCGCAGGTGGCTATCGTGGACCCGGCCGATGCGATCAACCGCGCCGCATGCAACGCGCTGCTGAAGACCTTGGAAGAACCTGCCGGGGGCCGATACCTGTGGTTGATCAGTGCGCAGCCCGCGCGCTTGCCGGCCACCATCCGCAGCCGCTGCCAGCGATTGGAATTCAAGCTGCCGCCGGGCGAGGAAGCGCTGGCCTGGTTGATCGCTCAGGGGCACTCCCGCAAGAACGCCGAAGAGGCGCTGGAAGCGGCGCGCGGCCACCCCGGGTTGGCCGACCACTGGCTGCACGAAGGCGGCCTGGCCTTGCGCAAGGCGGTGGCGAGCGACCTGGAAAAACTCGAGCGCGGCGAGATAGGAGTCATCGAAACAGCCCAGCGCTGGTCTTCCGACGAGCAGGCAAGCCTGCGCCTGAGCCATGCCGCGGACCTGGTGCTGGCGCAGGCCGGGGAGGCCGGCTTGACCGATCCGGCGCGATTGCACAAGCTGGCGACGTGGTTCGATGCCGCCAACCGTACGCGCGACCTGTTGCGTACTACGGTGCGCGGCGACCTGGCGATGGTTGATTTGCTCTTGGCTTGGCGCGGCGTAGACCGTGCCAGGGCAGCCAAAGGAGAACGCGGATGAATGCAGTGGCAGGCGGTGGACGGCAGGGCATTCTTTCCCTGGCGGTCAAGGACAAGGCGCAGCTTTACAACGCCTATATCCCGTACGTGAAAAACGGCGGCGTCTTCGTGCCCACGCCGAAGCGTTACTTCCTCGGCGATGAAGTGTTCCTGTTGCTTACGCTCCCCGATTCCAGCGAACGCCTGCCGGTGGCCGGCAAGGTCATCTGGGTGACTCCGGTAGGCGCGCAGGGCGCGCGCACCGCCGGCATCGGCGTGCAGTTCGCCGATACCAGCGAAGGCGAGGCGGTGAAAAGCAAGATCGAGACGCTGCTGGCCGGCACGCTGAATGCGGACAAGCCTACCCATACCATGTGATGGAACGGGTAGGTCGGGGCTACGCCCCCGACGCACGAATGGTTTCAGTTCCTGTGCGTCGGGGGCGTAGCCCCGACCTACCTGGGCTGGCCGCACAGAGCGGATTGCTGCGCAGGCCATTGCTTTCAAAACTTGGCGTATTCGATAACGCGCTAAAGCCCTTTGAACAGATTCCCCAGCAGCAGGGTCACCAGACCCGCGCACAGAATCCAGAACGCATACCCCGCCAGGACCGGAATATAGCCAAGTCTGGCCGCGACGCCGATACCGCCGAACAACAGAGAAAGGAAGAACATACCCGTGGTCGGGGCGCTGAGATTGAACATGCGGAAGATCCGTCTAGAGGGATTGGAATTATAAAAGCGGAGCGCCTGAACCGGCGCTCGCGCAGTCAGGCGACAGGAGCACGCAGCGTCGGCGAATCCCAGCCCGGCCGCGGTGCGAAACGGTCGCCGTAGCGCCCCTGCAGCACCTTGAGTTTCTCGACCAGCGTATCGGCACCGGTGGCCTTGATGTATTCAATGGGACCGCCGCGGAACGGCGCGAAGCCGGTTCCGAAGATAACGCCTGCATCCAGCAAGTCCGAATCGCTGACCACGCCGTCGTGCAGACAGGCCACCGCCTCGTTGAGCAGCGGCAGCACCAGACGATCCTCCAGATCGGAAGGAGTCTGATAGTCCTTCGCCACTTCCGGCTTTACCGCTTTGCCGCTCTCCCACTTGTAGAGGCCCTGGCCGTCCTTCTTGCCTCGCTTGCCTTGCTCGGGCGGCGCGGAGAGAGCAGCGGGAATCGGCAGGCCCAGGAAGGGAGCGAGTTCCTTGCCGACGCCGGCAGCCACGTCCAACCCCACCGTATCGATCAACTCGATCGGTCCCATCGGCATGCCGAACTTCACCGCGGTCCTGTCGATCACCGGTCCCGGGATGCCTTCCGAATAGGCCGTCACCGCTTCCAGCATGTAGGGGAACAGCACGCGATTGACCAGAAAGCCCGGCGTACCGGCCACCGGCACCGCCAGCTTGTCTATCGCCTTGCAGAAAGCGGCCAGGCGTTTTTCGGTTTCCGGAGCCATGCCGTCATGACGGATGATCTCCACCAGCGGCATCTGCGCGACCGGATTGAAGTAATGCAGGCCTGCGAATTGCGCGGGACGCTGGATATGTTCGCGCAACTCGGTCAAGGGAATGGAGGAAGTGTTGGTGGTCAGCAGCGCGTCGGCTTTGAGGCGGGGTTCGATGCTCTGATACAGATCGCGTTTGGCCTCCGGATTCTCGATGATCGCTTCGATCACCAGGTCCGCATCGGCCACGCCGTTGCCGGCCAGATCGCTTTTCAGCCGCGCCGCTACTGCGGGACGCTTCGCATCGTCCTTCACCTTTTTGTTGAACAGCTCGGTGGCGCGGGTCAGTGCAGTGTCGATGAAGCGCTGCTCGCGGTCCTGCAAAGTGACCTCGAAACCTTTGTAGGCCGACCACGCCGCGATGTCCCCGCCCATCACCCCGGCACCGACCACGTGCACGTGCTTGATCCCATGGTCCTTGCCGCCCTGGCCCTTGAGCCGTTCCTGCAGGAAGAAGATCCGCACCAGGTTGCGCGCGGTCGGTGTGCTGGCCAGCTTGACCACACTGCGGCGTTCCGCGTCCAGGCGAGCCTGGATGCTGCCGCCGCCGCTACGCTTCCAGGTGTCGATGAGCGCGTAGGGCGCGGGGTAGTGTTCCCTGCGCGCCTTGCGGGCGACCTGCTTGGCCATCTGCGGCGCCAGGATCTGTCGCGCCAGCCAGGTATTGCTGATCCAGGCCAGGAAGCGCTGCTTGAACGGGCGCACCGTACCTTTTTGCGCCAGGGCGACTGCGGCGTCGAGCAGTAGCGGCGGTTCCACTATCCTGTCGACCAGCCCCATGGCCCGTGCCGCAGAGGCCGAAACGGTGCGGCCGGTCAGCATCAGGTCCATCGCCGCAGGTGCGCCGATCAGACGCGGCAGCCGCGCGCTGCCGCCCCAGCCCGGAAAGATGCCCAGCATCACCTCCGGCAGGCCGATGCGGGTGGACGGATCGCTGGAGGCGACGCGATAGCGGCAGGCCAGCGAGATTTCGGTGCCGCCGCCCATGCAATGGCCATGGATGGCCGCAACCGTGGGGCAGGGCAGCTCCGCCAGTTTCTGGAATACGGCCTGGCCGCGGCGGATGGCATCGTTGACCGTGCCTTTGCGATCGAAGTCCTGGAACTCCTTCAGATCGGCGCCGGCGATGAAACCGGCAGGCTTCGACGACTGGATCACCACGCCCTTGGGCGGATCGATGGCGATGCGTTCGATCAGGTCGCCCAGTTCGATCAGCACATCCTGCGACAACGCATTGACCGGCGCGCCCTGCCTGTCGAGGCTGAGCACCACGATCCCGTCCTCGCGCGACTGCGTCTGCCAATGACTGAATCGGAGCCCATCGAAGCTTGCTGCCATGATCAAACCATCCGTTCGCGTATGGGTAAGACGACTATCATCCCGAGGTTGTTTAACCCACGTCAAATCCCCACTGATTGAAAGGGACATGACCGGCGGCATGGGCATGAACTTGGCGTTTAAGGTTAAATCCTTGATAAGGAAGCCCTTTGAATGGGCTTCTGAACTTTTTTCCGCAATAGCGGTCACAGTGCTCGGTCATCAGCCGAGCCGACAGGAGTGCGGCCCGGCATGGCCGATGTGGATACACAAACCCCAAAGGACAGTGCTCCACCACAGGAGTTGGACCTCGAGCTGGTCAGGCGTGTCCAGCGTGGCGACAGTGCGGCGTTCGATTTGCTGGTGCGCAAGTACCAGCACCGGATAGTCGCCCTGATCGGACGCTACATCCATGACTGGAGCGAGTGCCAGGACGTCGCCCAGGACACCTTCATGCGCGCCTATCGCGCGATGGGGAATTTCCGCGGCGATGCGCAGTTCTATACGTGGTTACACCGGATCGCCGTGAATACAGCCAAGAACCATCTCGTCGCCCATAACCGCCGCCCGCCGACCGACGATGTCGACGCCAGCGATGCCGAGCAGTACGACACCGGCAGCCGCTTGCGCGACACCGACACGCCGGAGCGGGAGCTCATGCGCCAGGAACTGGAGCGCACGGTGATGAAGGCGGTGGACGCGTTGCCGGAAGAACTGCGTACCGCCATAACCTTGCGCGAAGTGGAAGGACTGAGTTACGAAGAGATCGCGCAGAAGATGGATTGCCCCATCGGCACGGTGCGCTCGCGCATTTTCCGTGCACGTGAGGCCATCGATGCCGAACTCCGGCCTCTGGTCGATTCCGAAAGCGCCACCCGGGAGCGTGCCCGCTCATGACTACCGACAAGATAGACAACCATTATTTCCAGCAGCTCTCCGCTCTGATGGACGGCGATCTGCCGCCCGACCAGGCGCGCTTCCTGCTGCGCCGGATGGAACACGACACCGAACTGACCGGTTGCTGGGAACGCTGGCAACTGTGCGGCGATGCCCTGCGCGGACAAGCGCAGGCTCCGGCCCCTGCCGGTTTCGCCGACCGTATCGCTTTGGCGATAGCGGCCGAGCCCGCGGGCTCCGCAGCAAACGCCACTTCTCTACGGACCCGCAGCAACCTCGCCAAATGGGGCGGTGGTGCGCTGGCGGCTTCCGTAGCGGCCATCGCGCTGTTCATGGTGCGCCAACAGGTTCCGGACGAAGCCCCTTCGCAGGCGACTCCCGCGGTAGCCAATCAATCGCCGGCTGCCGCGTCCTCTACGGCTTCGCCGGAGCCTGCGCTGCAGACAGCGGCTACCGTTACCGCGGCCAGTGTCGCGGTCGCCAGTGTTCCCCGCCGGCAGAACGATGCGCGGCGCAGCGCGACCCGTAACCAGCAGACTGCCCGCAACGCCGCTGCTGTGCGTAATGCGCAGCAGGACCGGGCGGTGGCTTCGTCGGCTGCGGTGCCGCCCGCGATCAACACTCTGACCAGGGCGCCTGTCGGCACTGGCATCAACAACGGCGATCCACGCGATCCATTCTCAAGCGTGGTGCAGATCAGCGCACCCACGGCCCGCCCGTGGCCGCGCGCGGTGCTGCCGCAGTATTCCTCCGGCAGCGGCGCGTTCAATGCCGACTATTCGACCGACCGCGCTGCGCAGACGTTCTACCCCTTCGAGCCTCGTTTGCCGGTCAATCCGCCGATCGCGCCGCCCGAAGAAACAACCGCACCGCGCGATCGCTGAAATACGATTGCCGGCCTCAGCCGCCGAGTAGACGGCACTGCGAGCGGATGCAACGCCGGTCCAAGATTCCACCCAACCAACCCATACCTGTCGAGGCATGCGTTCGATGAATTCCAGTGTCCGTAATAGCTTGTTCGGCCTGTTGGTCCTGACTACTCCGCTGGCCGCTTGCGCCCAGCAGCCGAGCGCCGCAGCGCAAGGCGCCGCCCCAGCTGCGGTCAGCTCCATTGCGCAGAGCAGCGCCCCGCAGATCGTTACCGGACTTCCGGATTTCACCCAGCTGGTCGAGCAGGTGGGGCCGGGCGTGGTGAATATCGAAGCCAAGGTCGGTGCGCGCCAGGTGTCGCGCGAACAGCAGGTGCCCGACGAGGAGGACATTCCGGAAATATTCCGCCGTTTCTTCGGCCCGGGCATGCCCGGTGGGCCACAAGGACCGCAACAGCCGCAGCGCCGTGGCACCTCGATGGGCAGCGGCTTCATCATTTCGCCGGATGGTTATGTGCTGACCAACCATCATGTGGTTGATGGTGCCGATAGCGTCACGGTAAAGCTCTCCGATCGCCGCGAATTGGTCGCCAAGGTCATCGGCAGCGACCAGCAGTACGACGTGGCATTGCTCAAGATCGAGGCCAAGGGCCTGCCTTCGATCCGGCTGGGCGATTCCAATTCGCTCAAACCCGGACAGTGGGTCGTGGCTATTGGCTCGCCGTTCGGCCTGGATCATTCGGTCACCGCGGGCATTGTGAGTGCCACCGGTCGCAGCAATCCGTACGCCGAGCAGCGCTATGTTCCCTTCATCCAGACCGATGTCGCCATCAATCAGGGTAATTCCGGTGGTCCACTGCTCAATACGCGCGGCGAAGTGGTCGGCATCAACTCCCAGATTTTTTCGGCATCCGGTGGCTACATGGGCATCAGCTTCGCCATCCCGATCGACTTGGCGATGAGCGCGGTCGAACAGCTGAAGAAGACCGGCAAGGTGAGCCGTGGACAACTTGGCGTGCAGGTTGGCGTGCTTACGGCCGACTTGGCGGCTGCGTCCAAGGCTCCGGATACGCGAGGAGCCCTGATCAACGAAGTGCTCGACGGCAGCGCCGCAGAGAAAGCCGGTTTGGAGGCGGGCGACATCATTCGCTCGGTCAACGGCAACGAGATCGCGACTTCGAGCGACCTGCCTCCCAGGATCGGCGCCATGGCGCCCGGTTCCAAGGTGACGCTCGGCATCCTGCGCGACGGCAAGCCGCGTGATGTCGTGGTTACTCTTTCCGTCTTGGAAGAAGGAGCGCCGCTGGCCGGCCCCGGTGGGGAACTGCCCGCACCTGAGTCCAATTCCACTGTGCCGGGCGAATCGGCCCTTCTGGGTATCTCCGTGGGCGAGCTGGATGCGGCAACACGCAGGCAACTGGGCCTTAAGGCAGGAGAGGGTGTCCGCATTACCCGTGTTGAAGGCCAGTCGGCCACCGAAGCCGGTCTGGCACCGGGAATCGTGATTCTCCAGGTAGCGCGCCGGCCGGTAGGTAGCGTGGCGGCATTCAACCAGGAAATACGGGGGATCAAGGCCGGCGACGTGATCATGCTGCTGGTTCGCAGTCCGCGTGGGGGTACCGCCTTCGTGGCTGTCACCGCAGGTAAGGACGACTGAGTCAGCCTAGGTGTACAAAAAGGGCCGCTGTGCTGAGGGCACGGCGGCCTGCGGTCTGCTGCCGTGCGATAATGCCCCGTTATTCTTCCTGACGGCCCTCGCGGCCGCACCCATGCAGCCTGATTCCATGCGGAATATCCGCAACTTTTCAATCATCGCGCACGTCGACCACGGCAAATCCACCCTGGCCGACCGCATCATCCAGCTTTGCGGCGGTCTGGAGGCCCGGGAGATGGAGGCGCAGGTACTCGACTCCAACCCGATCGAGCGCGAACGCGGCATCACCATCAAGGCCCAGTCCGTGTCCCTGCCGTATACGGCCAAGGACGGGGTGACCTACCAGCTCAACTTCATCGACACCCCCGGCCACGTGGACTTCAGCTATGAAGTCAGCCGCTCGCTGGCCGCCTGCGAGGGCGCGCTGCTGGTGGTCGACGCCGCCCAGGGCGTGGAAGCCCAATCCGTGGCCAACTGCTACACCGCGGTGGAGCAGGGCCTGGAAGTGGTGCCGGTGATCAACAAGATCGACCTGCCCACCGCCGACATCGAGAAGGTGAAGGCCGAGATCGAGGCCGTGATCGGCATCGACGCCGAGGACGCGGTGGCCATCAGCGCCAAGACCGGTCTCAACGTCGTCGACGTGCTGGAAGCCATCGTCAAGCGCATTCCCGCGCCGGTGCCGCGCGATACCGACAAGCTGCAGGCGTTGATCATCGACTCCTGGTTCGACAACTACCTGGGCGTGGTCTCGCTGGTGCGGGTCATGCAGGGCGAAATCGTGCCCGGCACCAAGATGCTGGTCATGTCCACCGGCCGCACCCACCTGGTCGACAAGGTGGGCGTGTTCACTCCCAAGCGCAAAGAGCTCAAGAAGCTGGGCGCTGGCGAAGTAGGCTGGATAAACGCCTCGATCAAGGACGTGCACGGCGCGCCGGTCGGCGACACCCTGACCCTGGCGAGCGATCCGGCGTCCAAGCCCTTGCCCGGTTTCCAGGAAATGCAGCCGCGCGTGTTCGCCGGCCTGTTTCCGGTGGACGCAGACGACTACCCGGACCTGCGCGAGGCGCTGGAAAAACTGCGCCTCAACGACGCCGCGCTGCGCTTCGAGCCGGAAAGCTCCGAGGCCATGGGCTTCGGTTTCCGCTGCGGCTTCCTGGGCATGCTGCACATGGAGATCGTGCAGGAGCGCCTTGAACGCGAATACGACCTCAACCTGATCAGCACCGCACCCACCGTGGTCTATGAAGTGCTGAAGACCGACGGCACCATCCTCAGTCTGGACAATCCGTCCAAGCTGCCGCAGACCAACCTGATCGACGAGATCCGCGAACCGATCATCCGTGCCAACGTGCTGACCCCGCCCGATTACGTGGGCAACGTCATCACCTTGTGCGAGGAAAAGCGCGGCCGCCAGATCAGCATCAACTATCTGGGCTCGCAAGTGCAGATCAGCTATGAATTGCCCATGGCCGAAGTGGTGCTGGACTTCTTCGACCGGCTGAAATCGGTGTCGCGCGGCTACGCCTCGCTGGACTACCACTTCCTGCGTTTCGAAGCCGGTCCGTTCGTGCGCGTGGACACGCTGATCAACGGCGACAAGGTCGATGCGCTGTCGCTGATCGTGCACCGCCAGTACGCCGACCGCCGCGGTCGGGAACTGACCGAGAAGATGCGCGAACTGATTCCCCGGCAGATGTTCGATGTGGCCATCCAGGCCGCCGTGGGCGCGCAGGTGATCGCCCGCAGCACGGTCAAGGCGATGCGCAAGAACGTGCTGGCCAAATGCTATGGTGGCGATATCAGCCGCAAGAAGAAGCTTCTGGAAAAGCAGAAGGAAGGCAAGAAGCGCATGAAGCAGGTGGGCAGCGTGGAGATTCCGCAGGAAGCGTTCCTGGCCGTATTGCAGATGGATAACAAGTAGCTGTGATTAGTGATTCGGGATTGGTGATTCGTAGAAGCCCCTCTCCAATCACGAATCACCAATAACGAATCACGTTTCAAGGAAATCAAATGGTCTGGTTCGAAACAATCCTGGTAGTGCTCACCCTGCTGACCGGCTTCATCTGGCTGCTGGACAAGCTGTTTCTGGCCAAGCGCCGTGCCGCGCGCAGCGGCCTGCTGGACGACGAGCCGGTGCTGGTCGACTACTCGCGCGCGTTCTTCCCGGTGCTGGCCATCGTGCTGATCCTGCGCAGCTTCATCGCCGAGCCCTACAAGATTCCGTCGGCTTCGATGATGCCCAACCTGCTGATCGGCGATTTCATCCTGGTCAACAAGTTCGCCTACGGCCTGCGTTTGCCGATCAACAACAAGAAGTTCATTTCCGTCGGCGAGCCCAAGCGCGGCGACGTGGTGGTGTTCAAGCCGCCGCACGACCCGGAGAACAACTGGATCAAGCGCGTGATCGGGCTGCCGGGCGACCGCATCTCCTTCCAGGGCAACACCCTGACCGTGAACGGCCAGGCCATGACCTACAAGATGCTGGGGACCTATACCGGGCGCGGCGTGGCCCAGGGCACCGACAGCGCGGCGTTGCTGGAAGAGGATCTGCCGGGCCGTCCCCACAAGGTGCTCGAAGGGCTGGACAACCTGGTGGGTGCCGGAGAGTGGGAAGTGCCGGCCGGGTACTATTTCGTGATGGGCGACAATCGTGATAATAGCGAGGACGGCCGCCTTTGGCCGGAGATCAGCCCGAAGGACGGTTCACCGATACCCAACCACAACTTCCTGCCGGAGAAGGACTTGCGCGGCAAGGCGTTCCTGATCTGGCTGAATTGTGAAGGCTGGTTCTGCAAGGGGAGTTTCGATGCGTCCAGAATCGGAACCAAGATCCAATAACCAAGTTGTCTGACCCGGGGATAAGGCATATGAATCGCAAGCTGAAAATCGGCAGTCCGCAGATGAAGGGCAAGCAGGGCGGCCTGACGCTGATGAGTTTCCTCGTTGTGCTGGCGGTGGTCGGTTTCGCCGCGTATATCGGCATGAAGCTGTTTCCGATGTACCAGGAGTACTACTCGGTACGCACCGCGGCCAAGGGGTTGGCTTCGGAGCCGGGTATCGGCGATATGGATCCCTCCAAGATAGAGGACCTGTTCTTCCGCCGCCTGTACATCAACTACTCCGAAAACGTGAAAGCGGAGAACGTGAAGATCGAGCGGATCGACAACGGCTGGAACATGAAGATCAATTACGAGATCCGTCGTCCGCTGGTCGGCAACCTGGATGTAGTGGGCGTGTTCGACATTTCGCAGGACCTGACCCGTCACGGTGGCACCGATTGATCTGAAATTCCGTCACGGTGAGCTGGACAGCCACCGTTTCGCGGACCCGGGCCTGCTGCAGCAGGCCCTGACCCATCGCAGCGCCGGCGCCCCGCATAACGAGCGCCTGGAGTTCCTGGGCGACGGCATCGTCAACTTGCTGGTCGCCGAAGTGCTGTTCCAGCGCTGGCCCAAGGCCGACGAAGGCGCCTTGACCCGCGCCCGCGCCGAACTGGTGCGCGAAGCCTCGCTGGCCACCATCGCGCGGCGCCTGGAACTGGGTGCCCGTCTGACCATGGGGCCGGGCGAAATGAAATCCGGCGGCCATCGCCGCGACTCGATCCTGGCCGATGCGCTGGAAGCAGTGGTGGCGGCGATCTACCTGGACTCCGGGTTCGAAGCCTGCCGCGTTGCCGTGCTGCCGTGGTTCGAGGAATCCCTGGCGGCGTTGCCGGTGGGCAAACCGGGCAAGGACGCTAAAACGCGTCTGCAGGAATGGCTGCAGGCCCGCCAGCGGCCGCTGCCGTCCTACGAGCTGGTTTCCGAAAGCGGCGACGATCACGCCAAGACCTTCAACGTCAGCTGCACCATCATCGATCCCACCCTGACCGCCGAGGGCGAGGGCAGCTCGCGCCGCAATGCCGAACAGGCCGCGGCGGCGGCCCTGCTGGAAAAACTGGATATCTCCACGTGAACGCACCCACCCCTGGCAAAGACGGCCACCGCAGCGGCAGCATCGCCGTCATCGGCCGGCCCAACGTGGGCAAGTCCACGCTCACCAATGCGCTGGTCGGTTCCAAGGTCAGCATCGTTTCCAACCGGCCGCAAACCACGCGCCACCGTTTGCTGGGCATCGCCACTTTCCCGGAAGGCCAGATCGCGCTGGTGGATACGCCCGGCCTGCACAAGCAGGAAGGCAAGTTCTCCGCTTCGGCGATGAGCAAGGTGATGAACCGCGCCGCGCGCGGCGCGCTGGAAGACGTCGATGCCGCCGTACTGGTCATCGAAGCCGGACGCTGGGATGAGGCCGACACCCTGGCCTACAACGTGCTCAGCGACACCGGCATCCCGGTGATGCTGGTGGTCAACAAGGTCGACCAGATCAAGATCAAAGCCGAACTGCTGCCCTTCCTGGGCAAGGTGACCGAGGGCCGCACGTTCGCCAGCGTGCACTTGATCTCCGCGCTCAAGCGCAATGGCCTGGAGCAGCTGGTACGCGACATGCTTGCCCTGCTGCCGGAGGCGCCGCCGATGTTCGGCGAAGACGAAATCACCGACCGCAGCCAGCGGTTCATGGCCGGCGAGCTGCTGCGCGAACAGCTGATGCGGCAACTGGGCAACGAACTGCCGTACGCCACCACCGTGGAAATCGAGCGTTTCGCGGAAGAAGAAGGCTTGCTGCGCATCGGCGCGGTGGTCTGGGTCGAGCGCGAAAGCCAGAAATCCATCGTCATCGGCAAGGGCGGTGCGCGGCTCAAGGAAATCGGCAGCAAGGCGCGCTTGCAGATGGAACGCATGTTCGATGCGAAGGTTTTTCTGGAAACCTGGGTGCGCGTGCGCGAAGGCTGGTCGGGCGATGCGGCCGCCCTGAAGGCATTCGGTTACAACGAATAGGGCGCAAGTTACCCGGGCCGGAACAATTGGCTTCTTTGTAGAGCCGAGCTTGCTCGGCTGCTTTGAGCATCATCCCGGGAGCAGCCGAGCAAGCCCGGCTCTACAATGTTGCGCTAATGCGTATCACCGCCGAAGCCGCTTACGTCCTGCACGCTCGCCCCTGGCGCGAGACCAGTCTGCTGGTCGAAGTGCTGGCCCAGCACCACGGACGCCTGGGCCTGGTGGCGCGCGGAGTACAAGGACCGAAGAAGCACGTGCTGCGTGCAGCCTTGCAGCCGCTTCAGCACATCCGCCTGGATGCCGTGCAGCGTGGCGAGCTGGCGCAGCTGGTGGCGGCAGAAGCGTTGGACGCCGCTCCCCGGCTGGCGGGCGACGCGATGCTGGCGGCCTTCTACGTCAACGAACTGGTGATGCGGTTGGCGCCACGCCAGGACCCGCATGGCGATCTGTACCGCATCTATGGGCAAACCCGGTCGCGGCTGGGCAGCGGAGATTCGCTGGCCTGGACCTTGCGGCGTTTTGAGCGCGATCTGTTGGAGGCGTTGGGTTCGGGTTTCGATTTGAGCGAAGACGCAGAAGGCTCCTCCATCGATCCTGCTGCACGTTACCGTATCGATCCGGAACAGGGTCCGCGCCGCTTGCTGAGCGACCGCGGGCGCGACGAGCGAAGCAACGCGGCGACGGGCAGCGCCTTGTTGGCCCTGGCTGCCGACCGGCAACCCGACGCGGACGACCTTGCCAGCCTGCGCCTGGCCTTGCGCAGCGTGCTCAGCCATCACCTGGGCGGACGCGGATTGAAATCCTGGGAAATGCTGGGTGAGCTTGGGCGGTTGAAACGACCCGGGTAGGGGCGCGTAGGGGTGCGTAGGAGCGACGTAAGTCGCGATGAAGCCTTCCCGGCAATGCCGCATCGCGACTTACGTCGCTCCTACACGCTCCTACGCGCCGGACGACTGGGTATCGCGTACGGCCAGCGAAAAATCCGTCAGCGTTCCCGCGTCGGACAGCGATTTTTCCAGCAAGGCGGCTGCCGCATTCAAGCGCATCGCACCGACGAAGCCGCTGCTGGCCTTCAATTGATGCAGCACCTTTTTCGCAGCTTCCAGGTTGCCGGTCTGCAACGCGTGGTGGATCTGATCGTGTTGCCCTGCAAGCTCTTGAAGAAACATCCGGCGCAAGGTCGCGACATGTTCCTGATTGCCGTTCAATGCGGCCAGCGCAGTGGCCTGGTCCCATAGCGGAAAGGCTTCTGCATCGTCGCCGCCTTCCCCGGCAACGCGGGGTTGGCCAGACGGGAGCCCAAGCAATCGTCCGGCCGCCTGCCGCAGTTGCGCGGCGGTCAGTGGTTTGACCAGCACTTGATCGAACCCCGCGGCCAGCAGTTGCGCACGCAAGGCGGGCGAATCGTCGGCGGTGTGCGCCAGCGCCGGCGTGGCGGGAAAGCGGGCGCGCAGATCCGCCAGAAGGTCCGTTCCGGAGCCGTCGGGAAGGTTGGCATCCAATAGCCACAGGTCGTAGGCGCCTTCGTGCGCCAAAGCGGCGCGCACGGACGCAGCTGTGTCGACTTCCGCCGGCAACGCCCGCAACGCAACAGTCATGAAGCTGCAACTGACGGAATCGTCTTCCACCAGCAGCAAGCGAGGCTTCATTTCCTGGTATTCCGACATCGTTATGCTGCCTTCCATGTCCTGCCGCATCTTACCGCTGCTACTGCTGAGCTTGTTGGCGATGCCCGCCGCCGGGCAGGCCAGGACTTTGAGTGCGCGCATCGCCAAAGTGGTCACGCCGGTGGCCAGCCTGCAGGAGGTGACGGTGCGGCTGGAATGGCCGGATGCCGCCGAAACCGGGCGACTCACATTGACCGCCAGACACGTCGCGGCGGCGGACCTCGGCTATCGTTTCGACAACCTCACTTGGCATTGCCCTTTGCAACGGGGCGCCAGGCAGGAAGGATGGCGCTGCGAAGGAGAGATCCGCAGCGCAGGCCGCAAGCCGTTGAAGCTGGGCGTGGATCTGGCAACGGCCAGCACCGACGCGGTGCTGGCGAGCGGCGGTTCCAATCTGGCCTTGCACCGCAATGCCGCCGCGCCCGACATCACCCGCATCGACTTGACCCGTGTGCCGCTGGCATGGGCGCAGGCGCTTCTTGCGCAGGCCTGGCCGGAAGCGAATCTGAAAACCGGACAGATGTCGGGATCTCTGGATATCCACACGCCAGAGTCGCGCCCGTTGCGCGTCGAAGGCCGGCTCGCCTTGGCCGGGCTTGGCCTGGACACGCCCGATGGCAGCATTGCTGCCGAAGGCGTGGGTGCGCAGGTCGATCTGGACTATCGCAAGTCCGCCGGTTTGTCCCTGGTGACTGTGGAAGGCAGCTTGCTTGGCGGCGAGATGCTGGTGGGCAACGGCTACGTCGCCTTGCCGGCGACACCGGTGGCGATAAGCGTCGCCGCACGCCAACAGGGCGAATCGGGCTGGGAAATTCCGCAATTGTCGTGGGACGACGGCGATGCGATGCGCGTACAAGGTTCGCTCGGCTTCGATGCGCAATCCAACTTGCGCGATGCGGATCTGCGGATGGAAAGTGCGGACATGACGCCATTGCGTCCGCGTTACCTGTCCGGCTGGTTGGGGTTGTTCGGTTTGGGCGAGCTGCAGTTGCAGGGCGCCGTGAGTGCGCAGGTGCGGATGCAGGGCGGACAGTTGATTCGCGCCGAAGCCGAGCTGCGCGAGGTGTCGGTGATCGACTCGCAACAACGCTTCCGTTTCGACGGACTCAGCGGCAGTCCGGTCTTTTCCGCCGGTGCGCCTGTCGACAGCACTCTGCGCTGGCGTGGCGGTGAAATCCACGGTCTGGCCTTTGGCGCGGCGGATCTGCCGCTGGACAGTGGTAACGGCGTCATCGGTCTGCGCAAGTCCGTCACCGTGCCGATGCTGGGCGGCGGCTTGAGGTTCGAAGACATCAACCTGCGGCCACCCGCGGGCGAGCGCGGCCTGGAATTCGATTTCGGCCTGACCGTGGAGGCGCTGGACGTGGGGCAACTGGCCAAGGCGCTGGATTGGCCTGCTTTCCAGGGACGACTGGACGGGCGCATTCCCAAGGCTAGTTACGCCAACGACCGGCTGGATTTCGAAGGCAACCTGGTCACTCATATGTTCGACGGCACCGTGCAGGTGTCGGGACTGGCGATGGAGCGCCCGTTCGGCACGGCGCCGACGCTGTCGGCCGATATCACTATGGACGACATGAATCTGCAGGCACTGACCGGGGTTTTCGGGTTCGGCGAGATCACCGGCGCGCTGGATGGCAGCATCCGCAATCTGCGTCTGGTGGATTGGCAGGCGGAAGGTTTCGATGCCGATCTGCACACCGACCCGAACTGGAAAGGCAAGCGCCGCATCAGTCAGCGCGCGGTGCAGGACCTTTCCAGCGTCGGCGGCGCCGGCGGGTTGGGCGACAGTCTGCAGGCGCAGGCGCTGAAGCTGTTCGACGACTTCGGCTACCGCCAGATCGGCATCCGCTGCAGGCTTGCCGAAGAGGTCTGCGACATGGACGGCCTTCGTTCAGCCGGCAACGGCTTTATTATCGTGGAAGGATCGGGCCTGCCGCGTTTGACCGTGGTGGGTTTCAACCGCCGCGTGGATTGGCCCACACTGGTCGAACGACTGGTGGCGGTCACCCAAGGCGACAGCAAGCCGGTCATCGAATAACCCAGGAGAAACGACATGCAACGTTGGTTGGGAACCTCATTCGCGGCGGCATTGCTGCTCACGGCTTGCGTCACTATCAACGTCTATTTCCCGGCGGCCGAAGCCAAGGAAGCGGCCAAGGAGTTCGTGGACAAGGTGATCGGCGACGACGCTCCCGACACGGACGCCAAGCCCGCTCCGCAGACGCCGGGCGGGCAGGGCGGCAGTGCGTCGTTGCAACGGCCTGTCCGTCAGTTCGACTGGCTGGCATTGATCGGCATCGGCACCGCCTACGCGCAGGAAAGCGCGGACATCAGCATCAAGACCCCCGCCATCCAGGCTATCCAGAACCGCATGGCCACGCGTTTCCAGACCCAACTGGCGGCAGGCTTCGACGCAGGCGCCCTGGGGCTGACGCGCGATGGCATGGTCGAAGTGCGCGACGCTTCCAAACTGGCCTTGAAGGATCGGGTGGCCATCACCCAGGCCGTGGCCGACGACAACCGCGACCGCAAAGCGGTGTACCGCGAAGTGGCGGTGGCCAACGGCCATCCCGAATGGGAAAGCCAGATCCGCGGCATCTTCGCCCAGCAATGGATCGCCAGCGCGCATGGCGGTTGGTGGTACCAGGATGCGGGCGGGAGTTGGAAGCAGAAGTGAGCAACGGAAAGGGGGCGAAAGCCCCCTTGCTTTGCCCCCTTTGTAAAAAAGGGGGATACGGGGGATTTGCTCTTGATCTTGGCGACCGGGGAAAAACAACAGCAAGAGCAAATCCCCCTCAATCCCCCTTTTTCAAAGGGGGAAGCAAAGCGGCGCGGCTTGCTTTCCGGCCAGCGCAGCGCATCTGCGACAATACGCCCCCGCAATCGCACGCAGCCCCCGCCACGTGGCAAGACCCCGCAGCCCCCGCATCGACAAAACCCCGTTTGAAGCCCAAATCGTCGACCACAGCCACGACGGCCGCGGCGTGGCCCGTCGGGACGGCAAGACCATGTTCGTATCCGGCGCACTGCCGGGCGAACGGGTGATGGTCGAGCAGACCGCCAAGAACCGGCACTTCGATGAAGGCCGCACGGTCGAAGTGCTGCAGCCCTCACCGGATCGCGTAGAGCCGCGCTGCGAGCATTTCGGCGTGTGCAGCGGCTGCGTGCTGCAGCATCTTGCCGAAGACAAACAGATCCTGCTCAAACAACGTGTGTTGATGGAAAACCTGGAGCGCATCGGCCATATCGCGCCGCAAATCGTGCTGCCACCGTTGACCGGCGACAGCTGGGGCTATCGCCGCAAGGGACGCTTCTCGGTACGCCGGGTCAACAAGAAGGACAAGACCCTGGTCGGCTTCCGCGAGACCGACCCGCGCTTCGTGGCCGATCTGCGGATATGCCACACCGTCATTCCGCAGATCGGAGAGCGCATCGAAGCGCTGGCGCTGCTGGTGGAAAGCCTGGACGCCCGCAACGACATCCCGCAGATCGAGTTCATCGCGGGCGATCAGACCGTGGCGATGGTATTCCGCCACCTCAATCCGCTGAACGATGCCGACCGCGCCAAGCTCACCGCGTTCGCGCAACAACACGATTTTGCCTTCTACCTGCAATCCGGCGGCATCGACACGGTGGTGCCGCTATGGCCGGACGCGCCGACGCTGGCCTTCGCGCTGCCGCAATGGAATGTGGAACTAGCTTTCCGTCCGCTGGACTTCATCCAGGTCAACGCCACGCTCAACCAGAAAATGATCGCGCGGACCTTCGAGCTGCTGGATCCGCAACCGCAGGACCGCATCCTGGATCTGTTCTGCGGACTCGGCAATTTCACCCTGCCCATGGCCCGGCTGGCCGGCGAGGTGGTGGGCGTGGAAGGGGAGGCCGGACTGGTGCAGCGCGCACGCGACAATGCCGAGCGCAACGGCCTGGCCAATGCGCATTTCCACGCCGCGGACCTGACCGAAGACCAGCGCGGCACGCCGTGGATGCGGCAGGGCTTCAATAAATTGCTGCTGGACCCACCGCGTTCAGGCGCCGACGAAGTATTGAAACAGTTGCCGCTCAAGAATATCGACCGCATCGTCTATGTCAGCTGCCACCCGGCTTCGCTGGCGCGCGATGCCGGGTTCCTGGTCAAGGAGCGCGGTTACAGGCTCAAGGCGGCGGGGGTGATGGACATGTTCCCCCACACTGGCCATGTGGAAAGCATCGCTTTGTTCGAGACGAAATAACCCGCCGTGTAGAGCCGAGCTTGCTCGGCTGCTCCTGGCGCAGAATCAAATGCAGCCGAGCAAGCTCGGCCCTACAGAAATCCGTGAGGCATCAACGTGGGCATAGAGATAGAGCGTAAATTCCTGGTCACCAGCGACGCCTGGCGCGCCGCCGCGCATAAGGTCGCGCCGATGGCGCAGGGCTACCTGAACGACCTGGCCATGGTCGAAGGAGGCGCGCAGAAGGCTTCGGTGCGCGTGCGCATCGAAGGCGACAGCGCTTACCTGAACCTGAAATCCCGCGAACGCGGTCACACCCGGCAGGAATTCAACTACGCCGTACCCGTGGAGGAGGCCAGGGCCTTGCTCGCACTGTGCGTGGGCGGTTTGATCGATAAACGCCGCCACTACGTGCGTCATGAGGGCCATTTGTGGGAAGTGGACGAATTCCTGGGCGAAAACGCCGGCCTGGTGGTCGCCGAAATCGAGCTGGAGCACGCCGACGAAGCCTTCGCCTTGCCCGACTGGGCCGGCAGGCAGGTGACCGACTCGCTGCGCTATTACAATCTGGCCCTGGCGTCGTACCCGTATTCGCAATGGACGGACGACGAACGCGTCGCCAGCGATCTTGCCAACGATCTCCCTATCAAAGATTGGCCCTGAGGAATTCAAAGCATGCTCGTCATAGGAATTTCCGGCACCGAACTCACCGCGCAGGAGCGCGACTGGCTGCAGAACGATGCCGTGGCCGGGGTGATCCTGTTCACCCGCAACTTCGCTTCGCGCGAGCAGGTGGTCGAATTGTGCGCGGCGATCCGCGCCGCCTCGCCTCGCCCCCAGCTGATCTGCGTGGACCAGGAAGGCGGCCGCGTGCAGCGCTTCCGCACCGGCTACAGCGCATTGCCGTCGCTGGAAGGTTTCGGCGCGCTGTATGCGCGGGATGCCGAAGCGGCCTTGAAGCTTGCAGAGGAGCACGCCTGGCTGATGGCCAGCGAAGTGCGCGCCAGCGGCGTTGATCTGAGTTTCGCGCCAGTGGTCGATCTGGCGCGCGGCAATCGCGCCATCGGCGACCGCGCCTTCAGCGACGACCCCCAGGTCGTCGCCGCCTTCACCAAGGCCTATGTGCGCGGCATGCACAGCGTCGGCATGGCCGCCACGCTCAAGCACTTTCCCGGCCATGGCACGGTGCTGGAAGACACGCATTTCGACGATGCGGTCGATCCGCGTTCGCTGGAAACGCTGCGCAAGGAAGATCTGGTTCCGTTCGTAGCCGGCATCGAAGCCGGCGCCGATGCGGTGATGCTGGCGCATGTGACCTATCCGGCCGTGGCGCCGGAAGCGGCAGGTTATTCGCCGCTGTGGATCAACGGTATCCTGCGCGAAGAGATGGGCTTCCGCGGCGTGGTGTTTTCCGACGATATCGGCATGGCGGCTGCGTTTTCCGCAGGCGGTGTTAAAGCGCGCATCGACGACCATCTGAACGCCGGTTGCGACGTGGTGCTGGTCTGTGCGCCCAAACTGGTCGAAGAATCCCTGCGCGCGATGGAAGGGCGCACTTCCAACACCGCTTCCTTGTTGGGATTGATGGGCCGTGGCGGGTTGGGTTGGGACGGACTGCTAGCCGACAGCCGCTATGGCGATGCGCAATCGCATCTTCCGGTCATTGCAGGGAACCTCGCCTGATGGCGTCGCCTTCGCTCTCCGCCGCATTGGCCAATGCGGAGCTCATTGTCGATCGCGCCGCACTGGATGCCGCCATTGCGGCGATGGCCGGACCCATCGCGCGCGATTACGCCGGAGAAGTGCCGGTCTACCTGACCGTGATGCACGGCGCGCTGCCGTTCGCAGGGCAGTTGTCGCTTGAATTGGGCGCATTGGGATTGGACCTGGAGTTCGACTATCTGCACGCCACGCGCTACCGCGGGCAAACCAGCGGCGGCGAATTGGTATGGAAGCATCGCCCGGCTACAGCGCTCTACGGTCGCCGCGTGTTGCTGATCGACGACATCCTGGACGAGGGCTATACCCTGGCCGCGGTCCGCGAGTGGTGCCTGGAGCAGGGCGCGACCGATGTGCGCATCGCCGCGCTGGCGACCAAACGCCATGACCGCGTGATCTCCGGCATCAGCGCAGATTATGTGGGTCTGGAAGTTCCTGACCGTTACGTGTTCGGTTTCGGCATGGATTATCACGAGCAGGGTCGCAATCTGCCTGGCATCTACGCGTTGAAGGATTGAGTGATGATGGGCATCTCGTTGGCGGTGATCGGCGGGACCGGCGTGTACAAACTCGCCGACCTGCAGGATGTGGACACGCGCGAAATCGACACGGTCTACGGCAAGCCGTCGGGACCTATCCGCGTCGGCACTCTGCTGGGTCAGCGGGTCGCGTTCCTTGCCCGTCATGGCGAAGGCCATTCGGTGCCGCCTCATCTGATCAACTACCGCGCCAATCTTGCCGCGTTGAAGCAGATCGGCGCCAAGCGCGTGCTGGCGCTCAATACGGTTGGCGGCATCGGCGACGATTTCGGCCCGCGGGTCCTGGCCTGCCCCGACCAGTTGATCGATTACACCTGGGGCCGCAGCTCGACGTTTTGGGAAGGAGGCGCCGGCTCCGACGCGCTGCATGTCGATTTCGGCGACCCTTACACCACGATGTTGCGCCACAAGATCATCGCAGCGGCGCGTGTGACCGGCGTCTCACTGGTGGGTCATGGCTGCTATGGTGCGACCCAGGGGCCGCGTCTGGAAACCAAAGCCGAAATCGCACGCATGAAACGCGACGGCTGCGATCTGGTGGGGATGACCGGGATGCCCGAAGCGGCGCTGGCGCGCGAGCTGGGCCTGGACTACGCGTGCTTGGCCATCGTCGCCAACTGGGCCGCAGGCTGCGGTACCGGTGAGGAGATCACCATGGCCGAAGTGCTGGCCAACGTACAAGCCGCTTCCAACGGTTTGCCGGAGCTGGTGGCCGAATTGGCGCGTGGGTGATTGTCAACGCGGCCCGGTATTTGCATACTCCGCCGGTGCGTCTTGCGCACAGACCACACCACCCGCATCCAAAAGGAAATACCAGAGCTATGCCGTACGGTACCGTGAAATGGTTCAATGACGCCAAGGGCTTCGGATTCATCGCGCCGGAAGATGGCAGCGCCGATGTCTTTGCCCACCACTCCGCGATCAACAGCAAGGGCTTCCGCAGCCTGCAAGAAGGCCAGCGCGTCAGCTACGAGCTGACCCAGGGCCCGAAGGGCGCACAGGCATCGAACATCGAGCCTGCAGCCTGATCCCCCATTTGTTTTCCGATTTTTTTGAACCCCGCCAAGGCGGGGTTTTTTTATGGGCGGTCAGGCAAGGTCATTAATTCGATCGTCATCCCAGCTTGCGCTGGGATGACGCCGACGCGGGTTTTGGTCGGCGACGACCGCGCCGCAATTTCTATAATGGATCTACCAAATTCCCATCGCCGGCCACAGGAGTGCAATGACCCGTCCACTCAACATCGCCATCATTGGCTACGGAACGGCCGGCCAGGCCCTGGCGATCCTGCTTTCGCGCGACGGACACAAGGTCGAAGTGTTCGAACGCGCGCCGGAACCGGGTCCGGTCGGCGCCGGCTTCCTGCTGCAGCCGACAGGCCTGCAGGTGCTGTGGCAGATGGGGCTGCTTCCTGCTGCACTGGAGCATGGGGCGCCGGTCAGGCGGCTGTATGGCGAAACGCCCTGTGGGCGCGGAGTCATGGACATGCGTTACCAAGGCCTCGATGCGCGCATGTACGGCCTGGGTATGCAGCGCGGTGCCCTGTTCGCGCTGCTGGCCGAGGCCTGGGAAGGCATTGCCGGCATGCATCGCGGCACTCGCGTGACCGATGTCGATCACGACACCGGCAGACTGTTGGACGAGCATGGCCGCAAGCATGGCCCTTTCGATCTGGTTGTCGCGGCGGATGGTTCGGCTTCGCAATTGCGCCAGCAGGTCTCGCCGAGCCGCATGGATCGGGTGTACCCCTGGGGCGCGCTCTGGTGTCTGGTTGCGCGCGGCGACTGGCCATGGCCGGACGAGCTGCGCCAGCGCTATGTGGCTGCACGCAAGATGATCGGGCTGCTGCCGGTCGGCACCCGACCCGGCGACGATGTGCCGCGCTTGAGTTTCTTCTGGAGTCTGCCCAGGTCGGATTTCGATGCTTGGCAGTCGCGGGGAATGACGGCATGGTTGCAGGAAGTGGCCGGCATCTGGCCGCAAGCGGGCATGCGGCTTGAGGGCATCACCGAATCTTCCCAACTGGCCCGCGCCAGCTATCGCGATGCGATACAGAAGCGCTGGCATTGCGGACGTCTGGTGCTGGCAGGCGATGCGGCGCATGCGATGAGTCCGCAACTGGGGCAGGGCGTCAACATGGCGCTGATGGATGCGATGGCGTTGCGGGACGCGCTGCGTGAGCAAGCCAGTCTGGACAGCGCATTGGCGCGGTACCAGCACGTGCGCCGCAAGCACGTTTCCATCTATCACTTCTGGAGCCACTGGCTGACTCCGCTGTTCCAGTCGGATTACGACATGGTGGCGCGAGTGCGCGACGTCAGTTTCCTTCCTTTGGGAAAACTGCCCGGCGGCCGTGGCCATATGCTGCGCATCCTCAGCGGCACGCAGCAGGGGTGGTTGGGGAAATACGCGCTGCAGCCGGACTTCATCGAAGCATTAGGAGCGGGCGGCGGCGCGTAGGAGCGTAAGTCGCGAAGCCACAGTTCTTAGCGTGGCTTGGCTTCGCGACTTACGTCGCTCCTACGCGCTCTTACCGACCACGCCGGACATAGGCCCATGCCGCTAGAATCGGCCCATGGACAAGCTGCCGCCTTTCGAAACCCATCGCGTCGACAATCAGCCACCGCCGTTCGAGCCGCGCGATCTCTGGGCGGACGACGCCGTGTTGCGCGAAGCGATGATGCGCGAAGGCGCGGCCGCATTCGCACCACGGCTCTCTGAGTACGCGCGGCTCGCGGGCGACGAGCTCTACCGCATCGGCTTCGACGCCAACCGCGACAAGCCGCGTTTGAAGACCCACGACCGCTTCGGCCATCGCATCGATGCGGTGGAATTCCACCCGGCCTATCACCGGCTGATGGAGGCGGCCAAAAGCCATGGCGTCGCCGGTCTTTCCTGGCACGAGCCGCAACCCGGCGCGCATGTCGCCCGCGCCGCGCTCAGTTATCTGCACCATCAAGTGGAAGCCGGCACCAGTTGTCCATTGACCATGACTCATGCGGCGGTTCCGGTGCTGCGCCGCGAACCGGCGTTGCGCGAATGGGCCGATAAGGCGGCCGCGCCTTCCTACGATTCGCGCGAGCTTCCTATCGCGCGGAAGTCCGGCGTCACGCTGGGTATGGGCATGACCGAAAAGCAGGGCGGCTCGGACGTGCGCAGCAACGCCACCGTCGCCACGCCACTCGCGGGCGAAGGCGAATATGCGCTGGTCGGTCACAAGTGGTTCTTCTCGGCGCCGATGTCCGACGGATTCCTGGTGCTGGCGCAAGCGCCCGGCGGACTGACCTGTTTCCTGTTGCCACGTCGCTTGGATAGCGGCGACAAGAACGCTTTCCGGCTGATGCGTTTGAAGGACAAGTTGGGAGACTGGTCCAATGCTTCGTCCGAGGTCGAGTTCTGCGGCGCGTGGGCCCGGCGCGTAGGCGAAGAAGGCCGCGGCGTGGCGACCATTATCGAGATGGTGATGTTCACCCGCCTGGACTGCATGCTGGGCGCCGCCGCGGAAATGCGCATGGCGTTGGCGCAGGCGATCCATCATGCGCGCCACCGGGCCAGCTTCGGTAAACCGCTGGCGGAACATGCGTTGATGCGCAACGTGCTGGCCGATCTGTCGCTGGAATCCGAAGCCGCGCTGGCGTTCTCGCTGCGCGTTGCGCGCGCGGTGGATGCCGCGCCGCCGAACGCCGCCGAAGCCGCCTTCTCCCGTATTTCCACCGCCATCGGCAAGTATTGGCTGTGCAAACGCGCGCCCGCTTTCGTCAACGAGGCGCAGGAGTGCCTGGGCGGCGCCGGTTACGTGGAAGAATCGATCCTGCCGCGGCTGTATCGACAGGCGCCGCTCAATTCCATCTGGGAAGGCAGCGGCAACATCCAGTGCCTGGATGTGTTGCGTGCACTGTCGCGAGAGCCAGAGACCGGTGCCGCGCTGCTGGCCGAGCTTGAAACCGCGAAGGGCAGCGATGCCGGGTACGATCGGACTGTCGCGGAACTGCGCGCGCAGCTCGCATCGCAATCGGCCGACGAATTCGGCGCCCGCATGCTCGTCGAGCGCTTGGCGCTGGCGTTGCAGGCGGCTGTGTTGCTGAATTCCGGAAGTCCCGCCGCAGCATTGTTCGTAGCCAGCCGCCTGCAAGGAAGGCATGGTCTGGCCTTCGGCACCTTGCCGGCCAGCCAGGGCATCAATGAAATGATAAGCCGGGCATTGCCGTGATGCGGATATGGTTGCTGGCGGTTTTCTCGCTGGCCCTGATTTTCCCTCATAGTGCATCCGCAGCTCCGGGCCTAGCGCCGAAGGCCGAGCAGGCCGATGCCATCCGCGTATTCAAATCCACGCGCAGGATGGAACTGTTGCGCGATGGCAAAGTGCTGCACTCTTATCGCATCGCGCTGGGCGACGCGCCGGTAGGGCCCAAGCGCCGACAGGGCGACGAGCGCACGCCGGAAGGCGATTACCGCATCACCTATCGGAATGCGCAAAGCCGTTTCCATTTGTCGCTGCGGGTGTCTTATCCCAATCAAGCCGATCGCGAGCAAGCCAGGAAGCGCGGCGTCGATCCGGGCGGCGACATCATGCTCCATGGCAGCACGCCGCCGGGCTACACTGGCGATTGGACCGACGGCTGCATCGCCGTCACCAATGCGCAGATCGAAGAGATATGGCGGCTGGTGCCAGTGGGCACGCCGATCCGCATCAACCCGTAGGTCGGGGCTACGCCCCCGACGCGCGGTATTCGGAATTCCCGTGTGGCTCAGAGTTTCCGTGCGTCGGGGGCGTAGCCCCGACCTACGATTCTTCGGCGATGGCGCGCGAGCCGGTGAGGATCATGCGCACCATCTGCGAGAGTTGCTCGATCAGCTCCGCATCTTTTTCAGGCGGAAGATCCATGGCGGTGGCGCCCATTGCGAATACAAGACGGGTGATGGCCTTGGACACCAGTGCGGGCTCGTGCAGGGTGGCGCCATCGGCGGCGGCCAGACGGATCAGGTCGATACGCAACTCATCCTCGAAGAACTCCAGCTCCCGGTCCACTGCCTGCTTGAAAGCATCCGATCCCACCGTGCCTTCGCGCAACAGCACGTGCAGCAGTTTGTCGTCGGCGCGCAGCTGCTCGATGAAGGCCGAGACCGACCCCCGCACGATGCTCTTATCCGAGCCGATACGCTGCCGCGCTTCGCCGATGACCTTGCGCAGGGAGCGCCCGGCCAGGTCGATCAGCGCCACGGCCAGCTCGTCCATGTCGCGGAACTGGCGGTAGAAGCTATTGGGGGCGATGCCGGCTTCGCGCGCTACTTCGCGCAAGCTCAGCGTGGACACGCTGCGATGCGGGCCGATCAGCTTCAAAGCCGCGGACAACAGGTCTTCGCGTGAAATCGAGGCCTTGCGGCCTGTGCTCGGGTCGCCGTCGGGGTGTTCTTCAGGGTGCGGGATCACGGCGATGGGGCGGGCTCGGCTATTACGTGACTGCATCATATCGGTGTTGTTAATATACAGTTGTATACACGACTGTATTTGCGTGTGTATAGTGTTAGTCATGAATGCTTTAGTCCGCCCCCCCACCGTAAATCCCCGGAACCGGCTGAAACGCCTGGTCCAGCCGCTGATCGCCCCGCAAGTCTTTGATTTCTGGGCGTCCCGGTTGAATCGGACCTGGTCCTGGGACCGCCCGATGGCGCGAATAACGGAGCGGAAGGCGGAATCGGCCGATGCCGTCACCCTGTGGCTGCAGCCGAACCGCCATTGGGCCGGCTTCCAGCCTGGCCAGCACCTCAATATCAGCGCGCAGATCGATGGCGTGCGCGTGACCCGCAGTTACAGCCTTACCCATGCCTCGACCACCGACGGCCGCCTGGCCATCACGGTGAAGGGCGTCGAGGGCGGAAAACTGAGCCGCTACCTGTGCCAACACGCACGCATCGGCGACGTGCTCGAAATCGGCCAGGCCTTCGGCGAGATGACTCTGCCGGCTTCCCCACAGGGCAGTTGGCTATTCCTGGCGGCCGGCAGCGGCGTTACTCCCTTGGTGTCCATGACCCGCGCTCTGGCGGTGCAGGGCATGCCGGTGCCACTGACCCTGGTCTATTGGGCGCGGACGCGGGATGAGCTCTGCTTCGTGGATGAATTGAAAAAGCTCGCCGCGCAGCACGCGAACTTCGTTGTGCATTTCGTGCTGACCCGGGAAACCGCTGCGGGCGATGAACCTGCTGGCCGGATCAGCGAGGAATCGATCCGATCGCTGGTCGGCGACGTGGCCTCACGGCAGGTGTACGCCTGCGGCCCCGGCGGTTTCGTGGACAGCGCCAGATCGCTGCTTGCGCCGGCTGCGGAATCTTTCCATGCGGAAGCCTTTTCCCCGCCGCCGCGCCTGATCGAGGACACCGGCAGCGTCCAAGTCACCCTGGCCGCCAGTGGACGCACGCTCACCCTGCCGCGCGGCCAGTCCCTGCTGACCGCGCTGGAGGCCGAAGGCTTCAAACCGGCGTCCGGCTGCCGCATGGGCATCTGCAACACCTGTTCCTGCGGCAAGTCTTCCGGCGTCACCCGCCATCTGCATACCGGCGAACTGTTCCACGAGCCCGCTTCCGCGCTGAAGCTCTGCATCAGCAGCGCCAGCACCGACCTTGTCCTCGATCTCTGATGAAGGCCATGAACCAGAACTCTCGCAACCGCACACTGAGCCCTGCCGAACTAGACGGTTTCGCCGCCGAACTGGACGCCGTGCGCGCCCGCACCGTCGCCACGCTGGGGCAGCGCGACGCCGATTACATCCGCGGCATCGTCAAGGCGGTGCGCTATACGGAAATCGCCGGCCGGGTGCTGCTGTTCGCCTCGCTGCCATTGGTCTTCGTAGGCCTGTTCTGGCCGGCATGGATCGTAGGCACGCTGTTGCTGGCGCTGTCCAAGATTCTGGAAAACATGGAGCTGGGCCACAACGTCATCCACGGCCAATACGACTGGATGAACGATCCGCATCTCAACGGCAAGACCTACGAATGGGATATCGCCGGCACCAGTGCCAGCTGGCGCAAGACGCACAATTTCCAGCACCACACCTACACCAACGTGCGCGGCATGGACGACGACATCGGCTACGGTTTGCTGCGCATTTTCCCGGAGCAGCGCTGGCGTCCGTTCTTCCTGATGCAGCCGTTCATCGCGGTGGTGTTCGCGCTGCTGTTCGAGTGGGGCGTGGCCATCCAGGATTTGAAGCTGGGCCGCTGGTGGGCCGGCAAGACCAGCAATGCGCAGATGCGCAAGGCGTTCAAGCCGGTGGGCAAGAAGATGCTGCGTCAGGTGCTGAAGGACTACGTGGTGTTCCCGCTGCTGGCTGGCCCGTTCTTCCTGGCCGTGTTGGCCGGCAACGTGGTGGCCAACCTGCTGCGTAATCTGTGGACCTTCACCATCATCTTCTGCGGCCACTTCACCGCCGATGCGGAGACTTTCCCGAAAGAATCCATCCGCAACGAGTCGCGTGGGCATTGGTACGTACGCCAGTTGCGTGGTTCCTCCAACCTGGCGGGCGGGAAACTGCTCAATGTGATGTCGGGCAACCTGAGCCACCAGATCGAGCACCATTTCTATCCCGACATCCCGGCCAACCGCTACGCGGAAGTCGCGCCGGAAGTGAAAGCGATCTGCGCGCGCTACGGCCAGCACTACAACACTGGTTCGCTGCCCAAGCAGTTCGGCCAAGTGATCTGGCGAATCCTGCGGCACGCGTGGCCGAGCCGGCCGCCGCGCGTATCTGCCGCGTTGCAGACCCAAGCGGGCTGAGCCACCGCGATTAAGAGCTCGCGCCGGGACGGTGCTCCCACATCGGCGTTCGTGGGAGCGCCGTCCCGGCGCGAGCTCTTCGCATGGTCGGCGAATTCCTATCGTCAGCCGGTAGTTTCCCTATCGCGTGTCCCGCTGATGCCGGAAACACTTGCGGTTCAACTGCTATGACCGTTTACAGATGTCCGTTGCCTCCTGCAAATTGCGAAACGGCCGAGCTTCGGCGAAAGGTGGCTACTATCTGCTGACCACCTGCTGTCGCAATCGAATCTCTTTTTTCAGCAATCCAGACTCGGCGCAGATTGTGCTGGCCTGCACACGTTGGCTGGATCAACATCGGATAATCGAGCTCAATGCCGTGGTAGTGATGCCGGATCACGTACATCTGGTTCTTGGGCTGGGCGAGTTTTCGCTGTCGCAGGTCATGCATCGGTTCAAGAGCTATACCTCCCACGCCATCGCAAAGGCTGTGAGGACCGACGGCGGTATCTGGCAAGCCGGCTACCATGATCGTGGAATTCGCGACGAATCGGCCCTTCGAATGCAGGTGCAGTACTGCCTATCGAATCCGGTGCGCGCAGGGATTGTCAGGGATTTCCACGACTACCCTTATTGGTGGTGTTGCTGGGAAGTTTGAGCTGATCTTGCGAGGACTAGTGGGGACTGAGATTAAGAGCTCGCGCCGGGACGGCGCTCCCACCAACTCCAATGTAGCGTGGGAGCGCCGTCCCGGCGCGAGCTCTTGGCTGGCTCAATCGATGAATTGCAGGCGCGCCAGTTCGGCGTACAGGCCATCCTGGGCGATGAGTTCGGCATGCGTGCCTTGGGCGACGATGCGGCCGCGGTCCATGACCACGATGCGGTCGGCCTTGAGTACGGTGGCCAGACGATGGGCGATGACCAGGGTGGTGCGGCCTTCCATCAGGCGTTCCAGCGCGCTTTGCACGGCGCGTTCGCTCTGCGCGTCCAGCGCGCTGGTCGCTTCGTCCAGCAAGAGAATCGGTGCGTCCTTCAGCAGTGCGCGGGCGATGGCGATGCGTTGTTGCTGTCCGCCGGAGAGACGGGCGCCGCGCTCGCCCAGTTCACTGGCGAAACCTTCGGGTAGTTCACGGATGAAATCGTCGGCTTCGGCCGATTCGGCGGCCGCTTGCAGCTGCGCATCGGTGGCATCGAGTTTGCCGTAGCGGATGTTCTCTGCGGCGCTGGCGGCGAAGATGGTGGGCTGTTGCGGCACCAGCGCGATGTGTTCGCGCAGCTCGGCAGGATCCAGTTCGCGCAGGTCCACGCCGTCGATACGGATGCCGCCGGACTGCGCATCATGGAAGCGCAACAGCATCGAGAACACAGTGCTCTTGCCGGCGCCCGAGGGCCCGACCAGTGCGACGGTTTCGCCCGGACGCACTTCCAGATCGAAACCATCCAGCGCGGGCAGGTCCGGACGCGAGGGGTAGTGGAAGACCACGTTGTCGAAGCGGATGTCGCCCTGTAGCGGCATCGGCAGCATGCGTGGATGGGCCGGAGCGTTGATTTCGGAAGTTTCCTGCAACAGTTCCGCGATGCGGCCCATGCCGCCGGAAGCGCGTTGCAGATCATTCCATACCTCCGCCAGTGCGCCGACCGAACCGCCGCCGACCAACGCGTACAGCACGAACTGCGCCAACGTGCCGGCGCTCATGCGACCACCGATGACATCGTGCGCGCCCGACCACAGCACCAAGACGATCGCTCCGAACACCAGGGTGATCGCCGCAGCGGTGACCCATGCCTGCGCGCGGATGCGCTTGCGCGCGGTTTCCACCGCCACCGCCACCGCCGCGCCAAAGCGGCCCTGCTCGTAAGGTTCGCGCGCATGCGCTTGCACGGTGCGCACTGCGCCCAGGGTTTCGCTGGCCAGCGTGTTGGCGTCGGCGACGCGGTCCTGGCTGGCGCGCGATGCTTTTTCCAGACGCCGGCTGCCCAGAATGATGGGCAGCACGGCCAGCGGTATGCCGACCAGCGCGAAGGCGGCCAAGCGAGGACTGGTGATGAACAGCATGGTCAGGCTGCCGATCACCGTGACCGTGCTGCGCAGGGCGACCGACATGCTGGTGCCGACCACATTACGCAACAGCTCGCTGTCCGCCGACAGGCGCGACACCAGTTCGCCGCTGCGGGTACGGTCGTGGAAGCCCGCGCCCAGGCCGATCAGATGCCCATAGAGCTGCTTGCGCAGATCGGCCACCACGCGCTCGCCCAGTAGCGAGACGAAATAGAAACGCGCCGCGCTGGCCAGCGCCAAAACCACCGCGACCACGAACAGGAACAGAAAGGCGCGGTCGACATTGCTGCCGCTGGAAAATCCGTTGTCGATCATCTGCCGGAACGCGACCGGCAGACTGAGGGTCGCGGCCGAGGCCACCGCCAGCGCCACCAGCCATGCGCCGAAAAGCCCGCCGTGCCGGCGCACGAAGGGCCAGAGCGCGCGCAGGCTGCCCAGTTTTGGCTTTGGCTTGAGGGAATTAGAACCAGAAGCGGCCGTTGCCGAAGCGGTATCGGCGGAAGCAGCGGGGAGGGAGGTCATTCGGGATCCGATTCGGCGAAGCGCACACGGTTACGGGTGGCGTCGCGCAGATGGGTTTTCAAGGCGTCCATCCGATCAGCAGGCAAATAGATGCTCAGCGCGGCGCCGGTTTCGTCGAAATCTTCGGTCAACTTTTCCGCGCCATAAGCCGGCAGAGCGGCATGCACGCTGCCCAGGTCGTCGAAGGCGCAGCCGAACCGGAGCTCGCGCATCTCCACCAGCAAGCGGCGCTCGGCCGTACGCAGGCACTCAGCGGCTGCGCCGCCGTAAGCGCGGACCAGACCGCCCGCACCCAGCTTGATTCCGCCATACCAGCGGGTGACCACCACCATGACCTGGTCGCAGCCCTGGCCCTCTATCGCAGCCAGGATGGGGCGGCCCGCCGTGCCGGCTGGTTCGCCGTCGTCGCTGGAACGGTACTCGGCACCGATGCGGTAGGCCCAGCAATTGTGCGTGGCGTCGAGGTCGGCGACCTGGGCAAGGAAAGCCAATGCGGCTTGCGGGGAGGTCGCCGGTGCGGCCTGGGCGATGAACCGGCTGTGTTTGACCTCAAGCAGATGCGTCGCCGGCCTGGCCAGGGTGTCGGTCATTCTTCCAGCAAGGGTTCCAGGTCGCCCGGTACGGGTTCGCTGGGGTGGTCCTTCACGAACAACAACAGGCTTTGCTTGGCCGCGCCAGCATCGCCCAACCCGTAGCGGGTACGCACCCGCTCCAGCCATTCGTTGACCGGCAGCCGGGCGTCGGCGGAAACCGGCACCTGCAGGTCGGTGCGTTTCATGCGCGAACCGGTTACTTCGACGCGATCCAGCGTGGCGCTTTCCTTTTGGCGTGCGAAAGAAGCGGCCCGGGCCGCTTTTGCTTCAGCCAGTGCCTCGGCCTGCGGCTTTGCGGCGGCTGCGCCCGCGCTGGCAGCGGGAGTGTAGGCATCGGCTGCGCGCGCCGAGTAACCCTCGTGCGGGTCCGGTGCGAAAGACTGGGTCGAAGCATCGGCGGCAGGCGCCGGAGCCTCAGCAGCCATAGCGACAGGAGCGGGCGGGGCGGGTGGCGCCGGGGGCGAGTAGCCCGCGCCAACCTTGCCGGCCAGCCGTGTCTGGCGCCTGGGCTCCGATGCCTTGGTGGAAGAGCGGGCCAACTGTCGTGGTTGCCGCGCACGCGATTCAGCCGGTGGAGCCAAGACCTTGGCTGGGGGTGGTGGCGCCTGTTCAACCTGTGGCGATGCCGGTGCTGAAGCTGGCGCTTCGTCGCGCACCGTCTCGGCCAGGTTCGCCTCGGGCAAGGGCGCAGGCGCGACGCTGACTACGGTCGCGGCGTTGTCCGCCATGGTCTCCTGCTCGGCTGCCGCCGCAGGCGCTTCCGATGATGCTGCCATCGGCGTCTGTTGCAACGGCCGCAGCTGCCAGGCGATGCCCACGGCGAAGATCACCGAAGCGGCCAGACCCATGGCCACTGGCCAGCGCGGTTTGCGGCGGACGGGCTGCTTGCGCTCCAGCGCCGCATGCGCGGCGGCCAGGATCCGCGCATCCAGCGCCGTGGAAGGCTCGCCTTGCGGGCCCAGGTGCCCGGTCAGCCGCGCCAGTTCGCGCTCTTCCGGGGTCAATGGTTCGGGGGAATAGGATTTCATTCGCTCAATCTCGCGCGCAGCTTGTCCATCGCGTAGCGCAACCGCGATTTGACTGTTTCCCGACCTACGCCGGTGATCTCGCCGATTTCCTCCAGGGTCAGTTCCTGCTCCAGGCGCAGTTGCAGCACCTCGCGCTGGTCGTCCGGTAGCTCGGCCAGGGCCAACTGCAGGCGCCGCCGTTGCTCGAATTCGGACAGGACACGCTCGGGCGTCTCCGGATCGGGGACCCGCGCCGCGCGTTCATCTCCGTCCACCGGTGCGGGCGGCCGATGTTTGAGCGCCCGCCAATGGTCGGTAAGGCGATTGTGCGCGATGCGGAACAACCAGGTCGTGAAGGCCGCTTCAGGTTTCCAGCCCTCGCGCGCGGTGATCACCCGCTGCCAGATGTCCTGGAAAAACTCGTCCGCCAGGGCCTGGTCCCGCAGCTGGCGCAGCAGGAACCGGTACAGGCGGGTGCGGTGACGCGCGTAAAGCTGCTCGAACGCAGCCATATCGCCGCCCGCGTAGGCCAGCATCAGGGTCTCGTCTGCAGGTTCTGAGAAGTCGTTCACCCTGACAAGCGTAAAGCTTGGGCCACAATCCGCATAGCCACGCGCACCACCGCGGATTGGCCGCCGCAAGGCGGGCAATCCGTATAGGAAGGGAAGTGGCGCGGAAACCACCGGAACCATGGCGCTGTTCATGGAACCTGATAACGTCCACCCGGCGGGGATGGGGTTTCCTCGCTGGAGACGCAAGGATCGCGTATCGCGTCCATACGTTCATTCTTGGGGAATCCGTGCAACTGCCTACCATCGATGCTGCGGAAGCCTCCCTCGACGACCTGTCCGTGAACGGCACTGCCCCTGAGCCGGCAATAGCCGTTTCGCCCACCGATCGCATCGTGGCGATCCTGCGCGGCCTGCTGCCCGCGGGCGCCTCGGTCGCGGTGTGCTGGCGCGACTGGGCCCTGGGCAGCGGCGGAGCGATTTCGCCCGGGGCAAACGCGGGCCTGCGCCGTAGCGCCGAACTGGCCTTGTCGGATCCGGATGCCGAAACCGACGATGCGCAGGGGCTGGTCCATGCCTGGGACAACGCCGACGGCAATGCGCGCATGGCCGTGGCGGCCGCAATGCCCTCGCCCATGGCCGGCAGCGATCGCCAGGCATGGCTGACGCTGGCCAGGACCCTGGTGGTGGCTACTCTGGATTCGTCGCGCGCACAGGCGCGGATCGTGTCGCTGGAAAAATCCAAGCGCCTGCAGCAGGCCTTGTACGAAATCGCCGACCTGGCCAGCGCCGATCTGGAAATGCCGGAAATGCTGAGGCGCATACATGCGGTGGTCGGCTCCCTGATGTCGGCCGACAACTGCTACATCGTGCTCTACGACGACCAACGCCGCAGCGTTCGCTTCCTGCACTTCGTGGATCAGAAAGACACCTACATCGCCGATCCCGAGCGCGAATTCATCGAAGAGGAAATGCCCAACAGCTTGACCTTCGCCCTGCTGCGCCATGGCCAGCCCGTGCGCGGGCCTTCCACTGCGGTGCGGCAGAAAATGGGCGTGGTGCGCGATCCCTCCCATGGTCCCGACAGCCTGGACTGGCTGGGCGTGCCCATGCGCCGCGAAGACCGCGTCTGCGGCGCCATCGTGGTGCAGAGTTACGACACGCCAGGCAGTTATGCCGACGAGGACCGCGCGTTGCTGGGTTACGTGGCCCAGCACATCCTCACCGCGCTGGACCGCAAGCACGCGCACGTGGACCTGGAACGCCGCATCGAAGCGCGTACCCACGAACTGCAACGCGCCAACCGCGAACTGCAGGCCGAGATCCTGGAGCGCAAGCGCGCCGAGAAGCTGCAGCGTGCGCTGTTCCGCATCGCCGAACTCGCCATCACCTCCGAAAACCTGGAACGCTTCTACGCCGATGTCCATGCGGTGGTGGACGAACTGATCTACGCGCGCAATTTCTACATCGCCCTGTTGTCCGACGACGGCGAAACGCTGGATTTCCCGTATTCCATCGACGAACGCGATCCGATGCGGCTGTCGCGCAAGCTCACCAACGGCTTGACCGAGCACGTCATCGCCAACCGCAGTCCTCTGCTGGCCGACCGCGGCAAGCTGACCGAACTGGGTACGCAGGGCAAAGTGCACGAATACGGGCCGCACGCCTACAGCTGGCTGGGCGTGCCGCTGTATCGCGACGAAGAGGTGGTGGGCGTCATCGCGGTGCAGAGCTATTCGCCTGACGTCAGCTTCAGCCCGCACGACCAGAACCTGCTCACTTTCGTCGCCCACAATATCGGCAACGGCCTGGCCAAGCAGCGCGCGCAGCAGCATCTGCGCGCCGCCCACGCCGAACTGGAGCGGCGTGTCGACGACCGCACGCACGAACTGGCCGAAGCCAATGCCAAGTTGCTGGCGCAGATGGGCGAACGCCTGCGCGCCGAGCAGCGTCTGACCCATCAAGCCACCCACGATGGACTCACGGGTCTACCCAACCGCCCGCATCTGCTGGATCGCCTGGCCGCAGCCATCAACCGCGCCCGGCATGGCGATGGACAGGAGTTCGCGGTGCTGTTCCTGGACCTGGACCGTTTCAAACTGGTCAACGACAGTATCGGCCACGCCGCCGGCGACGAGCTGCTGGTGGAAGTATCGCGGCGGATCACTTCCACCGTGCGCGGCAATGATGTCGTATCGCGCCTGGGCGGCGATGAATTCGCCATCCTCATCGAATACGCCGACGGTCTGGAAAGTGCGCGCGAGCTGTCCCAGCGCATCCTGTCGGTGCTGGGCCGGCCCATGTGGGTCGCCGGGCGCGAACTCTTTCCTTCGGCCAGCCTGGGCATCGCCGCTTGGCATCCGCGCTACCGCAACGGCGAAGAGCTGCTGCGCGATGCCGATGCGGCGATGTACCGCGCCAAGGCGCAGGGCCGCGACCGCTATGCGGTATTCGACGAGGCGATGCGCGAAGAGGCGATGCAGAGCCTGGATCTGGAAGCCGATTTGCGCCGGGCCATCAACAATCGCGATTTCCTGCCGTTCTACCAGCCGATCAAGCGCCTGGAAGATGGCGTGGTCATCGGCCATGAAGCGCTGCTGCGTTGGCAGCATGAGCGCCGCGGCCTGTTGCTGCCGGCCGAATTCATCAGCCTGGGCGAGGACAGCGGCCTGATCGAACAGGTGGACTGGCTGCTGTACGAGCAGGTGGTCGGGCAACTGGCGCGCGGCGGAGAAGGTTACATCTCGGTCAACGTGTCGCCGCGGCATTTCCGTTCGCCGGATTTCGCCGACCGTCTGCTGGCCATGTTCTATGCGGTCGGCGCGGATCCGGCGCGCATGCGGGTGGAGATCACCGAAGTGGCGCTGCTGGACGACGCGCCCCGCACCTTGCGCACTCTGCGCACGCTGCGCCAGCACGGAATCCTGGCCCAGCTGGACGATTTCGGCACCGGCTTCTCGGCGCTTTCCTATCTGCACCGTTTCCCGATCTCCGTACTGAAGATCGACCGCAGCTTCATCGCCGGCATAGGCGGCGAGGGCAGGCCGGAAAGCCTGGCTCTGGTGCGCGCGATCCTTGCCTTGGCCAGCACATTGGGCATCGACACTATCGCCGAAGGCGTGGAAACCGATGAGCAGCGCCAGGCGCTGATCGACCTGGGCTGCAGTTATGGGCAAGGCTATCTGCTGGGGCGGCCCGCGGCGCAGATCGGCGGGTTGCCACCGCCGCCGCTGGAGCCGAATTGGGATTGATCGTCCGTATGGTCGACAGGTCGTAGGAGCGCCGTGGGCGCCGTAGGAGCGACGTAAGTCGCGAATGCGTAGAGTTCGCGACTTACGTCGCTCCTACAGCGCTCCTCCCGGGATCGCGAACAGGATCTAGGAGACCGTGTATTCCTTCCACGGGATCCGACTAGGGTCGGTCCTGGACAGGAACCTTACGATGTCCAGGCGCCCCTGATACTTGAAACGGCCGCTCGAGTTCTGCGAGGCGAGAATGATCGGCATGCCGGGGAAAAGGTGCCGGCAGGAAACCCGCGCACGTTCTGCCGAGGCGCTGGTCTGCGTTGCAGATTCCTTCACGACGACGATGGAGAAAGTCACACCCTGTTCGTTCACTACAGCGCCTTGAAGCCGCATCGTCATTCCCTCTGATCGCGTCGGGTCGAACGCGGAGGCATGGGAACATCCTTGTGTCGCACGGATTGAGACGGAGCCGACAGAGGTTCCTGTCATCGGCACCGGCAAGCCGGACCGCACGTCCTTGTGCGGACGGCCGGGGTTGTCATCCGCTTGCCGTCATTCGCCCGCAATAGCCGGCGTACTGCTGTTGTTGGCCACGATACGGCGCGCCTGGCCGACCATATCCACGAATTCCCTGCGCAGACCGTAGCGATCTTCGCCCTGCGCACTGCGCGCAGCTTCGGCGACGTCGTTCCAGCTCCACTTCTCCACATGCGTTCCGCCCCGCAGCAGGTCGGCGTAGGCCGATACGGCGCTGGCGAAGCGCAGCGACTGGCTGGGGTGCGTGGTCAGCGACGAGCGCAGGATGGGCGTCTCGATCAAACGGCTGTTGTCCGCGCCCGGAAGTTTGTAGCGCAGGCGCAGATGGGCCAGTTCGTTCGCGTTGCCGGCCGTTCCAGGCTTGTTGCTGCCGTAACGCAACGCGGGTAGACGTTCTGCCGCGGAACCGGCGGGGGTGATTTCGTACAGGGCGGTGACTTCATGGCCTGCGCCGATATCGCCGCCATCGACTTTGTCATTGGCGAAATCTTCGCGGTTCAACAGGCGGTTTTCGTAACCGATCAAACGGTATTCTGAAACCAATGCCGGATTGAATTCGATCTGGATTTTCACGTCGCGGGCGATGGTCAGCAAGGTCGCCTGCATTTCCTCCACCAGCACCTTGCGCGCTTCCTGCGGCGTGTCGATGTAAGCGTGGTTGCCATCGCCTACATCGGCCAGCCGTTCGGCCATGCTGTCGTTGTAGTTGCCCTGTCCGAAGCCCAGCGTGGTCAGCGCAATGCCGGATTTGCGCTGATCGCCCACCAGTGTCTCCAGGGCTTCCTGGCTGACGGTACCCACGTTGAAATCGCCGTCGGTGGCCAGGATTACGCGGTTGACGCCGTCTTTCAGGTAAGACTGCTTGGCCATGGCGTAGGCAAGCTGGATGCCTTCGCCGCCGTTGGTGCTTCCGCCCGCCTGCAGATTATCCAGCGCCGCCAGTATTTCCTCGTGCCGGTCGCCGGGCGTGGCCGGCAGTACCAATCCCGCCGAGCCGGCGTAGACCACAATGGAAACGCGATCCTGTTCGCGCAGCTGCGGTACCAGCATCGAGAACGCCTGTTTCAGCAGCGGCAGTTTGTCTGGCGAATCCATCGACCCGGAAGTATCGATCAGGAACACCAGGTTGGAAGGCGGGAGCGTCGCCTTGGGGACGTCGTAACCCTTGATGCCGATCATCAAAAGTTGGCGTTGGTTGTTCCACGGCGCGGCCGCCAGCTCGGTGGTGACGCGGAAGGGAACATTGCGGTTGGCCGGGGCAGGATGCTGATAGCTGAAGTAGTTGATGAATTCCTCCGCGCGCACCGAATCGGCTGGCGGACGCACGCCCTGGGTCAGCATCCGACGTACATTGCTGTAGCTGCCGGTGTCGACATCGACGGAGAAGGTGGAGACGGGCTGTTCGCTGGTGCGGTGTACGGGGTTGTCGGTGCGCTCGGCGTATTTTTCGGTGTTGGCGGGCTCGGGCTGGAGGTAGGCCGGTGCGATCCGCGCGTGGACTGCATTGCTGGTCGGTGCATAGGACATCGGTGCGGGAGGCGCTGGCGGCGCATAGCCGACGCTCGCCTTGGCGGCGCCCGCAAGCTGGCGTCGTTCCAGGTCCGCACGTTTCATGCGGGTGTCGGTGACTTCCACACGGTCCAGTGCCGCTTCTTGCAGCACGGAAGCGTCGGCTGGGGCCTCGGCCGCGGTCTCGGGCTTGGACTTGCAGCCGCTGATGGCGGCGATGGCGATCAGGCTGGCGAAAAACAGTGCGTTGTGAAGCAGGGTCTTGCGGGGCAGGCGGCGTTGCATGGCGGTTCTCCCGTGGTGGACAGGGAGTTCAACGCGGTAGGTCCGCAAGTGGGGTTAAGTAGACGCGCGCGCGCTCCACGTCTTGAAGAGCGGGTAGTTTGATTGTCTAAATCACAAGAGAAAACAATCAAACCCCTCTCCCGCTAGCGGGAGAGGGTGCCGAAGGCGGGTGAGGGGAGAGCCGGCGCCGGTCTACTTCGGCATCCAGATCATGTCGAGTGAAGGATTCCAAGTCCTTTCACACTCGAGATATCACTACCTACCCAATCGTTTGCGGCTCCGCTTCCCCTCATCCGGCCTGCAGGCCACCCCGTATCAAGTACGGGGCAGGCTCTTCTCCCGCTAGCGGGAGAAGGGTGCAATCGACGCCATCCGGGGCGCTTTTACTCTCGACCAGGCTGCATGAGTCTCGCAAGTGACATTAAATGTTTCCCGCGCCGATACGCCGCCCTAGAACCTGAAATCCAGCCTGGCGTAGTAATAACCGCCGTTGATGCCGAACGGCAGCGTTTCCCAGCCGTATACGAAACCCAGGGACGGGAACGGATTCACGTTCGGATCGTCGGCGCCGACTTTCCACTTGTCGGGATAGGTATCGAGCAGGTTGTTGGCGCCGACCGACAGGCGCAGCTTGTCGGTGATGTCGACGCCGACCGCGGCATCGAAAAGCGTCTGTCCGTCCCAGGTCTGCTTGGGCGCGAAGCCCGAGCCGGAGACCGAGCCGTAATAGTTTGCGCGCAAGGTCCAGTCCCATTTCCCGATCTGGTACACACCCTGCAACACGTGATGCGCGCCGGGCTGGCCTTCCTCGATCAAGGTCACCTGGCTGTCGTCGAACAGCATCGCCGGCGGCAGGATCGCCGATTGCGAGCGGCGATCGGTGACCTCGGTCTTGTTCCAATGCAGCAGTGCGGTCAGATCCAGCGTGCCGCCTGCGGCCTCGGTGCTGTATTCGCCGACGATATCGATGCCCGTGGTGCGGGTGTCGATGGCGTTGGTGAAGAACTGCGCCTGGGCTACATCGAACGGCGCGAGGATGGCGCGGATCGGGCAGTTGCTGTTGGTGGCGTCGCAAGCCAGGCCGTCGCCGCCGACGGTCTCCGGGCGTATGTTGCTGGAGAAGATGATGCGGTCGTCGATGTCGATGCGGAATACGTCCACCGTCAGGCTGAAATTCTCGCTGGGGCGGAAGACCAGGCCGAGCGTGGCGCTGGTGGATTCTTCTTCCTTCAACGGGTTGATGCCGAACGCACGGGTGACGTCGCTGTCCTGGCGTGCGGTCAGCGTATCGGCCAGATTGCCCGTGGCCGGGTCGATGTTGGTCGAGCGCTGGCTATAGAACAGCTGCTGCACGCCCGGCGCACGGAAGCCGGTGGAGACGGTGCCGCGCAAGGCGAACTTGTCGTTGAAATCGAAGCGTGCGGACAGTTTGCCGGTGGTGGTGTTGCCGAAGTCCGAGTAGTCCTCGAAACGCACCGCTGCGCCGAGCAGGAAACGCTGGGTCAGTCGCGACTCCGCATCGAAATAGACGGCGTAGTTGTGGCGTCCCTCATCCACTGCCTCGTTCGGCGAAAAGCCCGGGAAGCCCTGGATACCCGGTGCGGCGAAACCGCCGTTCTGGTCGAATATAGCGATGGAGGGATCATTGGTGCGCCCGTAAGTATAGGACACCGGATCGCCGGCCTTGATCGCATAGTTGTCGCGGCGATACTCGAAGCCGGTAGCCAGGCTCAGCGGCTCATTGCCGATGCCCCAGTCGACCCGGCCGCGGAAATCCAGATTGAACGTGGTCTGGTCGAATTCCAGCGTACCGGTGTCGGCGGAGGTCGGCGAATCCGCGTAGATGCCGCCCCCGGGTGCCGGTTCATACCACCAGCTCACGTTGACCGAATTGCGTTCGTGGAAGCCGAATTTGCTGCGGCCGTGGTTCACCGACACGTCCCAGTCCCAGTTGTCCCCCAACGGCGCGCGATAGCCGACTGCGAGCGAACCGTCCTCGACCGTGGTGATGATGTTGGGCAGGAAGCCGTTGGGATACAGGTCGGGCACGGTGCGGCCGTCGCCGGCGCTGCGGAAGAAGCCCGAGGAATCGCCTTCGCGCCTCGAGATGCCGCCGAACCAGTAAAGCTCGCCCGCGCCGATCGGCAGGCCGCCGTTTAGCCAGAAATAGGCATCCTTGGCGTCGGCATCGCCGATCTTCTGCGTCACGCGCGGGGGATCCACGCGCAGCAGATCGGGACCGGCGCGGTTGGTCGCTTCGCGGTCGCGGTATTCGACGCTCAGATTGAGGAAGCCTTCATCGCCGAGCTTGAAGCCGGTGTTGACGCCGCCATGCAGCACGGTGCCATCGCCTTCGTAGGTCTGGCCCGCTTCGAACGACACCCGGGTCTCGTCGGTCTGGCGCCGGAGCACGATGTTGATCACGCCAGCGATCGCGTCCGAGCCGTATTGCGCCGCCGCGCCATCGCGCAGCACTTCGATACGTTCGATGGCCGAAACGGGAATCGCGTTGATGTCGGTGCCCGCCGAGCCGCGGGCGATGGTCTGCTGCACGTTGACCAGTGCCTGCTGGTGCCGGCGCTTGCCGTTGACCAGCACCAGTACCTGGTCGGGGCCGAGCGAGCGCAGCGTGGCGGGGCGCAGGATGTCGGTGCCATCGCTGATGGTGGTGCGCGAGAAATTGAAGCTGGGTTCGAGCATCTGCAGGATCTGTCCGACTTCCTGCGCGCCGGTGCGTTCCAGCTGTTCGCGGTTGATCACATCGACCGGTGCCGCGGTTTCCGCTGCGGTGCGGCCCTTGGCGCGCGAACCCAGCACCTGGACCGCATCGAGTTGCACGGCCTCCTGCGCAGAGGATGCAGGCTCCTGCGCGACCGCTGGCAAAGCGAGTAGCAAACTCAGGCTAAGAACGGTAAGGCGAGGAGTGAGAATGACGGGCTTGAAGACGCGGCGACGTGCGTGCGGATGTTTGGACATGATTCCTCCCATGGAATAGATGCGGTCGAGAACGAGACGCCCCTGTTGCGTCGAGCCGCATGATGACCATGGCAGCTCGCCACGACTAATAACATTTTCATGTCAGCAAATAAGAGGCATCAGGCTGCAAACCTGGAGGTTTGTTGCGTATGCGCGATTACATTCGTGTTGATAACGTTTACAGCGAAACGTAACCCGCTTGTCGTTATGCGTGGCGCGGCCGATTCAGCTGCCAGGTTCTTCGACGCGAACCTTCAATGCACCGTCGCGGAGACGCGCGGTGAGTCGATCTCCCGCTGTCGCCTCACCCACGCTGCGCACGATGCGCCCAGCATCGTCCTGCAGGATGGAATAGCCGCGCGCGATGGTCGCCAGCGGACTTACGGCTTCGAGCGAACGCGCCAATCCACGCAGCTCCTGGGCATCGCGCTGCAGGGTGCGGGCAGTGGCCGCTTGCGCCCGTTGCGCCAAAGACAGCAGGTTTTCCTGCAGGCTCGCCACGCGTCGTTGCGGCTGGTTGGATCGCAGTACGGCGGCAGCGTGGCGCAATGAGGCATGACGGCGTTCCAACTGCTCGCGCCATGCGGATTCCAGCCGCCGCTGCGCTTCCAACCGGCGTCGTTGCAACAGTTGCAGGCGCGCCTGTGGACGCATGGCTTGCAGACGCAGCACTGCGCGGTCGGCACGTTGCATGGACTGGCGCAGCGACTGCAATTGCAACGCGGACATGCGGCGTTGCAATCCTTGCAGGCGGGTGATCAGATCGATCCGGTTGGGAACCAGCAGTTCGGCGGCGACCGAGGGAGTGGGCGCACGCAGATCGGCTGCGAAATCGGAAAGGCTGAAATCGGTCTCGTGGCCGACCGCCGACACCACCGGCACGGGCGAAGCAGCGATCGCGCGCGCCAGCTGTTCGTCGTTGAACGCCCACAGGTCTTCCAGCGAACCGCCGCCGCGGGTCAGCAGGATCACATCGTAGCGGCCCGAAGCGCCCGCACGCTTGAGCATCGCGGTGATCTGCACCGCCGCCGTTTCGCCTTGCACCTGCACGGGCAGCACATCGACTTCCAGCAAGGGGAAACGCCGCCCGAGCACGCTCAGTACATCGCGTATCGCAGCGCCGCTGGGCGAAGTGATGACGGCCAGGCGCTGGACATGGGCGGGCAGGGCGCGCTTGCGTTCTTCGTCAAACAGGCCTTCGGCGGCCAGCTTCGCTTTCAATTCATCGAAGGCGCGGCGCAACGCGCCTTCGCCGGCTTCTTCCAAGTGGTCCATGACCAGTTGGTAGTCGCCGCGCGCCTCATACAGGGTCAGGCGTCCGCGCCCCAGCACGCGCAGGCCCTCGCGCGGCACGAATTTCAGCCACTGGCTCTTGGGCTTGAACATCGCGCACTTCACCTGCGCGCGCGCATCCTTGAGGGTGAAGTAAAGATGCCCCGAGGCGGGCCGGGTGACATTGCCCAGTTCGGCCTCCACCCATACCAGCGGGAAGGCGCTTTCCAGCAGGTCGCGCGCCAGCGTGTTGAGCTGAGTGGGGGTGAGGATGTCGCGGGCGGGGTCCTGGGTCATCCCGCTACCCTAACCCAGCTGTTTCACTGGCGGAAAGGCAGGGCAGGCCGAAGCGGCGCCGGAAGCGTCTAAAATAGCCGACATGAACGACCTGTCGGCCCCTTGCCCGTCACCTATAGAAGCTGGCCCTATCGCCGCTGGCCCCACGCCGCGCCGGATCAACCGCACCGTCAAGGTGGGCGCGGTCACTTTGGGTGGCGGCCACCCGGTGGTGGTGCAATCCATGACCAATACCGACACCGCCGACATCGCTTCCACGGTGAAGCAGGTGGCCGAACTGTGGCGCGCCGGTTCGGAAATGGTCCGGATCACGGTGAACAATCCGGAATCCGCCGCCGCCGTACCGCACATCGTCGAAAAGCTGCGGATGATGGGCATAGAAGTGCCGGTGATCGGCGACTTCCACTACAACGGCCACACCCTGCTGACCAATGAACCGGCCTGCGCCGAAGCGCTGGGAAAATACCGCATCAACCCTGGCAACGTCGGTTTCGGGCGCAAGAAGGACACCCAGTTCGCCCAACTGATCGAATTTGCGCTGAAGTACGACAAGCCCGTGCGCATCGGCGTGAACTGGGGTTCGCTTGACCAGTCGCTGGCCGCGCAACTGATGGACGAGAATGCCCAGCGCGCCGAACCCTGGGAAGCCAGCCTGGTGCTGCGCGAAGCGCTGATCCGCTCGGCGCTGGATTCGGCTGAGCGTGCGGTCGAGATCGGTCTGCCGCGCGAACGCATCGTGCTGAGCTGCAAGGTCAGCGGCGTGCAGGAACTCATCGCGGTGTACCGCGATCTGGCCCAGCGTTCGGATTTCGCGCTGCACCTGGGCCTCACCGAAGCCGGCATCGGCAGCAAGGGCATCGTCGCTTCCTCGGCGGCCCTGGCGGTGCTGCTGCAGGAAGGCATCGGCGACACCATCCGCATTTCGCTCACGCCGGAGCCCGGCCAGTCGCGCACCCAGGAAGTCATCGTCGCCCAGGAACTGTTGCAGACCACCGGGTTGCGCGCGTTCACGCCCATGGTCACCGCGTGTCCCGGCTGCGGGCGCACCACTTCGGAATTCTTCCAGGAGCTGGCAGGTGTGGTGCAGAACCACGTGCGCGCGAAGATGCCGGAATGGAAAGTCAGCCATCCGGGCGCCGAGAACATGACCCTGGCGGTGATGGGCTGCGTGGTGAACGGCCCCGGTGAATCGCGCCACGCCAACATCGGCATCTCTTTGCCGGGCACGGGCGAGGCGCCCACCGCGCCGGTTTTCATCGACGGAGAGAAGGCGGTGACCTTGCGCGGCGAGAACATCGCCCGGGAATTCGTGGCCCTGATCGACGGCTACGTCGAAAAGCGATACGCGCGCAGTGCCGGTTGAATCGGCTGTACGCGGCGGCAGGTTCGTCGCCGCGCTGCTGAAGCGTCATGGCTGGCGGATCGCCTTGCTCTTCCTCGGTCTGCTGATGCCGATGTGGATATTCGCGGAACTGGCCGACGAAGTGCACGAGATGGAACAGCTGGTGTTCGACGACCCCATCCTTCTGCGCGCCCACGCGCTGGCCGGCCCGGGACTGGACGGGTTTTTCATCGCTGCCTCGAAGATCGGCTACGAGGGCGTGATCGCCATCGATGCCGCCATCGTCGCCCTGTTGCTGGGCATCGGCCACTGGCGCGGGGCGACCTTCGCCGCGGTCGCTTTTTGCGGATCGGCGTTGCTGAATCTGGGGACCAAGCAACTCTTCCAACGCGACCGGCCGACCTTGTGGGAATCCATTTCGCCGGAAGACACTTTCAGTTTTCCCAGCGGGCACGCCATGGGTTCGATGACCCTGGCCGCGACGGTCATATTGCTGGCATGGCCGACGCGCTGGCGTTGGCCCATGCTCATGCTTGCCGCCGCCTTCGTCCTAGTGGTCGGCTACTCCCGTGTCTATCTGGGCGTGCACTTCCCGTCCGACATCCTGGCTGGCTGGATGGCAGCGACGGCATGGGTGGTGGGCGCGTACCTGGCGCTGTTCCGGATGGCAGCGCCGCCATGGGCGCGGCGGGAGCCGGCTGTCGAAGTGGAATAGCCGCGAGGAGTTCTTTTCTCGACCTGATACGCGCTTGGTTGCGTCCCTGGCTCCTGGCGCGATACAGGGCCGTGTCGGCGGTGGCCGTCATGCGGCCGCAAGTATCGCGTTGCGGAGCCATGGCCGCGATGCCGCAGTACGTGGCGCCATTGTTCGGCGAAAACGGCAAGGATCTGTCCTTCGAACTGATCAAGCCGGCCCGGGGCATCCGCCAATCGGAGCAGCAGGTCGCTTCCAGCGCTGCCTTCAGCGCACCACTACGGTGGTGGCCTTGTTGGCGATGAGGTAGGGTTTCAGGTCTTCGATCTGGCTGACCTTGCCGATCGCGCGCTGCGCGAATTTCTGGCCGGTGATGCGCACGTGGCAGTTCTGGAACGGGCGTTCCTTGTCCTTGCCCTTGGAGCAGTACACCACGCGCCCGTCGCGGTCCCAGCCCAGCACCAGGCGCTCCTGGTTGTGGCTCGTGCGGTAGATCCAGCCTTTCTGAATATCGGATTCGGACATCGCCATGGGTTGGTCTCGTTGATTGGAATCGTTTGCTCGAACTCGCTTGATTGAGCTCGCTTGATCGAAGTCGCCGCTGCGGCGGACCGTACGCGATGGAAGATAGAGCCTACTCGCCGGGTTTGGCCGCCGAGGTCGGTGCTTCCGACTCGGCGCGCCGGGTCAGTACCGCTTCGCGGTGCGCGATGTAGGCGTTGGCGCCGAAGATGATGGCCGCGCCCAGCAAGGTCCAGTGATCCAGCGGCTCGTCGAACAGCCACCAGCCGAACAGTACCACCAGCGGCAGCTGCATGAAGGTGATCGGGGTCAGCGCCGAAACCTCGCCAAGCTTCAACGCCCGCGTCCACAACATATGTCCGCCGGTGCCCATCACGCCCGCCGCTATCACCCACAACCAGACGATGCCCTGCGGCCACTGCCACACGCCCAGCGCCGGCAGCAGCGACATCGGCACCCATAGCAGCGTGGTGTAGATGACGATGCGGTCGGCCGGTTCGGTCGCCGACAACTGCTTGATCTGGATCGCCACGATGCTGCTGAGCACGGCTGCCAGCACCGCGATGATCGAGTTGCTGCTGAACCCGGTCGTGCCCGGGCGCACTATGATCAGTACGCCGATGAAGCCCAGGATCACAGCGGTCCAGCGCCGTGCGCGCACTTGCTCGCCGAGCATCGCAGCGGCGGCGATGGTCACGAACAACGGCGTGGAATAGGACAACGACACGGCCTGCGACAGCGGCAAGTGCCCGATGGCCCAGAATCCCGCCAGCATCGAACAGATGCCGATCAGGCAGCGGAACAGGTATTTTGGAAACTGGGTGGTGCGGAGCAGTCCCGGCCCGTGTCGCACCAGCAAAGGCAGAGCGGCGATCAGCCCGAAAAAGTTGCGGAAAAACGCGATTTCGAAGGTATGCAGGCTGGCCGAGGCCAACCGGATCGCCACCACCATCAGGCCGAAGAACATCGTGCTGCCCAGCATGAGCAGGGCGGCGCGGATGGGAGTAGGGAGCGGCATAGAGATGAGTGATTCGCGGTTCGTGGCGCTAGTTTGCGACTGCGGGTGCTGGTATGCAATTGCCGTTTCCCAACCCATCATCGACGCAAGGCGGCTTGCTTTGCCCCCTTTGGAAAAGGGGGCTACGGGGGATTTGCTCCTGCTTTAGAAGCAAGATCAAGAGCAAATCCCCCTCGATCCCCCTTTTGACCAGCCGTTCGGCTGTTGAAAAGCACTGCAAAGGGGGAAGACAAGCGGGGTTACCAGGTGGCGCCGATGATCTTGGGCTCCGGCTCGATAGCGACACCGAAACGCGCATGCACGGATTCGGCGATGCGCCGCGCCAGCGAAAGCAACTGCTGCCCGCTCGCCGAGCCATGGTTGACCAGCACCAGCGCATGCGAAGCGGCTACCCCGGCATCGCCATCGCGGTACCCTTTCCAGCCACAGTTTTCGATCATCCATGCGGCGGAAATCTTGCGGCTGTCGGCCGCATCGCCGCGGAACACGGGTAGCCCGGCGTATTGCGATTGCAGCTCTTCGGTGAGAGCGGCAGAAATGATGGGGTTCTTGAAGAAGCTGCCCGCGTTGCCGATGACGGCCGGGTCGGGCAGCTTGCGGCTGCGGATGCGGATCACCGCCTCGGCCACATCGCGGAAAGTGGGTGAGGCTATGGTCATCGTCTGCAACTCCTCCGGAATACCGGCGTAGTCCAGTTTCAGCGCGCGCTGACGCGGCAATGCGAATTCCACGGCGGTGACGATATGGCGATCGGGCACACGCTTGAACAGACTGTCGCGGTAAGCGAACGCGCAGCTGGCGCGGTCCAGGCGCGTCACCGTGTGCGTGGTGCGGTCCCAGGTTTCCACCGCATGCACGAACTCGCCGACTTCCGTGCCGTAAGCGCCGATGTTCTGGATGGGCGCAGCGCCTGCAGTGCCCGGGATCAGGGCGAGGTTTTCCAATCCCATCAACCCGTGCTGCAACGACCACAGCACCAGGGCATGCCATTGAACGCCGGCGTCGACCCGGACGATGGCCATGGCGCCATCGTCCTGGACAATGTCGATGCTATGGGTGTCCAGGACGAGGACCGCGGTTTCCGGATCGCCGGCGAACAACAGATTGCTGCCGCCTCCCAGCACCAGCGGCGCGGTCTCCCGAAACTCGGGCAGTGCCAGCACTTCCCCCAGCGCGCTAACGTCGTTTACTTCCGCCAACCAGGGCGCGCGCGCCGCAACGCCGAAAGTATTGCGCGAGCGCAGGTCCGCACCGGCGGTCAAACGCCACCGTGGACTCATGCCGGAGCGACCGGGCCGCCGCTGCGGTGTTCGCGGCGGCGGCGGATGGCGTCGACGCACTCGCCCACCAGTTCGGGGCCGCGGTACACCAGGCCGGTGTAGCACTGGACCAGGGTGGCGCCGGCCGACATCTTCGCCACCGCATCGGCGCCCGACAGGATGCCGCCCACGCCGATCACCGGAATGCTGTCGGGCAGGCGGGTGCGCAGCTTGCGCAGCACCATGGTCGACTGGTTCATCAGCGGCGCGCCGGAAAGCCCGCCGGTTTCGTGGGCCAGACGATGCTCCTGCACGCTCATGCGCGACACGGTGGTGTTGGTGGCGATGACTCCGTCGACGGAAAGATCGCGCAATACGCGCGCCACCGCGTCGATGTCCTCGTCCGACAGGTCGGGCGCTATCTTCACCAGCATCGGCACACGCTTGCCATGCTGCGCGCCGAGCTCTTCCTGCGAGTCGCGCAGCGTGCCGATCAACTGGCGCAAGGCTTGCTCTTCCTGCAGCTCGCGCAAGCCGGCGGTGTTGGGCGAGGAGATGTTGACGGTGATGTAGTCCGCAAGCGGATACACGCGTTCCAGGCAATACAGATAATCGGAAGCGGCGCGGTCGTTGGAGGTGTCCTTGTTCCTGCCGATATTGATGCCCAGCAGTCCCGTTTTGCGGCGCGCGCGTTCCACGTTGGCCACCAGCGCATCCACGCCATCGTTGTTGAAGCCCAGGCGATTGATCACCGCCTTATGCTGCGGCAGGCGGAACATGCGCGGCTTGGGATTGCCGGGTTGCGCGCGTGGGGTGACCGTGCCGATCTCCACGAAACCGAAACCCAAGGCCAGCAGCGCATCGATGTGCGCGCCGTTCTTGTCCAGTCCCGCCGCCAGCCCGACCGGATTGGGAAAGGTCAGGCCGAAGGCCTTGGTGGGCAGCGGCTCGACCTTCCTGGCCAGCAGCGGGTTGGTGCCCGTGCGGTAGGCCAACTCCATTGCTTTGAGCCCCAGCCCATGAGCGTGCTCGGCATCAAGACCGAAGAGGAAGGGTCGGGCGAAGTGGTACATCCGTCAGCGCGTGCCCAGCCAGGCCAGGCCGCCGAAGAACAGCACGAAGGCCAGGATGGCCAGGATCGTGCCGATCACGGCCACCCAACCCAGCACCAATCCGATGACGGCCATGGCGTCGCCATCGAGCGCGGCGTTCTGGCGGATTTCCTTGCGCGCCATGTGTCCGGTGACGATGGCGACCAGGCTTCCCAGAAACGGCAGCAGGGTCCAGCCCAGGATGCCGGCGACCAGGCTGATCACGGCCAGCGTACTGGTTTGTCGAACGGGAACATTCATCGGACGGCTCCTGCAGTGATCAAAGGTCGAACTTGATGCCCTGCGCCAGCGGCAGCGAGTCGGAGTAGTTGATGGTGTTGGTCTGGCGGCGCATATATACCTTCCACGCATCGGAGCCCGATTCGCGGCCACCGCCGGTTTCCTTCTCGCCGCCGAATGCGCCGCCGATCTCGGCGCCGCTGGTGCCGATGTTGACGTTGGCGATGCCGCAATCCGAACCGGCCGCCGACAGGAACTGCTCGGCCGCCTTCAGGTTCTGGGTGAAGATCGAAGACGACAGGCCCTGCGGCACCGCGTTCTGCATGTCGATGGCTTCGTCCAGGGTCTCGTACTTCATGACGTACAGGATCGGGGCGAAGGTTTCGTGCTGCACCACTTCATCGGTGTTCTTCAGGCCAGTAACAATCGCCGGCAATACGAAGTTGCCCGGACGGTCGATGGCGGTGCCGCCGGTTTCCACGGTGCCGCCGCTGGCCTTGGCCTTCTCGATGGAAGCCAGGAACTGCTGCACGGCGTGCGGGCTGTTGAGCGGGCCCATCAGGTTGGCCGGGTCCAGCGGATCGCCGATCTTGCCTTCGACCTGCTTGTACGCCTTGATCAGCGTGGCCAGCACGTTGTCGTAGATGGACGAATGCACGATCAGCCGGCGGGTGGTGGTGCAGCGCTGGCCGGCGGTGCCGACCGCGCCGAACACGATGCCGGGGATGGCCAGTTTCAGCTCGGCGGTCTCGTCCAGGATGATGGCGTTGTTGCCGCCCAGCTCAAGCAGGCTGCGGCCCATGCGGTGGGCGACGCGCTCGCCTACGCGGCGGCCGACGGCGGTGGAACCGGTGAAGCTGATCAGCGGGATGCGCTTGTCGTCGACGAACTTCTCGGCCAGTTCGATGCCGGCGTCGTTGATCAGGAAGAAGATGTCCGGGAAACCGCCGGCCTTCAATGCCTCGTTGCAGATCTTCATGCTGGCGATGGCGGTGAGCGGAGTCTTGTTGGACGGTTTCCAGATGCACACATCGCCGCAGATCGCGGCCAGGAACGAGTTCCAGGCCCACACCGCGACCGGGAAATTGAACGCGCTGATGATGCCCACTAATCCCAGCGGCTGGTACTGCTCGTACATGCGGTGGCCGGGACGTTCGGAATGCATGGTGTAGCCGTAAAGCATGCGCGACTGGCCGACCGCGAAATCGGCGATGTCGATCATCTCCTGCACTTCGCCATCGCCCTCGGGCTTGCTCTTGCCCATTTCCAGCGCGACCAGCGAACCCAGCGTGTCCTTGTGCTTGCGCAGCGCATCGCCGCACAGGCGCACGGCTTCGCCGCGGCGCGGGGCCGGGGTGGTACGCCAGACTTTGAAGGCGGCTTGGGCGCGCGCCACGATGCGTTCGTAATCGGCATCGCTGGTGGCCTCCACTTCCGCGATCACTTCGCCCGTGGTCGGATTGACCGATTGCAGGATGCCGGCGCCGGTGGCGGTGGACCATTCGTCGCGGCCGAGGTAGGTGCCGGAATTGGTCGGGCCAAGGCCGAGGGCCTTGAGCAGGTCAGCGGACATGAAGTGCTCCTGGGGTATTTCTGGTATTCGGGAAGCCGCAAGCGGGGGAGGCGACTGTGATTCGAATGATTTTAGCAGACCGGACCCATCAACCGGACCCTCCGTTGTAGGAGCGACGCGAGTCGCGAAGCCGATGGACTTTGACGATTCCAGTGCTTCGCGACTCGCGTCGCTCCTACAAGAGGCCGGGGGGCAGGGGGTCGCCGGCCTGCCAATCGGCGGCGGCCATCCGGTCCAGCAATGCGCTGACTTGTTCGCGCGCTTCCATTTCGTGGATCGGCAGCACCAGCAGGTCGCCGTCCCTGGCCCAGGCCAAAGGCAGCCGCACGGCCTCCACCTCGTCCAGGCAGGTAACGATAGCGTCGGCAGGCACGCCGTCTGCCAGCAGCTGCGCGCGCATGATGGCCGCGATTTCTCCGGAGGCGCGGCCGCGTTCGTAGCCGGCGATGTCCTTCAGCACCACCAGGTCGGGATGCGCGCTGGCGGCGGTCGCAGCCACGGCGCGCAGGTCCGCGTCTTCCCGGTTGCCCGCATGGCCCAGGATCAGGGCCAGACGGCCCGCCCGCTTGCCGGCCCCGACGGCGTGCAAGAGACCGCGCAGACCATCGGGGTTGTGCGCGTAGTCGACGAAAACCTCCAGCGAACCGAACCGCCAGTGTTGCAAGCGCCCGGGGTTGTCCGATTGCGACTGGCCGAAACGGGTCAGCGCGGCGGCGATCGTGGCGGGCGCGATTCCAAGTGCAAGGGCCGTCAGTGCGGCACCGGCGATATTGGCGATGTTGTAAGTGGCCTGGCCGCGCAGGGTGAGTGGCATGGCGGCCACTTCGCCCAGGTCGTGGGTCGCGCCTTGGCAATGGAGCAGTAGCCGTCCCTCGCGCACGCCGCTGGTTGGGCCCCCTTGGGCGCGGTGGGCCGCCAGCCACGGCAGATCGAAATCCATCGCGAACCAGCCCAGTGGGCAGGAGAGATTGGCGGACTGGCGCAGCAATACCGGGTCGTCGGCATTGAGCACCAGCAAGCCCTGCGCATCGATGGCGCGCGCGACCACCAATTTCACGGTCGCCAGATCGTCGAGATCGTGGATGCCGTACTCGCCGAAATGATCGGCGGCGATATTGGTGACGATGGCGGCATCGGCGTGTGCGATCGCCAGGCCACGGCGCAGCATGCCGCCGCGGGCGGTTTCCAGAATCGCGGCCTGCGCGTGGCTTTGGCGCAACGCCGTGCGCGCGCCGGTCGGGCCGGAAAAATCACCGGCCTCCAGCGCCTGCCCGTCGAAATACACGCCATCGGTGCAGCTGTGCGCGGTGCGCCAACCATGCGCTTTGGTCATCGCCGCCAGCAGGCGCACGGTGGTGGTCTTGCCGTTGGAGCCGGTGACCAGGGCGGTGGGAATGGCATGCAGTTCATTCCACGGCACTTGATCGGGCGCTGGCAGTTCGTCGACGAACCAGCTGCGGCTGCCATCGCCTTCGCCGATGGTTACTTCGTCGTCGTCGGTCAGGAAGGGCAGGTGGTGGGCTTCGGTGGCGCGCATCAGTGCGATCAGAGTCGGGCGCGATTCTGCAAGCGCAGCCAGGCGCAGTGTCCGCAGTGCTATCTCGGTATCCCAGATGGCCGCGTGGCCTGGAGCATGGAAAGGCTCGGGCTGTTCCCTTCTCCCACCGGGAGAAGGTGCCCGAAGGGCGGATGAGGGAATGGACTTTCCGGTAGCAGTGTCGCTGACTACACGCGCATGTGCCTGATCCCAGATGTCTGCGAGCACCCATTCGGTTCGATCAAGTACATCGTGGTTCCAATACCGCAGAGTCGTGACTCCCTGGCTCGCGATATACGCATCGCGTTTGGCGTCGCGTACCAAATTTTCCGACTCATTGTGCTGCCCGCCATCCAGTTCGATAGCTAGTTTCAGCTCATGACAATAGAAATCCAGCACGTAGGGTCCGAGCGATTTTTGACGCCTGAATTTCTGACCATGCAAGCGACGGTCGCGCAGGAAAGACCAGATCAGGTGTTCGGGTTCTGTTGAGTTCTTTCTTAGTTGGCGGATGAAGTTCTGGGTTTCCGCATCGAAGGGCAGTTTCTTTCGGAGAGTGGCGCTGGTGTCCGAGATTCCCTCCCTCATCCGGCCTTCGGCCACCCCGTATCGAGTACGGGGCAGGCTCTTCTCCCGGTGGGAGAAGGGAAGAGCCAAGGCCGACCACCATGCCCATTCGTTGACTTCAGTTGCCGTGTAGAGCTGGTCTGGCGGTGCGACGAATGCCAGCGACACGCCAGTGCGGTGGCGACGCAACACGGTTTCCGTTTCCGGCCAGCCCAGCGATGCGCGCGCCGTTTCGACATTCCGCTCCCACGCCTCAAGCGCATGATCGTCGAACTCCAGTCCGCGCAAAGTCTCCAGCGCCGCGCCGGTGCCGGGAAAATACAGATTGCTGCCGGTGAGCCGGCGTGAGTCTTCGAACGGTTCGGGAAGCACGGAGATCTCAGTCGCTTTCTTCGCGTTCGAACACCAGCCCGCGCTCTTCGCGGATTACCCCTTCCATACTGGCGAACGGCGCCTCATCGGCCGAGGTTTCCAGCGACGGCAGCTCCACCCGCGGCGCGGCCTTGGCGACCTCGCCTTGCGGCTGGAACTTGATGATCTGCTTCCACGAACGGGTCAAGGCATCGGCGAAAATCAGAATCAGATCGCCTGGCTGGCCCATGCGCAGCGCGGCGTCGATGGCTTCCTGCTCGTCGGGAATGATCGACATTGCGCCTTCGGCCACGCCTGCAGCCAGCAATGCCTTGGCGATGATGCGTGGCACTTCATCACCGTCGCGCCCACGCAGGGCATCATCGCGCCGCACGACGTAGTGATCGAACTTGCCGGCTACCACATCCGCAATCGCGCGCAAATCTTCATCGCGGCGGTCGCCCGGTCCGGTCAGCACCACAATGCGGCGTCCCGTCGTGTCCAGGCGCTGGGCCAGGTCGGCCATCATGCCCACCGCGTGCGCGTTGTGGCCGTAGTCCATCAGCACTTTGAACGGGTGCTCGTTGTAGACGTTCATACGGCCGGGGGCCTGGAAGAACGTAGTGTCGAAAGTGCGCAGACCTTGGCGGATCGCATCCAGCTTGATGCCCAGCGAGAACGCCATGGCCGCGGCCACCATCGCATTCTGCACGTTGTGCAGCGCGCGGCCTTCCAAGGTGGCGGGAATCAGGTGCGTCCACATCAGCGGAATATGGCTGCCCTTGTCGTACAGCGTGATCATGTGGCCGTTGACGCCGGCCTCCAGCGCGCAGGCGCGGCCGCCGGCGCGGATGTGTTCGCGCACCAACGTGTGCGAGGGGTTGAGGGTGACGTAGCAGATGACCTTGGCGTCGGTGTAGGCGGACATCTTCAACACATTCGGATCGTCGGCGTTGAGCACCGCGCAATCGCGCGCTACTTCCACCACGATGCGCTTGATCTCGGCCAGTTGCTCCAGCGTATCGATGCCTTTCAACCCGAGATGATCGGAAGCCACGTTCAACACCGCGCCCACGTCCACTTCCGGCACGCCCATACCCGAACGCAGCAGACCGCCGCGCGCGGTTTCCAGGATCGCCATGTCGATCTGCGGATCGGACAGCACCATGCGTGCCGACACCGGCCCGGTCATGTCTCCCTCCACCGTGCGCTGGCCGTCGATGTAGACGCCGTCGGTGGTGGTCAGACCCGGCGTGTAGCCGGCCATCTTGGTGATATGGGCCAGCATGCGGGCGGTGGTGGTCTTGCCGTTGGTGCCGGTGATGGCGGCGATCGGTACGCGGGTCGGCGTGCCGGGCGGAAACAGCATGTCGATCACCGGACCGGCCGCGTCGCGCGGAGTGCCTTCGCTGGGCGCCACGTGCATGCGGAAGCCGGGTGCGGCGTTGATTTCGCAGATGCCGCCACCGATGGATTTGTAACTCTCGGCGATGTTGGGCGAAATGAAATCCACGCCGCCTACGTCCAGGCCGATCGCGCGCACTGCACGCACCGCCATGTCGCGGTTGTCGGGGTGGATGACGTCGGTGACGTCGGTGGCGGTGCCGCCGGTGGAGAGGTTGGCGGTGGAGCGCAGATAGACCGTTTCGCCGTCCTTGGGCACGGAAAAATGGTTGTAGCCCACGCGCTCCAGCATCAGGTCAGCCTGCGCGTCCAACTCCAGCCGTGTCAGTACTTTCTCGTGGCCGACGCCGCGGCGCGGGTCCGAGTTCACCTGGTCCACCAACTCGGCGATATCGCTCTTGCCATCGCCCACCACATGGCCGGGAGTGCGCTTGGTCGCGGCAATCAGTTCGCCGTTGACCACCAGCAGACGGTGGTCGTCGCCGCCGATGTAGGTCTCCACGATCACCGAACGCGAATGCTCGCGCGCGGCAGCGAAGCCTTCGCGGATTTCGTCCTCGCCGGAAATGTTGATGGTGATGCCGCGGCCGTGGTTGCCGTTGTACGGTTTGGTGACCACGGTGCCGCCCAGCTTGCGCGCCGCACGCAGTGCGCTGCTGGCGTCGCTGACCAGTTCCTGGCGCGGCACCGGCAGACCCAGCGATCCCAGGATCTTGTTGGTTTCTTCCTTGTCGCTGGCCAGTTCCACCGAGATGTGCGGGGTCTTGCCGGTGACCGTGGCCTGGATGCGTTGCTGGTATTTGCCGTGGCCGAACTGGATCAGCGATTGCTGGTTCAGGCGCAACCAGGGAATGCCGCGCTCTTCGGCCGCACGCACCAGCGAAGCGGTGGAAGGGCCCAATGCACGGCGCTGTGCGTAGCGGATGAAATCGTCGCGGGCGGTGTTCCAGTCCCAATCCTCGGGCACGCTGTCCTTGGGCCGCAGCTCGACCGGCAGCAGCGAGGACAGCAGTTTCAGCCCCAATTCGCCGGCGGCGATGCCTTCCTCTTTCTGCGCATATTCGTAGATCACGGTGTAAACGCCGGGACGGTCGTCGCCGACGCTGCGGGTCTTGCCGAAAGTGACGTTTTCGCCGGCCACGTTCTGCAGTTCTATCGCCACGTGTTCCAGCACATGGCCCAGCCAGGTGCCTTCGCCCTCGCGCATGCGGCGGATGAAACCGCCGGGCTCGCGATAGGAGCAGCCGTGTTCGGCCAGGCCGGGCAGGGCGGCAACCAACCCATCGACGAACGCCGTACCGAGTTTGCCGGTGGGCCAGGCTTCCAGCGCCTGCAGGTCCAGTTCCAGGCGGATGACCGGGAAATGGGCGTATTGCGAGGGACCGACGTAGACGGAGCGTTCGAGGATGCGCATGGGATTTCTCGATCTCTTATGTTTGTTGTTTTGTACCGTAGTTTCAGTCAGGACAGCGGTTTTTCTTTTTCCTGGATCCGTGCTCAGCGCGAGTGCTTCAGATAGCGATCGATGGTGGCGTTGAATTTCTCGACGTCCATGACGAGACTGTTGGTGTAGACGACGATGGGTGTTCCAATCGTTGTGCAGGTCGACTGCATCCTGCGGTATAGCGGGTGCTCGCGCTTGGAGTGCAGGAAGGCCTGGTTGTCGTTCAGCATGACTTTGTAGCCGTTGAGCGCCGAACTGGTGAAATCCTCGTAGTATTCCACGTGGCTGATATCGCTCCATTTGATGGTGATATCGTCATTGAGATTGATTCCGCTCTGATTGACGACCAAGGCGGGAGTGTTGTTTCTGGCCTTCAGTAATCCCTGCAGGCCGATAACGAAGAAAAGCAGCGTCCCGATCGAAAGTGCCGGATAGAAAATGTATGGCGACCTCAATATCGCCCTGCTGCTGTCGGGATCCGGGCCCCGATAAAGGAAATACGCACAAGCCGCGCACAGGACGAGTAGGAAAACGCCCGCGATCAGCAGTTTCTTCTTGTTCGCGTACGCGGTGTAGGATTCGGCGCTCATGTGACGTCTCTCTGTTTGCTCATGGATATCGTGGGCGGCGCTTCACCACGTCAGCCCTTCTTGCCCTGGGCCAGCGAACCGGCCGATGCCTTGCGGGTGTGCAGGTTGAAGGTAGCGCCAGCCACCAGGATATGCACGGTCAAGCCCAGCAGGCAGACCGGTTTGTTTTCGCTGACCTGGGCCATCGAAGAGAAGGTGAGCCCGTCGGCGTCGACCACGGTGACCGCGCCGCTGCCTTCGACTTCCAGGGTGTTGTCCGGGCCGATGAAGGCGGCGGTGTCCTCATCCAGGCCTATGCCGATGGCGAAAGGGTTATAGGCCAGCGCGGCGACCAGGCGGCCCAGGCGGTCGCGCTGACGGAAATGCTGATCGATGATGAAACGGTTGGTCAGGCCCAGGCCCGGGGCCAGGCGCACGCTGTCGGCCTGGGGCGAAGCGCCTTCCTTGCCGAAGCCGATCATGTGTTCGCTGAGTATGCTGGCGCCGGCGCTGGTGCCGCCTACGGTGATGCCGGAGGCGTTGCGTTCGCGGATGAGTTTGGCTGCCGGGGTGCCGCCCAGAATGGTGGACAACCGCAACTGGTTGCCGCCGGTGAAAAAGATGCCGCTGGCGCGCTCGATGCGGTCCAGGCGGTTTTTCTCCTGGCAATCGCGGCGGGTATCGAAATCCAGAACATCGACCCGCCCGGCGCCCAGGTCGCCGAAAATATCTTCATAGCGGCTGCCGGTATCGGCCAGCTGGCTGGCGGTGGGAATCACCACTATCCCGGCATCGCGACCGCCGCAGAGATCGAGGAAGCGCTTGAGGATACGGGGGTTGTCTTCCTTGTTCTCGGCGCCGCCGATGGGAACGATCCAACCTCTTTCGCCACCGTCGGCGACCTTACTGGGACACATGCAACACGACTCCTGAAGCTGAAGGGTTCCGCGCAACGCCGCCGCGACGGGAACCCCGCAGCGCCGCGCGCCGCCTGGTTTTCCCGATTTCCCCCCGATGAAGCCACCCCGATGCCGGCAGCAAGTTGTCGCAGCCGGCTTGGGGAAGGTAGCACGGGCGGCGGCCGCTCGATTGGACCCAGCCAAGCGTTTGACCTCCCCCTTTGAAAAAGGGGGATCGAGGGGGATTTGCTCTTGCTCTTTACGGCTTGAGATCAAAAGCAAATCCCCCGTAGCCCCCTTTTCCAAAGGGGGGCAAAGCACAAGCCCTGTTCACGGCCAGTCCCAACTGCCAACCACCAACCGTTACAATTTCCCTCAAGGCCCCGTAGCTCAGCTGGATAGAGCGGTCCCCTCCTAAGGGACAGGTCGTGCGTTCGAATCGCGCCGGGGTCACCATATTTTCGGTTGCAAGTGCAACTTTCGGCGGCAAATGCAGCTTGTCGCACTGCAACACTTGACAGCCCCCCGGGTCATCCTGTCCTCTAGGGCCATGCGTCCCTCCGCCACCCATGAAAACCTTCGCCCGATGCCGGCCTCTGCGCTGCTGCAAGGGCCGGGCGTGGCTGGTTTCGGTCGCCGCATTATTACCACCGCCACTACCGCGATTAGCGGGGTGCGGTGGATCGTGTTCGCGTAGTCTCGCAAACCACGTCCCCGCACCCGGATCAGGATGCGGGGGAACCCGGAACCTGAGCCGCGCGGGGGCCTTACCCTGAGGTCCGTAGCTTTATGTTGCCCGCAGCACAGCCAGACAGTTCCCATCCGCGCACCATCGTGCACAAATTCGGCGGCACCTCGGTCGCCGATGCCGAGCGCTTCCGCCATGTGGCCGCCCTGTTGCTGGCGCGCGAGGAGCACGAGCAGATCACCGTAGTGTCGGCGATGAAGGGCGTGACCGATGCGCTGATCGCATTGTGCGAACTGGCCGCGCGCAGCCGCAGCGACTGGCGCGATCCCTGGCACGAATTGCGCGCCCGCCATCGCGGCGCGGTGGTGGCGCTACTGGGCGAAGATTCCGGCCCGACCCTGGAGTGGCTGGACGAGCGTTTCGACAAGCTGGCCGAAATTCTGGCTGCGCTGTCGGTCATCGGCGAATTGCCGCGCGAAGTGCTGGACCGCGTGCAGGGTCTGGGCGAAATCTGTTCGGCCCGGCTGCTCGGCGATTATCTGAAATCCAAAGGCGAGGACTGCGCGGTGCTGGATGCGCGCGACGTGCTGGTGGTGGACCGCAGCGAGCTGGGCGTGGAAGTGGACTGGGAAACCAGCGCCCGGCGTTTGGCCGACTGGCGAGCCGGGAACCCGCAGCGCCGCGTGGTGGTCACCGGCTTCATCGCACGCGACCGCGACAACCGCGTCACCACGCTGGGCCGGAACGGCAGCGACTACAGCGGCGCCATCTTCGCTGCACTGTTCAACGCCGCCGAACTGCACATCTGGACCGATGTGGACGGCGTACTGTCCGCCGATCCGCGCGTGGTGCCCGAAGCGGTGCAGCTGAGCGCGCTGAGCTACGACGAGGCCTGCGAACTGGCTTATTTCGGCGCCAAGGTCGTGCACCCGCAGACCATGTCGCCGGCGATAGAACGCGGCCTGCCCATCATCATCCGCAACACCTTCCACCCCGAGCATCCCGGCACGCGCATCACCGCCGAACGCGATGTCACCGGTCCGGTAAAGGGTTTGACCCTCAGCCCGGATCTGGCGGTGTTGAATCTGGAAGGCACCGGCCTGATCGGCGTACCCGGCACGGCCGAACGCGTCTTCGCCGCGCTGCGCGATGCGCGCGTGTCGGTGGTGATGATCTCTCAGGGTTCTTCCGAGCACTCCATCTGCTGCGTGGTACGCAGCGCCGAGTCGCTGCGTGCGCAGGCGGCGTTGCTCAACGCGTTCGCCCACGAACTCAACATCGGCCAGATCCAGCGCGTGCAGCTGACCGAAGGCGTCAGCGTGCTGGCGGCGGTCGGCGATGGCATGGCCGGGCAGCCGGGCGTGGCGGCGCGCCTGTTCGAGTCTCTGGGCCGGGCGCGGGTCAACATCCTGGCCATCGCGCAGGGTTCTTCGGAACGCAATATCTCGGTCGCCATCGACAGCGCCGACGCCACCAAGGCCTTGCGTGCGGCGCATGCCGGTTTCTGGCTGTCGCCGCAGACCTTCGCGGTCGGCGTAATCGGTCCGGGCAACGTCGGCGCTGCGCTGCTCGATCAGCTGCGCGCCGCGCAGCCGCAATTGCTGGGCAAGGCCAACCTGGACCTGCGGCTGCGGGCGATCGCCTCCAGCACCAAGATGCTGCTGGACGGGCGTGGTATCGGTGGCGATTGGCGGGCGAGTTTCGCTTCCGAAAGCGAAGCGCTGGATCTGGATCGTTTCACCGCCCACCTGGTCGGCTCGCACCTACCGCATCTGGTGATCGTCGATTGCAGCGCCAGCCCGCTGGTGGCCGACCGTTACGCCGACTGGCTGGCGGCGGGCATCCATGTGGTCACTCCCAACAAACAGGCCGGTGCCGGCCCCAGCGCGCGCTACGACGCGATCCGCGAAGCTGCGGCGGCCAGCGGCGCGCGTTTCCGCTACGAAGCAACGGTGGGCGCGGGCTTGCCGGTGATTTCCACCTTGCGCGATCTGATCGATACCGGCGATGCGGTGCTGTCGGTGGAAGGTATTTTCTCAGGCACGCTGGCGTGGTTGTTCAACAAGTTCGACGGCAGTGTGCCGTTCTCGCAGCTGGTGACCGAGGCGCGCGGCCTGGGCTACACCGAGCCGGATCCCCGCGACGATCTTTCCGGCACCGATGTCGCCCGCAAGCTGGTGATCCTGGCGCGCGAGGCGGGACGTTCGCTGAGCCTGGACGACGTCGAAGTCGAGAGCCTGGTGCCTGCGGCGCTGCGCCAGGCCAGCGTGGAGGATTTCATGTCGCGGCTGGGCGAAGTGGATGCATCGTTCGCCGATAAACTGGCAAAAGCCAAGGCGGCCGGGCAGGTCCTGCGTTATGTCGCCAAGCTCGATGCGCAAGGCAAGGCCAGCGTGGGTCTGGTGGAATTGCCGAAGGAGCATGCTTTCGCCAACCTGCGTTTGACCGACAATATCGTGCAGTTCACCACCCGCCGCTACTGCGACAATCCGCTGATCGTGCAGGGACCTGGCGCGGGGCCTGAAGTCACCGCTGCAGGCGTATTCGCGGACGTATTGCGCGTGGCGGCCGGGCAGGGGGCCAAGTTGTGAAGAAACAAGTTGTGAAGAAACTGGCAATCGCGTTTTCGCCGGCTTCGGTAGGCAATGTCGGAGTCGGCTTCGACATTCTCGGTCATGTGATCGAAGGTCCCGGCGACACGGTCACGGTGCGTCGGATCGATACGCCCGAAGTACGCATCGCCGCGATCCGCGGAGCGACAGTGGATCTGCCGCTGGATGCGCCAGGCAATACCGCCGGCGCCTCGCTGATCGCATTGCGGGAAGCGCTCGCGCTGCCGTTCGGTTTTGAAATCGAGATAGACAAGGGCATCCCGCTTGGCTCGGGAATGGGCGGCTCGGCGGCTTCCTGTGTCGCTGCACTGGTGGCGGCCAGCGAACTGCTGGACACGCCCTTGTCGCGGGAAGCGCTGTATCCGTTCGCATTGACCGGCGAAGCGGTCGCCAGCGGCGGACGCCACGGCGACAATCTGGGGCCGATGCTGCTGGGCGGCCTGGTGCTGTCCACTGCGGATCGCCTGGTGAAAATTCCGGTGCCCGACGCCTGGCACAGCGTGCTGGTGCATCCAGAAGCGATTCTGGAAACCCGTCGCGCACGCGAAGCGCTCAAGGGCAGTTACGCCCTGGGCGAGTTCGTGCCGCAATCGGCCAATCTCGCTCTGGTGCTCGTGGGCTGTTACGCAGGCGATGCCGGACTGGTGCGCGCCGGCTTGCAAGACGTGCTGGTGGAACCGCGGCGCGCACCGTTGATCGTCGGCTTCGACGCGGCCAAGCGGGCTGCGCTGGAAGCTGGTGCGATGGGCGCGAGCATTTCCGGCGCAGGTCCCAGCGTGTTCGGATGGTTCGAGACGCGGGCGCAGGCGGAAATGGCGGCGCCCTTGATTCGGCAAGCCTTCGCGGCTGCTGGATTCGACAGCCAGTCTTGGGTGTCGCCAATCAATAGCGCGGCGGCGAAGGTGCTGTAGATTTTCCTTCTCCCACCGGGAGAAGGTGCCCGTAGGGCGGATGAGGGAGTGGATCGTCCGGCCACGGAAAGATTCGCAGCCCGTCATTCTCCCTCCCTCATCCGGCGCTACGCGCCACCTTCTCCCGATGGGAGAAGGGAAAAGCCGCAATACGGACCGCTCATGAACTTCGTTTCCACTCGCAATAATTCTCCAACTGCCACGTTGAGCCAGGCCATCGCCGCCGGTCTCGCGCCGGACGGCGGGTTGTACGTGCCGGAGAAACTGCCGCCTGTAAGTTCAATGGAACTCGGCAGCGACCTCCCAGACACCGCCGCGCAACTGATCGCTCCGTTCTTCGCTGGCGACGCGTTGGCCAGTGAACTGCCCGCCATCTGCCGACAGGCCTTCGACTTTCCATCGCCGTTGGCGCCGATGGCAACGCCGGACGATTATTCGCTCGAGCTTTTCCACGGCCCCACCGCCGCCTTCAAGGACTTCGGCGCGCGCTTCCTGGCCGCCTGTCTGACCCGTCTGCGCAAAGAGGAGGATCGCCCGCTCACCATTCTGGTCGCCACTTCCGGCGATACCGGCGCAGCGGTCGCGGCCGCTTTCCACAAGCAACCCGGATTGCGCGTGATTGTGCTGTATCCCGACGGCCGCGTGTCGCCACGCCAAGCGCACCAGCTGGGCTGCTTCGGCGACAACATCGCCGCGCTGCGCGTGACCGGTTCGTTCGACGATTGCCAGGCGCTGGTCAAGCGCGCATTGAACGATGGCGAACTGCAGGCGCAGGCGCCCATGAGTTCGGCCAACAGCATCAGCCTGGGCCGGCTGCTGCCGCAAATGAGTTACTACGCGCATGCCGCGCTCGGCCATAAGCGCGTTACCGGCGAAACCCTCAATGCCGTCATTCCCACCGGGAACCTGGGCAACGCCATGGCCGCGATCATCGCGCGCAAGCTGGGCGTGCCGTTGGGCCGCATCGTGCTGGCGACCAACGCCAACGAGGTATTGCCGAAATTCTTCTCCGGCGCCGAGTATTCGCCCGCGGCCAGCGTCGCCACCCTGGCCAATGCGATGGACGTGGGCGCGCCTAGCAACTTCGAACGCCTGCGCTGGCTGTACCAAGGAGACGATGCCGCACTTCGCGCGGACTTCACCGCCGAAAGCGTCAACGACTACCAGATCCGCAACACCATCCAAAATCGCTATTCGAAGCATGGAGAGGTTTTCTGCCCGCACACCGCCACTGCAGTACGGGTGCTCGAGGATATGCGCTCGCAAGGAGCGGCCGGCGATTGGATGGTGGCGGCCACCGCGCATCCCGCCAAGTTCGAGAGTGTGGTGGAGCCTTTGATCGGCCGGCCGCTGGAAGTGCCGCCGGCCTTGGCCGATCTGTTGGCGCGTCCGGCCCATGCGGATCTGATTCCTGCGGACTACGAAGTTTTTCGGGCGCGTATCCTCGCCGATTAGGCTGGCCAGGACCTCGCATGGTGTGCAGCGCGCCATGCCTGGTCCGGACATTTCTGCCAACATGTCGGCATGACCATCAAAGGCAAGGCCACTTCGCTCGATATCGCGCACCTGGCAGGGGTTTCCCAGCCCACGGTGTCGCGCGCCCTGCGCGGCAGCCCGATGGTCAACGAGGAAACGCGCAAGCGCATCCAGGCCATCGCCGAACAGCTGAATTACAAAGTCGACAAGAACGCCTCCAACCTGCGCACCCAGCATTCGGGAACCATCGCGCTGCTGTTCTTCGAAGACCCCACGCCCGACGACTCGCAGATCAATCCGTTCTTCCTGTCCATGCTGGGCTCCATCACCCGCGCCTGCGCCCTGCGCGGCTACGACCTGCTCATCTCCTTCCAGCAGTTGTCCACCGACTGGCAGGCCGACTACGAGGACAGCAACAAAGCCGACGGCCTGATCCTGCTGGGTTACGGCGATTATCTTGAATCGCAGTCGCGGCTGGAGCGCCTGGTGGAGCAGGGCACGCATTTCGTCCGCTGGGGTGCGGTGCTGCCGGGGCAACCGGGCATTTCCATCGGCTGCGACAACTTCCAGGGCGGGCACGACATCACCCAGCATCTGCTGCGCCAGGGGCGGCGCGACATCGCTTTTCTGGGCCATGCCTCCAATCACTATCCGGAGTTCTTCGAGCGCTACCGCGGTTATGCGCATGCACTGCTGACCAGCGGGCAGAAAGTGCAGCCGGGCTTGCAGTTCGACGCCATCACCACTGAGCAGTCCGGCTATGAAGCGGCGCGCGAATTGCTGGAGCGCGGCACGCCCTTCGATGCGATTTTCGCCGCCAGCGACCTGATCGCCATCGGCGCGATGAAGGCTTTGCACGAGCGCGGCATGCGCGTGCCGCAGGACGTGGCGGTGGCGGGTTTCGACGACATTCCGATGGCCGGATTCGTCAATCCCAGTCTGTCCACCGTGCAGCAGGACACCAAGCTGGCCGGCACGATACTGGTGGAAACCTTATTGGCCCTGATCAACAACGAACCGGCGCAAAGCCGGACCATTCCGGTGACTTTGGCCTTGAGGCGTTCTTCCGGCGCGGTGTGAAGCGCCGTTGCCGCACTGCGGCATTGAGTCTACAATTGGGAATGATTCTTATTTGAATCGGTGTCCTTCGCTGAACGAAGAACGCCACTCCATTCCCACAAGGCCGACTCTCCCATGTCCATCCGCACCTCCGGCACGCAAACCCTGCCGCGAAGCTCCACTGCTTCCAGCCGCTGCCGCCTTTCATTGGCCGTCCGTGCCGCATTGTCGTTGTCGGTACTTCCGGGCATGGCGGTTGCGCAGGAGTCGCAGCTGGCGCCGACCGAACTGGAAACCGTGCAGGTCACCGCGCCCATCGCCAAGGACAGCGGCACGGCGACCAAGACCGACACCGCGATCACCGAAATACCGCAATCCATTTCGGTTATCACCGATCGGCAGATGCGCGACCGCGGTATCCACGGCGTTGAGGAGGCGGTCTGGTATACCGCCGGCGCCCAGGGCGGCGGCTATGGCACCGACAGCCGCAGCGATTGGCTGCTGGTGCGCGGTTTCACCCCCGCCCGTTACATGGATGGTCTGGCATTGCCGGAAGGTTCCGGCACCGGCATCACCCGCATCGAGCCCTACGGCATGGAGCGCGTCGAGGTGCTGAAGGGACCGGCTTCGGTCAACTACGGCGCTATGCCGCCTGGCGGGCTGCTCAATTACGTCAGCAAGCGCCCGACCGAAGACCGCCTGCGTGAAGTCGAACTGCAGGTGGGCAGCGAAGACATGCGCCAGCTGGCCTTCGATTTCGGCGGCAAGCTCAACGACAGCGGCACCTTGCTCTATCGCCTGACCGGCCTGGCGCGCAACGGCGATACGTCGGTCGACTACATCCACGACGATCGCTATTTCCTGGCCCCGGCGCTGACCTGGAAACCGGACGACGCCAACACCTTCACCGTGCTTGCGCGTTACCAGAAGGCCGACACCAAATCCGGCGCCGGCTTCCTGCCGGCCGAAGGCACGTTGCTGCCGAACCCGAATGGCAAGATCCCCACCAACCGCTACACCGGCGAACCCAACGCCAACGATTACGTGAAGACGATGAAATCGCTGGGTTATGAGTTCCAGCACGATTTCGGCGGCGGCACCGCGTTCCGGCAGAGCCTGCGTTATGGCACTGCGGAAGTCGACCCCAGCGTGGCGGTGGGCGCGTTCGGCCTGCTGGCCGATCAGCGCAGTCTGTTCCGCTATCTGTGGTCCACCCGGGAAGACGAAAAGACGCTGGGCGTCGATAACAATATCCAATGGCATTTCGGCGATCGCGTCCAGCACACGCTGCTCGCCGGTCTGGATTACCGCCGTTCGCGCTACAGCTACGATTCCAACTTCGTGTTCAACGCGACTTCGCTGGACGTATTCGATCCCGTGTACGGCTCGATGCCGGACCTGGCGCCCGATTTCGATCCGGCCACCACTGCCAGCACGCGGCAGACGCAGTCGCAGCTGGGCCTGTATGTGCAGGACCAGATCAAGGTCGACCGTTGGGTATTCACCTTGGGCGGCCGCCAGGATTGGGTGGGTACCGACACCAACGGATCGCACCAGAGCGACGACAAATTTTCCGCGCGCGTGGGCGTGAATTACGTATTCGACAATGGACTGGCGCCGTACGTGGGCTGGTCGCAGTCGTTCCAGGCCACCATCGGCAGGGAGCATGAGGATCGCGGCGGCAGCGCCTTCGTACCGACTTCCGGTGAGCAGATCGAAGTCGGCCTGAAGTACCAGCCGACCGGCAGCAACGTGCTGGCGACGCTGGCGCTGTACGAGATCACGCAAGAGAACACCCTGACGGTCGATCCGGACCACACCCTGTTCCAGATCCAGCAGGGCGAAACCAAGGTGCGCGGCGCCGAAGTCGAGGGTCGTTGGAATGTCGGTCGTGGACTGAGCCTGTATGGCGCTTATGCCTACATCGACTCGGAAGTGACCAAGACCACGGTTGCCGCCACCCTCGGCAAAGAAATCGCGCTGCAACCCAAGCATGCCGCTTCGGCCGGGGGCGACTACACCCTTACCGAAGGCGCGCTGGCCGGATTGGGCTTCGGCGCGGGCGTGCGCTACACCGGCGATCATTACGGCGATGCGCCGAATCTTTGGCAGACGCCGTCCTATACCGTGTTCGACGTGGCGGTGCATTACGACTTCGGCAACTGGCGCCTGCAATTGAACGCGCAGAACGTGACCGACAAGGAATACATCAGCGCCTGCAACGCGGTGTACTGGTGCTATTACGGCTACGCGCGCAACGTGACCGCTACGGCGCGCTACCAGTGGTAAGCGGGAAACGATGATCGCCACTGCGGCATTCGCCGCTTCGCTGCTGTCGGCGCTTGCGTTTTACGCGGGCTCGTCGCATTGCCGCTGGCCGGCATTGCATCGCTGGCGCCAGACCGGTAGCTGGGTGGGGCTGGCGCTCGCCGGCCTCTCCCTGTGGCTATGGGTACTGACGTTGGGCGGAGGCGCCGGGCTGTGCGCGATGCTGGGAACCTGGATGCTGGCGGTGATGGTGTTGCCGTATGTGGCGGCGCTGACAGGTGCCGGCGCAGCGTCGTCCAGGGGCGAGGAATGATGTGGTCCCGCGCGCTGGCCGGTGTGGTCCCCGGGTTCTTCCTGTCCGCAGCGCTGCTCGGGCTCGTATGCTGGTCGTTGCCGGGTCCCTGGCAGGCGACGCTGGTGCCTGGAATGATCGCATTCTTTCCTCTCTGGATGATCGTGATCGGCGCCAGCTTGTTCTTTTCCACCGGAGTCCGCGCATGGGTCTGGCTCAGCGCTTTGGCGGTGGCCGCGACCGGCGCGCTGTGGTCGATGCAGTCCTTGCAATGGGTCAGCTGAGCAGGCGTGCATGAAAATAAAATCGGCCACCTTGCGGACTTTCACCGCACTGCACACCTGGGTCGGGCTGGTGGCGGGCTTTGCTCTGTTCGTGGCGTTCTATGCAGGCGCCATTACCGTGTTTCATCATGAGCTGCAGGTCTGGCAATCGCCGCATGCGGCCGACCGCCCGCAGCAGACGCTGGACGATGCACAACGCCTGCTGGACGAAACCCTGCGGCGGCATCCGCAAGCACGCAAGCATGTGGGCATGCTGTTTCCGGGCGAAGAGTCGCCGCATTCGGTGATCTACTGGCAGGACGCGAAGGGCGCCTGGCTGTTCGCCACGCTGGACGACTTGCAGGGTTCGGAAAAACCGCCGCAGGCCGCATTGTCCGAACTGGTCAACGCGCTGCATTACTCGCTGGGTATTCCGGTCGCCGGCATTTACCTGATGGGCATCGTCAGCATGCTGTACGGGGTCGTGTTGTTCTCCGGGGTGGTGATCCATCTGCCCAAGCTGATCCAGGATCTGTTCGCGCTGCGTCCCGGCCGCAACCTCAAGCGGTTCTGGCAGGACGCGCACAACGTGATCGGCGTGCTCAGCCTGCCCATGCATATCATGTTCGCCGTGACCGGCGCACTGCTGTGCCTGGCCTTCGTCGCCATGATCGCATTGAACCCGCTGATCTATCGTGGCGGTCTGACGGCCGCCGTGCCTGCGGCCATGGATACCGCGCCCGTTATGTCCGCCGCCAACGCCCCCGAGCCGACCGGCACGCTTGCCATGTGGCATGCGCGCTCGGTGGAAATCGCCTTGGCGCGCGGGCAGCGCGCGTTCGAACCGGCCTACTTGAAGCTGACCAACGCCGGCGACCGCAACGCGGTGGTGGAAGTGACAGGCGAGTCGCCGGAGGCGCTGGGTCCGCTGGGCGCAGTAGCGCTGGACGCCAATAGTGGCGCGTTGCTGGCCACGCAGTTGCCCGGCGCCCGCGACGCCAACCACGCCACGCTGGCTTCGGCCTATGCGCTGCATTTCGGCGAGTACGGCAATACCTGGATCAAGACGTTGTACTTTCTTATGGGGCTGGGTGGTGCATTTCTGTTCTATTCCGGCAACCTGCTGTGGGTGGAATCGCGGCGCAAGCGCCGGCAGGCGCAGCAGGGGCGCGCGCAGATGAACATGGCCCGGGCTACCGTGGGGGTCTGCATCGGTTTATGCGTGGCGGTATCAGCGGCGTTCGTGGCCACGCAAGGGTTCGAATGGCTGGCGCAACGGCGTGACCTGGACGTCGCCTTGGCTATCGGTTGGGTGTGTTTCGCCACCTGGGGTTTGTGCGCGGTATGGGCCTGTCTGCGGCCGCCGGTGCGTGCAGCACGGGAATTGCTGTGGGCGGCGGCGCTGGTTACTGCGCTGGTGCCGGTAGCGCACGGTGCGGCGACCGGCTGGTGGCTCTGGAAGAGTGCAGCGGCCGGACATTGGAACCTTTTCTGCGTCGATGCCGGGGCCCTTGCCTTGGCCGTCGGCTTCGCCGCGCTGGCGCGCGCGACGTCGCAGCGTGCCCGCAATGGTGAGCAGAACAGCGTGTGGAGCGACGCGCCAGTCGCCGATCCGCCGTAGGTCGGGGCTACGTCGCCGACGCAGTACAGATCATCCAATCTCCATGCGTCGGGGGCGTAGCCCCGACCTACGCGGTGCCAGGATTTTTTTGCCGAAACGCATTTCGATCGGCGATGGCGACTGCTATATTCGGATCGCAGGCAACACCCCTTCGCATACGGGGATGGAAGCCGGCCGAGAATCCCTTTCACTTTCCCGTCGGCGACCTTCATGGTCGCCGCGTCGCGTCGCCTTTTTGGAGTGGCATGAATCGTCTTCCCGGGCTGGACCTGTTGCGCGCCATCGCCATCGTCTGGGTGATGCTGTTCCATTCCTTCGTGGTCGGCGGCCTGGGTGAGGACTACCAATGGCTGTCCGACTATGGCTGGATGGGCGTGGATCTGTTCTTCGTGCTCAGCGGTTACCTGATCGGCTCGCAGGTGCTCAAGCCGCTGAGCCGCGGCGAATCGCCTGGTTTCGGTGATTTCTATCTGCGGCGGGTATTTCGCATTGTTCCGGCTTTCCTGGTGACAGTTGCCCTGTACGCATGGTGGCCGGCATTCCGCGAGTACGAAGGCCTGCAGCCGGTCTGGCAGTTCCTGACTTTTACCGTCAACCTGCTGATCGACTACAAACAGAACAAAGCGTTTTCGCACGCCTGGTCGCTGTGCGTGGAAGAGCACTTCTATCTGGTGTTCCCCTGGCTGGCCTGGTGGCTGACGCGCAGGCCTTCAATGGCGAAATTCCTGGCCGTGAGCCTGGCTCTGCTGGCCGCGGGCATGGCCTTGCGCGGCTACGTGTGGCTGCACGATCTGGCGCCGGTGCGCGATGTGGAAGGCGTGGAGCGGGGCTTTGGCCTGCGCTACATCGAGGAAATCTACTACCCGACATGGATGCGTCTGGATGGCCTGCTGGCAGGTGTGGTGCTGGCGACGGTCAAGGCCTATCGCCCGTCCTGGTGGGAGCGGATGCAGAACAGGTCCAATCTGTTGTTGCTGGGTGGGCTGGTGGTAGTGGGGGCATCGATCTGGATGTTCCGCGAACGCTTCGATCTGTTGCCGACGATAGCCGGCTATCCGTTGCTGTCCGCCGGCCTGGCATTGCTGGTGGTCGCCGGCGCGGGGAACCGGAGCGTCATCGGGCGCTGGCGTATTCCCGGTGCAGGCTGGCTGGCGTTGATTTCCTACAGTCTGTATCTGACCCACAAGGCGGCGATGCATCTGACCGAGAGCTGGTTCGGAACACAGCTGGAGGGGCGAGGGTTGCTGGCCTTCGCCGTCTATTGCGCCGCGGTCCTGTTGATGGGCGCGTTGCTGCATTACACGGTGGAAGGACCTTTCCTGCGATTGCGCGAGTGGCTGTTGCTGCGCAGGAAAAATGTAGTCGCAGTGCCGGAATTCTGAAGAACCCTGTAGGAGCGGGCCATGGAATCGGCCAGGCGCGCGCGCAGATCCTTGCGCGTCAAAGGCCGGTCGAAGAACAGCACGCGCACGCCGTGCGCCGGCACGTCCATACGCAACTGCTTGCCTACCTTCAGTTTCCTGCCGCTGAAACCATCACGCCAGGTGCCGGGCTGCAAATAGTCGCTGACCGGCATGCTTGCGGCCGCATCGCCCTTGTTCAGCAGCACCAGCGCGGTCTGCGCGACGCCTTCGTGCTGGTAGACGCGATAGAAGACCGCCTCGTCGCCCTTCATGCGCAGGTCGAATTGCAATCCGCGTTGCAGTGCCGGCGATTCGCGGCGCAGGGTGGCGATGCTTTTGAGGGCGGGATGGATGGGACTCTTGCTTGCGGCGTCCACACGGTCCTGCCCGTAATAATTGCGGTTGCCCATGTGTTCGGCGCGGCCGCGCATGAAGCCGGTTTCCGAGCCGTAGTAGACCGCGGGGATACCGCGCGCAGTGAACAGCCAGTTATTGGCGTCGATGAAACCCTCGTCGCTGGCGTTCATGCGCGCCATGTCGTGGTTGTCGTAGAAGGTCACCAGGTCGTAGGGGTTGGCGTAAGGGCCGTCTTCCAGATAGAGCGCGGTGGCCAGTTCGGCGAAGTCCGTACCTTTCTTCTCGAAGGTCGCCGCCATTTTCCCGCGAAGAGGGAAGTCCAGCACGCTGTAATGGCCGTTGCGGTCAAGCGTGTGCCCGGCGATGGTCGCAGCGTCGTAATTGAACGCTTCGCCGAACATGAAGAAGCCGGGCCGCTTGGCGCGGATACGGTTGGCGAACTTCTTCCAGAACGAATGCGGCATCCAGGCGATGGTGTCCACCCGGAACGCGGCCGCGCCCTGGTCGATCCATTGTTCGTAGGCGCCCACCAGATAATCCAGCACGGCCGGATTATCCTGGTTGAAATCCGACAGCTGGGCGAGCCCGCCGCTGGTGTTGTAGAAGGCGTGTAAACGCTTGTGCGCCGGATCCAGCCGGACTGGATCGAGATTCTGGTGGTCGGCAACCAGCTTGCCGTCGCGGTCGTAGAGCTTGCCGTACTGCGGCTGCATCTTCGGCATGCTGTAAGCCGGCGAGCCGTGGTTGCCGACGATGTCCAGCACCACGTCCAGCTTCTGTCCCTTCATCGCCTTGGTGAAGCCGGCGAAGTCCAGGCCTGTGCTGGGCAGATGCTCATCCAGTTTGTAGAAGTTGACGCCCCAGTAGCCGTGGAAGCCGGTCTTGCCGCGATCGGTGAACATGCCGCCCCACTTGGCGGCGTCGCCGCCGGTGAACGCCTCGTCGGGATTGTCGACGATCGGAGTCACCCAGACCGAGGTGAAACCCATGTCGCGAATGTATCCCGCGTTGTCCACGATGCCCTTGAAGTCGCCGCCCATGTAGCCGATGTTGTCGCTCTCGCCCGCTGGGGCGCCTGGGGTGGGTCGATCGAAAGTCGGGTGGTCGCCGCCCTGGTCGCGGTGGTCGTTGGACGGATCGCCATTGACGAAGCGGTCGGTCATGACGAAATAGATGGATTCGCTGGCGAAGGGTTCGGTGGTGCCGTAGAACTCATCGACGTCGGCGGCCCACGCGTTGGTTGCAGCCGTCAATCCGGCGCACAGGATTGCAAAGGCGAGCGTCTTCGTTTGCGTCGGTCTCATGCGACGGTCTCCTTGCGCACCATCAACACGCATAGGCCTGCAATGATCAGGCTGACACCGCCGATCATCAGCGCATTGATCGCTTGGTTGTCGAAGAAGGTTTTCAGCAGGAAACCCAGCAGGCTGGCGGCGACCAGTTGGGGTATGACGATGAAGAAGTTGAAGATGCCCATGTACACGCCCATCTTCTTCGCCGGCACCGCGCCGCTGAGCAGCGAATAAGGGATCGCCAGGATCGCGGCCCAGGCGATGCCGATGCCGGCCATGGGAAGCAACAGCCAATGCGGGTCGCGGATGAAGTTGAAAGCGATGAACGACAAACCTCCGATCAGCAGGCAGACCAGGTGCGTGGCGCGCAAGCCGATGCGGCGCGACAAGGGGGCCAGGCCGAAGGCCGCTATCGCCGAGAATCCGCTATAGGCGGCAAATAGCACACCCACCCAATCCGCACCCTCGTTATAGGCGATGGAAGTGGTGTCCGAGCTATGGAAGTGCAGGGAAGTCACCGCGGGAGTGGTGTAGATCCACATTGCGAACAAGGCGAACCACGAGAAGAACTGCACCACCGCCAGCCTCTGCATGGTTGATGGCATGTTGCGTACATCGTGGATGATCTCGCCCAGGCCGCCTCCGCGCCTTCCACCGGAAGTGACCAACAGCAACAGTGCGTAAACCACCAGTCCGGCCGCCAGCAGATAGAGCGACTTGTCCCATGCGTAGTGGCGGATACAGAAGGCCAGGATCGCCGCGGGAACGGTGAACGACGCTACTTCCACCGCCAATCGTGCGTTGGACACTGGTACCGGAGCATCGACGGCCTCGGGTTCCGCATCGTCGAAACCTTGCAATTGTTCAGGTGGATATTCGCGGGTGCGGAAGATGGTCCAGCCCATCGCACAGATCAGCACGGCGCCGCCGATGTAGAACGACAGGCGCACGCTGGGTGGAATCTCGCCCGCTGCAGCGGTGTTGGCGACGCCTAGTCGGGTGAGCATCTCCGGCAACAAGTAGGCCACCACCGCACCGGCGCCGATGAAGAAACTCTGCATCGCATAACCACGCGTGCGTTGCTCGGGCGGCAGCTGATCGCCGACGAAGGCCCGAAACGGTTCCATGGACACATTGATCGACGCATCCAGCAGCCACAGCATGATGGCCGCGAACCACAGCACCGACGAGTTCGGCATCACGAACAATGCGAGCGTGGTGAGAATGGCGCCGACCAGGAAGTAGGGACGGCGGCGGCCCAGCCGGGTCCAGGTACGGTCGGAGTAGTAGCCGATGATGGGTTGCACCAGCAGCCCGGTCATCGGCGCGGCGATCCACAGGATGGCCAGGTCGTCCATCTTCGCGCCCAGGGTCTGGAAGATGCGGCTCATGCTGCCGTTCTGCAGAGCGAAGGCGAACTGGATGCCGAAGAAACCGAAGCACATGTTCCATATCTGCCAGAACGAAAGCTGCGGTTTGCTGTTCGTGCCCGATCTGTTCATGCTGCGGTTTCCCCATGGCGTTGCGTCCTGACCTTCGACATGTTGCAGGCAATGAGGTTGGAAACCATGCTGCACTGCAAACATTCCATGGTTACGATACCGTCGCTCGCATAGCGGTGCCGATCCCCGCGATTTCATGAAAAGCCCTGTATTCCCCGCTCCTTGTTGATTATCGACGCGCTTTCTGCCGTCCAACCGCAAGCGATGGGCACACATGCACGCGCTTGCCTGCATACGTATTCATGGCGGGCGTGCCGACGAGGTCAATGCCTGCGGGTGCGCGACATGGAATAGTGGCGCCCGTTGTGCGGACAAGGCAGGATCGCAATTCCAATGTCGGGGATGAGGATGGCGAACAATCGTTGGTGGCGCGGCGCGGTGATCTATCAGATCTATCCGCGCAGCTTCATGGATAGCGACGGCAACGGCGTGGGCGACCTGCCGGGCATCGTGGACAAGTTGGATTACATCGCCAGCCTGGGCGTGGACGCCATCTGGATCTCGCCGTTCTTCAAATCGCCGATGGCAGACTTCGGCTACGACATCGCCGACTACCGCGACGTGGATCCGTTGTTCGGCAACCTGGACGATTTCGACCGTTTGCTGGCCAAGGCGCACGGGCTGGGCATCAAGGTGATGATCGATCAGGTGCTGAGCCACTGTTCGGTCGAGCACGAGTGGTTCAAGGAAAGCCGCGAGAGCCGCGACAACCCCAAGGCCGACTGGTACGTATGGGCCGACGCCAAACCGGACGGCAGTCCTCCCAACAACTGGATGTCGTTGTTCGGCGGCGTGGCCTGGCGCTGGGAACCGCGGCGCGGCCAGTACTACCTGCACAATTTCCTTTCTTCGCAGCCGGACCTCAATTTCCACAACCCTGCCGTCCAGCAGGCCACGCTGGACAACGTGGAGTACTGGTTGAAGAAAGGGGTGGACGGTCTGCGGCTGGATGCGATCAACTTCTGTTTCCATGATCCGCAATTGCGCGACAACCCGCCCAAGCCCGTCGAAAAGCGGGTAGGGCGCGGCTTCAGTCCCGACAATCCGTACGCCTTCCAATACCACTACTACAACAATACGCAGCCCGAGAACCTGGTGTTTCTGGAAAGGCTGCGCGCTTTGCTGGACCGTTACCCGCAGGCGACGAGCCTGGGCGAAATATCGTCGGAGGACTCGCTTGCCACCATGGGCGAATACGTCAACGACAAACGCCTGCACATGGGCTACAGCTTCGAACTGCTGACCGACGATTTCACCGCCGCCTACATACGCGTCACCGCTGAGGATCTGGAAGGGAAAATGGCCGATGGCTGGCCTTGCTGGGCCATTTCCAATCACGATGTGCAGCGCGCCGTCACCCGCTGGGGTGGCGCGGGAGCGACCGATGCGTTGGCCAGGCAATTGGTCGCTCTGGTGTGCTCGCTGCGCGGCTCGGTATGCCTGTACCAGGGCGAAGAACTGGGTCTGGGCGAGGCGGACGTGCCTTACGAAGCATTGCAGGATCCGTACGGCAAGACGTTCTGGCCGACCTTCAAGGGCCGCGATGGATGCCGCACGCCCATGCCGTGGACCAGCGGAGCGCATGCGGGTTTCACTTCCGGACAGCCGTGGCTGCCGGTCGCCGATACGCATCGCGCATTGGCCGTCGAAGTGCAAGAGAGCGATCCCGCATCCACGCTCAATGCCACGCGCGCTTTCCTGCATTGGCGCAAGACCATGCCGGCGTTGCAATGGGGAGGCATCGAATTCTTCGATACGCCCGAACCGGTGCTCGCGTTTACCCGCGAATTCAATGGCCAGCGTTTGCTGGCGGTCTTCAATCTCTCCGCGGAAACAGTGGAATGGCCGGTTCCGGCCGGCATCCATGCGCGAGCCATCAGTAGCCACGGATTGGTCGAAGGAAGTCTTGACGGAGATCTCCTGCGGTTGCCGGCACGAGGCGTGTTCTACGCTGATACCCATTGATTCGCGGATCGCGTTGAAGCGGCGCGGAACTTGATGGGTAGCCAGCCGGTTTTTATTTGCTGCATTGCAGCACAATCGATGTGGCAAGCGCGATAGCGACGTGGCAATGGCCCGCGAAGACGATGAAACCGGTTTCCTGAAGCAGCAGCCGATGACGTTTTCCCCGCATAACTCCGCTCGGACGCCATGAATACGTATGCAACATAAGTTGTGCGGGGAACGCCACGACTACCATTGCCGCACGTATCGGGAACGGTCTGCGTAACCGGACGTACTGGTCCGGGCGAATGCCGAAATGGCGAATCGCCGGCCTTTCAAAACTAGAAAACCAACCATGGGAGTGGAGGGGAGATGGTAAAGCTCAAGCGCAATCTGCTGAGCGTGTCCTTGGTGTCCGCGATGACACTGAGCGCCACGAGTGCCTATGCACAATCGACTGAAGAAACTGCGGAACAAACACCGCAACCGGCCAGCACCGACGCGACAGAGCTCGACCGGATCACGGTGACCGGTATCCGCGCCGGCATCGAGGGCGCGATCTCGGTCAAGCGCGACTCCACCTCCATCGTCGAGGCGATCACGGCCGAAGACATAGGCAAGCTGCCGGATGTCAGCATCGCCGAATCCATCGGCCGCCTGCCCGGCCTGGCTGCGCAGCGTGTCGCCGGCCGTGCACAGGTGATCAGCGTGCGCGGCTTGTCGCCGGACTTCTCCACCACCACGCTCAACGGTCGCGAGATGGTCAGCACCGGCGACAACCGCAGTGTGGAATTCGACCAGTACCCCTCCGAACTGGTCAGCGGCGTGACCGTGTACAAGACTCCTGACGCTGGCCTCATCGGCCAGGGTCTGTCGGGCACGATCGACATGCAAACCGTGCGTCCGCTGAGTTATGGCGGACCCGCGGCCATCGTCGGCATCCGCGGCCAACGCAACTCGTTGGGTTCGGCGGCGAACAAGGATGCGACCGGCTCCCGCTACAACATCAGCTACATCGATCAGTTCGCCGACAATACCTTCGGCGTCGCGCTGGGTTTCTCCTATTCCGATACGCCCATCCAGGAAAACCAGGTCGGCTTGTACGAACCCTGGCAAGCCATCGGCGACAACTGGCGTCCAGGAGTGCCTGCCGGCACCTTCTACTCGGACGGCATCAAGGCGTTGCGCCGCACCGGCGAGCAGACCCGCACCGGCCTGATGGCCACGCTGCAGTACCGTCCTTCGAATGCCTGGACCAGCACGTTGGACATGTTCCATTCCTCGGCCGAGCAGGTGGACACCGCCAATCAGCTTGAGGTCCATATCGGCGACTACAACGGTGGCTTTGGCCGCTTGGCCGTCACCAATCCGGCCATCAACGGCAACAACACATTCACCGGCGGCACCATGGCCAATGTGTACCCGCTGGTGCGCGGCATGTACAACCGTCGCGAAGACGAGATCAACGCTTTCGGCTGGAACAACGACTTCACCGTCGGCCAGGCGCGCATCGTCGCCGACATCGGTTGGTCGCGCGCCAAACGCGACGAGCTCAATCTCGAGAACAACACCCAGATGCTGCCGGCGCCGCAGCTCGACACTCTGCAACTGCAGATCAGGAACAACGGCTTCTCGCAGTTGAACCCGGGCCGTGACTATTCGGACCCGGATTCGCTATTTCTGACTGGCACGATCTACGGCTCCGGTTACGGCAAGGTGCCGAAGGTGGTCGATGAACTGAAAACCGCCAAGCTGGCCGTTTCGCTGCCTGCGCCGGGTTGGACCAAGTTTTTCTCGGACATCGATTTCGGCCTGAACTACGCCGAACGCGAAAAGAACAAGCGCCAACCAGAGGGCAACATCAACCTTGGCCCCCAGGGCATCACGGCCATCGAGTCGGACTTGCAATATGATCCGGTCGATCTCGGTTTCGCCGGCATCGGCTATATCCCCGCTTGGAGCGTTCCAGGCGCGGTTGCTCGCTACATGACCTTTGAACCGAGCGCCACGGCGTTCCCGTATCTGGTCGCCAAGTCCTGGGACGTGAACGAGGAAACCACCACCGCCTACCTGCGTGGCAACATCGACACCGAATGGGGCGACGTCAATGTGCGCGGCAATGTGGGCGTGCAGATCCAGCGTGTCGATCAATCCTCCGATGCGATCCGCCTTTCCAACGGCAGCGACCCGCTGCCGATCCATCTGGGAAAGACCATCACCGACGTGCTGCCGAGCATGAATCTGGTCTTCGGTTTCGCCAACGATCAGACGTTGCGCGTCGCTCTCGCAAAACAGGTAGCGCGTCCGCGCGTGGATCAGTTGCGTGCCTCGCTCGAGGTGACGGCTTCGGATGCCGCGAACGTTGAGACCGGTCTGCGCGACAGCTTCGCCAATGGCGGCAACCCCACGCTTGATCCGTGGCGTGCCTACGCATTCGATATATCCTATGAAAAATATTTTGGAACCAGGGCCTATATAGCGGCTGCCTACTTCTACAAGGATCTGAAGTCGTACATTTATACGCAAGACGACCCGTTCTACGACCTGTCCGAGTACACGGCCGGCTTCGCTCCCATCGCCGGAGTCGAGGTCAATCCGATCGGCAAGCTCACCACCCCTCAGAACGGCGAAGGCGGCATGCTGCAAGGCCTGGAGCTCACCGGTTCCTTGCCGTTCGATATGTTCAGCGATGCCTTGAGCGGTTTCGGCGTGGTGGCCAGCGCCACCTTCAACGACAGCGACATCAAGATCCGCGACCCGGAAAGCGCCTCCAGCGTGGGCAGCGGCGACATCGACCTGCCGGGCCTGTCCAAGCGCATCTACAACCTGACGGTCTATTACGAAAAGAACGGTTTCGAAGCGCGTGTCAACCAGCGTCGTCGTTCGGACTTCATCGGAGAAATCGGCAACTTCAACGGCAACCGTACCTTGCGCTACGTCGTTGGCGAAAACATCACCGATGCGCAGATCAGCTACACCTTCAGCGAAGGAAGTTCGCTCAGCGGTCTGTCCCTGCTGCTGCAGGCCAGCAACCTGACCAACGAGGCCTATCGCACCTACGCCGGCAGCAAGGATCGTCCGCTGGAATACATCGAGTGGGGCCGGAGCTTCCTGTTGGGGCTGACCTACAAGTTCTGACCGGGAACCGACTGCAAAAGAAAAAGGGCTGCGGAAAACCGCAGCCCTTTTTGTTGTCCTGGTGGAGCGGAGGGGGATCGAACCCCTGACCTCCACGATGCGAACGTGGCGCTCTCCCAGCTGAGCTACCGCCCCAGGTACGGGGGAAGTTTAACGTCCCTTTGGCGGTTGAGGCTAGCCCGCCCGATTCAGGAGGCTGGGTTCGGGCACTCGGAGATCCCTTGGCCATAAGGGTTCCAGCTATTTTGAGCGTCCCAGTGCGGGTGGTGCGGTGTCCAATCAGTGTTTTCACCAGTCCGATGCTCGGCACTTACGGCCCGCAACGGGCCAAGGCATGCGCTCCGGCTCGTCAAACGACCGCCGAACCTCGAACAGACAACACCCCGGATGGAGGCGTTGTCTGTGTATCCGGGGAAATCCACTCTCGAAAGCTATCTGTTAATCATTGCATACGACAGGCCATGGAGTAGAAACGTCATTGATGTAGTAATAACCGTCCGTGTTGCCCCTGCGGTTGATCCCATTGCACGATCCCGAGCCGCCCTGCCGGTTGTTGGTGTAAGTATTGCTCTGGAAAGTGGCTTGTTTCGAGTCCTTGATGACCCCGCCCCCGTTGCGGCTATTCTGAATCAGGTTCCAAGAGTACAAGCCGTAATCGCTACCGGTGGTATAGCCGGTATTGACGATATCCAGGCCCCACTCACGCGCACCGAGAATATCGTTGCCTGTTACTACCGCGTAGTCACAGTTCACGATGTACATGCCCGCAGCGCCCGAGCCCTCGACAGTAGTGTTCGTAACCACCAGGCCCGGGGTGTTGTAGCAAGCCAGTTCACCATCTCCTTGCGGACCAACACCGAGATTCTTCAAGAGGGTCTTTGTAACTCGCACATCCGAACTATCCGTAATCCAGACGGACGGGTTTGCGCAACCATCGCACGCCAGTCCATCTCCCGCGTAATTGATCTGCGAAGACCTGAGCTCGACGTTCGACGATCCCTGGGAAACGCCTACGCCGATGGTCGCGCGGTTGATCTGCACATTCTCGATAAGAACGTTGGATGAGCCCGCCGACAAAATACCGAAGCCTGGCCGAACCGGGTCTTCTCCGTCGATAACCAGATCTTTGATAGTCACGTTGGCCTGGGAGGGGATGACAAACACATGGCCACCTCCGGTTGCAGGCTTGATGACGGCCAGGGTCCCGGCATTCTCGCTTCTCAGAGTTTGATTCGAATACACGGTGACTTGGCTTGTCACCACGTGGTTCCCGGCAGAAAGGCATACGGTACCCAAAAGCGTGTTGAGTGCGCCCTGAATACTCTGGCCGGGCAATACAACGGTGTCGCACGCGCCAGTGGGGGTGGTTCTGAACCGGCTTGTCACAAACTGGGTCTTGAGCAACGTGCCGCTGGCTCGCACGGCCCCTGGATTGGTATTGATCAGAGGATCGCTGCCGGGCCATGCGCTATGCCTGCGAAACTCCAGCGTCGCACCGGTAGTGGGTATGTAATCGAATCCACCCCCAAAGCGGGTCCTTCCTTCACAGGAGATCAGAGAGTTGTCGTCTACTCGCCATAGGCACACCTTGTTGTTCGCCGGGTTGTCCTTGACGTGGTACAGCACGGTACAAAGGTTGTCGTCGAACACGCCGGGTCGCGAGCACTGGTTTCCTATGGTTACAGTCTGTCCAGAAGCGTGTGAAATAGAACCGCAATAGATCGCAAGAAAACTGGTCGCTATCAGTAACATCCTTAATAAATTCACTGTTGTTTCTCCTTTGAATAGCTGGATTCCGAAGTTGCTTCCTTAACCGCGTGCGCTTACTGATTAAGCGGCTTGGTCCGAACAGTCAGTGTGTTCAGACGTGGGCAAGCCTACGGCAAGCATTTCCGCTTGGTTGTGATCAAAGTTTGAAAAGCATGCAGCCCGATCGGCTCGGCATTTCCGGAAGCTCGGGCTTCTCTCCGTTTCCACGAATGAGCCAGCGGGATTCCACCAAGCCGTCCTCGACCGATGGCACGAAGGTCGCATTGCCATGCGGCGCTGGTGTGGGGGGGGCGACCTTGCTGGATCCGACCTCAATGCCGCTAACATGGCGAGTCGGGTGCCGCGTATCCGGCTCGGCCAAGATGACGTCGGCAGACGCATACCCATTACAATTGGTATAAACGAGTTGAAAAGGATTCTGGCGTGTTCTTACTGCAATTGATCCCTGCGCGCGTTCGGGCTTATGTGTACGAGAATAGATCCGCGTTCAAGCGTGCGATCGTCTTTATCCGTTCCCTGTTGCCTGCCTGGATGGCCAAGCATCTGCTTCTATGGGCGGAAAAAGCCGCATTCAGTTTCACGCCGGCCCATCAAACCGATACTCTGCCTCCAATCTTCATGTATTGGGCCACGAAATTCATAAGGCCTAAGTTTGAGAAGCTTGGCGCCGATTCCCCGGAAGATCTTTACTTCAAAGAGATCGTCCGGTCATTCGGGGCGAACGCACACGGGAAGCGTCTCAAGCTTGCAAGTTTTGGTTCCGGCGCTTGTGAACTCGAAGTAAGACTGTCTCGCCGTTTGCTCGATGCCGGAATTGACTCCCGCATCGATTGCATCGATATAAATTCCGGTTTGCTCAAGTTTGGAAAATCTAACGCGACGGATAATGGCGTCGAAGAGAGGATGAGCTTCATCGAGGCTGATTGCGCGAGTTATGTTTCCGAGTCCGGATACGACGCAATCATCGTCAATCAATTTTTCCACCATGTCGACGCGCTCGAGCGGTTTTGCGAAGGTCTCGAAAAATCGTTATTGGATGACGGATTGCTTTTATCAAGCGACATGGTTGGTCGTAACGGCCATGTTCTGTGGCCGTCGGTCGCGGAGGATGTCCAGGTCTTTTGGCGGGAACTCCCGGAACAGAAGAAAATCGACAGAGCGGATGGGCGCGTAAAATCCGAGTACGAATCCGTGGATCATTCCGCCTATTCGAATGAAGGCGTGCGCGCGCAGGAAGTTGTCGAATCTTTGTTGAAAAGATTCGATTTCGACTTGTTTCTCACGTTCGGCGCAGTCGTCATGCCATTCGTCGAGCGCAGGTTCGGGTTCAACTTTTCGGTGGACTCGGAAGATGCCGAGTTCATAGACAGAGTTGCCATTTTCGACGAGGAACGTAGCGCTGCCGGGGCGTTTCCCGGGTCGAACATGTTTGCCGCGCTAACGAAGAAAGGAAAGGCCGATCGCAAGCTCTACGATCCGATTTCGCCTTCCGATCATGTTCGGCTGACGAAAGAGCAATTGCTGCTTGCGTCTCTTTGATCTTCTGGAGTTCTCAATCCGCTCGTGGTCGACCAGGGCGGATACGTCCTCCGCGGTTCCTGCATATAGGCCGCATTTACGAAAAAGCCGGCATTTGGCCGGCCTTGTCATGTCCTTGATCCGATAGATCTTCCGGGTGGATCCGAGCTGCCGCCCAGGTACCGCGGAAGTTCAGCGCCTGCTCAGCCCGCGGCTTCAGGAGGCGGACCGAGCAGCGGCAAAAGCAGCGGTTCCAGCTCGGCGCGACGCCAGCCGGAAAGCGCCGAAGGCCAGTTGCCGGTTTCCTGAAGGGCTTCCAGGTAACGGCGCGACGCCAGGATGCCGTCGGGAAGGCCGAGCTCCGCACTGCGCGCCGAGACTGCATCCTGCAAGCGTTTCAAGGCGTTCTTGTCGTCGCTGCTGGCATTACGCGCCCGCGGGGCTTGCAGTTCGTCGGCAAGCGGAGTGCTGAGCGCCTGCCAGATGGCATCGCCCAGTTTGCGTGGCGCCTTGGGATGGGATTCCAGCTGCGCCTGCAGTTGGGCGCGATCGACCGGCGGTGTGCGCGCAAGGTTGGCGGCCAATTCGTTATCCAGGATCCAGCTGCGCGGCTTGTCGCTGCTCCTTGCCTGCGCATCGCGCCAACGCAACAGGCGCAGCAGACGCAACTGGGCGTCCGCCTCCAGGAACTGCGCACTGCGCATGGAAAGGTGCGGCCAGCGTTCGCCTTCCTCGGTGGCGTTGGCCAGCATGCGGGAGCCGTCCTGATCCAGCCAATCGCGCCGTCCCAGCGCACGCAGGCGGGAATCCAGTTCGCGGTAGATCGCTCCCAGATGCACCACATCGTCGGCAGCGTATTCCAACTGTGAATCGCTGAGCGGGCGGCGCAGCCAATCCGAGCGGGTCTCGCCCTTGGCCAAGGCCACGCCGGTGATTTCCTGCACCAGTTTCTGGTAGCCCATGCCTCCGCCCAGCCCGCACAGCGCGGCGGCGATCTGGGTATCGAACAGCGGCGCCGGCAGCACACCGCAATCGTGCGACAGGGCCACCAGGTCCTCGCTGGCGCTGTGCATTACTTTCAGCACGCCCGGGTCGGCCAGCAGAGGCCGCAGCGCTTCGGCGATGCCGGGCGCCAACGGGTCGATCAGCAGTATCCGGTCGCCGATGGCCATCTGCACGAGGGCAAGTTGCGGCCAATAAGTGCGCTCGCGGACGAATTCGGTGTCCAGCCCCACCCATTCGGGCGGGGATTGCAGCTGCGCGCGCAAGGCGGCGGGTTCATCTATCCAAAGAGGCACGAAATCTCCACGTGAATGCATCGGTTGCCGGCTCGGGCGACAATAGCCTAACGTCCGGCGTACCGTTCGGGGCCGACATTGTGGAGGAAGATGCACGCAACCCGGTATCCGATGCGGTTGGCGCCTGCGGCGCTGGCTTTAGGTCTGGTCGTGTGCCTGGCGGCCTGCACGCGCGCGCCCGGCACTTCGCCGCCGCCGGCGGCCCCCGCTGCCGAGGCCGTCGATCCGCGCCTGCCCAGCATCACCGTAAGCGGCGATGAGACGGGTGCGGCGGCATGGAACTGGCAACCGCCGCGACCCGAGTTGACCGTCCAGGGCATCGCCACGGCCAAGCGCGATGCGGCTGGTGCATTGGCGCAGAACCGGTTGTATGCCGAAGCCGGCGATGCCATTCCGCTGTACATGGCGTTGAAAACACTGGCACCGGAGGATCATCAGGTTGCCGAGGGCCTGAAAAAATCGTTGCGGGCCTTGCTGAAGCAAGGCGCAACCGCGTTGCGCCTTGCCAGCGACGATGCCGATGCCCTGAGTCTGGCAGGAGAAATCGGCGCAGTGGCACGGGCTCTGGCCCCGGACGATCCGGCGGTCGCCGCTTACCTTGCGCAGGTGGACGTCGCCGACCAGCTTTGGCGGTTGAATGCAGAAGGGGAGCGTTTGCTGCGCACCGGGCAGATCGGCAAGACCGGTGAGGCGGCGTTGACGCCTTTCCGCGAAGTGCTGCTGTTGCAGCCCGGTCAGGCGCGCGCATTGCAAGGCCTTGCGGCGAGCGAAAGCGCGATGATCCGGCAGGCCGAGGAAGCCGCCGCGCGCGGCGACTTCGAGACGGCTTCGCGCTGGTTGGCGCAGGCGGCGCAGGTACGCGATTCCGCTGCCACAGTAGAGGACGCACGGCGGCGAGTCGGTGCCATTCGCAGTGCGCGTATCGCTGCATTGCGCGAACGCGGCATCGCCGACCTGACCACGCTTCGCGGTCAGCGCACTGCGCGGGCATTGCTGGCCGAAGTACTACGCATCGCCGAGCCGGGCGATACGGTGGCTGCCGATTTCCGCACGCGTATCGATCTGGCCACGCATTACGGTTTGTTCAGGCCCGGACAGGCGTTCACCGATGCCATGACGGCAGGTGGGCGTGCGCCGGAAATGATTGTGGTGCCGCATGGCGGTTTCCGCATGGGCGCTACCGAGTCGGAACTCGGCTCGGCGGAATCGGAGAAACCCGCGCACTACGTGCGCTTCGACCGTGGGTTCGCCATGTCGCGCCAGGCCGTCACGGTAGGCGAATTCCGGCGTTTCGTGCAGGCCAGCCGTTACCGGCCGCGCGCCACCCGGCGCGGGCATTCGGTCGTTTACGACGAGCGCAGCGGCAATTTCGCGCGCCGCAGCGGTGTGGACTGGCAATCGGATTACGCCGGGGCCAGGGCTGCCGACAGCCTGCCGGTCCTGCATGTCAGCGTGCGTGATGCCGAGGCTTATGCGCAATGGCTATCCGGGCAGACGGGCAAGAGCTACCGCCTGCCCAGCGAGGCGGAGCTCGAATACGCCCTGCGCGCAGGCACCCAGGGCCGCTATCCCTGGGGCAGCGGCGGCGTGCCCAGCGCGCGCTTCGGCAATCTGACTGGCGGCAACGATGTTTCGCCCAGTGGACGGCATTGGAACAATGCCTTCGTGTCCTACGGCGACGGTTACTGGGGGCCCGCGCCGGGGGGCAGCTATCTGCCGAACGCTTTCGGACTGTACGACCTGGGCAGCAATGTCAGCGAATGGGTCAGCGACTGCTGGCACGCCAGTTATCGCCGTGCTCCGGCGGACGGCGCCTCGTGGTTCAATCCCGGGTGCCGTTCGCGCGTGGTGCGCGGCGGTTCCTGGGCCAGTTCGCCGGCCCAGGTGCGTGCGGCATGGCGTTCGGCGTCGGATTCGGATATGACTAGTGCGCGGGTGGGTTTTCGCGTGGTACGTGGCATCTGAACAGGAGAGGGCAATGAGGAACGACCCATTCGGCCAAGGCCGCTACGAACAGCAGCAAGGCGCGCCCCGGCGCCGCGGGTTGTTCGGCAATGTGCGCTGGTGGATTCTGATTGCCTTCGCGGGCTACGCGGCCTTCAGCTGGTTCAGCAGCAAAGAGGTCGATCCTTACACGGGCGAGGACGCCCATTACGGGGCGACGCCGCAGGAAGAGTCCGAACTCGGCGCCCAGGCCTATCAGCAGGTGCTCGGAGACGCGCAGGCGCAGCGTGCCCTGCTGCCGGCCGACAACCAGACCAGCCAGCAGATCCGCCAGATAGCGCAACGTCTGGTGGCGCGCGTGCCGCAGGTGGCTGCGGACCTGGCCGCCTTGCATCAGCAGCCGACACCCGACCTGAGCAGTTATCAGTGGGACGTCAACGTCATCCAGTCCGATGAAGCGAATGCGTTTTGTCTGCCCGGCGGAAAGATCGCGGTCTACACCGGGCTCATACCCGTGGCCAAGAACGCCGACGCCATGGCGGTGGTGATGGGGCACGAAATCGCCCATGCCCTGCAACGGCACGGTGCCCAGCGCATGGCGCAGCAGAAGTTGGTGCAGATGGGGCAGGTGGCAGCGGGCGTGTCCGGCATGGATCAGTCCATGATGTCGGCCATCGGCGCCGCCACGCAGTACGGCGTAGTGCTGCCCTATGGCCGCAAGCACGAAAGCCAGGCCGATGAAGTGGGCCTGATGCTGGCCGCAGCGGCCTGCTTCAATCCGGAAGAAGCGATTCCATTGTGGGACCGCATGTCCGAGCTCGGCGGCGGACAGCGTCCGCCCGAATTCGCTTCCACCCATCCCGATCCGGCCAATCGCATCCAGCATCTGCAGTCGCTGATGCCGCAGGCCAAGCAGTTCTACCAGAAGTATTGCTCTCAGGCCGGTACTTCCGGAACGGCGGGCGCGCCATGATCAGGTCGCTATGTTTGCTTGCCGTGCTGGTTCTCGGCGGCTTGCATGCGCCCGCGCATGCGGAAGTGAAGGACCAGGCGCCGAATGGTTTCACCCTGGAGAACTCGCAATGGGTGCCCGTCGATTCCGGCACGGCCTGGAAGGCGTTCGTCCATGATGTGGGCAAATGGTGGCCCGCCGACCACAGCTGGTGGGGCGACGCCTCGAAGTTTTCCATTTCCGAAAAAGCCGGCGGCTGCTTCTGCGAAATCAACGGCGCGCAGCAGGCTTGGCACATGACGGTGACCTTCGTCGACCCCGGCAAGTTGATGCGCATGACTGGCGGCCAGGGCCCGCTGCAGGGCATGGGCCTGAATGGCGCGCTGGAATGGCGTTTCGCGGAAGAAAAGGGCGGCACGCGCATCACTCTGTGGTATCGCGCTGGTGGCTATACCCCGGACGATCTGACCAAGTTCGTTGCGGTGGTCGACAAGGTGCAGGGTTTGCAGTTGGGCGGGTTGGCGGATTACCTGCGGAAGCAGAAACCGAATCCGTAGGTCTGCCCCCGTATCCAAGTGCGGGACAGGCTCTACGTGGCCGACCCACAGTGAACCGTGATCGCGCGCGCAGTCGGGGGCGTAGCCCCGACCTACTAGAAGCTCATGAACAAGCCGCCGTTCACCGGTACGTTCGCGCTAGATCTGTAGGTCGGCCCTACGTGGCCGACATCTCGTAGCCTTAGATCGCGCGATGTCGTCGGGGGCGTAGCCCCGACCTACTAGAAGCTCATGAACAGGCCGCCGTTCACCGGCACATTCGCGCCCGTGATGTAGCCGGCCGCGTCGTCGGTCAAGAAAGCCACGGTGCGGGCGATATCGTTTGGCTTGCCCATGCGTCCGGCGGGGATGGCGGCGGTGATCTTGGCCAGCGCCTCCGTGGGCATTGCGCCAGTCATGGCGGTTTCTATGTAGCCCGGCGAAATGCTGTTGACGGTGATGCCTTTGGTGGCGACTTCGCGCGCCAGCGACATGGTGAAGCCATGCAGCCCGGCTTTGGCGGCCGCATAGTTGGTCTGGCCGAAATTGCCGGTCTGGCCGCTGACCGAACTGATGTTGACCACGCGCCCGAAACCGCGCGCCTGCATGCCGTCCACCGCATGCCCGCAAAGGTTGAACGCACTGCCCAGGTTCACGTCCAGCACCGCATCCCATTGCGAGCGATCCATCTTGCGCAGAGTCGAATCGCGGGTGATGCCGGCGTTGTTGACCAGGATGTCCAGCGAACCGTGGCGGCTTTCGATGTCGCGCACCAGTACGCCGCAACTTTGATGATCGGCGACGTCGGCCGCGACGAAATGGATGTCGTGGCCTTCCACTTCCTGCCTGAAAGAGGCGACGCGCTCTTCCCGGGAATCCAGGTCCACCGCAATCACCGTGCGCCCGGCCTGCGCCAGCGCCTTGCAGATTTCGGTTCCCAATCCACCGATGCCGCCGGTGACCATCGCTACGCGCTTGCTCATGCTTTTCGTTTCCGGTTCCATTTCGTCGACATTAAAAAAGCCCGCACAGCGATGTGCGGGCCCGGCATTGCGATTCGGAGGCTTCGATTCGGGGGCTTCGATTCGGAACTCTCAGCGCGTACGCGATTTCGGCGCTTCGCGCTGCGGCGTTTCCGGCTTGACCGTCGGCCGGCCCATGCCGCCGCTGAGGTTGCGCTGGAATTCCTGCCACAACTCCATGTTGCGTTCGGTCAGCTGATTCATCATGGTCCAGGGCGTTTGCCCCAGCATGCCGCCCATCTGCTGGCGGAACTGCTGCTGCTGCTCCATGAACAGGGTCATGCTGCGCTCCAGGTAGTTGCCCATGAAGCCCTGCATGGAATCGCCATAGAAACGGATGATGTGGCTGAGCAACTGGGTGGACAGGATCGGTTCGCCGTCCTGCTCCTGCTCGGTGATGATCTGCAGCAGCACGGTGCGGGTCAGGTCGTCGCCGGTCTTGGCGTCGCGGACTTCGAAGTCCTCGCCATCGACAATCAGCTGGCGCACGTCTTCGATGGTGATGTAGCTGGAAATCTCGGTGTCGTACAGACGGCGGTTCGGATACTTCTTGATGATGCGGATCGCAGCCATTGAGCAATCACTCTAAATCAACTGAGGTGCAGCATGACGCAGCGCAGCAGTGCTTGCAACTGCCGGAGGGCGGGGTAGGCCTGTTCAGGAAGCAGGAAAATGCTGCGCAGCATTTTTTAGATCGATGTCGGCCCGGGGCAAGGCGAGGTAGCCGAACCCACCCGGTCGTCATCCCAGCGAAAGCTGGAGGCGCTCTTCAACAGCCGAATGGCTGGTCATCCATCTTGATTTTGATTTTGAGGTTGGGCCGCAAATCCGGAGCCAAGTCAAAATGGATCCCAGCTTTCGCTGGGATGACGGGGTCGGGATGTATGGTCCTCATCGGACTCACTGCGTCGGTCGGGCTCTTGCAGCCCATGCTCTTACCAACCCATGTACTGCCCACCATTGGCGGACAGGTTGGCACCAGTGATCCAGCTGGCTTCGTCGGGGATGAAGAAGGACACCGCGTAGGCGATTTCCTCCGGGCTGCCCAGGCGGCCGGTGGGGATCTGCGCGACGATCTTGTTGCGCACTTCCTCCGGCACCGCCATTACCATGTCGGTGCCGATATAGCCGGGCGATACGGTGTTGACGGTGATGCCGAACTTGGCGTTTTCCTGCGCCAGCGAAATGGTGAAGCCATGCATGCCGGCCTTGGCGGCGGCGTAGTTGGCCTGGCCGTACTGGCCCTTCTGACCGTTGATCGAGCTGATCTGGATGACGCGGCCCCACTTGCGTTCGCGCATGCCCTCGATCACCGGACGGGTCATGTTGAATACGGAATTGAGGTTGGTGTTGATCACCTCGTTCCAGTGCGAAGAGGTCATGCGGTGAAAGGTGGTATCGCGGGTGATGCCGGCATTGTTGATCAGGATATCGACGGGACCGAGCTTGGCTTCGACTTCGCGTACCAGCGCCTCGGCTTCCTCTGGAGAAGATACATCGCCCTTGACGGCGGTGATGTCGTAGCCCTGCTCGCGCATCTGCTGCAGCCAAGCCTGGGTCTTTTCCTCGTTGCGGTAGTTGGTAGCCACTTTGTGGCCCATATCGGCCAATTTCTTGCAGATGGCGCTGCCGATACCGCCGGTACCGCCAGTCACCAATGCGACGCGTGCTGTCATGGGGGGTTCCTTTTCCGTCGGAAAGCGACGGTCTGCAAGGATTCTAGACAGCGTTGGCGTCAGCCGCGTTGTGCAGTGCAGCGAGTGATAAGAATGTCACGCGCGGCAGCCGATCGCGAGTAAAGGCCTCCTGCGCCGAAGCCAGAAAGGACGGCGCATCGAAGCTTGCGCCTATCGCCGCGCCAGACTGTCCCAGTGCGATCCAGGCGGCATGAAGCGCCGGTAGCGGATCGCCCGCGTCGACCGCAGGGGCCTCGGACGATTTGGACAATTTCTGGCCATTGGCATCGACGACGAGCGGCAGGTGCAAATAGCGCGGCGTCGGAAGTCCCAATGCCTGCTGGAGCAGGATCTGTCGCGGTGTGGAATCGAGCAGGTCGGCCCCGCGAACGATATCGGTCATGCCTTGCGCTGCGTCGTCCACCACCACCGCAAGCTGATAAGCCCATAAACCGTCGGCCCGTTTCAGAACGAAATCGCCGACCTCGCGCCAAACGTCCTGGGTGATGGCGCCTTGCAGGCCATCTTCGAACGAGATCGTGGTCCCTTGCGGCACGCGCAAGCGGATGGCCGGATTGGGGCGCTGCACTTTGCCCGTACACCGGTGATGGATGCCATCGTCGGCGGCCAGATCGCTGCGGCTGCAATGGCAGGCGAAAGCTTTCCCTTCGCTTAGCAACCGATCCAGCGCGTGCTGATAGAAGGACGAACGCCGGCTCTGCCATTCCACCTCGTTGTCCGAGCGCAGACCAAAAGCGTCGAGAACGGCGAGCTGTTGCGCGGCTGCGCCGCCGACTTCGCGCGGTGGATCCAGGTCTTCCATCCGCACCCACCAATCTCCGTGGGCATGGCGAGCCAACAACCAGCTGCCCAGCGCGGCCACCAGCGATCCCAAATGCAAAGGACCGGTGGGCGAGGGCGCAAAGCGTCCACGGTAGGAAGGAGAGTCGGGCATGCGGAAGCGAACTCGGAAAGCTGAATCGTCGGTCACTTACGCGCTTGAATTCAACTGCCGTCAACCGCAGATCGGTGTTCGTGGGCCGCTGCGGTCCGCATGTCTGTCATTGAAATCTGCCGGAGTCCGTCGTGTTCAACCGTATCGCGTTGTTCCTTGCCACCAACCTGGCAGTCATGCTGCTGGCGGGCGTCGTCATGTCCCTGCTGGGGGTCAACCCCAACCAGATGAGCGGATTGCTGGTGATGGCGGCGATCTTCGGCTTCGGTGGTTCGATCATCTCGCTATTGCTCTCCAAGACCATGGCCAAGCGCGCTACGGGCGCGCAAGTCATCGACCAGCCGCGCAACGAGGGCGAACAGTGGCTGCTGGCCACGGTGCAGCGCCAGGCGCAGGCCGCGGGCATCGGTATGCCGGAAGTGGCGGTGTACGATGCGCCCGAAATCAACGCCTTCGCTACCGGCGCCAACCGCAACAAAGCGCTGGTGGCGGTGTCGACAGGGTTGCTGCGCAGCATGAGCCGCGATGAAGCCGAAGCCGTGCTGGGCCACGAAGTCAGCCATGTGGCCAACGGAGACATGGTCACCATGGCCTTGCTGCAAGGCGTGCTGAACACCTTCGTGATCGTGTTGGCGCGCGTGGTCGGCGGCATCATCGACAGTTATCTGTCCGGCAACCGCGAAAGCCGCGGCCCGGGCCTGGCCTACTACTTCATTGTCATGGCGTTGGAACTGGTGTTGGGCCTGTTCGCCACCATGATCGCGATGTGGTTCTCGCGCCGCCGCGAATTCCGCGCCGATGCCGGCGGCGCTTCGCTGGCCGGCCGCCAGAAGATGATCGCGGCGCTGGAGCGCTTGGAGGCCGGTCACCGGCCGAGCACGTTGCCGGCGCAGGTGGAGGCTTTCGGCATTGCCGGTGGCGTGGGACAGGGCCTGAAGAAGCTTTTCCTGAGCCATCCGCCGATGCAGGAGCGGATCGCCGCGCTGCGTAACCAGCCCAGCGTCGTCAACTGATCCGGACGGTTGCTTTGAAGAAAAAGCCCGCTGCAAGGCGGGCTTTTTCTTTGCTTCGCAGCGCGGGGATCAGGAGAAGTCGTAGTTCATCAGCCCCGAAGGCGCAGCCAGGAAGAATCCTTCCACATAATCCACACCCGCACCGAACAGAAAGCTCATGGTGGCCGCGTCCTGCACGAACTCGGCGATGGTGTGCATGCCGTCGGCGCGCGCGCGCTCGGCGATCTCGCGGATCTTGGGCTGGTGTTCGGCCATCTTGGTCTGGTCTTCGGTAAATCCGCGGTCGATCTTGAGGAACGCCGGCTTGAAATGCGAGAGCAGCTGGAACGAGTCCAGCCCGGAGCCGAACTTCTCCAACCCCACTTTGCATCCCAGTCGCGAAGCGCCGGCCAGGAAACCCTGAGCCTGGCGCAGATGGGTGAACACCTTGGCTTCCTGTACCTGCAACCAGAGCCGTTCGCCGGGCACGCCGTGCTCGGCGAGTTGCTGCTCGATCAGCGACAACAGGCGATCGTCGGCGAAAGAGAACGGGCTGACCTTGACCAGCATCCGCGCCTCATGGCCGGCGCGCATGCGTTCGCCCAGTACCCGGATGGTGCGCTTCACTACCCAGCGGTCCAGCGCATCCAGCATGCCGTTGTCTTCGGCGATGCCCAGGAAAGCATGCGGCTGCACCAGTTCGCCTTCGTTTTCCAGGCGCAGGAAAGCTTCGTAGAACTCGCCCGGTTCGCCTTGCAGGCTGACCACCGGCTGGTAGTGCAGGGTGAAGCCGTCGTTTTCCAGGGAGTCCCGCATCAGCGTGACCCAGTTCTGCACGCGCTCTTCCTCGGCGCGATCCACCGCGCCCGGATCGAAGATCTCGCTGCGGTTGCCGCCCAGCGCGCTGGCGTTCTGCAGGCTTTCGTTGGCGCGGTTCAACACCTGGCCGACGGTGGCGATTTTCTCGCCGATCTGCACACCGCCGATACTGGCGGTGATGACGGCCGAACGCCCGCCGACATTGATCACGTGCGTGGCGAAAGCGGTGCGCACGCGCTCGCTCAGATCGGCGGTCTGCGCGTGGTCGCCCTTGAGCAGCACGGCGAAACTGCGTTCGCCGAAACGGGCGGCGGTGCCATCGGCAGCCAGCGTCTCGCTGAGGCGCGCGGCCAGCGCGGCGATCAATGCATCGGCCGAATCCAGACCGAAGTCCTGCAGCAAGCGCTGATAGTGGTCCGGTTCGACCAGCAGCAGGGCATGCTGGCCCTCGCCACGTGCGGCTTCGCTGACCACGTTTTCCAGGGCGTGCAGGAAAGTCGGACGGTTCAGCAGGCCCGTGACCATGTCGCGCTGGCGCAGACCTTCGACCTCGCGCGCCAGTTCCGGATCCTGTTCGAATTCGCGGCGGCGGAATACCACCTGCACGCAGGACTCGCCCTCGTAGCTGGCGGTGGCGAATTCCAGCGAGGCGGGGAAGCTTTGCCCCTCCAGCGTTCTGGCTTCCAGTTCGAAACGCGCCGGCGCCTCGCCCTTGCTCAGTTTTTTCAGCAACAGCTTGAACTCGGCCACGTACTGCGGCGCGACCAGATCCAGCAGCGACAGGCCTTCCACGTCCTCGAACGACTCGAAGCCGAACATCTCCAGGTAGGCCTCGTTGGCCCGGATGTGCATGCCTTCATGGATGTAGGCGATGGGATCGCGCGAGGAGGCGATAAGGGCGTCGCAGCGGCGCTCGGTCTCGCGCAGCTGGGCTTCCAGCAGGCGCAGGGCCCGGCGCGCTTCCAGATCGGCCCACTCCGATTGCAGCACTTTGAGCAGGTGTTCGTTGCGCCCCCGCAGGGCGATGGCGCGGGCGCCCAGGGCCAGATCGCCGATGAGCCCGGCTTCGTCGATGGCGTCGGCCAGCGCGATTACCGGGATGTCCTTGCCGCTGGCGGCCACCTGCGCCAGCACGGCCTCGAGCGAGATCGTCCGCGAGGACTTCGCGGCCAGGACCATATCGATGGGCTGGGAGGCCAGCGTAGCGGCCAGTTCGGCGATATCGAGCGGGCGATGGGGACGGATGGCGATGCCGCCGTTGCGGAATGCGCTGACGACCGCTTCGGCGTCTTCGCCGCTGTCGTCGACGATCATCAATCGAATCGTGGTGTCTTTGCCGATCTGCATGCAGCGTATCCGCCGGGGGAGCGGGTTTAATACACGATGAGTGCGGAGGCGTCCATCTTGGATATCGCCGAAGTGGGCGATCGGTCGCGCCCTAGAGCGGGCGCTTTCCGGTATCCCCGGCCACCTCGCGCACCAGCCTGGGCACCAGATAACCGGATACGCGAGCGGCGAGGGCGGCGTGCAGCCGCTTGGCTTCGTGGTCCGGAACCTCGAAATGGGCCACGCCCGCTACCCGGTCCAGCTGGTGCAGGTAATAGGGCAGCACGCCGGCGGCGAAGCTGCGCTCGCTCAATTCCGCCAGGGCCTGGACGCTGTCGTTGACACCGCGCAGCAGTACCGCCTGGTTGAGCAGCTGCGCGCCGGTGCTGCGCAAACAGGCCAGCGCGGCGTCTACCTGGGCGTCGAACTCATTGGCGTGGTTGGCGTGCAGCACCACCGCCACCGGCCAGGGCAGGCGGGACAGCCATTCGAGCAGGCCGGCGTCTACGCGCTCCGGCAGGACCACCGGCAGGCGGGTGTGGATGCGCAGGCGCCTGAGGTGCGGGACGTCTTTCAGCGCCTCGGTCAGTTCGGCCAGCTTGGAGGTGGCCAGGGACAGCGGATCGCCGCCGGACAGGATCACTTCCTCGATGCTGCCATCGGCGCCGATCGATTCCACGGCCTCGCGCCAGCCCGTGCGCGCTGCGGTTTCCTCCGCGTAGGGGAAATGGCGGCGGAAACAGTAGCGGCAGTTGACCGCACAGCTGCCGGTGGCCACCAGCAGGGCGCGTCCTCGGTATTTCTGCAGCAGTCCGGTGCCGGCCTTTGCGGCGGCGTCGCCCACGGCATCGAGCGCCGCGAAACCCGGGACCATCCGCATTTCATCGTCCAGCGGTAAAACCTGGCGTAGCAGCGGGTCGTGGGCATCGCCTTTGCGCATACGGGCCACGAATCCGCGCGGCACCCGCAGTGGAAACTGCGTGGCGGCCTGCTCCGAGATCCGGCCGGAGAGCGCTTCCAGCCCCAGCATCGAGAGCAATTCCCGCGGGTCGCGCACCGCTTCGCGCCACAACTGTTGCCAGGGGGCGGGTTGCAGGGAGGACGAGGGCAGGGGGCTGACGTGTAAGGAAACGGTGGCTGCGGGTATCATTGGCGGTCTGAAAACAAGCGCCTGCCGGTCCCGGCGGGCTTCCCATTCTATCCGGCCGGCCGCTTGTACGCGGCGGGCTTGCCACACCTCAGGAGTTTCCCCATGGCCAGCTATGGCATGAACGACGTCAAGACCGGACAGAAGATCCTGGTCAACAACGAGCCCTGCGTCATCACCGAGACCGAATACGTCAAACCCGGCAAGGGCCAGGCCTTCACCCGCATCAAGTACCGCTTCATCAAGTCGGGCCGCGTGGTGGAAATGACCATGAAGGCGACCGACGATGTGGAAGCGGCCGACGTGGTCGACACCGACATGCAGTTCCTCTATGCCGACGGCGAATACTGGCACTTCATGCAGCCGGAGACCTTCGAGCAGGTCCAGGCCGACAAGACCGGCGTGGGCGATGCGGCCAAATACCTGAAGGGCGAAGAGCAGTGCGTGGTGACCCTGTGGAACGGCGTGCCGATCCAGGTGACGCCGCCCAATTTCGTCGAACTGAAGATCGTGGAGACCGACCCGGGCGTCCGCGGCGACACCTCCGGCGGCGGCGGCAAGCCGGCCACGCTGGAAACCGGCGCGGTGGTGCGCGTGCCGCTGTTCGTCAACCAGGACGAGATGATCAAGGTCAACACCAAGACCGGCGAATACGAATCGCGAGTGAAATGACGATTTGGCCCGTGCGCATAGCGCACGGCTTTGCCAAATCGTCATCCCCGCGAAAGCGGGGATCCAGTGCCTTTGAGGGCATGACGAGCACAAACAAAAACAAATGACCCCAACCGCTCCCGAAACCTGCGACCTCCTGATCGAAGCCGGCTTCGTGGTGCCGGTGATGCCGCACGGCGTGGTGCTGGAAGACCACGCCGTCGCTGTTTCCGGTGGCCAGATCGTCGCGGTATTGCCGTCAAGCGAAGCGCGCACGCGCTTCGATGCGGCGGAAATCGTGTCGCGGCCGGAAGCCGCCCTGATTCCCGGGCTGGTCAACGCGCATGCCCACAACCCAATGACCCTGCTGCGCGGCGTGGCCGACGACCTGCCGTTGAAGATATGGCTGCAGGAGCACATCTGGCCGATCGAAGGCGCCGTCATAGGGCCGGAGTTCGTCGCCGACGGCGTGACCCTGGCCATCGCCGAGATGCTGCGCGGCGGCACCACCTGCTGCAACGAAAACTATTTCTTTCCGGACGTGCAGGCCGCTACTTACAAGCGCTACGGATTCCGCGCGCGCGTGGGGCTGCCGGTGATCGATTTCCCTACCGCCTGGGCCAAATCGGACGACGAATACTTCGACCGCGCCGGCGAAGTGCACGACCAGTGGCGCGACGACGCGCTGATCGCTACCGCCTTCGCGCCGCATGCGCCCTATACCGTGTCCGACGCCAATTTCGAGCACATCCGCATGCTGGCCGATCAATTGGATCTGCCCGTGCACCTGCATCTGCACGAGACCGCGCAGGAAGTCGCGCAGTCGCAGCAGAAGCACGGCCAGCGCCCCATCGCCCGCCTGGATCGGCTGGGGCTGATCAACGACCGCCTGATCGCGGTGCACATGACCCAATTGACGGAAGGCGAGATCCATCTGTGCGCCGAGCGCGGCGTGTCGGTGGTGCATTGCCCGGAATCCAACCTCAAGCTCGCCTCCGGCTTCTGTCCGGTATGCGCCTTGCAGAAGGCCGGCGTGAACCTGGCCATCGGCACCGACGGCGTAGCCAGCAACAACGACCTGGACATGTTCGGGGAAACCCGCACTGCGGCGATCCTGGCCAAGGCGGTGGCCGACGATGCCGCCGGCTTCGATGCCTTCAGCGCGTTGCGCGCGGCCACCCTGGGCGGCGCCAAGGCGATGGGCTTCGATCATCTGGTGGGTTCGATCGAGCCCGGCAAGCAGGCCGACCTGGTCTGCGTCGATCTTTCCGCGCTGGAAACCCAGCCGCTGCACCATGTGGTGTCGCAACTCATCTACGCGACCGGCCGCCATCAGGTCAGCGATGTCTGGATCGCAGGCAAGCCCAGGTTGATCCGGCGTGAACTGATCGACATGGACATGGCGGGAATACTGGCCAATGCGAAGCAGTGGCAAGGCCGTATCGCGCAGATCATGCGATGACCGGCAACCGAGAAGGAGTACGTATGACCCGTTCCACCGCCGGTGCCAAGGAAAACTTCGACCAGGCCGAGCTGGATAAATTCGGCGCCCTGGCCAATCGTTGGTGGGATCCGCAAGGCCCGCAGAAAGCGTTGCACGCGCTCAATCCAGTGCGGCTGGATTACGTGAAGCAGCGCGTCGCTTTACGCGGGGCCTCCGTGCTGGATGTCGGCTGCGGCGCAGGCCTGCTCAGCGAAGCATTGGCCCGGGAAGGGGCATTGGTCACTGCGACCGACCTGGCGCCCGAGCTGATCAAGGTCGCCAAGCTGCACAAGCTGGAATCGCAGATCAGCGTCGACTACCGCCTGCAATCGGTGGAGTCGCTGGCGGCCGAACAGCCGGGCAGCTTCGATGCGATCACCTGCATGGAAATGCTGGAGCATGTTCCCGACCCTTCCGCCATCATCGCCGCTTGCGCGACCTTGCTGAAGCCGGGCGGGCAATTGTTCCTTTCCACGCTGAACCGCACGCCGGCCGCCTTCGCACTGGCCATCGTCGGTGCGGAATACGTGGCGCGGCTGCTGCCCAAGGGCACGCACCACTACCAGGATTTCATCAAGCCGTCCGAACTGGCCGCTTGGCTGCGTGCCGCAGAGCTGCAGCTGGAAGACGTCAGCGGCCTGGCTTACGAGCCATGGCGCAACGCGGCCCGCATCATCGGGCGAACCGATGTGAATTACCTGGCCTGTGCCAGGAAATCTCTGTGACGGTGGCCGAGACGGCCAGCATCCGGGTGACAACGATTCGTTTCCCGCGCGCGGTGCTGTTCGACCTGGACGGAACCCTGTTGGACAGCGCACCCGACATGTTGGCCACCGCCAACCTGCTGCGCGGTGCGCAGGGCTTGGCGCCGATGCTTTTGGCGGAAATACGCCCGCACGTTTCCAAAGGTTCGCGGGCGATGCTGGCCGCGGCCTTCCCGCATATCGAAACCGCCGCACGCGAGGCGATGGTGCCGCTGTTCCTGGAAACCTATCTGCAGCAACTGGGCAGGCATAGCGTGCTGTTCGGGGACATCGAGGCGATGTTGCAGGCGCTGGAAGCCGATGGCGCGGCCTGGGGCATCGTCACCAACAAGCCCGAGTACCTGGCGCGCGAAATCCTGCCGCAGCTCGGCTGGGAAACGCGCTGCGCGGTGCTGATCGGCGGCGACACCCTGGCCGAGAAGAAACCGCATCCGCTGCCGTTGCTGGTCGCGGCCGAACGCATGGGTTTCGCTGCCGGCCAATGCGTCTACGTAGGCGACGACGAGCGCGATATCCAGGCCGCACGCGCCGCGGGCATGCCTTCGATCGCCGCCTTGTGGGGTTACCGCCAGGATCACGAAGACCCTGCGGAGTGGGGCGCGAACCAAATGCTGGAATGGCCGCACGAATTGCTCGACTCCGCCAACTGGCCTGCACGCCGGTAGGAGCGCCCCATGGGCGCGAGCTCTGCCGGAAACCGTAAAAGCTCGCGCCCATGGGGCGCTCCTACGAACATCCCATGACCGACTCCACCGCACTCGACAGTTTCCTGGACAAATGGCGTACCCGCTGGCCGGAGTGGCGCGTGGTCGAAGTATTCGTTCCTGCCGCGCAGCGCCAGCTTGCTGTCGCCTGGTTCGCCTTGCTGCAGGAATTCTCCGATGCGATGAACATCGCCGGCGATCCCTTGCCGGCCGATGCCAAGCTGGCGTGGTGGGGCGAAGAGCTGCGTGACTGGAGCCGGCAGCGTTCCCGGCATCCGCTGGGCCGTGTGCTGGAGCCCAATCGCGTGCCCTGGTTCGAGCTGGCCGAAGCGCTTCCGGCCTTGATCCGGTTGCGCGAGCGTCCGCAGGATCCGGCAGATGCCTGGGAGGCAGTGCGGCCACTGGCGACGGCCATCGCCCAGGTGGAGTCCGCCCTGTTCGGCTCCGCGACGGACCCTGCACTGGTGCAGTCGGTCAGCGCCCAGTGGCTGGCGGCACGGCTGGACGAAGCGGGCGAGGGAGCGGTTCCGGTCCGTTCAGCCGGTCAGGCGGGTCCTGCTCAGCGTCGCTGGTCCGAAACCTTGCTCCAGCAGTGGCCCCTACGCAGCGGCGGAGTCGTTCCCCGCAGGCTTTGGGCGGCGCTGGCGCGATCGCGTTTGCAGCGTTTCACCGGGGGCGGAGAGGGTTATGCACCCTTGTCGCCAGCGCGCGCGCTGTGGCTGGGGTGGCGCGCGGCAAGGCGGCGTTGACGTAACGGACCGTTGCAGGGGCGGCCGGTCCTCAGCCGGTACAATTCACATCTGACCCGCCCCCACGGTTTGCCAAGATGTCCGCTTCACGTCCTGCTGCTCCACGCACCGATCTTCCTGATGTCGCCGGCCATGCCGTGCCGCTGGCGCGCGCGCTGGATTGGGTAGGCATGGAAGGCATCGCTTTGCCGGTGCGCGTGTCCGATGGCGCCGGCGGGCAGCTGCAGGTCGCTGCCAGTATCGACCTGTCGGTGAATCTGGCCAATCCCGAGGCGCGCGGCATCCACATGTCGCGCCTCTACCTGCAATTGCAGGAAGGCCTGGCGCGCGAAGCCATCACTCCGGCCGGCCTGCGTCATCTTCTGCAGGAAAGCATCGCTTCGCAATCGGGCCTGGCTTCGCAGGCGCGGCTGAAGATCCGTTACGAAGCTTTGCTGCAAAGGCGCGCGCTCGAGAGCGAGTTCACGGGTTGGAAGCGCTACCCGGTGGAGATAGAAGCCACCTTGAGCGAGGGCCATCTGCATCTGGCGCTGGGTTTCTCGCTGGAATATTCCAGCACCTGCCCGGCCTCGGCCGCGCTGTCGCGCCAGGCCAACGCAGAGCGTTTCTCCGAGGATTTCGCCGCCGCGCGTCCGCTATCGGTGGACGTGGTGCACGACTGGCTGGAATCCGAGCGCGGCCTGGCCGCCACACCGCATGCGCAGCGCAGTCGTGCGCAGATACGTGTGGAATTGCGCGCGCAGTTCGACGAATTGCCGTTGGTGCCATTGATCGATGCATTGGAAGCGGCTTTAGCCACGCCGGTGCAGACGGCGGTCAAGCGTGTCGACGAGCAGGCCTTCGCGCGCCTGAATGCCGAGAACCTGATGTTCTGCGAAGACGCCGCGCGCCGGGTGGCGTCCGTGTTGTCGAAAGACCCCCGCATCGAACGTTACCAGGCGACCGTGTCGCATTTCGAAAGCCTGCACCCGCACGATGCGGTCGCACGAGTCAGCGGCACCAATCCCTGATTTGTAGGTCGGGGTTACACCCCCGACGGCTTCATGGCGCGGCACGGCCGGGAGTCGGGCGCGTAGGCCCGACCTACTGTTTTATTTGGTCATCTCGTAGAGCCAGGCTTGCTCGGCTCTACAGAAAATTGGTGCGTTATTTTCGCTCCAACACCAACAGCGGATCGATGCGCACATCGAACCGCGCCCACGAAATATTGATGTATTGGTAGTGACGAACGCGCCGCAGCGCGCGGTGCAGGTGAACCGTAAAGGCTATTTGCGCTCCAACACCAATAGCGGATCGATGCGAACATCGAACCGCGCCCACGAAATATTGATGTATTGGTAGTGACGAACGCGCCGCA